>CAVSNS010000027.1:0-137354 GCA_963729325.1 uncultured Acidobacteriota bacterium
GGCTACTGGCTGAGGATGGCCGAAGAAAATTCCAGCACGATTCGGAGCCGAAGTCATGCCCTCATCGAAGAACTCCGAAGCATAGTGAATACGGCTGATATTGCGGCAGTGGAAGACACGGTCGCGATCGCGGTGCAGAGAATAGGCTGCTTAGAAGCAAACGCGCCGCTGAATTCATCGAGCCGAGAGCGGATTCGGCGCCCACGGGGATAGCACCGATTTCCTCAGGCCGTAAGGCTAGAGTGGCGTCCTAAACTCGCTTGGACCATCATTCCTTACAGCCTCAACCTGGGATGTCGATAACGATTCGCACGTCTCGCATTTCTGGTTCATGGCCGCCTCGGTGCGATTGTACCTCCGAGATGATCTGGGCGGCTGTATCATCGTTGTGATCGAGAAGAGGCGGTTTTTGATGCCTCGTAGACGCGGAAACCCAAATTGGATGACAGGACAATTCGTCCCAATACCGCGACTGCCAACCGCGTTCGAGATACAGGTCCGAAAGCTTGGGCTGAATGAGCACACCTGTGCGACCTCGAAGCAGCTAGAGTACTGGTGTGAACTCAATAGAAACCGCTGCTACATTCCAGAATGGCTATTGAGGCACTGGGGATTGTCTGTTGACGCTGACGCAGCCTAAGGTGATCTCTGCCGAGGCACGGGCTTGTTGTCTAGGGGGCGAACAGCATGCTATCTGTCCTGATCTGGTTGATCATCGTTGGCCTGGTCGCTGGCTGGACAGCGGGCAAGATCATGAAAGGCGGCGGATACGGTCCTTTGATGGACACGCTCCTGGGCATGGTTGGGGCTGTCCTCGGAGGCTGGATATTTAACGCGCTGGGGATTTATCCAGCAGGCGGTATTGTTGCAAGCATCTTGGTCGCGATTGTCGGCGCGATCATACTGATCTGGCTGTCGCGACTGTTGAAGAAGGCTTAATTGGCTGCGAGGAGTACGCATTGTGACGAGTGAAGGGGCTCACTCTAAGGCCAGGGTGCGTGCGACGGGACGACCGCCAGCCGGAGAAATCCGCGGTCCGCGAATCAACTGGTAACTGGAGACGACATCGCCGGACATCATCACGATCCGGTCGTCTGGCATCGCAAAGAACGCAGAACGATCCCCCCGAGAGAACTGGTATTTGGTCATGCGGGCGGTCACGAGTTGCACTCTGCGCTGTGGGCTGCAATTGCTGACCTGGCAGGAACTGGCCACCGGTGTTGCCCAATTCACTGCAGAAATTTCTGGCAGCGAAATACGGCATCGAGCGCGAATTAACAAGACCCTCGCGCGACTTCTCTTCCTAGCGCGTGTGCAGTTGCTCAGCCAAGTGACTGTCCTGCGGAATACCTTGCTGGTGGAACGCTTCCAGGCCTGCCAATCGACATTACGAGGGGAACTGCCCATTCCAAAGTCACTTGCGGATTCGGACCTTCCCAGTTATCTCCCTAAGACTGTCTTTAAGACAAGTGTCCTTCAAGATAAGCGACTTCACCGTTCCGCTCGATTTCGATATGGCCAGTCGTTACCCTCTAGAGCCGGAAAAACTTAGGGCGAAAGATTCCCCACGAAATGGGATCTGTTGAATGTGCTCATGCTCTCCGTCTGGCTTTGGAGCAAGTACGCGCTTCAGAAAATCTACAGCTTGCCCCAGAGCCGCGCGGGTGGACGCAGCTTCGGCGAGCGCGTTTAGCATGACGAAATCGTGAATGGCCGCGATCAGGAAGATACTGGTCCCAGAACCACTGCATGGCCCGTCTCTCATTCTGCGCAATCTAGCCGTCGTATCTCTCCACGAACGTTTGTGGTACTTGTCTGGAATCCATGCTTTGACAAAGACATCCAGCGGGCTAGACTAGCGGGCGACTTTGTCGGGTCCCTTCTAATGAATGCAGAGAAATTCGGTCCCAACCACCCTTTTGAGGAGTCACACCATGCTCTGTCGATTACTTCCGCTTCTCTTGGTCTCGTTGGTTACCAGCCCACTGTTGGCTCAGTCTACGTCGCAATCACCCGAACGTGAAGCATCTATCCAGAGTCTGCTAGACCGTGTCCAACAGTTGGAGAAACGAATCGCCGAACTGGAAGACCATGAACGCAAACCGGCCACGACAACTCCACCCGCTGACTCAAGTTCGCAGACCGGAACCGGCCGCAAATCGGTGGAGGCCGGCGCCACTCCGGCGCCAGCTCCTCACTCCGAGCACATGGGAAGCCCAACCGAAGTCCGGGAGGCAGAAGTCCATTACCCGTCACTGCAGATCAGAGGTTTCGGCGATGTGGATTTCCAGGCAACGGACCAGAAGGGGTCGGTGAGTGGCTTCGATCTGGGGCAATTCGTGCTGCACTTTGCTTCGCCACTGTCCCAGAAAGTCAGCTATTTCGCCGAAGTCAGCTTCACAGCGCAGCCGAACACGTTTGAGCTAAATGTAGAACGCACGATTATTCGCTACGACTACAACGACTACTTCAAGATGTCGTTTGGCAAATACCACACCCCGATCGGGTATTGGAACGCGGCCTTCCATCATGGGGCCTGGTTGCAGACAACCATCGCCCGGCCGCAAATAGTCAAGTTCGGGGGAACATTCATTCCGGTCCATTTCGTGGGTTTACAAGCCGAAGGAAACATCCCGTCGGGGGGCCTTGGGCTGGGCTACAACCTGGGACTAGGCAACGGTCGTAGCTCGAACTTCAGCAGGGCAGGAGACAGCGGTGATGTCAATGACAACCGGGCGTGGGTGGCTAATCTGTTTGCCCGACCCGCCCGCCTCTACGGGCTGGAGGTTGGGGGCTCATATTATCGCGACGAACTCACACCCCAGCCCGGGGTAAACTTTCGCGAATGGATCGCGGGAGGATACGTGACCTGGACCAAGGGGCGTCCCGAGCTTCTCGCAGAATACGAGAATGTTCATCACCAAAGTCTACAAACATCGCAGACATCTAACACCACGGGTTACTATGTGCAACTGGCGTACCGGCTTCCTTGGCAGGAAAACAAATGGAAGCCTTATTATCGCTTCGAGTATATTCATAGGCCGGTCGTGGAACCGGTGTGGGATATCACGGGGACGCCAAGCGTGGAAGACCTGGTCGGTTCGCTCGTCGGGGTGAGATACGATATTACGAACTACGCTGCATTCAAGGGCGAGTATCGAAACTTTCGTCAAGGGGTAGGCGAACCTCGAGTCGGCGGCGCGTTTTTCCAGACTGCGTTCACCTTCTAAGGCCGCCATGAGACCTTCTTGGAAATCCGCGTGCGGAGTCCTGCTTCTGGGGTGGGTCTGCCTGGCCTGCGCGGTCATGGCGGCGCAGAGCCATGACGCCGATGTTGCGATAGTGGTGCACCCCGATACGCCGGTGAGCAATTTGACGTTGGCCGACGTTCGCAAAGTGTTCCTCGGCGAGCGGCAATACTGGAACGCCAACCTTCCAGTAGTCTTGCTGATCCGTGCGCCGGTGGCCCGAGAGCGCGACGTGGTGCTGAAGACCATCTACCAGATGTCAGAGTCACAGTTCAAACAGTACTGGATCGCAAAAATCTTCCGCGCCGAAGCGGCCACTGCCCCCAAGGTGGTCTATTCCAATGACATGGCCAATGAACTGGTGACCGCCATTCCCGGTGCGATCGCGTTTATCGACGTGCGCGAAGTACGGCCAGGAACCAAGGTGATGCGGGTGGACGGTCACTTGCCGAGAGAACCGGGATATCCTCTGCGGTGAACGTTCACTGTGGCAGAGTGAGGCGCTGCAGGAGTTGCTGGAAGTGCGGATCGGAGCGGATCTCGTCGAAGGCAGGATCAACCTTTACGTAAGTCATCTGGCTATCACGCACGCTGAAGGCTTGTTCCAGCCAAGCCAGGGCTTGATCTTTTTCCTGCAGTCGGGCGTGGATCTGTGCGATGTTGTAGGGAGAGACGTAGCGCTCTTTGGAGACTTCTGTTAACCCTTCTAGTGAGCTTTGCAACACTCCCGCGTAGCCAGATTTGCGGTAGTCCTCGCCGATGGCCGCCGCCAGGTCGGGATTCCCCGAAAGAGTCAAAACCTTTTGCCGCTCGCCAACGGCCTCCCTGTACATCCCGCTTTGGGCGTAGGCCGCTTCAAGCGCGTGCTGCGCAGGTACAAAGTTCGGATCGAGATCGAGTGTCTTTTTCAGTTGTTGTATAGCAGGCTCGTATTGCCGCGCAAAATAGAACTGCAGTCCCACGCTGCTATTGATGGGCAGGGAAAGAGGATCGAGGTCTTTGGCCTTCTTCAGTTCAGATTTGGCCTCTTCCAGGCGGCCCAACCTGATCAGAAAATCGCCATACCACTGGTGAGCAGTGGCGGAATTGGGATCAAGCTGAATGGCCCGTTTGAATTCAGTTTCCGCGCCCGGCCAATCCCAGTCGTAAGCTTCCCGAACAAGAGCGAGGGCAATGTGCGCCTCAGGCAGTGTATCGTCGATCTTGAGAGCATGCACTGCTGCCGACTTAGCGTCCTGGCGAACTTCCTTAGGGGCAACATAGCCGGAGTCACCCAAGAAATTGTAGGCATCAGCAAGACCCGCATACGCCAGAGCGTAATTTGGATCTCTCTCAGCTGCTTGTTTGAAATAATCAATCGCCCTGGTAAAGCCCCGTTCGGTCCACTTGTTTCGGTAATAGAGACCCTGAAGGTAGAGCTGATAAGCCTCTGGGTTCTCGGTGTAGTGCTTGGTCAGTTGAGCGGTTTCCTGGCCAGTAAGTTTGGGTCGCAAGTTGTCATAGATCTCGTTAGAAATGTCTTCCTGAACGCTGAGGAGATCAGCGACCTTGCGATTGTATTGTCCGCCCCACAATTCCGATCCATCGGAAACGCTGACCAGGTCAGTTTGAATCGTCAGGGTATCCCCACGCTGGGCAATGCGCCCCAAAAGCACCGCGTCGACAGCAAGCTCTTTGCCCACTTTTTGGGCGCTCACTTCCCGGCCCTTGAAGCTAAACACCGTGCTTCGAGCCATCACCCGCAGCTGAGGAACTCGCGAAAGGCTGCTGATTATCCCTTCGGTTACGCCATCGGCTAGGTACTCGATGTTGGGGTCAGCACTGACGTTCACGAAGGGCAGTACAGCGACAGAGTGAATTCGCGGGGAGGCGAATAGGTTCGAGAATCGCTCGCGCCAATTGCGAGGAGCCAGGGCCAGAAGCACTACCAACAGGGCGCAGACCGCCGCAGAAGCTATGATTGTACGAGAGCGCCAGCGAGACTTGGGGGATTCCGGCATTGCCAGAGCGGGAACCCCGGATGACTCGCTATCCCGCTTTATCCGTCTTAGATCAGCGCGAAGCTCAGCCGCCGACTGGTAACGCAAACGGCGGTCTTTCTCAATTAACTTGGCAATGATCCAGCCCACGTCTGGGAGGAGATCAGGATTGAGTCGGGTAGCGGGGACGGGCGTGCGATTGAGGATGGCCTCAAAGACGACCGCAGTGGTTCCTATCCCGAAAGCTAGTCGGCCAGTGGCCATTTCATACAAGACGGCGCCGAGGGAGAACAAGTCGCTACGCAGGTCAAGCTCTTCGCCACGCGCCTGCTCCGGTGACATATAGGCCACGGTGCCGAGTGCGGTACCCGTACTGGTTAAATGCCCGTCCGCAGTTAGGGTTTGGAGAGTGGAAACTCCGACCTCTTGCGCAACCCCGTGAGGACTGCGAACCAGCTTCGCTAAGCCGAAATCCAGCACTTTTGTCTGGCCACGCCGGGTGAGGAAAATATTGGCCGGTTTGAGGTCGCGATGGATAATGCCAGACTCGTGGGCGGCATCCAGAGCGTCGGCAATCTGGATGGTGATGTCAAGAATCTGGGCGCTGGGCAGTGGTTTACCGGTGATGAGGTGCTTGAGAGTCTGACCTTCAAGGAACTCCATCACAATGAAAGGATGGCCTTCCGATTCGTCAATTTCGTGGATGGTACAGATGTTGGGATGATTGAGGGCAGAGGAGGCGCGTGCTTCGCGCTGAAATCGCTCCAGGGCCTGATGGTCGCGGACCAGGTCAGGAGGAAGGAACTTGACCGCCACATTCCGACCCAGCCTTAGATCCTGGGCCCTGTACACCACTCCCATGCCGCCGCCGCCCAGAAGTTCCTCTACGCGGTAGTGGGAGATGACCTTGCCAATCATTTGCGACCCGCAAGAAATCCGCCATGTCTGGCTACTCAACTGCCAATCAATGCACGGCGTGAGTTAAAGGCTCGATGTAGCAGGCTGTACTCACGCCGAGATCGCCTTGGAACAATCAGGGCAAATTTTGTGAGTGACTTTCGCCTCAGAGTGCGTTCTCACGTAGTACTCGAAGGGCTGCCAGTTGCCTCTTTGATCCTGTATCTTTTTGCAGGACAGACAGATTGGCAGCAATCCCTCTAAGGTGTGGATGTTCGCCAGAGCTGCCCTCAATTCTTGAAGTGTATGCTCTTTCTCGATCTCAGCTCGATCACGCGCTGCTAGAGATTGTCCCAGCCGCTTGAGGTTACGCCGAAGCTCAAGTTGCGCCTGCGCCTGGCGACTCAGAGCTCTGAGCGCCTCCAACTGCTCCGGGCTCAGCGTCCGTGGCACCCGGTCAAGTACGCACAAGGTGCCAAGTGCCTGACCATCCGTCATCAAAGTTGCGCCGGCATAAAAACGGATTTTAGGTTCAGAAACCACCAAGGGATTCTCCGAAAACCTCTCGTCTTGACTCGCATCGGGCACGATAAAAACATCTGACTGGAAAATTGCCAACGCGCAAAAGGCAATGTCGCGCGAGGTCTCGGTCACTGAAACACCCACCTTCGATTTGAACCACTGTCTCTCAGCATCGATGAGGCTAATCAGTGCGATCGGAGTTTGGCATATGTAGGAAGCTAACGACGTAAGGTCGTCGAAGGCTGCTTCGGGTTCCGTATCGAGGATCTCATAGCCGCGTAGTGTCGCAAGTCTGTGCTTCTCATTCGCTGGTTTCGTAGAAATCATCGCTGGCCTCCGAGGCGGCCGCGTGCCCAGATACGATCGACTGTACTGCCATTTACGCCAGAATTCAATGGAGACAGTCGCTCTTGCGGTCGCTTAAGACCTAACTTCCCTGAAGATCGTATGATGCGTTTGCGGATCGCGCCCACGGTCAATCACGACATCATGCCTCGTGCGTGCTCCGATTGATGTGGACGGAGCCGACGGAGAATTTGTCGAAGTGCATACACGCCTCTTCGGGGAATCCCTTCAGGCGCTTTTCTTGGAGGTGATGGCGGAGAAGGCAGACCAACTCTGCTCCACTTCCTTGCTGCCGCAATCCGGACAGATGACTTCGCCTTGCTCGTATTCGGCAAGCGTCAGCACCTTTGAGAATGTTTTTTTGCAGGCGTGGCAGAAGAACTCGTACTGGGGCATAGGAACCTCCCACAGTTTTAGAAGTATGGTAGGAGAATTCTAGACCTCTGACCCGGGAGATTCAACACGCCGACCGGGTGGTCCCTGATCCTGCATCGTTAGGTCGCGCATTTTTACATGAGATGTGGGGGGAGATTCTGCGAGCTTCAGCGAGCTGGAATTGGCTTCAATGTGCGAGAACACGCCAATGAGCGTATTTTGGTTGACGGCAAAGGAGGGATGGTGCCATGTCAAAACCACCCTATCGTGCCCTGCGGGTCGTGCTCGGTTTTCTAGCGTTGCTCCTTGGCATTGGGGGCCTACTCATGATCTTGAGCAACAAGCCCCTCATCATGCGCATGTTCATGCATCCTCCCGAGTCTGAAATCTCCACCTTGCTGCTGGCGGCTCTGAAGGAGATGGGTGGGATGGTGCTCATGCTCAGCGTGATGCTTTTTTTCGCCTCCCGCAACCCCGAGCGCAACGTGGCAATCATTGACGCACTCATCGTGGGCCTCTGCATCCTTGCACTCACGCCGCTCGTTTCGCTGTACACGCTTGACGTGCG
This sequence comes from uncultured Acidobacteriota bacterium, assembly GCA_963729325.1. Classification (GTDB taxonomy): domain Bacteria; phylum Acidobacteriota; class Terriglobia; order Terriglobales; family Acidobacteriaceae; genus JABCYV01. The sequence continues at coordinate 7,935 of CAVSNS010000027.1, forward strand.
TAGCCTCTACCCGGCGTATTTGATCTGGGGCCGCGCGCTTGTACGATTGGCGCTGGCGGGTGTTCTTTATTACTTGCGCCCGCGGGAAGCCCATTGGCAACCCGCGGGGCATTTTTGAAGAGGCGTCTTATGCCGAGAGAAGCCAAGCTCTTTTCATCCAGCTCAGGCTCGGTTGTCCGTGGTTTTCTGAAATATCGGGCGAATATTCCGCCTCGGTGGATACGGAATGCTCGGACTTCGCGTAAGCGCAGGGAGCCAGAGATCGTTCAGTCGCTCGAGTCACTAAAGCGTCTGAGAAAAACTCGGCCTCGGGCACAAGTTGCCATAAAAAATGCAAGCAAGGAAATGAGGGCGGTCTTGAATCGTTGGGAGACGGCTTATAACAAGGAGAATTTTTATCGCGGTATACGCATCCTCTTAGAGCTTGGACGGAATGGATCCTCGAACCTGTAGACTCTTCCTGCGCTTTCTTGTTCTTGGCGCGTGATTTTACGTGCGCGGGGTTTCTTCTCGGAATGTCGATCAGGATGACTTGCCAAATACGAGTGCCTGACTCATACCCGCGAACCAAATCTCAATGAGGGTCCGCGATCCGTCACCATTTTTTCTATACACAAACGCATCACGCTCGTACCTAATGCCGCGCTTCACCCATTTTCCGTCCGCTGTGGCGACAACGTAATTGTCTTGCACAAATTTCACAAGTGCATGGGCGCTGTAGGATTCCCAACCAATTGTGCAATTTTCGACAGGCGTGTGCGCACGGCTTAGTGTCGGCCCAGAGTGTAACAATCGGCCGATAGCGTCGCACCCGCCGTTGAAAGTGAGGGTCCGAGAGCCCCTTTCGAAAGCTCGTGGCTTGAAACCGCGGGAGACCAACTTCTTATGTGCCTCGGTGGCTCCTTCGTCATCGCGGTAGGGGCCCACAAGTGCGTAGTAGGAATTCATCCAAAGATGGCCTTTCTCAATGACGGTGGCATGAAACCCGAGTTGTGCTAGTTGGTCTGTTGCCTTGCGAGCCCAAAACTCGTCTTTGAATTTGCCAATTTCGAAGTACATTTCCGATGTTGAGCCGGCGTTCTCTTCTCTTGAATCCACAGTACGACCGCTGGGATGGTTCGCTGGTACGAGCTGCGGAGTCGTGCCGAGTTCACCCAGAATAAGGTTGGAGTTGGGCACGACGGAAGTCGTTGGTAAAGAAATTGTCGGAGGTGTTGACGAAACCGCTGCACTGCCCGCAGGATCGCGCCTCGCCTGCTGGGGCTTAGCCGGGTTTGTCTGGGGCTTCGGCGGGACCGTGTCGGGGCGTTTAGCTGGAATCAGCGCACGTGTCGGCGACCGCCTTTCGACTTCGACACTCACCCCGTACACCGCTTGCGGTGGTGGCAACTTCGTCTGCGAAGCTGGCGACATCATTTGTGTCTGCTCTTGGGGTTTTGCGGTCAATCGTTCTCCCAATTGGATGAGAGACTCACCGAACTGACGGCGATAGGAGTGAAGCAAGAATACGGTCGCCACGAGAGCCGAAATGAGAAGTCCGGTCGCCAAACCGCGCGAGAATCCGCTTAGTGGCGTTGGTGGTTTTACCTGAGGTGACACAACTGCAATCGAGGCGGAAGCGCGGGGAGCCTTCATGTCCGGTCGGCTGGCACTAAGCGCGGGAAATCCGTGCGGCAGTTGGACAGACGGTGTGGACGCCTCGTCTGCGACGAGGAGTCTAGGTTGTCTTATCAAATTGCGGATTTGTTCACGAGCTTCTGCGGACAGCGTAGTGAATCGCACGCCCCCCGTCTTTTGTGTCGCGTCCGTCCAGGCCAGTGCGCCGTCGACGCCGATTCGCTGGTTGCACTCGGAAAACCACAAACGGATCATCGTATTCCGCTGGACGGGGGCGATGGAGTCAAAGCAAAGCCCTCCCTCAGAGACATTCCCCACACTGCCACCGTTATCCGGCTCGATATCGATATATGCGAGCCGTTCAATCGTTGTCCGTGGAGTTTGGCGGCGTTCCGGTTGTTTCATTCGCAGCGTCATTGAGTCGCCGCTTATGCTGCAACAACAGAGCCTCATTTGCCTCTGTCGCAATGTCAGGCAGGGAGGCTCAAGTGTCCCTATAAGCCGAAAGAATGATCCGAGGTCAGATCAAATGGGAACCGGCGAGAGACAGAGGTACATCCAATCACACTCGATGGAGACTCGCCTCGACACCTGGTAGAGTTGCATCCTCCACTCTTCGCGGAGGACCAGTTGCCTTGAGTAGGCGTGAGGTGACCCTTAACCCACTGCTGGACGTCAGCAGGCTGATCGCGTGTCGCTCCTGTATGCAGCTCTGCGCCGGCAAAGGAAGCCATGTCCATTTTCCTATCACCCATTGAACCTTCGTAACACTGAAGGATCTGGGCTGGTACGGTAGTCTGAGTCTAAGAGTTGCGGGCTCTCCGCAAGGAAGCCCGCATGAAGCCGCTCTCCACTCCGTCCTTCAAACAGTGACTTACCAGCGCGGCAAGCCGCGGCTTCCTTAGCCGCTAACCACGGCCAGCTGAGAAGGCGCAGGATGGCTATTCGGGTTGTGCGATCGAAGTTTTGTCCTAAGCAGAACCAAACCGGTCGAGCCAAGACCTCGACATCACTTCCCGTCTACATCGTCGACCAGAACCGTCTCGCGGCCCGTTATCTGCTTGGAATACTCGCGAAAAACCGGGATCTCCATGCCGTCACTCTCGACGATCTGATCGTGCACAGGCCAGCGGAGGGAACAGCTCCCGTTTTCATAATCGATCGCGGAGGAATCGACCTGCCATTGAGCGAGTGTCTCTGCGTTTTGAGGAAGCGACACCCGAATGCGAAATTTGTCGTCCTCGACCAAGAGCAGCCTCCGGGAGAAATTGTTCGGTTACTCTCACTCGGAATTCATGGGTTTGCAGCATACCCGCAGGTCGGTGAGCAGCTGGTGCAAGCCGTTCACTGCGTAGCACAAGGCAAACTGTGGATCTCGTCCGATGTATTGGAGGCTTATGTGCGACACTCCATCACATCACTGAAGAGTGTCAACGAGTCTCCAACCGGGCAGGGGATTACCCAGCGTGAAAGTCAAGTCATCGAATTGGTGAAGCGTCGGCTCTCAAACAAAGAAATTGGGGCGATCTTGAATGTCCAAGAGAGTACTGTAAAGTTCCATCTCTCGAACATATTCTCGAAGTTGCAGGTTAACCGGCGCAGCGAACTCCAGGACAAAGGTCAAGTCAGTGAAATTTGGAGAAAATTGATAGCTTCTTGATGAGCCGCGTTGACCCCATAACGGGTCAGCTATACCCTGCCAGCTCGTAGGATCCCGCTGTAGTCAGTATTCTTCCGCCGTTTCGGGTGAATCCGACTGTCTTGGTATCTGGTCGTTCTTCAGCTTGCCTGACTAGGGCGACCGTATCATTTCGTCAAAGCCTTCAATTCTCGTGGGATGGCGTCATTATTCGGGAAGTACGCAAAGAAGTTAATCCCACTCCAAAACTAACGCTCGGGAAGCCTTCAACGTAATCGCGTGTATCTGCCAGAGAAGAAAATGATGGCATCGTTACGTCGCGCAAGCAGAGGTCGGTGGGGCGGAGCCGCAAAACAAAGCGCCCCAGATCGGGGGAATCTGAGGCGCGTCCACAGCGCATTTAAGCAGCTCTCCCCAGAGCAACTGCTCACAGCGAAAAGACTCTAGGCAACTTCATGGCACAGGTCAACAACCTACTCGAATAGGGTCGGGCTAGACGAATGGTCGGGTCTTTCGGTACTCCAAATAGGCCCGGCATCAGAAATTCAGGCCCAGCAAACGGACTCGCAAAGGCAAAGCGCCGCCACGCAGCGGATTAGGCCGCCCTACTATCGAGCGAATGCTCGCCCAAGTGACCAGACAAACTTACCCAAGCATCCAGCGTCTTCTCTTGGGCGTCACTCAAGCCGAGAATTACCTCCCGAGTATCACCGCGAGTCGCAAGGCCCAATGCAGTGCCATCGCGCGCTGGAGCTGACGGGTTACAGCCTCAACATGGGATGTCGATAACGATTCGCACGTCTCGCATTTCTCGTTCATGTCGGGCCACCTCCGTGCGATTGTAACCCCGAGATGATGTAGGCGGCGTATCATCGTCTCGAAGAGAAGAGGCGTTCTGATGCCTCGCAGACGCGGAAATCCAAGTTGGACCACCGGACAACTCTCCCCAATTCCCAGACTGCCAACCGCGTTCGAAGTAGAGGTTCAGAAGCTTGGACTGGATGACCAGACTTGTGCAACCTCGGAGGCGCTGCAGCGGTGGTGTGAACTCAACAAAAACCGTTGCTATATCCCGGAATGGCTGCTGAAGCAGTGGGGAATCTCCGTTGACGCCGAACTCAATGGGTAGGGATGTCGGATGGTACTCGGGGTAATTGACGGGCGGCAGGAGGGCGGCACCAGCTCATACTAACGGCGAACTCCATCGCTTAGGTGTGCTTTCCGGTGCGCTCTGTTCCCGAACATAATTCCCAGGGCAAATCCAATCAACGCTCCCAGAAAGGCCGCGATGATCACCACATTGAGAGAAGACGCACTCTTGGTGCTGGCTAAAAGGAAGCCGACATATGCCATGCACAGAGGCCAGAAGATTAGGCGGAGATTCATAAGCGATTACCTCGCTGTTTTCAATTAGGCGGAACGCCTGTTCTGCAACCGATTCCCGTCAATGCTGACAAGCTTCGCGGCAGCGAGTTTCCTGAGACGCTCGGCATGTGCACGGAGGGCAGATCGGAGGGCGGAAAGGATCGCATGCAATTCCGATTCTTGCGCCGTCAGAGCTTTTGCGCACAGTTCACGGATGCGATCTTCCACAGCAGCGGAAACCATGGACTCAGTACGGCGAACCGCAAGGTGTTCCTTTCTGTACAGAAACACTCTTTCCTGGAGACTAGCATTTGGACCTGGATCATCCGATCTTGATCCGAAGTTGGGAGGAAAGAAATGGCTTCTGAGAAAGCAGTGAAGTGTTCACACCCGCTCTGTTCGTGCGTGACAACGTCGGCCAAGTACTGCAGCGCCGAGTGTGAGGCAACGGAAAAGACGCCGGAGATCGCTTGTGCGTGCCCACACACCGGATGCAAAGGCAACCCCCGGCGTAGGCGGTTAGACGAACGCAAGCTGGGCGGCGCGATGCTAGTCGTGGAGAACGACATTCAGGAGTGAACTGGGAAATGTATAAAACTGAAGAGTCAGTGAAACCGTTAACGGGTACTGTGCTTCAGTCAAGTGGTCATGGGTTAATGTCGGGAACCTCGACGTTCAGACCCTCACGACCGCGTTATTGACTATACTCAGACACGCATGTTTCAGGCCGGACCCACACGGGTTCGGGCTTTTTCCTGATTTATCGTTTACGATTGCCAATAGCAACAAAGGCAGAAATCTCCGTCGCAGCACGCGAACACGGAGATTTGCGACGCATGCGATCTTTAAAGTTCGGCCTAATACAGGTTAGCTCGGCGTCCTTCTGCACCGTGCCATCCAGTATTGAATCGTAGCGTCAAGGTCATGTTCCAATATGTCTGCGACGCTCTCAGCTGGAACCAGACGGTGAGCAGCGGGGTGCTCTAGCTTTTCGTGGATGAGTTTTCTGAGCGATGCGATCTCAATTGGTTTGCAGAGGACTGGGTGGTGCGTTGGGTCTTCTTGGCGTGGAAGAATCGCGCATCCTTCAGGTCAGCATCTTTAATACCCTCCAAAATAATCTTGCCAGAGTAGATTTCAGCAAGGTTTTGCTGGAGGTTATGACCATCGCAGACGAAGTGGACTCGCAATTGAAGCAAGCGATGCTGAGTTACGTCGAACCCACAACATCCTCTTGGTCGGCGGCCTAGACCGATGAGAAGAGTCCTAACGAGCGCGGGCCATTCGGGAGTCCTTGCATAACACTATTTCACCTAGGAGGTAACCCCCGCTATGAACCTCCGCCTATGATATGGCCTCTGTGTTTGGCGTATGCGGCCTTCTTGTTGGCTGACACCAAGAGTGCCTCTTCGCTCAGCGTCATGATCACCCCCGCATTTCTCGGGGCGATGCTTGGATTTTGCCTGGGAATTATGTTCGCTAACAAAGCACACCGTAGACACCGCGAAGATGTCCTCGGGGGGGGGACGATTGCAAGAATGCCGAGGAGAAGCGGTCAGCCTAGGCGAGACTCTCCAGACCGAAAATCTGCTGCATAATCAACCGTGGCCGCCGTGGCCGCCTCACTGGTCTAGGTGCGAGACGTGACAGGCCTCGCACCGTGTCCGCGCAGGCACTCGTGTTTCGGAAGAGCATTGCTCGATAATTCGGCATCGAAAAGGATGAACGCTCCCTACTGGCTGAGGATAGCCGAAGAAAATTCCAGCACGATTCGGAGCCGAAGTCATGCCCTCGTTGAAAAACTCCGAAGCAGCATGAAAACGGATGATATTGCGGCTGTGGAGCACACAGTCGCGATCGCGGTGCGAGAGAATAGGCTGCTTAGAAGCAAACGCCACGCTGAATTCATCCAGCCGAGTGCGGATTCGGCGCCCATAGGGATAGCACAGATGTTTTCCTCCGGCCGCAAGGCCAGAGTGGCGTCCTAACTCGCTTCGACCAGTCGCGCACAGGATCACACGAAGATTTTTCGACTTCCGGATCTGCGGTTGATCACAGCGGAGTCAGCAAAGCGGAGCCCGCCTCAGCCGACTCTATCGCTGTCGCAAATTCCTTCGGCGCCCGATATCCCAAACTGCTGTTCTGAAAGTAGCTCGCCGCGGCACCCCCCTAGCGCCGCGCGTTTCGTCATTTCACGAAGAAAGCGTTCCTAGCTCGCGCGTTACGCTTGCGTCCCCGAACCCAACGGGGCTTTTCGTTTCGGAACCTTTTCGAAACTGCCTAGAAAGTCAGCCGGCCGGCGAGCTGAATAATGCGCGGTCTCGGGTCGTTAGAAACGCCTGTGTTCAGGATCTGGCCAAACGTCGGACTAGCAACGGTTGTATCTGGATTGGCAAATTCGGCGTGGTTGAAGATGTTGAAGAATTCTCCCCTGATTTCCAACTTCACCCTCTCGGTAATGGCAGTGGTTTTCGACAAGTCAGGTCGACGTTCACGATACCGGGCCCGCGGAGAAAGTTCCGCGAGAACGTGCCGTATGTCGCCAAACTCGGATTTGCGACGACCTGCGCGTCGGAGGGAAAGATCCTCGGGCCCGGCGTGCAAGGAGGCGGATCATTAGCGTCTCCACACTGAGCGTTGGTGAAACTGGTCGGGTTGAACCAATAGTTGCCGGAAGTCCCATTAAATGTCCGGATTACTTTGGGGTTGAAGGTGTTGGTCGGACCGATGACGTTCGCAAGAACGTTGCCAAAGTCACCTGCGCCGGAAGGGCCCTCGTTCCCGAATCCGGTCTCATTGGGAAGACTTGCGAAAACATCAAGCGGGAAGCCTGTCCTCCAAGTGACAATAGAAAAGAGGCTCCAACCCTGCGTCAGGCGTTTAGGGCCAGAATTCCAGGCGCGATCGAACGGAAGATCCCATCCGCCACTGAAGGTGATCCGATTGCGAATGTCGCTGTCGCTCGACGCCCGAAACAGGTCGGTTTGATAAGAGGGTACCGTCGAATTCCGCTGCCTAAATCCCGACGCATTGTCAATGTTATGGCTGTAGGTATAGGCCAGCGTGAAGTAAGCGTGCCCAAGCCGCGAATCCGCGACCTGTTTCGTCAAGCTGGTGGTAAGGGCATTGTAGCTTGCTTTGGCTGGCGTTTTTGAACTCGAAAATATTCGCAAAACTGCACGTATTCGTAAATTGTCCGGACGTGCTGTTGCCTGAAGCATCCGGGCAAGAGCTGTCGCCGGGCATCAGATTGAGGACGCGGTCGGTGGTACCCAGGACAAAGGGGTTGACATCTTGCAGGGCGGTTAGGCCGTGAGAGCTGCTGCCAAGATAGTTAGCCTCAAAAATAAAGTTGCGCGCAAGTTGTTGCTGAACGCTGAAGTTGTATTGGTAGGTGTAAGGAGTTTTCAAATGCGGATCGACGAAGAAAAGGCCCGATCCATACGGAAGAGAACCGGTGCGTATTGAAATAAGCTGGGCCCGACAGTGACGGTTTTGAAGGAAACGTGTTCGTATTGCACGACGAACCAAAAGGATCGGAAAAAAATGTAATCGGCGGAGTAGGAAAATTCGATGGCGCAGCATGGAGCGTTGCCCGTGATGGTTGAGAGGGAAACCCGAAGAATGCAAGGCTGAAAAATGGAGGCTGACCATTAAACTGGAAATTGTCCTCGGCCTTGAGGATGTCATAAAACATTCCAAATCCGCCGCGAATGCTGGTCTTTCCATGACCGAGCGGATCCCAGGCGAATCCCACGCGCGGCGCCCAGTTGTTCTTCTCCGGAAAGTTAACGCCGCTGGGCGCGCCTTTGTCTCCAGGGAAGACAAGGCCTACGGGAGCATTGGGGAACCTGGTGGATTGATCGCCCGGAACAACCGAGAAGGTGCGGCCTGCGGTGTCGTACTTCGGGCTGTTGTATTCGTAGCGGACGCCCAAAGTCAGTGTGAGCCGCGGAGTTGCGTGCCATTCATCCTGAAGGAAGCCGTAGAAGGACTTGGTTCGGATATTCGACGGAGCAGCCGAGGCTTGTTCGTAGTCGGTGGCAGCGCCCAGCAGGAAGTCAGCGAAGGCGTTCCCGCTGACACTGCCATTGAAGTCAAAAGAGCCGTTGGTGACGAAGTCAAAAACCTGGTTGTTCTGGTACCCAGAGAATCCGCCGCCCATTTTCCAGTTGTGCCGCCCACGGATCCAAGTGAATGTATCGGTTACGCCAAAGGTGTTGTTCACCAGCGTCGTCGGGCCGGAGAAGGTATAGCCGATCGTGGTGGTCGAGAAGTTAAGAGCCGACAATTGGTGGGCCGGTAGGGTTGTCCGGTGTCAAGTTATTGAAACCCAGAGCCTGGCAGTGAACTGCGAGTTCGAACCCGTCGGAACGCCTTGCAATGTGAACACCCGCTGTGTGTAAAACCGTAGCTCATTCAGTGTGTTGGGTGTGATAGTCCGGCTATAGGCTAGGTTCAAGAAATAATTGTTGTTTTTCCCGGTAATCGAATATCCCGGCACATCCGCGTACGCCACGTTCGACGCTGTGGAAAAAGGGTCGAGCACCGGATTGCGGAAGGCTCCGAGGGTAGCTGACAGTTTATCCTTTTGCGTGATCAGCAAGTCGAACTTCATAGTCAGCTCGTTGTTGTTGTCAGTCTGGGAGCCGGTCGGCGAAACGAGACCTGAGGGTGAGGACGGAACCAACCCTTTCGTGATGTAGTTCAGTGAAACAGGGTTGAGCCCCTGCGGATTCAGAAATCCCGCCGGCTTACTTGGGTCCTGATAAGAAGGATTTGCCGTCAGGAAAGCCAGTACACCCGGGTCAAACGAGAAATCACATCCTGCAGTCCCGCCTGATACACAACCTAGCTCCGCAGGGGTAAACACAGGCACAGACGAGACGGCCGGCGTTTGCTTCGCGGAAAGTCTCTGTCCCTGGTAGCCGACGAAGAAGAAAAAGCGGTTCTTGCCGTTTACGAGATGTGGCACCGTGATCGGTCCCCCGAGCGTGCCGCCGTATTGGTTACGTTTGAGGATATTACGGGGGAGGCCATTAAGATTGTTGAAGTAGGTGTTTGCGTTGAGGGCGTCGTTGCGCAAGAACTCGAAGGCGCTGCCGTGCCAATCGTTGGTACCGGACTTAGTCACCTCGCTGATGATTCCCCCCCGTTCCGGCCGTATTCGGCGGAGTAGTTGCTCTCCAGTACGCGAAATTCAGCGATGGTGTCGGGGTTCGGATTGAAGACAACTCCGTTGTCAAGCAGATTGTTGTTGAGGCCGCCATCCAGCAGGAAGGTCACCGAGTCGGTGCGGCCACCGGCGATGCTGAAGGTTCCGGCGCCGGTGTTGTCAGGATTGCTTTCTGTGACTCCGGGCTGCAGCAGCGCCAGATCAAGGACATTTCGTCCATTCAACGGAGCCTGCTGAATTTCCTCCCCAATCACCGTCCCACCGATAGTGTGATTGACGGTCTCCACTCCGGCGACCTGAGCTTCGACCATTACAGTTTGGCTGACTGCTCCGACGGTGAGCGTGATGTCAAATCGCAAAGACTGATTGATCTGCAGTTGCTTATCCTGCGTGACGTCCCTATTGAATCCTTCATGTTCGACCGTGACGTGGTATGTCCCGATGGGGAGATTGAGCACCTCAAAATGACCATCGCCGTCGGTTACCGTGGTATTGCTGATTTGCGTTCTGGTATTCGTGACTATGACTGTGCTACCGGGGACCACATTGCCCTGTTGGTCGTATACAGTGCCGATCACTCTGCCCGTGGCATCTTGCGCGTGCACCGAGTCAGCCAAGCCGCACAGTAGCAGCCCCGGAGCAATAAAAAGCAGAAGGTTCAACTTGAACCAAAGCACTAGAATTCTCATTGCGACACCTCCAGCGAATGTCTCCCGCCAGCATGCACAGAACGATCAACGCTACAGCCGGCGCTAAGAATCACGATCAGAATGAAATCTAGAAGCGAATGTTAACCCGGCTGCAATACCGGCGCAATTGGCTTTCCAATCACATGGTGCGGGAAAAGCAGGACTTATCCGACTCTGCCGGGGCAAAATCCCAAGTTTGCGGAGAGCATAATTCTGATTTTCACATCCAGACGTTCGGCCCCGAACAGTCCGACCCCCCGCGCCGCCCAGCTCTCGAAGTCTCCCTTCTTGCACCAAAAAGGTTGCAACCCCTTGCGCACTGCGGCTTTTGCCCCAGGAATAATAATTGACTCCCGCTCTGTGAAGGATTACCATGGCGCGGTTCTTCTTCCCCCCTAGCAAAGAGCAAGCTTTGAATTCAAGAGTTAAAGGTTTGGACCCGTGCTCTTGCTCTCGGGACCTTCGTCCCAAGTACGAGCCTTCCGAAGGGCTAAATCCCCAGGGAGGGAATGCTTATGAATCGAAATCTTCGAGATCTGGCGAGTTAAAGAAGAAAAGAGAGAGAGAGGCTCAAATGAAAAGACATCAGATGCCGGCCACGACTCTATCCGCCATGAAGAAGGTGGCCTTTACGATCTTGTGCTGCATGCTGCTCGTGCTCTTCGCCGCTCCGGCCTGGGCGGACCAATGCTCTGGGGCGCTGCCCGTCGGAAGCGCCACCGGTTGCGGCGCCCTGATCACCGTAACGGCAGTTGATCCGAAACGGGAAAAGCGACTGCCTTTACCGTAACAATCCCAAACGGCGGCAACGGGAACCCCTATGACAGCGCCGAAGACACCTTAATCGGAATCCAAAACAATTCCGGTGTGCCCTTGACTTCCATCACTCTCAGTCGTCCGACACCACTTCGGCGGGATATTCGGTTTCGACAGCGATGGGCCCTGTCTCAATGTTAACTCCGTTGGGCGGTACCCACGATTGCTTCACGGTGCCATCTCCGGCATCGACCCCGGCTATGAAGGGTCCGAATAACACATTTACGATGCACCACCAAGGCGAGCGGAACGGTCAATTTCAACACGCCTATGTGATGGTGAGTGCACACCGTCCGGAATTGGGTATAGTGTGGCACCTGGTTTGCCTTGGAGGGCACCACAGTCTCTCGGCGGGCAGCAGACGCAGACGCTGAAGTTCACATGCCCGAACACGTACCCCTGTCAAAACGTGCAGCAGCAGGTCACGATTGATTGTGGTGAAATAAATGAAGGCGGGGGGTGTTCAAGTCCCAATGCCTACTCGGTAAAATTCACCTATGACCAGGTGAACTCTGCGTTCTCGCTACAAATCAACGTGACCGAAGTTGACGGTGATGGTGTGTGTCCCATTCCTATTAGCCTTAATGCCAACGACAATGTGCCTACGCGATATTGACTGCACCTTAGCCAACTTCTTTGGGAGCACACTGCCGTCCTATACGAAGTTACCCGTACCTTATGCCCGCGGGAACGGGGTCTGTTAATACTCCATACTGTCTCCATTACGCTCAAATGGCACCAAATGTGCTGATATTGAGGCTATAGTACTGGGCCCCGAAATGGGACAGAGCAGCGGATTCCTGCACATCTACTTCGCCTGGAATGCGGATACAACTACGCTCTTCAACCAAGCTCCCACGGGAAAATATGTCAATAACCCCAGCTGTACGACGCCCCTCATAATGACCAGGACACTGTTGACTATCCGCCAGCGCCAAAGGGTTACCCATACCCCGGGGTGAAGACAGATTTGCAAAAGGTGTTCCTCGTCACCGGATACTACAATGTGAACGGAATCGCGGGCCTGGATGGCGGCGTTGGTACGGGGCCACCCAGCGGCGTCAGAAACCAAATCACTATATAGTTGCCTTCCCGTTCACGCCGCCTGATGCAGCGGAATGGGTGTTCTCCGGATTCCGGCCCACAAATGGCACCACACCTGCTACCCAAGGGCTGCCAATGCTGGTGTCGTTTGAGATCGAGAAGGTGAAAAACAGGACCCGAACGTGCTAACGCCCTCGCATCCTTTGAGGGTTACAGTGCTACAGGATGGCGTGTTCCAGAACATTGGCAATCCGACAGTCAAGCATCTGTTTGGTACGATCTACTATGTGTTCTTGTCGAATGCGAACCTGCCAGTGAATAGTGCGACGAACCCGTATCAGTTGCAGGTTTCGACCGACCTGATCCCAGTGCCACTCACGCAGAACTTCGTTGGTGCAGAATTCCTGCTTCTTCTAGGCACGCAACCGATATATAAGAGACCAGCCGGGTCCAACTGGACCCGGCTGGTTTAATTTTTGGCGGACTGCGACCAGCGGCTCGCTTCCGTGTACATGCTCTGCGAGATCGGGACGTTGCAGTAGGGTTTCGGCGCCGGGCTCTTTGCGAATTTCATCGATGAGACGGACAGCTTCGCGGTAGTGGCCGGCAGCCTCCGTTGATTTGCCGGTCGTGCGAAGCAGTTCGCCATACAGGAAGTTGTTTCTCGCCGAAAGCATGTGCAGCCCTAGCTTATCGCTTCGTTCCAACGCTCGCACCAGTTCCTGTTCGGCCTGCGAATAATTCCGCCCATGCAGGAGACCTTCAGCGTAATAGCTGGATGCCTCGACGGCCAGGTATTTCAAGCCGATCGCATCAGCCTCATTAGCCAGGTTCTTGGCATCTCGGGTTACAGCTTGAATTTGTCCCTGCTTCTGCGCGAGCTTGATAGCGCCCAATCTGGTTTCTAGTATGAGATTGTGATCGCCGGTGCTGGAGGCGGTCTGGAGTGCCTTTTCCAGCAGGGGCTTGGCTGATTTCAAGTCGCCGCGATACAGGAAGCTGATACCCTGCCGCTCGGAGATCTGGGCGATGAGGAACTGGTTCTTCAGCTCGCGAGCCACATCCATGGCGTCATTGAAAGCCTTGGCCGCATCATCGAAACGGCCAACCTGCACCAGGGCGTCGCCGTAGCCACTGAGAGTGTAAGCCATCCAGTAGCTACGATCTTTTAGCTGACGCAATATGTTCACGCCTTCTTCCCGCGATTTTACGGCGGCGCCGTAGCGGCCCTGGTATTCGAACAGAATACCCATGCTGTCGGCTTCGATAGCGGTACCGGGTTTGTCATTGGCGCCACGGCGCAGATCCAGAGCCCGTAAGTATTCCGCCAGCGCCTGGTCGTATCGCGCGGTCATCATGTCGGTTTCGGCAAGGTTATGCAGAGTATTAGCAATATCGCTGGGTACCTTAAACTTCTCCCGCAGTTGCAGGGCCTGCGCGAAGTAGGTCCGCGCATTCTCGTAGTCGCCCTTCGAAAGATAAGTATTGCCGATGGCGTGCAGGCAGAATGCCTGATAGTTCTCATCACCGACGTCTCTTTCTAACAACAGAGCCTCTTTAAAGATTTTCAGTGCTTCTTCATGTTCTCCGCGGTCAACGTAGAACTGGCCGAGAGTAAGCAGGGTGTTAGCCGTTGCTGCCTTGTCCCCGATGTCGCGATAGATGTGCAGCGCGTCGTTTTGGTTCTTGAAGGCCAAATCTGTCTTTCCCATTACAACGTAGGCTTGCCCAATCATGTAGAGAGTGTCAGCGATACCTTTTTTCTCGCCCAAGCGGCGCGCAATGTCGAGCGATTGCTGATAATTACGCAAGGCCTCATCAGGCTTGCTGAGACTGGCGTAGGCGGTACCGAGAAGCTGAAGGATCAAGGCCCTCTGTTCCTGGTTATCGACCTGGATGTTGAGGCTTTGCGCGCGGTTCAATGGCTCGAGACTGTCCTGGTAATTTCCGCTATAGATTTCGACTCGACCGACCGCCACCAAAGCATTGATGTCCTTCGGATTGAGCTGCAAGACTTTTTGATAGTGCTGCCGGGCGTTGGGGAAATCGTTGGCATCCTCGTAGGTGTGAGCCAGCGCCAACTGAACATCGGCATTGTCCGGTGAGACCTTGGCCAGGTTCTCATAACTCTCGATGGCTTTCTGGTAGTCCCTCGCGATATGGGCATGACTGGCAGTGATCAAATACTTCTCGACCGTAGGAAGATTGGACGCGAGCTCGACTGCCTTACGGGAGTACTGGTCCGCTTCGTTGCCGTAGCCCAGATTGTTGTAAGTTTCGGCCAGTTTGGAAAATGCCAAGGCAAATTCGGGATCGTCTTTTGTCGCCGCCTGGAAGATTTTAGCGCTTCGAGATTCTTTCCCTCACGTGCATTCTGGATGCCCTGATTGTATTCACGAAGCGCAGCGACCGAATTTGAAGTCGGCTGGAAGGAACTGGACTTCAATTCCTTGATCACTTCCGGTGAAACCGCCAAGTTGTGGCGGATGGATTCGGCCAGACGATCCATGGCTCCCGGAATGTCCTTCTCCCTGGCAGCTTCGACTTTCAGCGGTACGCGGCGATCGTGCTTGAGATCCTGCAAGACTGGCGTCAATGCGAATCTGGTCGCCGAATTTGACGTATTGTCCCGAAACAGCGTATCCGCATTGCTGGACTCTGAAATCTGGCGCAGGGTTGCGGGATCGAACTGCGTGTTGCCGGTCATGTGCAGGTCATTCAAAATTTGGTGCAAGCGATCGGCGGACGACCGTGCGCAGGCTGGCAGACTGCCCCACATCGGTGCTCAGCATTTCAGCGATGCTTGAACCCAGCCAGTCGAGGTTCGGGTCACCCGAAGCGTTGCGGAATGGAAGAATGGCCAACGACGCAACTGGGCCTTGGACCGTCGGTTTTACTGCCCTGCGAAGGAATCTTGCCGCGCAGCAACCATCCGCCCACCACAACTGCTGCCGCGATCGCGCCCGCGCCAATCCACTTCCAAGGCATCACCTTTTTCGGTGCCTGGCACGGGATCGAGACTGTTGAAGCCAAAACTGGACGATCCCCACGCCAGGCATCCAGATCGTCCAAGATCTCCTGCGCATTCCCATAGCGCGCATTCACATCGCGCTCCAGACACTTGCCAACGATGTCGCTCAATCCCTTAGGAATGGAAGGATCCAAATCAACGGCGGGGATGGCGCGCTCCGAATTGCGTTTCAGCAAGCTCGCCAGTGCCGTGTCGGCTTTATAGGGCATTTTCCCGGTCAGCAATTCGAAGAAAATAAGTCCGAGTGCGAAGATGTCAGACCGCTGATCGAGTTCACTTCCCATGGCCTGTTCCGGCGACATGTACTCCATGGTCCCCACTAAAGCGCCGGTCTGGGTCATGCCTTCAGAGCCCACGGAACGCGCCAGGCCAAAATCCATTACCAGGATGCGCCCGTGTGCGTCCTGCATGATGTTCTGCGGTTTTAGGTCGCGGTGGATAACTCCAACAGTGTGGGCCGCGTGAAGCGCAAAGCAAACTTGCCGGATAAGGTCTACGGCTTCGGTGGGTGCCAACTTGCCGTGGTCAAGGAGGAGACGACGCAGGTCTACCCCCTCAATGAATTCCATGGTGATGAACTTGACCCCGTCGGCTTCCGAGAGGTCGTAAATGCGAATTACGTTCTTGTGGGTTACCTGGTGCGCCAGCAGAAGTTCCTGTTTGAAGCGCGCCAGGATGGCGGGACTTGCGGCCAATTCTGGGCGAATCAGTTTGAGAGCTATGAAGCGGTCCAGTTCTCGGTCTCTGGCTTTGTACACCGCGCCCATGCCGCCTTCGCCGAGCAATTGCAGAATTTCGTAACGTCCTCCAAGCACATCGCCGGTTTGCAGCACAGCCGCGCTGACAAAGAGACCCGAGGCTTGGCGCCGAGGAGGCGAGGGCGGGACGAGTCCGCCAACCATGGTGGCGTCGATATCCGCAGTAGCATCGACATCCACCAGAGTGGCATCGGGATCGGGAGATCTCGGGGGTAGAGGATCTCCCATGGTCGCGCCCTCTGGGAGCGGTGGATTATTGCTCGCGGAACTCTCCCCTTTTACCGGAGCTCGCAGACCCGGAGAACCGGCGTCATTGGCGGCTTCGCGCCGAAATGGCCGAGACTTTGGGTCTACCATAGGGATCACCCGAATACCGGGCAAACTGGAACAGATGGGCGCGGTTTTCAGCGGCGCACACCTCTCCCGCTACGCGGAAAGTATATACTGATGCCGCCACGCTGGCGTGATCTCTTGTGGTGACAGATAACAAAACCAAAGTCACCGGCAGAGCCACCCCTCCCACCGTCAAAGGATATTTTTTAGCGCTCTTGAATAGCCCCCAGCCGGAAGCAAGTATCCGTGCAACGATTCCAGGATTTTTTGACAGAGCCCGGAATTTGAAAGATTGCGGCTTGACGGTCACGCGTTCGCGGTTGGCGTTTTCGGCTTGACAATGAAAAGCGACATGAATCAATATTCAAACGTTTTAATGAACGGTTTCGTCAAGTTTTCTCCGGCAGTTTCACGAATTCGTTCAGGAGCGACTATGGACCCGCAAACAAGCAAGATGCGGACTCCGCGCAATTATTTGCGCTCTCATAGCAGTCGGCTTGCCGCTGCTCCTCCTCGTTTCAACCTCAGCCTGGGCGGCAAATGCCTACGTGCGGGTGAACCAGCTCGGGTACGAGTTGGGCGCTCCCGGCCGCGCCTACTTCATGACTCCAGCATCTGACAACGACGCGACATTTAGCGTCGTGAATTCCGCCGGAACCGCGGTTTTTTCTGCTCCCGATCGGTCCGCGCCGCGGAGCCTGGGGTCGCTTTACCGTATATGCCCTCGATTTCACGATCGCGGAAGCGGGTGAGTACACGATCGCGGTACACGGAAGAACAACCGCAACCTCCGCGCCCTTCCAGGTCGATACCGCAAAAGCACTCTATTCACAGGGTATCCGAAACGCTCTCAACTTCTACCAGAACGAGCGGGACGGCGCC
Source organism: uncultured Acidobacteriota bacterium (assembly GCA_963729325.1). Lineage (GTDB taxonomy): Bacteria > Acidobacteriota > Terriglobia > Terriglobales > Acidobacteriaceae > JABCYV01. Next base: position 25,285 of record CAVSNS010000027.1, read on the forward strand.
GAGTTTATCCCGACACCTCTTCGAACCGCCGCAGCGCACCTGAACGACAAGCACGCCACCGTTTTCGAATCGCCTGAATTTGACAACAACGATTTGATCCTCGGAGATTTAAAGCCGACTGGAGCGGTCATCGACGCATCCGGTGGCTGGTGGGACGCGGGCGACTACTTGAAGTTCGTCCAGACCCACAGCTACACCGTGGCGCTGATGCTCATCGGAATCCGCGACTTCCCCGAGCAAATGGGCGCAAGATCTGGCGCCTCGAATTTCATGCACGAGGCAAAGTTCGGTTTAAATTGGCTGCAGAAGATGTGGGACGACGACACCGAAACTCTCTACTACCAGGTGGGGATTGGGACCGACTTCAAAGACAACCCTAATCTGCTGAGCGACCACGATCTTTGGCGACTGCCTCAAGTTGACGACACTGTCGGCGGAACTGATCCCACTCTGATTTACGTTCGACGCCGCCCGGTATTTGCCGCCGGACCTCCAGGGTCGAAGATCAGCCCAAACCTCGCAGGGCGCCTTGCTGCCGACTTCGCCGGATGTTCTCAAGTCTTCCGCAAATCCCAACCCGCTTTCGCCGACAAGTGCCTTGTGGCTGCGGAACACGTCTTTGACTTGGCCGATACATCTCCGCGCGGCAACCTGATCACCACTGCGCCTTTTGATTTCTACGGAGAAACCGAATGGCGGGACGACATGGAATTGGGCGGCGCGGAATTGTATTTTGCCCTGGCGACCGCAGATGCCTCTCTACCTTCAACACTGCCGCACTCCGACCCCTTGTTCTACCTCCGCGCGGCCGCGCACTGGGCCCACGCTTATATCACCGGTCCCAACGATGCCAGCGACACGCTGAACCTTTACGATGTGAGCGGACTGGCGCATTTTGAGCTCTTTCGCGCCATTGCCAACGCCGGCCATCCTGCCGGACTCGAAGTCTCACCCTTTGACCTGCTGCACGATTTGCGGAAAGAACTGGAGAATGCCGCAGCACAGGCCCGTTCTGATCCCTTTGACTTCGGATATCCCTGGGGCGTGTACGACACCGCGACCCACGGCGCCGGACTCTCCGTCGAAGCGCATGAATATGCTCTCCTGACCAACTCCAACAGCTTCGAGGCTTACTCTCGCCGGTGGGCCGGCAGCATTCTCGGCGCCAACCCCTGGGGTAGTTCCTTCATTGTTGGCGATGGTGTGATTTTCCCCGACTGCATGCAGCACCAGGTGGCAAATATCGTCGGTTCGCTGAATGGTCAGCCACCGATTCTGGCCGGCGCTTTGGTGGAGGGTCCGAATTCGTTCGCTGCCACTGGCTTTCTGGACGGCATGCGAAAGTGTCCACCGAACGGAATTGACGTTTACAAGAAATTCGACGCGAACGGAGCTTTGTTCAAAGACGATCAGCAGTCTTACAGCACCGTCGAGCCAGCAATTGATCTGACTGCGCCATCATTCCTGATGTTCGCGTGGCGGATTGCCGGTGCGCCGGCCACCCTGCTTCCGAAAGAAGTGATTTCAGTCGTGGAAGACCAGATGAATAAGTTTCGAGCCTAATCCTCTGTCCCCGACGCGCAGGAGTCCGGCCAGGCATCATCTTCATTAGGCAAATAAGTAGCGGCTGTGCATGAACGCGTCGCCAACCGCCGATAGCGGTAAGGCACCACTAAACCTGGACCGGCCAATTGCTAGTTTGAATGTGAAGTTGGTTGCGAAGGTGCAGTGGCTCCGCTGTCACGAGTGCCCAGTCCGATCATCATCGACATATCCTTGGGATACACAACATCGCGCCCACGCGCGAGGAAGTGAGAGTAGACAGACATAGCCGCGCCATAGAAACCAAACCCAGAGGTGACAACCCGGGAATGCGCAAGGGCGCCAACGATCGTGCCCAACAAACGGAACCCTGACGCCCCGTTTGCGGCTCCCGAGCCCGGGTCGGCGCCGCCATGGATGTGCTCTTCGTGGTGGTCGCCCATCGAAGAGCTGGCGAGCGCGACGGCAACCGCAGTCGTCAGATACCGCGTCCGGGGTGTGGTAACTTGCGCCCCACCCTCGGAATCTAGGCTCAGATGTTCACCCTTGGCCACCTCGACGCCCTCGAGACTGGCTTCGACCTTTTCCTGAATCCCACTGGGAGGAGCGACTTGGCGAAACACGATCCGAAGCTGACCATTGCGCCCGAGCCTCCGGGCGGGCCGCACCTGGACGACCGAGCCCTTCAGATGGCTTCCTTGAGGAAGCACCAAATGCTCCGACGCGAATAAGGGTTGGCTGATGACGGCCTCCACTGGCTCGCCTTTCTTGGTGGAAGCTGAGTTCAAAGCTGTGACGAGCAGGGCGTGCACAACACTGCCGGACGGTGGCGGAGTCCCAATGGCAGTAAGAGTCTCCGGTTTCAGCGACTCAGTTCCGAAATCGAGGGGGCGCTGCAAGTCTGCATTAAAGCTGGTCCCGCGTCCCATGTATTGCGGATGGTAAGGAAGCTGGTCAACGGCGAATCTTTCCAGCCGGTGGATTTTTTCGGGTTCATCAATCTGCTTCTTGACGCTTTCCCACTGCTGTTTAACACCCTCTCGAACCTCGTTCACTTTGCGCGATGCTAGATTCTTGGCCTCTTCCTTTTTTCCGCTATGCTCCTTGCTGTTGGCGGGTACAAACTGCAAGATTCCTCCCGATCCTGGGGAGACTATGGTTGTCAGAGGCAGGTGTCGTCCGTCGGCGAGTACCAATTCGTCAAAGTCGACAAGGACCTGATGAGGTGGGGAGAAATTTGCATTCATGGCCGCGATCGTGCGCTTCATCTTGGAAACGCCTTCTATCTTAGCCACCCTGCCATTAACTTCACTACCTGCCGGCACCACCAGCTTGTCGAAGGCATACAAGGGCTCTACTACTTTTCCGTGGACCGGTTGACCAACTTTCTGAATGCGCACTTCCTCACTGAGTGCCACTTTGAGGGGTGTGCCGGCTGGCACACTTAGTGGAATGGAGGCAACCGGCGCCTTTTCCGGGCGTCACGTCATGCTGGTGGCTGGGCAGGTCGAGCGGGCCGGCGACTGAGAGTTTGTCCCACGGACACAGGAGCGCAAAGGGAGGTCAGCAAGATAACCCAAAATACGTGCCGCATGAATTTTTTCCTGTCGGGTTTGGACGCCCGGAAGTATGACCCTTAGCAAAATCAGGTCGGCACAATTTTACTCGGAGACTTGCAGGGCTGCTACCGTTTTTATCATGTGACGCTTCAGCCAGAGTTCGGCGGCCGCACTGGCGGCCGTGCCGCGGTCACTCGAACTGAATCAGCACGATTTCAGGGGTCGTGCCGATGCGCATGGGAGGACCCCAGGTGCCGGCACCATAGGAGGTGTAGACCAGGAGGTGTCCCAAGCGCTGCAGACCATGGACAAATTTGCCGTAAATGCGCGACGCGATCCAAGTGAAGGGAAAGAATTGTCCGCCGTGGGTGTGGCCGGAAAGCTGCAGTGAAATGCCGGCTTCCTCGGCGATCGTCAAACGGTCTGGGCGATGAGTCAGCAGTACACTGGCTCGCGCAGGATCCAGGTCAGCCTGTTGCAAAATAGACCGAAAGCGCTCGGCGCTGATCGAGTCGCGGTCGTGGATGCCCACAAGCTGCAAACCATCAACCGTCACTTTCTCGTTATTTAAGATGCGGACCCCGGACTTCCTGACGGCATCGAGGTACTTGGCGGAATCAGAAAATTCTTCATGATTGCCGGTAACGAAATACGTGCCCAGCGGGGCGGCGAGCTTCGCCCAGGGAGTGGCCAGCCGATCCGGGTCGGCGGGAGTGCCATCGTACATATCGCCTCCGATGAAGACGATGTCTGGCCGCAGGCGCGCCAGCTTGGCAACCAGGCGCCGCATGAACCAGTAGCCTCTGACGTGGCCCAGGTGGATGTCGCTTATCAGTGCCGCAACCCGGCCCCGCCAGGACTCTGGCAGGTTCGGCAACTTGACCGTAACTCGCCGCACCCGGGTCCAGGCAGCATTCACTACTCCATAGAGACTGACCAATAAAGCACTGCCGAAAAGGGCAGCCGCGAGATGTCGTCGGGCCACATGCAGCCCAAAAAACCGGCCGATATCGTAGACGATCCAGCACGAACATGCCGCCAGAAAACAGAAACTCAGGATGCCCAGCCAGATTGCAGAAATCTTGTAGAACAGGCCTATCAGGGGATGAGAGTAGCGCCAGGCTAGCAGCGAGGCGGCCACGAAACTGACCGAGAGCGCAGTCAGCGCGACTTGCAGGTACCAAATTCCGGGTACCCCAGGTGCCGCCCAGAAAGCGGTCCAAGTCTCATATAGAAACAAATGAGCAACCAATAAAATGGATTGGAAAATGACTAAGAATACCGCGATTCGAGACCTCACTGTGGTTGTTTCTCCGCCAGGTTAGATGAGATTCGATATCGATAAGGCTCAGGCGGTCTCCAGGTAACTACGTCATGGTTACTGACGAGCATAACCATAGTCATCTTGCCCAGTTAGCCGTCTTGATTCAATCTAGTCCCGACGAGTGACCAAAGTATCAGGGAGTCGTTTCTGTCCCATGAGTGATCCCAAATCTCCTGCAGCGGGCGCGGATTGGACCCAACTCCTTAGCGATCCGGATTTGGTGACTCATCTCGGAGAATTGCTTCGAACCTACCGTGAAGCGCCACCCGAAAAGCGGGACGAAGCGCTGCTTGCGGCTATGCGTCATATCAAAAGCTCGAATGCAAAAACACCGCCATCGGTCATGTCGCCTTCGGTAATCCCCCAACCAACACCGCCAGTTGCAACCGACGCGGCCTCCTCGCCTCCGTTCGAGCCGGACATTTTCACTCCCTCTTGGGGACAGGATCGCCGCCGTTATCCGCGCATGAAATGCTTTGTCGCGGTCGAATTAAGAGTAGGAGCTTCCGCCACTCCCATCTGGGGCAATCTTGCCAATACCAGTTTGGGAGGATGCTTCGTCGAGACCGCGACTCCGGTGCCTTCGGGAGTCAGCGTGGAAATCGGTCTCTGGCTGGCCAACGGCAAAATTTGGATCAAGGGTATTATCCTGACCGGCATCGTCACCAAGAGCAGTCCGTCATTCGGAGTTCGTGTCCGCTATGCCGAACTCGAACCCGCCGAACGCGAGTCTTTGCGCCACTTCCTTAAGTTCGTGGAGAGCACAACCAAAGGTTACAACAGCGAAAACGGATATCTGGCGCAATTGAAACGCTAACCCTGCGTTCCTGACAATTCCTTTCTTACATCCACTTTTGCACAGAATCCTCTTGCCCCTAAAATCATCAACTGATAGTTAGCGCGAACGGTTTGGTGTCATTCGTACGCCCATCATTAAACGATTCTTAGTGCAAGGAGCACGTCTCGGCAGAACTTGATAAACTGCATATTGGCGAACCTGACGGGTTCTTGTCGCCCAATTCATGCGGTAGACCTGCTTCTGATTGCGGCAAACGATCTTCATTAATTAGGCTCACCTTGGAAAGGAGATGTCCCCATGGTAGCGAGCGAGCAGACCCTGCTGACCAGCAATCAATTAGACACTCTGAGCATTAATACCATCCGCACGCTGGCGATGGATGCAGTCCAATTGGCGAACTCCGGCCATCCGGGTGCGCCGATGGGGCTCGCGCCTACCGCTTATTGCTTGTGGCAGCAATTTTTACGATACGATCCCGCTGATCCCGTCTGGCCGAATCGCGATCGCTTTATTCTCTCCAATGGCCACGCCTCGATGCTGCTTTATGCTTTACTTCACCTCACTGGAGTTCGCGGAGTCAATCCGGAATACGAACAGGTAGGCGAGTGGGCGGTCACACTCGACGACATAAAGCACTTCCGCCAAATTGACAGCAAGACCCCCGGCCATCCGGAATATCGCCTGACTCCAGGCGTAGAAACCACGACTGGGCCTCTCGGCCAAGGGGTGGGCAACAGCGTCGGTATGGCCATTGCAGGCAAGTGGTTGGCAGAACATTTCAACCGGCCCGGTTTCGAAGTGTTCAATTACAACGTGTATGCCATGTGCGGCGATGGCGACCTGATGGAAGGCGTCGCTAGCGAGGCCGCATCCCTGGCGGGGCATTTGAAGCTGCCGAATCTGTGTTGGATCTACGACAACAACCGCGTCACACTGGATGGTCCGGCTGATTGGTCGTTTACCGAAGATGTGGGAGCGCGTTTCGCGGCGTACGGATGGAACGTCACGCATGTTACAGACGCGAATGACCTCAACATGTTGTCCAACGCTTACAACAACTTTCTGCGAACCAATGACCGTCCAACTTTGATCGTTGTGAACAGCCACATTGGCTACGGCGCGCCTCACAAACAGGACACCAGCGCGGCCCACGGTGAGGCCTTGGGCGAGGACGAAGTCCGGCTGGCCAAGAAATTCTACGGCTGGCCAGAAGATGCGCACTTTCTAGTGCCGGATGGAGTGCGTCAGCACTTTCAAGAAGGAATCGGCAAACGTGGACGTGAGTTGCGTCAAGAGTGGGAAAAGCGGTTCGCCGATTACAGCAAGAAATATCCTGAACTCGCGGACCAAATCAACCGCATGCAACACCGCGAACTTCCGGACGGATGGGACAAGAATTTGCCGTCGTTTCCTGCCGACCCTAAGGGCGTGGCTACTCGCGATAGCGGCGGAAAGGTGCTTAATGCCCTCGCGCAAAATGTGCCCTGGATGGTCGGTGGTTCTGCAGACTTGGCGACTTCGGACCGCACTCGGCTGAAGTTTGATGGTGCCGGAGACTTCCAGAGAGGCAGCTACGGCGGACGCAATTTGCACTTTGGCGTCCGTGAACATGGCATGGCCGCAGCCCTCAGCGGCTTGTCACTCTGCAAGATACGCCCATTTGGCGGCACATTTTTCAATTTCAGCGACTACATGCGACCCTCGATTCGGCTTGCCTCCATCATGGAGATTCCCACCATCTACATCTTCACCCACGACTCGATTGGCTTGGGCGAGGACGGTCCCACGCATGAGCCCATCGAGCAGCTAGCGGCGCTACGCGCTATGCCGGGGTTGATGCTTCTGCGTCCTGCAGATGCAAACGAGGTGGTGGAAGCATGGAAGGTCATCATGCAACTCCGCGACCAGCCCGTCGCGCTCGTGTTGACCCGGCAGCCAGTCCCGACGTTCGACCGGTCGAAATACGGTCCCGCATCAGGAGTGGCTAAGGGCGGGTACATTCTGGCGGACACGGCAGATGGCAGGCCAGACGTCATATTGATGGGAACTGGGAGCGAAGTTTCGCTTTGTGTGGAAGCCTACGAACAACTCAAGTCGCAAGGGATCAAAGCACGCGTGGTCAGCATGCCGTCATGGGACCTCTTTGAACGCCAGGATGAGGCTTATCGAAGGCAGGTCTTGCCTGTGGAAGTCAAAGCGCGTGTCTCCGTGGAAGCGGCGGCAACCTTCGGCTGGTCACGCTACCTAGGGCCAACTGGCATCGCCATCGGAATGCACAGATTCGGAGCGTCCGCGCCAATCAAGGATCTGCTGAAGAAATTTGGCTTCACGACCGAAAAGGTTGTCGCGGCAGCACGCGAGGCCATAGCGCGAGCAAAATCGTAGTAGTGGGACATTTCCAGTATTAAATATTTGCAATAGTGAGGTGCATATTATGACGTCGACTGGAATTCTCGAAACCGCTAAAGCCACCAACCCCCTAAAAGATCTCCTGAAGTACGGCCAGTCAGTTTGGCTGGATTACATACGGCGCAATCTCATCACCAGCGGTGAACTGAAGCGCCTGATCGATGAAGATGGCCTGCGGGGCATGACCTCGAATCCCTCCATTTTTGAAAAGGCCATTGCGGGCAGCACCGACTACGCTGACCTGTTGAAGTCGCTGCAGCCCAGGACTGATCTCGACGCCAAGGCCCGTTACGAGATTCTCGCCATCCGCGACATTCAGGATGCCGCGGATATTCTGCGGCCAGTGTATGAAAGCTCAAAACGCCGCGACGGTTACGTCAGTCTCGAAGTTTCTCCTTATCTCGCTCGCGACACCCAAGGCACGCTGGCGGAAGCGCGGCGACTGTGGCAGGCCGTGGCACGAGAGAACGTGATGATCAAAGTTCCGGGCACCGCCGAAGGCATTCCAGCGTTCCAGCAATTGATCAGCGAAGGTATCAACATCAATGTCACTCTGCTGTTCTCCCAGAAGGTCTACGAGCAAGTGGCCAATGCGTACATCGCTGGTTTGGAACAACTGGCAGCTCGCGGAGGCGAGGTTAGCCGGTCGGCTAGCGTGGCTAGCTTCTTCATCAGCCGCATTGATAATTCGGTTGATTCCATCGTCGGAGACCGGCTCAAGACGTCGAAAGATCCACGCGAGCAGGAACAACTGAAGAGCGTTCTGGGCAAGGTGGCAATCGCCAATGGCAAGCTAGCCTACGAAAAATACCAGGCCATTTTCGGCACCAGCCGCTGGAAGGCACTTGCGGCCAAGGGAGCACAGACGCAGCGCGTTCTCTGGGCCAGCACCAGCACGAAGAATCCGAGTTATAGCGATGTGATGTACGTGGAAGAGATGATCGGTCCGGACACGGTGAACACGGTCCCCCCGGCTACACTCGACGCTTTCCGCGATCACGGACACCCGCGCGCTAGCCTCACTGAGAATGTCGAGGCTTCGAGACGAACCATGAAGACGCTGACTGAACTGGGCATCTCCATTGACGAAGTAACCGATAAGCTGACAGACGACGGCGTCCGTCTCTTCGCTGAGGCTTTCGACAAACTCCTCGAAGCAGTGGAAAAGAATTCGAAGTCTCCGGTGAGTCCCAAGGTGAGCCGACAAACCTATCAAGTTGCCGGACGCGTTGGCGGGTGCAGTGAAGACCAACATCGATGACTGGCGCGCGGCGGGTAAAGTGCGTCGCTTGTGGCAGCGCGACGCCTCCTTATGGACCGGGACCGATGAAGCCAACTGGCTGGGCTGGCTTGGTATTACCGAGGACCAAATTGCCCATAGCCAAAAGTTGCGTCAGGTAGCGGAGGAGGTCAAGAGCGAGGGCTTCACCGATATTCTCCTGCTTGGCATGGGTGGTTCGAGCCTCTGCCCCGAAGTGCTGCGGATGACCTTCGGCAAGATTGCCGGCTTCCCCGAACTGCACGTGCTTGATTCGACTGACCCGGCGCAGATCCAGGCGATCCAAAGCAAAGTAAATTTAGCGAAGACGCTGTTTGTGGTCTCCAGCAAATCGGGTACAACGCTGGAGCCGAATATTTTCAAGCAGTATTTCTTCGAGCAGGTGAAACAGGCGGTGGGCGCCGAGAAAGCCGGAACCCGCTTCATCGCCATCACCGATCCCGGATCGAAAATGCAGCAAGTCGCCGAGACTGACCGCTTCCGCCACATTTTTTACGGCTTGCCCAGCATAGGCGGACGCTATTCTGCTCTGTCGAATTTCGGGTTAGTGCCCGCTGCACTAATGGGTCTCGATGTCACCAAGTTTCTCGATCGCACTGAAGAAATGGTCGAGGCTTGCGCTTCCTGTGTCCCGGTGGATGAGAATCCTGGCGTGGTACTCGGAATCATCCTGGGCACAGCAGCAAAGAATGGCCGTGACAAGGTTACCCTCATCACGTCGCGGGGAATTTTCGACTTGGGCGCGTGGCTCGAACAACTGCTGGCCGAGTCCACCGGCAAACAAGGCAAAGGCATCATCCCAGTCGACCGTGAAGAGTTAGCATCTCCCGAGGTTTATGGCAACGACCGCGTCTTTGCCTATGTCCGCCTGGATTCCGATGCGGACGCGGCGCAAGACGCGAAAGTCAAGGCCCTGGAACAGGCTGGCCAGCCGGTTGTCCGTATCACCGTCGCCGATACTTACGACTTGGGTCAGGAATTTTTCCGCTGGGAAATTGCAACCGCCGTCGCCGGATCGATCATCGGCATCAATGCATTTAATCAGCCTGATGTTGAGGCCAGTAAGATTGCCACCCGCAATTTGACCACGGAATACGAGAAGAGCGGTTCCCTTCCCGCCGAGAAACCGGTTCTTGAAGATGGCGGCATCAAATTGTTTACTGATGGCAAGAATGCAGAGGCATTGGCCAAGGCCGCAGGTAACGACAAATCGTTGGATGGCTATCTCCGCGCGCATCTGAATCGCCTGGGGGCGGGTGACTACTTCGCGCTGCTTGCCTATATTCAGATGAACTCCGAGCATGAAACACGCTTGCAGGAACTGCGGCTGGCTCTACGTGCCAGGAAGCACGTTGCCACCTGCCTGGAATTCGGGCCGCGTTTCCTGCATTCCACCGGTCAGGCATACAAAGGCGGCCCCAACAGCGGAGTCATTCTGCAACTGACGTGCGACGATGCCGTGGATTTGCCGGTTCCCGGACAGAAGTACACCTTCGGGGTAGTCAAGGCGGCGCAGGCGCGTGGAGATTTCCAGGTTCTAGCCGAGCGTGGTCGACGAGCCTTGCGCATCCACTTGGGCAAAGACCTGCAATCGGGTCTCGCCAAGTTGGCGGCGGCTTTCCGCTCAGCCTTGAAGCTGAATTTCCCTCTTCGGTCTCGATGTCTGTAGACTAAGTACCGGCTACAGGCCTACGGAAACGATTTAACAGCGGATAAGGAGTCGTTATGCGACTGGGCATGGTTGGTCTGGGCAAAATGGGCGCTAACATGACTCGACGCTTGATGCGTGGTGGCCACGAAGTAGTGGTCACCGACCTGAGCGCCGAAAACGTTAAACGGGCGGCTGGCGAAGGCGCAATTGCATCAGCCTCGCTCGACGATTTTGTGAGCAAACTGGGCAAGCCGCGCGTTGCCTGGCTGATGGTGCCTGCGGGTGAGCCCACCGAGCAGACCGTGCAGTCCTTGTCCCAGCGTATGCAGGCGAGTGACATTCTGATCGATGGGGGAAACTCCTATTTCAAAGATGACGTCCGTCGCTCCAAGCAGCTTAGAGAGAAAGGCATCCATTACGTCGATGTCGGCACCAGCGGCGGTGTTTGGGGCATTGATCGCGGCTACTGCATGATGATTGGTGGGCCTAAGGAAGCGGTGCAATTGCTCGATCCTATTTTCAAGACCCTGGCGCCAGGACGCGGCGACATTCCGCGCACACCCGGACGCGAAAAGATGCCCGGGACCGCGGAAGACGGATATATACACTGCGGTCCATCAGGCGCGGGACATTTCGTAAAAATGGTGCACAACGGCATCGAATACGGTCTGATGCAAGCCTACGCCGAAGGCTTCGACATTTTCCGCAACGCCTCCAGCAAAGAGGTGGCGCAAGACTACCGCTACGATCTCAACTTGGCTGACATCGCCGAGGTTTGGCGCCGAGGCAGCGTTGTCAGCTCCTGGTTGCTCGATTTGACGGCGATGGCGCTGGCCGAAAATCCAACCCTCTCGGAGTACACCGGCTTCGTCCAGGACTCCGGAGAAGGCCGCTGGACCATTCAGGCGGCAATTGATGAAGCCGTTCCGGTCGACGTTCTTTCGGCGGCGTTGTTTACCCGTTTCCGATCGCGGCAGGAACATACGTTTGCGGAAAAGATGCTCTCTGCCATGCGCCAGAAGTTTGGCGGTCACGTGGAACCCAAGGCAGCCGTCAAAAAGACAGCGTAAGACTCCCAGGATTTTATCGACGAGGGTAAGGCAATGGCCCAGACAGAGGTGACGCCGGTAGTGCAACAAAAAGTCGGGAGGCTGGGTGATCCCTGTGCCATGGTGATCTTCGGAGCGGCCGGCGATCTCACCCGCCGCAAATTGATTCCCGCCCTGTATAACCTCGCGAAGAGCGAATTGCTATCACGCGAATTCGCCGTGGTAGGAGTGGCACGGACAAAAATCTCAACCGAGGAATTCCGCAAGAAGGCTACGGAAGATATCAAGGAATTTGCCACCGAAAAAGTCGATCCCGACGTGTGGGAATGGTTCGTTCGCCGTCTGTATTACCTGGCTGGCGACTTTGGCGACAAAAATCTCTTCTTGCAGCTGAAAGATTTGCTCGACAAAGTAGACCAGGACCACTCCACCCATGGCAACCACTTGTACTACATGGCGACGGCAGCAAACTATTTCGGTTCCGTGGTCGAGCAACTATCTGCCGTCGGGCTCATGGAAGAGAAAAATCAGCAGTGGCGGCGCGTGATTATTGAGAAGCCCTTCGGCCATGATTTGGAATCCGCTCGAGCGCTTAACCAGCAGCTTCTCCGTGTGGCTGGAGAAAAACAGATCTACCGCATTGATCATTATCTGGGCAAGGAAACCGTCCAGAATATTTTGGCTCTCCGTTTCGCCAATGGAATTTTCGAACCCATCTGGAATCGACGCTACATCGATCACATCCAGATTTCTGTCACCGAAACGGTGGGAGTGGAACAGCGCGGCAGCTATTACGATCAAGCTGGGACGCTGCGTGACATGGTGCCCAACCACATCATGCAACTCATCAGCCTCACCGCCATGGAACCTCCGGTCTCCTTCCGGGCCGACGCTGTCCGCGATGAGCAGGCCAAAATCCTTCACGCCATTCAGCCCTTGAGCGCGGAGGATGTCTTGAGCCGCACCGTCCGCGGTCAGTATGGCGAGGGGTTCATCGGCGGAGAGCGTGTGCCCGCCTACCGCGGAGAGGATGGCGTGCCGGAAGACTCCAAGACCGAAACCTTCGTGGCCATGAAGCTTTCGATTGACAACTGGCGCTGGGCCGACGTTCCTTTTTATCTCCGCACCGGAAAGCGCATGCCTGCGCGCCACACCCACATTCTTATTCAGTTCCGCCGCGCTCCGTTGGTCTTGTTTCGTGAGACTCCGGTGGATGCACTCATGCCGAATCAGCTGGTGCTGCACATTCAGCCGGAGGAAGGCATCTCATTGCGTTTTGCCGCCAAGGTCCCCGGTCCATCCATGCGCCTGGGTGCTGTCGATATGAGTTTCGAGTATCAGGACTACTTCGGATCACAGCCTAGCACCGGCTACGAGCGCCTATTGCATGACTGCATGATCGGCGATGCCACACTTTTTCAACGAGCCGACATGGTGGAAGCCGGCTGGTGCGTCGTCAGCCCCGTACTGGACGTGTGGAAAGCGCTGCCGCCCCGGAATTTTCCCAATTACGCCGCAGGCACGTGGGGTCCTAAGGACGCCGACGAACTTTTGGAACGCGACGGCCGTGTCTGGAGGAACTCCGAAAAATGATTCTGGCAGGCGACATCGGAGGCACCCACGCCAGGCTCGCCTTCTTCGATGTTTCTGATGACCACTTCAACCTGATTTCAGCCTCAGTTTTTCCCAGCCGCGAATACGGCGGCCTGGATGAGATCGTCGCCAAATTCGTTCACGCCAGCAACGTACACCCCGACACTGCCTGCTTTGGCATCGCAGGGCCGGTCCGCAACGGTCGCGTGGAGGCTTCGAACCTTCCCTGGATTATCGACTCGAAGCGACTCGCTGATGAACTGAAAATTCGAAAGGCCCTGCTCATCAATGATCTCGAGGCCAACGCCTGGGGCATTCCTGGTCTCGATCCCGAAGATGTGGTCGCGCTCAATCAGGTGAAGGGAAATCCCAAGGGCAACCAGGCGGTCATCGCTGCCGGGACCGGACTCGGCGAGGCCGGCATGTTTTGGGATGGATCGCGACACCACGTCTTCGCGTCGGAAGGAGGTCACACGGATTTTGCCCCGCGCAACGACCTCGAAGTGGATTTGCTTAACTATCTCCGGGTCCGCCACGGACACGTCAGTTATGAACGGGTCGTATCCGGCCCCGGCCTGGTGAATGTCTTCCATTTCCTGCGCGACACCGGCCGGGGTACAGCTCCGAAATGGCTGACTGATGAGATGACGCATGGCGACCCTGCGGCGGTGATTTCTCGAACCGCTATCGAGGGCAAGTGTCCATTGAGTGAGCAGGCCCTCGATCTATTTATCTCGATCTATGGAGCGGAGGCTGGCAACCTCGCGCTCAAGGCCATGGCCACTGGGGGAGTCTTTCTGGGCGGTGGCATCGCGCCTAAGATGCTGCCCAAACTCGCCGGACCGTTGTTCATGCAGGCCTTTGTCGGCAAGGGCCGCATGCAGGCCCTGCTCGAAGCGATTCCGGTAAAAGTCGTTGTCAATGAGAAGACCGCTTTGCTGGGTGCCGCGCGTTGTGCGGCAGTCAGAACAGCGGCGTGAGGGAAACCTGACATGCCCTCCCAACCCGAAATTCGTATCCTGAACACCCCCACTGATTTATTTCAGGCCGCGGCCAACGAGTTCGCCAAGGTCGCGTCCGACGCGGTAAGCCGGCGAGGCCGGTTTTGCGTTGCATTGTCGGGTGGTTCTACGCCCAAGAGGCTCTACGCGCTGCTGGCAACCATGCCGTCGATCCCCTGGGACAAAGTTTGCTTCTTCTGGGGCGACGAGCGTCACGTCCCCCCCGACAGCCCCGAGAGCAACTACCGCATGGCCAATGAGGCTTTGCTATCCAAGCTCCCGGTGCATCCGGGAAATGTGTTCCGAGTTCACGCCGAAGAAAAAGATGCCGATGCCGCCGCCCAGCGCTTATGAGCAAACTATCAGGACATTCTTTAATTTGCCGGCGGGCGAATTTCCCCGCTTCGATCTGATCCTGCTCGGAACTGGACCCGAGGGGCATACCGCTTCCCTTTTCCCTGGCTCGTCCGCACTGGAGGAGAAAACCCGGCCGGTCGTCGCCAACTGGGTGGATAAGTTCCACACGTTCCGCATCACTTTCACGTTCCCGGTGTTGAATCAAGCCGCTTGCGTGATGTTTCTGGTGAGTGGCGCGGATAAGGCTCCGATCGTCCATGAAGTCTTGGAGAACCCCCGCGCCGACTTACCTGCCCAGAAGGTGCGGCCGATTGACGGCAGGTTAATCTGGATGTTGGATCGCCCGGCTGCCAGCGCTCTTTTGCAATCACGGGCCTCCTAGAATACTGGCACGAGGTTGTGTTTTCTGGAATAGAGCTTGCGGTCTACAGCACGTAGCGCGTCTTCAGAATCCGTTCCCGTGACATAAGGCGCCAGCGCCCAACTGAACGACAGCTCGTAACTTTTCTTGTTATTGAGATTCCATTGTTCGGTCTCGCGAATCAGCCGCTGTACCGGGTAGTCGGCCTGCTCCTCGCTGGTTTCCGGCATCAAGATTAGAAATTCGTCGCCTCCCTGCCGGAATACTACGTCGCCACCACGAAAAATCGTCCGCAGCATACGGGCGAAATCGACTAGGACCGCATCCCCTTCCAGCAGACCGCACTTGGCATTGATAGCGCGGAATCCGCTGAGATCGATGGCGAGAAAACTGAGACTGCTCCCCACTCGATTGGCACGCGCGACTTCCGTGGGAATCAATTCGTTCATCGCGCGGCGGTTTAGGAGCTGGGTCAACGGATCGATTAACGAAAGATTCTCCAGCCGCTCATTCATCACCAGCTCACGAATCAGAGCCCGGCGCGTGGCGTTCAGAGTCAGCTTCTGTCCCAGGAGATAGATATTGACCAGCAGGATGAGAGAGATCAATCCGAAGAATAACTGTGGCAAGTATGCATGTTCTATGCGGATGACACGTTGCGACCAAACCAGATTCGGCAGTAAAAAGGCACACATTCCTCCGGTGAGCACAAGGATGACCAGAATCCCGATGGACCACAGCTGCAGGTCACGGCCGGAAAGGTGCTGAATCTGTTGTTGAATTTCTTCCGCACGCGCCAGCATGGAGGGCTGTGTCGCATGCTCTGCCTTCGCTTCGGACATCTTCCCTCCTTCCAGGGCCACACGTTCGCTTTCGCCGGACTGCCGGGCTATAGGATTTTGTACCCCGCGAGAAGCGGAAGGAATCCGGAAAGCAGCTTACAGGATTACTTTCGTAATCCCGAAAAGGAAAGGAACAGACTCGACCAGGGTGCCGCTGCCCGGCGAGATTAGGCTATAAAGCGCGGGCTGAGGTGTCGCGATAAAAGGAGACGTCGTCGCTGAGGAGCGCTTCAACACCTTGAACAACTTCTAGGCCGCGACCTTTGGTAATTGCTCCTCTGAAGCCGGCGCGGCGGGCAGCTTGTACCAGTTGGTCGGAGACTTGTTGGACGCTGATGAGTAGCATCGGGAGCCGGGGATTGACTTTGGAGATCCATTGCGCCGCTTGCATGCCGTTCATGACTGGCATGCCCAAATCCAATATCGCGAGGTCAGGCGCAGCTTGCGCAACCTTTTCAATGGCCTCGACGCCGTTGACCGCCTCGCAGCATACTTGCCAGTCACTGTGTCTTTCGAGCAGCCGGCGCAACAACATCCTTATCGTGGAGTCATCGTCCGCAATCAAGATCCGGATCGGCATACTAACCCTCCCAAGAAGCTAAGGAGGCGGACCCACGTGCGCTCGCCTTCGAGAGTCCAACCGGTAGCCAGGCAGGCCAGAGCGGCCTTGCGGAGAGACAAGTGGACTGTCATAATTAGTGACGCCTCCATCGTGCGACGGCAATACCGTTCATACTGTAGAAACCGTAACTATTGTGGTACCAAACCGTACTTAGGATTATGGGTTTGTACTCGGTCCATATTCTTTCTCCTCGCCCTCATTCCTCATTCATCGTTGTTGATGCATGGGATCACTCTGCGGCAGAGTGGGACGCCCCCGCTTGAACGCGACGAAAAACAGTGACAAGACAATTATGGTGAGCGCCAGGATCATGACGCCCAAACCGTGAGAGCGCTTGCCGACTATCAAGCTTGTATCCCCATGGCGAGTCCGAAACTGGAGTCGAGCCCGATAACTTCACACTTCCATCCATCTGATGAGACTTAGACGGACTTCTCGCGCTCTAAAAACCTTCTCTGTCCGGCCGAGGGCCCAAGAACAACCGCCAGCATCGCCCCAAGCCCGATTCCAACCAACAGGAACGTTACCGCAGACCGCACATCGTATTCAGCTCTCATCACAGCACCTACAAAATGAGGTTTGCATCAGGGAGCGCCGGCTCGCGGAGGCGCTACCACACAACTGCCCGGCCACTATGCTGCTTCCTCAATGTTCTGAACTCGGATCACCTTGGTATTTGCGTTCACGGTTCCAGTCACCTTCACCTGTTTTCCTTCGAACCGCTTGGCTCTGTCCTGGTCATCGAGCTGATAGGTCACATTGTCCATGGTCTTCAGCACGTACTCAGTTCCTGTCCTGACGATGATGCCGGAGAACGTTTGTCCCGAACTCTCTGCCTTGCGTTCTGAGTCCGATCCTTTAGCTGGAGTTGCCTGGGAGTTATTCGGCGGCGCTTGCTCCGGTTGTTGATCCGGCAGCTCGGGTTTTACGGACGGAATGGGCTTTGGTTGTTGCGCTTGTGACCAAACGATGGCCGGCCATTCTTCAGCGGTGGGAAACTCTGGTTGGCTGGCTGAAAGACTCTCAGCGGATCCGGCCAAGCAAAAAGCGACTAGCAAAATCACACCGGTGAGGGAGCTCACAGATCGTTTCATATGCACTCCTCCGACCTTTGATTAAGGAATGCACGAAGCCTGCCACTCTGTTATCGACTCTTCGCCTTCATTTTGTTCGGGATAAGTCGCTCGGGAGAAACGCTAGCGGAAGTTTCGGGTGAGGATCGAGAAAAACCGCCCTACAGCGAATGCTGTATGTGTGACCAGCCTCGCCAGGAAGATTCGGCTCAGGGGATCGAAGTCACGGATAGTTGACGTTCACCAATACATTGTGTCCGTCTTGCCGGCGGAAAGTGACTTCTACTTTCTGGCCCGCGGGTAAAGCATTCCGCATGTCGCCTTCAAACACCATAAGCTGGGGCGAGCTAGAACCATTGGCAAGCGTGACAATAGATTTATTCGGTTCTCCCACATTCGACTCATAGAAGACAACGCTCTCCACCCTTCCCCGCTGCATGAGTCCAGAGGACGTCGCGCTGGGCGAGCCGAAAACTTTCGTTCCCGTTGAAGTGCCAGTCATTTTCTTGCGCAATTCAAATACAGCGTTCATGCCGAGAATAGAGGACATGGCCAAAAGGATCAGCGACATGAACAGCCCATCCACGGTTGTGATCGAACCGTAGACTACGATCCAAACAATTCCAAGAAGCGGGATGAACGCCAGTAACAGGGACATGACCAGCATCATAGGGTTTTCCGGAGACCGCTCGTGCTAGAAGCTGACAGCTCAACAGATTAGCAAAAAACCAAGCGGGTATTCATCTTCGCAGTAGTATTAGGTCTGGATCAGGCGCAAGCGTCGCGCCAGTCATCGATTTCTCTGAGACCTTCGGCACGAGTCTGCTCAAATAGACGAACCCGGTGCCGAGCATGCTCAAATTCATGGATGTCGGCCCAGACTTCAGCCTGCCAGGGTTCAAGGTGAACCGCGGATTCCCCGCAGGTGGCGCATCGGGTATGCAACTTTCGAATTATCCGTACGGATGCGGGGCCCGGTGGTAATTCGATGAAAATACACCGTACTTCCTTGATGTCGTCGTTATCTCCGATAACGTGTTCGTAACGCAGCAGAAAACCGAAACCGAGCTTGCGCGCTTCCAGTTCGGCCTCGGCGCGGGTGTGAAAAGGGCCGTATTCCGCTCGCAATTGCTCGGTCGAGTCGCAGGCCATCCAAAAGGTTTCCTTATATGTCATTACCTACCTCAGGGTCGCCCTTGTGCTCGCCGGGAGAAATGCAGAGTCGTGCCGGGAACCGCCTGGGGAAGAGTGCAATTGAAATGCCGCATAGATTCTCTTAACTTACTGTGCCACAAGCATTTAACTTGCCAACCGTAGATTGACAGAAACTCAGGCCGCAAGCTTTTGCAGCGTTTTCCTCTTCGCATCCTGCTTTCGGTGCTTTCGTCGGTCACTTGGCACGCGTTCCCGCCTCGATTAACATCCGTCATTCTCGAGTTCCATCTCGCGCTTATAGCGAAATGGTATCGTCGGAGCGTTATGGGTCAGCGCCGGGAGGCACGAAAAGAGGTCCGACTCCCTGTCCGCATCTTCGGCACCGACGCCGCCGGGCGGACCTTCTCCGAAAATGTGTTCACTGTCGACGTCAGTCATGAGGGCGTGAGACTGAACGGCGTACAGGCTAAACTCAAGATTGGGGAAACCATTGGTTTAGCTTACGGCCAAGGTAAGGGACGATTCTCAGTAAAGTGGGCGGGGCAGACCGGCACACCCAAGCAGGGAGAAATTGGATTACAGAACGTTTCTCCCAGTAAGCCGCTCTGGGATTTCCCCTTGCCACCTTCTGCATTCGACAGCTACAGAGGCCCGACGACGAAAGGGCCGGAGCGACGAAGGCATCCCCGGATGAAATCGATGAACTCAGTCGAAGTTCATCCGGAAGATCAGACCGCTCCCATCTGGGGTAGAGCGACCGATCTCAGCGTGGGAGGATGTTTTGTTGAGATGCAAGTCCCGCTGCGAGAGGGTTCGAAAGTAAAAGTGGGACTCTGGGTCAATGAAACCAAGTTGTGGGCCACCGGCAAGGTCGTGAACAGCCGCCCGGGATTCGGAATTGGGATACAATTCGCCGAACTCTCCAAGGTCGATGCCGATCGCTTGCAGCAGTTTCTCCGGAGCATCGCCCGGTTGCCCATATAAGGAAGGTCTGGGTAGCCGCAACTTCTCTGTTGGAACCATGTTTCACCAGCTCACAGAGATGAGCCTGCGTACCCAGCAGCATGGTCTGCCTCGAAACCTACGGATGCCCACTATGCGGGACGAGCTAGATCGGCAGGGCCCGTGCTGTTGTCTGGGGGCAAGCCGAATTCATCCTTCCATTTCTCGCCTCCATGACTGGCCACGTACAGGGCAAGCTCCAGACGGCTCCAAACCCCTAGTTTGTCGAATGTATTACGCAAGTAATTCTTCACCACCTGCTCCGTGGTGCCGATAGCCTTGGCAATGTCACGGTTGGTGCGCCCTTCCCAAACCAAAGTTGCAACCTGCATTTCTCTACTAGTCAACCGGTCACGTGGTGGCATGATTTCATCTGCTCCTTCTGAAACATCGCGGTGGCGAGTTTCACGCGCTTGCGACCGTCGCGGATCCCAGCCCGCAGAAACAGCGTCCGTAAGTGCTGTTTTACCGTCCGCGGGCTTATTTTCAATTGCGCCGCGATCTCCTTGTTACTGCACCCTTGCACCAGCAACTGCAGCACTTGCTCATCGCGTTGCGTGATCTTGATCTGGTTCAGGTTCAACATTACATTTCCTCGCGAACAGATTTCTTTCTCCAAAATCTGCGGGCACTTCTCCACAGAAGGCTTCAACGACGCCTGTTCTGCCACTTTTGCCAAAATCGCGACAAAAATCAGGTTCCCAGAATCGCGCCGGTTGTACCGGAAAGAATACTCGTTGAGATAGCTCTGCAAGTATTTCTGACCTACCGAGTACACGCCGCTTATTCCTCTTTTCACCAAAGACCAAAATCCTTCGATAGTGTTGGTATGAACGTCGCCCATGACGTACACCTTGGACGCATGGCGAATGCGCTTATGACCATACTTCTCTTTCATGCGGCTGATTCCGTCATAGCTGATTCCGTCATAACTGTTGTACTCATCGGTAAAGATGGTGCTCTTTGGCAGCACGTACTCACGCACAGTGCCGAGCAGGGTTGCGCTCTTGGTATCCGGCACGGTAACAGCCTTGACGCGACCCTTGCGCTCTGCCAGTCCGACCACCGGAACCTTGTACAGTTCGCCCTTGTCATTACGAAGCCTGCGACCACCACCGCCCTTCCGCGATCCGCCAAAATACATCTCGTCGATCTCCACCGTCGATCCCTCCAGTTGCATGTCTGGTTCGGACAGCAACGAGCGAATCTGGCGAAAGATGCGCCACGCGGTTTTGTAGGTGACGCCAGTCTCACGCTGAATTTGTTTCGCGGAGATGCCGCAGCGGGTAGACCCCATGAGGTACATCGCCTGAAACCAGATGCGCAGCGGAGTGCTGCTTTTCTCAAAGATGGTTCCGGCCAGCGGGTAGATGTGATTACCGCAGTGGTCACACGCATAGGCTGTGCGGCCAGTCACGCGGTAGTGTTTGCGATCCACGCCACACTTGCGGCACTTGGTTATACCGCCCGGAAAGCGCTGTTCCTTGATGGTCTCAAGGCAGACGTCATCGCTCGAAAATTCAGTGTCGAACTGAGACCGTGTATAGCGTAAGTGCTTTGGAATGGTCTGTCTGCGGTTCATGGGCTTTTCCTATCGCACACAGTCTACCTTTTCTTCTACTTGTTGTCAAGGGATAATTACCCACTAGCAACTTCTTCGCCAAAGCTTCGCCATGTCGCTCAAGAGGACAAGCACCTATGGATGCCGTCACTTAGGTGGATGACCAATCGTCGCCCCACAATTGCAGATTCCAGAAGCGGGTCAGCCTATCCCAGATTGGGCTTCGCACGGGTTGCCGGCCTGACCATCTCGGTCGCCCGAACTGCACTTCCGCGAACCTTCAGGACAGTTTAAGGTTGGTCGGAATAGAGTCCGCGTGTGAAGCCCGGCAGGGAAATATCGTGCGTGTACTGATCGTCGAAGACGAGCCTCGGTTGGCGGAAAACATTGCCCGTGCTCTGCGCGAAGGCGCTGGCTATGCTGTGGATGTGGCGCCTGACGGCCAAGAAGGGCTTTTCCTGGCAGAATCGAACGCTTACGACATTGTGCTTCTGGATCTGATGTTGCCGAAACTTGACGGAATGCGGCTACTGGCTCGCATCCGTCAAGCCGGCCAGCACACTCCGGTTCTCGTCCTGACGGCGCGCGATGACAAGGAATCCGTGGTCGCCCTGCTAAATGCGGGCGCGGACGACTACTTGACCAAGCCTTTTGATCTGGGTGAATTGCTGGCCCGCAGCAAGGCCCTCATCCGGCGGGGTAAAGGTCAGCCATCTCCAGTTTTGACCATCGGAGACCTTACCCTTAACACCGTCAGCCGCACCGTACAGCGGGGTGGGCGGATGATCACACTCACCGCTATGGAGTATCGTGTTCTCGAATATCTGGCTCACCGGCCACGCGCGGTGGTTTCAAAAACTGAATTGCTGGAGCACCTTTACGACTACAACTGGGAGAAGTTCAGCAATGTGATCGAAGTCTACATCTCCGGCTTGCGGCGCAAACTGGACGATGGTTCTTCCCGGCAACTGATTCGCACCCTTCGCGGCCAGGGTTATATTCTCGAGGGATGAACGCAGGCACAATCGAACGGCTAGCACAACGCGACCATGCCTAAGCCGATCTCAATCATTCCTAATTCGATCAAAGCCCGGCTGATCGCGACGGTCGTGCTATCTCAGCTATTGTTGGCTGCAGGATTGGTTTTCGCGGGAGTCTTCTACATCCACGAGCGACTGGTGCGAACCCTCGATGCGGGCATGCAGGCTCGCGCCATGAGCCTGGCAGCGCTCGTACGATACGACGAAGATGCCAGTGGCAAAGTGTATTTCGACAGCACCTTGATTCCAGCATCGCTCGACCCGAAACATCCCGACATTTTTGCGGTATGGACCGAAAGCTCAAGCCTGCTGAGTCGTTCCGCTAACTGGCCCTCGGGTCTTGAGATTCTGCCTGCGGGACGCGAACATTGGAACTTCAAGTGGAACCACGTTCACTACCGCGGCTTGCGCGTCTTCCATATTCCTGTACTCGACCGGGAAGAAGGCGACGCTTTCCGGCCGCAAACTCTAACCGTCGTATACGCATCGCCCACGGACGAACTGGAGGATCGCGTCCAGGAGGCCGGCATCTACATCGCGGTCTCGAGCCTGCTGCTTCTGGGTGTAACCGTTCTGCTCGCGCTTTGGGGTATCCGGCGCGGGCTTTTGCCTCTGCAAACCCTTGCCCGGCAAGCGGCGCTGGTCTCCACTCATAACTGGGAGCTCCGCCTTCCCCAGGATGTTCACGAGATAACCGAATTGCGTCCGCTGACTGAATCTATGACCGAGATGCTGGGGCGGCTGCAGCACTCCTTCGTAGAGCAACGAGAGTTCATGGGCAACGCCGCCCACGAATTGAAGACCCCGGTGGCAGTGCTGAAGTCCACGTTGCAGTCATTACTGCACCGGCCGCGCAGTTCGGAGGACTACCGCGTGGGGTTGGAGCACGCGCTGGAAGATCTGGAACGCCTGGAACAGTTATTGCAATGGATGCTGCGCTTAGCCCGCGCCGAACAGTGGGCTCACGGCGCTTTGCGGCGCGATCTGGAGATTATCGATATCAACAACACTTGCGGGGAGGCCGTGGAACGGATCCGAAGCCTGGCAGAGGCGCGCCACACCGCCATCCGAGTCTCCACCAACGGCCCGGTGCCGCTGCGTGCCGATCCCGAGGACCTGCAGTTGGTGTGGATCAACTTGCTGGAGAATGCCGTCCGCTACAGTCCCGAATTCTCAGTGGTTGAAGTCACGGTCACACGCTCCGATGGCGGTCTCGCGCGCGTGGCCTTCGAGGACCATGGCGCCGGTATCGCCCCCTCCGACCTACCCCACGTCTTCGAGCGTTTCTATCGCGGAGATCCATCACGAACCCGCGCCACCGGCGGCTTCGGACTTGGGTTGGCAATCGCAAAAGCCTTGGTGGAAGCTTACGGTGGGACCATCACAGCTGAGAGCGCTCCCGGAAAAGGCACGCGCATGACGGTAGAATTGCCCACCGTGTCCTAAGCCTTATACACTGGGGAGGATTCTCGGCACGAGCCCTCCTCAGACAAGCATTCTTAAGCTTCGCTTCATCTGCCTTTCAGCAGTATTAGCAGTGATCTGACGATTTCTGTTGCGCGGGGTGGCGCTTATGGTCAGTCTGAAAGCTTTCAATCTCTTGCGTAATCTTGCTTGCGGTCCGCTCCTGCTTTCGGTGTTGAGCATGGCTCTTGCCGCATCGGCTCAAGTCACGCCGGGTCAAGGGGTCGCCGGTAACGGTCAGGCTGCAAACATCGCCCCGCTGACCGTCACCTTGCAGGACGCGCTACAACGGGCCCGGAAGAATAATCCCGAATATCGGGCTGCGCTCACGGAATACGGACTGGCCAGAGAGGACCGTGTGCAAAGTCGCGCCGGACTTCTACCCAGCGTGAATTACAACGCTGGATTCATTTACACCGAAGGCAGTGGCACTGCCACTCCAAGATTCATTGCCAACAATGGCGTCCACGAATATATCAGTCAGGGAAATGTGCATCAGGCACTGTCTCTCGAAGGTGTAGCAGACTATCGGCGCACGCTGGCTGCGGAGGCTGTGGCGCGGGCTCGCTCCGAGATTGCTGCTCGCGGATTGGTCGTGACCGTGGTCCAGGCCTACTACGGATTCGCAGTGGCGCAGCGGAGGTACGCTAACGCGCAGCGCGCGTCCTCGGAAGCCCTGCACTTTCTCGACATCAGCCAGAAGTTGGAGCACGGCGGCGAAGTCGCGCATTCTGATGTCATCAAGGCTCAAATCCAGTCTAACCAGCAACAGCGCGACCTGCAGGAAGCTGAACTGGAAATGAATCGCAGCCGCCTGGAGCTTGCGGTATTGATCTTTCCTGACTTCAACCAGAATTTCAACGTCGTGGACGATCTGCAAACACCGGAGCCTTTGCCCGCGTTCCAGGAGATCGAGGCAGCCGCGGCCAACAAGAATCCGGAACTGCGAGCCGCGTTGGCCGCCTTACAGGAGGCGAAGCAGGAAGTTGCGGTCGCGTGGAACGGCTTTCTGCCTTCGCTCAGCTTCGATTACTTTTATGGCATCGATGCCAATCAGTTCGCTACCCGCGCACCCGACGGCCGCCACAATTTGGGCTATGCGGCCTCAGCCACCCTCCAGTTGCCGGTATGGAATTGGGGCGCAAATCGCAGCAAGCTGAAACAGGCCAGTCTGCGGCGGGAACAGGCTCAAGTGGAGTTGAGCTTTACCCAGCGCCAACTGCTGGCTAAGATGCGAACACTCTATGACGAAGCCCAGACCGCTCGTATGGAGATGGAATCCCTGGGCCAGTCCGCGGAGTTGGCCGCGGACAGTTCCCGGCTCACGACTATGCGCTATCAAGCGGGCGAAGCCACCGTCCTCGAAGTCGTGGACGCCCAGAATACGCTGACCCAGGCGCGCAACGCGTTCAACGACGGGCAAGCGCGCTTTCGCGTAGCCCTGGCGAATTTGCAAACTCTGACGGGAACTTTCTGAGTCGGTGATTTTGAGTTAGCGATGATGAGAACGTTGGCAACCCAATTCGTCAGCTGCGCTGCCCTGGCCACGTCATTCCTGATTGTTCCCGGATGCTCCAAAGCAAAACCAGAGGAGCCTGCCGTAGCTGTGCAAGTGGTCGGCGTAGAAAAGACGACGATTCAGCGCACCGTTAAGGCTGAGGGCGTTCTTTTTCCTCTGCAGCAAGCGGCCATTACGCCCAAGATCAGCGCGCCAGTAAAGGCCTTCCACATCAAACGCGGCAGCCGCGTGCATCAAGGCCAATTGCTCGCCGTCCTGGAGAACCGCGATCTGGCCGCCGCCGCGCAGGACACCAAGGGCGCGTACGACACGGCCCAGGCCACTTACGAAACTACCACCGCCGCCAGTCTGCCGCAGGAAATCCAGAAGGCAACGCTGGACACGCAGGCCGCCAAGACAGTGCTTGACGCGCAACAGAAGATTTACGACAGCCGGCAGGATCTCTACAAGCAGGGCGCCATGCCCCGCAAAGAACTTGATCAGGCTGGAGTCGACCTGACCCAGGCTCGCAATCAATATGAAATCGCGCAAAAGCATCTCGACGCTTTGATGGCGATCGGCAAACAGCTGGAACTCAAGTCGGCGGCCGGCCAGCTTGAATCGGCGAAGGGTAAGTATCTGGGCGCCGCAGCGCAATTGAGCTATTCCGAGATTCGCAGTCCGATCGATGGCGTGATTGCGGACCGTCCGCTCTATCCCGGTGAAATGGCCGCCGCCGGCACGCCCTTGCTCACCGTGATGGACATCTCGCAGGTCATCGCCCGTGCTCACATTCCACAGCCGGAAGCCGCCTTACTCAAGGTAGGGGACAAAGCCACAATTACGGCGCCGGGGGAGGACGCGCCCGTGGAGGGGAAAATTACCGTGGTCAGTCCTGCGCTTGACCCTAATAGCACTACGGTCGAGGTCTGGATACAGGCGAAAAATCCCCAGCAGCATCTCAAGCCTGGCACCAGCGTGCAACTTTCCATGCTGGCCAGAACTCTTCCCGACGCGTTGGTGATTCCCGCGGCAGCGCTGCTCACAGCGCAAGACGGAAGCACGTCAGTAATGCTGGTGGGGTCTGATAATCACGCGCACAAGACCAATGTGCGCGTCGGCATTCGCCAGGACGAGCGGGTTCAGATCACTGAAGGATTGAATGCCGGGGATAAAGTGGTTGCCTCCGGAGCGTACGGCTTGCCCGATAACACGAAGATCAAAGTGGAAGGCACCGATGAGAAACAAGGTGGCTGAAACTTCGGGCGAGCGGAGGATCACTGCGAACGAACCGGAACCCTCGTACTGGTTTGCGCGCCATTCCAAATCGGTAATTTTCCTAATCCTGACAGTGGCGCTGTTGGGCGTCTACCTTGCCTTCACGATTCCGGTCTCGGTTTTTCCAGCTACCAATTTTCCGCGCATCCTGATTGCGGTGGACAACGGCGTCATGCCCACCGATCAGATGATGGTGACTATCACGCGGCCGCTGGAGGAGGCCGTCAACAGCGTCCCCGGCCTGCAGGAAGTTCGCTCCATCACCAGCCGCGGATCGGCGGAGATCGATCTGTTTTTTGACTGGAACGTAGACATGTTTCAGACGCTGCAGTATGTAAACGCAGCTTTGTCGCGCGTGCAGCCCGAACTTCCTTCCACCGCAAGCGTAGTGGCGAACCGCATGACCTTCGCCAGCTTTCCGATTATCGGATACAGCCTGACCTCGCAAACCGTTCCGCAGACACAACTCTGGGAAATGGCCACCTACGAAATCAAGCCCCGGCTGAATCGACTGGACGGGGTCTCTACCGTTCTGGTGCAGGGTGGGCAGCAGCCAGAGTTCCACATCACCCCCGATCCGGCCAAGCTTCTCACCGCGAATGTCACCGTCACCGACATTCTGGACACTATGAAGCGCACTAACCTGATCGATTCGCCGGGGCTTTTCGAGCGCAATCATCAACTGGTGTTGGGACTGATAAGTGGCCAGGTGCGCACGCCGCAACAGATTGCCGACACTGTGATCAAAAACACACCGGCGGGAGTTCCGGTCCGCATCGGAGATGTCGCCAACGTCGCACCCGGTGTCAAACCCGTCTACACCATCGTCACCGCCAACGGCAAGCCCGCCTTACTGCTCAACATCAACCGCCAGCCGGACAGCAACACCGTGCAAGTGGCGAACGAAGTTCACGCGCAAGTTGAGGAGATTCGCAAGTCCTTGCCGCCGGGCGTCGTGATCCAGCCGTTCTACGATCAGTCCATCATCGTCGGTGATTCCATCAAGAGCGTACGCGACGCGATTCTGCTCGGCTTGGTTCTGGCCTCGATCATCCTGGTGGTTTTCCTGCACGACTGGGGAACATCGGTTGTGGCTGGGCTTGTGATTCCAGTTACGATCCTGGTGGCATTTGTGGTGCTGAAGCTGCTAGGCCAAAGTTTCAATCTAATGACGCTCGGGGGCCTCGCCGCTGCGGTCGGCTTGGTGATTGATGACGCCATCGTGGTGGTGGAAAACATCGTCCTTCACCGCGATGCCGGGGAAGACCGGCTGAGGGCCATTCATAGCGCGCTGCAGGAGATCACGGTTCCGCTGATCGGATCAACGGTCACGCCGGTAGTGGTTTTTCTGCCATTGATTTCGATTACCGGCGTGACTGGCACATTTTTCCGCGCGCTGGCTGTAACCATGGGCGCGTCACTTTTTACTTCTCTCGCACTGGCACTGACCTGGACGCCCAGCCTGAGCCAATACTTCATCCGCGAACGCGGAGTGACACACAACCCAGTCACGAACCAAGGAGAAGAAGATTCGATCACCCGGCTGCTGGCGGTAGAGGAAGCTTCGCTCAGCGGATTTTTCTTGAAGATTGTTAATTTCCACGCCCGTTGGCTGCGGCGCGCCTTAGCCAAGCCTTTCTGGCTGGCCGGGATGGCCGTCGTGCTCGTATTGGCCTCCTATTTCTGCTACCGCTTTTCCGGTTCGGATCTGATGCCAGAAATGGATGAAGGCGGATTCACTCTGGATTACTGGACACCCGCGGGCACGTCCCTCGCTGAAACCGATCGCATGGTGACCCGCATGGAGCAGATCATCACCACCATCCCAGAGGTCGAGGGCGCCTCGCGTCGCACCGGATTGGAGTTGGGCCTGGCCGCGGTCACGGAAGCCAATCGTGGCGATATCCTGGTAAAACTGAAAAAAGATCGCCACCGCGCGCATTGACGACATAATGGAAGATGTTCGGACCCAAGTCAATGCTCAGGAGCCAGCCGTCCGAGTGGAATTCGTGCAAGTCTTGCAGGACATGATCGGCGATCTGACCAGCGAGCCCGAACCCATTCAGATCAAGCTGTTTTCGCAGGACCCAGCATTATTGGAAAGCTGGGCGCCCAAGGTTGCGGAATCCATTGGTAAGGTATCGGGCGTGGTCGATGTCCTCGACGGAATTGAAAACACCATCAGCGGACCTGCAGCCACTTTTCAGATCAATCCCAGCGTAGCGGCGCGCGCAGGATTCACTCCCGAAGAAATCGCCACCGACGCCGCAGCCATCCTGGAAGGGGAGCCAGCGGCCACGCCCGTCGTAAGCAATGACCGCGCCTACACCGTCCGCGTGCGCTTCCCTGCTGGCAACCGTATTTCACTCGAGGCGATGCGCGACACTTTGCTGACCAGCAGCAGTGGCCGGACAGCGACTCTGGGAGCGCTGGCTACCATCACCGAGCTTCCCCCACAAACTGAAATTCGCCGTGAAAATTTGCAGCGTGACGTCTCGGTGACCGCCCGACTGGAAGGCACCGATCTGGGCAGCGCCGTGGCCGCCGTCCAGAAAGCCGTGGACGCTCTGCACCTGCCCTCCACCATCCGCGTCGAGTACGGCGGGACCTACAAACAGGAACAGAAGTCCTTCCATGATCTGGTATTCGTCCTGATTCTTGCGATCGTGTTGGTGTTCATCGTGTTGCTCTTCGAGTTCCAGTCGTTCGCTGCGCCCCTAGCAATTTTAGCTTCTGCCCTGCTGTCCACCTCGGGAGTTTTCATCGCGCTCGTCATTACTCGCACTACGTTCAACGTTTCTTCATTCATGGGGATGATCATGGTCGTCGGTATCGTGGCCAAGAATGGAATTCTGTTGCTTGACGCTGACCAGAAATTCCGCGCTCTTGGGCTGTCACCGGAGGACGCCATGCTGCAGGCTGGCAGGCGACGACTGCGGCCCATCGTGATGACCGCGCTGGCCACAATCGCCGGAATGCTGCCGCTGGCTTTTGCCTTAGGAGCCGGTTCGCAGATGCTGCAACCGCTTGCCATCGCGGTGATCGGAGGCATCCTGATCTCGATGGTGCTGTCGCTGATCATTACGCCTGCCGTCCACTACTTCCTCAGCCATGAGGAGACACAGTTAGAGGCGCTGTCGCCCGCGGCGGACTGAGGGCTATAACTCATCTCACGAACACGCCACCGCGGATGATGGTGACAATGGCCATATTTTCGACCTGCGGCGCCGCACACGAAGTACCACGAAAAGTCGTCGGGGGAACTCAAGATGCCCCGGCCGCATTTCGTCGATACTCTCTAGGTGCGACACCGAGTAATCGCTTGAATGCCTTGCTGAAGGCGGCGTCAGAATCGTAGCCAACGGATTTTGCCACCTCGAATAGCTTCTTATCAGTTTTCTGCAGCAATCCTGTAGCCCTCTGCATTCTCCAATTTGTCAAATATTCCAGTGGTGTTTCCCCAACCAGTTCTTTGAAGCGCACCGCGAAAGCGGAACGAGACATACCGCAGGACGCAGCCAGCGATTCGACTGTCCAGCGATGGTCCACTTTCTCGTGCATGGATTTGAGAGCGGAACCAATTCGCGGATCGAAAATCGCTCGCAGCAAACCGCTCTTGCAGCTGTCTGACCGAGATCCGATGTGGGCACGGATCGAGTGTATGAACAATAGATCTGCCAAGCGGTTGACCGCCAGTTCCCACCCCGGCGCCAGCTCCGCCATCTCCGAGGCAAGCATGTTTAGCGTCGTATGCAGCGCCAGGCTCTGCGCTTGATCAGCCTTGACGAGTATGAGTGGAGGAAGCAAGCGCATCATTTGATTCACGCTGGTCGCACAGAATCTGAGCCATCCCGAAATGATCTTGGCCGGCGCTCCTCCGCCACCGTATGAGATCACCTGGCTACCATTTCTGGGTGCGACTTCACAGAAGCTGCGGGCGCGCGTCCGTGGATTGTCCCGCAGCGTGTATGCGCTTCCGGGCGCAAGCAAGAAGGAGTCTCCTCCGGCGAGTGGTATTGGGCCGGGAATGCCCTCGACGCTGAGCCAGCAGTTGCCGCGGGAGAGCATTCCGAAATGAGCGAAGTGGAAAGGCGAACTTGCGGACTCAGTCGAATGTTCGCCTTTCCCAACTCCCTCCGCGACATCGGCATCTCTCTTTAGCCCCCAGGGCGCGGTGGCTTCTAGTCGAGCATGCACCACGCTTACGATTTGCATCGTTTGAAACAGATCGGTAATCGGGTCCAACTTGGACCTCCAATCTGGACTTTTGAACAAGTTAACTGGACGAATTGACAGTTCACGTCCAGATGCTTGGACATCTATTCGGGAGGTTAGATGAATTCCCTGGACCAGGAGGTTCACATGAAGCTGCTTCAAATCGATTCCAGTGCGCGGACCAGTTCCGTGACCCGGCGACTCACGACCAGATTCGCTGAGGAATGGAAAAAGAATCATCCGGATGGCGAAGTCATCCGGCGAGACCTTCCCGCAACAGTACTTCCACTGATTACCGATGACTGGAGTGCGACCCACCTCGAAGATTCGAAGCTGACGCCGGCACAGAGGTCGTATCTTTCGACCTCAGATGCGTTAATCGAAGAACTCGAGGCGGCGGACACGGTCGTCATTGGCGCGCCGATGTACAACTTCTCGATCCCTTCGTCACTTAAAGCATGGATCGATCACATCGTGCGGATCGGGAAAACCGTTGGCTACGGGCCAAACGGTCCACAAGGCCTTCTCACGAGAAAGAAAGTTGTCGTCATCACTTCCCGCGGGGGCGCGTATGAAAAGGGTACGGCGAGGGAAGCTTTCGATTTTCAGGAACCCTACCTGCGCCACATTCTGGGTTTCATCGGACTTACTGACGTTGCGTTTATTCATGCCGAGAACCAGGCTCGCGAGGAGGTCGCTGTCTTTTTCGCAGATGCTGCAGAACGTATTGGCGGAATCGTCGTTGATCAAAACCAGCAAGTAGTCACTTTTTGACTGGAGGGAATATCGCATGAATACAGCCTTATGGGTCGTACAGGGAGTCCTGGCATTGGCGTTCCTTGCAGCGGGTGGGGTGAAGGTGTTCGCTTATGAAAAGTATAAGGCGACATCTGAGAAAAATGGGCCCAGCGGCCTGACGCGCGGTCTCATAACATTCATCGGCATTGCCGAACTCGCCGGTGCCAGCGGGGTCGTTCTCCCGATGGCAGTCAACGTCGCTCCCGGACTCAGTGCGTGGGCCGCCGTTGGGCTTGCAACCGTCATGCTGTTGGCTATTGGCTACCACCTGCGCCGCCGCGAATCAGCGGCCGCGCCCGCCATTCTCCTTGCCCTGGCCGTGTTTGTAGCGATTGGGCGCCTTCGTCACGAAGCGTGAGCCGGAGGGCCCCAAACCATGGACGGAGTCTGAAACCCCGAGCCGCCGCTTACTGAATGCCTTTGGTGTCGAACAGGGTCGAAAAGATCCGCTGCACGGCGTATGAGGCGAGTGCGCCGTCGGGTCTTCCCCAATTCTTCATCTTCCCGGAACCTGGCTTTGCCCTACACTTCGGATTGATTGGTCATCTCCAATACCATTCGGTGTTGGCCATCGCAAAACACAAAATAAGTGCCTGAGGTGTCGGGTGCCAAAATTGATCTAACTGAAAACAATGCGGTTGTTGGGTTCGTTTCGCAAAATCATAGCCCGGGCCCGGATCGCGAGCAGGACCGATGACCAAGCGATAGCGCCGCGGCCTGGTTTTCTTTTGAACGTCGATTATATGCATATACATCTATTGTTGGGCCAAAAACCCCAATAGTGGCTGGAGAGGATCGGATGAGCCAGGAGATTTTATGGGGACAGACCCGGCAAAAGGAAACTGCTCTGGTTACCGGTGCCTCCTCCGGAATCGGACTCGAACTCGCGCGAGTGCTCGCGGCGAATGGTCACGCACTCGTGCTCGTTGCGCGTGATCGTGAGAAGTTGATAGCAGTGGCGGGATAGCTCCAGACAGAATTGCCGGTTCCAATTTCGATTGCTTGATCCTGTGAGTTCTTACTTCCACCAGGCACGCGTCAACGCCAGACGGTCAGCTTTTTCGCCACGACGTGCAATAGAGATGCTCTGCAAAAAGTCATAATCGGAAAGGGCCGTGTCATCAATGTCTAGAACGATCGCGAGTTTGCCTGCTTGCTGAGTGGTGTGGGCCAGACGCTTTATCCAAATAACTTTGGGCCTCCCAAGCGACTTGATCGATTTCGTTTTGGTAGCAGCCGCAACTGCAGCTGCAATCGTGGTAGCTGATTAAGACTTGTTTGATTCGGTAAAGATTGGGCACCTTCTCTATTTGGGCGTGAGTCTGCGATGGAGGAGTCGAGGCTTGTGTTTGAGCATTGCAGTTGCTAGCGGGCAAGAAGATCGAACTGCCCAGTAGAATCCGAGCTAAAAGCAAACGCGTGGATAGATCTGTTGGCCAGGTCATGCAACCGCTACCCTCCATTTTGTCTACGTGGCATCATCGCAGTCCGCCGAGACCACTCCTTGCCAATTCGCCGTGCCTCACACTCCATTCCACTGAGGTTTAGGATGCGTTCTGAATTGAAGCTGACTGAAGATAGAGCTGTCACGTTTTTCATCACGGCTCCAGCCTTATGTTGTGATGGAGATTTTTGACCGCCTGAAGGCAGCTTTTCGTGAGTATCGAAGCTTGCGTGCGAGTAGCAAATCAACTGCCGCAGTGGAGCACGCGATCGTCTTCTACGCTGGGTGGCTCGGCCACTACGTGGCTGACGGTTCGCAGCCGCTGCACACCACCATTTACTACAACGGCTGGGTAGGTCCCAACTCACAGGGCTACACCACCGAACATGGGATTTACGCGATGTTTGAGACCACGTATGTGGCCCAGAACGTTAAGGCGAAGGATTTTGCTAGATTGGTGCACAGCCCTGAACAACTCACCCAGCCCTTCAAGCAATACGTTGATTACCTTAAGGACTCAAACAAGCAGGTAGAAACGGTCTATCGACTCCACAAGAGTGGAGGGTTCAACGGAAAGGGTTCACCGGAGGCCTTCGAGTTCACAGTTCGCAGGCTTGTGGCCGGCTCTCAGATGCTTTTGAACCTCTGGTATACCGCCTGGCTCGATAGCGCGGTCCATCCCAAGGACCGCTCAGGCTCCGCCGCCAGCGTTACCGAGCAAATAGACCGTCTAAAACTACAGAACGGATCTTTTCAACGCTTGGGTTTCCCAGGAAAGAGGTGCCCCTATTGCTGCAGTTCTTCGGCTGTTCAATTTCGCCGTTCAGAATAAGGTAGCAGTTTTCTTTGTGACAGGACGTCCTGAATCGCAGAGACAGGCGACTGTCGATAATCTGGAAAAAGCGGGCTACCACGGATGGAGTCATCTTTTTATGAAGTCAGACAATTTCCACCCACGAAGAATCAGTCAGTTCAAGTCTCCTGTTCGTCACACGATAGCAGCAAAAGGTTACACGATCGTGATCAATCTCGGCGATCAGAGAAGTGATCTTGAAGGCGAGCGAGCAGAGTTGTCGCTGAAGCTTCCAAATCCGTTCTATTACATACGCTGAGTGATGGGTAACTTTACCCCTTGCGACCTCTGCATGACTTTCCGCAGAATCCCGCAAGAACTTGTGGCAATCGTCGGCCCAGCACGCTGTAATAAAATTGTAATGGTTGCACGATCAAAACAAGTTGTTTCAATTCGGCACGGATCAAATCGACTCATTTGTACCACCACGTTGAAAAGAGTAGTGGAGTAGAACATTTTCATAACGGTGCAGAAGCAGCTTGTGTACTTGAAAACCGCTGTACGGGAAACCGAGTGGGACGTTTGGGTCAGGCGAATCGCGGGGAAGGCATGGCAGAACGATTCGGCACCCTTGGCCTTGAGTTCGCGTCAACGGAGATTCCCCACTACTTCAGCAGCCGTTCCGCGATATAGCAATGGTTTTTGTCGCGAAGAATCCGCGCTTGGACCAACTGACCCTAAATCTCATCCTCTAGTCTCTAGGGTAAAGGAATGGCTCAGTGACTTTAGATGGCGCCTATCTGTTTCTGCGGGTTTCCCCATTGCAGTGCCTCAATAGCCCCATCATGACCAGTTCACCATTCCCTTCCCATCCCACCGGACGTTCAGTTTTCCCGAATCCGGCGGTCCGACAGTCTTCGTCACACCGCATGCGCAGGCTAGCGCGCGTACTCGATGACCCCACTCCCGATATAGATCATTCCTCGGGCGTACAGAGTCGCATTCGGGTACTTCCTCCACCCGAAGCCTCGACCTTTATGGCGAAAGTTCAAGTAGCGGCGAAAGCGTGTGTTGATGAAGCGTTGCAAGCTTCGAAACGCGTTGCTTGCGTTGGTGTGGCGATAGTAGTTCACCCATCCCCGCACCGCTTGGCTCACTTGCTCAACAAACTCCGCGGCCCCTATCGGCGCCCGCCGCTTGGTGAAGTACTTAATCCGTCGTCGAATGTTGCGCTGCGCGGCCTTGCTGGGAAAGATGTAGATGGTCTGCTTGCCGCTTTTGGATGAACGCCGCTTCACGAACTGAAACCCGATGAAGTCGAATCCTTCGATCAACTTCGTGATTCGGGTCTTTTCGCGATTGACCGTTAGGCCCATCCGTGACGCGATGGCCTCGAATGCCTGAAGAGCATGCGCACCGCTCTTGCGGCAAATGAGAATCGCATCATCAGCGTAGCGGTGCAGTGTGGCCCCCAGTTTCTCCGGGTAGCCCCGCTTGTGCCACACCTGGTCCAGCAAGTTCAGGTAGATGTTGCTATAGAGCGGCGAGATCGGTGACCCTTGCGGGACTCCCACCCTCGTTGGCTCCACCTTCCCTTCATAGGCGATTCCAACCGTCAGGCTCTGCTTGATCAGCCGCAGCATGCTCCCATCCACCACGCGTTGCTGGATCAAGATGATCAGCTTGTCGTGCGGAATGGTCGTGAAGTAGCTGCGGAAATCAATCTCCACCACGCCCCAGGCTCCCTGATACAGATCGTTGCGAATCGCCGTCGAGGCCATCTTCGCATCTCGCTGCGGACGGTAGCCGTATGAACATGGGTGAAAGTCGGCTTCAAAGATAGGTTCCAGCACCAGCTTCATCGCAGTCTGCACCACGCGATCTTCGACCGTCGCGATTCCTAGTGGCCGAGTGCCTCCCTTCGGTTTCGGGATATCTACTCTTCGCACCGGTTGAAAGCGATAGGTCTTGGCCCGCAGTTGTTCCTGCAATCGGCTGATCATCCCCTCTTCTTTTCCACGCGACACAATGCCTTCGATGGTTTCGCCATCCACGCCTGGCGCACCCCGGTTTTCTTTCACCTGTTGCCAGGCTTCCCTGAGCACGTCCATGCGCCACACTTTGTCATACAGACTGTAGAACTTCACAGCTTTCGACTGCTTGGCTGTGCGATATAGGGTTCTTTGCAGTTGCCGAACTTGTTCTGTTTCGTTTCTAGCCATAGGGCAATAAAACTTCCTCAACTGCATTGAACCTCTGTGACTGAAGCAGGGCCCCTTCCCTCGGGTTGGGTTATGTTGTCCCAGCCTTCCAGCAGTACTATGAGCCCCGCGGAATTCTCCTCCGACCGAACCGGATTTCGATTGCCTTATACCGGCCCGTTGCTAGCGGTCAGCTGGCATCGGATGAGACCTCCCGGCCTAGGATCATCACCCTTTCACAGCGTGCCATCTCCAACACCCCGGTGTGAACAGATGGTTCAGGTGTCCGTTAATCCCCATCTGTTAGCAGCCTTCCCGCGCAGACGATACGGTCGGCTCACACAGCAAGAGTTTGACGAGGCTGATTCGAGTTCATGGTTATTACGGCCCGCTGCTTTGCATCTTCGTTCAAGGTCACTTGAGCCGTTGGCTCGCGCCTCCAACTCGACCTCCTGCTAGATCCCCGAACGGACCATTGGGATCAGGGGATTTGCACCCCATTAGGTTGATGTCTGTACCGGCGTGCCATCCGCTAACCGCGCACCTATAGGTATCAAGTTGCATCGACCTGCAAACTTAGAGATCCGTCAAGCTCAGTACAAATGAGGGACGTCATGATGAATAACGGATCAGCTCGTCCGTTGATCCTCGATCGGAGCTGGGCGACCAAGTTCTGGGACTAGTTCAAATCATCTACAGGAAACACAAAACCTGTTGATTCATCTCGTAAATTCCAATCTACACGACTCCCGTAAAGCCTCAGTGAACCACCGCTTCGCCGGCTCTCCCCCTTTGCAATCTTTCCAGCTCGCCCGCGGCGCGGTAGAACTCCCGAGAATAATGGTTATCCCAACGAATTAGCTGGTCAGCCCGCTCCTCCGGAACGCTGAACCTCGCTTCATTCAACTCAGCCTCTTCCGCTAACGAACGTGCCTTCACCCTCCCGAGTTTTACGAAGACGTCCGTCGGCAAGTACTACGTGGAGACGGTTGGCGATGCCAGAGTTGCGGCACCATGTCGAATCTTGAGGTGCACCACCAGGCATTTCGCAGCCAGTCCGGCGACGACTCGGAGGAGAATCTGATCACTCTGTGCGCAGGATGCCATGCTGACATCCACAAGAGCGGGCAATTCTGTGATTGATGCCATGGGCAGATCAGCAATGCTTCCGTCTTCAGACCGGCAAAACATACACAATGACCACGCACAAGATCCGAGTTCGCAACGACATGCGATCCAATAGGTTCGCGCTATCGCTGAAGGCAATCGAGAAGGGCCCGGTATGAACGTCACTTGGGATGCCGAGCAAAAGACCTGCGTCGATCCTTTCCGGGGAAATCGGCTTCGATCGAATTTACGACGAACGAAAGTTGTTTCCCACCTCCTCCTACAACATGCAAGAGGAAGGACCGTGCGTGCTGGGCTCGTCCGCGCAGAACTGCCATTCTTAGGGGGTAGCTTCACGATAAGTTGGAGGGGTCTCCATCACCTTTTTGTGCACGAACCAATCGCGGTCAGGGAGATACGTTCTCCCAGATAATAGGCCTTCAGATCGTCCCAGCGCTTAATGTCCGTATTCAGCCAGTCGAAATAGTGAAAAGTAGGGAATCCAGCCGCTCTCAACATCAGTTCCAACGC
Source organism: uncultured Acidobacteriota bacterium (assembly GCA_963729325.1). Taxonomy (GTDB): domain Bacteria; phylum Acidobacteriota; class Terriglobia; order Terriglobales; family Acidobacteriaceae; genus JABCYV01. Next base: position 62,833 of record CAVSNS010000027.1, read on the forward strand.
TTCCCTGCTAAGCTTACCCACCACTGCGCGCGTCGGAGTGCCGGGCTCACCAACAGCTCCGGTGCTTTCATGCTCAATCTCTTCATCCCGAACCTCAACGACGCTTCCAGGCAGGGTAGAAATCGCCGTGTCGATCACAAGGTTTGTTGGATTAAGGCGTGCAATCCTTCGGAATAAAGCCATGTGGTCGATCGTGTGATAGAGGAACCCGAAACAAAATACCGTGTCAAATCTTCCGGCTTCGAGATGGTCTAGTTCGACCAGAACATCGCCCTGCAGGAATTGAACTTTGCGGTCGGGCACCTGATGTTCTCGCATGTTGCTGCGGGCTGCCTCGATCAAGTGTTGCCGGGCCTCGATGCCAAGCACATATTCCGCACCTGTCTTATATGCGGCAAAGCTCCAACGCCCGTCGTGGGAGGCTATGTCCAATATGCGTCGATCAGAAATAATGTTAGCATTGGATTGAATCAAGGCACAGTACCGCTGATTAAGTCGGTCTCGTTCGGAGGCCGTTGAGCTTGTGGAGAAGAAGCGCGGGTACGCATCGAAAAAACCCGGAACAGGGGAACTTTTCTTGCACCGCACCATGATCCTGAACAAGCGCTCCCGCTGTGCAGACCATATCCTCGCCCGAACCAGCGCTGGCAACGTTGGGTTCCGGTTATCCATGGGCAATCCTCTCTCAACCAATATCTGACACAGTAAGCTCGTCCGGCACTGCTGACGAAGAACACGTGGCTATTGCCTATCCGGAGTCCATGTTGGATTTGGGCGATGCCGAGCGTCTTCGGGCAGTTACGCCTTGCGGACCGTTTGTGGATGCACTTTGTTAAGCTGCCGACCCTGTAACTCGTATCCGAGAAAATTCATAAGTGGAAACCACGCGACCTCTATTTCGTCCACCAGGTAGCGAGGCAGATTCTGCTTCCATCCTCCAGACTTCGCGTTGCGCACAAACGGTATCGCCTTGTCGGTGTTCTTTGTTCCTGTCCACTTGTCAAATTGCTCCTGTTCGAGTACCCGCATACGATCGGCGGAACTTCGCTCGACAGCAACTCTGAGTCTTTCCTCGTCAGCCTGAATGCCCAGGAATTCGGCGACTTTCGCAATTGTGCTGATCGGAGCGGACAGTAGGTCTTCATACCGAACCAACAAAAACGCCGGATTCCCGTGCCGCGCTGCAATCCAACTGGCCGCATTCTCCCACCACGAGCCGTACGCCGCGGTCTCACCCGCGATGAAGCGCGATACGAACTGGTCCAAAGAAACGCTCAGGTTGATATACATTTTCTTTAAATTGAAGTAGTACTCCGAAATCACCACGTCGCGTGGATCACGAACCAAATAGACCACCTTCCGAAAACGGACGTCAAAGGGTTCGTGACTCTTCAATATGCGGGGCCGTGGAAGCCTTTTCAGGAAGCGGTTCGTTGAAACTGCGGGATCAGGAACCAGCCTGTTGATATTGGCAAACCCGACACTCTGATTTGGATATCGCAGATTCGCAAGAAGGAAACGAAACCACGTGTTGCCCGATCTCGGGTAGGACACAAGAAACATATCATCTTCAAAGGTTGTGAAGCGTCTCCCGCCAAGATCGAGCCCGAGTAGATACTTGCCGGTGTACTTCCACTTTCCTAAAACCGTCGTGGTGTCCTCTACCGTTAAAAGATGGGTTTTTGCGAAATTGCGAATCATATGCCTTAAGCTTTTTCCAGAGTGGATCTCGTCACTGCAGAGAACTGCAACATCATTGATTTGCGCTCGACCCGTTCTCCGTTGGATGAGTGAGTTCCTTTTCTCGTACGGACAGCATGAGTGCGTCCGTCGGATGAGTGTCTAACTGTGGATTTGTATCGAGAATTGGTCAGGCTAGAACGCAGCAGCGGGAGGTGCTCGACCACTAACCGGCTGGATGAATCGTGTTAGGGATAGCGGAACACGTTGTTCAGCGATGGTATCGACGACCTTACTCGCTGCTGAGAACAACGCCAGCAATAGTAGGGCCGGGAGCCCCTGAAGCCACGCATGGACCGATGAGTCACCCGGCGTAATACTCTTCAGTATTTTGCGGGTGAACCCCGAGGTTTCTACGACCAGCGCGGCGGCGTGCAAATCGTCGGTGGCTGAAATCACTGGAAAAAGCAGAGCCAACACGCAGGCAAGCGCACACAGCGGGAGAGCCAAGCCCCGCCGCCTTGCGCCTCGCCGCCACTGGAGAATCCAGATACCAAGCGCGCCGGCTGCGATTAATAGCCAGAAAACATTTAGAAGGAGTTCCATTTGCGTTTTAGGACCTACTTGCAGACCGTACTAATTCTATCTCATCGCTAATCACGAAGCAGAACGTTGCGAAGGATCCAACGGCACAGGCGATGAGTATAACTTTAGCCGCGTTTTTTCATTTATTCAGTCGCCCAAAAACTAGTCGTTCCTTCTGCCCGCCACAGCCACACTCCACGTGGGAATGATTAAAGCGCAATCAACGTTCGGCTTGGGACGAAGACTGTTGGAATCTCGGAAGTACTGTTGTGCTGTGTAAGTAGCGCAGCGAGGGACAGTTTCCTGCGAGCGGACGACTAGATCGTTGCAGGCAGCGGTGGCTGCGGCCCTTGGCTGAGGAAGCGGACCAAGCGCTTGATGTTCTGCGCAGCCGCAGCCAGGAAGAACTGCTCGCGAACAAACTTTAATCTCCGCAGGCGTAGGCGACGAAGTCCGATCTGATTCTTAAGTTCCGCGAACAGCGCTTCCACCTTTTTCCTTTCCCGTTGTGCGCTCGCGAAACCTGGCGTGCTGGCCAAGTCGCGAGCGCGTTGCCGGGCCGGTTCATGGATGTGGATGGCGAGATATTTGTACTGGCCCGTGGTGCATTGCGCCTTTTGCGAACACGCACCGCAACGTTTGCGGCTTCCGATGTAGGCATGGGTTCGATTTCTGACATTCAAACCGACGAAGTTGAGTGGCTGACCTGCGGGACAGCGATAGCTGTTGCTTTCGGGAAGAAAGGTGAAACGCTCGGGACCGTAGAGTGGGTTGTTCTTGCGGAGAGCACTGTCCCGCGTGCGCATATACGGTGTGATCTCCCGCTCCATTAACCACTGCAGGAACTCACCGTTGCCGTAAGTGGCATCAGCAACCACCGACTCGGGATCGCGTCCTTGCCATTCGGCGAAACGAGCGATCATGTCTTGTGCGGCCACCGTCTCCTGACTCATCCGGGCTGCGGTTGCTTGCACTCCCACGATCACGCAACTGTGGTTGTCCACCAGATAGTTGTCGTAATACCCCAGCCGGGCCGGAGTTCCACCCTTGGTCGCGTAGGTCGCGTCGGGATCGGTTGTGGACACCAGTTTCTGTTCATGCACTGGCTCGTCGGTCGGATTTTGCTGCTCTAATTCCACCAGGTACTGGCGCACAGTTTGGTTCACCTGCGCCGCTTCCGCTAGCTGCTCGCGTGGAATGCGGCTCTCCTTGCTGGCATTCGCCTCGACGAAGCTGCCGTCCACCGACAAGTCATCTCCTCGCACCAGTCCCGCCTCCAGACAGCGCGCCACGATCTGTTCAAACAGTTGCTCGAACAGCTTCGACTCCTGGAATCGTCCGTGCCGATTCTTGGAAAATGTAGAGTGATGCGGGATCTCCTGATCGAAGCCCAGCCCGGTAAACCAGCGCCACGCCAGATGCATGCGCAGTTCCTCCACCAGCTTGCGCTCGCTGGTGATGCCGTACAGATAGCCGATCAGAAGGATGCGCAGCAGAAGTTCGGGATCAATCGACGGCCGGCCGGTCTCGCTGTAACTATCTTTCAGCCTTTCACGCACGAAGGCAAAGCTGATGTGTTTTTCGATCAGCCGCAGCAGGTGGGTCTCAGGAACTTGATCGTCCAAGCGGAAGTAGTAGAACAACGCTTCCGAGCGAGAATGTTGCCCCATCATGATGAGCAGGCCTCCGAGAATGGTGATCCAACAGAGCATGGCAAGGATTTCTTCCTTGTAACACGCTTCTGCCGCCACTCCGCCTGCTAATCACAGGTGACTTTTTCAACACCCACAGGCGTTTGCATCAACAAATGCAAGCGGCCTTTCGATGAAACAGCTGGGGCTTCCGATGATCCTTGGAATCGCTTCCCACAACAAAGCCTGCCTCTTGCCGGGTCAGTGCAAAAGTTTTCACTACGGCTCAAAATTCGCTGCCTTCGCCACTATCCGATGGCGCGTGGGTCTCTCCTGGTAACCATCGAGGCCAAACTGCCACCTGGGTGTCCTCGTGATAATCCTCAGAAAAACAAGGACTTGGCCAGACACGGCGCATTGCCTCCGCATGGGTCTGAAATAGTAACCAAGACTGCTGGAATCAAGGGCTTGCAAGCATTTCGCGTGGGTTTGGATGGCCAATTGCATTACAATAATTGCGCGCAAGCGCTCACCCGCTTGCGAGGTACCCAGCCAAACGTGACGCAACAGCTTACCCGCGAGCGCAAGCCGACTCTGAACCCCGAGTCGTTCCAACGAATCCTCGCTGCCGCTTATGTGTTGCAAGAGAATAACGATCGTCTGGCGGCAAAAGAATCTTCGTCAGCGGATGACGCACCATCGGATTACACCACAACTCTCTCTGAGATCGTCGCAACTCAAAAACTGATTCAAACCCGGCGTCTGGATCTAGCGGCGGCAATCGCTCTCATCGCAGAGCGGCTGCAGAAGATTACCAGTGCTTCCGGCGTGGCCGTGGGAATCGTGGAGACGGACGAGCTCGTATACCTTGCTTGCACTGGAAGCGCCGCTGGCGATGCTGGCTCGCGGTTGGCACTCGATTCTTGCTTGACCGCTTACTGCCTACGCAGCGGACGTATTTTGCGCTGCTCGAACGCGATGCAGGATTCGCGTTTGCGAGCCGAATTATGCCGCACCAGCCTAGTTGGATCTCTAATCGCGGTTCCGGTTTTTCAGGAGGAAACGGTCGCCGGTGTCGTCGAGCTGCGGTTCGCTGCGGCGAATTCATTTCAGGATGGTGACGTCAGAACTTCAGAGCTCATGGCCGGGCTGGTGGCCGAGGCGATCGCCAGGGCGTCGGACCAGGACTTGAAAAGAACGCTGGCCGCAGAGCGCGCGACAATTCTTCAGACTCTGGAGACAATCAAACCGCAACTCCAGCGCCTCGCAGGGGAATCCGCGGCCTCCGCTAGAGCAGCGAAGAAAAATATACAAAAGGCAATGCCCGTCGAGCCAGCGATCTCGCCCGTCGAGAAGACGATCTTGCCCGTCGAGAATCAGAAGCCAAACGGGCGCACAATCTGCAGGGCATGCGCACACCCTTTCGAAGCGGGAGAATTGTATTGCGGAAACTGCGGCGTCGCGCGATTAGACGCGGCACAGGCAGGGAATATACAAAGCAAGGTAGCTTCCTTGTGGTACATGCAGCAAGCGGCGGAGAGAAGTCACACTGAAAGTTTGCCCCCTCAGCCGGACGCAAACAAACGCGACCGTAAGTTCGTCCACCGCTAGCGTGAAACCGGTTTCGTTGGAGGAGATCGTCGCCCAATTTTCGGCGCCCGAAGACCTGGTAGCGCAGCACGAACCCGATTCCACAAACCTGACTTCGTCTGATTTCGAGTCTCGAGATGGCTCTCAGGTGCAGGAGGACTTTCCCGCAACAGAAGAGGAATCAGCGGAAGATTCAGAAACCGGCTCACAGGCGTCAGAATTCGAAGAGCATGATTGGAGCCCGCCGCTCGAGCCAGAATCGGCTCTGCAGCTCGCACCGGTGTCCCTGCGGATCGTACCGGCAGAAAGCGAGGTTTCCCGGCTTTCGCCCTGGACATCGGCTCAGAAGAGCCGCCAGTGGCTGGAATCGTTGAAAGCGCGGCAGGGCCCGAAATTCACTTGGCTGGCACAGCAGTGGGAGGTAGGCCGAGCCAATATTTACACGGGAATCGCCGCCCTGCTCCTGGTGGTTGTGGTCACGCTTTGGGTGGTCCAGCCTGGCGCCAGCGGAAATTCTGAAGTCGCCAGTATCGCGACCGCTAGTGGCAGGCAAGCGAGAAAGAGTCCTCCCCGGCCACAGCTCACGCTGTTTGAGGAACTGCTAGTGGGTCTTGGTCTGGCGGAGCCCCCACCTGCCCCCGTCTACCTCGGCAATCCGGATACGCAGGTCTGGGTTGACCTTCACACTGCGCTCTACTATTGCGCCGGCTCCCAGTTGTATGGGAAAACCCCTGGCGGCAAAATGACGACTCAACGAGATGCCCAGCAGGACCAGTTCGAACCCGCAAATCGCCGGGTCTGCGACTAACATCCATCAATCTAAGGTAATTTTTTTCCACATATAGGGTTTGACAACTTCGCCCGGTGGGAGTGGAATTTGGAATAATAAACTCCTTGGAGATCCACGAAGTGCAAAATTCCTGGAACGGACAAGAACCTGCCACCCAGTTACCCCGAGCAGAACTAAATCCGCTGACTAATACAACTCTCGGGCAGAACCTGGGCAGATGGGCGCAGGTCTATTTCACAACTCCGCCTGACCAACGGGAACAGGCGGTCGGTCGTCTTTTGCGCGAACTCGAAAATGAAAATCGGGTGACGGCGTCCCCTGCTGCGAAGCCGAGGATCGAAGAGAACCTAGCTGAACAATCCGCCAGCGCACCCAATTGGCTCCCCGATGCTGTGTGCCCAGCCTGCCAGCATCGCAACCGCGGCGATCAAAGGTTTTGCGGAAGCTGCGGATCGCCGTTGGAAGCTAGGCGGCCTAGACCGGAGGACGCTTTTGTCGTCAATCCCACCCCCGAAAACGGGGCAACACCTCATCCTGAAAGTGACGTGCAGTGGTTGCGCGACAAAGCTCTCGCCAGCCTGGACGGGTCTGACACCCCGAAGCGGCCATGCTTGGATCTATCTAGTCGCGTGCGTCATCGTCTTGCTGGCCGGTGTGGGGTATCTGCAATGGGCTTCCCAACGTCATCGTCCGGCCGCGACGACCGCGTCGGCGGGCCGTTCGGCCGTGCCCGAGCCAGTGAACACTCCGCAACCGCGCGTGGAAGTTGACCGGCCGCAGTCGGCCGGGACGCAGAAACCAGCGGAGATCGCTCCAGCAGCGGGCAAGAGTCCAACGGTTCAGACAGCACTCGCGACGCGGGAAAATATCAATAAGAAACCGGTTGCAACGAGCCTCGGTTCGAGTGCCCAAAACGCCGGCTCGCAGGCAGCTTCCGTGCCCCCCTCCGAGGCAACTGCGGAGGCCGAAGGTGGCGCGGAGGAATTGCGTCTGGCGGAACGCTACCTTGAAGGGAAAAGTGGTGCGCGCGATACCACGGAAGCGGGGAAATGGTTGTGGAAGGCCGTAGGCAAAAAGAATTCCACCGCTGCCGTGTTGCTCGCGGACTTGTACAGCCGTGGCGATGGAGTTTCCAAGAATTGCGATCAGGCGCGGATTTTGCTCGTGAGTGCCACCAAGAAAGGCGCACCTCAAGCTGCCCGCGCACTCCGCAATCTCGAAACCACCGGCTGCCAGTAAGAGTATGCCAACAGAAAAGGCCTCCCTTGCTCGGGAGGCCTTTTCTGTTGCTTTCTAATTCTCAGTGCTGCAGGTTGCGTCCGCGAAACATCGTCGGATCGAGGTTCAGAATGCTTCGCTCCCAGGTCTCGAGCAACTCAGGCCTGACTCGGACTTTCCGGCCTGCGGGCTTCGTACCAGAGAGCAAGTTCGACTCGGTTCCAGAGCCCGAGCTTGTCATAGATGACTCTAAGGTAGTTTTTGACGACGTGTTCAGTAGTTCCGATGGCATCCGCAACTTCGCGGTTCTTGAGTCCCTGAGCGACGAGTTCGATGACGCGATGCTCCCGTTCGCTTGGTACCCGGCTTCCGTAGCGTTCTTCTCCGAACATAGCTGCCTCCGATATAGAAGAGTCGCCAGTTTTACTCGTTTGATCCCGCCGGTAATTCCGAATCGCAGAAAAAGACGATTGAAATGCGCCTTCACTGTGCGTCGGGCCATTTTGAGCTGGCTGGCGATATCTGAGTTGTCGCAGCCCTGCAGCAGCAGCTCAACAATCTGCTGCTCACGCGGACCGAGTCGAACAGACCTTTCCTTCATTCAGATTCCCCCCAATTCATGATTAGTGTCCCCGCGTCTGGCGACTTTTACCCCAAGGAGGGTCGCAGAAGTAGCTGGTGCAGGGTTCCCGTTCAGCGTCCAATCACGAATACTTCAAAATGAGAATGGTTCTCCCGAAATTCATAGCATGCGCTGTGCCAAGTCCGCAGATCTTTTCATAACAATCGCAAAAGAGATTTCCACAGGAAGTAGGAGCATTGGTTGCTCCCGGGAGTTCGCTATAACATAGCTGGACCATATCCTCTTAGCCTTACGCTTCTGCCCGCTTTCACACCGCCCAAAGCAGAGAGTAGAGTCGCAAAAATACCCAAAAACCAAGGGTACAATAGTCGGTTGCTGCGCCCCGACGCACCGGGCAGAGGCTGTCTTCGCCCCTTTCGAAGCGCTCGCGCCTGTGGATATTCGGGCCGAGATGACTTTAGGTGACGGCCTTTCGGCACGTCCGCTCAAAAATTAATATTGCCGTAACTTCTTTATCTACAAGCTAACTGGGGTCATCTTTGGTCAAAATTTCCCTGATTTGGGTACTAAGTTGGAAGTAATTACACTTCCCCGCGCTCACCCTATAAGCCAGTGTTCCCTCCCTGCGCTTAGAAGGGATGGTGCCGCAAAAAATCTTTCGGTGTGGCGACTTTGTTTTAGACTAGGGCGTTCCTCGACCATGAAATTGTCAGTCGTAGTGCCGGTCTACAATGAGCGCTCGACCCTTCGCACCGTAGTGGAGCGGGTTTTGGCGGTTCCGCTCGACCTCGAGCTGCTCTGCGTCGACGACGGCTCGAGCGACGGCTCCCGAGAAATTCTGTCTCAATTGGAGGGCCAGTACCCTCAGATACGGGTTTTTCTACAGCCCCACAATATGGGAAAAGGCGCGGCCCTCCGCCGCGGCATTCAGGAAGCGCGCGGCGATTTCGTGATTATCCAGGACGCCGATCTGGAATATGATCCAGGAGATTTTACTGCCCTTCTGGAACCGCTAGTTCAGGGTAAGGCCGACGTGGTGTACGGCTCACGCTTTCTGGGTAGCGCGCCCCATCGCGTACTCTACTTCTGGCATTCGGTCGGAAACAAGCTTCTCACGCTTCTCTCCAACAGCCTCACCAACATTAATCTGAGCGATATGGAAACCTGCTACAAAGTTTTCCGCCGCGAGGTCATCCAGTCGATTCGCGATCGAAGAGAACCGATTTGGTTTTGAGCCAGAGATCACAGTCAAAGTTGCTAAACGGCGACTGCGGATTTATGAAGTTGGCATCAGCTACTGGGGACGGACTTACGAGGAAGGCAAGAAGATCGGTTGGAAAGACGGTTTTCGCGCCTTGTGGTGCTTGGTGAAATACTCGATCAAGGTGCCCGTCGTCTCCGTCCGAAGTCCTGGTAGCAGAGGCGACCTGGTAGCGGAGAATGCTGGAAGCAATCTCCCAGAGGCCGAGGCTAGATTCGACAAATTAGATTCGTAACCCGGCGTCCACGATTGTCTGGCTCGGGAAATTTATTTGCGGTTCTGGTTCGAACTTGCACCAATCGAGGTTGCGCTTTGGACGCGGGGACCCGCAGTTGCGCTCTTTCGAGGCTGAGTGGGGAAGTTCATCTGGTGCTTGCTTGAAGCTGCATCGTTCGACCGAGTACCGCCACGGCTAGACTTGGGCGCTTTCTTAGCTGGCGAAGTCGCGATGCCGTTGGTTTCATGTTCGAGCTGGCTGAGATGTTGGTTGGCGGTACCGGTTTTCGCCGAGCTCGTCACTGCAGGACCTGGTGAAATTGCTTTGTGTGGGTGCGTTACGCTTTTGGCCTTGGGCTGTTCCCTCGCTCCCATTTCGGAACAGTCGGATCTTGCTTGCTTTGCGCGATCACAATTGGAGTCCAGACCAACAACGCCAGCGATAACGCCAAGCTACGTTTCATGATGTCCCCGCAACATTCGTATCTACACGTTCATTATAGCCGATAATTGGAGACCCTCGCCCTTCCAAAGTCTTCGCAAGACCGTCGATTCCGACTAATTGGACAACGGATTCGAGTTGTGCGAACCTTTGTTTGGGACACGGCTAAATGGCGACTAAGGTTTCGGGTTTAACCGCAAGATAAAACCCCAAGTTGTAATCCTCGCAATTGCAAATTCTTGCACCTCGTCCCCGAAAATTAATATGCGCAGTAGTCGATCCAGAACTTGTCGTTTCATATGAGAGACTTAGCATGCAGGTGAGAATTGGTAACGGTGAGAAGATTGCATGTCAGTAAGGGTTGCGTCACTCTAAAACTGAGCTCAACGTACGGACCTCCTTTCGCGGTAGCTAACCCAAGCGGTGACGCTGCGCAGGGCTCTTACCGAGTTGAACGCCTTCGCCAACGAAACATGGCATTAAAACCAACTGAGCGCCTCAGGAGGCCAAGAATTTGACTTCAACAAGCCATCTCGTCTCCCCGCACGGCGGGGAGTTGATTGACCTCATCGCCGCGCCCGAACGAATCAGCGAACTTAAGGCGCACTCGCGCGAGTGGCCCTCCTGGGACCTTACCGCGCGCCAACTCTGTGATCTGGAATTGCTGCATCAGCGGCGGATTCTCTCCCCTGCGTGGATTCATGACGCGGACTGATTATGAAGGCGTGTGTCAAAAGATGCGGCTTGCAAGCGGAGTGCTGTGGCCCATGCCAATCACGCTGGATGTCACGGAAGACTTCGCAAAGTCACTGAAGCCAGGCGGCAGCAAAGTTGCGTTGCGCGATCCTGAAGGCGTGATGCTTGCAGTTCTGCACGTCGAAGAGGTATGGCAGCCGGATCGCAAAGCCGAAGCCAAGTCGGTTTTCAATACGACTAGCCACCTTCACCCTGGCGCCGATTACGCAATAAACAAGGCAAATCCCTGGTACGTGGGCGGACGAGTTGAAGGTGCACAAGCGCCTTCCCACTACGACTTCCGCGCTCTTCGCTTCACGCCGGCAGAATTGCGCTCTGAGTTTGCGCGTTTGGGCTGGCGCCGCGTGGTGGCTTTTCAGACCCGCAATCCCATGCACCGCGCCCACCAGGAGCTCACGTTTCGTGCTGCCAAGCAGGTAGAAGCAAATCTTTTGATTCATCCTTCAGTCGGCATGACCAAGCCAGGAGATGTGGATTACTTCACCCGCGTGCGTTGTTATCAGCTGTTGCTTCCAAAATATCCGCCGGGAACTGCCAAATTGTCGCTGTTGCCGCTGGCTATGCGTATGGGCGGACCCCGCGAGGCCATTTGGCATGCCATCATCCGCAAAAACCACGGCTGCAGTCATATGATTGTCGGCCGCGATCACGCCGGTCCAGGAAAAGACGAGCATGGCAAGCCGTTCTACGGACCTTATGAAGCCCAGGAAGTTTTCAAGAAGCACGAGGCCGATATCGGCGTCACCATGGTTCCCTTCAACATGATGGTCTACCTCGAAGATCAGGATCAATATTTTCCCGACGATCAAGTCCCCAAGGACGCCCGTGTCCTGAATATTTCCGGCACCGAACTGCGCGAGCGCTTGAACCAGGGACGTGAGATTCCCTCCTGGTTTACTTATCCGGAGGTGGTGCAGGAGCTACGACGCAGTTATCCTGCGCGGCACAAGCAGGGCTTGACTATTTTCTTTACCGGGCTTTCGGGATCAGGTAAATCGACTATCGCTAATGTACTTCTCACTAAGTTCCTGGAAACTGGTGGCCGGCCCGTCACGCTGCTGGATGGCGATCTGGTGCGCAAACACCTTTCTTCGGAATTGGGCTTCTCCAAAGAGCATCGCGATATCAACATTCGCCGCATCGGCTATGTGGCCTCGGAGATCACGAAAAATGGCGGCATCGCTATTTGCGCTCCCATCGCGCCATATGACGCAACTCGCAAGCATGTGCGCGAGATGATCGAACCCCTGGGCGGCTTCATCCTGGTTCACGTCTCTACCTCGGTGGAGGTTTGCGAGCAGCGCGACCGCAAAGGCCTCTACGCCAAAGCCCGAGCCGGGATTCTGAAAGAGTTCACTGGTATTTCAGATCCTTACGAAGAGCCGAAGGATGCGGAAGTCGTCATCAATACCGGCGAGGTGACGCCGGAGGAAGCAGCACAGGAGATCATCCTGCACCTGGAGCGGGAAGGCTTCATCGGAGTCAACGGAGGAGGGTCCTAACTCTTGGGCGGCATTTCCCAGGCTGCCGGCTATAACCGATTCTGCCATGGCAATCGCGCTCAAGATTCTGATTGGCTTTGTGGTGGGCACCCTGATTGGCCTGACGGGTTTGGGGGGCGGCGTACTTTTGCTGCCGCTGTTGATTTTTGTCCTTAAGGTGCCGCCGATCCTGGCGGTCGGATCAGACGCGGTTTTCAATTTCTTTACTAAGATCGGTTCCAGTTGGGTGCACTTGCGCAAAGGCACGGTGCGACGCAGAGTGGTTCTCGCGTTAGCGGTAGGAAGCGTTCCTGGGTCCATCGTGGGTGTGAGTTTGCTGGGGCACTTGCGCAAGATTTACGGAACTGGAGTCAACACACTTATAACCTCGGCTATCGGCTTGCTGCTGGTCTGCATTCCAACCCTTCTGCTCTTTCAGACCCGCATCGAAGAGCACGTTGCCAGTCGCCCGCCGACCATGAAGTCATTTGTTGGGATGTCGGTAATTGGCTTGCTAGCGGGCTTTCTGGTGGGGATGACGTCGGTGGGATCGGGCAGCATCATCATGATGCTCTTGCTCTTGTTTTACAGCTATCCTCCCAAGGTGATGGTCGGAACTGACATCGTGCACGCAGTGGTACTGACCGGCGTAACCAGCGTAATGCACTGGCGCATTGGCAATGTCGATCCCGCCTTGGTAGCCTCGCTTTTGATCGGCTCCATCCCAGGAGGTCTACTGGGTTCGCATCTGAGCACACGGGTTCCCGTGCTTTGGTTGAGACGCATTCTTTGCGCGGTACTGCTGGCAACCGGTGCCCGCATGCTCTGGGCCTGAAAAGCACTGAGAACGGAGAACCGGGAACTATTAACTGATTCTAGATTCTGCTTGCGCCCTCGGCGTCCTCATGACCGATTACTCGAATCTCGAAACCTTGCGGCGGATCGAATCTGCTCTGGAAGCTGCGCGCGTGGTCTTCAGCCGCTTCACACCCGGCGCCATCGAAGCTGAATACAAAATTGGTCATGATCCGGTGACCGAAGCCGATCGCGCCGTTGATGCTGTACTCCGTAAGGAGCTGCTGCGCGATGGCGAAGGCTGGTTGTCGGAAGAGAGCGTCGATGACCTCTCGCGCCTTGAGAGAGACAGAGTCTGGGTCGTGGATCCTCTGGATGGTACGCGCGAGTTTGTCGCCGGCATACCTGAATTCTGTGTGAGCATAGCGTTGGTGGAACATGGTCGTGCGATAGCCGGAGGGATCTGCAATCCCGCCACCGGAGAAACTTTCGTCGGCTCTCTGAATTCAGGCCTTAACTACAACGGCAAACCAGCGCACGTCAGCCAGCGCAAGAATCTCGAAGGCGCCCTTGTTTTAGCGAGCCGCAGTGAAATAAAACGGGGCGAATGGAAGCCGTTCGAGAATGCTGCGTTCAAGATTCAACCTATGGGATCGGTCGCCTACAAATTAGCCAGAGTTTCAGCCGGACTCGCTGACCTGACGTTCACTCTGACGCCAAAGCACGAATGGGACGTCGCCGCTGGCGCAGCCCTGGTTGAAAGTGGCGGAGGATTTGTCAGCACCTGGAGAATTCTCCGCTTCGGTGCAACAACAGGTCGCCATTGATCTCTGGCCTTATGGCATGTGGACCGTTACTGCAAGAGGAGCTGCTGACCCTGGTAAACCACCACCTGCCGGCAAATTTCCGGAGCTCCTAGTATTCTTTGGTCAGAAGCATTTGCTGCCTAGTCCTTCAATCAATCGCATGGGCTAATGACGAAGTCTGAGTCGCTTGCTCACTCGGGCGACGACGGATCGGCATGGAAGCATCATTCAGGGTCACGATGCGGCGATTAAGCATGAGAGTCCTGACCGATGGTGCAAGTTGTGGCTTCGGACTGAGAGCCGAGCATTTCCGTGCAGTGGACTGACGACGAACAGTGTACAATGTCGGACGATTCCCAAAAACAAAAAAGAAATCCTTGATAATGCCCCTGCGCAGGGAGTTCTCCGAAATGCCTTCATGGGCAGCTGAGAAATGCGAGGCGACGGCATGTTTCGGGCGTTCAAAGAGAAGGTGAAGCGTCGCATCCAGTATCACCTGAACCGACAGCTCTCGGAAGCGACAAAGGACATCGAATTTGCGCGCCAGTTCCGAGCAGCGCAGGAATCCGCCGAGTTCGCCGACCAGCACATGAGGATGGCGAAGAGCTATCCGGACAAGTTTGCCTTACTGAAAGCCGCCATCGAGCAGGTGGAAATTCCGGGGTTGTATTGCGAATTTGGCGTCTATCGCGGGGAGACACTCAACTTCATTGCGTCTCTAGCTAAGGTAGAGGTTCACGGCTTCGATTCGTTTGAGGGCCTGCCAGAGGATTGGAAGCAAGGCCATGAGAAGGGAGCGTTTGCATTGGCGTCGTTGCCTGAGGTACAGCCTAACGCGCGGCTGCACAAGGGATGGTTTGAAGATACGATACCAGCCTTTCGCGAGCAGCATCCGGGGCCGGTTGCCTTCCTGCACCTGGATGCCGATCTCTACAGTTCGACACGGACAGTCTTTGAGTCGCTGGGAGACGCGATAGTTGCCGGCACCGTGATTGCGTTCGACGAATTCTTCAATTATCCAGGCTGGTGCGAAGGGGAATACAAAGCCTTCATGGAGTTCTGCCGAGAGCGCGGTGTGGAAGTGCGCTATTTGGGATTCGCGCGACAGGATGAACAGGTAGTAGCGAAGATCACCAGGATTGCCCCCGGTGGAAGTGCGCTATTTGGGATTCGCGCGACAGGATGAACAGGTGGCGGCGAAGATTACCTGGATCGCCCCGGCATGATCGTCTAAGTTCGCGGAACCGGACAGGCGCAGTCTTAGGTTTTTTGGGGCTGCAGCGCGAACGATGCGCTCTCCCAAGCTAGCCTGTAGCCCCCTGGGCTAAGATGCCGAATGGGCCGATTCATCCTGCCAGCCCTTCAAATATGAGGTAAGCGGTTTCTGACGTGACGCTAAAGAACTAAGCAGTTATGGGCTTTCTATACATCCTGCTGATAGGCTTCCACTACTGACCCCATCCCATTCTCGAGCGGGACAGGCTTTTCCTTTACGGCGAGCTCTCCAACCTGGAACGCACGTTTTGTCGCAATAACCCAGAGCAGCCCAAGTCCGTAAACTACTCCCCCTATCGCCAACTGAACCGCCAGTTGCCGATAGTTGTGAGGGATGAACCAGCGCCGCATCAGGAGGAGAACCAGCACCAGTGGCGTAGTGATCAGGAGCGGCAAAGTATAGGCTTCGCGCAAGTAGGTACGGAGACGGATCCCAAGCTTCCGGGACAGATGGCCCGGCATAAACAAGATCATGCTGCATGCAAGCGGAATGGCGGTTCCATACGCGTCTCCGATAATGCCGTAGGGACGCACGAGAATGAGGCTGAGGATGAGGTTACAAACACCTTCGGCGAGGGTCACGAATGCCCAGGTCCGATGTTTGCCGATTCCAAATAGTACTCGTCCGGAGGCCGCCTGCGCCCACATGAGAGTAGACGGGACGATCAGGATCGCGAGGACCGGGTAGCTGGTGGCAATGTATTTTTGTCCAACCCACACTTCGATGACCGACTTGCCTAGAATCAGCAGCGTAGCCGTGATGGGAAAACAGATAAGGGCGCATAAACGATTCCCGGCAACCAAGACCTTCCGGAGACGGTCCATGTTTCCGGTCGCCTCGGACTGGCTGGCCAGGGGAAGAAAGTTTTGCGCCAGCGCCATCACGACCTGTTGTGTGTAATTCACAATGCGGGAGCCGATGATGAAATAGGTAACGGCGGCGGCCGAAAGCATCGTGCCAATCACGATCGTGTCGGTTTTGAACTTGAGCTGGGTCGCGACCATGATGAGAAGCGTGACGCCGCTATAGTTTGCCATCATGCGAAACGTGCCGCGGTCCACATACTTCAGCCCCAAGAGCACGGGGCAGATGCGGAAGGCAATGGCTCCGCGCACCAGAGAGGTAATGAGGGGAAGGACAACGGTGATCAACGCCACGGTAAGCAGTCCCCGGCCGTGGGTCAGGGCCAGGACGATCAGAACTACGCGGACGGCGTTGGCCGCCACGCTGGTCCAATTGTTAATGTAAAACTTCTGCAGGCCGTCCAAAAACCCGCCCACCACGCCTAAGGGGAAGCCGAGTGCAATGGCGGTTCCAACCATCAACATCAACCAGCGGGCTGTGGAATGAAGTCCTGGCGGAATCTTGAAGATGCTGTCCACGTAGAGCGTGAGAACCGCGGTGATCAGCAGACTCAGAATGGCGATGCAACTGTAGCTGAAAAGGCTGGTGTTGATCAGCTTGGCGAGATCTTCAGCGTCGTCGATCGCGGTGAATTTCGAGACGTAGCGAACCACCGAGGAACGGATCCCGAGATCAAACAGGCCGTAATAGCCGGTGATCGCAAAAATCAAACCCCAGATACCGGTGGCGGTATCTCCCAACCGGTGCAATATGAAAGGGTACAGAAGGAGGCCGACGATAACGTCGAATCCCAGCGTGAACCAACTGGACCCGACGTTTTTTATGATCTGGCGCTTGTCGATTTTACTCATTCCGAGGGGATGGTTCTTCCCACAGTTTGAACCCGGTGCAACTCAGAGTCATAAAAGCGGCTGACCTGTCTTGATCCATGCCGGTACAGTTTTGTTGTCCAATTCTCTAGCATGCAGTGGGTAGCCAAGGAGATTCAAGAGGGGGGCCCAGGCTACTTCGATCTCCTCCACAGAACGCCGTGGTAGAGTTTCCTTCCATCCGCCAGACTTGGCCGCGCGGACAAATGGAATCTCCTTGCGAGTATTCTTGGTTCCGGTCCATTGGTCGGCCTGTTGTTTTTCGAGCTCGCGCATGCGATCTGCCGAGCTCCGTTCGACAGCCCTTTGGAGACGCTCTGGCCCGGCCTGAATGCCCATGAACTCAGCGATTTTGGCGGTTTCGCCGATAGGGTCCGCGAGCAGGTCCTCGTAGCGAACCAACCGAAAAGCAGGGTTACAGTGGCGGGCAGCGATCCAACTGGCGGCGTGTTCCCACCAGGAACCATATGACGAGGTCTCACCGGCGATGAAGCGCTTCACGAATTGTTCCAGGGAGACACTGGGATCGATATACCGTTTCTTCAAGTCGAAGTGGTACTCGGAAACTGCGACGTCGCGCGGATCGCGAACCAGGTAGATGACTTTCCGAAAACGTACGTCAAAGGGTTCGTGGCTCTTCAATATGCGCGGCCGAGGCAGCTTTCGCAAAAATCGCTTTGATACAACGCCAGGAGCTGGAAGCAGCCGGTTGATATTGGCGAAACCTACTGTTTCGTTCGGGTACATCAGATTCGCCAGCAGGAAACGGACCCAGGTGTTGCCGGATTTCGGGTACGACACCAGAAACGTGTCGTCAGGAAAGACGGTGAAGTGACGCCCGGCCTGGTCGAGTCCCAGGACGTAGTTCACAGCGTATCTGAGCTGGCCGAACATAAATTAGAAGTACAAATCCGGCGTCGTTGCCTCGCCGATCACTGCGGAGTGCCGCTGCAGAGAATTCCCGGAGATGCGCCATCTCGCGCTTCCGAAGGAGATTGCGAGCTCAATTCATATCCTAGATGCCGCATCAGTGGTCCCCAGGTATTTTCAATCCGTGCGACAAATGGGGCGGGCAAATCAGTTCGCCATCCGCCAGAACCGGCAGCGCGGACAAACGACAGGTCCTTTCGTGATCCTTTGATCAGTCCGTGGAGGTCAGTTTGCGCCTTTTCGAGTTTCCGCATTCGGTCGGCCGAGCTTCGCTCCACGGCTTGGGCAATTTGTCCCGGACTGACAGACAGGTTCAGAAAGGCGACTACCTTCGCGAGTTCGCGGGCGGGATCCGCAACCAGATCCTCGTAACGCAGCAAGAGGAACCGAGGATCTCCCTCGCTCGCGGACAGCCAGGTGCCGATGTTTTGTCCCCACGACCCGTGCGGGCAGGTCTGGCCTGCAAGGAAGCGCGAGACAAATTTCTCGATCGGGGAATCGTCTTCAATTCTTCTGATCTTGCGATGATAGTGGTATTGCGAAACCACAACATCGCGCGGGTCGCGAACAATGTAGACGACGCGCGGATAACGAGGATCGAAGCACTCATGGCTCTTGATAATGCGCGGCCTTGGCATCCGGTCGAAATCCCTTTTCGTAGTCCCGGTCGGATCGGGAATCAGACGATCAATGTTTGCCCAGGTAACGGGCTGGTCGGGGAATCTCAGGTTGGCCAGGAGAAATCGGGTCCAGGTATTGCCGGATTTAGGAAATGAAACCAGAAAAATGTCGTCCGGAAGAATAAGCAGTTCGCGGCCTGGTTGATGCAGCCCGAGCCCACGTCGCATTCCGGCAATCAGACGCTTGATCATTTTCCAGTACCTGACTTGTTCACGACCTGAGAAGCATAGTCCGCAAGCCTATCCTCTTTCCGTCCCGGCGTGCACCAGGTTGGACACGGCCAATTCATAGCCAATTTCACGCATCAGTCCGCCCCACGCCAACTCAATTTCCGCCACGCTGGCCTCGGACAATTCCATCTTCCACCCTCCCGCTTTGGCGGAGCGGACAAAGGGCTTGTCTTGTCGAGTTTCTCGAGTTGAGGACCACAAGTGCCCTTGCGTCTTTTCAAGTTCACGCATCCGATCCGCGGAACTCCTCTCAATCGCTAAGGCCAGCCGCTCCGGATCCGCCGTAATCCCCATAAATCGAGCAATCCTACCCAGTTCGTTCATCGCCTGCGCTTGCAACGCTTCATATTTCACGAGCAGAAATCGAGGATCGCCGCGGCGAGTATATAGCCAGGTCGCTGCGTTCTCGCCCCACGTTCCGTAGGGATGATTCAGTTCACCACGTACAAAACGGGAAACGAACTGTGGCAGTGGAAAGTCTTCGGCGACGGCGCGCCGTTTTATATCAAAGTGGTATTCCGAAAGCACCACGTCCCGCGGATCGCGAACGATGTAGATGACCTTCGGATAGCGCGGATCGAAGTACTGATGGCTCTTGAGAACCCGCGGCCTAGGTGCCCGCTCCAGGTCCCGTTTGGACATTCCCTCCACGTCGGGAAGGAGATCGTTGATATTTGAGAAGTCGGGATTTTTTTCCGGGTATACCAGGTTGGCGATCAGAAACCGTGTCCAGGTGTTACCCGACTTCGGATAGGAAACCAGAAATATGTCGTCGGGAAAAACCTCGACCCTGCGGCCGGGAGGATACAAGCCGAAAAATTGCTTCCCGCCAGCGATCAGACGCTTAATCATTAGAATGCCAAACCTTCGAACGCGCGACTCCGAACCCTGGCACTTTAAGTTTCGTAGCGTCGGCGCTCAGCCCGATGCTCCGTTGCGAATGCGTCCCCAGAAAGACATAAGGTTCGCCGTAGCTCTAGGCACAAGTCTCAAGCCGATCACCGCCATACTCAATGAGGGCTTGTGCAGATAGCCGTTCGCCTCTGAAATCAATTGCCGCCCCTGGTCAAACTGACGCTCTTCAACCTTGCATTTGCCTTCTTCCAGCAGATACCTCGCTCTGATTTGGGCCGCCCGTTTCTCAACCACCTCACGATCCGCATCTTTGAGGGGCAGAGTCCGCTTGAATTTCTCCAGAATAGTCCAATAGCCCTCAATCATTTTAGCTTTTGACTGGCTAAGGGAGCCCGGACGGGCAACAAAAAACCGGGCGCCCAGGTTGCGGTTGTACCCAATTTTGGCGCCGATGAAGGCAGAGCGGACCCACATATCGTAGTCGTCGCATCGCAGAAGTTTTTCGTCGAACAATCCCGCGTCCGCCAAGGTCCGCTTGCGGGCAACCACCGTTGAAATAGGAATCTGGCACCGTTCAATAATCAAGGCGTCGAATGTCGCCTGTCCGCTGGACGGGTTCTTCTCCATGAATCTACGCTCTCCCTCATCCAGCATCAGAATACCGTCGCAATAAACCAGATCGAGCGAAGGATCTTCCGCGAACTGCTGCATTTGTGAAGCCAGGTGATTCGGCATCCAGGTGTCATCACTGTCCAGGAAAGCAACGAACTCACCACGGGCGTTTCGAATGGCATTGTTTCGGGCTCCAGCCGCACGCTTGTTTTCCTGCTTGAGGTAAACGATCCGATCCATGTACGGCTGAAGAGCCTTTTCCAGTTCGGGTGTATCCGGCGAGCCGTCGTTGACGACGATCGCTTCGAAATCCGAATAAGTCTGCGCGAAGGCAGAGTCTAAGCATGCCGGGATCATGCCAGCGGTGTTGTAGCTGGGAATGATCACGCTGACCTTCGGCGGCAGTTTGGGCTGGCTTTCCTGCATGATCTTGGCCGCTTCAGAACTGTGAAAGAACCTTTTCCCCTCCGCGATTGACCGCTTCCGCACCTACCAAATGGGGGAATGCGATCGTGCAGTTCTCTCGTAAGCAGATTCCTCGCCCCCGCCTTACTCCGTCAAGTTACTGTGGATTTCAAACTCTCTAGGGCAGCCTTCACCTGACTCATCCTAGGAACACATGCTCCATCCGCCAAATCTGTGGGTCGCAATCCTTGCCGACGGAAAGGCGCTCAAGGCTGAGCGCTGGTCTCCTGAACACCGTGACTAGCGCGCAATTGCTATAGAATAATAGCGTATTACAACAGCCGCTGACCATGATGAGAAGGGCGTAAGACAACTTTAGGGCTTCAATTACCAACTGGAGGCCGAGAATGACTTCGAATGAACAGGTCCAGGAAGTCAAGGAACAGGTCGACGAACTGTTCACGAAAACCGTGGATGACTGGGCCCGTTTTTACGATGATCCCACGCCCGCAACTTTAACCTCCCAGAACCTTGTATCCCGGCGGCGGTTTGCGCTTGAAATGATCGAGTCGCGGGTTTCGCCGGGAGCGAAAATCCTGGATGTTGGGTGCGGGACCGGTCACTTGGCCGGGGAACTGATGCGGCGCGGATACCAGGCCTGGGGCGTGGACTTCTCCGACGGGATGGTGCGGTATGCGTGCGAACACTACGGTGCCGATCGCTTCCAGGTTGGTGACATCGAGCGGATTCCGTTTCCTGACAACACTTTCGATGGAGTGATGACCCTGGGCGTTATGGAATACCTGAGCAGTGACGAACCAGCTCTGCGGGAGATGTGGCGGGTGCTCAAGCCGGGCGGGGTGGCGGTGATCACCACGCCGAGCGCCGTTTGTCCTTTCTATTACTTCGATCGCGCAATGCTGAAGGCGAGAATTCTCGCTCGGCCCTTGCTGCGCTTGTTCCGGACTCCGTTAACGGATTTGAAGGACTTACCTACCGTCACTCATCGCAGATACGTCCACGGGCGGTGGGTAAAGTTGATGCGTTCCGTGGGACTGAAGACGGAGGACTGGGTATGTCACTCGTGGGGATGCTACAGTCTGCAGCGATTCTTTGATCAAGGTGCATTCTGCCGCGCCAGCGACCGCTTCGCTCGCAATCCCTTAATCAACTGGCTCGCCTCGGACCAACTGGCGTGTGTCCGTGCGATTAAGTAGAGACTCGCCTTTTAAATTGAAACTTTCGAATTGAACCAACGGTCAGGTCGAAATGCGATCGCTTTAAGAATCGAGTCAGGAACTTCGCTCAAGAACTGTGAAACACTAGTTCCTTCTCTCCGGAGAGGATGTTATTGATCGCTTCCACGCCCATTAGCACCGAATGATCCATGTTTCCGATCTCGTATCGCCAGGCACCGAAACGACCACGGGAGTAAATTCCCTTCTCCAACAGCGCCGGTTGCAGGACTTCGAGCGCCCGGTCGCGAGCCAGCGTCGGGATGGGGTAGGAATAGCCGATTATCCGGTGATAGCGTGAAATGATGCGATCCCGGTCAGACTCTTCAAGAATGCCAGCTTTGATCAATCCCGCAGTCACTTGCTCCTGCACCTTTTCCGGGTCCGGCGTTTCTCCCACTCGGAACGACACCTCGCACATCAGCGAACTAAAGCGCTCCGTGTCCCCGTCGGGAACGTTGAAAGGGGAGTAGTGGGAAAAATACGTAGCCCGGTAGCAAGGCACGTCGGAATCGGTGAAATAGATCCAGCACCTGCCCGTCTCAATCTTCTTTTTCAAACCTAGGCCTAGTACCAGCAGGCTGTTGTGCTCGAGGCCGCTAGTCGCATCCAGCAAACGGCTGTCTGTGGGCTTCGTCATTTTGACCAACAGTTCCAGAGGCGCGGTCGAAATCACGGTGTCATATGTGTCGCCCGTGCCATCGGCAAACGAGATTCGGCGGCGCACGGGATCGACCTCCGCCAGTTGTTTCTGTGTCCGCACCTTCTCGGGGAAGTGCTTAGCGATCCGGCGGTAGATCTCGCCAGTTCCGCCGTGCAGAGGGAACTTAAACTTGCTGTTGGGTCCCCAACCTACATCGTCGCGCTCGTAAAGGACGTTTTCCAGCAGTCTTTTGAAATCCATTACCGCCACGCGATCTGCAATCCAGGACTTGGACATCTGCTCCAGCGGCGTGGTCCAGACCTTGGAGTTGTATGGGAACATGAAAGCCTCGGCGATGCCCTCGCCGAACGTGGCCAGAATCCAATCGCGAAAGTTGGCAGCATCACGGCCGCCCCCATTGGCCGCCGCTTTTGCCGCTCCCAATAGGCAACTGACCTGAACTTCCTTCGGCAAGTATCGTAAGTTGCTCTGGAAAGGATAAGGGATCCAGGACTTTCCCTTCACGATCCAGCTTTCGCGAATGCGCTCGTGCACTTCCTTGCCGAGAACCTTATCGATCAGTTTGTCAAAGTAAGGATAGTGCGAAAAGATAACGTGACCACCCTCATCCCAGACGAATCCGTGTTTATCTACGTGCGAGGTGGCGTGGCCGCCGACGTCATCGGATTTCTCGTAGAGCACCCAGTTGTCGTAGCCGAGCTCGTACAAACGGTAGGCAGCACCTAGTCCGGTCGGTCCTGCTCCGATGATGACAATCTTCTTCGTCATAAATTTTGATCGGGGGACGAAAAATTTTGGGGTCCGAAGGACTCGACCAATTGAATGACGTGAGGTTGAACTTGGTTCACGTCCGCCATCACCTCGATACTAACAATCAGCAACCTCCGGACAGTCGCGGGGGTAAAAACGCCATTGTACCATCTGAATTTTGGGCCGCAGGGTTCCGCAGGTAACCTGCGGAGTCGGCGCCTGCGTCAGGACAAGGTGTTGGGTGTGCGAATGCAGATAGAGAATGCAAAGCAAATTGCTGTACCGCCTGGCTCAGTCAACATTAAGCGTAAAGAAAACTGAACTGAGACCGGGCGCAGAAGCCGTCACCGTTACTGTCCCCTTTTGTCACTGGCGCTGTGTAGTGCGTTCCTGCGGTCCCCGTGATGGTGGTTACAACGGGATCCGGAGCAAAGCTGCCGCCGGCGCCGCCATCGCTGAAACTCACGGAAACTCCATGCACTCCATTTCCGTATTGATCCCCTGCAAACACCTGCAACAGCTTGGCCGCGACAGTACCCGCCTTTAACCGTCTGGTTGTTGCCCGCAATAGATGGCAAGAGAGACCGCGGGTCCCGCTAGCGCGGCCTCGTGAAAGACTACTGAAGTGAGTCCCGTTACCGAGGCTGTGATATGCACGGTACCCGCTTTCGTTCCGATCGTATAGGAGGTGGTTGCAGTGCCCGAAGAGTCAGTCGTGGCCATTGCCGGCGATAGCGTCCCGCCTGCGCCTCCGTCCGTGAAAGGCGACGCGACTCCGGCTACTCCGTTCCCTTGCGCGTCCTTGACTTTTACTTTCAGTGGCAATGGCAGCTTCGATGTCACCGCCGCGGTTTGGTAATTGCCCGAGCCAATCACCATCACCGTGGGAGTGTCCGCAGTTGCGGTCACCGTGAAAATTGCGCTGCCGTAACCAGGACTTGACGCCGTAATCTTGTAGGTTCCGGGTTTCGGGGGAAGAGTGTAGGTTGTGCTGGCGACTCCAGAACTGTTGGTGGTCGCATTCGGATTCGAGAACGATCCAGCGCTCGCAGTGAAGGTGACTGGAATGCCAGCAGTGCTAACAGGCATGCCGCTGTATGGATCTTGCAGCCCGGCTTGCAGCGCGATGGGCAAGGTCCTCCCCGCGACGCCGGTCTGGTTGTTTCCCCCGAGAACAGCAAGGAACGGCAGAAGGCCAAAGACCGTGAGCTGAGCTTTGCCGTTTACGTACAACCTGCCGTTCGCCACGATCGGCATCCCAAAGTGAACCATCGGGCCGAGAACGTCGCGCGAGCCCGCCTGGGTACTGTCGTAAAGCTTTACGGCAAGATTGGTTGCGTCAAAAGCAAAGAGCTTGTTGGTCGGAAAAGTGACGTACCAGAATATCCCGTCCTGCACACCGTTTGCGGAAACGATGCCGGCGGTAGGATGCGCGGTCGCTGTCGGCGTTTGCGAGATCGGATTCAGCGAAAGCTGGCCATTGGTAAATGAGTATGCCATGATCGGCGTTTGTTCCGCGGCAATGTATACGGTGTTGTTCCAATAGGTCAGTCCGGCGTGAACCTCTCCCAGTACCGGAACGTCTAGTTCTTGCGGAATTAAAATTGCCCACAGCATTGAACTGGCCCAGGTTGTCCTGATCCAGCAGGTACACGGTTCCGTTCTTATCAACCGCCAAAGTGAATTTGCCTTGGGGTTGTTCCGGCAGCAGCAGCACTGCGCCAGAACCGAGGTCCTGATTATTATCCCGAAAGTAATTGCTCGTTGTAAGGAGTGAAGTAGTCGGCGAGGTTGAGCACGCTACCACTCTGGCTCAGTTTGAGGACGCTGTCGCCAAAATGAGTTCCCCCAGGCCCATCGAACAGACCATCTCCTGTACTAAAGTAGATGTTTCCCGCCGCCCCATCTCCGGCAAGCCCGGCACCGGACATCCAGATCGCGGAAGCTTCAATCCCAGGAGACGCATTGAACACCCCGACCTGGCCGAGTGTCGCCCCGTCGTACGCCATCACCCAGCCCATTTCCGTCTTAACGTTGCAACCGGGGCTGCCGAATCCGATATAGACGATCCCATTCTGCAGCAACAACCCTGGGCGCTGCTGCTGGTATTTATCTATGAACGTGTAGGTCGCGCCGTTGACGACTACGGACGCCGCAATGGTAACCGGCCCCCCGAACAATTCCGCTCCTGTGCCCAGATCCAAGGCGTGCAGCTTGTGAACGTAGGTCCCGTTCTCCTTTGTCATCGCCAGCACATAAATGGCATTCCTGCTCAAGTCAATGACCGGCGTCCCCTGGATACCGAACTCCGTGTAGCCGACAATTGCACACCTCGTCGGCCTGGGGAACGGTACTGATGCCGTTTGCCGGATTCAGGAAATTGACCTGCCAGAGCGGCGATGCATTGTTGCCCTGGTTATTTCGGCATCGAATGCGTACACACTGTCGTGCTGCGTCGCTGCGTAAACAACGTTATGGGTCGCATTCACAGCCGGTATAAAGACGTTTGGAACGTAGAGCGGCTGGCCTGCCTCTTGTCCATCCAATAGCTGTGTGAACAATTTTCCGAATTGTTTCACGTTGACGTTTGCGTGAGTCAGGATGGTCTCGCTCGTGTTTTGACCGGTGCGGGCATTGTCGTAATGCTGGGTCACCACGCTGATCTGGCTGAAGGAGGGAGAAATCGAGAACAAAAGAAAAATTAGCGTAGCGGCGGCATGGAGCAGCGCCTTTGCGCGAACGGGTGAGAGCAAGTTTCGAAAGTCGTAGGTGGTGACCAAAGGTAATAACTTCAAGGTTAGCTTTCTGTCTGAAAAGGTCGTTCTGCAGGTCAAGGGGGAGGAAACAGCTTTCAACCGCCAGTACAGGAAATTATACCTTCGATCGCCTTTGGAATCCAGAGACTTGGTAAGCGCAAAAAACGGCCCTGCGGCCGGGAAACTTTTCCACACGGAAAACGAATGCTCCAGACCACCGAATCCGCAAAGCCCAAGGCCATAAACGGCTTCGTGGGCTCGCCCAAACCCGGCTTTCCTGCTAGACCGTCAGTAGTCTCCCAAAGTCAATAAAATGCAAGTTGGTAGGGTGGGTTGGCTTCCCAACTTCCCGCACTAGATCCAGGCAGCCGTGTGTAAATGGTCGTGAAGCAACGAGAGGGTAGGCCATATCGTTGCAGGTTGTCTCATGCTGGGCTATCTTGAGAGGAATCGGTTCAGCATCAGCATCACGAATAAGGAAAAAGGATCGGCATGGGCCAGTCTATTAGCATCTTCGGTTTGGGCTATGTAGGAACAGTGACCGCGGCTTGCCTGGCTCATAAAGGCCACAATGTGTTGGGCGTGGATCTTAGCAGGAGCAAGGTCGACGCTCTGGAGGCAGGTCGAAGTCCGATCGTCGAGCCCCGAGTAAGCGAACTGATCGCCGAGTGCCACGAAGCTTGCCGCCTGCATGCTACCGCCGACTCCAACGCCGCGGTCCTGAAAACAGACGTCTCGATTCCTATGCGTTGGCACACCCAGTCTGCGGAATGGCAAGCTGGATCTGGGTCATATTGAACCGGTTTGCCGTGACATCGGCATGAGCCTCAGGCAGAAAGAATCATTTCACCTGGTAGTCTTGCGCAGCACGGTTCTGCCGGGCACCGCGGAATCGATCGTGGTTCCGACTCTGGAGAAGGCCAGCGGAAAGCACTTGGGCAAGGATTTCGGTGTGTGTGTCAATCCGGAATTCATGCGGGAAGGCACAGCCGTGGCTGATTTTCTGGAACCCGCCATGACGATCATCGGCGCTGCTGATCCCGCGCACAGCCGAGCATTGCGTGAACTTTACGCCTCGGTGCCAGGGCGAATCTTCGAGACGTCTTTCCGATCCGCCGAGATGGTGAAATATGTCTGCAATGCCTGGCATGCGGTGAAGGTATCCTTCGCCAACGAAGTGGGATCTCTCGCCAAAGAACTGGGCGTCGATGCGGAATCCGTGGTTGACATCTTCACTGCGGACACCAAGCTCAACATCTCTCCCAGTTATCTCAAACCCGGTTTCGCGTTCGGCGGGTCGTGCCTGCCGAAAGACGTGCGCGCTCTAAACTATCGCGCCAAGGAACTCGATCTCGACCTCCCGCTGTTGGCATCTATCCTGGCCAGCAATGAAGCACATCTTGATCGCGCCGTGGAGATGGTGCTGGCAACCGGCAAGAAAAATATTGCCATGATCGGGCTCAGCTTCAAGGCGGCGACCGATGACTTGCGCGAAAGCCCACAAGTGCAGCTGGTGAAACGGCTGCTGGGTGAAGGCCGCCAGATCAAAATCTGGGACGACAATGTTTCGTTCGGCCGATTGATCGGCTCCAACCGGCAATACATTGAGGAAGTAATTCCTCACGTCGGCTCTTTGCTCAACCCCAGCCTGGAACAAGTTCTGGCCGCTTCCGAAGTGATTGTGATCGGAACACCCGGAGTCTCCGCAGAAATACTCAATTCCCACTTGCTCCCGGATCACATCGTCATCGACCTGGTGAACCTGGAGAAGTCCCGCCGTCCGGCCAGGAGCGGCGGTTCCTATGAAGGGATGTGCTGGTAACAGCTTCTACCATGAAGGTTCTCTGGGTAAAGGCGGGAAAACTCCTGCCAGTCGATACCGGCGGAAAGATTCGCTCGTATAACATCCTCCGCCATCTGGCCAGGAATCACGACGTCACCCTGCTTTCCTACTACGGTGGACAGCCAGACCCGCTCTACGAAAGCGAAATCGCCCGCCAAATGCCCGGCGCCCTCTGCATTTGCACAAAGAACCCAGAGAACGCTCGGGCGCGCTCTCTCGACTACCTTCTCCGAGTATTCTCCCCCGCGCCTTATGCGGTGAGCCAGTTTACGCATTACCGCGTGCGGCAAACGGTCATGCAATGGCTCTCCGATGGCCGCTGCGATGTCGCAGTGTGCGATTTCCTCGCCGCCTCTTTGAATTTCCCCAAGGTGTTGACGGTTCCAAGTGTTCTTTTTCAGCACAATGTAGAGACCATCTTGTGGCGGCGCCGCGCCCGCAGTGCCTCTAGCCTCGGACGCAGATTTTTCTATCGTCATGAAGCCGCGAAGATGGAACGTTGTGAAAAGAAGGCTCTGGAGACTTTCCATCACGTAGTGGCAGTCTCGAACTACGACCGCGACGAAATGTTGGCCCTTGGCGCCAAGTGTCCAATTAGCGTGGTTCCCACCGGTGTGGACACCGAAAAATACCGCGCGGTACCTTCCGTGACAGGTGATCCTCCCCTCGTCGTCTTCACCGGTTCTATGGATTGGGAGCCCAACATTGAGGGCGTGGAATATTTTTGTCGCGAGATCTGGCCCACCGTGTTGCGTGCCTTCCCCAATGCGCGTTTCCAGATCGTGGGCCGCACTCCTCACAGCCGCGTGCAGCGCCTGGCATCTGACTCTGTCGAAGTCACCGGAACGGTTCCTTCAGTTACCGACTATCTACGCCAAGCCACAGTCGTCGTCGTGCCGCTGCGCGCGGGCGGTGGAACGCGCCTCAAAATCTTCGAGGCGATGGCGATGGGCAAGGCCATAGTCTCCACCTCCATTGGAGCGGAGGGCCTGGATGTGACCCATGGCTGCAATCTGCTGTTGGCCGATGATTCCCAAAGCTTCGCCGCGAGCATCTTGCGTTTGCTGCGTGAGCCCTCGCTCCGCCGGGGCTACGAGCAAGCCGCCGCCACACTGGCTTCGCGCTATGATTGGGCGCAAATCGCCGAACGTTTTGCCGATGTACTGCGCGGTACCGTAACCCGATTCCACACAAGAGAACTTCCCTCCGCCAAGTAGCCGCGCACCTAGTAACAGTCCAGCGGTGAGCTTGCCAAAAGACAACCCTCCCGCCGTGAAGTTGAAAGGGTGGGCGGAAACCCAAGCCACAAGGGCGCCTTGATCGACCTGGCGCATTTTGTCGATCTAGCGACACTGACAACAGGCCTCTCCGCACGACTCGAAGGTTACTATCGATCATATGCACTTGTGACTGCTTTTATAAACTTTCGTTATCTGGGAACTCATGAATGCCCCGACTAGATTGCGAGGTGAGGACTCGATCGACTTAGTCCCCCAATCTCCACAGTCGAAGGCTCTCGATGTTTACAACCGCGGATGCTCCACCCTCCGGGAATCCGAAATTCTCAAAGCTGGCCTCGGAGAATTTCGCACCGAAGCTAACTGGATTGCTACTCGTCTTGGCCGCTGCCTTGGTCGCGGTTGCATGCGGCTCGTCCGCTCTGGCCCCCGGCGGCCAGATTTCGAATACTTTTCAAATCTTCAAACTTGCGCGCACATTACCCGTAGGGGTAACGGGGCAGAGCTACCACGGAATGCTGAATGCCAGTGGGAGGCAAACTCCTTATCACTTTGCCATAAAGTCAGGCAGCCTGCCTCCCGGTCTCACCCTGAATCCGCTCACTGGCTTAATCCATGGAACACCGCTCGTAGCCGGCGCACACACGTTTCAAGTCGTCGTTACCGATGGTCCCCGGCGCGAGGTGGCACCACCTTTCACCTTGCGTGTGTTTAGCGAAGGCTCCCCGTATACGTAGGTGTGTCACCGGCTAATGTCAGCCTGGGCCTAACCAGAAGCAGCGGTTCTTCGCGGTTGTCGTCGGCACCCGAATACAGGCGTTACTTGGTCGGCGACCGCGGGTTCGATTGATAAGAACGGTCTCTATACTGCACCTGCGTCCAGCACCTCCATCAACGTCACCGTCACTGCTGTCAGCAACGCCGATTCATCCCACAGTGCTTCTGCCCTCGTTACGATCTGAAGCGCTACTACCTCTCAGCCCCTTGTCATCACCACCGCAGGTCTCGCGCAAGGGCAGGTGGGAATTTCCTATCAACAGGCGCTTAGCGCTTCCGGCGGCACACAACCGTACGCCTGGCACATCCTTTCCGGAAGTCCTCCTACCGGCGTGAGCTTGTCTTCGGATGGCCAACTCTCCGGAATACCGACTGCAACAGGCACATTCAACTTCACGGTATCGGTAACCGACTCTCGGAATCTCTCCGCCCAGCAGGTTTTCGCCGTCGCTGGTCACCTCAAGCAGTAATTTTGACGGTCCGGCCGAACTCCCCCGTGTAACGATGTCGACTTCCATGACCAGTACACCGGCCCCAGGCAAAACGATCTCTGTAAATGCTGGGGATAATCTGCAACTGGCTCTTAATAATGCTGCCTGCGGCGACACGGTTGCACTGCAGGAAGGCGCGACCTTTACGGGCACGTTCCAATTCCCCGCCAAACCTTGCGACGACAACCGATGGATTGTCGTCCGCACCAGCGCGCCCGACGGCGCTTGCCCGCTGAAGGCCAACGCATCACTCCGTGCTACGCTGGGGTAGCTTCGCTGTTTGGACGTCCGCAGTATGCCTGCAGCAACCCGCAGAACGTGATGGCCCGCATCGTCGTGAACAACAGCGAACTGGGTCCCATCAGCTTCGCCTCTGGAGCCAATCACTACCGACTGATCGGCCTGGAGATTACTCGCGCAACTGGCTTGAGTGCTCCCACCCTGTTAGGGCCGGTCCAAGACGGGACTGCTGATCACATCGTGATCGATCGCAACTGGGTTCACGGCACGACGCAGGACGATACGCGAGCGGGTTTCTTCCTTTCCGGCGTGGCCTATGCAGCAGTCATAGACTCCTATTTCAACGACTTCCACTGCACTTCGGGGACTGGCGCCTGTACTGATTCCCACACAATCCTCGGCGGCACCGGAGATTTTCTGGCCGGCCCTTACCAGATTGAGAACAATTTCCTAGAAGCCTCGGGCGAGGGCGTCCTGTTCGGAGGTGCAGCTGCGACCACCACTCCGACCGATATTGTGATCCGCCGTAATCACTTCTTTAAGCCCCTGCAGTGGACAAAGGGTAACCCGAATTTTGTGGGTGGAGTCTCGGGCAATCCCTTCGTCGTCAAGAATCATCTCGAGCTTAAGAATGCGGCACGCGTGCTGGTAGAAGGCAACCTGATGGAGAACGTCTGGGGAGGTTTCACTCAGACGGGCTTTGGCATACTCCTGACGCCCAAGAACCAGCACCAACGTCAAACGGGAAACAACGTCTGTCCGAACTGCCAGGTCAGCGACGTGACCATCCGATACACGCGCATCTCCCATGCCGGAGGAGGTATCGCGATGTCGACCGACATTGCCTTACGTGTAGGTGGAGCACCAGCCAGTGCGGGGACCCGCTTCAGCATTCACGACGTCGTCCTAGATGACATCAGCAAGAAGTACATCGGCGGCCTCGGCAGGTTGTTCTTCGTGGTAACGGGTGGCCGACGAATCCGCTGAACACGGTCACGATCAATCACGTCACCGGGTTCGCCGATGCCGAGGGGGCATCATGTTCGTGGGAACAAGATAACCAATCCAGCGATGTACGGATTCGTCTTTACCAACAATTTGGTAACAGCGGGCAGGTACCCCGTCTGGAACTCGGCAGAGATACCAGTTGCGCGGCCTGGGCCGTCCCAATCAAGATCATCAGTAAGTGCTTCACCACATACACGTTCAACAATAACGCGCGACTCGCAGTCCCCTCTGCCTATCCGCCATCGTCCTGGCCGGCGGGCAATGTGTTTGCGCCGGACGTGAATAACGCCGGTTTCGTTGAGTACGCCGACGGCAACGGAGGAAACTACGAACTGCAGCCGGGCAGC
Source organism: uncultured Acidobacteriota bacterium (assembly GCA_963729325.1). Classification (GTDB taxonomy): domain Bacteria; phylum Acidobacteriota; class Terriglobia; order Terriglobales; family Acidobacteriaceae; genus JABCYV01. Next base: position 94,738 of record CAVSNS010000027.1, read on the forward strand.
CCCTATAAGAACACGGGGAGCGACGGCAAGGATCTTGGGGCCGACATTGTTGGGCTCAACGCAATGCTGGCAAACATCGAATAACCTTCGCCATCGACAACTTGCCGCCATGCACAGCCGGTGGCTTACCGCGATTTTCTTCTTTTTTTCTCCTTTCCTTCTTTTTTGGGTGCCGTGCTCCCCTTCGCCGGCTTGCGCCCACGGTAAGGAGATTGGGGCGCAGGCGGACAGGGTGAAGTGGCAAACAGGGCAGTCGAAGAACCCTGCGCCTTTCATCGGCTGGTCACCTCGCCGTCTGGCGTGGTGATAAACTTTTCGGTGTTGGCCATCGAGAATCCAAGCGACCGCAAGCGCAACCCTGTCTTCGTGATGGGCTGTCACCGTTCGGGAACAAATCTCCTCTACGACATGCTGTTGTCCGCGGGCGGTTTTCCAATTTACCGCGGCTCTCTGCCCGTGTATGAAACCTTGCTCCCGCGGTTTGGTTCCTTGGAGCACCGCAGCAATCGCGAGAAGCTGCTTCGAACTTGGGTGCGCAGCAAAGGTTTTCGGCGAACCGGACTGGACGCAGAGCAGTTGTCGTCGCATATCCTGAACGAGTGCAGCAGTGGCGGCGATCTCATCCGCATCGTGATGGATGCAGTGGCACAAAGCCACGGCGTCCAGCGCTGGGCCCTGTACGATCCAGACAATGTTCTCCACATCAAGCGACTAAAGGAAACCATCCCCAACGCGCTTTTTCTGCATATCATTCGGGATGGACGCGACATCGCTCTGTCCCTGAAAAAAATGGGCGGATTCCGTCCGCTGCCCTGGGACCGCGGTGAAACCAGAAGCCTGGTCGCAACCGCCCTATATTGGGAGTGGATGGTCCGCAACGGGCGCGATCACGGGAGCCGGTTTCCCGCGGACTATTTGGAAATCCACTACGAAGACTTAACGACGCAGCCTCGCGAAACGTTGCAGAGACTAGGCAGCTTTCTGGACCACGATCTTGACTACGATCGAATTAAGAAGGCAGCCCTCGGGCGGCTCTCCGAGAGCAACTCTTCCTTCCCCGGAGAGGGGAGGATCAACCCGCTAGGGCGCGGGAAAACGCTCCTTGCGCGCACCGATGTGGCCGCCATCGAAGCCGCCGTGGGGGAGTGTCTCGAACAGAACGGTTACGCTTTGTCACTTCCCGAAGCGGCGCGAAGACCGGGATTACGCGAATACACTAACCGTGCGCTTTATCGGAGTTTTCTGAGCACAAAGATGTGGCTAAAGCAGAATACTCCCGCCGGGCGTATGGCTAACCTGTCAGTGCTCCAACTTCAGGATGGTCCCGACCCTGTCGCCAAGCCGCCCGAAGGGGAGCATCATGAATCCGATGTTAGCATCACTCGATAAGCAACAGCCGGTTGATTTCGGGCGCTCGAGCACTGTCCCAGCTGGGCGGCAGGCCTGCCATTCCGGGTTTAGACTGCTGTTCTCATCGGGTTGCCTCATCGTGAAAGGTGCGCCTGATCGTGGGCATGGCTAGATAGAAAATGCAGACCGCGTTAATCGCACCGAAGAACAGGGAGAAAATATTAACGCGGACGATGCCGGGAAGAACCAGCACGACTTCTATCCCAGAAAACACGAGCGTGATGAAAAGTCCCCAGTTCCTCATCTGCAGGACGCCGTAGCCGGCTATCATGTGAACAAGTGCAAACCCAATGATGACCAGGCCCGCAGCGTGACCGAAACCACCCACAAGACGTTCGATGGCGTTGCCCTGGGCGGCCACGGAAGCAAGTTTGTTGGCTGGCCCGTTGTAGAACGAGACGAAAAATCCGAACATCAAGCCTATCCCCGCTCGCGCAATCTGATAGAAACCGACTAGGGTGACACCGACTAGGCGCATAGATCCTTCTGGAAAAACGCAGAGGAAATATAACACGCGCCCGATCCTTGCACAGGAACATGGAGAATCGATCGTCTCGGAACCCAAGGAAAAAAAAAAAAAAAAAAAAAAAAAAAAAAAAAAAAAAAAAAAAAAAAAAAAAAAAAAAAAAAAAAAAAAAAAAAAAAAAAAAAAAAAAAAAAAAAAAAAAAAAAAAAAAAAAAAAAAAAAAAAAAAAAAAAAAAAAAAAAAAAAAAAAAAAAAAAAAAAAGGAAGATCCTCAACTTGTTGTGCACACTGTGAGCAGGTTAAGATTGCTCCACTGGCTGGCGCTTACGGAGGCATTACTCTTCCACTTTGGCTGGTGCGGGCCACTCTGCAATCGAAGCAAGCTCAGTACTGCGTCGACTGATTCAAAAGGCGTGAAGGCTATTTTCCAACCAAGAAAGATTTGTATGGCTCGGACTGCTTAGCGTCCTTTTCTTCTGGACTCTGCTGGTGTCGGCTTTGTCAGCAGCGCAGACTATCACCTTCAAACATGTCGTGGTGATCCTCCAGGAAAACCGGACACCAGACAACCTGTTTGGCAGCAATCCGAACTTTGAACCGGGGGTAGACATCGCTACGTCGGGACTCAATTCCAAGGGCGAGACCGTTCCGCTACTGCCAATCCCGTTTGAGACGTGCTTCGATCTCAATCACAGCCACCGTGCTTTTGCCACGGCTTATGACGATGGCAAGATGGATGGGACCGACAAGACCAGCACCCAACCGGCCAAGGGATGCGTTGTCCCTGCGAACCCGCAATATCGGTTCGTAGACAACTCCACCGGCTTGGTCCAGCCATATTTTGACATCGCGAAGCAGTACGGGTGGGCAAATCGCAATTTCCAAACCAACCAGGGGCCCAGTTTTTCTGCACACCAGTTCTTCATAGCCGGGACTTCGGCGCCGGATACTTACAGCAAATTGTTTGTGTCGGGAAACCCGGTGAAAGAGCCGGCCGGATGTACGGCTACGCCGGACAATACTGTCACCGTGGTTGACGCCGAAGGAGACGAGGACACAAACCCACCAATCTACCCTTGCTTCGAGCATCCCACATTACCGGATGTGCTGAATGACGCCAGGATCAGCTGGAAATACTACAGCGAGTGGCCCGATTCGATATGGAATGCGCCGAATGCCATCCGCCACATGTGTGTACCGAAGGAAGGCAAAAACGGCGCATTGGATTGCACTGGCCCCGACTTTGTCGGCAATGTAGTCATCGGCTCCCGCCGTGCACTGAAGGACATCAAAGAATGCAAGCTCCCGCAGGTAAGCTGGATAACCCCCACCCACGAAGCGTCGGACCACCCCAGGATGACGGATGGGACTGGACCAGGCTGGGTGGCCTCCGTGGTGAACGCCCTCGGCACCAACCCTGCTTGCCCTGGAACGGGCGAAGAATACTGGAAAGACACGGCCATTTTCATTACCTGGGACGACTGGGGTGGCTGGTACGACTACGTTAAGCCGTTCCGCCAGGGACAGCCCAACGGCTGGGGTGACGGCTTCACCTACGGCTTCCGCGTGCCCCTGCTAGTGGTGTCGGCCTATACCCAGCCGGCTTCGTCGACAATTCCAACCACGACTCCGGAAGCCTCCTGAAGTTCGTGGAAACGAACTTTGCTCCTGCGGGCAAACGATTGGGCCCGATTGGGCCGGGCACATATGCGGACCCGTATGACGACAATAGTCTGCAGGCATTCTTCACACTGAAATCTCCGCGGACCTTCCAGCCGATACACGTGAATTTCTACTTCAAGTTCTTCCTCCTAGATCAAGAGGACAGGGGACGCCGTGTGTTCGAGGAAATGGCCCGTTGCGGAATCGGTTGCTGGTTCTAGACGAACGGCCTATCTGCCCAACCTTTGGCAACTACCTGCTTAGTTTGCGGAGCGGCGGTTTATCGTTTACTGGGCGCTCTGCGGCTGGAATTGCTCAACTCCGGTCCAAGGCAATTCTGCTCCAGAGTGCTACCATCTGGATATCACAGCGGTGAGAACCGCGTTCGTCAAAACCTTGGGCGTGTGGTTAGGAGAAGCTGACATCGTGTCCTTACTTGCTCGTTGTACTGGTTCGACGCAGACATTTATGTTTCATTCCCTCATTGTCCTGGTGGTCGTTCTCACGCTTATTAACCCCGTGTCGTCCGCGACCGGAAGCGCGCCTCCCGCTATCGGAGAAAATGCCTATTGTGGAAAAGGCGATGTACCGAAGTTTGGCGAAAAAGACGGCCCGGCGCAACTTCCCACGTCTTGCTACTACACGGGGATGGATGGTACCCCCTCTCCCGGGAAGCAGATTCGGGTCGGAGCGAATTCTAACCTGCGTGCGGCGGTAGAGTCAGCCAAGTGCGGAGACACTCTCCTGCTCGCCGCCGGCGCCTCGTTCGAGATCAAAGACTTGCCGGCGAAGAAATGTGACGACCAACACTACATCACCATTCGGACTGACACACCCGATTCGAAACTGCCTCCGGAAGGAACACGTATTTCGCCAGCTTGGGCCGGAGACGAGTCTGCCGGGCAGACCCGCTTTCGCTCAACCACCCGGCGGACCGGCCAGGTTCCTGTCGACCATCCTGGTCCGGGCGGCCCCCCACATTGGGACCACTACCGCTTTATCGGCCTGGAGTGGGTCTCCCAACCGGGCGTTCGGGTTGGCGCGATGGTTACGACCGAGGGTGCGGACCACGCGATTTTCGACCGTAACTGGTTCCATCCGTCTGAAGGAGCGGAGGTGGGCAAGGGAATTGGGATGTATGGCGGTACCCGATTCATCGCCGTGATCAATTCTTATCTCAGCGGGTTCTATTGTGTGTCGCGTAGCGGCTCCTGCACCGACGCGACGGCTGTCGGCGGTGGATTTGGGGAGTCCCCAATAAGCACCTTAAAGATTTACAACAACTTCATCGAGGCCTCGGGAGAAAACATCTTCTTTGGTGGCGCTGGGTCCGAGGTCAATCCAACTGACATCGAGATCCGCCGTAATCATCTGTTCAAGCCCCTCATCTGGAAGCCAGATGAACCGGGCTACACTCCACTCGGCTCCGGCAACCCACCTATCATCAAGAACCATTTCGAGTTGAAAAGTGCGATCCGTGTGCTCTTTGAGGCGAATCTTCTGGAGAACAGCTGGGGTGGTTTCTCACAACAGGGGTATTCGATCTTACTCACGCCGAAGAACCAAAATGGGCGGTGTCCGAAGTGCTCCGTCACGGATGTAACAGTCCGTTACAACCGGATACGGAACGTAGCTGGCGTGTTCGTGGCCGCCAATGGTTTCACCAACGCCGGCGAGGCCCCCGCGGACGGAGGCCGGTACAGCGTTCACGACTTGATCGCTGATTCGATTCACGACAAGGATTGGAAAGGACAGGGCACGTTCGGGTTCTTAAATGCCAATGCTGCAATGTTGCATGACGTATCTTTCAATCACGTAACAGCATTTGTGACTGGCCCTCTTTTTTTTGTGGGGAATCGCACCCAAGAAAAGATTCCAAACTTCAGCGTTACCAATAGTGTGTTTATGGCTGGGCAGCGGATACCGGAGTTTTACTCGGCCGGGGGTGGCCCAGCCAACTGCGCGGATCAGGTACAACGGATCGGGACGGAAGCGGTTCTCCAAGCCTGTTTCGTAAACTACAAGTTCGAAAAGAACCTTATCATCGGCAGCAAAGGGGGTTGGCCGACTGGAACCATCGTCGTTTCCTCTCCCAAGGACGCCGGCATACGGGATCTACATGATGGAGTCAGCAAGGACCCACGCCTCTGTCACACCAACACACCCGGCTGCAGTAAAGGCTCCCCCGGGGCCGCTGCGGCCACAGATGGAAAAGACACTGGAGCAGACGTGGATGCCGTAGAGGCAGCGATTGCAGGTGTCGAGTAGCAAGGTACATTCCTAACCCCGCGATTCGCGAACCAGCCAGCAATGGCCGTCGGGCGTGCGTGATAAGATTCTTGAATTGGTCTGGAAATCAACCAGCCAAGCGATAGACAATGTCTGATGGACAGTGCCTTCAAGTTGCGCCCGAGTGCGCCAATTGGCTCCGGCGCCCTGGAGTAAACCCGATGGGGCGCTCAGCCGAGCGCGGTCCTTTCTTCGGACGCGCACTCCTGGCTCTAACCTGCCGGTTACGTGGGTGCGACACGCTGGGAGTGCTGAAAGCGATTGAGTCTGCTCCCTTCCGATCTGCGGAAGAAGTCCGCGAAAAACAGTTTCGAGACATGCGTTCACTTCTGGCACACGCCGAAGCCCGCGTTCCCTATTACAGAACTCTCTTTCGCGACCTTGGAGCCCGCAGTCAGGACATCCGCAACTGGGATGATTTCGCCCAGTTGCCGATCCTGACGAAGGACATATCCGGGAAAAACAACGTGAGCTGATTCGCGAAGATGTGCCGCTGGAGAAGCTGCAGGCTCATTTCAGCGGCGGATCCACGGGCATGCCGCTGAAGTTCTTCCGCAGCCACGAGTACATGGTGGCCAGCGATGCGGGAACCTACCGGAATCTGAAGCAATGTGGCTGGCATCCCGGAGAGATGATCGCTTTCTTCTGGGGCGGAAACGATAAGCTGTATGCCATGTCGCGCGTGGAGTTCGAAGTGCGGCAGTTTGTGCGGCGCATGTACCAGTTTGATCCCTTTTTTTCGGGAGAGGCAGAGATGGCGAATTGGGCTCGGCGTTTCGCCAGGGTTCGTCCGCAGGTAATCCTGGGATATGCCTCCACCATCGCGCGCTTTGCCTCATTTCTGGAGAGCAGCGGGCAAACGATCGGTGGGATCAAAGGGGTTTTTACAACGGCGGAGAAATTGTATCGGCCGCAGCGGGACGTGATGGAACGGGTTTTCGGCTGCAAAGTCTTCGACTGCTACGGTTCCAGTGAAGTGCAGAACATCGCCGCCGAGTGCGCCGAAGGTAGAATGCACGTCAATGCCGATTACGTTGTTATGGAAGAGGACAAGGCCGATGGCGATGGCGCCAGGCCATTCCTACTGACATCGTTGCAGAACCTGTCCATGCCGTTCATCCGCTACCGCAATGACGACTGCGGTTATTTATCGCAGGAAGCTTGTACGTGCGGCAACAACTTCCCCCTGATGCGGCTGGAGATCGCCCGAACCAGTGACAACTTCCTGTTCCCGGGTGGACGGGTCGTGCATGGGGAGTTCTTCACTCATTTGATGTACGGCAGTGACGGAATCGTGAACTTCCAATTTCATCAGACTGCCGTGGATGAAATCGTATTATCGATTGTGCCCGGTCCACGCGATGCTCAAGCGCGGGAAAACAAGATCCGAGATGCGATTCGCCAGATTCAATCCCTCTCTCCCGGACACCCCATTCGTGTCGAAGTGCGGCAGGTGGAATCGATTCCACTGTCTTCTGCTGGAAAGTATCGGTTTACCCGCTCGGACATCAACGCAACGCGTACGTTGGTCAATGGCGAGACGGCATCTCATTCGAACTCCTAAATCGTGATGGAGAACTCTCCAGCCAATCAGACTTTCTCGCCCACAGTGGGAATTGCTCGGCTTCCGTCATGCTCATACCCTGCCACGGACCAGAACGACAATCCCGTTAGCCAAGGTCTGAGCCGTCTGGCAGACGTAATGGGCTGGTCTGATGAACGCGGCCCCTTCGGACGGGTTGTCCCCTCGGGCGCACGTGTTCTGATCAAGCCCAATCTGGTCCTCCATCAGAACGAAGGATCTGGCGGACTGGATTGCCTGGTGACTCATACCTCCCTAATCCAGGCCGCAGTGAAAGCGGCATTGCAAACTGAGGCCGCGGAGATTGTAGTTGGCGACGCGCCGATTCAGGGATGTGACTTTGATGCACTAATGGAAAACTCCAAGCTGCGAAGTTGGGCAGATGCACAAATGGCACTGGATTCGAGATTTAAAGGCGTATGCGACTTTCGCAGGACGATCGGGGTACTCATCCACGGCGTGCGCGTGGCGGCGGAGAATCTGCAGTCAGAAGATCGTTTCACACTTTTCGATCTGGGCCGGGAGAGTCTGCTGGAACCGATCAGCGACGGCCAGAACCGGTTCCGGGTGGCTTGGTACGATCCCCGGCTGATGGCCAGGACACATCATGTTGGCGTCCACCAATACCTGGTGGCTAAAGCGGTGGTTGAAGCCGACGTCATCATCAACCTTCCGAAGTTGAAAACACACAGAAAGGCAGGCATCACTTGCGCCCTCAAGAACCTGATTGGGATCAATGGCAACAAGGAATATCTGCCGCACCACCGCCTGGGGGGATCGCAACACGGAGGTGATTGCTATCCCGGCAACGGTACCCTGAAGCGAGCCCTCGAGTACCTCAGCGACCGGCAGAACCTCACTTCCTCTTATGCAAAGGGCATAATGTGGCGACTTCTCTTTTCCGCTTTTGCCCATGCGTCCCGGCGTTCGGCGACCGTACCGGCACCGATGGCTCCTGGTCAGGTAACGACACCATCTGGAGAACATGTCTGGATCTGAATCGCATCCTCCTTTATGGCCGGAGCGACCGAACCTTGGGCGACGAGATTCAGCGCCGTGTGATCCACGTTGCCGACTCTGTAGTCGCGGGCCAGAGCAACGGTCCACTAGCGCCTGAGCCGCTCAATCTGGGGCTCATTATCGGCAGTAACAATGCGGCAGCCATGGATTGGATAGGTGCGCATCTGCTTGCTTATATTCCTGAGAAGATCGCCTTGGTACGCCACGCGTTTGATCAGTTCCGTTGGCCGATTACGAATTTTGCGAGCAGCCACGTCTCGGTAGCGGGCGATTTGGGCCAAGGATCTCCACCGCGGGTGCTGGCGACGATCCGGCAACCCGTGATTCATCCTGTCGGCTGGCAGGATGCATCGGCGGAGCCCGCCTTGGGGCAATCCGGGGTGTGCAACCAGAACGCCACACCTGCCATCTCGGTGGACCAGTGGGACGCATGAGTGGTTTTGCGAGAGACGCGACTAAAACGACGTCACGCAAGAGAAGTCCTGTCTTCGTGATCAGCTGTCACCTTTTCAAGAGCTGATGCAGCCACCATCAAAGCTGTGGGAACGTGCCTCGTAGAAACTCGCGCCGGTACCGACCTAAGGGTCCTAACCGGAAGACGCCAACCCACAATTACGGCCTCCTCCCTCAAAAGAATCCGGTTGTCAGGCTCAATTTAAGGCAAAACTGGAGTAGTTTCTTCCACTTTAATGGAAGATGCATGGAACGAATTGGCAAGTGTTTGCATCTTAAATCTGCTCAGAAACAAAAGTTCCGCCAGAATAGTGAACTGACCAGGGTCATCTCGCTATTCCGCCGCTGCCAGTTATTTTGATCCCTTACGGACGAGAGGGAATGGAGCGATGAGTATTTCACTATCGGTTGGTGGGAGCCCCCTTTTTCGATTGTAAGATGGAACAGGCGATGTCAGGGTGGCACAAAAGGCTAGCACGGTTTTCCAAGATGGACTGGGGTGAGGTGCGCACGCGTGTGGGCCAGGAGGCTCACAAGCGAAGTGACCTGCTTCGGTACCGGCTAGGCATGCGACCGGCCGGGATGCGACTGCGCGAGACGGCTCCGGCTGAGGGACAATTCTTCTTCGCCGGCACTGAGGCCATGAAGCGCGCAGAGTTGCTGCATGCGCACTTACCGGAGAAAGCCGCCGAGATCGTCCGCTCAGCCGACCGCATCTGCGAGCACCGCTTCCACTTGCTCGGCTATCAGAATCTCGACTATGGACGGGAGATCGACTGGCATCTGGATCGCGTCCATGGAAAGCGTGCGCCAAATTCCCCATGGTTCAAGATTCCCTTCCTCGATTTTTCGGTGGTTGGGGACCACAAGATCATCTGGGAACTGAATCGACACCAACATCTGGTCACACTGGCGAAGGCTTGGCTACTGACGAAGGATGAAAAGTACGCGGGCGAAGTCTTCACGCAGTGGCGCAGTTGGGTGAAGGCTAATCCCTATCCGCTCGGGATCAACTGGGCCAGCACACTTGAGGTCGCCTTCCGCAGCTTGTCGTGGATCTGGGTGGATCACTTGCTTCGTGATGCGGTGCAGTATTCGGAATGGCGCGCCGAGCTTCTGTCGGAACTCGCGCTGCACGGGCATTACATTGAGCGATACCTGTCAACTTATTTTTCGCCGAACACGCACCTGTTGGGAGAAGCAGCGGCGATGTTTTTTCTGGGCGCGCTCTATCCGCAGCTGCCGCACGCGGAGCGTTGGAGGCAAGATGGATGGAAGATCGTGCTGCATGAGGCCGGACGTCAGGTGCGGCCCGACGGCGTGCACTTCGAGCAGTCACTCTACTACCACGTGTACGCACTGGATTTCTTCCTGTATGCGCGGATGATCGCCGCGCAGAATGATCTGCACGTTCCGGCAGACTACGATGGCGTGCTTTTGCGGATGCTGCGAGTCGTGGAGGCACTGGCGCGGGCCGGTCCCGCAGAGGGCTTCGGGGATGACGATGGTGGACGATTGTTCGATCCTACGCGCAACTGCACCGAGCATATGACGGATCCGCTGGCCATCGGCGCGCTCGTCTATGGCAGAGATGGCCTGACTTCGGCGCGGCTGACGGAGGAGGCGATCTGGCTGTTCGGAGAACGGGCTGTTACGGAGCTCACCAAGGAGAAGGTGGACCCAACGTTCGAATCGGTCGCCTTTCCTGATGGTGGGTTTTATGTTCTCGCGGACTCGCAACCTTACCCACAGACGATGGTGGTGGATGCAGGCCCACAGGGCGAGGGCAACTGCGGACACGGTCATGCCGATGCCCTGAGTGTCAGATTCACAATGCAGGGAAAGCGCTGGCTGGTGGACGCGGGCAGCGGCGTCTACATCTCCGCCGATCGGACAGATCGCAATGCATTCCGCGGCACCGCGGCACACAACACAATGCTCGTGGATAGAGCAGACCAGGCCGTTCCTGGCGAGACGTTTTCGTGGACGGAAATTCCGACGACTCAGCTTGAGAGCTGGATCAAGGGAAAGACCTTCGCATATTTTTCCGGCAGTCACAATGGTTATACGCGGTTATCGGATCCGGTGACGCACCGGCGCTCGGTACTAAAGATCAGCGGCGGCGTCTGGCTGGTGCGGGACGCTGCCCTGGGCAGCGAAGAGCACGACTTGGAGCTGAACTGGCATTTCGCTAGTGATCTTGCAGTGCGCGAGTCGGAAGCGGGGCCGTTTATCATTTCCCAGCGGCACGCGAAAACCGGAGGACGCAGCGCTGACCTTGATCACGGCCACGGAGAAACCTTGGAAAAACGAGATTACGGATGCTGTCGTTTCTCCGGCATACGGACGTCTACAGCCTGCGCCCGTCGTGCGCTGCGAAGCGCGCCTCAAGCTTCCAGCGGAGGTCGCAACCGCGTTGATCGCCCACTCTGCGGCGTCACAGAAATTTGCTTCGCCACGCTTCACCAGCGTGCACCAGGGTGCAGTCCGTGTATACGAATTGAGCGCGGAGGACGAGACTCAGGGGTTCTTTTTCGCGCTCGGGAAGTAGCCGTGGAGTTTCGGCCCTTGGTCGTCGGATTCGGAGGTGCTCTACTGCCGGATCGAGCACGACAACCTCACGCACTTGGTCGTGATTGGCGGCAGTTCGGTGAATTGGCACGGAGAGCGTTTGCTAACAGCGTCGATGCCCTTCGCATTTTTCGAGTGGCGCAAAGAAGATGGCATACTCGGAGTGCAGAATCGGCGCCGTTTCAGGCATCATCGTTATTCCAAGAGTTGACGGGCGGCGCTTCGCCTGTTGCTTCTACCAAGAATTCGTCATCGTACGCGGAGAGACCCTGAATGTGCGGCATCGCCGGAATCCTTGAATTGACGCGGGACGCACGCGCGAACGCGGCGGCCCTTCGCGAGATGTGCCGCGTGATGACGCATCGCGGGCCCGATGATGAAGGTTTTTATACCGATGGCGCCGCCGGAATCGGGATGCGGCGTCTGAGCATCGTGGACCTGGCGACGGGCCACCAACCGATCTCGAATGAAGATGGTTCACTGTGGATCGTGTTCAACGGCGAAATCTACAACCATCTCGCGCTGCGCGAGCAACTGATGGCGCGCGGGCACGCATATACCACGCATAGCGATACCGAGACGATCTTGCATGCTTTTGAGGAATACGGTTCAGACTGTGTGCAGCACCTGCGAGGTATGTTCGCATTTGCCATCTGGAACCGAAAGACGAAGAAACTGTTTATCGCACGCGACAGACTGGGGATCAAGCCGCTGTACTACCAACTGACACCGGAGCGCTTGCTGTTCGGATCGGAAATCAAGGTAATCCTGGCGCATGCGGGAGCGCGGCCGGAATTCAACTGCGCCACCCTGCCCGAGTATCTCGCCTTCGGATACTTGTCGGGCGAGGAGACGTTCTATAGGGGAATCCGCAAGCTCCTGCCCGGCCACACGATGACTATTGGACTGGACGGGACACGCGGAGATCCTGCGTTACTGGGACCTGGATGCGACGCATCCGCACGAATCGCGCGACGAAAACTATTACGTGCGCAGCTACCGCGAACTGCTCGAATGTGCCGTGCAGAGCCACCTGATGAGCGATGTGCCGCTAGGCATGTTCCTTAGCGGTGGCGTGGATTCGAGCGCAGTGGCGGCGCTGATGACGAAGATCCGGCGTGAACCCATCGAAACCTTCTGTGTCGGATACGGTGAGGAAGCGTACAGTGAGTTACCGTACGCGCGCACCGTAGCCGATCACATCAAATCACATCATCGCGAAGTGTTGGTCAGCGAAGACGATTTCTTCCATGCTCTGCCGAACCTGATCTGGCACGAAGATGAGCCGATCGTCTGGCCGTCGAGTGTCTCACTGTATTTTGTTGCCAAGCTTGCGCGCGAACGAGTCACGGTCGTCCTGACTGGCGAGGGCAGCGATGAGACCCTGGCCGGGTACACCCGTTACGCGTTCACGGTGAAGAACGCTGCGATGGACCGCGTGTATCGCAGCGTGATACCGGCTTTTGTGCGGCGTGCGGCACGAAATTCCGGGACAGACCTCTTCCCTGCTCGGAGCGACGTTGCGTCGGAAGCTTGAGCACACGTTCATCGCGCAAGGACGGCGCCAATTGGTCATCGTTTTATTTCGACAACTTCTTCTCTGCTTTCGATGAAGCTGGACCAGCATGGGCTGCTGACGACAGAATTCGCAGGCGAATTCCCGGTGAGCACCGCGTATAAGAACGTACTGCAATACTGGGAACAGTCGTCAGGCGACATGCTGCAACGGCTGCTGTATACCGACATCAAGACCTACCTGGTTGAGTTGCTGATGAAACAAGACAATATGAGCATGGCGGCATCCATCGAAAGCCGCGTGCCCTTCCTGGATCACGTACTGGTGGAGTTTGCGACTCGCATTCCACGCGAGGTGCAGATCAAAGGGTTGGCCGGTAAACACATCCTGAAGAAGGCGGTTGAGGATCTGCTTCCCCCTTCCATTCTCTACCGCACCAAGCTCGGATTCCCCACACCCTGGAGCGGCTGGCTTACAGGTCAGCGGCTGGAAATCATCCGCGCAATGCTCATGGAGCCGCGCAGTCTCGAGCGTGGATACTTCCGGCGCGAGGCAATCGAGAGGCTGTTCGATGAACACCGTGCGAAACATCGCGACAACTACGATCGCATCTGGCGGCTGTTGAACCTGGAACTATGGCATCGCGTGTGCCTGGAGGGCGAGCCGCACGGCGAACACCCCGAACCGACAATGCAGTTCACTTCGAACCGCTGACTGACGATGGTTCCACTCACTGTTTGGAGTCCACAAGAGTGGCTCGCTGATCCGCCATCCCCCTACAAGCCGGCTAAATCGATCGCCCCAGAAAAGTACACTGCAGGTTCCAGATGAACTCGTCCACGTCGTTCGCTGCGTAAATCCGCTTGAGGGCAAGCGGCTCGTCCCCGGCACGCACGTGCCCGGAGGTCGTCAACACAGCTGACTTGAATCCTGCTTCGCGCGTGATTTCCAGCGTCTGCGCGGACCATTCCGGATTTAGGGCCGGATGCGGGTAGGAGAAATGGTCGATCCGTTCACCGAGCTCTTCTTCCAACCTCTTCTTGCATTCGATGATCTCGAAGCGGGCTTCGCTTTGGCTCAGGTGCGCAACATTCGGATGTGAAAGGGTGTGCGCTCCGATGGTATGTCCCGCTTTTCTCAAGGCTCGAACCTGGTCCCACGTCATCATGAATCCGTGGCGGAGACCAGCTTGGTTCTATGTCCAGCGATTTCTCGACTTCGTCGACAAACTCATGTTGGATGTCGCCCGTCATTCTGGCGCCGATATCCCAAGCCGCCTGTCGAGCTGCCTTTCGCTGCTCCGGTACCGCAAGGGAGTAAGTTCGCTTCCCCTCCGGGTCGCTCCACTGGGGCTTGCTCGTAGTGTTAAAGGCAAAACGGAGCCTGCAGTACCACGGTAAAAATCCACTTGTCACTGCATTCACCATAATGTAGAAGGTCGCCGGAATCCCGTAGTGATGCAGAATTGGCAGGGCCACTTCGTAGTTGTCTGCAAAACCGTCATCAAAGGTCACAGCCAGCGCCCGCGGTGGGAGCTGCCGCCCGGTCTTTGCGAAATCCGCAACTTCTTCAACTGTCACGGGAGAGAACTGCTGGGCTACGGTCTTCATATGGGCTTCGAAGTTCGACCGCGACTGAGAGATGCCCAGGATCTGATCGGTGAGCCGAGGTTCTTCAACGATCGAGTGATACGACAAGATTACAGCGCTCGCGGGAGAAGAGTTGGCTGGCTATTTCAAGGATCGAACTACGGACAAGCGCCTTCTTCAACCAGCGCTTGGATTTAGATGCGAGCACTCTCATCCCAGGGGCGGATTCAGCGCGTCATCATAGCATATCGTTTGCAGATTTCCGCGAATGGCGCGTGAGCAGCGGGTAGAGCTTTAAGGTAGCTCGCCTCGGACCAGTTGGCTGCTTTAGCGCGATCAAGTGAAGATGCTCTGTCCAGCTAATCCAGCATTCCACGATAGACCTTGAGCCATTGCTCACGTATGACTTCCCATCTGTACTTTTGCGATTCTCGGTATGCATTCTGAGCCAGTCTCGCCGCGAGTCCGGGCTCACGCAGCAATCGGACGACATTCGCGGCCAAGGCTTTCTCGTCACCCACAGGCGAGAGCAATCCCGTGCGCTCGTGTTCCACAAGATAGGGCATGGATTCAGGTGAGGTCGTCACCACCGGCGTGCCAGCTCCGAACGCCTCGATGACTGATACCGGCATATTGTCCAGCGACGACGCATTAATGAAGATGTCCGCCTGGTCGTAATACTTTCCGATCTCCTGGCGTGAGGCGACGCCAACAAAGTTCACGCCACTCAACCCGAGGACCTGCACCTGCTTGCGCACCTCCGGCTCAAGCGGACCGCCTCCCACCAGATCCAACACCGCGTCAGGACGTGTCTTTTTGACTTCCGCGAAAACCCGCACGACGACATCGATTTTGTAATGGGCTGAAAACCCTCGCGTACACAATAGGTGCGGCCGAAGAGGATTTCGTTCCCGGTAGCGAAACTGAGACAGATCCACCAGATTTGGGACAACCGCGGCTCGCAGTCCGAACTCTTTGAAGACATCAACCAGGTACCCGGATGGAACGACGATGTCATCGGCTCGCGATAAAACGAACAGGCCCGACCGGAAGCGGCGCAAGTGATCGCGTGCTTCGCCGCTGCGGTAATTGATTAGGGATCTTGTGCGGCGGAGTGTCGAAAAGAACCAAGCTGGCGCGGGAGCAAGGAGGAATGACCAGTACGAGGCCGAAAAAATATGAGCAATGTCGACATTTTTACACTCCCGCCAGAGGTGTAGAAAATAAATCGGTTCCCGAAGAATCGTGCGGATACCCCGAATACCCTCCGCCCAAGCAAGAATGCTCGGCAGCGGCGGGTCCACCGCAACAAAGCTGACGTCCACATCCGGATCACCTTGCCACAACCGCATAAGCAAGTCGGCTTGCACTGCTTGTCCACCGACGTAACGCAGGCTCGGTGCTACGATGCCGACCCGAAGCCGCCCTGACGATCCTGGATTGTCGGCCGTGCTCATGATGCAAAATTCCGCTGCCCCTTCGTACGCAGAAGGGACTCATAGAGATCTTCGTATTGTCGAAGTGTCAGGTCGAGGCTGAAGTTTTTCATCGCAAACTTGACCGCATTAGCACCAAGCTCCTGGCGCAGCGCAGCATCGGCGAGCATGCGCTGGACGGAGTTAGCGAATTCGTTCTCATCATTGGGATGGACGAGTACTCCACGCTGATCGTTCACCAATTCGGCGTTGCCGCCGACGTTGTAGGCAACCACGGGCAGATGAGCCGCCATGGCTTCGAGAATGGCATTGGACAAGCCTTCGGATTCGGACGTGAGCACGGCTACATCCACAGAAGCCAGTACAGCGGCAACGTCGTGGCGTTCGCCAAGGAATTTAACCGAATTTCCGATGCCAAGACGCGTAGCATATTGTTCCAGTTCGTGGCGGAGAGGACCATCTCCCACGAGAACGAAATCGACATTCGGCGAGCAGTGCAGGACCTGAGCCGCAATTCGCAGAAATCCGAGGTGGTTTTTGTAGCGCGCGTTCATGCGCGCCACCATGCAAACACGAAGGGATTTGGGGCTGCGGGGCAACGCGGGCGGAACAGGCTTAAACGCAACGGCTGGAAGGGCGTTTCCAATGACCACGAGCTTCTCGCGAGACAAACCAGCAGCGGCAAGGCGATCTGCCGCAGCCCGTGAATTACAGACCACGGCGTCACATCCCCGAAAGGCTGCCATCTGCACCCGAAACTGTCTAGGAGTCATCAAATCGCCAGCTTGCCGCTGACTGCCGATCACGACAGGCACGCGAGCAAGGCAGGCAGCCGGAATCAGGGTCAGGTTGGTGTAGAAGTCGAATGCGTGAGCCACCTGCACGCGGCAATTCCACAGATGACGGCTCAAGCGCAAGCGAGCCCTAATTGACTTCCATCCATGGAGGTTTCCGCCGAGGTCGAATTCGGGAATCTCTCCAAACTCTGCTGCCAGTGGACCATCTCGTTGAAGGCAGCCCAAGTGTATGTGGAAGCGTTGGGGCTCGAGGTTCCTGGCGAGCACACAGAACTGGCGTTCCGATCCGCCTGTCCCGAAGCTATCCGTCATGAGAAAAAGGCCAACTGGTCGAGAGGGGGGACGAACCCGAGGTAGGCTGGTCGCTTCCGCGGCGGGCACCAGATTCATTCTCCCATCGGGGCGGAAGCTGTCTCCAAAGACGAGCTTGAAACCGTTCTTCTGGAGTCCGCCACCAGAGGCAGTGAGACGAGGCCGGCCGGCTTGGTAAATCTTTCGAGAAAATTCCGGTGCCAGAGTTCGAACATCAATAACCGCCAGATGCGAGCGCTCGACTCCCGCCGCCCATGCAGGTGATCGTTCATTAGCTTGCGAACCCCTTCCGCCTGGAAATATCCACGTAGCAACGTGCGCGGCTCGAGCAGAATCGTCAGTACTTCTTTCAATTCGTTGCGCATCCAGTGCACAAGGGGAAGCGCGAATCCCTGCTTCGGGCGGTCGAGAGCCGCGCGAGGCACGCCAACGCGCAGCGCCAGTTTTCGCAGGATGTATTTCTGAGTACTCCCGCGCAGCTTCCACTCCGCGGGAAGGCCGGTAACCCACTCGAGAAACTGGTGATCCAGAATGGGGACTCGGACCTCCAGCGAGTTCAACATACTCATCCGGTCCACCTTGGTGAGAATGTCACCTACCATGTAGGTCTTCGTGTCAACATAGAGCAACTCACTGACTGGATCTTGCGCTAGGCCCTTGGCGAAGTGGCGCAACAGAGCGTTTTGTGGATCGTCGCCGCTGCGCAGCATTTGTCGAAAGTCATCCGAGAGCAGGGCGGTGTCCCGTTCAAAACCAGGCACGAACGATAGCGAATCCACATATCGTTCTCGCCAGGGCAAAGACAGGTTGTAACTGAGCAATCGGCCCTTCATCTTGCGAGGCACCAGGGGAAACATCTGCTTCCGGTAGAAGCTGCCGCGCCCAGGTGGGAACATGCTCGAAAATTCGGCGGTCGGCGTGGACGCGATAGCGGTCATAACCCGCGAAGATTTCATCGCCGCCATCGCCGGAAAGGGCCACGGTCACATGACGCCGAGCCATCTGCGACACGTAGTAGGTTGGCAACATCGAGGAGTCACCGAACGGCTCTTCCAGCGAACTCGTCAGATGCTCAACAGTCTGGACAACGTCTGGCTCCAGAATCATCTCGTGATGATCGGTGGCAAATTTGCGGGCGACGATCCGCGCATAGTCAGACTCGTTGAAATCGTCCTTGGTGAAGCCGATGGAGAACGTCTTCACGGGTCCCGAACTGGCCCGCGCCATCAGGGCCACGATGGTAGAAGAATCCGTTCCGCCGCTGAGAAACGCTCCCAGGGGTACGTCGGAAATCAGGCGGATTCGGGTCGCCTCCAACAGGCGATGCTCCAGCTCTTCCAGACATTCTTCTTCGCTCTGGGGCACGTGCGTTCCGTACTGTGGCAGGTCCCAATACTGGCGAGTCCGGACCTCGCCATTTTCGAATTCCAGCACATGTCCCGGCAGCAATTTGTGGATCCCGGTGAAGGCCGTAATGGGATCGGGCACGTAACCGTAGTAGAGGTATTCGAGCAAGGCCTGTGAATTGACTTCTGCCAGCTCCGGGGCCACGGCGAGAATAGACTTGATCTCGGAAGCAAAGTAAAGATTTCCCTTCACTAAAGCGTAGTGCAGCGGCTTTTTGCCCACCCGGTCACGGGCCAGGACAAGTTTTCGTTTCCGCTTGTCGTAAATGGCGAATCCGAACATGCCGCGCAGCTTCTGAACGCACTCGGCCCCCATCTCCTCGTAGAGGTGAATGATGACTTCGGTATCACTCTTGGTGTAGAAGCGGTGGCCGCGATTCTCGAGTTCAGGGCGAAGCTCGGGAAAATTATAGATTTCGCCGTTAAAGACGATCCAGGCACTGCGGTCCTCGTTGAACACCGGTTGGTGACCGCCGGAAAGATCAATGACGCTGAGGCGTCGCATCCCCAACCCGGCTCCGTCCTGAACGAAGATGCCTTCGTCATCCGGACCCCGGTGAATGATCCGGTCGCACATCTCCCGGACGAGAGCTTCGGTGATGTTGCTCTCCCGGGTTGCGCTCACGACTCCGGCAATTCCGCACATTTAGCGTTCGTCTATCCTTTCACACTGGCCGGAACACTGTCTGTCGTTGCCGCCGGCGTGGGCACATCCCGGAGACGCTTGAAGCGGTAATCGCGGTAATCCCCGGGATTGCCGTCTCGTCCATCGCAAGCTGCCAGAAGTATGTTCGCCATTTCCCGCACTGATACGAAGTGCAGGGTCTCTTTTCTGTCTGGCGCTCCATGGACCAACTCTTCCAGAAAATTACGGAAGGAGGCCCCGACAACAGCATCCTCCTGCGTTGGATCCATACCGTGACAATGGAGCTTGATGAGCAGCCAGTCTGGACGCCCATGCACGTGAACTCGCGCCTGCTTCCATAGCGAAAGACGGTGAAGGCTCATTGGATTGGGGGCGGTAATCGCGGCGTTTTCCAAAACCAGGCGCCGGGAACGGATACTGCGATTCAAGTCCGCAAGGAGAGGACCCTGGATGATGAGCGGGAGCCTTTGCGGCGCGCGCCCGACAACCAAATCGATTCCCTTGCGCTGCGGCGCTGCCTGTTCGAAGGGCAACGCACACTCATACACCGAGTTGATCTTTGACGTTTGGGATGGATGCCAAGATGCAGTCGGAAGTGAGCAGTCAGCGTAGCAACCGGTCTCTGCCAGGATTTTCATCTCTGAGTCAACACCGCACAAGCGCCCCTGGGCCGAGTTCGCCAGTGCAAAATTGCCGTGCACGAAGGCATAGCGGGGAAGGGAGACTCCCTCTTCTCGGGAGAGACACTGGTGATGTGACGCTAAGCGATCCCGGAATTCTGTTAATTGGCGCCGGGTATTGTCGGCGGTATCGGGCTGCTCTGTGCCGTGGTGCAGGTGAATCTCAACTTCCCCCCAGCCGGCGTGACAATGATCGGCTAACCTTTGCACTAAGCCCTCGTCGTACTGTTCCGCGGGGTAAAAGTAAGTGTGAACGAAGGGATGCCCATCTTGATCCCGCCAGCGGTCAACAACCTTAGGGATTCTGTGGATCCACCATTCGAGGCGCCTCTCCTGCTCGGAGCGCGGAACACGCTTGTAGCCATCCAGGGGATCGATTGCCGGTTCAAATGGTCCGTCACTGCCAGGATCAGATGCACCCCTCCGCGCACAGGAGTGCTCAGCGCACCCCAGATGGCGCCCAGGCAGCACCTTCTTCGCGTAGCCGAGTTTATTCCTCAGGCTCATCGTGGCGGATCTAGCGTCTCCGGGGAGCAGGTTAATTCCTCTGGGCCGGTTTCCGGCCACGCACCGCAATCGAGTATTCCCCAACATGCATGTCTTCCATACCCATAGCTTCGTACCAGCGGAATACCTGCTCATAGGTGTGTTTGGACTGGTACTTGGGGGAATACCAATCGAAGGTGTCGAGCATGCGCGCTTCGGGATCATTGTGATGATTTACAGGAAACAAGTGATGAATCCCGCCCGCAACCGGCTTCCCCACCACGGGCACGCGCCGCACTCCGCCCTCGAGATGATAGAAAAAAGGTACAGCCACTTTCAGAATGGCGTGCAGCGTCTCCGGCTTCATCTTACTGGTGTAGCGACGCCAGAAATCGCTGAAGCGATACCACTTGTTGTATCCACTGTAGAGCCACAGAGCCAAAACGCCACCCGGTTTAAGGTATTTGTTGAGAGCTTTCACGGCAGCTTCACAATCCGGCGTGTGATGCAGGACGCCTACGCTGTAGATCACATCAAAGGTTTCCGGAGCAAAAGGGAGCGCGAAGACATCAGCCTGGAACGCAATGAACTCACGATCCGCCAGGTTTTTCGCCGCGACTTCCACAGCCGTACTCAGATCGATGCCCACCACGCAGGCTCCCCAGCGAGTCGCTACTTCTGCGAAGCGGCCCATGCCGCATCCCACATCCAGCACGAGTTTTCCATTCAGTTCTTCCGGTCGGAGTCCGGTCTTCATCCGAAACTGGCGATCGGACTCACGAACTTCATCATGGTCAAGCTGAGTTTTCTGGTAACGGTGCCACTGAAAACCGAAGCTGGAGGCATAATGTTGCGCATCCACAAAACGGGCGATCCCGTTTGCGTTCGGATACGCACGATTACAATCCGCACAGCGGAAGCCTCCGCCTTGGTCTGCTTGGAGCTTTCCTCCGCAGCTGAGACAACGCAATTTCGCCTGAACATCAGCCAACAGGGGTGGCAGCACTTGCTCTTCCGTAATTTGCATAGAACTCCAGGGAATTTCGACGCTTGCGCGGGGGTGGGAGCGACGCGGTACCGGATTCCTGATCTCTTTCTTTTACGGTTTGTAACAACGTTGCAGTGAACGCGATGGCAAAATATGGAAAAAATTGGTAGGCTTCGGGCGCGAATAAAGCGCCAACCGCGAAACCGATCAGTGAACTGTGTAGTGCTCCGACAAACAGCACCGTATGCTCGTCCAGGTTGGGTGTCCTGCGCAAAATCTTGAGATTCTTAAACCCTCTCCGGAAAAACATCAAATAAAGGATTAAGACCGGGATGCCGCCTTCTACACAGATCTGCAGATAAGTCATGTGGACTTCACGCCAAACCGTCGAATAGGTCATGAAGTTGTTTGCGCCAATACCGAAAACTGGATAGTGCACAATTCCTTCGACCGCCCGCTCCATCAGATATTTGCGCGCCTCGTAAGAACCATAGGCGGACTCTTCCGTGGCGCTGTCGCCAGACAATGCGGCGAAGCGATCATACAGCTTACCGCCCGCTAGGGCCATGATCAGGACACAGACGAGCACAATGCTGGCAATCAGCAGGTGCCGTTTACCCCGAATGCCAAAATGCCACATGGTCACTGTGCCCGAGATGACCAGATCGATAAAGCCGGCGCGTGACGCCGTAAGAAACAGCGCCGCCAGCATGATGAGCATTCCTAACATCCAGAACACTTTTCTGAATGTGCTCCTGGTTGTGACTAGGAAAGCGAGCGCGAATGGCAACGTCAGCACGACCGCGAACGCCAAGTCGTTTGGATTCGAATAAATGCCTCCAATGACTCCTTCGAGCCGAGGCTGGTTATGTCCCTTGATGATGGAAACAGCACAAATTATGGCCACCGAGACGGTCTGGATAAAGATGATTCGCCGCAAGCGATCGAAGCTAGTGATTAACAGGAAGGTGAGAATCCAGGCTACGAATACTTTCGAAAAATCGATAGTGTGATTGATGGCACCGCCCTTCCAGATCGGCGACAAAATACCACTGACGAACAGCAGCCCGATCATCACCCCAAGGAGTTTGCCTTCTTGAGGCACATCCTTGAAGGTTCGTCTGGTGCGACCCAGACTGTTGAGCAGGCCGTACATCGCCAGAAAGGCCGTCGATCTTGGCAAGGGGAATGTATTTCAGACCGGGGATCCAATCCTCAGGGCGGGCGCAGTATACGAAAAAGAACGCACTTAGCCAGAGGAAGGCGATTTGGTCGGGTCCGCAACTTCGAAAGTTCTCCGCCTGCCTAGGACCTCTACTGCCGTTCCCGTTACGTTTTCGCCGTTCGCCACTGATCCCTCGTTCCTGGACGCACTTATCGTCGAGATAGGCTGTAATTCAGCGCACCCAGCTCGCCTTTCTTCCTGTTACAAAATTTATAAAAGCCACCACAGCGGCGGAGTTCAACACCACGAATGTGCGCGCTACGTCTGCCACCCGCGATAGAGGTCCGACCTTGAGTCCTGCGATGGCAGCTAAACTCAGTCCGTAGAATACAATCTGCACCGCCAGCGCCCCGCGGTAGAAGGGCTGCGGCACGAAAAGAGATGCCATTAGTGATGCTAGCAAGGCGAACGGTACCATCAGCCGCAGCACCTTGTGACTGATGAATTCAAAACGGATCGGGTTTTTCGCACTCAGAAGCCAGGGTGCAAGCTGCAACAGCTGATAGTTGCCGTTGAGAGTCCGAACCTTGCGCACAAACTCAGGCCTTTGTCCCAAGTCCGGCGAGTCCCAGGCACGAGCACGGGAATCGAAGACCACACGCGCCCCTTCGCGAACGATCTGCATGGGGAGAAGCACATCATCGAGAATCGTTCCAGCGGGTAGGGGACTGCACAGCCTGCGTCTCGCGCAGTAAATTGCGCCCGTAGCACCGACGACCGATCCGGAAGCGGATTCCAGTTCGCGAATTTTCTTTTCGATATGCCAGTACACTCCCATTCCCTTGATTGCTTCGCCTGATCCTGGGTCGCCGAGCATCAATTGCCCACTGGCCGCACCTACTTCTGTGTCGGCGAAGTTCTCCACCAAGCAGCGCAACGCACCGTGCTCGATCTGCTGACGCGCGTCAGTGAACAACACCAGCTCACTGGTAACCAATTGCATGGCGTCGTTCAGGCCGGCGGCCTTGCCTTGCGGCTCCGGCTTGATCAGAGCGCGCACGCGCCCGCTCTGCTCGAACCCCGCAAGGATCGCTGGTGTGCGGTCGGTCGACCCGTCTGAGACGACAACCATATCGAAACGGTCCTGCAGGTAATCGAGCGACAGCAGATTCTCGAGCTTACGAGCCAGCACAGCCTCCTCATTGCGAACGACCATGACTGCCGTTACCGAAAACTCCTCGTGCCCGCGACGCACCGGCCGTGGCGACCAACGGCTGCGCAGCCACAACCAAACCGGATAGCCAAGATACGAATAACCGATCAGCGCAGCCGCCAGCCAGAATACCCATTTCACTTCGCACCCCGGCTCAGCAGGACGATTTTGATGGTTTGGAACATGATCAGAAGATCCAGGCCGATGGAGGCATTCTTGATGTAGAACAGGTCGTACTGGAGCTTTTCTTTGGCGTCTTCCAGCGTATTGCCGTACTTGTAGCGAACCTGCGCCCAGCCGGTGATGCCCGGACGCACGACGTGGCGCACGCCGTAGAAGGGAATCTCGTTGCTGAGCCATTCCACAAATTCGGGGCGCTCAGGCCGCGGGCCAACAAATTGCATGTCGCCCTTGAACACGCACCACAATTGCGGAATCTCGTCCAGCCGCGAACTGCGCAGGAACCTGCCCACTCGGGTGATACGCGGATCATCATCGAGCGCCCAGGTTGCGCCGGTGTCCGCCTCGGCGTCGGCTCGCATGGTGCGAAACTTGAAGCAGTAAAAGTGAACACCCTTGCGCCCTACGCGCTTCTGCTTGTAGAGCACCGGTCCCGGTGAATCCAACTTGATGGCAAGAATGATAAAAGGAAGAAGCGGCAGGGTGAGTAGGAGCCCGATCAGCGCCACGCCAAAATTCAGAACCCGCCGCATCAATCTGAACGCGCTACTGAAACGGAACCCTTTGGCAAAGATGATCCAACTGGGATGAAGCTGGTCGATCTCGATCCGCCCCGTGATTTTCTCGAGCCAGGACGTAGCTTCTTCAATGTGCACTCCCTGCAACCGGAGTTGCAGGAGCTCCGTCATGGGCATTGCTTCCCGGCGATCTTGCATGGCCACAATCACGCGGTGTACAGAGGTTTGCGCCACTTGTTCCATCAAGTGCGAAGCCACTGCCTCGCGCGTCAATTCGCCCTCCACGTTCCCGCTCCAGCCCACGACCTCGATTCCCATTTGCCGACCTTGACGCAATCCATACACCAGGCGCTGTGCGCGGTCCCCGGTGCCCAGAACGTACACCTTCTCCCGCAGGTAGGGGCGCTGCACCAGCCAGGCGTAGACGCTGCGCCAGCCGAACAGCGCGAAAGTGAGGATTATCAATCCGATGTGTGGGGAGCCTCTCCAGAGCAGGGTTCTCGGAAAGACAGACCCAACCCCCGCCATGGCAAGTGCCACCAGTCCGAGAACCAACAGCAGGCGGAAAATCTGCTCCCATTTGGCGTTGAAGCCGGCCGGGTCGTATAGATCAAACCAATGGGAGAGCAACATCACAGTAGCCGTTACCGCTAGGATTTTGTAGTATCCGTATTCGTAATTGAGCACGAGATAACTGTCTTCGCCTGACTGGCGCCACACCGCCAGCAGGAACGAAGTCCAGATGACCAGGGCTTCCCCCGCCAACAGAACCAGAGTGCGGACCGGGTAATATACGTTGAAGAGCCGAATCACGCTCTACCTCGCGGCTTTTCCCTTGCCGTTGGGCCGTCCATAGGCGCTGTAGTAATACTGGGTATAAGAGGATTCCGCTGCTATCCCATTCAGCACTACGCCCACCACGTGTTCGGCGCGAAACTCCTGTCTGGCCTTGCGCGCAATGTCGAAGGGGGTGGCGTTGGAGCGCACGACCATCAATACGCCGTCACAATAGTTCGCCAGCAACCCCGCATCCGAGACCGGGACTGCGGGCGGTGAATCAATGACAATCCAGTCAAACAAAGGCTCCAAACGGTTCAGCAGAAATTTCAGACGCCCGTTCGCCACCAGTTCTGTAGGGCTTTGCACTGTCCGTCCGCTCGGGATGAAGAACAGGTTCTCCATCGGACCCCTTTGCATGACGGCAAACTCATCGACTTCGCCCAGCAGGTATTCCGAAAGTCCGGGCGTGGAAGAAGTTCCCAGCGCTTGGTGCAGCCTGGCGCCCCGAAGGTCCGCGTCGATCAGCAGAGCCCGCCGGCCATGCTGGCGTACCATCACTTGCGCCAGGTTCGCGGCCACGAAAGACTTACCTTCTTTGGGCAGAGCGCTGGTGACTAGCAGCTTCCGTAGCGACTGCTTCTCGCGCATCTGGTAAAGCCGCGAGCGCAGGGTGCGGAATTCCTCGGTGCCATACCCCTGCTCCTCGCTTCCGTTGAAGAAGAGCATGGTCTTCATGTCCGGCGACCAGTTCACCGGGGCGCAGCGTGAAAGCAGGGTGTCGAAGGTGAATGACGCCCCGAACGACGGCATGGGCGGCGCGGCCGGGGCTGGCGCGGGCAATGGAGAGCCCTGCGCCAGTGGCAGCGCAGCCAGCGGCTCGGAGGCGGGAATGTCGACGACTTGGGCCGCCTCGGCTTGACCTCCCTGGGAAGCAGCTCGCTGCTCTTCGGCTTTCTTCAAGGCTTCATGAATACGACTCATAGTTTCCTTTCCTTGGGGAGATCCTGTTCCGACTCGCGCAAGCGGTCGGCGAGAGTAGTCAGAGTTCGCAAAGCTTCGATCAGATCAAACTTCTCGCCCCCCGCGGAGCTTGACGGCGTGGTGGCCCTCGGCGGCGTGGTCACGGCCTGCGAAGTGGTGTTGTCGCCCAAATCGAAGTCGCGAGCCACAGCGTCAACCACGTTCGTGGTTACTAATTTGTGCTGGTCCACGAAAGCGCTGACCAAACAGTGCTCGCAGATCAGATTCACCACCCGGGGAATGCCGTTGGAATAGCGATGAATAGCAAGCAAAGACTCGGCATCAAATATTTGTTGTCCGTTCGCTCCAGCGATGCGCAGCCGCTGCGCGACATAAGCTTTTGTCTCCTCCAGCGAGAGGGGATGGGTCTTGGCGCGCAGCGTCAGCCTCTGACGCAACTGCCGCAAGTGCGGCTGCTTCAGTCTCTGTTCCAGCTCGGGCTGGCCCACCAGCACGATCTGCAGCAGTTTCTCGGTGAAAGTCTCCAGGTTCGTCATCATGCGAATCTCTTCCAACACTTCGTCGGAAAGATTCTGTGCTTCGTCCACAATCAGCACTGCGGTCTCACCCGCTCGGTAACGGTCCAGCAACCAGTTGTACAGCTTCATCAAGACCTGGCTCTTGGACCGAGAATCGGATGGAATCCCAAAATCCGCCATCATGTAATCCAAAAACTGGGGCACGTTCATCCGTGAGTTGAAAATAAACGCGGTCGCTACCTGCTGCAGACGCAACCACTCGAGCAGCTTATTGATGAGGGTGGTCTTGCCCGTTCCTACTTCCCCAGTCAGTAGCACAAAACCTTTGCGGCTTTGGATGCCGTAGGTTAGGCAGGCTAGTGCCTCCTCCGTGTGTCGCGTCAGAAAAAGGTAACGTGGGTCCGGATTCACGTTGAACGGATTGGCTCGAAGTCCAAAAAATTCCTTGTACATTGACCGTTAAACCTCGACCGTCTGTTTCTCCTCGTCGGCTGGCGGCTTGGAGCGCCGGTATACTCTCCCATTGCTGCTCCGCCCCTTGCCATCGGAACCGATCCAGGGCATCGACACGAGCATCGGAAGTTCCAGTGCCGCCATCACGTCTTGTTCATCGCGGATGGACTTGTCGCGCAATTCCAGCCACATGACCAAGCCTAGAGCTAAGGCCAGTCCAGCCCCCAGACCTCCGGCGGCGAACATCCACCGTACCGGGAAACTGGGCGTGTCGGGAAGGCTAGCGGGATTTAGTAGTCTCATCAGCTCGCCCCGCTGCTCCTGCTCCATATTGGTCTGCATCTCTGACTCGCTCTTCTTGGCCAACAATTCGTTATAAAATTTCTGGGCGGTTTCGTAGTCCCGAGTCAACGCCTTGTACTGCTCCTCTACTCCGGGACTGAGTGCCACACGTCCCTGGTATGCCTGGATCTGACCCTGCAACCGCCTCTGGTCGCGGGAGGCCTGGGCAATGGCTTCATCGTATTGGTGAATGAGCAGACGCAGCTTCTGGATCTCCGGCGGTTCCGCACCTTTTGTCTTGTCAACAGCAATATCCTGGCTCTCGTCCGCTCCAGAGTCGACCTGCTTCAACCTGCGCTTGATTTCCGCGATATCGTTTTTCGTCTTCACCACATCGGGATGGTCCTCGGTGTAACGGGCTTGCAGAGTGATCAACTGACTCTGCAAAGCGGCCAACTGCTGCAGCAAAGTTTGCGGATTGGCTGCAGAGTCTGAGGATTTCCATGTTGTCAACTGCTGAGCAAGCAGAGATTCGGTATAGGCCTTGTCCTGCTGCGCCCGGTTCATGGTCTGGGTGTTGGCGTCTAATTGCGAATTTAGTCCCATCAGGATTTTGAGGTTGCTGTCCTCGTCGCCGGGTAACTGGCCCACGTATTGCCTCTTGAAGACGGCCAGCTTGCTGTCCTGGTCGTCCAGGTCGTGTTTGGCTTGATCGAGCTGCCGCGTCAAGAATTGGGTGGTGTTCTCGGCTACAGCCGTTCGAGCCTGGACATTTTCGTCCAGCAACATGGACGTGAGTGCAGCGCAAATTTCCTGTGCTTCGCGGGGGTTGTTAGCAGAGAAGTTGACATAAAATCCGGGAACGTCGGTGTGTGGCTGTCCGGGCTTTTTCTTGGTCGGAGAGGTCGAACCACTCGTAACGCCGGGTTCCACCGGCTGGATGTCGATATTTGTCCGGATAGAGTCCACGACCTCGTCCAAGCCCCTGCCGCCCTTCGCCAGACCCAGACGCTCGATCATGGGCTGCAGCTTACCGCGGGTCAACACCCGCTGCTCCATGGTGGCGATGCGCTGGGTAAGGTCTTCGGTCACTACCGGCGCCACATACCCTTCCGGGACTTTCTGCCCTTCGACCAGGATGGTAGCCTGCGAAGTGTACTTTGAGGGAAATGCAAAGGAGACCAGAAATCCCATCAAAGGAGCGACGAGGGCCGGAATCACAAGCAGTTTCGCTCGCCGCCGTAGCATTGCCAAATAATCGTCGATGGATAATTCGCGATTTTCAATCATTCCAATTTTCCGTTCTGGCCATCCTTACGATGGCCTTAAATTAGTCAAGCCGGATCGGGTGGGGATGCCAATCTAGACCCACCGTCGCCACATGCCGCTGCGCCGCCCGGTTGCAGTGACCCGTCGTTCCGCAAAACGAACTGTCAAACGTCAGATCGTTGAACTGGTAGCTGAGGAAGAAATCGAAATTCCGTCCCAACTTCCGACGGGCCGCTGCGCCGGCGTAGACGTAGCCGTACGAATTCGCGGTGGTAAAACTTCCCCCAGGTTGGATTCGACTATTGTGGGCGTATCCGATGTCTGCTATCGCATTCCACTGGCGTCTGAAAGGCTCGCTCACAGAAACTCTAGCGATATCGCTGTTAGCTCCCAAGAAGAAACCAGACCCACTGGTGGTGACGCGGCTGTAAGACAGGGTCGCTTCACCCCTGCGCAAGCGATAGCGCAAAGATGCCCGGCCACTTATTCCCAGCCTTCGAGAGTCGGCCAACCCCGGATTGCTGAGGATCACGAGTTGCGGACCGCCACCAAGCACGAAGTCCATCCGGCCTGAGATACGGTGGCCGTAAAGCAAGTGCCAAATGTGGGTGGTAAAGTCGCCGAAACCCAGCAGCGGATATTGAAAGTGCTGGAATCCGTAAAGAACCCCTACCTGATCGTGCCGGCCCAACTGGTAGTTGTACGCAGCCTCCGCCGAGGTCTGACGACTATTAATCAATATCAATTCGGCGGGCACTCCGTTGATTGTCGCAATGGTCGAATTATTGATGAAATGGGTCAGACCGTAGGAACCAGCCACAGTAACCGAGGAACGCGGGCTTAGAGCTTGGATGGCCTCGCCCAGCACTACATTGCTGATGCGCGATTCCTGCCCCAGAGTGCCAAATTGCCCCCCGCCAAAAAATCCACCGCCGGCAAGACCGCCTCCGGACAGTCCGCCGCCCGGCCCGGTATAGGGGAGCCCCGATTGGTAGCTGCTCGCTCCTCCGTATGTCCCGTATCCAAACGAGCCTTCCGGCAGATAGCTGAAAGAGTCCCGGATTGAAAGTTGTCCAGTGCGCCAGGCAATTCGCTGGTAGGCCTGCAGCTCCTGAACCAGTGCATTTCGACGACCCCCACCGCTGAAAAAGACGCCACCACCGACGTAGTCCAGAGCGGTGGCGTACTTGCTCCAGAGTCGCTCCAGCGTTAAGGTGCCGAAGCCGCGGGTCGCTCCATGGACCGCCGACTCGCCTGTGGAAGCACCCACGTTGGAGTCCACCGACTGACTGACTACTACGCCGGGCAACAGGAAACTGCGGGCCGCGGCGCGGGGCTCGAGCGAGGGCTGGTCTAATCCGGAAATCGGCGGATTCTCTTCTAACTGTGCCGAGGTGGGAACCGGTCCAAGCGCGGGCGCCGGTTCGGTCCTGGTTTGGGCATCGGAGGGCGCCGGTCCGTGCTGTCCTGCGCCCAGCCCATTCCGAGCGCCAGGAACAAAACCACCAACATGGAGTGCCGGTTTTTCATCAATAATTCCTCAAGGAACAACGATGGTATCTCCTGGTTTCAGTAGGATGTTTTGCCCCATCGCGTCGCCTTTGACCAACTGCCGATAGTTCACCGGAATCTTCTGTTGTTTGCCATTCTCCGCGCGTAGCACGTAGATTCCCTTGGTATTGGCGAATTGCGTGAAGCCGGCGTTAGCCAAGGCTTGCAGCACCGTCATATTGGGCAGCAACGGCTGGGCCCCGGTGTGCAGAACTTCACCCGTAACGTAATAACGCTGGCTGTTCATTTGGGTGACCACGACAGTGACCCGCGGGTCAGCCAGGTATTTCTTGAGCTTGGTAGTGAGCGAGACTGCCAGTTGCATTGGGGTGAGACCCGCAGCTTGCACGTCGTTTAATAGTGGCAGCGAAATCATGCCATCCGAGCGAACTGGTAGCGTGGCCGTCAAGTCCGGCTCTTTCCAGACGTCGATGTGCAGAGTATCGTCAGCCCCGATGATGTAGGTCGCCGATCCAACTGACGGATCGGAAGCAGCCGCGGCCGAATTGTCTTTTTCTTTGGCTTTTGCGCCTGCTTTGGCGCCCTCCTGCGCCACAGCCGCCGCGGCCGACAGGCCGAGCAACAACATCATCGTGACTGCTAGCTTCCGCTTCATCGCCTCTCCTGATCGCTACGACGTTTCATATTCACCATAGCCGATTTGTTTCAGCTTATAGAGCAGGGCCTTGTAACTGATCTGCAGTTCCAGCGCGGCCCGGCGGCGGTTCCATCGCGTCCTGGTCAGGACTCTCAGAATCAATTCCTTCTCCGCTTCGCGCGAAGCCGCTCGCGCCGCTTGCTTCAAAGAAACCTGTTCTCCATTGCTGGAGCCGCCCGACTTCGTCAACATTGCCCGCAGTCCACCCATGGCCACGGATTCGTCTCCCAGCGCCACGATCGCCTTGGCGGCATCTTCCAGTTCCCGGATGTTGCCCGGCCAGGCGTAGTCATGGAAAAGCTGCTGGGTCTGGGCGCTCAACACCGGCATGGGACGACGAAAATCCTGAGCGTACTTAGTCAGAAAAAAGTTCACCAGCAAAGGAATGTCCTCGCGGCGCTGGCGCAGGGGGGGTAAGCGCAGACAGACTCCGTTAATACGATAATATAAGTCCTCTCGAAATCTTCCGGATCGCACTTCGACCTCCAGGTCGCGTGCGCTGCCGCAGATCAGTCGAGTGTGGACGGGTTGTTTTCGGTTCCCCTCCACCTGGGGCAGCAGATCCAACAGCTTCAGCTGACAGGCCGAACTTAAATCGCCAATCTCCTCCAGAAACACCGTCCCGGGGTTGAACAAGGCTTTACCGTTCGAACTTCCGAGGCGCTCCGGCGTCAGCCCCGCGCAGCCTATGATGCGAAACTCCTCCGCCTTCCAGCCGGATGTCTCATGGATCCGCCTGGCGATGGTGCGCTTCCCGGCGCCTGCCTCTGCCAGCAGAAGCACAGGAACCTTGCTTTGCGCCAACTCCACCATGACGGCCTCAACCGCCCGCATGCTAGGGCTCAGTCCCTCAAGGAACCTCTTTTCACCGCGTACTGGATTGGGGGCTTCTTCCAACGGCTTACCTTTCTCAGAGATTTGTGCTTCCATAGTTTGGCGCTCCGGGAGGCGAATCTACGCCGACAGTAAACTGGTGCCTCCCCAGGAGCACGGATAGTGCCATCCCTTACTTTTTGGAGACAACACGAGGCTGGACACGTAAGTTTTTGTTTTCAATAACTTAGGTCTAAACCAAGGAGGAACAACCGCCCTTCTCTACCCTTGCTAACCTACCCCAAACGGCATAAAAGGGAAACTCTTTTCACATTGTGTGGCAGGGGACAGTGCACGCGGTTCCACGAGCTACTGCAGGAACCTCTGTAACTAATTGCTGACAGTAGCGATTGCTGAGCCGCTCAAAACTGTTTTGGCCACTGCGGCAGGCGCGGTCGGGCTGACGTTGGTCAACAGGCCTAAGGAGGGAAACCTAAGGACTGATGTCTGGCGCGTGGTGACTTGCGTCGGTGCATCTTGATTGCACGGCAAAGAGAGTTCGCTTATGCTCTTTCTATCCCCCTAAGCATTTTTAACGTGGGTCAAATCGTACAAACCGCGGCGGCACCGCCACAAATTCCAGCATTTCCCTCGAAGTCCTCGTGGTGGCAGACGGCAATTCTGGCGGCGCTGATTGGCTGGCTTTATTTTTCGATCCTCTGGCAACTGGGCAAACAATGGTGGAGTGATCCTAACTTTTCCCACGGATTTTTCGTCCCAGCTTTCTCCCTGTTCGTACTCTGGCAGGAGCGGTCACGGTTGATCAGCTTGCCGCGGAAACCTTCCAGCTGGGGGTTACTCATTATAATATTCGCCCTGAGCGTGCTGATACTCGGCGTGATGGGCGCCGAGCTCTTTCTATCGCGCGTTTCTTTGCTTCTGCTAATCGCCGGCTTGGTAGTCTATTTTCTGGGATGGAGCTATTTACGCGAAGCGTTTTTCCCCTGGGCCTTTCTTATTCTGATGATTCCGATTCCAGCCCTGATGCTGAACCAAATTACTTTTCCCTTACAGGTGCTGGCATCGAAGGTATCTGCTGGGGTGCTGCCTCTGTTTGGAGTTCCGGCGTTGCGCGAGGGGAACGTGATCATTCTGCCAGCTATGGCGTTGGAAGTGGCGGAGGCTTGCAGCGGCATTCGTTCGCTGCTTTCACTGACGACTCTGGCGATCATCTATGGGTACTTCATGGAAACCCGTGTGTGGGTTCGCATCGCCCTTGCCTTGGCTTCCATACCGATTGCGGTAGCTGCCAACAGCCTGCGCATTGTGGGGACCGGATTGCTGGTGCAGTACTGGGATCCGAGTAAGGGTGAGGGCTTCTTTCACGTCTTCTCTGGGTGGCTTATTTTCGTGGTCTCGCTGGCAATGCTCTACCTCCTGCACGAACTGCTGGGACTTTTCGAGCGCGACTCGGAGGCCCAGACATGAGGCCCCATCTGCGATTCGTTCTTGCAGCGGTTTTACTGGCCGTCACCGGCGGCTTATTGCACGTCCGGAGCAGTCGTGAAATCATCGCCCCTCGCCAGCCTCTGCTGGCGTTTCCTCCTAAGCTAGGAGACTGGCTGGGAGCGGACGTTCCCATTCCTCAGGATGCTTTAGCAGTCTTGGGTCCTGGTGACTTTCTCCTGCGCCTGTATGAGAATGGGGCCCGGATACAGCCCGATGTCGACTTATTTCTGGCCTATTTCCCCAGCCAGCGTGCCGGGGACACCATCCATTCGCCTAAACATTGTCTACCTGGCGCAGGCTGGTTGCCGGTTGTGTCGAGCCGAGTAACTCTGAGTCTACCGGGACGTGCTCCTTTCCCCGCCAACCGCTATGTGATCGCAAAGGGAGGCGACCGCCAGCTCGTGCTGTACTGGTATCTGGCGCACGACCGCGTCGTCGCCAGCGAGTACTGGGCGAAGTTTTATCTGGTCGCCGACGCTATCCGAATGAATCGCAGCGATGGTTCCCTGGTGCGGATGACGACCGCAATCACCG
Source organism: uncultured Acidobacteriota bacterium (assembly GCA_963729325.1). GTDB lineage: Bacteria > Acidobacteriota > Terriglobia > Terriglobales > Acidobacteriaceae > JABCYV01. The sequence continues at coordinate 128,471 of CAVSNS010000027.1, forward strand.
GAGGTGAGAGTGCGGACGACGCGCAACAGCGCTTGCTCACCTTCGCCGGCAACGTGGTTCCACTCCTTAATGACTACGTTCCGCGATGAAATGTCAATCTGGGATTCTAATATGGCGCCACTCCTTCAGGAACCTCCGCGGTGATTCAGAAACCGGCCAGACTGGCCAGAGGTTCACGGAAGTAACGACGGTAACTTTTTATGGCGGCGTGGTTGCGGCTACCCTTTCAGATAGCCGCTGCCTCGGGCGGACCGCGTCCGCATTGGGAGATGGTTCATGAAGTTTTCTGCTTTCTCACGTTTGATTCTCGCTCTGGTGTTGACCGCAGCTATGTTCACCGGTTGCTCCCGCGATCCCAATGTTCGCCGACAAAAGTACTTCGAGAGCGGCCAGCGCTATTTCGAAAAGGGCAAGTATCGCGAAGCCGAAATTCAGTTCAGAAATGCTCTGCAGGTGGATTCGCGCCCCTTCCCCGAGGCGCAGTACCAACTTGCCCGAACTTACCTTAATCTGCAGGACGGGACTCGAGCGTATCTGGAACTGAACCGTACCGTCGAATTACAGCCCGAAAATTACGAGGCGCGCATTGACCTGGCCAATCTGTTAATCGCAGGAAGCGCAATCAAGCAAGCCCAGGAACGCGCTGACCTGCTGAGGCAGGCTCAGGAACATACTGATCTGCTGCTAGCCAAGCAACCCAATAATCCGCAGGTCCACGAGACGGTTGCAAATCTGATGGCAGCCCAGACTCCGCCGAACTTTATCGGCGCGATCCAGGAAATGCAGAAAGCGGTCAGCCTGGGCCCCGATCGCTGGGAGGCCTATCTTAACTTGGCGCTTTTGCAGATGAAGATCGATCAGTTCAATGCCGCTGAGGCTAACTTCAAGAAGGCGGTGCAGTTGAATCCCAAGGCCATGAACGCGCAGCTGGCGCTAGGCGCCTATTACCAATCCCATGAGTCGGTTTGTGGAAGCGGAAGAGCAGTATCGTCGCGCCATACAGGTCGATCCCAAGAACCCCGATCCTCGGGAGGCACTGGTCTGGCTCTATATGGCCGAGGGTAAAAAGACGGAAGCGGAGGATTTTCTAAAGCAAGTTAAGCGCGATCTCGCGGACAATCCCGCCGGCTATCGCATGCTGGGAGACTTCTACTTCGCAACCGGTGATCTGGACAGAGCTACGACCGAATACAGCTCGATTTACCAGGATCACCCCAAAGATACAGTGGCGAAAAGGAACTACGTTCAGCTTCTCATTCTCAAGAACCGTCTGGACGAAGCCCGCAAGCTGAATGATGAACTGTTGAAGGCCAACTCTAATGATGTCGAAGCTCTGATTTATCGCGGTCAGATTCAGATCCGGGAAGGCCATCCGAATGACGCCACAGTAACTTTGGAAACCGCGATCAAGAACGATCCTGACAACGGGGTGGCCCACTACCACCTGGGGATCGCATTCGATCAGTTGGGAAATCTGGCGCGGGCGGAGGGCGAATGGCGCGATGCCGTGCGCTTGCGTCCCAACCTGGTTGAGGCCCACCGCGCCCTAGCCGCCGTGGCTCTGCGCCGCAACGACATGGGCGGTTTGGAAGAGGCTGCCGGACAGATCATCAAGCTACAGCCTGGCTCGGCGGATGGTTTCGCCTTGCGGGCGGTTTCTTATATCAATCGGGGACAGTTCGACAGAGCCGAACAGGACGTCCGCAAGAGCATCGAAGTAGCACCGCAAAGCCCGATCGGCTACATCCAAATGGGTAATCTTCGGCTGGCGCAAAGACAATACGGCGAGGCCGAGAAAGCCTATCAGCAAGGCCTTGAGCATGATCCGACTTCCGCAGATGCTTTGGCTGGGCTGATGAATACATATCTCTCGCAGAAGCAGGCGGACCGTGCAATCACCGCCGCTAACGCCCAGATCGCCAAGGTTCCAAACAGCAGCACTTTTTATGATCTTCTCGGCACTGTCCTTTTCAACCAAAAGAAAGACCTGACCAGGTGCTGAGACGGCATTGAAGAAGTCCTGCGAATTGGACAAAAACAATGCCGACGCTCTGCTCAAGCTGGGCCAGGTGCAAGTGGCAAAGGGATCGACCGACGAGGCCATCGCCACTTATCAGAACTCGATCAAAGACAATCCGCGCGAAGCCAGCTTGTACATTCTGCTGGGAGAAATGTACGAATCAAAGCAGGATTGGGAACGCGCCAAGGACGCCTATCAGAAGGCGCTGAACCTCAAGCCCGACAATCCAGTGGCCTCGAATAACCTCGCGTATGTAATTCTGCAGACTCGGGGCAATGTCGATGTGGCGTTATCCCTGGCGCAGACCGCGCGGCGCGGCATGCCTGATTCACCGAATGCGGCGGACACCCTAGGCTGGGTTTTCTATCAAAAAGGCGCTTACAAACCGGCTATCGATCTGTTCGAGGAAGCTTTGAAGCTCGCGGAGAAGAACAAGTCTCCAGAGAACCCGACGTTCCATTATCATCTGGGGCTGGCTTACGGAAAAAACGACCAGCCCGAGCTCGCCCGGCGACATTTGGAACGAGTGCTGAAGATCAATCCTAACTACTCAAGCGCAGGAGACGTGAAGGCCCTGTTGTCCCAATTGCGCTCGTAGTGCCGCCCGCGGGCCAAGCTTGTCAAGAGCGGAAAATCTCGAAATTCTTGTAAGTCACTCAAGACAAGAGAAAAAAATTGGCGATAATAACCTTGACTAACCAACCGACTTTTGCTATTCTTTCGACATGGAACAGCCAAAGACACTCCAACAGGCTATGCGGTACTTCTCGGACGAGCAGGTCTGCATTGATACCATGGCGAAAATGCGCTGGCCCAAAGGCCCCGAGTGTCCTGCTTGCGGCCACAAAGAGCACTACTACCTGAAGACCCAAAAGCGCTGGAAGTGCAAAGAGTGTTACAAGCAATTCACCGTCAAACTGGGCACCATTTTCGAGGATTCTCCGCTTAGTCTCGACAAGTGGCTGGCCGCTCTGTGGATGCTAGTGAACTGCAAGAATGGCATCAGTTCATACGAGATCGGCAAGGACATGGGAATCAGCCAGAAGGCAGCATGGTTCATGCTGCATCGGCTTCGTCTTGCATTACAGGGCGGGTCTATCGTAAAGGTTGGCGGCTCTGGGTCGGAAGTTGAAGTAGACGAGACTTTCATCGGCGGCAAAGCGCGGAATATGCACAAGGAACGCAGAGCACGAGATTGAAACATTACGGACGATCGACAGATAAGGCAATCGTCATGGGAATCCTAGAGCGCGGCGGAAAGGTTCATGCCAAGGTAGTTCCGACCGCAAAAAAGGATGTTCTCTGGGGGGAGATCAAGACCACTGTCCAGGATGGAAGCACTGTCTACACCGACGAGTCGTCAACCTATTACGGACTGGAAAAGGAATATCAGCATCAGGTCATCAATCATCTAGAGAAATATGTGGATGGTCGCGTAAGCACCAACGGAATCGAAAACTTCTGGAGTCTTCTGAAGCGCGGATTGAATGGCACATATATTGCGGTTGAGCCGTTCCACCTTTTCCGATACGTGGATGAGCAGGTATTTCGCTACAACACTCGCAAAGACGGTAACGGTGCAAAACTGAAGGATGCTGACAGATTTAATCTAGCTTTATCGCAGATCGCGGGGAAGCGGCTCACCTTCGCGGAGGTCACCGGCAAGGTGACAGAAACGCCGTTCTAGTCCTTCGCGGAAGAAGCGCGGGCCGAAGTCCGCTTCTGTCGCCGCTGTTTCCGCGCTTGCTTGTCGGCCTCAATCCTAGCTTGCATTTCGGAATGTGAGACTCGAAGCACTTTGCGAAGTGCATTCGCAAACGTCGCGTATTCGTCTGTCTTCGTTTTTGTTTTCACAGATGCATCATAACGCAAAACCCCGCCACAAATGTGGAGGCTTATTCCTTGGGAGGTAACTTTGCCAGAGACCGCACCTTTTGAAGATGCTCGTTCAATAGACGGCGTACTTCGTCGTCATTACGCAGATTTTCTCGATTTTCTTCGAGTACCTGCCGATATGCGTCATCAAATGATAGAGGCGCTTTATCCAATGCCACCGAATCACGAAGCGCCCTTAAGGCAAGTTTCAATGCCTGGATCTCGCCCTGCTGAAGCTTTATCAGTTCCAGAGCCAACGCCAGAGATTTAGCTAAATCCTTCTGTTCTGACATGGGCAGCCATTATAGTTCCCAAGTCGGGCAGTTTCCTTGCTATTTCGTGGGGGAAAGGGGCTCCTTGCGTTTCATTTGTTTCAAATACCAATTGACTTTTTCAGCTCCCTCATCGCGTGTACAGAAAGCACGTATGTACGCTTCGTCGCAGACCATTGGGATGCTCCTGTAATGCATCGCTGGTTTGTGTAGTTCATTCCAGATTGCGCGATCTCCATCTAACAATTGCTGCCATCTGCAATAGGCGAGCATATCTGCAGCTTGCAGAATTGGATGATCATTCTTGCTGCCAACTCCAGCCGTCAAAATCTTCACCGGCAAAGGCAATATCTCGACAGGTACGCGCTGCAGATCTCCGAGAATCTGTGTAACTTGATGGGAGTTGGCATGACCTCTCTCAATCAGGATGTTGACCTCGGTCGGAAGATGAAGTTCGTTCAGTAAAAGATGCGTACGTAGAAGGCACATGTCAATTAGAAAACCGTACGCTGTTCCCGTATTTGATCTAAAGCGTTGGGGGATAATTCGGTCATATTCGCTTATATTCACGCGCGCTGTTATTCCTGCGATTGCATGGCGATGAATGAGCCGCGCTAAATCCTGAAGCAATTCATGGCGAGCATGCCTATTAAGGCCAGCTTTGGTAAACACGCCGCCTGTATAGTTGCCAAAATCTTTGGCGTGAAAATGCTCAAGCCCGGCGAGGCTCAGTCTGGACTTCCATTGACGTTTGAGTTTTCTCGCCTGTTCCGTAACTGCGACTTGAACGGAAACGATAAGAATGTCGCCGCTGCCGCTTTCGTCATAACCAAGGTCAACAGCCATCAATATTTCCCCGTCCCCCCACCAAGATGGGTCGGAATCCCACTTTGGGGGGACGCAGGGGCAGCCTCCTAAGCCCCTACGAATTATATTGGCAATCATCTTGGTTAGCCAAGGTAATTATTGCCAAAAAATTTGCGCACTGTGATCCGCTCGCGGTTGCGCTGCAGTTTGCCTCGCACGTAGCGGTACTCGCCGCTATCATGCGTCTCCACCGCAAAACCGTGGTGTCTGGAGCAAGGCTACCAGCAAGGCCGACCGAATCGGACCGATGGAAGGAATCTGGCGAAGTAACTTAACGGCAGGATGCTTGTGGCTCTCCCGGCAGGAGGTCGCGTCGTGCTTCGAGACGCACGGGTTGCAACCCATCCAGTTGCTGATAGAGCCGTTGGGCTCGAACCCGAACCCCTGGTTCCACGATCTTGCCCAACCACTCTGCGCGATGACGTGGAGCGTAGACGGTGCTGCCGCTGCAGGGAATGGCCCAGCTGCGGTATAGAGCTTTGATCCGATTCATCACGCGAGTGACATCTTTGGTGATGGTGAGATAGCTGCGTCCCAACTCTTTTAAGGTGCGCGCTCCGTGTTCGCCGTGGTAGACCGGCTTGAGTTGGTTTGTGCGTAACAACTCGGCGAGCTTTCGCGCATCAATGCGATCACTCTTGTTGCCCTGCTTTAATACAGCGTTCTTTCGTGGATCGCAGACCACGAGCCGACGTGGGGCTTTAGAAGGTCATGTAACCAGGCTGCCGACGTTCCTTCCTCAAACGTTAGTGACAGAGTTCAATGCATTCCTTGAATGAACTCAACCATGGTGGCCGCCTTGGTCTCCAGCAGGCATTCCATAATCAGCTTGCCATGAGCATCCATCACGGCAACCGAGATGCTGGCCTGATGAACGTCCATCCCGATATACTTTTCTTGACTCATAAAGGCGCTCCCTCGCGCTAGGTTGGCGATGCGAACAATCACAACCTATCGCAAAGTGGGCGCCTTTTTATATTGCGTGTAATCGCGATGTTTCACCAACCATCTGCCATGGTTGCAAGATCTCCTTCAATCGTCTGACACGGCCAACGCAACCTGTCAGCATTAGCCCGCATCGCGCTAGGCGGCTCCTCGATGACTTGCAACACCAGCTGGATGTAACCCATGCTGCCGCTGTCGTTTTCCACTCCCAAGAGATTCCAGTTGATTCAAAGCGGTCCGGTGAGATTGGTAGTAATGGCACTGGTCCTGGCAACAATCGCACGGGCCCAAGCGGCCGAAAAAGTTCTGGTTAACTTGTATGGCCCCGGCGCCACATCGCTGGGCTTAGCGCGTTGAGAAAGCTGCCATTCCAGGTTACACGTACCCGAGTCCAGCGAGCCGGTCGTGGATGATTTTCTCTGACTCGGCTTCGTTTGAGCCGGGGCCTGCGTTTTTCTTTTCCATTCCCGCCATAAGCGACCGGCCCTGCATCGTTTCCGGGATTTCGCATCCCGCAAGATCCAGTAATGTAGGAGCAATATCAAGGAGGCGGGCACCATCGTACTCACCATTGAGCGGGCAATTGGGACCGTTCAAAATAAACATACCGTACTGCGCGTGGTTGCAACCATCAGGACCGGTGTCGTTTTCCTGAACGTGGACTTTCGAATGGCCGACCGTACCAATGGAACGCCAGTAGAGCCCCCCCAAGTGGACAATGAGGTCCGGTGCCACATTCCGCACGCTGCGGTAAATTTCTTTGGGCTTAAAGACCAGAGAATTCAGCGGCTGACCTTTGTCATCCTGGAGCGCTTCTAGACGAGCTTTCATCTCATTCTGGAAGCAGTCATAATCGGCGGCGGAAATCATGCCCTGGGGCTCGCGCCCCTGAACATTGAAGAAGACACGGGCGTAATAGCCACCTTCGCTCCAGACTCGGTCTGGCTCCAATTCACATTGAGTTTTTCGAAGGGCGTAAGCGTCTTGGGATATTCGTTCAGAACCAGCAATCCTTCGCGGATGAGCCATTCGTTGACGGCGAAACCTCCGTCGAGACGTTGCGCGCCGTGGTCTGAAACCAGCAGCACAATGGTTTCGCTGTCCAGCAATTGGAGTATGGCGCCGATCTGCTCATCCAGCCATAAGTAGTATTCCGGAATCGCGTTCTGATAAGGATTGCCGGGTTCAAACTGCACGTGCTGGGGGTCGAAATAGTTCCAAAATCCGTGATGCATGCGGTCGAGGCCGATATCGACAAAATGAAAGTAATCCCATTCCTGTTCTGTCGACAGCCAGCGCACTACTTGCCACTGCTTGCGGCTCATTGCAAAGATTTCTTCCTTGAGCCAATCCTTTCGATCGGTGCGAAAGTTCTTCACATCCACCGGATACTCGCCTACAAGTTCGGTGAGCTTGGCCTTCAGAGTTGCCGGATAAGTGAAATCGTTCTTGAAGGTATCCGGCGTAAGAAAGCAGCCGATGCTGATGCCATTGACGCGACGCGGCGGGTAATTTGGCGGCACTCCGACCACAATCGACTTCTTTCCTTCGCGCGCCAGATGATCCCAGATGGCTAGCGCCTTGATAGAGGTGGAATTTGCAAATCCCAACTTGTCGTAAGAGTGGTCGGAACGATTGCGGAATCCATAGACGCCGAGCGAACCTGGGTCTTGGCTGGTGCTCATACACATCCAGGCAGGCACGGTAATGGGCGGAATCACACTCTGCAGCCGCCCGTAGACGCCCAAATCCATCAGGCGGCGAATGTTCACCAGCCGTTCATCGCCAAATATGATTTCTGGCGCCGCGCAATCAAGTCCTAGCACACAGATTTTCATGAGTCTAGATTAAGCGGTCAGAGTAAGGAACTGCCTTCCATCGATTGTGGGGCCTGTATACCCAGATAATTCAGGATCGTCGGCGCCAGGTCAATGATTCGTGCGTGATTGCGCCGTGCCGCACGATTCATGAAGAGGATGCCGGGTACGGCTTCCGGGTCGACGATATGGTCTCCGCTCCAGCGACGCTTGTTATCTTCGAGCAGCGAGTGTGCAAAACCGCCCACGGCGGTTCGCCAGGAGACGCGAAACCCAGGATGGAAATTGATCAATAAGTCCGGAGAATTTTCCATGAATGCACCCGAGTATAACTCTTCCCGTCGCGACACAGTGCGGATAGCAGCTCTCTGCGTTCCCGGATCGGGAAACTCCGCCAAGCCGCTTTGGATCGCGTGGCGTACCTGCTCAGTTTCCGTGCCTTGTTCTAAGATTCCGGCACCCTCGCGCCCTTTGAGGTTCAGATAAATTCCGCCAAGACCAAGAGCGTAGGCATAAGTCTTCGACCAGTCGACTTGCGTGAAGCCTTCACCCAGGTCTTCGTCTGGCTTGTGGTGGTCTTTCAAGGCGAGGAGACCGTTTTGCCAAAGCCAGGTGTTGGTGTCGAAGGTGCGGCGGAAAGTGCCGAAGCCGTGATCAGACAGCACCATGAGCAGAGTATGCTCATCCACTTTTTCGAGCACATAAGCCAATAACGCGTCGCATTGACGATAATGTTCTTCAATGCGAGTTGCGAATTCAGGAGCCAAGTCCGGTTCAAAGCAGGGATGTTCGGGGTCGCGAAAACGCCACAACATATGCTGCACCCGGTCTGGTGTATCGAAGAGCATGAAGAACAAGCCCTCGCTGAACCGGCGAGTTCAAATCGCATCATTCGCTCGCGCTCGCGCAGCACCAGGTCGCACTGCTGCAGGTAGGCAGCCTCATCGAGACGGCCATTATTTAAGCCGTTGTGATCCTCGGCCATACCGAGCGTAGAGAATTCATCAATTTTTCCCGCCAACTCCTTCGCATAATCGCCGGGAACGAGTGGAAACATCGGTGCGGCGGGATCGAAATTAACTGCTGAA
>CAVSNS010000028.1:0-26321 GCA_963729325.1 uncultured Acidobacteriota bacterium
CGTAGTAGATGCCCGCTCCCTGCAAGCGATCAATTCCGGGCGCCTCTAGGCGCCGCCACTGTACTCCGGTCGCAACCATCAACGCGTGGCAGGAGATCTCGTTGCCGTCCGCCAGCTTGATGATGCGATAAGAACCTTCCGTGCGAACACCTACAGCCTCGACTGGCGACAAAATTTCCACTCCAAAGCGCTGGGCCTGCACGACTGCGCGCCGCGCCAGATCATTGCCGCTGAGGCCTGCAGGAAATCCCAGATAGTTCTCAATGCGCGAACTCATGCCTGCCTGACCGCCAGGCGCTTCGCGCTCGACCATAACCGTGTGCAGTCCCTCCGATGCGCCATAAACCGCGGCCGCCAGACCCGCCGGCCCTCCTCCAACGATTGCGAGATCGTAGAAGTCAGTCTGCGCACGCGTTCGTAAGCCTATTTTCTTCGCGACTTCCGCCGGAACGCTCTCCAGAAGTTTGGTTCCGTCCTGGAACAATACCACCGGGAGATCGGCCCCCTCTGGGCCCAGCGCCTCTAGAAGACGCTTCGTCTCAGGATCATTGGCTGAAAGCTCAACGTCAATCCACTGGTAAGGAACGTGGTTGCGTGCCAGGAAGTCGCGCAACTCATAGGAGCGAGGGGACCAGCGCGTGCCTAGTACCCGTATTCCTTCGAAGCTCGGACGATACGACGCACGCCAATCATCGAGCAGGTCATCTAATTGCGGATACAGGTGCTCCGCGGGAGGATCCCAAGGCTTGAGAAAAAAATAGTTTATATTAACCTGATTGATAGCACTGATGGCAGCATTCATGTCGGCGTAAGCAGTGAGCAATGCCCGCTTTGCGTCGGGAAACATCCGCATTCCTTCCTGCAGAAATCCGATGCCATCCATGCGGGGCATGCGCTGGTCCGCAAGCAAAAGGGCCACACTGTCATTCCGCACCTTCAATTGCCTCAAAAGGTCGAGTGCTCCCTCGGGAGAATCGCTTCCCAGCACACGGTAGTCAGCCCCGTAGCGCGATCGCAAATCGCGCTCAATCGACCGCAAAACATCAGTGTCGTCATCGACGCTCAGCAAAATGGGTTTCGCCATGATTCAGTCTCAGATAGATACAACAGTTAAGTTAATGGATAATTCTAGACTTGTGCCGCTTGAATAGACTTATTGGATGCAGAGATCGGTCTTTGGTCGCGCCATTTACGTTCCGCATCCCCACACATAGGGTTTCGGGTGGCAAAAGTCACCTTGGAGCGCATTGGCACACAAAGGCATCCATAATCTCCATGAAGACGCCATGCGATGAAGTTGTAGTCCAATCGCGGACTGCTGATGATCCCTGCAGTACTTAAGACCGGCCCTTGGGTCCTGGCGGCCACCATTGTTGGCTCCAGCATGGCGTTCATCGATGGCACCGTCGTCAATGTCGCTTTGCCTGCGCTGCAATCGAGCTTCCACGCGACCGTCGTCGGAGTGCAGTGGGTTGTCGAATCGTATGGACTATTCCTTGCCGCTCTGATTCTCGTTGGCGGCGCACTGGGCGATCGCTACGGCCGTCGGTTGATCTTCCTGGTGGGCGTGGGAATTTTTGCGGTCGCCTCGGCGGCTTGCGGCTTCTCCTCAAGCATCGAACAGTTAATCATCGCCCGCAGCATTCAGGGTATAGGAGCAGCATTTCTGGTCCCTGGGAGCCTCGCGATTATCAGTGCCAGCTTCGATGAAAAATCGCGAGGTCAAGCAATTGGAACCTGGTCCGGATTTACGGCGATTACCACAGCGCTGGGTCCGGTCTTTGGCGGATGGCTTGTCCAGAATGCGTCCTGGCACTGGGTTTTCTTCCTTAATCTTCCCCTCGCTGCCGCGGTGATCGCAATTTCACTGTGGCGCATTCCGGAAACCCGAAACCGCGCTGCCGGACGCCTGGATTGGACGGGGGCTCTGCTCGCCACTATTGGGTTGGGCGGCTTAGTCAATGGATTCCTCGAGTCGTCAACTTTCGGTTGGAGCCATCCCCTGGTTTTTGGGAGCCTGGGAGCCGGAGTTGCCGCTCTCGTGGTCTTTGTGTTCATCGAGGCCCGGACACATTCCCCGATGGTTCCGCTGACGCTCTTCAAATCTCCCGCTTTCAGTGGGGCAAGTCTGCTGACCTTGCTGCTTTATTCCGCGCTCGGGATTTTTTTCTTCCTGTTTCCAATGAATTTGATCCAAGTACAAAAATATTCGGCGACGGCAACCGGTGCATCTGCCTTGCCACTCATTCTGCTCATGTTCCTTCTGTCGCGCTGGTCCGGCGGGTTGGTGACGCGTTACGGCCCCAGGAACCCCCTGATAATAGGCCCTCTCATAGCGGCCGCCGGCTTCGCTCTCTTCGCCGCGCCCGGAATCGGCGGCAGTTACTGGGCAACATTTTTTCCTGCGTTTGTTGTTCTCGGTTTTGGTTTGGCGGTCAGCGTCGCACCTTTGACCACGGTGGTGATGAATTCAGTAGATCAGGATCATGCCGGTACTGCCTCTGGCATCAATAATGCGGTAGCTCGGGTCGCGGGGGTCCTGGCCATTGCAATTCTTGGAATCGTCATGGTAAGTGCGTTTAGTTTCAGTCTGCAACACGCGCTGACAGGGGTTGGCCTCTCAGCCGACGTTCTCCACGAGATTCGCTCGAACGCGATCAGGCTCGGCGCCCTCGAACCGCCTTCCAACCTCGATGCCAGCACCTCAGCTATGATTCGGGCGGCGATTTCCACGGCATTTCTGTTTGGATTCCGCCTAGTGATGTTGATTTGTGCCGGACTGTCGGCGGCCAGCTCGGCGGTAGCGTGGCTGATGATTCCTCGCGGGGGGGAACCGCGAACTGACGAATGAGCAGCGGACGAGAAATACGAAAAAAGTCCTGAGAAACAGGTGTTTTTGAGGCGATCTAGGCCGCGTCGCTGTCGATCTTGATCCGCAACGATTTCAGGAACTTGAGGTCCTGATCGCTGATTTTAAACTCTGGATTACTGGTAAGCGTGGTCACCATGGACGTCTTGTCACTGGATTTTTCACCCGGCTTGCTGACTCCGATCGTCGCCTCGAGCACCAGGAAAATGTCGTAGCCGCCATCTTTGATTTTGGAAACGACCTCGGCAATCTGCTCGGAGTCCGCCAAGGACTCGTTGATCGCTTCGCCTAGTTCCTTCATCAACTGCTTCAGTTGCTGGTCCACGTGGCCCCCTTGCCAATTGCAGCGCCGGCGTCTGCCGACAGCCTTGAGGCGTCCTCTCCCGAACTCCGATCAATTTCTTAGTTCTTTAGATGCAGTTCAGCGTTTTATGGCACGCTGTTATGCCAGCCGGCTATTGTAACCCCGAACACTGTTAAAATCGATGGCGATGGTCAACGTCTCTACCGCCCGCAAAATCAGCATCATGGCCCGGATCGCAGCTCAGCAGGCCGGACGCAACCGGACGGTGGGTGCCATCCTGCACGCGGCGCGGGCTATCACCAGCAGCTGGGGACGCATCCTGGGCCAACTCTGGCTTGAGGTCACGGGCCTTGTTTTCCTATTCTTAGCAGCCATCGGAGCGGGGGCGTTGGTTCGTGAGTACAACAAATACCAAGTGGGCCAGGCCACCTCAGGCCGTGTGCTGGTGGCAATTATTTTCACACTGACATTCGCCTGGTTCGGCGTGAGTTCATTCTGGAGAGTGCGGAAGAAGAGCTAATCTCATGGCAGAAAAGCTCAAGAGCGCCGACAGCGTCCCCGCTGACCCGCAGACTTCCTCCCACATCCCCGTTCACTCGCTGTATACGCCCGCTGACCTCGAAGGCTCGGATCTGGAATGCACCGTCGGCTACCCAGGGCAATATCCCTATACCCGCGGGGTGCAGGCCACCATGTATCGAGGGCGGCTCTGGACCATGCGCCAGTACGCCGGCATGGGCGACGCCGAGGAATCTAACAAGCGTTACAAATATTTGCTGGCCCACGGCACAACTGGCCTGTCGGTCGCATTCGACTTGCCCACGCAAATCGGTCTCGACTCAGACAACCCGTTGGCCACGGGCGAGGTTGGCAAAGTCGGGGTCGCTATCGACTCCATCGAAGACATGCAGCGTCTCTTCGAGGGAATTGATCTGACCAAGATTTCGACCTCGATGACCATCAACGCCACCGCGTCCATCCTGCTGGCGCTTTACGTGGCGGTCGCCCGCCGCCAGGGCGCCGCGGATATTCGCCAGCTCTCTGGCACGGTGCAGAACGACGTCCTCAAGGAATACATCGCGAGAGGCACGTATATCTATCCCATTCGTGAGGCCATGCGCATCATCACGGATATGTTCGCGTGGACCAGCGAAAACATTCCTGAATGGAACACGATCTCCGTCTCCGGCTATCACATGCGCGAGGCCGGGTCTACGGCGGTGCAGGAAGTCGCGTTCACACTAGGCAATGGCATCGCCTACGTCCAGGCCGCGATCAATGCTGGCCTCGACGTAGACAACTTCGCTCCGCGGATTTCATTTTTTTTCAACGCATACAATAATTTTCTAGAAGAGGTGGCCAAGTTTAGAGCTGCGCGACGTATGTGGGCGCGCATCATGCGGGACCATTTTAAGGCCAAGAATCCGCGCTCCTGGATGCTGCGCTTCCACGCTCAAACCGCCGGATCTACGCTAACCGCGCAGCAGCCGGAAAACAATATTGTCCGCACGGCGATTCAGGCACTGGCCGCGGTTCTCGGCGGCACCCAGTCGTTGCACACCAACTCATACGACGAAGCGCTGGCGCTTCCCACTGAGCAAGCGGCACGCATCGCGCTGCGCACCCAACAGATCGTCGCTTATGAATCGGGGGTGCCGAACGCCGTCGATCCGCTAGGCGGGTCATACTACATCGAGACACTCACCAACGAAATCGACAAGCATGCGACTGCCTATCTGGAGAAAATTGACGCGCTCGGCGGCATGCTGAAAGCGATCGAGCGCGGCTATATACAGCAGGAAATCCAGAATGCCGCCTATGAATTCCAACAGCAGGTAGACCGCGAGGAGGCTGTAGTCGTGGGTGTGAACCGCTTTACAGTTGAAGACGAAAAACCGATTCCGATTCAGCGCATCGACGAATCCCTCGAACGCAAGCAGGTCGAACGACTAAACGCTCTGCGCGCACGCCGTGATCTTCAGCCCTGGAAAGACTCCCTGCGTCAAATCGAAGAAGCGGCACGCTCCGGCGCAAATCTCATGCCCCGCATCGTGGCCGCGGTGGATGCTTACGCTACTGTCGGCGAAATCTCCGACACCATGCGCAAGGTGTTTCGGGGAGTACAAAGAGGCCGTCGTTGTTTGAGGGGCCTGAGGGAGCCGAAGTGGCCTCTGTTTCCGAGCAGCTAGTCGGACACCTTATAGTCACAAGCCTCGCGGCAGGGCGGGCAATAGTAAAGGCCATCATGGCAGAGCCGGATGGCGATTTGTCCCTGGCACAAGCAACAATACTTTTCGCAGTCGCACTTGTCTTCGGGCATCTCGCATTGCATGCAACGGTATTTGGTCTTGGTAGTGGTTGCCATGCGCGAACTTTAGCGCGCCTTCCGGAGCAGGGAAAGTTCCGTTGGTAACCGTTGGTGCTGCGGTTGAAGCGTCCGCCGTTCACATGTTACGGTAACTAGTCTCACCATCCCCGGCAGCCCCAGCTACTGCCCTGATCGAGGTTTTCATTGCCCGCTGTTGAGGCGACCACGCCGACCACTCGCAAAACCGCGCTTAATGCTGTCCATCGCCAGATGGGCGCGAGGATGGTCGAATTCAACGGCTGGGACATGCCGGTAGAATATCCCTCCTCTGGCGGCATCATCGCCGAGCACATGGCAGTTCGCACCGGCGTTGGGATCTTCGACGTCAGCCACATGGGCGATATCCGTCTGGCGGGACCCGGGGCGCTGGCTGCGGTGCAGCACATTTCCATGAATGACGCCTCCCGTCTAGCTGTGGGCCAAGCGCAGTATTCAGCCTTGCTCTACCCGCAGGGCACATTTGTGGACGATGTGATCGTCCACCGCCTCACCGAGGATGAGTATCTACTGGTGATCAATGCCGGAACACGGGAGAAAGATTTCAGCTGGGTTCGTGACAATACTCGGGACTTCAACTGCAAGGTCGAGAATCTGTCGGATGAATTTACCCAGATCGCAATCCAGGGGCCTAAGGGAGTTAACCTGCTGCAGAAGCTCACCGACGCCGATCTCAGCGCCGTCAAGTTTTACTGGGTCACTCGAGGCACGGTTTGTGGGCTCAAGAGTATTCTCATCGCTCGCACCGGTTACACGGGCGAAGACGGATTCGAAATCTATATTCCTGCGGACGAAGCTACCAGCGCTCGTGTGTGGAACGAAATCCTGGAGGCCGGCAAAGAATTTGGGGTCTTGCCTTGCGGTTTGGGAGCTCGCAACACGCTCCGCCTGGAAGCCAAGCTGCCGCTCTACGGCCACGAGATCTCTGACACAATCAACGTCTGGGAAGCTGGGCTCGATCGGTTTTGCAAGATGGAGAAGCAGGATTTTATTGGCCGCGTCGCGTTGGAGAAGGCGAAGGCCAGCGGTTTGCAGCGCACGCTGGTTGGTCTGGAGATGATCGAGCGCGGCATCGCCCGTGATGGATACAAAGTTCTGGATGACAGTGGGAAGCGAAATTGGCTACGTCACCAGCGGTTCTCCCGCACCGTTCTTGAAGAAGAATATTGCGTTGGCCTACGTCCCCCCGCGATTCTCGGATGTAGGATCCACCGTCAAGGTGGAGGTGAGAGGCCAAGGTGTGAAAGCTCAGGTGGTGCCGACTCCGTTCTACAAGCGACCGAAGAGGACTGAATCACCAAGGACATAAGAGCACAAAGGAAGAGCATGCCTTATCCAAGCGACTTCAAGTACACCAAAGAGCACGAGTGGATCAAAGCCGACGGCAAGAATGCGACTATCGGCATCACAAACTATGCACAAGAGTCGCTGGGTGACATCGTGTTTGCCGAACTGCCTAAAGTTGGTTCGGAGACCACGGCCGGCAAGACTTTCGGCACCATCGAGTCGGTCAAGGCTGTATCCGACCTTTACGCGCCTGCCTCGGGGACAGTAACCGAGGTCAACAGCGAGTTGGCTACGGCGCCAGAAAAAATCAACAAGGACGCTCACAGTGCATGGCTGATCAAGATCACGATGAAAGATCCGAATGAATTGAATTCCCTGCTCTCGGCTGCCGACTACGAGAAATTTGTCGCGGAGGAGGCGGGACACTAAGTTCGCCCATCGCAATCAAACTGACCGTCCACGACATCTACTAAAATCCTTATGCGTTACTTACCAAAATCTCCTGCCGACCGTGAAGCCATGTTGAAAGCGATCGGCGCGCGCTCGATTGATGACCTGTTTGCGGCCATCCCCGCCGAATACCGGCTGAAGCGTGATCTCAAAGTACCGCGCCAGATGGCGGAATCAGAGATTGTGGAGTGGTTTCGCGAGCGCGCCCAGGAAAATGGCGATGGATACGCCAACTTCCTGGGGGCCGGCGCCTACTATCACTACCGACCCGTGATCATTGACTCGCTCATCTCGCGCGGCGAATTTCTCACTGCCTACACGCCGTATCAGGCGGAGATCTCGCAGGGCACGCTGCAGTCGATTTTCGAATTTCAGAGCATGATCTGCGAACTGACCGGCATGGAGGTCGCCAACGCCTCGATGTATGACGGTTCCACCGCGGCTGCTGAAGCGGTGATGATGGGCGTCCGTCTCACCGGACGGCGTTCGGTGGTGATTGCGCGGAGCGTGCATCCCGAATATCGCGAGGTGTTGGAGACCTATGCGCATCATCAGCATCTGCCATTGAACACTCTGCCGTTCACCGAGAGTGGCCGGCTCGACCTGAAAGCCTTGGATAAATCCATCACCGAGGAAACAGCTTGCGTCCTCATTCAATCACCCAACTTCTTCGGAACGGTTGAAGACGTTGCCACCATCGCCGATATCGCGCACAAGCGAGGAGCCTTGCTGGTAGTGTCGATCGCGGAAGCAGTCTCGCTCGGCATTGTGGAGCCGCCACGGCAGGCGGACATCATCGCCATGGAGGCTCAATCGTTCGGTGTCCCCCTCGGTTTCGGAGGTCCGTACTGCGGTGTGATCGCGACTCGCGAGCAGTTCGTCCGCCAGATGCCGGGCCGTCTCGTCGGCCAAACGACGGACCGAAACGGCAAGCGCGGATTCGTGCTCACGCTGGCCACACGCGAACAGCACATCCGGCGCGAGAAGGCCACGTCGAACATCTGCACCAACCAGGCGCTGGTTGCCCTGATGGTCAATATCTTCATGACGATTTATGGCAAGGTCGGCTTGCGCGAATTGGCGAAGCAGAATCTGGCCAAGACCGCTTATGCCGTCGGACAGTTCAGCAAGTATGCCAAATTGCTGTTTTCCGGCGCGCCTCGTTTCAACGAATTCGTAGTGCAGACCAGCGAAGATCCTTACGCCATCAACGCACGTCTCTTGGGACACAAGACTCTTGGCGGACTTCCGCTGAACAAGTTCTATCCTGAGCTCGGCAACGCTGCGTTATGGTGCTGCACGGAAATGACCACGCGTACCGCGATCGACACTGCCGCCGGCGTGATTGCTGAGGGGGACGGCTCGGTAAAGACCGCCAAGGAAGCCGACGTCCAGGAGGTGGCGCGATGAAGCACGCCACTCGAAAAGCCACCCGTCACGTCAACCAGAATGAAGGCTTGATCTTCGAGAAGTCATCGCCGGGGAAAGCGGCCTGGAGGTTGCCACCACTCGATGTTCCCGAAGTAGACACGAAGAAGCTTCTAGGGTCAGCCGAAAGAAAAGACCTCGGCAATATGCCTGAAGTAAGCGAGATCGAAATCATCCGCCACTTCACGCGCCTTTCCACCTGGAACTACGCCATTGATCTTGGGATGTACCCGCTCGGTTCCTGCACCATGAAGTACAACCCGCGAGTGAACGAAGTGGTGGCGCGCTTTGATGGCCTGGCAAATGGTCATCCTTATCAACCGGAACGAGTTTCGCAGGGCGCTTTGCGCATCATGAAGACGCTTAGCGACTGCCTGACAGAAATCACTGGCATGGATGCCATCACCCTACAGCCCGCGGCTGGCGCACACGGCGAACTTACCGGCTTGCTTATGGTGCGCGCGTATCACCAGTCGAAGGGCACTCCCCGAAAAAAGATTCTGATTCCTGACTCGGCTCATGGCACCAATCCGGCAACCGCCGCCATGGTCAACTACGGCGTGGAGAATCTGAAGTCAAACGCGCAGGGCATGGTGGATATCGCAGCGCTCCAAGGGCCAGATGAACGAGGACGTCGCCGCGCTGATGCTGACCAATCCCAACACGCTGGGAGTCTTCGAGCAGGAGATCCACAAGATCGCCGACATCATGCATGCCAAGGGTGGCCTGCTTTATATGGACGGCGCCAACATGAACGCGTTGGTGAGCAAGGTGCGGCCAGGCGATTTCGGCGTGGACCTGATGCATCTCAACCTACACAAGACGTTCTCCACTCCTCACGGCGGAGGCGGACCGGGTTCTGGCCCGGTAGCGATCAAGCGCTTCCTCGAGCCGTTTCTTCCCAAGCCAGTGGTCGTGACAAAGGCAGACGGCACACTGGCGTTCGACTACGACCGTCCGCACTCGGTTGGCCGGGTGCGTGCGTTTTACGGAAACTTTGGAATGTTCGTGAGAGCCTTGGCGTACACCTTGGCAAACGGCCCGGACGGACTACGCGAAACTACCGAAGATGCCGTCCTCAACGCCAATTACATCCGCAAAGGATTCGAGGGGATCTACGATCTTCCTTACTCGACGCCAACCATGCACGAAGTGGTCTTCAGTGACAGGCTGCAAGCGAAGAAGGGCGTGAAAACCATGGACATCGCCAAGCGGCTGATCGATTACGGCTTCCATCCTTATACGACAGCATTTCCGCTGATCGTTCCGGGCGCGCTGATGATCGAGCCTACGGAGAGCGAGTCCAAGGAAGAGATGGATCTGTTTATCGAAGCGATGAAGTCGATTGCAGAAGAAGCGGAAGAAGATCCGCAAATGGTGCTCGATGCACCGCACACGACGCGGGTATCACGGCTTGATGAAACGGCCGCTGCCCGGAAGCCGGTGTTGCGCTGGAAACCCAGACTAGCCGTTAACGTGCTAGTTCGCTGATCTCCTACTTTTTTCTCAGCCATCTCCACGGAAGCCTGCGTGTTCTCCCAACTCAAAGTCAGAACGCAACTGCCGCCTTTCTGATCGTATGCGATAGTGAAGTTCTCTACTGCGGCCGGCGTCTTCGAAACCTTCATGTCCATACGAGCCAGTTCGTCGGATGCTCCATGATATCTGTACCCCACTCCCCGGTCTTCTTGTTGATGATCAGCGTCCATTTATCGGCGGTGGGAAGAGTGAACATCGTATAACTGCCCGCGGGTATGTCTTTGCCGCCGACAGTCAGATTGGCGTTCGTGACAAGGTAGTCGATTCATTCGCTCCCGTACGCCAAACTTCGCCGTAAGCCACAAGTCCGCCAAAAATCTTGCGGCCTTTTGTGCGCGGGCTGGAGTAGTCGGTTTTGATGGTTTTGCCGTCAGCTGAACTGGCAGCAAGCCGTGGCGGCCGGGCTGGGACGCTTGCTGTCCTGCTGGCGGCAGAAACAGAGTGAGAGTGAACAGCAGCAGGGTTACCAATGCGACGCATTTTTTCATGAATCTCTCCTCGAAGGCATTTAGCGCTTAGCTTGGTCCGTGAACAGAAATCATACGACGTCTGGCAGCGGCTAGTTGCTAGGTGCTTTGACGCAAGAATGCAAGAGCAAGACAGCAAGTCCGGTAAATTATGCGCCTGAGCGGACGGACAGTACAATCAAGCCATGCCGGTATTTCATGAAAAGCAAGAGGAACTGGAGCACTACGAGACCATGATGGGAGTACCTCGGGGGCGCCTAGCCGTGACCATGGACATGATCACTGACGCTATGGCCCTTGTGGGCCAACATGGGGTCTACTGTCAGAGCCAGCGCTGGCCGGGCAAGCCAGTCATGGATATTCAAATGATAATGAAGAGCCTGACAGACGCGAAGGAGTTGATCCAGAGTGTGATGGAGGAGTTGAAAAAGAAGGATTAAAGTTTCTCGATGAAATCTTCGGTCGTCATCCTGCCTGCTTAAGCGGCCCGGCATCGTCCCGAAGCGAACGATCTTGTAAAGGCACCACACAGCCTCTTGTTCCCTCCGGACCCATTCGTTTCATTACTACATGACTTCCGCGTTTCCGAATTTGGCTAAAACCTAGACGTTCAAGAGCGCGGATGGCATCTGCCCCTTTCAACCGGGGCAGTTTAGGCATAGCGCGCCTCGAAGACCGTAACCAACGGACGGCCGGAACTCTCCGACGGAAATTCCTCGAGGTACAATTCAGTGGCTTCCTTAAGATTGGCCACCGCATCTTCGACGGTCTTGCCCTGGCTCACCGTGCCTACTTCGGGGCATTCGGCAACGTAGAGCTCGCCTTCCTTGTGCAATACCGCGGTGAATGTGCCCATGTGCATTGAGTAACCTCGCCCTCTACTAATTGTGCGCTTCAACGCCCGGAATTGAAAAACAAAAACACGCGCACTGTTGTCGAAATCAGGCCGTCCAGCAATCCTACGCCAGCGTGTACTTTCCCCGCTCGATCACCTTTTGAGCGATCCGCTGCCGCAGTTCAATTGTGTTGAACGGCTCATGCTTCGCCAAGCGACGCAAAATCGCAAGCTGAGTGCGCAGCATGTCACCGTCAGCTACCGCTGCGATTACTTTCTTGGCTGCCGCTTCGATCTTCTCCATGGCCTGCGAGAGGTAAACGCGGGTCATGGCGATCGGTAGCTCGGCCGCGGCTTCACCACTGCCTTCAGCGATCTTCTGCGCACGCAGTACAGCGGACTCCATAGCGTAGGTTTCGATCACCATGTCTGCAATGGCGCCCATGATCTCCTGCTGGTCTTGGATCGCCTGCATGTATTTCTGCGTCGCCGCGCCAGCAGCGAACAGACCGAGCTTTTTGGCGGAAGTCACCAGCTTGCGTTCCTCCACGAGCGGACCTTCAAGGTCTTCGCTGAGCAACGGTCCGGACAGCACTTCGTCCATCAGCTTCTTAATTGCCGGCATTAGCGGCAACTGTCCCGACATGGCCCGCTTCAGCAGAAAGCCTGTGATGATCAGGCGGTTGATTTCGTTGGTACCTTCAAAGATGCGGTTGATGCGCGCATCACGGTAAGCGCGCTCGGCAGGATACTCCTCGACGAAGCCGTAGCCACCATAAATCTGCACGGTCTCGTCGACAACGTAGTCGACCATCTCTGAGCCCCAGACCTTGATGATCGAGCACTCGACGGCATATTCCTCGATGGCTTTGCGGGTTTCTTTCGCTGCATCAGCCCCGGCCTTGTCGACTTCAGCGAGCGCAACGTCCATCATGCCGACGGTGCGATAGACCAGAGCCTCGCCGGTGTAGACGCCAACGGCCATATTCGCTAGCTTTTCGCGCACCAGACCGAAGTCAGCGATGACTTTCCCGAACGCTTTGCGCTGCTTGGCGTAACTGATGGCGTTTTCCAGCGAGACACGTGCCCCGCCCACACACATTGCGCCCAGCTTAAATCGCCCAACGTTCAGGATGTTGAAGGCGATGACGTGTCCCTTGCCGATTTCGCCGAGGACGTTTTCGGCGGGGACTTTGCAGTCGTTAAGAATGATCGGACAAGTAGATGAGCCACGAATGCCCATCTTATGTTCTTCCGCGCCGACGGAAAATCCCGGAAAAGTTCTTTCGACAAGAAAGGCGGTGAATTTTTCGCCATCGACTTTGGCGAAGACGGTGTATAGGTCGGCGAAACCGGCGTTCGTGATCCACATCTTCTCGCCGTTGAGGACGTAATGCTTGCCGTCCGGCGAGAGCACCGCACGGGCGCGGCAGTTCAGAGCGTCTGAGCCGGATGAGGCTTCCGACAGCGCATACGCCCCTACAATTTCTCCAGCCGCCAGTCGAGGTAGATATTTCTTCTTCTGCTCCTCGGTACCGAAATAAACGATGGGCAGCGTGCCGATGCCGGTGTGCCCGCCCCAAGTAGTGGCGAAGCCGGCATACTTGGCGATATGGTCGGCAATAACCGCGGCGGTGACTTTGTCCATTTCCAGGCCGCCGTAGGCCTCGGGAATCTCGGCCGAGCTGAGGCCGAGCTCGCCAGCTTTCTTCAACAGATTGCGAGTGATGGAGAAGTCTTTGTGCTCCATCTTCTCGACGTTAGGCAGGATCTCATTGAACGGCAAACTCTTCCGCCGTTTGGCCGATAAGCTGGTGCTGCTCCGTGAAGTCTTCGGGCGTGAAGACTTCGTCAGTGCGGCGCTCTTCGAGAAGGAAGCTGCCGCCAGAGATTCTGGTGCTGGAAACTGCAGTCGTGGTGGCCATAGAAAACCTTTCCTAACCACAGAGGGCACAGGGGGTCACAGAGGTAATTATTTCACTTTTCCCAATTTCTACCATCGACCATTCGCTTGATGCCGTTACGAAGGTGAGCAACATGAAAGTTAATTAGAAGGCCTACATTCTTGCCGCTCAGTCGCATGTATGAGAGTAACTGAGCCTGATGCACTGGATTGATGCATTCGACGCACTTCAATTCTACGATTACCAGGTCCTCCACGAGCAAGTCGATACGGTAGCCTAGGTCGATAATTTCGTCATCGTATACCACTGGCAAAGCGACTTGGCTGAGCGCTTTAAGCCCTTGTTTCCTGAGTTCGTAGATCATGCAGGCTTCGTAAGCACTCTCAAGAAGTCCAGGGCCGAGTTTCGAATGCACTTTCAGTGCCGTAGTTACAATGATTCCCGTGACTTGGTTGACGCGGGGCGCGTGAACGATCGCGTGGCTAGCCATCTTGCCCTCTATATCTGGGACGATTGCACCCTATCACAAATCCAAAAGTTTCTCTGTGATCCTCTGTGATCCTCCGTGGTTAAAGATTTTGACCTCAATTCAGATTTTCGAATATCCCGGCCGCTCCCATGCCGCCGCCCACACACATCGTCACCAAGCCGTACCGTGCATTGCGACGCTTGAGCTCGCGAATGATCGTCGCTGTCAACTTGGCGCCGGTGCAGCCCAGCGGATGTCCCAAAGCAATTGCTCCGCCGTTGGGATTCACACTCTCGGGATCGAGACCAGCTTCTTTGATCACGGCCAGCGACTGCGCCGCGAAAGCTTCGTTCAGCTCGATCACGTCGATATCGGACAGCTTGAGTCCGGCCAACTTCAGCGCTTTGGGGATCGCGAACACGGGGCCAATACCCATTTCCTCTGGCTTGTACCCGGCCGTAGCGAAAGATACGTAGCGTACGAGCGGCTTGATGCCAAGCGCCTTAGCGCGCTCGGCGGACATGACCACCGAGGCGGCCGCACCATCCGAAGTCTGCGACGAATTCCCGCAGTCACAGTGCCCTTGGCGTGGAAAGCCGGCTTGAGGGAGAGCAGGGCTTCGAGCGAGGTGTCGGCGCGCGGGCCCTCATCTACTTTGAAAACAATTTCCTGCCGCTTTGGTTTCGATCCATTGGGTGTGGTGAAGCTGACCGGCACGGGGACAGTTTCATCCGCGAATTTGCCTGCCTGGATTGCCGCCAGCGCTTTCTGGTGGCTGCGTAGGGAGAACTCGTCCGCGGCCTGGCGCGTGATGCCGAAGCGCTGCGCGAGGCGTTCAGCGGTGAGGCCCATGGTGAGGTAGGCGTCTGGGTAATGGTCGACGAGCCAGGGATTGGGTGAAATTTTGTGCCCGCCCATCGGAATCATGGACATTGATTCGGTGCCGCCAGCCACGATGATCTCTGCGCCTCCGCTCATGATGCGTTCCGCTGCCATGGCAATCGCCTGCAGGCCGGAAGAACAGAAACGATTGATGGTGAGCGCCGAGACTTCCACTGGCAGTCCCGCCCTGAGCGCCGCGATCCGTGCGACGTTCATGCCTTGCTCAGCCTCGGGCGTGGCGCAACCCAGAATAACGTCTTCGATCTCTTTCGGATCGACCGCGGGAACGCGTTCGAGCGCGCCTTTAATCGCAACCGCGGCCAATTCATCGGGACGAGTGTTACGAAGCGCGCCTTTAGAGGCGCGTCCTACAGGGGTGCGGACAGACGATGCAATAATGACTTCGCGCATATACAACTCCAAAGCCGGTAACTAGCGGTCAGTTTAGCATCTGGCACTCACCGGCCAGATTCCAACCGGGCTTTCGACTGCGCAGGTCAAACAACCGGCAGTCATTAGATGTCTGACATTCCGAAGCGGCTTCAGGGCCTACTGTTAGTCAGGTTATGCCATGAGCGAGGCATGTGCAGCTGAGCGATGGAAGTGAGAACGGTCGTCTTATTTGTGTACCTGCTTTGTCTACCGCGATTCTCTCCCTTTAACTCGATGTTTCACTCAAACTCGGTTTCGAGTTACGCGATTCGCTAAAAGTGACCGCAGCGGTGAAGCTACTTGACTGCGTCTGCTGGCCAGACTCCTTTTGCTTTCGCTTGCTGCATCATTTGCGTGCGATGAGCGGAGGCCAGATTCTTCTCCGTCGGCGCCCCGTAGAGTTCCGGGTGAATGTAGTAGCCGCGCTCGTCGGCACGCTTGTCCACGCTCACCTGCAACGGGTGAGCCTTCGCGTAGGCGTCGTGACGCACACCGGTGACCTGCCAAGAGACCTTCATCCCGGGCTGGCCGCCGCCAATCGCGAACCGGTTGTTGGCAATTTCATGCGCGATATGAAGATTCGGTCCTGGCGCTCCAATCGCGGTAAGTTGGTAGCGGAAGTCTCCGTTCACCGCCTGAAACCAATCTGGCAATTCGACGGTCGCTGACCCGCTCGCATCGAGCACGGCTACGCCGTCGTAGATGTTCTTCATCTCCGAGGATTCGATCGAGGCGTGGTAGAGGTATTTGTTAGCTGGATCCAATGGATGGTCAATCCTGAAGTCCTTGGTGCCTGCGCTGATTGCGCCGCTGACACTCAGGTTGCCATTGGCGTCCAAAAACAGGCTGCCTCCGGTGCCCTGAGCGAAGATGGGGGCTCCTCCACCATTGGCGAAAACGACCACGGTGTCGGCGCCACTGTTGTTTCCCACTATCAACGCATTGCTGCTATCCGAGGTGGCAGCCACTCCGTAGCCGTTCGAGTCACCCAACACTCCGACCGGGACGCTCCCGATTATGCCCCGGGCCACTGCGCCGAACGACGATCCCCGCCGCCCAGCAACTCCAAGCCCGACGGCGCTGTCCGACTCTCCTAAAACGCCGAATGTCGTTCCGGTCGACTGGCTGGTAAAACCATAAACTCCTGCCGCGCCGGACTGTGCGCTATCGCTATCGCCAAACACTCCATATCCCGTGCCGCTCAGATTATTGGCTTCCCCGCGGATGGCTGTGCAGGAGGCACAAGTGCTGGTAACGGTGAGAGCATTGGTTAATGGTGTCGTGAGAAAGATGTTCCCGTTAGCGAAAAGGTCCGTGACCGAAATGTTCTGGGCACTAAAGCTGCCTGTGTTGTCGCGTTTGACGATCGCATTGGGTACGTTGCTGCTTGTCGGCGTAATGTTCCAGTTGAGCGCCAAACTTCCGCTCTTGGTTACCGGCGAACCAGTCACTTTGAAATCGGAACTAGGCGCGCTGAGACCGACACTTGTGACCGTGCCTAATCCTGGAAAAGTCTGCCCAGAGACAAATGACACCTTGCCTGTCTGATCCACCTTAAAAGTGGTGCCGCTGATGGCGAGAGTGGGATCGGTGCCTTTGGGAAACAACGTCAACGTGTCCCGCACGTTGCTTTTGCCATTGACATCGAGCTTGGCGGCAGGAGACGCGGTGCCAATCCCGATCTGCAAGCTCTTCTGGGAGATCACGGAATCGATGATGTCGCTGGCCGTATCCCACATGGGAATGAAAGTCGCCAGGCCCCTGCCGGTGACCGCGGGGTTAGCAGGCGGAGCGGCATTCTTCGCCGCCGGAGTGCTGGCGTGAGGGGTCTTCGTGTTTGTTTCTGATCCCTGACTCTTGTTGGCCAATACGAACGCGGAAGCGGGCAGTCCGCCGATAGTTTCTGCATCCGCCGCTTTCAACGCATAGGGAACACTGAGCAGTAAGACGCGTGGCTGCTCGCTTCCGCCGTTTACCGTGACCCCCAGCCAGCGGGCCTCGCCAGAACTGAAAAGTTCCAGCGGCAAACCATCCGGCTTCGTGGCGCCCAGTTGAACGGTGTAGTTACCCTTCGCGTCCGGCTGCAAGTTGTGCGATTCGAGCCACAGCGGAGCACCTTCGTACTGCTCTTTGTAGATGGCGAAGGTTGCGCCAGCAATTCCAGAAATGGCTTTTCCCTGGGAGTCGATCGCTTTACCGGAGAAGTTCACCAGCCGGGGCACAACCGCCAACGATTGCGAAGAAGTTGTCTGTTGAGCGTACAACGAAGAACACAACAATCCGATTCCAAGACATGCCGTGAACAAGCATCGAGTGAAAGTCATGGCGCCTCCTCATTAATCGCGTAGTCCGCTGAAACCTCAACCAATATTTGAGGCCAGAGGTTCTGAGCTTCTATCTAGGGATATCGAAATCGAAGGGCAAAAGACGACAAGTTCGAGAAGAAAAACCAGCGCGACAGCCTATGAACGCTGAAGGACAAAAAGAGATGCCAGGCGAACCGCCCGGCACCTCCGTACAACACATCTGCTGCCCTTCGCTCTTGCAAGCAATTCCTATAGTTCCGGCGCCTAGGGGGTACAACCTCCTGTGTAGGCACATCCCGTAGTCTCGAAAAAGAGCGAATGTTGGCCCTGAAAACCGGAGCTGCCCTGATTCACTAGCTCGATGTTCTGCGTGCTCCCGTCATCCATCATCGTAAGGATATAGGTCGAACTGGCCTGGGACCCCGGATAGAAGAGCTTGCCACTTCGGTTCTGCGCAGCCGCGCCATCGAAGGAGATGCCGATGGTATTGGCTAACGGATAGGCTCCAATGGGGTTGGGGCCACTGCAGCAAGGGCGCTCCACTACCCACTGGGCGGCATTGCCAACCAGCGGTATTGAAGGATCAGGGTCAACCGTATAGCTGCCGTAGGTTAAGGTCCTGAGGTCTTCCAAGAAGACGCAGGCCGCAGCATTCGGTTGAACGCAGTGAACCTCTGTGTAGAAAAGGTCCCCTGGATTGAGATAGAAGGGCGCTACGCCGCTTCCCCATTGCGCATAGGCGTAGTAGGTGGTCGTTCCGGAAATACAATTGTAATCTGACACAACTCCGCCCTGAAGCTCGGGAAGGACAACCCAGCCTGGCTGTAAAAAAGCGAGTCTACCGTCAATCCCAGCGAAGCTTACCGATAGATAGTCGGACGCGGTGCAACCGGCAGTGTTGTCGAACGGCTGCGTGGCGACTGGCACGCTGATTACAGTCCAAATGTCGTTGAACGAAGCCGTGCTGCTCCACTTCTTGATGCCGTAATTGGTGAGAAAGACTCCGCTTCCGTTGACGGTTGACAGGTGCTTTGGCCCAGTTAGGACTGCGGGGACCACCTCTTGAGACAGCGAGCCGGCTGGCATCGTCCCGTGTGCGCGGGCGGGCATCGGTTTCAGCTCCCCGGTCACGCGAATCTTGGCTGCCAACATGGCTCTTTCCCACAGAGCATAGTGGTCGGAATCGGCGTATTTGTCGGGCCGCGGTGGGAAACCATAGGTTGCTAGCTCTATGTCGGTAGCTGCCACGGGATTGAAGCCCCTGGGCGGCTCGGCGTAGGTGTGGATACCGGCAATATTGGTAGGCACATTGGCGGCGGACAGGTAGAGACTAGCCAACGCATCGTTCTGCGCGGTGGCCAACGTAGCAAAGCTAATCGCAAGCGTCGCTGCAATTGTAAGAACCGCAGATGATTTGATTGAGCGTTTCATTGGATTATTCTCCTCACGTTTTCACGTTTCGGGGCCGAGGGGGGATTCTGGGCCTCTACTTGGGATATCGAAAACCGAAGGGAAAAGACGACAGGCAGAGATTCAAGAAAAGTAGGGATAGGCGGGGACCTTGTCAGATGGAGGGAACAAGACCGACGAGCTGACGGGCATTGCGAGTATCGGGATGATCTGGTCCGAGCGCGTTTTGGAGCTGTTCCGCAGCGGAGCGGGCAGCCCCGCGCGCTTCGTCGTGCTTGCCCTGGGCCTCGAGCGCGTTCGCCAGCGCCAAATAGGCGCGGCCCATTGTGCTCGAAAATGTTCCAGGCTCGGTGGCTACCTGCAGCAAGCTCAAAGCGCGAGCCGCGTCGGCGGCGGCATCGTTAGGACGATGGGCGGCAAGCTCGATGGTCGAGTGTCGAATCAGCAACAGTCGCAGCGGAACTGCGCCTTCCCCTCCGGCTTTGATGGAGGCTTCGTTGATCGCTATCGCCTGGTCCGCCAGCCGCATAGCCGCCGGAATGTCACCCTTCGCCAGGGCGTTGAGAGATCGCTCCGAAGCGAGCGACCCGAACGCAAAATGACCAGCGGGAAGACCTCGTCGCAATCGTGGTTCGACTTGTGCAAGCATGTCATCGGAGCGCGCAAGATCATGCTGATCGCGGTAGATTCTCGCTCGCATCAGCAGTGATTGATTGATCGCGACTTCGTCTCCCGCCTTCTGGGCGGTCGCATAGCCTCTTTCCGCGTAATCGGCAGCTTCCGGGAGGCGCGCCAAGCCCCACAACGTGTGAGCGTAGTTGTTAAGCAGCACAGGTGAAACGGCCTGCACCGAGGCGTCTGCCCGTTCGATGTCAATCGCCCGGCGAAAAACTCTTTCCGCCTCCAGCACTCGCCCAGACTGGAGCAGGACCAACGCCCAATTATTAAAAAGCGTACTGGCTTGTTCGGTATCGTCACGCCCGAGCGCTGCCAGTTGTTTCGAGGCGCGCTCGAATGTGGCGCTTGCCTCGCGAAGCTGCCCGTTGACGCGATAGGATTCGGCCAGATCAATCAGTGTGTGCGACTCCAACACGTCCGACCGAAGCGGCGACTTTTCCACGAGTTGCTGCGCGGCCTGGGCGCGCACAACCGCTTCCGATGATCGACCAGTGTCGCGGGCCACCTCGCTGCCGCGCGCAAAGCAGAAGATCCGATCGAGCACGAACTGCGGTTCTTCCGGGAGCTCGCGGAGGCCTTCCTGGAAGAGCGTTTCCGCGCGCTTGGTATCGCCTCCACCGGATATCACAGCCCCCAGGGCGCATGAGGCTTGCGCACGGGTGGAGGCATCGGTCACTCGCCGCGAAAGCTGGTAGGCCTGTTCGAGGACTCGGCGCGCGCTGGCATCCTGATCATTCCCCCGGTATTTGCGGCCGATCGAAATAAGAAGCTGGATGTGATTGACGTCGTTCAGATCGTACTGGCGCTCGACCAGGCGCTCGGCCCGTCCAAGTAATTCGTTCACCGTGAACGGCTTGCCAGAGGGTGCCGCGTCGGTCAGCAGAAAGTTGTCAAGATCGTTGATGGCTTCTGCGTGTCTCAACTGGCGGAACGCGAAGTCGCGTTGTGTGCGTGCGGTGCGGGACTGCATTAACGTACCCACAAGACCTGCGCACGACGCCAACAGAGCCAACGTGGCGAGTGCGACCGCTGTGCGATTTCGGCGCACAAATTTTGCCGCGCGATAGGCGAGCGTGTCGGGCTGCGCGCTGATGGGCTCGTGTTTCAGGTAGCGGCATAGATCGTCGGCCAAGGCCGTGACCGAGGGATACCGCTCCGCGGGATCCTTCTTCAATGCTTTGGCTACGACCGTGTCGAGATCACCACGCAGCAGGCGGCGCAGTTTGTCAGGGGTCGTGCCCCGGTTGGCCGCATTGGTGGCGATCCTATCCGTTTCAGTTCCGCCCGCTTCCACGACATCCGACAGACGCGACGGCTCGGTCTCCACGATGGCTTTGACCATGTCTGCCGGGGAATGCGGCCCGGGGCCGGCGGGATGCTGCCCCGTGAGCAATAGGTAGAGGAGTACTCCGAGCCCGTAGACATCAGTGGCTGTTGTCACCGGCCCGCCTGTCACTTGCTCGGGGGCGGCGTACTCGGGCGTCAGCGCTCCTCCACCTTCGCGCGTGAGCTGAGTCACTCCCCCTGCATGCGCCTCGCTTTCGAGCAGCTTGGCAATGCCGAAATCCAGTAGCTTGACCTGGCCATCGTTTCTAACCAGCACGTTCGAAGGCTTGATGTCGCGGTGCACGATCAGGTGGGCATGCGCGTGGGCGATCGCGGCGAGCACATCGAGGAAGAGGCGGACCCGCGCTTCTACATCGAGCTTATGCTGGTCGCAGTAACCGATCGATGTGGTCGCCTTCGACATGTTCGAGCACGAGATAGGGCTGCCCGGCAGAGGAGACGCCCGCGTCGAGGAGCTCCGCGATGTGAGGGTGCGCGAGGCGGCCGAGCATGCTGCCCTCACGTTTGAATCGCTCCTCGCCGCCCGCGAATCCGATACTCAGGAACTTGACCGCTGCCCGGCGCTCGAACCGTCCGTCGCTACGCTCCGCGAGCCACACCGTGCCCATCCCACCTTGACCGATCGGAGACAGCAGGGTGTATGCGCCGATCGTTTGGCCTACGAGCTCTGCGTGGCCAGGTAGTAGTACGGAACCTTTTTCCAGATACCGTTCTTTCGCCAATACGCGATGCTCATCGAGGAGCTTCTGCAAATGGGCGGCCAGGGTGGGATTTTGTTCACCCAGCGCCGTCAGCCACGCCTTGCGTTCCTCATCGGGCATGTCGAGCGCCTGATCCAGGTAGGGGCTTACCGCCTGCCACTGATCAGGGCTTAGGGTAGACATCGGTTCCTCAGAGAGACAGATTCGGGCGAATGCTGTGGTGGAGATAAATGCGCGCCTTATCCCACTTCCGCTGCACCGTGCGTTCCGATACGCCCCGCATCGCGGCGATTTCAGCGAACGAGAATCCGCAGAAGAATTTCAGGTCGACGACTTCCGCCAGTGAACGATCCATCTTGGCTAACTCGTCCAAAGCCTCGCTGATTTGCGTGAGCTCGCGGTCATCGACAGCATTCTCCCCGGCATCGGTGCCGATCGAAGTGATCTCGAACAGCCCGCCACGCTTCTGGGCATGCCGGCTCCGGGCATGGTCGATGATCAAGCCGCGCATCACGTGCGAGGCATATCCCATGAATCGCGCGCGGTCGGGGAACGACGGGCCGTCTCGCGCGGCGATATCAAGGTATGCCTGGTGCAGGAGCGTAGTCGCGCCGAGGCTTACCGGGACGCCGTGTCGCGCCAGTTCACGCTTGGCCATCCGATGCAGTTCGGAGTAGAGGGCCGAGAAGAGCGTTTCTGAGGCGGAACGGTCACCTCGTTCGGCCGCGCCAATCAGTGACGAAATCGTGGATTCCATGGCGCACCCAAGTCGGCGACAGCCTCTCGTATTTTGGCCGATTAGTCAAGACATCTCAGCAACAGAAGGGTCCCCGAGAATCCGCGTGGGGCGCGGGGGTAGAAGCGGCTAGAGTCCCTAACTCCAATAAATAGAATAGCTCCTCACATAGGACTCGAACTTGAGGCGATCAGGAGGCGTGAGCGACAGCGGGAGCCTCCTGCCGAAATCGCGAGCGTAGCCGAGGGACCTCGAACTATCGACTTGGCTAAAGAAATAGAACGAGCAAAGCAAATTACGAAGCCAAGGTCTCCCGCCTAGAGCAGATCAGGATGGAGTTGGCGAATTGCAGCTAGCCCATGGAGGTTCGCCCGAAGAACGGCAAGCGATCGGCGATGCCCTTGCCGGATTAAATGTGGTACGGAGAGAGTTAGAAAGACGCTCTCACGTCGAGGGTTCGAGCAGCGCCTGAAATGCCGTCGCGTGAGCTAGAGTCCCCGTTTAATGACCTTCAGTGCGCAGATCGCACTCGCGATAACTTCGCGCTCGGTTTCCCCGTCTCGACTCTCGCTCATCTCGCACAACTCTTCGAGCCGTTCGTAGATGGCGGTCTCCGCGTCCTCTACACACTTGTCCAGTTTCTTTGGATCAACTTCGAGCAGCGCATCTTGGAACGGGCGTTGCCATTCGGGATAACGCAGAGCAAATGAACTGTGGCGCCAGATGGAGTCTGTTGACATCGCGAACCTCCCACAAATGCCGGATATTATGGCCTGGATGGTTTAACGTGTCTGTCAGGAGGAGACTGTAGCCCTCGCGGGTTAATGCGTTAGGAGCAGAGGCGGGAGGCTCTGCGACCAGCCTGGAATACGTTGTCAATCTTTCGCATGGTCGCTCAGCCCACTGGACGGCAACGGCGACCATGGACTCGGTTCGGGGACTTGAACGATTGTCGAACAAGTCCTCAGTGGTTTTGAGATGCCGAGCGACTAGAATCCCTGCCTGGTGCCCCAGGTTCGCGTCTGTTCTTTGGACGCTAACCTGGGCAGCGGATGATTCGGGCAAAAGAATGGCTCCTCAGGTAGGACTCGAACCTACAACCCTCCGGTTAACAGCCGGATGCTCTGCCATTGAGCTACTGAGGAGTGTAGACAGATGCGCCGGAGAGACGCATCCTGAATTCTCGACAATTCATATTAGCATCCGGGTCGGTCCGCTGGAAACATTTGATAACTGTTACTTGAGTTTCGCGTCCAAACTGGGGTGGTTTCACGCCCCAGTTTGATACCCTAGGTTGTAGTGGCCTGGGTCTGCTCTCCCACATACTTACGAGGTGCCTCATGCCAGGAGGTTTCCGTTTGCTCTGGATCGGTATTTTTCTGTCTTTTACTGCAGCCGTGGTTTGGGCCAGCGATAGCGTTGCGTCCAGTACCACTCCGCTCACGGAACCGCCCAACGCCAAAGTGGATGTCGTCGAGGAGACTATCAACGGCCACAAGATTGCCGATCCTTACCGGTGGTTGGAGGATGCCAGTAGTGCTGAATCTCAGGAATATGTGCGGCAAGAGCTCGCTTACACGCGCAGCCTCCTCGATCCGCTACCAGGGCGCGACCAGATCCACCAGCGACTCACACAGCTCCTCTCCATTGGCACAATTGGGACGCCGCAGATCGCCGGCCCGTACTTCTTTTATACCCGTCGCGAGGGCACCCAGAACCAGCCCGTGCTCCTGGTGCGCGAAGGCATCCACGGCAAAGACCGGACGCTGGTGGACGCAAACCAGATGGCCGCGGATGGTACGGTCGCTCTGGACTGGTGGTTCCCCTCTGATGACGGCAAATACGTCGCGTATGGCACTTCACCCAGCGGATCGGAAATCAGCACGCTGCGCGTGATTGAGACCGCATCCGGCAAGCTGTTGTCTGACACCATCGAAAACACACGCATTGCCCAAGTGGCGTGGAAAAAAGACAACTCCGGCTTCTACTACGGACGCAATCCCAAGAAAGGAGACGTGCCTAAAGGTGACGAGGCCTACTATTTACACATCTTTTACCACTCGCTAGGCGCGGATCCGCTCAAGGACCCTCTGATTTGGGGTGAAGGCCGCAGCAAAGAGCAGATTCTGGTCTCGCAGCTTCCCGATGATGACGATCGCTGGCTGCTGTTGACCGCTTTTGAAGGCTCGGCCGGCAGGTCCGAACTTTTCCTGCAGAACTTGAAAACAGCCACGCCACCGGTGGAACTAACCAGCGGCAAGGATTTTATTTACAACGGCGAGCTTTTCCGGGGAAAGCTCTACATCACGACCAATGAGGATGCGCCACATTTCCACCTTTTCGTCGTGGACGCAGCGAGCCCCGCTCGTACAAATTGGAAAGAAATCATCCCCGAGACGGACGCGATCCTACAAGGCACATCGATTGTGGATGGGAAAATCCTGGCACAGTACGAGAAGAATGCGAGCTCACAACTGAAACTGTTTGACCTCGATGGCAAGCCGCTGGGCGACGTTGAGCTTCCGGGCATTGGCACGATTGCCGGGCTCGGAGGTAAATGGAATCGAAAAGAAACTTTCTTCGGATTCCAGTCGTTCACCGTGCCGCCCTCCGTCTACCAGATCGACCTTATCTCGCACAAAACTTCGCTGTGGGACAAGGTAGAAACGCCCGGCATCGATCCCTCCGCGTATGAAGTGCGTCAGCTCTGGTACACCTCGAAGGACGGCACCAAGGTTCCGATGTTCGTCTTCCATAAGAAAGGTCTGGAGTTGAGTGGCAAGAACCCGACACTGCTTACCGGCTACGGTGGGTTCAACGTGAGTCTTACTCCGAGCTTTGTGGGGGCACGGTATCTCTGGCTGGAGCATGGCGGGATCTTTGCGGTAGCCAACCTGCGCGGTGGGGCCGAATTTGGAGAAGACTGGCACCGCGCCGGCATGCTGGACAAAAAGCAAAATGTGTTCGATGACTTCATCGCTGCCGCCGAATTTCTGATCTCCGAAAAGTTTACCGACAAGGACCACTTAGCTATTCAAGGTGGCTCGAATGGGGGGTTGCTGGTGGGGGCGGCGTTGACCCAACGTCCTGACCTGTTTCGCGCCGTAGTCTGCCAGGTTCCGCTGCTGGACATGCTTCGTTATCAGAATTTTCTGATCGCGAAGTTCTGGGTTCCAGAATACGGCTCGGCTGAGGACCCGAAACAGTTCAATTGGCTCTACGCCTACTCTCCCTACCATCACGTGAAGCCAGGCGCGGAATATCCGGCGATCATGTTCATGACGGCGGACAGCGATAGCCGTGTCGACCCAATGCACGCCAAGAAGATGGCCGCACTGATGCAGGCCCAGGCCGCCAATGGTCGGAGCCGCGAGCGTCCGATTCTGTTGCGTATCGACACCAAGGCCGGCCATGGCCAAGGCAAGCCGATCACTAAGCAGATTGAGGATCAGACCGACGTTTATTCGTTTTTGTTTTGGCAGTTGGGAGTAAAGCCGTAAGGCGGTCGTCGGCGGCGGGCGTCTCTCAGACAAAAGCCCCGAGCGTGCGCTCGGGGCTTCAAGAACCGTGGTGTAACCTGTCCAGCTACATTCTCAGTATAGAGCGCCGCCGAGCAGAGTCAAGTTACAACTGATGCGAGGGGCAATCCCCTGTCCCAGAGTACCC
Source organism: uncultured Acidobacteriota bacterium (assembly GCA_963729325.1). GTDB lineage: Bacteria > Acidobacteriota > Terriglobia > Terriglobales > Acidobacteriaceae > JABCYV01. The sequence continues at coordinate 26,076 of CAVSNS010000028.1, forward strand.
CTTCAACCGTTCGTATCAGGACCGGTGTGGACCCGGCGGGACTCGAACCCGCACCTCTTAACTGGACAGGTTAATGTGCTGCCATTACACCACGGGCCCACGTCGCGGATAATACAGCGACTTGGAGCGTCTGCCCCAAGAAAACAACGTTCTAGCTTTTCATATTCCCTAAACGAAACTACCTTTTCTGAGAAGCGACCATGCTAAAGAACGGGTTCCCTCAGCGGCTAAAGCCGCGTCCCGATT
>CAVSNS010000029.1:0-57924 GCA_963729325.1 uncultured Acidobacteriota bacterium
ACCTCAATTGGGAGGTCGCTGATTTCCGGTGGCGGGTTCTGCTGCAGTATGGGCATGATTCCAACCTCTTGCCCGGGGAGGATGGGCTCGCCGCCATAGTATGCCTAAAAATTTGAGCCGAAGCCAGTAAAACCAAATATTTTCCGCGCCCGGTACGAAAAAGAGAGTACCAAAGTCACATCCTAACCGGATCCAGACGTTCCGAGTGAGTCTTAATTCAGCCGGAGACAAAAAAGCGCCCGGTTGGCTGCCCGGGCGCTATGAATACGCGACCTGTCCGCATCCTCTCAGGCCGATTTCTTTATCTCGACCGGGAACTCGATGACTCTCCCACGCTGTTCCGTGGGAATCCATTTCACTCTCTTCTGAAATCGAGACGGAATATAGAACTCAATCACCTTGGCCATAACCATCCTCCGATCCACAGCAGCTCGCCCATCGTCATCTAAAGCATCACCGCGATAGGCGTCCGCTTCAATTACCTATTTAGATGCGGGTTGCAGGATAAACGGGCCAGGGAGCGGTTCGTCGCCCAACCACGGCCTCCAAGTAGCTGACTGAACGCCAGTTCCTGCTTTCAAGTCTTCCTATATTGGTGGTAACTTTTCTGCACCCCAGACATCGCATGTGGAGGGTCGAGGGCACACAACTGTCTGAAGTCCGTGGAGAGCAGCGAATGGAGTCACGAATCAACGAACGTAAATTCAAACGAATCAACCGGCGGGAATTGCTAAAACTTGCTCCGGTCGTGGCGCTGGGCGCGTTTGCCATCCCAAAATTACAAGCGCCCCTGCTGAAAGCCGGCCTGGGATTCAGCGATTGGGCATCAGCGCTACTTTTCCGCAAGGGGCTCTTAGCGCCAACCTACGCCGACTCCGAAGTGGCGCCCATCGAAAAGTTTTATGTAAATGACTACGACGTCGACGACCCCGGGGTGGATTTTGATAAGTGGACGCTCACCGTTAGCGGATCCGTACAAAAACCAGGGGACTATACGCTGGCGCAAATCCAGGCTCTGCCGAAAATCCAGCACAATACGCGACACGTTTGTGTGGAAGGTTGGGATGTGATCGGAAGCTTTGGCGGCGCGCGGCTTTCTGATTTTCTGCGAGCGATTGGAGCCGACACTACTTCTCGCTTCGTCTACGTTGAATGCGCCGACGATTACTACGAGTCGCTCGACATGGCCACGGCGCTGCATCCCCAGACTTTGCTTTGCTACGAGATGTATCACCAGCCGCTGACTCGGGAGCATGGTGCGCCTCTGCGGCTGCAGATTCCCACCAAAGTTGGTTACAAACAAGCCAAGTATCTTACCGATCTGAAAGTGACCAACGTTCTGCAGAAGGTCGGCTATTGGGAAGACCAGGGCTATTCGGAGTTCTACGGACTGTAACGAAATTTGGAGACGCGAAGCATGCCTGAAGCAGTAATTGAAATCGAATCCACGAAATCGGACGAGACCACATCCAGCAGTTTATGAGCATCCCTGGCCCGTGCGATTCTGCCACTGGTTGAACGCAGTCGCGCTGTTCGTGATGGTGGGAAGCGGACTGCAGATTTTTCGTGCTTTTCCCAGCTTCGGCGCCAAAGTCCCGCAGAAAAATTTGCTGGATTGGCCAAAATCGTTGGCTATAGGCGGATGGCTGGAGGCGCGTTGCAATGGCACCTGACTTTCATGTGGATCTACATCGCCACTGGGCTCTTCTATCTCGGTTATCAAATATTCAGTGGAAACTATCGGCAGATTCTTTTCACGACGCGTGATGTTCCTGGCGTCTGGCCGATGGTAAGGCACTATTTCTTTTTCGGGCCCCAAGCCGCCGTCGCGGGAAGCTTACAACCCGCTGCAGAAGCAGGCGTACACCTCCGCGATCATCCTCGGCATTTTGTCGGTGCTGACCGGGCTCGCCATCTGGAAGCCAGTTCAGTTTTCGTGGCTGGCGTGGCTCATGGGCGGATTTCATATGGCTCGGCTGTGGCATTTTCTCGTCATGTGGGCCATTTTGCTTTTCATCTTTGGACATCTGGTGATGGTTGTCCTGCACGGTTGGAATAATTTCGTGTCGATGCTGACCGGTTGGAAGAAGAATCCTGACTACACTCCCCGCTGACTGCCTTTGCGGCTGATCGAGGTTATTTTGCAATGGCGATGCTGGAAGGAGCCAGTTCGGTGGATCGACTCGCCCCCAAAGTGGATGCGCACGAGGAAAGCCTGATCCGGCGCATTCAGAATGGCGAGCAGGAATTGTTTTACGAACTGGTCAAGCCTCACGAGCGCCGTGTCTACACGGCAGCGTTCGCGATTTTGCGCAATCCAGCAGACGCGGAGGAGGTGGCGCAGGAAGCCATGCTTAAGGCATTCACGCACCTTAAGCAATTCCGGGCGGAGGCGCGCTTCAGCACCTGGCTGATTCAGATTGCAGTCAACGAAGCCCGCATGCGCTTGAGGAAGGACCATTCGGAGGTCATGGAACCAATCGGCGAACGTCAGGACGATGAGGGCACCTACACTCCCCGCGAATTTGCGGACTGGCGGGAGCTTCCCTCCGAGGCTCTGGAGAGAAGCGAGATACGGCAACTTCTGCTGGAAGCGCTGGCCTCGCTGAAGAGCAAATATCGCGAGGTCTTCGTCTTGCGGGACATACACCATCTGAGCATCGAAGAAGTGGCCGCGATCCTCGAAATTTCGCGAGCGTCGGTCAAGACCAGATTGCTGCGGGCCCGCTTGATGTTGCGGGACTTTCTCGCTCCAAGAATGGCCGCCGGGTGGTTCGGACGAGAGCCTTTTCAGAAGGGAAATAAGCCATGGTAATCAGTTGCGAGCAGGTATGGCAGGAGATTTCCAATTATTTGGAAAACGAAGTCGATCCCTCCCTTCGCGCTTCAATTGAAGAACACGTTCGGGGATGCAAACGTTGTACCACGGTCCTTGACGGCACTCGAAACATTATCCAGTTGTACGGCGACGATCGGCTTTTCCAGGTCCCCATGGGCTATGGATGGCGCCTGCGGCGAAGGCTTGCTGACTACATGCCAGGTCGTAGAGGCACCGCCTACGGATGGCTGGTCGCAGTCGCCGCTTTGGGTTTGTTCACCGCCACTCTTGGCTTGGCCAGGTCCGCCGCGTCCGCGCCACCCACAGCGCGGTCAGAGCATGCGCAACCTGGGAAGGGAATTCCCTCAGGTTTGACGGTGCTGATCGCGGGACATGGAAAGCTTTTCCATATCGCGGGCTGTACATTTATTCATGAGAAAGATGGCCCAGTCCGTTCCATGACAGCGGGGGAAGCGATCAAAGAAGGTTACACGCCCTGTACGCGTTGTCTTGGCGAATACCTAAGCCGCCTGGCGAATCTTGTAAGGAAACAGGCTTGGGCTGTTCTGTTGTTGTGAATCTTTGCCGAAACTTGGTCTCGCTAACGCCTCGCGGCCCGAGAACTGGCGCATAGCCGCGAGAATGCGGCGGGCGATCACCGCATGGTGTTGCGATGACCGGGTCGCCCGATGCCGCTAGCGGGCGGCTGAGCTAGTTTCCACCCATTTCGGTGCCTCTGCCGATTTCGCCCACTCGCCCGCCACCTGCCTGGTGGTTACGTTGAGTCGGTTCCACACGTTGGTGATGGCGATCCAAAGGATCAGGGCGGCCAGCGCCGGCTCGTCATAATGCCGGGTGGCTTCTTCCCAGATTTCGGCGGGCACCGGATCCGCACGATCGCTTAGCCGTGTGACGGTCTCCGCAAGGGCGAGTGCGGCGCGCTCGGCGTCGCTGAAATACGGCGTCTCCCGCCAGGCCGCAACAGCGAAGAGGCGCTCGTTTGTGTCCTCGGCCTTTTTGAAGCGAAATGCCATATCAACGCAGACGCTGCAGCCATTAATCTGGCTTGCGTGCAGGTGGACAAGGGCGAGCGTCCGCGACGGCACGCCGGCCTGTTCTGCGGACTTCCCAAGTGCTTGCAGCCCTGCATGGCGGCGGGAACGATCATTGCTGGGTTTTTCATTCCTGCTTGCATGATTATTCTCCTTCTGGACTCTTCCGGTATATTTGCTGAAATGGATGCCGAACATCAGCTTGCGATGTTGACGGTGACTTCAGCCGATTTCCTTCGTCAATACTGTGACGAACAGCAGCGAATAAATGTGACTAAGGAAGGGAAAAACGGTGAATAAATATCAAATCGCTCAGGTAAACATTGGTCGAATCAAGGCTCCGCTCGATCATCCGACAATGGCCGGGTTCATGGGGCGGCTGGACGAAATCAACGCCCTTGCCGATAACAGCCCGGGATTCGTATGGCGTCTCCAGACGGGAGAAGGAAATGCAACGTACTTTCGGCCATACGATCATGACGATCGCATACTCTTGAATATGTCGGTGTGGGAAACGGTCGAAGCGCTCAGAGATTACGTCTATCGCACGGCACATGCCGAAGTACTCCGGCAACGGCAGGAGTGGTTCGGGAAGTTTGCCGGCGTGTTCGTTGCGTTGTGGTGGGTGCCGGCCGGTCACATCCCCGGCATTGACGAAGCTAAAAAGCGCATTGCTCATCTGGAACAGCACGGTCCAAGCGAGTTTGCTTTTACGTTCAAAACGATCTTTCAGCCCGACGAGAAGTTCCAGGCAGGAATCGACTGGTCATCGTTCTTGCCGTGTCCTGCTGTTTAGACGCGTTCCGCTTCTTCGATTTGCGACCTTGTCACATTCGCTAGATTTCGTTCGTCACTACTATGACGGAACGCGGTGGAGAAGTGTGACGGTATAGTGGACACGAATGGTTGGCGGAACGATTCGAGCAGAACCGGAGTCACTTGCGGGCGGTGGCCTACCGGATGCTCGGCTGACCGCGGCAGACAGCGGGCCAGCCGCGCACGCCGCCGAGTGCACCCAGTGCGCCTAAGTGATCTCGACCTGGCGGTTCTCAACGACTGAGCGGACTACTTGGAACTCTACTGCGTAAGCGCCTGCCGCTGTTCAGGTATCCGCTTAAGCGCGCTCTTCTCATGACGAAGAAGACCGGGACGAGAATCAGAAAGTGAACGGTGGACGTGATCATTCCGCCGACGATGGGCGCGGCGATGGGTTTCATCACGTCCGAGCCGATTCCGCTTTCGCAAAGGATCGGCACAAGGCTGGCAAGTACAGCGCAGACAGTCATGAGCTTGGGCCGAAGACGTTGGACGGCCCTTCGATACCGGCCTCACGGATATCCTCGTGGGTCAGGGGGGCAGTAGTGATGAGGCGTTTGTCCAGTGCTTCATGCAGATAGACGACCATGACAACTCCGGTTTCAACGGCGATACCGAAGAGTGCAATGTACCCAACCGAAACCGCCACGCTGAAGTTGTACCCGAGTAGCCACTGGAGAATCAGTCCTCCAGTCATCGCGTAAAACGTGGGAAAGATGAGCACCATAGCTTCTGTGACCGAGTGGAAAACCATGTAAAGAAGCAGGAAGATTACAAAGAAAACGACCGGCAGAATGATCTTGAGGCGCTCCTTGGCCCTCACCTCGAATTCGTACTCACCGACCATTGATATGTGTAGCCAGCCGGCATCTTGAGCTTTGGGCCAGCAGATTGGTAAGCCTGGTTCACGAACCCGCCGTAATCTTTGGTATTCAGATCAATGTAGACATACCCGGTGAGCTGACCGTCTTCGTCGCGGATCATGGCCGGGCCATGCGAAAAGAAATCTTCGCCACCTGCTCGATTGGGATCTGAGCGCCGGAAGGAGTTGCGATCAGTACGCGGCGTAGTTCCTCGACATCATCACGAAAGTCTCTTTCGTAGCGGACATTGATGGGGTATCGCTCGCGGCCTTCGACGTTTTCGCCAACATTCATGCCGCCGATGCCTGAAGAAACGACCTGCTGAACGTCAGCGATCGTCAGCCCATATTTCGCGGCCTCTGGGCGATTTACTTCCACGTTCACATAGAAGCCTTGCGACACACGCTCCGCAAAAACAGAGCGCACTTGAGGAAGTGCTCCGAGAGACTTGCTGGAGTTGAGTACCGATCTGCTGGATTTGATCTAGCGATCGGACCCTGAATTTTCATTCCGACCGGGGTTTTGATCCCGGTTAATGCCATATCGAGCCTGTTTTCAACCGGCATCGTCCAGGTGTTCGTGAGTCCAGGAAACTGTAATTTCTCATCCATGTCATGGATGAGCTTTTCGTATGTCATGCCAGGACGCCATTGCTCTCGCGGGTTTGAGCATGATGGTAGTGTCATACATGTCCAATGGCGCATTGTCTGTGGCGCTGTCGGACCTGCCACGATGCCAAAGACGGTACTGCACTTCGGGAAACGAGCGAAGCACCTGGTCCTGCTGCTGTAAGAGCGATGAAGCCTGTGTGATTGAGATTCCCGGCAAGGCTGTGGGCATGTATAGCGAGGAACCTTCAAACAGCGGCGGCATGAACTGGCTGCCAAGACGGAACATCAGACGGAAAGGTAACGAGCCAGGAATGCTAGATTTAGCAGCGAGCGTCAGTCTTCCGGTGATTTCAAACAGCAGCGCTTAGAACCGGCAGGTACAAGGCTTGCGTGAACCGCGAGACCGGGTTTTCAGACTCCGGCCTCAATTTGCCTCGAATAAACATGGTCATCAGGATCGGAACCAGGGTGATGGCAAGCAGAGACGAGAATGCAACTGCCATGCGTCTTGGTCCACGCCAGCGGCCGGAACATTCGTCCCTCCTGCGCTTCTAGCAGGAAAACCGGGAGAAATGAAACCACGATAATCAGCAGCGAAAAGAACAGCGCTGGACCGACCTGCCTGGCCGCATCGATCAGGATCGTCTGCGGCGTTCGGTCGCGCGGACGAGTCTCCTGCGTGGGCGCATCGCTCGGCGAAGACGTGTCGATAGCCGTTCTCGACCATGACGATGGCGGCATCGACGAGCACGCCGATTGCGAGCGCCAGCCCGCCTAGCGACATGATGTTGGAACTGACCTGCAGGTAGTACATCGGAATAAAGGAAGCGATCACTGCAATGGGCAGAGTGAGAATCGGGATCAGCGCCGAGCGGAAGTGGAAGAGAAAGACGATGATTACCAAGCTGAGGATGATTGCTTCCTCGAGCAGGTCGCGCTTGCAGTGTGCGGATGGACTCTTCGATCAGCCAGGATCGATCGTAACCAGCGACGACTTCAACGCCGGGAGGCAATGATGCTTTTGATTTCGGCCAGTTTCTTCTTGACGCCATTGATTACGTTCAGCGCGTTCAGGCCGTAGCGCATCACTACGATGCCTCCCACGGTCTCGCCCTCGCCCTTGCCATTCCGCAACTCCTTCGCCGAATGTCAGGTCCGAAGGAAACCGTCCCTAGATCCCGAATCAGAACGGGGGTGCCATTCTTGGTGATTACCGGCACGTTTTCCAAGATCGGAGAGTGAGCGGAGATATCCGAGACCGCGAATCATGTAGCGTGTGCCGCTCAATTCCAGCACGCGCCCGCCAACCTCGTTTGTGCTGGTTTTGCACACGGTCGATCACCGTCGAAAGCGGTGAATGCCGTAAGCAAGGAGCTTGTTGGGATCGAGCTTGACCTGATACTGCCGGACAAAGCCGCCGATGGTTGCGACCTCGGCCACACCTGGAACGGTTTCCAATTGATATCGCAGAATGCCAGTCTTGCGAGGCTGCGGAGATCGGCGAGACTGTGCTTTGTGCGTGTGGTCCACGAGAGCATATTCGTAAACCCAACCTGCGCCAGTAGCATCTGGACCGATTGCCGGGATGGACGTCTGGACGGTAGGCGTCCTGGGATTTGCTGCAAGTATTCGAGCACCCGTGAACGTGCCCAATAAATATCGATTCCATCTTCAAAGACGACGAAAACATAGGAGTCATTGAACATGGTCTGGGCGCGGACGGCTTTGACATGTGGGGCTGCCAGAAGCGCGGTCACAATCGGATAAGTGACTTGGTCTTCGATGATGTCGGGCGGCTCACCTTCCCAATTTGTGTGAATGATGACCTGAACGTCGGAAATATCAGGAAGAGCGTCCAGAGGGATGTGCCGCGATGGACCAAATCCCGGTTATGACCAGGAGAAGTGTTGCGGTGAAAACCAGGAACCGATTGCGGGCGCACCATTCAATGATTCGAGTAATCACGTCACATTCCTCCCGTGGCGTTGATCGTGAGCTGTTTGCTGGCAATTTACGGTCCCGTTCTGGCGAGCAGTAATCGTGACCTGCCACGTTCCGCCTGAACCGAGATCGCCTGTGCCTTCATACATGCCGTTGCCCTTGTCAGTTGAGATCCACGACTGGTTTTCATGCTGCCATTCCCATGGCAGGCATGGCCGCCATGAAGAACGTGACGTTTAGTTGGACTGCGCTGATCGGCGTTCCATTGGATCCGGTCAGCTTTACGCGAAAAACGTTGGTGCCTTTTCGGGGAGGCGTTGGATCGGTCGTTAGCTCAACACTGCTCTGAGCAGTTGGGGGAGTGTTCATTGCAGCCGCGGCACCCGCTCCCGGAGGAGGCGGGAGCGAATGCGCCTCTGCGCAGCCTGCAACTGCGCCTCAGAATCGATCAGGAAGTTGGCAGAAGTGACGATGCGACTCGCCCGGCTTGAGTCCATTCAGAACAACGAAAATCATCGCGAAGCGCGGGCTTAGTTCGTTCTTCGCGTGGCTCAAAGTTGCCCTCGCTCTTATTGACGAAAACGTAGATTTGCGGTTCCCAGACTGGAAAATGGATGACGCAGGTATAGTCAGCTTCATACCTGCGGGGGCTTTCAACTCGACGTTCACAAACATGCCGGGCTTCAGCAGGAGGGCCGGATTCGGGAATACAAGGCGCGCTCGAACGGTGCGCGTATTCATGTCGACTTGGGGCAGAATGAAATCTACCCTGCCTTGAATGCCTTTCCGGGGTACGCGTCAACGGTTACAGTGGCGAGATCGCCGGGCTTGATTCGGTCCAATGTCGGTTTGGAAAATCTGTGCGCTACACCCAGACGGTGGAGAGATCGGCGACCGTGAAGAGTCTCGATTCCGGCTGCACGTGCATGTTGGGCAACGCATTTTTTTCCGTGATGAATCCCGAGACCGGAGAGTTGAAGGTGAGATCGGTAATCACCTTGTCGGTGGTTTCCAGTTTTTCAATCTCACTTGCCGGGACTTCCCACTGTGTGAGGCGCTCATGGGCGGCGGAATAGAAAGCGCCTGTGCGCCGGTGCTCACGCCGTTAACGGTGCTGGTTCGTACTTGCTCGGCGTTCTTTTTGGCCAGCAGGTATTCATGCTCGGTGGTGACCAGATCAGGACTGTAGATGGTGAAGAGCGGCTGCCCTTTGCGGATGTACTGGTAAGTGGCATCTGCATAAACTTTGCGAATCCATCCGGGAAAACGGGTCTGTACATAGGCAATGCGGCGCTCATCCAAGTCAACATTCCCGGTCACCCGCATCTCAGCCTGTACCTGCTTTAGCTCGGCAGTGCCCAGCTTCACTCCGATGCTTTGCAGACGCTGGGGAGTAAGCTGCACCGGGGCCAAAGACGGTTCGCTGCTGGCTGCCGCCTCGCCACGAGAAGAATTACTATTCCCGTCGCTTTCAACGGTCATTTGTGATGAGTCCGGCGTGGCGGGGTGGGAAGCTGTCGCATGGTGGGAGTGCCACCAAACATAGAGCAGAGCGACCGCCAGAACCCCATTCAACGCAATGGCGATGGCAAGAGCGCGACGAGTTTTCGGATTGCCTTGTTGGTTCATTGGAAACTCACCCCCGTAAGCATCTCGAGGCGGGCCAGCGCTACTTCGTGCTCGGCCAATTCGCGCTGGTATTCGATTTCAAGGTTTAGGACATCCATGAAGGAAGACAGGAGGGTCTCAAAGTCCTGCCGGTTGGACTGATAGGCGGCCAATGATGACTGGAACGTGGCGTTCGATTGGGGGATCAGTCCGTCTTTGTAGATCTTCAGTTGTTCCGCCGAGGTCTGCGCCACAATGTACTGATCCTGGACTTCAGCCAGCCGTTGTTGTACTTCCGCTTCAAGCTGCTTGTTCGCCTGGTCTTGGGTGGCCTCGGCCTCGGCAAGTTCGGCCTTGCGCCGGCCACGGTTCGGCAGCTTGATGCTGAAGCCTGCCATGTAGTAATCGCGGAATTTGCGATCCGTGTTTTGGTACATGTACTGGACGGCGAAATCCGGGCGGAACTCCTTCTTCGCAAGTTCCACCTGCGATTCCGTCTTGGCCAGCATTGCTTCTTGAGCTTTAACGTCAGGATTTTGCTGTTTTGCCAGACTTAACAAATCGGAAGCGCTGTACGTGAGGGTTCTCGCGGCCAGAGGTTCGGTCTGGATGTCAGGACTCTCCTGCGTTCATTTGAGCAGTTCTTTTAGTTGAGCCTCAAGCTGTCCCATCTCGCGGTGGTGCATCGTAATTTCCTGAAGAATCTTGGTGCTCTGCAACTGGGCCTTCAAGACTTCCTGCTGATTGCCCTGTCCCACGCCATACCGTGATTCGACGATTTGCTCGACATCTTTCAACAACTGATCATTGCGTTCCAGCACGGACAAAGTCTGCTGAAGGTACGCCAGTTGGAAGTAAGCAGCCTTGAGCTTGTCGGTCACCATCCGGCGCATTGACTCGATTTGTACCCGGCGCACATCGGCCTCGCGGTTGGCCACTTGGCCGCGCAAGCCACGCTTTCCAGGATATGGGATCTCCTGAGAGGCACCCAAACCGACATAGGCGAACTCGCTATTCGTGTAGCCCGCAAATGGACGGGGGCTTCCCACAGCAAACTGCTGGACAGTGACTTGCGTGTCCGGCAGCGCAGACACCTGAGGCGCGACGTGAGTTGCCGCCGCATAACCGTGTTCCGCCACAGCTATTTCGGGACTATTCTGCTCGGCCTCGCGGATTAAATCCTTTAGGCTGGCGGGTGAGGCCGCGCGGCGAGTGTCGCCTACCGCGCTACCACTCTGCTGACCCTGCTGGGCCATACCTGAACTGCCGAGCAACAAGACGATGCCGAGCCATAGAAGTGCCATGGCGCAGATGCGCCCCCGCGCCAATTGACGCGGAAAAGCACAAAGAGCTTTCATATAGTCTCCGATTATAAGATCGAATTGCGCCGAACACAAAGTCCCCGCGTCCGGAACGCACAAGTGACTAGATTATCAGAAGGAAAGTTTCGAGGGGTGGTGATTCCGGGGGAGCGTGCGCGTCTGACGAAGTGACAAACTGTGAAATAAGGTCGGCAGGCGATTATTCACAGACACGGCCGGGAAACAGCGTGGCTGTCGGGTGCAGAAACTGATCACGCGAGTTGCTGAGGTAGGGATCACTGTCCCGAACTGTTGTCTTGCAGCAGGAGTGCGAAGCTGGCATCTTTCCGCATTCGCCTGCCATTTTGCGACAGCATTCTCGCTCCTCAGTCGTAAGCGTGGCGTCCGGGTGCAAACAAGCCATCAGCGGTGACGCAAATATCGAAAGCGCCCACAGCAATGCAGCAAGTTTGCAGACTGATCTCACCTCTGGACAGTGTATCGGGTGGTGGGTATCCAATGCAATTGAGGCATTTTCGGTAGTGGGTCAGTTTCTTTTCCACAGGTACTTGCAGCTTATTGTAGAGGCAAGGTTTAGCGTGATAATCGGCTAATCATGCGACAGGCGCTCAGATTTCGGAACTTTAATCGCAGCAAGCTTAAAGCACTGCGCTACCAAAGCCAGAGTTTTTTGCACGTCTGACGGAAAAGGCCGTCAGCAGGCCAGTTGGTCGCGGTTGAGTTTCAATCCGTTCAGATTGCCGAGAACGGTCACCGCAATCGATTCGGTGCGGAAAAACTCGTTGGCCAACTCTTTCAGCTCCTCCACCGTAACGCTCTCGATCTTCTCCAGCAGTTCATCCATGGTGAAAAAGCGGTCGAAATACATTTCCTGCCGAGCGAGGTTGGACATGCGCGCGGTAGAAGATTCCAGCGATAGCATTAAGCTTCCCTTCAACTGGTCCTTGGAGCGACGCAACTCCTCCGCCGGAACTTCGTTCACTTTGAGTTTTTTGAATTCGGAAACGACGGACTGAACCACCTTGCCCGCTGACTCGCGTGAAGTTCCTGCATAAACTGAGAGACAGCCCGTATCGCGGTAGGGATTGAGATCGCTATAGATGGCATAGGCCAGACCCTGCCGCTCGCGAATGTTCTGGAAGAGGCGCGAACTCATTCCGCCGCCCAGCAATGTATTCAAAATATATGATGCATGCCGTCTTTCGTGTGCGATCGGATGCGAGGGGACGCCCACGCAAATCTGCACCTGCTCCAGCGCTTTTTTGTTGCGCATGATGATGCGCGGAGCCGTTTTTGGGTGCGGGCTGTGGAAGCCGTTCTTCATCGGCTTCATGTGCTCAAAGTGCTTGGCGACCAGTTCGGCGAACTGCGCATGCTTCAGATTGCCGGCGGCGCAAACGATCAGGTTCCCGGGGGCGAAGCGCTGTTTGTAAAAATCCAGTACCGGGTCGCGCTCAAACTTCCTCACCGTTTCCTTGGTGCCAAGGATGGGTTGGCCCAGGGCATGGTCCTTCCAAAAATTTTGGGTGAAGATTTCGTGGACGAGGTAGTCCGGGCTGTCTTCGTCCATCTTGATTTCTTCCAGGATCACACCGCGTTCACGGCCAATGTCCGCGGCATCGAACACCGGATTCAGCACCAGATCGCTGAGGACCTCCATCGCGATCGGCAAATGCTCGTCCAGAACCTTTACGTTAAAGCAGATGCACTCCTTGGCGGTAAAGGCATCCATGTTGCCGCCGATGGAATCGATCTGACGCGCAATGTCTTCGGCAGAACGATGCTTCGTCCCTTTGAAGACCATGTGCTCGATAAAGTGGGAGATGCCATTCCATTGCAAATCTTCGTCCCGCGATCCGGTTTTGATCCATATCCCGATGGAAACGGAGCGAATGTGCTGCATCTCCTCAGTCAGGATGGTCAACCCGTTGGGCAGAACCTCGCGATGGATGTTGCGGACTTCTTTCACCATGTCGTTTTCCCGACTCGGTCCGTCAGAACAATCCGAAGCCGAGGCGTTAAGGTATTGTTACACATCGGGCAGACGCGTGCGAACGATAGTAAGTATATTTGAATCAAATGTTTAGCTATAATTCATGCTACTGCTCCCAGCCTTAACTCCTGCTGGTTGAGGAATCCTCTACAATCGCCAGGGAGCGAAATTGTCGGTCCGAATCATGGCAGAAGCGACACATAAGACACTCTTGGGTCTTGGGATTCAGGAGCTTGCTTCGCTGGTGGAGGAATGGAGCCAGCCCCAGTTCCGAGCGCATCAGCTCTTTGACAGCACTCTATGGTCAGCGAGTTGAGTCCGCTGAACAGATTTCAACTTTGCCGAAAGACTTTCGCCGGAGTCTGGCGGAGCGAGGGTTTTCTGTTGGCCTGCCTAAAATCGAACGCAAATTCGTCTCCGCGGACGGGACGATCCGTTACTTAGTGGCCTTTGCCGATGGCCGGAGTGTGGAAACCGTGTGGATGCCGGAAGGAGATGGCGGCGAGACTGGCGACGGCAGCGACGCCGGCGATCAGCCAGCAGGACCGTCGAGCCGAAGCTGGGATCGCGCCACAATTTGCTTATCCAGCCAAGTAGGTTGCGCGGTGGATTGCCAGTTCTGCCTGACCGCGATGCTGGGAATGCAGCGGAATCTGACGGCGGGAGAGATTGTCGGGCAGGTCTGCGCCGTTCTCAACGATCATCGCGTATCTCCGCCTCAGGCTCGGGTGAATCTGGTCTTCATGGGGATGGGAGAGCCGTTCCTGAACTATGAAAATTTCATAAAAGCTGTTCGCTTGCTCGCGGAAGGCGTTGGCATTCCAGAATCGCGCATGACGGTGTCGACGGCGGGCATTGTGCCACGAATCTATGATCTCGGCGCTGAGGCCGTGCGTCCCAAGCTGGCAATTTCTCTAAATGCCTCCAACGATGAGCTCCGTACGCGGCTGATGCCGATAAACCGCAAATGGAATCTCGAGAAGTTGATGGCTGCGGCACGCGATTTTCCGCTGCGCAGTCGCGAGCGCCTGACGTTCGAATATGTCCTGCTGGATGAAGTGAACGATTCGGGGCAGAATGCCCGTGAACTGGTCGAACTGATTCGTGGTGTTCGTGCCAAAGTTAATCTGATTGCGTTCAACCCTGGTCCGGGGATTAGCTTTCAGACTCCGGCGCAGGATAAAGTCGAGCAATTCCAAAACATTCTGATCACCGCTGGAGTGCCCACTTTCATCCGCCGTCCGCGAGGACGCGACATTTACGCCGCCTGTGGCCAGCTGAAGCGAACTGTGGAGATAGACAGCTCGGTAAGTTAGCGAGCGTAGAGTCGCAGGGAGCGCGCTGCTTCACGGAGTGGGAGGCAGCGTGAGTGTCGCCGTGGCCCGTAATTCACCACTTGGGGGCCCGGACCTGCTTTTCTCGTGGCCCTGAAGAGAGACTGGCGGAAGCGGTCTTAGGAGCTGCGGGTAGTTCGATGCGGAAGGTTGCTCCTCCTTCCGGCCGGTTCTGACACATGATTTTTCCACTGTGCTCCTGAATAATTCCATAACAGGCGCTCAGACCTAATCCTGTCCCCTGACCAACCGGCTTGGTGGTGTAAAAGGGATCGAATACGCGGTCGGGCTCCTGTGCTCCCGGACCGTCGTCAGAAAACTCCAGCACCACCGCCTCGTCCAGTCGTCGTGTACACACGGTCAGAACCCCGCCGGTCTCCTTCATGGCGTGGAGGGCATTGTTGGTGATATGCAGGCAGACCTGTAGCAACTGATTGGAGTCGCCCAGGATCTGGGGCAGATCGCTCGCCAGGTCGGTATGCACCTGGACTCCACGAGCGCGCAGTTGCGGTTGCGACAGTTTCACCGCAGTCTGGGCCAGCGAATTGATGTCGAGCAATGATTTTTCGCTTGAGACTTGCTTGGCGAAGCTGAGCAAGCTGGCAATAAGAGATTTCGTACGCCGCACCTGGTTGCCAATTTTTTCTGCCAATTGACGCTGTTCCCCATCCAGAGTGGTCGCGGTCAGCAGCTCGGAGTAGCCGAGCATGGCCGTCAGGGGATTATTCAGTTCGTGGGCCGCACCGCCTACAAGTTGCCCGAGCGACGCCAGCTTTTCAGATTGCACCAATTGCGCCTGCAGACGCCTAAGATTCTCAAATGATTCCTGAGAAGCATTCAAAAGCCCGAGGAGCTCACGGTCGAGCAGGTGCTGCTTCAGAAACACCATTGACCCCATTAACAACATGCTGCCAAGGGTGACAATCAGGCGAAAATTGCGTACCGCGGCCGGCGCCAGGTGGTCAAAAACCGACCACGCCGCGAATAGAGGCAGGGAAAAGATCGCGACCATCCCCAGGCGAGCTACCCATACGCCGTGGCTGCTTCCGCGTGGCGATACTTGCTGACGAGGGGAAAGATGGTGTGCCAGGATCCCGATCCCGGTGACCCACGCCATGGAGGCAACTAGAGGAATATCGTAAAGGCTGCCCGTGTAATAAATGTTTCTTTCGATGGCCCAATTCGCCAGGTAGGAGCTCAAAGCGTAGGCCAGACTGGCCCCAAACCAGTGCGCGTAAACAGTTCGCCACGGGCCGTGGCTGCGCCACCACACCAACGCTAGTCCGACCAGAAACACGATTTTCTCCGCCAAGTACAGGGCGTTCAGATTGTGGGCGTAGGCGGCCTCATTGAAGTGCGCATATTGCCAGGGCACCACTGCGAAGAGATAAAGGTAAATCCACCAGACCAGTAGCAGCGCGAAATCGAGCGACCCGAGTCGAGTGGTGCGCTCGTCCTGCTGCAGGTGTGGTTGCAGCGCTAAAGCAGCCATCATCGGAACAATGTGAAGAACTAGAACAGCGTCGCCCACGAAGGGATTGGGAACGTCCTGCCGCAAGAAAATTTCAAAGTAGTTCCACAGCAATTGGTAGGTCAGCCAGAACGCTACTCCCAGCGTCATTAACGACCAGAACAGGCGGGTTCGTCCGCGACTGGAAAGTACGTTGGGCAGAAGCGCGAGAATGCCTGAAAAAAGAAGGATGCACTGCGTGACGTCGCTTACGCAGGTAAGGCCGAAATTCGGACGGAGAAGGATGGAGGCCGCGGCCTGGGCAACGGCCAGGCCTGTGACCGCTAGAATCCATACTTTTGAGCGCCGAGACATAGACGTCCGTCGGCCAATTCTAGACACCAAAGCCGACAAAGAAACGTTACTTCCGTAATCCTGGCTGCAAGTGACGGGTTCGGCTCCTGCCGCCGCTGGTTGCGCAAGTCCTTGCAGCCCAAACGCCTAGGTCAAT
The DNA here is from genome assembly GCA_963729325.1 of uncultured Acidobacteriota bacterium. Taxonomy (GTDB): domain Bacteria; phylum Acidobacteriota; class Terriglobia; order Terriglobales; family Acidobacteriaceae; genus JABCYV01. The sequence continues at coordinate 16,320 of CAVSNS010000029.1, forward strand.
TTCCTTGCTCTTCGCCGACCCGGGAAATAGTATCCTTGGGTTCTACACCTCTTTGGTCGTACTCGATTGTCACTCCGAGCGCTTCGACATCGGTTCTTGTGGAGATTGCGGGCCCCCACCGGCCCCGGCGAAATACGCCGCACTGAACGGTGGTTGGCCACCGCCCGGGTTTTTCTTGCCATTTCTGCCCTGATAGCCATCTGGATGGATCCGGGCGAAGTCCGTTATTCCATGTGGGCATACGGATTGATGGCCTTCTATCTTTCGCAGGGCGTCATCATCATGCTGCTGTTGCGGCGCCGCGAACAGTCGACCGCCTCCTTCCGCATGCTGGTTCACGCCGCCGACGTGATTTGGCCAGCGGTGATTTCAGTGTTTGCGGCCGGCCAGGCCAATCCCTTCTTTCTCTTCTTTGTTTTCGTTCTTGCGGCTGCGGCGTACCGCTGGGGTCTGTGGGAGACGGTCGGGACGGCCGCCTCCGCCGTGGTGCTACTTTGGGTCGAGAGCTTCGCCTTCCAGATGGGTCTGTTGGATTGGGTAGGCCGGTTGCTTTCGCGCTACCACTTGCCGCCGCTGCGGCTCGATGTGTCCGATTTCGAACCCAAACGTCTTTTCATGCGCTCGATTTATCTCCTAGTAATGGGTCTTCTGCTCGGATACCTCGCCGAGCAACAAAAACAACTTCGGGCAGAAAAAGCGGTGATTGCCCGTATTCTGGGAAAGGCTCGAGTGGATGCCGGTCTTACCGGTACTTTGCAGGAAATCGTAGCGGAGTTGCTACGAATGTATGGTGCTAGGAAAGGCCGTACTAGCCTCGCAGGAAGCCTACAACCAGCGGGTTTTTGTTGGAGAGATGCTTTCGCAAAACAACACGACCTCGACTTTCCACTGGTTGGATAGTGTGGCCTCCGATCGTGAAGCCTACCTTTACGAATCTCCGGCTGAGACCTGCTACGTCTGGCGTAGCGACGGGGACAAAACCGCGCACTTTGAGTTGTTGGGGCTGGATCCAGAAGGGAACAGACACCGGAATTCTGCTCCTGAGTTTCTTGATCGATTGGGGCAGCGGCATGAATTCGGCAACCTGATAACGGTTTCCTTCAATTTTGGACGCGAATGGTGGGGCCGCATCTTCTTGCTGGACCCTTCTTTGACCGGCGAGATTGAGGAAGAGCTACGTTTCCTGCAGGAATTAGTCCGCCAGGTGGGGCCGGCGGTCTACAACGTATATCTGCTGCGCCGTTTGCGGCTGCGTGCGGGAGCGGTGGAACGGGCACGCTTTGCCCGTGAACTGCACGATGGCGCTGTTCAGTCACTCATCGCGGTGGAGATGCAAGTGGATGTACTGCGCCGCCAATCGGGCAAGTCAGAGACCGGGTCCGAAGCGGTCACATCAGAACTGGGAAGGATCCAGGGCCTGCTGCGCGAGGAGGTTCTGAAACTACGCGAGCTCATGCAACAAATGAAGTCGCTGGATGTAGACTCCAGAAGACTCATCGGATTTCTAGCCGATACAGTTGAAAGATTCCAGCGGGAAACTGGCATTTCGGCGCGATTTCTTACGGACCTGGACCAACTCGACATGCCGCAGCCGGTTTGCCGGGAGTTAGCTCGGATCGTGCAGGAGGGCCTCGTCAACGTCCGTAAGCACAGCCGAGCGCACCAGGTACTGGTCCGATTGGGTGCGAGCAATGACAAGTGGAGCCTGGTGATTGAAGACGATGGCCGTGGGTTTCCGTTCGCTGGTCGCCTTACCCACCTCGAGCTGGATGCCGTGGGAAGGGGACCGCTGGTGATTAAGGAACGAGTTCGCTTGATTGAAGGCGAACTCACGGTAGAATCAATACCCGATCGGGGTTCGCGGCTCGAAATCAACGTCCCGCAGAAGCGGGAAGCGAATCATGGATAACAGAAGATCGCAGCCCATTCGCATCGTCATCGCGGACGATCACCCTATCTTCCGCGACGGATTGCGCCGTCTTTTGGAGGCGGAATCCGACCTGAAAGTCATCGGTGAAGCTTGCGACGGCGCCGAAGCTGTCAAACTGGCCCAACAGCTCAAGCCCGATATTCTCCTGCTGGATCTGGCCATGCCGCGCCAGCCCGGCCTGGAGGCGCTGCGCGAGTTGAGCACCAGTTCCGGTTCCAATTCGATGCGCGTCATCTTACTTACCGCGGCGGCCGAAAAAAAACAGATTGTGGAAGCATTGCAGCTCGGCGCCCGTGGCGTGGTGTTAAAGGATTCCGCCACACAACTGCTATTGAAGAGCATTCATACAGTTATGGCGGGAGAGTATTGGGTCGGACGCGAAAGCGTCTCTAACCTGGTGCAATATCTCCGAACCCTGGTGCAGTCCTCAGGAGAAGATGCTCGGCAGAAGAAATTTGGCTTGACCCCCCGCGAATTGGAAATCGTGTCGGCAGTGGTGGCTGGATATTCCAATAAGGAAATCGCCAGCTACTTCAAAATCAGCGAAGATACGGTAAAACACCATCTGAGCAACATTTTTGATAAGCTCGGCGTTTCCACCCGTCTCGAACTGGCCTTGTTTGCCGTCAATCAGGCTTTGCCTTTGAAAACAATAGCCTAATTAAGGTAATAGCACTTTCGTGCTATTGATGCCACCTCTAGGCCATTGGCAAGGCGTCAGCAGGACAACTACGATACCTCTAAGATCCTTAGACTACAAACGAGTAGTGCGTCAAATTCGGTTAGCGCCTAAGGCGCTAAGGAGGGGCCTCGTGGCAAGATTTTTGCGGCAACTTTGGAGAGACGAGCAAGGTCAGGACATCGCGGAGTATGCGGTGATGCTGGCTGTGATTCTCGTGATCGTAGTGGGCACGATCCGCTTAATCGGATCTAACGCCAACAACGTATTTTCGTCGGTCGGCAGCTCGATTCAGTAGATTACATATCTAGTGTGAGTGACGCGTTTCCTCGGCGCGTCGCGTTCCCTCCAGCACTGTAATCATTTCTCTGCTCTCGGCCTGTTCTTCCATTTCTCCCGGCAGATCCGCATGGACGAAAGCCCTGCTCAAGCGGCATCCTCGACTTCACTTCGCTGGCTCGGTAAGTGCAGCTTTTTCAGGGCTGGGGGCCGGCAAGCGTGTCAGGAAGGGAAAGAAAGGCGTCACCTCAAAAGGCAGCTTTTCACTGGCTGAAACTAGTGCGACGGGCTTCGTCTTCAACAACTCGATTCGGCTGGTCCAAGGATCCAGCTTGATGCGCCCTCCCAGAGGCAAGGCGGCAATCTGATCGGTCCGCTTGGTGTCCAGCTGAGGAGCAGCGGTGAGCAAAGCGGACATCCGCACCGACTGACTATAGGCCAAGCCGTTACCCATGTGCGGCCGGATCAGGCTCTTGAGCTGCGGAGCATTCGCTTGCAGCGCCTTGAGGAACAGTCCGGCGTTGGACAGTTTGTCTTTGTAGGGCGAGTGGCCGAGCAAGTCAAGCGCCTTCTGATCCGCCGCAGCCTCTTCCGCCGGGGTGTGAGTGAAATCTAGCTGCTCGAATGCCTGCACGTCGGGGAAGAACATTCGATCGTAAAACGCCATCTTTGTGTCCCCGCCATGGCCCAACACGATATGACCGAGTTCATGGGCCATTACCATTGCCAATGAAGCTTCATCCGGCAGCACGTCGAGCAGACCGCGGCTGACTACAATGGTGTGCCCAATGGTGAAAGATTCCAGCGGTGAAGTAAGCAGAACGCGGGTGCGCACGTCGGGCACAATCTCGAGATTGTTGGTGACGACCAGATTGTTGACAACCGTTTGTAGGACCTTGTCCACTTCGCCCTCGGGGGCGATCAAACCAATTTTCTGAAGCCGCTCGACTGCATTGTCTTCGGCTTGGCGCTCCCAGAGGCGCTGGCTTTCGACGGGGCTGGCGTCCTGTGCCGCGGCGCTCTGATCGCGCACCGTCTGCGGCGCCTCCACCAGGATCTGAGTAAACTCCTCGCTCTGACCTGGGTTCTTTAGGTCGTAACCCCACAGCCGGGTTTGCGCCTTGAAGTTGAGATTGCTCGTGACCCCGGAATGCATGCCGGTTTCTTCGCTGTAAACGTACGCTGGTAGCCACATTCCGGGACGGAGATTCAGGCGCCAACTATCAAAGTGCAGGTAGTAGCTGGAATGAGACGGAGATTGGTAGGTGCCATTGAAGCGCACGATGTTGAAGTCCTGATCTTCAACCCAAATTCTGCCAATGAAGCGTCCGTTGCCTGACCCTTTTCTGGGCTCCACGTCGAACACCAGACAGCGAATTTCTCCCAAAAACTCCCGCCGAGCGAACGTGATGTTGTAGTACTTACGCTGGAAGTCTTGATCCAGAATTACCATCTGGGCAAAGCCAAGGGGCAAGAACCTCACGGAGTAAAGACTGGTGAACTTTGACAGGACCTTGTGGCCGAGTCCTGGCTCACCCATGAAAGAACGGTCCTTGGTTCCTTCCGTCATATCGAGACGGCCGAGGAAATACTGATCGCTCACCGGCACCACGCCGGCCTGGGCATTGCCCTTGAAATTTTGGATGTAGGTCTCGACCATGGGGTGCAGATGTCGCATCTCGGCGTTGAAGAAATGTTCGCGTTGCACCACCCGGTCGATAACCTGGTCGAAAGAAGCAGGGGCGGGGATGGCGTACCCGACTGCGTCGCAGCCCCTTGAGTCTGCGATGGACCACTGGTGGAATTCGTGTCCTGGGCCAGTGCAAACAGCGATAAAGCGAGAACTGCCGGGAGAAATAGGAAAACAGAAAAGCGCATAGAAACCCCTTCGCGAAGACGATCTATTTTAGGTCAGTTGGAACACGATGTGAACCACGGCAGTGCAATCAGCGGGTTGACCACCCTGCGAAGCAGGCTTGAAGCGGATTTGTTCGGCGGCGCGAACCGCTGCCTCGTCCAGTCCGTGGCCGAGGCCCCGAACGACCCGCAGGATGCGTAGTTTGCCAGAAGACTCGAAGACTACCTCGAGTTGCACTTCACCTTCCACGTGAAGTTTTCTGGCTTCATCGGTGTAGACAGGAGTTGGTTTTGAAATGATCTCCGCGGGTATCAGTTTGGCGGCGGCCGGATCCGCAGGCTTAGGCCGGAGCTGCGCAGTTGAAGCGGGCTCGGCATCACCGAATCCACTCTGCCGCACCGTCCCGCGTGAGATGTTCGCCCGGCCACTGCCGTCGCCGGTCGCTACGCCATCGCCGAAACCGGTGCTGGCTACGACGCCACGGGTTGCCGCGTTCGCCTCCGGTACCGTTGCCGTAGCCTGGTCCGGATGGCAAGTCGAATGACCCTAATGCTGCGATCGTAACCGGTTTGCCGTGGCCGTCCCGCGCGGGCACGCCATTAGGATCGCCGAAGCCCCCGGTCTGCACTTGCTGTGGCGCAGTCGCTATCGTGGGTGTAGCAGAACTGCCGGTCGAAAAGACGTTGGTTTTCACCAACTGGCGCGGAATCACCGGCGCGGCGGGCGCAACCGACGGAGTCTTGCTCGCGACCACCTGAATCTTTGGCGCCGTCAGCGGATCGTCCGCTCGTGCCTTGGTTTTGACCTCTGCCGGAACTCGCAGCGCATCCGGCGATGGGTCTGTCAGACGTGCCCGAGACGTCGGCTGGATTACCCGCACCGGAGCTGGCTCATGATTAACCGGCAACGGGGTATTCACTAGTTGGACGAAATGATAATCGTGGGTGGGAGGAACCAAAACCTCCGGGTGGAATACCCCCACCCACGCTAGGAGCCACACCGCCACGCTTTGGGTGCCTACGCTGAAAACAAACTCTTTCCAGGGGGGCCGCCTCTCGGGAAGCATGCCGAATAAAGCGCTCTCGGGAGTTTGGGACATGAAGTAATTTATGCGATGCCTAACAATTCCCGCTGGCTGCTTTCTCTACCAAATACAAAGGGCGTTGGCCAAAACGCTCGCTGAACCCTTCGGAATACCGCGATCGGAACCAGGATCTTTCGCAATGTATGAAAGCACGAATAAGACCACTTCCCAGAGGAAATAACAGAAGCAAGCAGGTTATTTCGCAGTTACTTAGCTTTGTGCATAAAGATGTTACCAAAACCCATGTGAGTGGTGGTAAAAATTTGCACAGTGATGGGTAGGGATGGGCCTGTTTCGGGAAATCTGATTCCTGAAGTCGGATCGCGGGTTGCATCAGGTCTGGCCGCGCCAACCTCGGGTGGGAGCAGACAAATCTTTGACAGTAGATGCGTTTGCGCGGGCACGATCGACTGCAGCAACGCCGCACAATTGTTCCAAAGTGCGGACAGGAAAAATGATTCATGAAACTGCTGGTCGTCACCAGCACGGCTTCCGTAGCCTCAGCAGACAACACAAAGGCAATTGACGGTCATTGGTGTTAGGGCTAGGATTTGGACAATACATCTGTGCGGAGCGCGGCATGAGTGTGACTACACTGCGGAACGCTTTCTGCTGGATTCTGATCTTAATAGTTCCCGCCTCGATGTTTGCCGCCGACTCCGGCTCCGCGATGCTCTACGCGAGGGGTACGGCATGGCTCAATGGGAGCAGCGTGCCGAAGACCTCGGCGGTCTTTCCTGGCGATCTGGTGCAGACCAAGCCCGACTCCGTGGCCAACATCAATGCCGCGGGCTCCAATGTGATCATTCTCTCCGATTCTCTGGTCAAATTCGAAGGCGCAGCGGTTTCGATCGAACACGGTAGCGTCACAGTAGCCACTTCCAAGGGCATGACGACTCGCGCCGGGGACGTTACGGTCTCGCCCACCTCAAACGCCTTGACGGAATTTGATGTGAGCGACTTGAACGGAACAGTTCAGATCGTAGCGCGCAAAGGTGACCTGAGTGTTAGCGACGGGAGCCAGACTTCCACCCTGGCCCAGGGCGAGCAAACCACGCGGGATGACTCCCAGTCTGACCAGGACAGGAAGAAGAAAAAACGGCGAGGAGGGGGTGCAGCCCCTCCCGCGGCGGGCGGCGGCATACTGGATTCACCCGTCGCCATAGGAGTGGGAGCTGCCGCAGTCGGAGGATTGATAACTTGGGTTCTGCTGCAAGACGATGAGCCTGCCAGTCCATCGAAGCCCTAACTAAGCGTTTACTGGGATTTCTCGGATCTCCTGCTGTTGATCTCCTTCCAGCGCGCCAACTGCTGATCGAGCACGCGACTCACATCCTTAAAGGTCTCCAGCTCGCCGGGGTGGGGGCGGTGTCCGCGCTGTCGACAGCTTTCAACAGGGTGTTCAGCGCAACATTCAGCCGAGTCAGACTTCTCCCCTCCGGCGTGCTCAGGAAAGTCGAGCCCTCGGTCTTGCCTTCCAGTTCCGCCAGAGTCCGTGCGAGAGCATCCACTGCTTCCGCAGACTTCCCGGTGTGACCCTTCATGCTTCGCAACTGCTCGCGCAGACTGCGGACCTGCTGCAGCGCTTCATAATCAACATTCATGGATTGGACGATGTTCGACTCCAGTTCAAACTGCTGCCGCAGGCCCTCAGTTGAGTCTTTACCCGCGGATCCATTTTGACGGTAAGCGGCTGAGAGTAACTCTTGCCATCGACGGTAAGCTTCACGGTATACCGGCCTGGGAGAACCGCAGGGCCCAAGCGGGTAACGCGGGGTGTCATGGTAGATGGCTGAAATCGGATACTCATGCTCGACCGATTCCGGCGGCCGGATAGTGCAGGTCCCAAATGAACCGGTGCATCCCGGCAGCGGATGAAAGTATTCGCGGCGGACGGATCCAATAGGTTGGGATGTTCAGTTCGTTCGCATTCACCGGTTCCGGCTTGTCCGTGCTTGAAAAACGACGAATCAATTTTCCGGATTCGTCAGCAATCTCGATCGTGACCGTCTCCCGATGAGGCCGATTTCAAGACGTAGTCAATAACTGCGCCGTCGGGGGGATTTTGTCCAGCCGGTTCCTCCGGCGGCAGCGGGGTATCGGTGTTGTTGCTGCGTCGCACACGATACGTCAACTGCGGCGCAAACAGATAAGCATCGGAATTGAACGAGCCGATCTGGCGCAGCGGCGTGATGTCGTCGAGAATCCAGAATGAACGTCCATGCGTGCCCACGACGATGTCATCCTGATGAATAACTAAGTCTCGTATCGAAGTAGCAGGAAGATTCAGCCGCAACGACTGCCAGTGATCGCCATCGTCGAATGAGACGTAGACTGTGCGCTCGGTTCCGGCAAAGAGTAGGCCTTTGCGTTCGGGATCTTCACGGACTGTATTTACCGGCTCATTGGCTGGGGATGCCGTCGACAATTGCGCGCCAGGTTTTTCCGCCGTCGTGGGTGCGATAAATGTAAGGATGCAGGTCGTCCAAGCGGAAGCGATTTACTGCGGCATACGCTGTCTCCGCGTCGAAGTGGGAGGATTCTATTTGGGCTAGCTTGCTCCACGGCGTGAGTTCGGCCGGAGTTACATTCTGCCAATTCTTCCCCGGCATCGCGAGTGACCCAGATCAGACCGTCATCCGTTCCCGCCCAAATCAGGTTCACGTCTTTCGGCGAGGGCGCAATGGAATAGACCACGCCCCGATGCTTCCCTTTCGCTTCGTCAGAGTCGACGAATACACCGAGATTCGGAGGCACGCCGGGGTCCTCACGCGTCAGGTCAGGGCTAACGATTTGCCAATTGATCCCGCCGTCGGTCGTCTTGAATAAGACATTCGAACCAAGAAAAAGCATGTGAGGATCGACCGGTGAAAAAATCAACGGCGCGGTGCGATTGAAGCGATATTGTCCAGTACGCAGAACCACCGGTGAGACGTCCTGCGTCTGTCCGGTCAGGCGGTTGAATCGGGTGACTTTCCCTCCAAAAATGATATTGGGATCGAGCGGATCAGGCGCTACGTAGCCATATTCCTCCACGCCGACCGGATACCAATCGCGAAACGTGATTTCACCGGCATCGCCACGGCTCGAAGTGCCAATGCTTCCGCTCTCCTGTTGGCCTCCGTATACCCAGTAAGGAAACTGGTTGTCCGTGATCACGTGGTAGAACTGCGCCGTTGGCTGGTTGTACCAGGAACTCCAGGTCTGTCCGCCGTTCACACTGATGGTCACTCCCTGGTCGACCGCGAGCGCGATGATCTGCGGATTCTCTGGATTGATCCACACGGTGTGGTAGTCGTCGCCTCCCGGCGCCCCTTTTATCGCCGTAAAGTTGCGGCCGCCATCGGACGACCGATAAGTGGAAATATTAGCGACATAGATTGTGTCCTTGTTCTTTGGATCAACCCGGACGCATGCGAAATCGTCACCTCTCCCCCAAATACGTTTGTCGGAGTTGATGCGCTCCCAATTCTCGCCGGCATCGTCGGAGCGATACAGACCACCAAGGGTAGGCGAATCCACCAGCGCGTAGATCGGCGGGCATCGCTAAGCGCGACACCTAATCCGATGCGGCCCAATTGGTCAGACCAAGTCGGAAGACCTTTGGTCAATCGCCGCCAGGTTGTGCCGCCGTCCACTGATTTGTAAAGGCCGCTTCCCGGCGCTTTGTAGGAATTGCCGGTGGTCCACGGTGGGCGGCGCGAGGCCCACATATCGGCATAAATGATTTGAGCATTCGAGGCGTCGAAGGCCAGATCAATCGCGCCGGTGTTTTCATCTTTGTAGAGAACCTTCTCCCAGTTCAGGCCGCCATCAAGCGAGCGGAATACTCCCCGTTCCGCATTTGGACCATAAGGATGCCCCACCACGGCGACGAAGAGACGGTTGGGATCGAGTGGATCGACGAGGATGGCGCCGATCTGCTGTCCATCGCGCAAGCCGAGATGTTGCCAGGTGCGACCGCCGTCCGTTGACTTGTAAATTCCATCTCCCGTGGACAGATCCGGGCGACGCAAACCCTCGCCGCTGCCTACATAGATGATGTCCGGATTCGAGGGTGCGATCGCCAGCGCACCTACCGAGCCGGAGGGCTGATCGTCGAAAATCGGGTTCCAGGTGCGACCGTAGTCAATGGTCTTCCACACCCCGCCATTGTTCGGCGCCATGAAGAAAACGTTAGGCTTAGATGGTATTCCGGCGATGGCCACACTGCGGCCGCCGCGAAAAGGACCGATCAATCGCCAGCGCATGTCTTGATACAGCTTAGAGTCGACCACCTGGGTTGGAGCCAGGACGGTTAGAACCACAACGGACGATAGAATCCATGCCACGCTGCGAAGGTTAGAAGTCACGGTTTCTCCTCGAAGCAGGCAAGGATAAACCAAAAGGTCGGCGAATCGTTGGAGATGAAGGAGGGCACAAACGTACGGCTGTTCAGAGAAGGCGTGTCAGATCGGAATTCAGGAAACAAGAATTGGAAGGAATGAGCCGAAACGCCGTAGTTAGAAGCGACGTAGTTAGAAGCGATAAGGTGCGCCCTGCCTTACGCGATCGATTCCCCCATCGCCGTATCTTGTGATGGATTACCTCGTCGGATCGTAGCACCTTGCGGCTGAGCATCAGACCTTGAGGGGCCACTGACTTGAACTGGCCAAGGAATACTGACCGGCCTTTCCTCAGTCCCGCCTTCCGAAACACCAGCGCCAACAGGTGAGCCCACGTCCGAGATGACATATTCCGGATAGGCCGACATACCATGCTCGTGCAAATCGAGACCATAAAGCTCGCCTTCTTCCGATACCCGGAGCAGTCCTGTGGCATTGACCAGATGCATCACCGCCATGGCTACCGCGAATGTGCAGAGCGTAATTGTCAGACTTCCGATCGCTTGGGCAGCCAGCACTTGTGTGCCGCCGCCGTAGAACAGCCCCTTCAGCGGAACCGAGTTGTCTGGAGAAATCGGCCCGGTCGATCCGTACTTGCCGCAAGCGAACAGACCCAAGGACAGAGTCCCCCAGATGCCCGCGATACCATGCACTGGAACCGCGCCAATGGGATCGTCAATGCGCAGCCACTCCAGCAATTCGATGCCGGCTACAACGATCACGCCTGCGACACCTCCCAACAAGAGCGATCCCGCCGGACTGACCCAGTAACAAGGGCAAGTGATGGCGACCAAGCCCGCCAGGAATCCATTTACTGTAAAGCCCATGTCCCACTTCTTGGTCAAGATGTGGGCATAAATCATGGCGGTCAATCCCGCCGCGCAAGCTGCCAGCGTGGTGTTCGCCGCCACTCGACCGATACCTTCGAAATCCATGGCGGAGAGTGTGCTGCCAGGATTGAAGCCATACCACCCGAACCACAGAATCAGACCGCCGGTGGCCGCGATGGTCAAATCGTGCGGCATCATTGGGCCACCACCGTCGCGCTTGAATCTGCGACCCAGACGCGGACCGAGGACGATGGCGCCAGCGAGCGCAACGAATCCGCCAATGGTATGCACAACTGTCGATCCCGCAAAATCGTGGAAGCCTACGCCCAGAGATGAAAGGAAGTGGCCGTCTGTGCCCATCAGGGCCAGAAAGCCATCCGGACCCCAGGCCCAGTGACCGAGGATGGGATAGATGAAGCCCGAAACTGCAACGCTGTACAGCAGGTCACCCAGAAATCCAGTACGTCCGATCATCGCCCCGGACGTGATGGTCGAGCAGGTATCGGCGAAGGCGAACTGGAAGAGCCAGAAGGCCAAAAATGCGACCCCAGTGCTTTCATAAGTTGCAGGAGCTCCCTGCAGGAAGAACCAGTGATACCCGATGAAGCCATTGCCGTGACTGAACATGAAAGAGAAGCCGAAGGCGTAGAAGAGAATTCCGCAAAGACATGTGTCCGCAATGCACTCCATGAGCACATTCACGGTCTCGCGCGAGCGGCAGAATCCAGCTTCCAGCATGGTGAAACCGACTTGCATGCCAAACACCAGGAATGCAGCCAGCAGCGTCCAGACGGTGTTGATGGGATTAACCACATCCGCGGCTTTGACCTCCGAATCAGCGGCGTAAACGTGACCAAAGAACATCCCGGAGATGACGACGATGACGAGCAAGACCAAACCAACACCCACTACTTTGCCGGCAAAAAGGAGCTTGCCGTATCGACGCCACTCCGGGTCGCGCAACCGGATCCTCAGCCGGGACAAGTTTCTCCGCTAGCGTTAATTTCTTTCCGGGTCTGGCAATTTCAGTCATACCGATGTCACTCCTCCAGTCGACTGGTGCGGGCGCGGCTCGGGCTGGCCCAGGGTAGCCTGGATTGAGCCCAAGCCGGTGGCCCGCGTAAGAAGCCGCACTCCGCAGCTCGCAAGTGCACAGTAACCTCGGGTATTGGCGACAGTCCAATGCATAATTCTTCTTGCGCGTATCACAAATACTTTTGAAAACTAAAATTTATGGAGGGGATAAAGCGGATTTATCGAAGGCAGTCGCGACCTGCTCGTTAGCCACGTTGGCGTGAGAAGGGAAGCTAATGTGGAGGCGATCAGCCTGCCTGGCGCGTCCGGATCGTGGGGACTGTCAGATGCGCTGGAGCCCGAGAGGAGAATATAAAAATGGGCCCCAGCGCACCTTGTCAACAGCTGCTATTAAGGTTTATTCAGTTCAATCAGGCCGACATGGCCCGGCGTTGTGTCCGGCTTTCGCGAATTGAGGCGACTCCTCTACGAATATTCAGCCATCCATTTTCCTGACAGAGGCGGAATAGGTCGTAAGAGTAGGGTATTTCGCCCGTGATGATTTCCTCCTTGCCCTGTTCATCAACCACGGAAAAGGCAAGCTGCACAGGCTCATCAGGCGAGTTTTGTTTAGTAAAGTGAACTAGTTTTACGTTGAGAGTTTCTTGCTCTTGAGGCTGAACTGGCATTGTTTTCTCTCTATTCCCTAGTTGGGATTGCTGTCCAGTCTAAAAAAGAAGTACGCCTTGTCAACCAACAATCGAAATATTCTTGTGGAATTTTGTCACCGCCGGTGACAATTTTCCTACGGACATCACCGTAAGGGAACGATAATTCAATCCCGCGTCAATATGACGAAAGCTGAACCCAGCGTGTGATTTATAAACCGCACCTCAAGCGCTCAGTCACGGTAGCTTTTCAAGTCATACGAGCCGCTGGTCTTGCTGATGGAAAACGTCCTCTTTTCTTAAAAGCACGATATGAAGCGCGCCTAATGAGTCCAAGGGCACTGGAATGAGCTACAATTTCCACCGCGCCAACAAACGATGAGGAGGAACTTATGGCGACTGCTCTGAAGTTCGCGCAACCTGAAGAAAAAGTTAGCAACTTTGTTTCTCGCACCCACAAGATGCTCATCAACGGCAAGTGGGTGGAAGCATTGTCGGGCAAGACATTCCCGACCTATAACCCGGCCACCGGCGAGGTCCTCGCCCGGGTAGCCGAAGGTGACAAAGCAGACATCGACTTGGCCGTCAAAGCCGCTCGTGCTGCTTTCGAGACTGGGCCGTGGTCGAAGCTGACTGCCTCGGAGCGTGGCCGGCTTATATGGAAGATCGCGGATTTGATCGAGGAGAACCTGGAAGAATTCGCGGAACTTGAAACCCTGGACAACGGCAAACCGCTCAAAGTAGCTCGGGCTGCCGATGTTCCCCTAGCAGTGGATCTGTTTCGCTACATGGCGGGCTGGACCACCAAGATTGAAGGCAACACCATACCGCTTTCGGTGCCCTATACGCCTGGCGCGAAGTATCTGGCTTACACTCTGCGCGAGCCGGTCGGCGTTGTGGGCCAGATTATTCCGTGGAATTTCCCGCTGCTGATGGCGGCTTGGAAACTCGGTCCCGCGCTGGCTACCGGATGCACCGTGGTTCTCAAGCCCGCGGAGCAGACTCCGCTGTCATGTTTGCGCCTCGGGGAGTTGATCCAGCAAGCTGGTATTCCAGACGGAGTGGTCAACATTGTGCCTGGATATGGCGAGACTGCGGGGGCTGCATTGGCTGCGCATCCTGGAGTCGATAAGATTGCTTTCACGGGATCGACGGAAGTCGGCAAAATCATCCTGCAAGCTGCCGCCGGAAATCTGAAGAAAGTATCGCTGGAGCTAGGTGGCAAATCTCCCAATGTTGTTCTCGGTGACGTTGATCTCGATGCCGCCATCGCCGGCTCTGCCAGCGCCATCTTTTTCAATCACGGACAATGCTGTTGCGCGGGCTCCCGGCTATACGTGGAGAACGGAATTTTCGACAAGGTCGTCGAAGGTGTCGCCGCGCGGGCCGAGAAAATCAAGGTCGGCTCGGGCATGGAGCCTTCGACGGACATGGGCCCGCTGGTTTCGGAAGAACAGCTCAACCGCGTGTGCAGCTATTTGGAGTCAGGACTTTCCGAAGGGGCCAAGGCGGTTACCGGAGGCGCCAGGCAAGGCGATAAGGGTTACTTCGTCAAACCTACCGTACTGGTGAACACTAACGAGAAAATGAAAGTCGTACGAGAAGAAATCTTTGGCCCGGTGGTCACGGTGATTCCGTTTAAGGATACCGAAGACCTGGTCGCTCAAGCCAACAATTCGGTCTACGGCCTGGCTGCGGGAATTTGGACGCGCGACATCCAGAAAGCCCACCGCCTTGCCGCCCAACTTCGCGCGGGCACGGTGTGGATCAATTGCTACAACATCTTCGACGCAGCCCTGCCCTTCGGCGGATACAAACAATCCGGCTGGGGTCGCGAGATGGGCCACGATGCACTCGAGATGTACACGGAAGTAAAGGCTGTCTGCGCGGCCCTCTAGATCAGACCAAGGGCAACCTCAAGGGGGAAGCTTCGGCTTCCCCCTTTTTTCTTTATAGGGTAGGTCGCAATGCTATCGGCTGAGTTCCAAGACATTGAAAGTCAACTGTGTTGCCAAGTGACGGCTCTACTTGCTGAAGGGCGAGCGGTGTTTTACTCGACACTCGCAACCGCGGCTCACTCTGACTACAATGGGGTGATTCGTGCCTGAGGGCGAATTGACCAAGTCTGCATCTCGACCTCGCCGCTGGACGGTTATTGCCTCGGCCCTGCTCTGCGGCGTTCTTGCCCTGGTGGTGCTTTTTACCAACCGTCGCGCCTTCTTCAGTCCTCTCGCTGTGGTAGTGGTTGGCGCCATTGGACTGGCCGCCGTGCTGTTGCAACTGCGGTTTCACAACGATCAGAAAACTAATGCTGTGCGCCCACCGATGTGGCTGAATGTGTTAGGAATCGTGTTTGCTCTAGCCGCTCTTCTAGGCGATTTGCTGCATCTGAGTCCGCAGATTGCGGAGAGCTTCGCGCTGGGAGCTATCGGAAGTTTTGCGGTTAGCAGCGCGGTTATTCTGCATGCTTTTCGCAAGCAGCGAACAGCTTCCAAGTGAGGGCGGGAGGGATGGATAAAGTCCCGCAGCGGCTAAAGCCAGTTGGTTTGCGAGCTTGAATCGCAGCCTGAAAAGGCCTGCCCTGAGCGACGTCGAAGGCCGCTGCGCCACCCAAAAGCGCCCCCGCGCTGAAGTCGAAGAATACCTGGCCGACTAAACGCTATTTCTTCACCTGTATCCCCAACTCCTTCAACTGAGCTTCGTTGACCGGGGTCGGGGCATCCACCATTAAGTCCACAGCGCGGGCGGTTTTAGGGAACGGGATCACTTCGCGCAGACTATCGGCGCCAGCCAGGATCATCACAATGCGGTCGAGTCCCAGCGCGATGCCGCCGTGCGGAGGGGTGCCGTACTCCAGCGCTTCAAGGAAGAAGCCGAAGCGAGAGCGGGCTTCGTCTTCGGTCATGCCAAGGGCGTGGAAGATTTTGCGTTGGATGTCCTGGCGATGAATACGGATAGAACCTGAGCCGAGCTCGGTGCCGTTCAAGACGACATCGTAAGCCAGAGCTCGCACGGCCGCCGGATCCGACTCGAGCTTGTCCATGTCGTGTTCATGCGGCGAAGTAAAAGGATGGTGAGCGGCGGCCCAGCGCTCGCCGTCCTCGTCCCATTCGAACATGGGGAAGTCGGTGACCCAGAGGAAACGGAAATCTCTCTCGGGATCGCCGCTCTTCTTGAAGGCGCCGTGCCGGTCGGCATATTTTTGTGCCAGCGCGATCCGGAGCAGTCCTGCGGCGGTATAAACGGCGTGGTCGTGCTGCTTAACCTCCGGCTTCACGCCGCCTTCGGACTTGTGATCTCCTGGCTTGCCGTCGCCGGCGACGACTACGAGAAGATCGCTGGCTTCGGCAGCGCTCTTTTCGCGAATACTGGCCGCTGCCTGGGGAAAGTTTTTCTCCATGCGCTTGAAGTCCTCAAATAGTTTCGCGCTGCCCTTAGCTATGAACAGCGGCTTGATTTCGTCACGATCTTTGCGGGAGAGTTCGCCGACCTGTGGAATTCGGATGGCCACAATCGGCAGGCTCGGGTTCACCGCAAGGGTCGTGAGGTCGGCGGCGGTGAACGCTGCGCGCACATCGGTCATTGCGGGCAGGCGCATATCCGGCTTATCGCTCCCATAGAGGCGAATGGCTTCGTCATAGCTCATGCGCGGGAACGGTGTTTTGATCGAATGTCCCGCCGCCTTAAACGCAGCGGTCAGAAAACCCTCCACCACTTCCCATACGCGCTCGGGCTGCGGATAGGACATCTCCAGATCGATCTGGGTAAATTCAGGCTGACGATCAGCACGCAAATCTTCATCACGGAAACAGCGCACGATCTGGAAGTAGCGATCGAAGCCCGAGATCATCAGGATCTGTTTGAACAGTTGCGGCGACTGCGGCAGCGCATAGAAACTACCAGGTTGCACCCGGCTGGGGACGAGATAATCGCGCGCTCCCTCTGGAGTAGAGCGCGTCATAAACGGGGTTTCGATCTCGAAGAATCCCTGTGCTGAGAGATAGTCACGAATTGCGATGGAAACTTTATGCCGCAGCTCGATATTGTGCTGCATAGCATCGCGCCGCAAATCAATGTAGCGATACTTCAAGCGCATTTCTTCATTGGGCAGCACGGTTTCGCCGGGCAGAAATGGCGGCTGCTTCGACTCGTTCAAAATTCGAAGTTCCCCGGCAATCAATTCAACTTCGCCGGTCGGAATATTCTTATTGATGGTATCGGGAACGCGCTGTTTGGCCTTGCCAACAACAGCGATGACATATTCGTTGCGCAGTGTGCTGGCCTTTTCGTGAATAGCCGGATCGCGCTCTTTATTAAAAACGACTTGAGTGACGCCGGTGCGGTCGCGCACGTCGACGAAAATCAGATTGCCCAGGTCGCGACGGCGGTTCACCCATCCCATGAGCACGGCCGTCTTACCCGAATCGGAAGCGCGCAGGGCGCCACACATGTGAGTGCGCCGTAGATCGCCAAGAAAGTCGAACAAGCCGTGTCCCTTCAGAAGGAAATAAGATTGCACACCGGAATCGGTGATTATAACTGGTGGAGAAGACTTAGGTTTGTATCGACTGGTCGATCTGACGCCTGCTGGAACTTGAGCGTGGTCTTCGCTACCAACTTGCTGGCAATCGTCTCTATGATCCCCACCAAGTCTAATGACTGGACTGAATCTTTTGGGCCAATTCGACGCGGGGCACGGAAACTTGCTCCCCGGTTTCTAGGTTCTTCAACGCGAACGAAGCGGATTTGACCTCACTCTCGCCTACGATCAGGGCAAAGCGGGCTCCGAGTTTGCTGGCACTCTCCAGCGACTTCTTTAGACGAAAGCTTTCGTCGCCCAACTCCACCACCACATCATGACGACGCAACTCCTGCGCCAGGCGGGCCGCTTCGCAGTCCATGCCGGCGCCCAACGGCGCGATGTAAACGTCCGGCTGGCGTTGAACCGCTTCGGCTGATTCTTTCAGAGCAAGCACCAGACGGTCTTCTCCGATGGCAAAGCCGATGCCTGGAGCCGGCGGGCCGCCGAGCGATTCAGAAAGGCCGTCGTAGCGGCCGCCACCCAGAATCGCATTCTGCGCACCCAAGGCGCCGTGCGTGAACTCGAAAGCGGTGCGCGTGTAATAGTCGAGGCCGCGCACCAGGCGCTCGTTCAGTGAAAATCGCACGCCGACCGCATTCAAGATTTCCTGCACTTGCTGGAAATGCTGGCGGCAAGGCTCGTCGAGAAACTGGCTGATGCGCGGCAGCTTCTCAATGATGGGCTGGTCCGCTGGAACTTTGCAATCGAACACACGCAGCGGATTTGTAACGGCACGTCGCTGGCAATCGGCGTCCATTTGTCCTACTACGGGCTCCAGCGCCTTGCGCAATGCTTCGTTGTAGACGGCGCGATCGTTGGGGCAGCCGACGGAGTTGAGCTCCAAATTCCAATTCTTGATTCCGAGGCGGTCGAGCAATGTAGCCAACAGTTCCAATACCTCAGCGTCACGTGCGGGAGATTCGCTGCCGGCGCTCGGCGGCCCTATGACCTCTGCGCCGATCTGGTAAAACTGCCGATAGCGTCCTTTCTGCGGACGTTCGCGACGGAACTGCGGGCCGATGTAATAGAGCTTGTTGAGACCTCGATCCCAAAGTTTGTGCTCGATGTAGGCGCGGACCACGCCAGCGGTATTCTCGGGACGCAGCGTAAGCGATTGGCCCTTTTCGCTCTCCGCACGTGAGCGATCCTCCCACGTATACATCTCCTTCGAAACGATGTCAGTCTCTTCGCCCACGCTGCGCGAAAACAGCTCCGTGCTCTCGAAAATGGGCGTGCGAATTTCGTGGAAGTTGTAGGCGCGGAAGACGTCGCGCACCGCAGCCTCGACGAAGTTCCACAGCGCCGTTTCCGGCGGCAGGAGATCGCGTGTTCCTCTGACGGCTTTGATCATAGGCCCTGGCTTCTAGCTTCTGGCTCTTAGCTAAACGAAAATGTCATTCTGAGGAGCGAAGAATCCCTACAGCCATCGGGCCGCTGGGCTAGGGGTATCTCGATCCGATCTTGTTTTCTTCGCGTTCTTCGCAGCGTTTCTTTGCGTCCTTTGCGGTTAAAAGCTTTTGACCGCAAAGTTCGCGAAGCAAAATCACGCTAAGGGCCCAAAGAACTTCGTGTTGCGCTCACGATGACGGTTCACCTGGGATGACAATTCGCCCGGGGTAGTTCATTTGGGTACGATGCTCTCGCTGCCTGCTCGCTCCCGCAGATACGCTTCCTTGTACTCCAGATAATTCCGCGCGTAACGCATGATGATCTCCTGATCTTCTTCCTCCAGCTTGCGGCGCAGCTTACCGGGGGAACCCATCCACAGCGAACCCGGCTCGACCACCGTCCTCTCTGGAATCAGTGTCCCCGCCGCGATGATCGATCCCGCGCTAATTCGCGCGCCGTTCAAGATGATCGCTCCCATACCGATCAGACAACGGTCTTCGACCACGCACCCGTGCAGCGTGACCGAGTGTCCCACGGTCACATATTCGCCGACCGACACGCGGTACTCCCCCTTCATGCCGTGCAGCACGCTGCAATCCTGCACATTCGAGTGCGCACCCAGGTGGATCGAATTCACGTCCCCGCGCAAGACGGCGTTCATCCAGACGCTGGCATGCTCTCCGAGAACTACATCGCCAATGACCTGCGCTGACTCGTCGACGTAGCACGAAGCCGGAACAGCTGGCGTCATGCTCTTATAAGAACGGATCATCTCTCAGGTTGCCCTCTACGGATGTGCTGCGTGTGAATGGAGAAGAAATTGAACATAACACGGACACTGGTAACGACGTAAGGGGAGGCAGGCCCTAGAGCCAGCACCCCAAATTCCTACCCGGACCTGTGGTGTTTGGGTGGCCAATTCTAACGTCTGATGGCTCTCTAGTGGGCTTGACGAAATAGGGTTAAGCGATAAAATTCTTGGGTGATTTGATGGGAAGGGGAAATCTGATGTTCAGGGCTGGAAAAGACACTTTAGTCGAGAGCACCATAGTTCTGATTTTGATAGGTATGCTGGCGGGAGCCGCTGGTGGGCTGGGAGTCGGGTTGATCACACAGCACTCGTTGACCGGTAGTTCGTCGACGACCACAGCCAAGTAGTTCTGGCACGCTATCTCTAGTTTGGATTCCACATTCCCAGGGTGAATCTCGCGCCGACTGCCTCCTCCTTCGATTTCGTCGCTCTCCCAATCCTCTTAGTTCTCGGTCGGTTCGGGTAGCTTGGGCGGCGTCGGCGTTTTGGGGATTTTCGGAGCCCGTGGTGTCGGTGGAAGTTCCGCCAGCGACGATCCCTTGCGGATATCAATCGTTCCGTGTTCGTTGTTGAGAACCAGGCGCGGTCCACCTGTGCCAATCGTACCCGTGGCGATACCTTGGTCGTCCGCGTTGCTGACCTTCAACTCGCTGAAGTCGGACTGCACTTCTCCTCCCCGAGCTCGCGCGTCAACTTGGAAGCTGGCCTTGTCCGGCACGTAGACCCGAATGTCACCTTTACGATTGTCCACTTGCATGCTGCCTAGCTTGCTCATGTGCAGCTCAATCGCGCCGTTCTCGTCCTGCAGGCGGACGTCTCCGGAGACATCGTTCATACGGATGTCTTTCGAGCGAGTGATTAAGCGGAACGGCCCGATCAAGTCGCTGGCCCTCAGATCGCCCGAGTCCATGTCCAGGTCACCGTTAAGGCGGGAGAATTCCATGTCGGTACGAGCCGACTTGAAGGTGACCTCGCCACCAATCTTGGCGAACTTGATGCTGTCGAACTCACCGCTCAAGCGCATTGCGCCCTGAATACCCTCCACCGTTATATCGCCTCCGCCACCCTGCACGGAAACGTCCCCTGCGATTTGGGAAACCCGGGCGGAACTGTGTCCAAGGTTGAGGCTGACTTTGCCATTGATATCGGTCGCGGAGACATCAGCGTGCTGGCCGGCAATGTCCACATCCCCATCGCGCCCGGCAACGTTCACATCGCCGTGGCGAGTTGAAACGACGATAGAAGCCTTGCGGGGAACGGAGACATCCAGATTGACTGTGATGGAATGATTGCCCGCGCCTTCACTGTTTGCGCTCACGGTGACCACGCCATCGTTGAGCGTGATCTGGGCTTTGGCGCCGGCATTGAATTTGTCGGCGTCTGACTGGCTTTCCGCGTTGATACGCTTGTGTATCGCGACGTGGATTTGTCCGTCTTCAGAGGGCTTCACATTGACTGCTCCACGCGTGCTGTTAACACGCAGACTAGAACCCGCCGGGAAGCTCTGCTGCAACTGGTCGTCATAGCTGTAAGAGTGTCCAAACAGCTCGAAATCGCCATCCCCAATATCGATTTGGTCGCGAATTTCTCCCCAGTTGACGCGGGAAGCCTGTGTGGCAGAAAGCCCGGCAACAATCAAGACGATCAGCAAGAAGACTCCACCCGCACCGATTCCGGGGGCCCGCGTACCCTCACGCTGCGCTTGCTGGTATTCGAGCAGCTTGATGACGCCCCACAGAATGATCAGCAGCGGCCAGTAGCGCGCGAACCAGTGTCCGAGGGTAAACCAGTGCAGCACACCGATATTTCCGAGGAGGAAGAAAATCCCCAACACGATCAGTACGAACGGACCGGCAAACGAGCGGCGTGACCTGGCAGGTGGTACTTGCACTGGGCTAGCCATTTTTCACCTCGGTGGAAGGCAAATGTACTTCGCCCGTTGCTGCTGCGGTCGGCCCCGGACCACTTGGCCCTGCACCCGTGGGCGGCGGCCCGCCGATATGGCCGGCAGTCGAAGCACTGCTCTGATAGACCTTAACCAATCCGATTACGACCAGTAGCACGGGCCAGGTGCGTTCAAAGGAAATGACGTCTTGCGCTTCCAGCAAGAAAAGCAATCCAAGCGTGACCAACACGGCAGGCCCCATGAGGCACCGGGCACGGCATCGTTCACAGTCGTAGCTCACGTGTCCAATCAGACCGTAACGCCGCGCGAACAACCATGCCCCGATCGCGATCAAGATGACGGGCCAAAAACGATCCAGGCTGAAAAACCAAACTCCCATGTTGTGCAGCATGAAAAGTGCGCCCAACCCTATCAGAACCACTGCTGCCACCGGCGCTTTGGACAGATCGCTCCTGTCTCCGGTGCCAAAGGTCCGGCTCAGGCCGAACGGATCTGGGGCGGGTTGACCGGTCTGAACCGCGCGAGCGGAGCGCACCGCATCAATGATCTGGTAGACGTAAAAGAAACCGATGCCAATGCCGAACACCACGCCGCTGACGTGAATAGATGATTCCCAAGATCATCAGCACGAAAATTCCCATATGCGCCAAGCCCTTAGCGTACTGCCCCGCATAAACCGCACCGACACCGGGAAAAAATCCAGCGAGAACACCCGCGAGCGCCGGGTTTGGCCCGCCTGAAACGACCGCTACTGCCGCTGGCGAAGTAAACCCCGCAGCCGGAGCTGTCGCGGCGGCTGCACTCCCTCCAGTCTTGCCGCCAGGCAGTTCTCGCAATAAACCACACCCCGTACGTCGCGAGTGCAGTTCGCGCACAGCGGCTTTCCGCAGGTGCGGCAATACGCCACCGACTCAATATCGGGGTGATTGGCGCAATTCATACAAACCTCCTGTAAGTGGTCATCGTCACTACAGGTGGAATGTCTGGGGCAGCGGCCAGCACCGGCTGGCTCTCCCCCTGGCTGTAGTTGCGCTCCTGTCGTGGTTGTTCAGGTTGTCCACTAGTATTGTTGTTTTTGCGTTCCTTGTTTTGCTGTTCGTTTTGCTGCTGGTTCTGCTGGGGAGTAGGTTCAGCCGGCGTGGTTGCTCGCTTGAACTCGCGCATCCGCGATTCAATCTGATACACGAAGCGAATATTTTCGTAATACTTCACCACCCGGCCGGTGCTCTCATAGTAGGCGCGCTTGATGGCGCTGGGCCGCAAGTCCGCGTGCCGCAGGTCACTCGCCTTAACGCCGGTCATGCTCAGCCCGATCGACAAAGAGAAAAATGCCATACCGAATGACATGGCAAAGCGCGGCTGGCGCGCTACGGCAAAAACGGGATTGACGAGGGCGCCTGCCCACTCCCGAGCCCGCTCGAACCAGGAATCAGACAGAGGAGCACCAGCGGTAGCGTGCCGGCGGGAAGTATCCAGCCCGGACGTGGCCACCAGAATGTTGTCCACCAGCTTAACCGGAGGCTCGACCTCGGCCAGTGACTTCAACCAGCGCCGGCCGGCGTCGGCTTCAGCCAACAGAGGGCCACAAACGGCGCAGGTCCGGGCATGAGCCTGGAAGCTCACCAGCTTTTGCCCCTTCAAAGTCTCGTCCAAGGCTTCATTGAGGAGAGCCTCAAACTCCACGCACTGCATTCCGTTTTTGCTTTCACCCGCCATCACATTACCTGCCTATATGTACGTTGTAACAGGCGCGCAAGTTCCGCTCGCCCGCGGTTTATTCTGGACTTCACGGTTCCTTCCGGTACGCGCAATACGGTCGCAATCTCCCGGTAGTCCAGGTCTTGGAGATCACGCAGAATCACGGCTTCGCGCAGGTCCGGGGAGAGCTTCTGCAACGCCCGATGCACGGTTTCCCGGGTCTCCCGGCTCTGCGCGCTAGCGTCCGGAGTGGGCGTCCTGTCCTGAATCTTATCGCTCAATGGCGTGGCGTCCTCGTGCTCCGAAGACGCAGCGTCGATCGAATCAGTCACACGATCCTGCTTGCTTTTGCGGAAGTGGTCGACCAGTAGGTTGCGCGTAATGGTGGTTACCCACGTCATGAAGGCGCCCCGCTCCACGTCGTAGGAATTTAGCGTGCGATACATCTTGATAAAGACCTCCTGGGTGAGGTCCTGGGCGTCATCGGCCGATCCTGCGAAGCGATAGCAGATGTTGTAGATTCGACGATTGTAGCGCTGCACAATTTCCTCCCAGGCCACGGCGTCGCCGGCGACGCAGCGACGGACAAGCATTCCCACGACCTGGGCGTCTTCCAACCCGCACTCCCCGGAACTCCTGGTCTTTTAGCCCAAGCACACCCCAGGCTTAGCCCCACAATTGTTATACGTTCTGGTGGCTCCAAAAGTTCTGGACTTCTAATGAGCCAAGCATTGTAGCAGGAGATATGGCGTGGGCGAAGAAAGAGCGAATCGCAACAGTCGGGTTCCAGAAGCTGGGGGATTAGAGAAGCATAGATGAAGTTTGTGGCGGGAACACTGGCCGAGTCAGAATCATGCGGTTGCAAACCTCTTCGAAGCTTCGGCGTGGCTGGCCCAGGTCTCGCCGTCGTTGCGAGGCCTGGGATCACCAAAACGATCCCTCATCCCGTCCGCGCGCGAATCCTCATCAGCAATATGTCGGTATCGTTCACCGCGACCAAACCCTGCTCTCCGTAGAGAGAGAGATAGAAGCGGAAACTGCTCCAACCCCACTGCTCGGGAGCATTCACCAAGCCGCGCTTCACCGGATTGCGATGCATGTAGCGCAATTTCTCGATCCGTTTCCGTTCTGTCCATACATTGAAATCATAGAAGCGGGGCTGCCAAATGCGGCGTGGAGCGGGCCATAACGCAGGCGGCTGCAGCGCCCGCCCAGGCGAGAGCAAGCGGCGGCTGAAACCCAGCTTCAGCCCCTGCATCACGGTGGATAGCGTCCCACGCTGCGGTTCCGTGACCAGCATATGAAAGTGCTCGGGCATGATCACATATCCCAAAACGGCGAAGCGGTAGCGGCGACGTATCCGTTCGAGGACCCCCAGGAAGAGATCGCGGCGTGGTGCGGTGCCCAGAAAGAGCTGACGGCGGTAGCAACTGGCGGTGATAAAGTGTAGGTCGCCGCTGCCGTAATAACGCGGAGGATGTGTGGGCACCGAGAGAGGGTAGGCCAGGCTCGGCACGTAGTCTGTGACGGATAACCAAATGTGGGGAAGGGTTCGTATCCCAGGTCTCGCAACGGCAGCGAGACCTGGGCCACCCGCCGGTCTTTCGCATGCTTGCGAAAGCGGGCTAGGTAGTGACCTGCCCCCGCTCTTCGCGCACGGGCGGGTGGCCCGGGCTAGTCCCGTTTCTACTCCAGAGGGTGCCCCGTCCAAGCTCTGCTTGGGCGGGGATGTTCGCGGGTGTGATGGGCGGAGCGTAACCGAGACTACCATGCGGACGGTGGAAGTTGTAATGCTCTAGCCAGGGCGAGAGATGCTGATCGCGTTCCTCGGAGTTGAGGTAATGGCGAACGTAGGCCCACTCGCGCAGGGCGGTTTGGATGAAGCGTTCCGCCTTGCCGTTGGTGCGCGGTGTGTAAGGACGGGTGAAGCGGTGGTGGATGCCGAGTTGGAGGCAGGCGGCGCGAAACTGACGGGAGCGGTAGCAAGAACCATTGTCGGTGAGCAGGCGGCGGATCGTGATGCCGTGCTGGGCATAGAAGGCGACGGCGGCGCGCAGGAAGGCAATGGCAGTTTCACTTTGCTGGTTGGGCAGCATGCGGGAGAAGGCGAGGCGGGAGTGATCGTCGATGGCGACGTGCAGAGCCTGCCAGCCGGCGAACTGAGGGCGGCCACGCCGACGACCGTCGCCGCGAATGGAGACCTGCTGATAGCGGGTCATGCCCTTGATGTCGAGATGCAGCAGATCGCCGGGAGCGGGATGCTCGTAGCGCACGACGGGTGGAACCGGGTGCAGATGACGCCACCGGTTGAGATGAGCGCGCTGCAGGATGCGGCTGATGGTGGCGGGGCTGAGGCGGGTGGCTTGCGCGATGTGATAGGCGGGATGCAACTGGCGACGCAGGCCGATGACCCGAGCGATCAGTTCCGACGAGGTTCGGCGCGGGCTACGGAGCGGCCGCGAGGAACGATCCCGCAAGCCGCGCAACCCCAGGGTGCGATAGCGGTGGACCCACTTGGCGGCGGTCTTTCGGCTGACGTTGAAGGCAGCTGCAGCCGCCTTCAACGTCACCTTCTCGATCATGATCTTGTTGGCTAAAGTCTCTCGACTACGAAAGGTAAGTCGGGCATTCTGGTGAAGGTCCATTCGTTCGACTCCTTCGAAGCGGATTGGTCAGCACCATCAGCTTCTCCGGTCTTGCTCGAATGGAAGGTGCCCCGCCTTTCTTGGTTTTCGAAAGGTGGGTGATGGTGGCTCTCCCAAAGCCGCGACCTTCTCCACCCTGTGGAGGGACGCCGAACCCGGACATCCCTCGTACTTTGCTAGTTAGCGACCTTCATCAGCTTTCAACAATCCGTTGTAACCAGCCAGCAACAGGCCCGCGCGGTAGAGCGCCGCCAGGCGCCTTCGCAAGGTCTTCATACTCAGTGCCTGCTGACGCAAACACACATCCCTCATACTCAGAAATAGCACCACCGCGCGGTCCACCGTCTGAGCTTCGAGCGGCTGACCCTCCAGTCGCAAAACCTGCGCGAGCATTGTGTAAGCAGAAGCCGCGTTTTCCGCCGCTGAAGCCGACGGCTCCGCCTCGGCCTGGAGGCCCTGCATCAGGGCAAAGGCGGCCAATTGCGGGACGCCACTTGGTCTGTTGTTAGTGAGGATGGGGACGAGAAATTCCAATCCGAAAGAGAAACACGCCCGGTTACGAATCATGGCCGCGACTCGTGCGTGAGATGGAATCTGGAACTCGACCTCGACCAGGTCACCCCGCTTGGGATGAATCATTCCCGCATAGAGAGCCATGCCGCCTTCACTGATTTCCGTGGCTCGTCCCGGAATCACTATCCGAGACATTCCATTGAGCACTACCACAGAGACTGGCAGATCGACCTGCTTTCGCTGCCAACGCCGGGTATTCGATTCCGCAGGTGTCATCTCAGCAAATGGATGTGCAGTACGTAGACGGCACTTCCCAAGCAAAGCGTGAGCAGGGTGAGGGCTCCGAGAACGATGCGAAAGGTGCTTTTTCGCGCGGGATGGCGATGAACCAGCGTTGCTCTATATTTCTCTATCCACGCTTCCTCGCCAGAGTTCTGATCCAAGGACGACTGGACCGCCGCTCGCAGTCTGCGCTGATCGTCTTCCTCGAGCGCAACGAACCGGAAAGGCTGCCGGGTGGTCGAGACGGGATTCAACATTTCGGCAGCGCCAAGTACGGGTCCCGTGTGAGTCAGGAACATCAGCTTGACGCGTGATCCGCGATCCAACACGTCTGCGATGTCGAGCAAGCCGCCAGTGAGAGACAGGGTTTCCAATTTACCTGTACTGCAGTGTCCATCCGGCAAACGAAGAACGGCAGGGGTGATATCCGCAAGGAGGACGCGCGGACTGCGGTAACTCGCGTACGATTGGGGGAGGTGAGCCATGTGCCAAGCTCAGTATCGGAGTTGCTTGCAGAGAGTAGAAGATTACGGAAGGATTGGCACCGTGTGGGTTACCTTGAGTACCGTAACGTGGTTTCTAATTGCAGGGCCAGTAGGTTCTAGTCCTGGTGGTGGCCGAGTACAATGCACGGCGGGCGACCACAGTCTGGCTGTGGTCACCCGTAAGTCTTAGTCGTATGAGCGGCTCACCTTCGGTGATCTCGCCCGTTGCCGGTAAGCACTCGCATGCGAATACCACTCTCGAGCTGGGGCCGAAAAGCTTTATTGCTCACGCTCGCCCTTCTCACTGGCGTCGCATATTGTGGCTTCACCCTAAGCGAGTTTCTGGCGGCCTACTTTTCTCGGAAGGTTGACCGAGTGAGCCTGCAGAGGGCAATCCGGCTGCAGCCCGGAAATGCGGAGTTTCCGTACCGGCTTGGGCGATATTTCTGGCTGGTGGAACGATCTCCTGAAGCGGCGGCCCAATCGTACCGCACAGCCGTGGCGCTAAATCCTCATAAGGCACGCTACTGGTTTGACCTGGCAGCGGTCTACCAATTCCTGGGCGATACGCAGGGTCAGAAAGATGCCCTCGAGCATGCGATTCTCGCCGACCCCACCACCCCTGACGTAGCCTGGGAGGCCGCGAATCTCTATCTGGTGCGGGGGGAGACAGACAAAGCGCTGCGCGAATTTCGTGTGGTGATGGCGAATGACCCCTACCTGCCATCGGCAGCTTTGCAACTCTGTTGGAGGGCTGAGCCCGATGTGGACGCTCTGTTGCGAGATGCTGTCCCTCCGATTTCGAGCGTCTATCTCGCATTTCTGGATCTTCTAGTTTCTAAGAAGGAGACCGTTGGCGCAGCCAAAGTCTGGGCGCAACTGGCAGGGCTCCACGAGCCTGTTGAAGCGCGCCACGTCTTTGAGTACATTCGCTATCTCATCGGACAGCGGGAAATCGATCAGGCACGCCTGGTCTGGCAACAGTCAGCCAGTCTGTGCGGGTTGTCTGCTTATCAGCCGTCGAGCAAGAATCTTGTGATCAACGGTGATTTCAGTTTGCCGGTGCTCAACGGGGGATTCGATTGGCTTTACCAGCAGTCGAAAGACGTCTCGCTGGCGCTCGATCCCACCCAGTCGCATACCGGACACCGCTCTCTCTTGATCTCGTTTGATAGCCGAGGTATTGAAGACGCTGGCATCCGGCAGCTGATTCCGGGAGAAGCAAACGAGTCTTATGACTTTTCCGCCTACTTTAAATCCGAAGACATGCAGGGCGCCGGCGGCCCACGATTCGCTATTCAGGACCTGTACAGTGAAGCCGCCTACTTTGTCAGCGATCCTTTAAAGGGTGCTGATTCATGGCAAAAAATCAACGGGAAATTCACCACCGGACCCGACACAAGACTTTTGGTGCTGCGAATACAACGCCTGCCGGCGGGAAGTCCTATTCGGGGGAAACTTTGGATTGATGACATCCGACTGGCGCCAGCGGCCAGATGAAAAATTGAAAGCTTAATGACATCTCCCACACTACGACCGCTGGAAGCCGACGCAACCGTGGACCAAATCCCTCGTCGCTCTACGCTGGACTCAGTCATCTTCTACGGCGTTTTTGGCTTGTTGCTCTTTAATCCGCTGGCCTTTGGCGCAGTTGAACCTTGGTCGATCTTCATTTTGGAGTGGTGCGCGTCCCTCCTGTTCGTACTCTGGGCCCTTCGGCAGGCCAAATCCGGTGAACTGCTGGTGGTTTGGAATCCACTATTTCCACCCATACTGATCTTTGCGGCGCTCGTTGCACTGCAAGTCGTCACTGGCCGCACTGCGTATCGCTACGAAACCTTGTCAAACGCGCTGCTGTATTGCGCGTATGGTCTGCTTTGTTTCCTGGCGGTTCAATGTCTCCGTAGAACGTCGCAGGTAAAAACGCTAGCGATTGTGGTCCCGGTCTACGGCTTTGCGGTCGCCATGTTTGCCTTAATCCAGAGCATGTCGTCAAACGACAAACTGTATTGGCTGAGATCTCCACGTTCTGGGGGTTGGATCTACGGTCCTTACGTCAACCACAACCACTATGCCGGCCTCATGGAAATGCTGGCACCGATTCCACTGGTATTTGCTCTGACTCGCAACGCACGTGGGCCGCGCCGGACTCTGGCCGCCATCGCCGCAGCTACAATGACCGGTACCATTTTTCTTTCCGGTTCCCGGGGCGGGATGGCAGCTTTCGCGGTGCAGATGGCAATCTTGGCCACAATCTTGATTAGTCAGCGAAAGGGCCGCCGCGTTGCGTTGGTTCTCGGAGTGTTTCTGGTGATTGGGGTTGCCCTTCTGGCCCGGTTAGGTGGCGGTGAATTGGCGAAGCGCATGGCTAGCATCCACACCGAAGCCCGCGCCGAGTTATCTGGAGGGCTGCGGATGACTGTTAATCGCGACGCCCTGAAGATGTTCGCGCACAAACCATGGCTGGGATGGGGGCTGGGGGTATTTCCCGACATTTATCCGCAGTTTCGAACTTTTCATACTAATTTTTTTGTGAACGAAGCCCACGACGATTATCTGCAATTACTGGTGGAGATGGGCGGCCTTGGATTTGCCACCATGCTTTGGTTTGTCGTCGTCATGTACCGCGATGCCGTGAAGAAGCTGGGGAATTGGCCGGAGGACATCAATGGCGCCGTCGCACTGGCGGCAATGCTGGGCGCTACCGGTATTCTGGTTCACAGTTTCGTCGACTTCAACTTGCAGATTCCCGCCAACGCCGCGCTCTTCTATGTGATGTGCATTGTGGCAACGATGGAGACTCGGTTTGGACAGTCCCGGCGCAAGGTTGCCCGTCGGCAAAGATGTGCCGGCTAACAATGTCACTGACCAATGGAACGGCAAGTACCTCGTCGAAATTCATTCATTTGGCGAACGAGTGTCAAGTCAGGCGTAGTGTCAGCGAAGGAAGGGGCAGCCCTTCGACCTGGACGTTCCAGAGATCGCCTCTGTCGGTTGGATGTCCGGCTGTTAGCGTTCCGGAGCTGACGAGCTCCCCTGCACTCAAGGGCTGGGCTGGGAATCGACGCAAGATGGCCGCGCCGAGTTCCGCCAAACACAAGGCGGGACTCTTCAAGCAGTTCCTCCCGGATCCTTCTTCCACAAACTCGCCGTTCTTTGAAATCCGCACCTTAAATCGAGCTAGTTGGTCCACGAGCGCTGCAATCGAGCCAGCACGCACCTGCACCCGTTCTCCGATCACGAGCGCAGCATGAAGTCCAAAGGATGCCACGAAATCGCCTGGCTGAAAATGCCAGTCCGGAAAAGGACAATCAATGATTTCGAATCCCATGGCCAACCATTCCGTGGATTCGAGCGCAGCGGTGGCATCGAGGCCTTCAGCAATAATCGCTTGTTTCAAGCGGAAAACAATCTCGGGTTCAATCTTCAGAGAACGGGGATGCGCAAGCGCCAGCGTCGCGGAGTTGCTTTCGCTTTGGTGCACTGTATCGTCATACATGTGGGCCCAAACCAGGGTTTCGAGCTTGAGCACACGCCACACGGCCTTATTGGCATAGCCAACTTTGCGGCCGACGGCTCTGTGTCCAGCAAGTTCGCGAAAGCGCTTGAGTGCTGCTTCAACCTCATAAGCTGTGTTGAGATCGAAACCGGGGCGCGCCGAAGGAAGGGCCGGCACCATCTGGCCCGACTCATGTGCGAATAGCAATTCACGCGCTAAAGTTTCGACCTCGTCGTGCGACATAGGTTGGTTGCTAACCGTCAAACACTCATTTCTGCTTACAAATCCACCGACTGCCTCGGCCTGCACCAAGCCCCACCGGTCACGAGCAACGGTGGTGCTAAAGTGCAGAAACTCCAATGATTTTTAAACAATACTACCTCGGTTGCTTGGCCCACGCCTCCTATCTGCTGGGAGACCAAGCCAGTTCGACGGCCATCATCGTCGACCCGCAGCGCGACATCCAGCAATACCTGGCCGACGCACAAAAATCCGGGCTAAAGATCCGGCATGTCTTTCTCAGCCACTTCCACGCCGACTTCGTTGCCGGTCACCTGGAGTTGCGCGACCGTTGCGGAGCCACCATCCATCTCGGCTCCCGCGCCCAAGCGGAATACGCCTTCGTCCCCATGAAGGACGGCGATACTCTCGACTTCCCGGGACTGCGCCTGCAGGTTTTGGAGACTCCGGGTCACACCATTGAGTCGATCTCGATCCTGGTGTTCGATCTCCGGAAAAACTCGGCGGAACCATACGCCGTTCTCACCGGCGACACGTTGTTCATCGGCGACGTGGGCCGCCCGGACCTGCGGGCGTCGCTAGGGTGGAGTGCCAACGACCTCGGCTCCCATCTTTACGACTCGCTCCACAATAAAATTCTGCGGCTTCCCGACGAAACCCTCGTCTACCCAGCCCACGGTTCCGGATCGCTGTGTGGGAAGAATCTCTCCTCTGACACGGTCTCCACGCTGGGAGTTCAGCGGTTGATGAACTACGCGCTGCAGCCGATGACGAAGGAAGAATTTGTTCGGCTCGTCACGGCAGATCAGCCAGACGCTCCTCCGTACTTCACATACGATGCCATTCTTAACACCCGTGAGCACACTTCGCTTGACAGGAATCTCGAACAAGTTCTCCATCCCATAGAACTCGACGAAGTCCTGCGGATGGGAGATGCGGGCGCTCAGATTCTTGACATCCGCGACGCCGCTGAATACGCCAAGGGTCACCTCGCCGGCAGTATCAACATCGGACTCGGCGGCCAATACGCCACCTGGGCGGGTACGGTACTTGAGCGGGCCAAACCCATCCTGATCATCGCCGAGCCGGGGCGCGAGAAGGAAGCCGCCCTGCGCCTGGGCCGCATCGGTTTCGATCACGTGTCTGGCTATCTGCGCGGAGGCATGGAAGCGCTCGCCGGCCGACCCGACCTGGTGTGGCCAACGGAACGTATCAGCGCCCTGTCGGTAGCGGAGGAACTGGCGAGCGCCGGCC
Organism: uncultured Acidobacteriota bacterium; assembly: GCA_963729325.1. Classification (GTDB taxonomy): domain Bacteria; phylum Acidobacteriota; class Terriglobia; order Terriglobales; family Acidobacteriaceae; genus JABCYV01. The sequence continues at coordinate 48,351 of CAVSNS010000029.1, forward strand.
CACCGTTATTACTCGATATCAGAAACCCGCGCGAGTGGGCGACCAAACACGTTGAAGGCAGCGTGAACGTCCCTCTTAACCACTTGCAAGAGCGCATCGCCGAAATTCCGCGCGACCGTCGCATTGCGGTCCATTGCGCGGGCGGCTACCGCTCGTCGATCGCCGCCGGCATTCTGCAACAGTACGGGATCACGAATCTGGCCGAAATGGCCGGCGGCATTGCCGCCTGGGAAGCCGCTAAATTGCCGGTGGTGTCAGAAACCTAACACGGCTTCCAGTCACTCTAAGGCTCGGCAGTACGCCTAGCGATGTTGAGCAAGATTGTTAACGGCGCGACGTGTTCAGGCTTCACATAGCGGTTCACGAGGAAGCGCTTGCCATCTTTCGCCACGTCATAGCTGAAAACATCGGTGCTGGAAATCGGAGCGCGTCCGCGAATCTGGAACAGAGGCACAGGTGTGCCGGTGGCAAACATACTCCCACTGTTCACGGGGACAGCCGTTAGCGCGCCGCTGGGCGCGATATAGAAAATTTCTTTGCCGTCCCCGCGCCAGCGTGGTTCAGTGCCACCGCCACGCGACACTTGCCATTTTCCAGCAGCCGCGGGGAACGAGGTCACGTAAATTTCCCAATTTCCCGACTCATCGGAGGCATAGGCCGCCCACTTTCCATCGGGAGAAATCTGTCCATTCCTTTCGCTGCCCTTGCTGGTCAAAAACCGGGTTGGCTCCCCGCCAGCGACCGGCAGCAATTCCAGATGGCTCCCTGACGCAGTCTGACGTGTGAACAGAATCTGCTGGTCGTCCAAAGACCAGGAATTCGGAATAACGTCGTCCATCGACGACGTCGGGATAGTGAGTATATTCTTCTCACGTTCCAGGCCAGTCGCTCGCTTCGAGAAAAGACTCAAGCCGTTGCCGATAGCTGCGCGGTAGGCCACGGTGCTTCCATCTCGCGACCATACACCTACAACTTCCTCCGAGGGATCGAAAGTGAAACGTGAATTGCCGGCTCCGGTTGTGCTTTCGATCCAGATATCCACGTTATTCGCCTTCTGGTCGCTGATGTCCACTGCGACGCGGCCGCCATCGGGCGAAAGCGTGGGGTTATCCATGATGGCGGGATCGCTGATATGGCCCAGTTCCTTGCCCGACCGGTCCATCCAGGTAAGAGCAGACTGGGCTGCCCCGACACTGATGTTGTAGATCAACGTCCCGTTGGGTGCGACAGTGAAAGCCGACCAATAAGTGGAGGGTTGGTATCCGACGGCATTCGCGATCACGGTCGTGCTTCCCGAAACTGTTCCGGCGGATGTATCGAAGGCCACGCTCACCAACTGCCTTTGCTCGTCCGCATAATATAAATTGTGGGCATCGTAGCCAAAACTGGAATGGCAGAGGGCAACCAGTTTTCTCTCCTTGCCTTCAAGAGAACTGACGTAGATGCCGCTCGAACGGTCGTCCTTGAGGTTTCCGAAGTTGCCCGCCCAGAATATGAAATGGGTGCCATCGGGAAGAAAGATGGGCCAGCGGTGGGATTGATCTTCTGCAGTTCTGATGCCCTGAGTGACCAGCGCCGCTCCCGTTCCATCAACATTGACGCGCTGAAGCGGACTTTGGGCGTCTGGGGCATAGATGATTACACCGTTGCTTCCCCAGCTTCCGCCGCGTCCCGCCAAAGCGGTAGCAAGAACCTGCGGCGTGCCACCTGAGACCGTCATTTTTTGCAGTTTCCCGTTGGCGAAAAACGCGACATAAGCTCCGTCGGGCGACCAGAAAGGATAGGTTGCGCCCTGGGTGCCGGGCAGAGGCGTGACGCTGGACGAGCCAACGCGCTGCACGAAAAGCACGGGTAATGCAGAGCTTTCTTCCGGCGACACAAACACCAGCATCGAGCCATCACGAGAGAGCGCCATGTGGCTTATGCTCATTTCGTCTGGAACCGTGAGTGCGAACTGCATGCGAGTGGTTGCAGTCGCGGGACGCCGCGCGACAAACCAGGTCAGTCCGGCAACGGCCGCCAGCGACAGTGCTACGGTGAGCGAGAGCAGGAGCGGAAGCCGGCGAGGCGTTGCCGTGGTCCGCACCGAACCGCTGGCGTCGGTTCCTGAAAGCGCGCTCAGAGCAAAAGACAGATCTCGCGCCGACTGGAAACGCTGTTCTGGGTTCTTCTCCAGGCACCGCCGCACAATGCGCTCAAGCGCGGAAGAGACCGGACGAACAGGATCGGACAACTCCGGCGGATCGTCCTTTAAGACGGCAGTCATGGTCTCGGCCGGAGTGTCGCGGCGGAAGGCGCGCGCGCCGGAAAGCATTTCGTAAAGCACGGCGCCGAACGCGAAGATATCGGTGCGAGGATCGGCGACCTCACCGCGTACCTGCTCGGGAGCCATGTAACTCGCCGTACCCATGACGACGCCCGCCGCCGTGTTCGAACTGGTCAGAGTAACTTCATCTGGATCTGGGCCTGCCTTCTGGGCCAGTTTTGCCAAGCCAAAATCCAGGATCTTGATGCGCCCGTCTTTCGTAATGAAAACATTCTCGGGTTTCAGGTCGCGGTGGACGATCCCCTTTTCGTGTGCTGCTGCCAACCCATGCGCGATCTGCACTCCGTACTCGATCGTTTTGCGCTGGGGCAGTGCTCCACGGTCGAACCCGGCGCGCAGACTTTCACCCTCCAGAAGCTCAGAGACCAGAAATGGCGAGCTGTTGTGCTGCCCGATGTCAAACAGAGCGAGAATATTGGGATGGTTTAGCGCAGCCACTGCCCGTGCTTCGTGCTCGAAACGACGCAGACGGTCGAAGTCCCGAGCGAAAGACTCGGAAAGTATTTTTAAGGCGACATCGCGCCCGAGGCGTGTATCCCTTGCGCGATAGACTTCACCCATGCCGCCCGCGCCTAGCGGCGCAAGGATTTCGTACGGACCGAGTTTCGTGCCGGAAATGAGGGCCATGTGATGGGCGTTATTATAGCCCGCACGAACAGTCACCGGACTATTGGTGCTATCGCCTTCTATGAGAAGGTCATAAAAGTCAAGGCCGACGTGGCGGCCTTCCTTATTAATTGCTTTCCATCTGCATAACCCTCCGGTGGTGACGTGGGGAGCTGTCAAGGGCGCTCCCGAACAGGGGGCGTTCATCTTGACCCTGGACAGCTCCCCACGTCACTTCATCCTCGAGCTGGGAACGAAGCGCAACGCAGTTCAGTTGAGCTTCCGTTCCTTAGTGGATTCGGTTTTCAGTTCGTATTGGCACGCCTTCGGCAATGCTTCCGAACTGTCTGCCTCTATCATTCCCGTTCGTTCACAGAAGTACATGGATCGGCGCTTCGTACCCTTGCGTTTCTCAAAGTCTTGCTTGCGACCACCACTCTTACCCGGCTTCTATCCGCACTCTCAAGGGGCCTCATGGGGCCCGGTGCACGTTGGGGTTCGATCTCAAACCAGGCCCCATCACAACCGTGACGGGGCCGGGCTGGTTGGGTGCTGCCATCTGATTAGCGATCTCCAGGGATCTGGCGATAGCCCGCAGTCACCCGAACAAGGCGAGTGGATGTCGTTGCTGCAAACCTTTCCGATAACGAATCGGCCTCCGCGTCATCAAAGGATCTTCTGTTCACTGGATTCCTGTCTTTTCGCGATTGCGTCGGTTAATTATTGTGGAACATTGTTGGGTCCGGCTTATGCAGCCGCTGGTGCCGTCCTGGTTTCTGCCCCAGTGTGATGTAGCGGTTCATAGACATCCCCGGTCACCCACAGATGATGGAGCAAGACGGCCAGTTTTCGTGCCACCGCTACCACGGCTCGCTTCTTCGCATTCTTTCCTCCGCGTTCACACAATCGCAGCCCGTATCGTCGTAAGTCGCTGTCCGGCCCGAAGGCTCCCAACATGTATTGCGAACTCCCCACCAGCAACCGTCGTAACATCCGGTCTCCCGCCTTGCTGATTCCTAACTGGGGTTGACTGTCCCCCGAGTCCTCCTGCTTCGGCACCAGCCCCAGATAGGGCCCGACCTCGCGACTGCTGCTGAATCGTTGCGGATCCTCCAGGGTTAACACGTAGGCCAGAGAGGTGATCGGGCCCACTCCTTTCACTTGTCGCAGTAATGTCGTGTGCCCATATTTCTTTCGGCCCAGCTCTTCAATCCTCTCGTCATACCTCTCGATGCACTCATTCACCGTCTCTACCAGTTGCACCAAGGGATGCAGCGCTTCCCCTACCTCGGCCGGAATCGCATCCTTTACCTTTTCTGCAAAACTCGGACTCGAACAGCGCGGCAGTCGTGTGCCCATACTTTTCACCAGCCCTCGCGTGGTGTTGATCAACTCCGTCCGCACCGATACCAATGCGTCCCGGGCGCGCAGCACTACCAGATCCTGGCGCACTTCCCGACTGCGGTGCCGAATCGGATACAACGACTGCGGATCCACCCGTCCCAATCGTGCCAACTTGTTGGCATCGATGCGATCACTCTTGCGTTTGCGACGCTTCGACCCTTCCATTAACCGCGGGTTGGCCACCAGCACCTCGTGTCCCCACTCGGTGATCACGTCCTGCACCCAGGCCGAGTGAGTTCCTACTTCGACCACGACCCGCGCCGTCGTTAACCCCCGGAAGAACTCCCCAACATCTTTCTGCGTCGTCCGCAACTGTCCCTCGGCCAGCGTTTCTCCCTCCAGACCCAAAATGCAGTACTGACTCCAGCGGTCTCCCAGATCCACTCCCACCGTCAGACGATCGAGATTGGGCCTAACCGTGCTTCCCCTGCGGTTTTCTTGTGCGTTCGTTGACACCGTCGCCGCATCCAGTTTTCCGGTCAGCTTTTCCAGCACCTCCGCCATTACTTCCTTCGCATCGCGCTGCTCTGGACCTCGTGACTTCCCGCGCTTCGATATCGGTTCACTCTTCTTGGCAGAATTGTTATCCTTCTTCAAGGTCGATCTCCTTTTTCTCTGATTGCACCTTTGAGTGCGTTGATCAACGGTAGCTTATGGCCATCCGTGATCGGGGATCGACCTTCTCATTCCATCTGATAACATCAACCACGACCGCATGACGGCCTCCCACATCTTCGGGTATTCGGTCGCCGTTCTCCTGAGTGGGAGCGTCACGAATAGCGCGGTGCATACGTTCGCTAATCTGTTTTTTCTCGCTTTCAGCATTTTCCTTATAGCAGCCGCATTCTTGGCTCCTCGGGGAAGGGGAGAACTTGGTGCGAGACTCAAGCGAGTCGCCCTTTTCATCGCTGGATTGCTCGGGGTGGTCAGTACGATTCTGCGGCTCACTTCAAAGTAGCCCACTACCCAAACAGGGAATAGCGAATGATTGTTGTAACATCCCCATTTCACTCAAAATGCCTCGGGAGGGGTTTTGAGCGCTATCGCCTGATAGCGTCAACTGTTCCCGCTCTCCAATCTCAGAAACCGGATATCACTATGCATTGCTCGGTTATTGTGCGACCGTAACTGCTGGCGGCTTCCAAGTGCCGTCAAGGATGGAAGGCGGCGTCTCAGTCGGCCAGTAAAGCCGCAGCATAATGCTGAATTTGCCTCTTGGTGCTGGTAGCCAGTTGGGTTCCTTCGCCTTCCCCGGCGAATCCTCTCGGAGATAAAGGTCTACCGAACCATCTGGGTTCGTGGCAAACTTGTCGCGCTGACTAAGCGTGTAGCGATTCAGCGGATTCGCTGCTAGGAAATTCTGGTCGTCGTACATCGTCAAGGACCAAAAGCCCTTCACGGGTGGGAATTGTCCTTTGTCAAAATGAAGTACGTATTTGTGGTCAGCGCCGTTGTATTCATTGCCGTTTGCATCCTTCTGCGACAAGGGATAAACCGCGTCTTCCGGACGATTCCACCCCGGCCCGAGCCACGCTGTGGTGCCGCGCAGCAGATAGTCGGTGCCCCAATTTCCAACCGAGGGTCCGAAGTAAAGCCAGCCGTTCATGGGTTCTTGCTTTTTCACCCGCTCGGCCATTTTCAGCAACGCAAGCTTAGGCACGGCCTTCATTGCTTCTTCGTCAAACGCGCTTAGCTTGCTGTGGTCGAAATCTTGTCCGGGAACCAATCCGATCTTGGCCATCCGTGCGAGCATCGGGGCGTCCTCCGCTGCGGGCGGATTCGTCTTCAAGAGCTTCGCCAGATAACTGAAATAATCGCTGACGCTCAACTCTTGTACCTGCGCAGCCGTTGGAGTTTTCATATTCAAGCTGGCATCCACTTCGGCGAGGGGTGGGGTGTACTGTTTGCCATAAGAGCCGAGCGGAACCACTGAGAACTTGTCCTGCAAGGCGTGAACCTTCGCATAGTCTTCTGGAGTGCCGGTGCAATAAATGCGTCCAAGAACCCAAACAACGCTCGTTGGTGACTTGTATTCGGTCACACCCTCGGGAAGAGTGCCCGACCATCCGGGACCCGTGATGACGTACTTCTGCGGCTTGTTGCCAGTAGTGCGCGTGCCGGGAACCTGAAAGACATTGGTCCAGCCGTCTAGCGTGGGCATCATGTAGTAACGGCTACCCATATCAGGAATGCTTAAGACCCAAGGCTCCTTGGAGACATCAAGCCAGACCATAGTGTACAAAGTGTCCGTGTTAGCGCCGGGAACGTCGCGGTAGGCTGACGTGGGGTAGGTCCGCATACGGATAAATTGTCCCATCGGCGCACGGGTTGCTTCTGGAGATGCCACGTTGGTGACTTGCTTGCGCGTCATGTCCATTAGCACCAGAGGGAAGCCATAGATGTAGGCATCAACCGCATCGCTAACGGTTTCCTCCACCCCCGGCTGGCTTTTCGTCTGAGTGGTGAACAAGCGACCAGTGCCAACGCCAGGCAAGAGGCCAAGAAGAGAATGCGACCTTGAATTTCAAAGCGCCTCCAGAGGGCGGGCTGAACGAAAGAACAACGGTGTGATGATAGCGAGAGTCTGGCAGACTGCGGACCTGTAAGTTCTGACAGCAAGACTCGAACCTTCTAGCCGATGACTGTTGATAAATCGCCATTACACCAACAATGCGAAACCGTGCCAATCGTTTGTGACAAAGGACAGCCGGAATTTGGGAGATAGAAAGTGTCTACCAAAACGGAGATCGTCGTTTGTAGGGCTTCCCATTGCAAAGTTTTTCGTCGATTTTCCGGTGAATGACTTTTTCAACACCCACGGACATTTACGTTAAGAACGCTTGCGCACAGTTCGTATAGGGGTGTTGCTTCCGAAATCGTGACCGCTAGGTGTTCAAAAAATTCGCTGGTGGGGACGGCAAGTTTTTCCCAGGCATTGTCCACTGTTAGGTTGCGGCCTGTGGCGGGGAGTCAACCTTGGGCTAACGGAAGTTGCCGGAGACGGTGGTAGAGGGTCAGTCTGATTTCCACATTGTACGTTCTGCTACCGTGCCTTAACCCTCTTCGGGGTGGACAAAGACTGTACGCCTTGTTCGAGCAGCCAACGGGAGATTGCTTCAGGGTCAAAGCGAACCATCGTGCCGATACGAAAAGATGGAATCTTCCCCCGTTTCGCCCGTCTCAAAATCGTGACTTTCGCCACCCGAGCAACTTCGCCAACTCGTCGGCATCCAGTGCACCGTGCATGCCTCTAACGCGAGATGCCAAAGATTTGAATTGGTATGGCGTATCGATCATTCGTACCCTCCAAATATTCTCGTTCAAACTTTCATCTACTTTGTCACCTGACTGGCTGACTACGGGACGGCTTCAGATAACGCATTGTGCTCTCCATGTCAGAATGACCCGAGCCATTGCTGGACAGTGCGCAGGTCAACGCCATCCCAGAGGCGACCACGTCGCGAACGTCGCACGGAACTTGTGCAGCCAGAAGTCGCCCTTCTGGAGATTCGCACGTTCGACGACGGCTTTCAGGTCGTCTAGAAAGTTGAGCTTCGGGCTACACCCCGCTGTTGAAACACCAAGCCCACAGGTTCTTGTCGGACTTCGCCTTCCACGCCTTCAGGCTCTGCACTGAGCTTGGCAGGGACAGGAATCTCGCGTTCACGGTAATTCTTCGGGCTGAATCCGTACTCTGGCTTGTAACGCACGGTGATCGTGCTTCGCGACAGATTCACATCTGCCCATGAACAGTGCATCACTTCCTGTTCACGCATTCCCGTCATCAGGAAAAACTCGATACCACAATCGCTCCTTCTCATCGCACTACGGCGAACAGCTTGTCCAATTCCTCATTTCGTAAACCTCCGGTTCTTCTTCCACGAATCGCGGCCAGTCGTTCTTGCCCACCAGTCCACGAATGCCTTGCGCCTTCAGGAACGTCATTATGTTCTCAAACTTGTTCCAGACGCTCCGTGGTGCCTGCTTCTTCGCATCCCGTAGGAATGCTGAGAACTTCAGAAGGTCTTTACGTTCAATGTCTGCCAGATTGAGCTTCGTGGCAGGACTCCTCGAAGTATTTCAGAGCGGTGCTGAATACGCGGCGTAAGGTCTTCGGCTTCTTGGTGAGCTTGGTTTCGTCAAGGAATCGGCGACGGTCGAAGGCGACCGACCGTGTCCGTTGCAGTTCTCGTTCGGGTCACACGCCGACCCCATGGTTCACCGCATTCAGTTCGGCTTCTTTTTGCAGCCGACGGGCACTGGCATCGGCGGCATCATTGCCCACCGAAAGTCGCACGCGCTTCGCCCCTTCTCCACCACTCAAGGTAATAGGCACCTTCGGGGTGCCGTTCTTGCTGACCGTTGACGATGACCAGATCGGGCCTGACGCGACCATTTGCATGGCGAGCACGACAGGGGCAGTAGCGTAAGCCCCTTGCTGGTTTGAACTCGTTTGGTGAGATTGACGGTGCGGTTCATGTGACCCCTAGAACTAGAATCATGTAGGTATCACCGACCTGCAAGTGCTAGATTACGAAAGGTACTGGCGGAGAGGGAGGGATTCGAACCCTCGATACCCGTTATGGTATACACGCTTTCAAACCGCCGCCTTCAGCCACTCGGCCATCTCTCCGCTTCGGGTTCCTACCTCAATCAGGATAGCAAATCAGTGGAAGGTTACGCCCACCCTATCATCTGTGCACGCGGGTGAACGATCCACCCACTTTCGATTGGCGGATGCCGTAGCGATAATTTCTAACCGACTTTGCATTTGAGTCGAGCGTCGAAGCGCCGGACATAGTCTGGAACAGTAACACCTTCGACTAATCTGTCGTCTGGTACCGGTGGCCGAGATTTGATTTCAAGCGGTAATATTCCAGCCCATACCGGCAACCCGTAGTCACTCTCGTCGTCCAGCGGCGGTCCGCTCCGGACTTTTGATGAGGCTTCCTCGATGGAGAATTCAAGCACCGTTGTCGCCTTCGATTCCTTCTGGCTGGGTTCACGGACATCTTCCCATCGGCCGGCGATGAGATGTTCGGAGATGATGCGCAGGGCTTTGAGCTTGTACTCTGGTTCCGCGACCTTCCGTGCAGTTCCAAATGCGACCACGGAGCGATAGTTCATGGAATGATCGAAGGCAGACCGCGCTAAGACCAATCCATCCACAAGAGTGACCGATACGCAGGCCAGGATGCCAGTTTCAAGCTCCTCGAGCATGCGACTGGCAGCTGAACC
>CAVSNS010000030.1:0-60873 GCA_963729325.1 uncultured Acidobacteriota bacterium
CCATATTTTCAAGTACTTGCGGTACTCGCTCTGCCTTGCCGTGCCGTTTTGTGTCGTTGTCTGTGTCGTAACCTCCCGCTCCGACCGGCTACTCCGATTGTTTCCTGTTTATTCGCGAAGCGCCGAGATCCCGTACTTCGTTTCTCACGCTGAGAGGGCGGGTGTTGTTTTCTTCCCCTATCCACACTACCCCGGCGTCGCGTTGACTTCTCTTCAGAGCGTCCCTAAGATGGCAGCCCTGAGCAGGTCCAGTCTTGATCGGCCAAACCATCTCGCACTACCGCATCGTCGAGAAGCTCGGTGGCGGCGGGATGGGTGTGGTTTACAAGGCTGAGGACGTGAAGCTGCACCGCTTCGTCGCCCTGAAGTTTCTGCCCGATGCGGTAGCCAAAGACTCCCAAGCGTTGGCCCGGTTTCAGCGGGAAGCGCAAGCCGCTTCCGCCTTGAACCATCCCAATATCTGCACCATCTATGAGATTGGACAACAAGAGAACGAGCCCTTCATCGTCATGGAGTTTCTGGATGGCTTGACGCTGAAGCATCGTATCGCCGGAAGACCCATCGATACCGAGTTGTTACTCAGCCTGGCGATTGAGATCGCCGACGCGCTGGATGCTGCTCACACCGAAGGGATCGTTCACCGCGACATCAAGCCCGGCAACATCTTCATAACCAAGCGCGGACATGCCAAGATTCTGGACTTTGGTCTGGCGAAGGTAACGCTCGCTGCGACTTCGTCGAGCAAAATCGCAGCGGCCAGCACGCTCGGTGTGACGGTAGAGGAATCGCATCTGACCAGCCCCGGCTCGACGATGGGCACCGTGGCTTACATGTCGCCGGAGCAGGCCCGGGCAAAAGAACTGGATGCGCGCAGCGATTTGTTCTCGTTCGGCGCCGTGCTCTACGAGATGGCGACGGGCACGCTGCCGTTTCGCGGAGAGAGTTCGGCGGTGATCTTCAAGGCGATTCTGGACGCGGCGCCAACTGCGGTGGTGCGGCTGAATCCGGACGTGCCAGCAGACTTGGAGAGGATCATCAACAAGGCCCTGGAGAAAGACCGCAACCTCCGTTACCAAAGCGCGGCGGAGATACGGGCCGACCTGCAGCGCTTGAAGCGGGACACGGAGTCGCACTCGTCGTCGGCGGCCTTTTCAACGGAACAAGCGGGGACCGCCGGTCGCGCGCGGCGAGCGAAGTTCGGCCGATATGCCTCGGCTGCCCTATTGGTCGCGGTGCTCGTTACGGGCGGCGTTTACTATGGCTCGCGTCATAGCAAGCGCCTGACCGACAGGGACACGGTCGTGCTTGCCGATTTTGCCAATAGCACGGGCGATCCTATTTTCGACGATACGCTCAAGACCGCGCTCAGCGTTGCGTTGAACCAGTCACCGTTTCTGAATGTCCTCTCGGACAATAAAGTGGCGGACACGTTGCAGCAGATGACCCGTCCACCGGGGACGAGACTGACGACTGAGTTGGCACGTGAGCTGTGCCAGCGGGCGGGCAGCAAGGCGTACATTGCCGGTTCGATTGGCAGCCTGGGTAGTGAGTATGTGGTGGGGCTGAAGGCGGTGAATTGCCAGAGCGGAGACACGCTGGCGCAGGAGCAAGTCACGGCGTCGACCAAAGAGAGGGTCCTGGACGTTCTTGGCGGCGCGGTTTCCAAGCTGCGTAGCGAACTCGGCGAATCGCTCGCTACGGTGCAAAGGTTTGATGTTCCCCTGGAGCAGGCCACGACGTCTTCGCTGGAAGCGCTGAAGGCCTACAGCCTTGGAGAGAAAGCCGATCGCGAAAAAGGCCCTGGCGCTGCTTTGCCTTATAACCAACGTGCCATCCAACTTGATCCGAATTTTGCCATGGGCTATCTGGCAGTGGGAGGGGAATACTTCAGTCTCGCCGAACCGGGGAGGGCCAGCGAATACCTCACCAAGGCTTTCCAGTTGCGCGACCATGCCAGCGAGCGGGAGAAGTTGGCGCTGACCGCCGACTACTATCTCAATGTCACCGGAGAGCTGGACAAAGCGGCCCAGGCGTATCAGGAGGAGATTGAGAGCTACCCGCAAAACTCTCGAGGCTACCTCAATCTGGGCGTCGTCTATGCCGAACAAGGACAGTATGAGAAGTCCGCAGAACTGACCCGCCAGGAACTGCGGCTGAACTCGGACAATGTGGCACCGCACGACAATCTAGCCAACTGCTACCTGGCTTTGCAGCGATTCGACGACGCGCGGAAGACCATCCGCGAGGCACAGGCGCGAAAGTTAGACGACTACATCACGCGCAATGCTGTGTACGCTCTTGCCTTTCTCGCGTCGGACTCCGTTGCAATGGCCGATCAGCAGCAATGGTTCACAGGCAAGCCAGAGGAAAACTATGGCCTTTCCCTCGCACTCCGACACCGAGGCGTATGCCGGGCACTTGGGCAAGGCACGCGAACTGACCAAGCGGTCCGTAGACTCCGCCATTCGCGCTGATAGCAAGGAGAACGGTGCTATATGGCAGGAGAACAGCGCGCTGCGCGAAGCCGCGTACGGCAATGCTGCGGAAGCGCGCCGGACAGCAGGGGAAGGCTTAAAGCTGGCTCCCACTAGCCAGGGCGTCGAGAGTGAAGCGGCGCTTGCGTTTGCCATGGCTGGCGAAACAGCACGGGCCGAATCGCTGGCTAATGATCTGAATTCGCGCTATCCGCTGGATACGCAGATGCAGTCGCTCTGGCTGCCGGCGATCCAGGCGCAATTGGCACTGAACAGAAGAAACCCGGTAGCCGCACTGCACGTTCTGCAGGCTGCCTCCAACAATGAGTTAGGGCAAATTACCTTTGTCAGCAATCTCTCCTGCCTCTATGACGTTTACCTACGCGGACGAGGCGTACTTAGCAGCCGGACAAGGCAGTGCCGCCGCCGCCGAGTTTCAGAGGATTCTCGACCACAGCGGCATCGTCTGGAACTGTTGGACAGGAGCATTGGCGCATCTGGGCGTGGCGCGTGCGAATGCCTTGCAGGCGAGAGCCTCGCAGGGAGCGGATGCCGATGCCGCCCGCGTCCGGGCGCTTGCCGCCTATAAGGATTTCCTTACGCTCTGGAAAGACGCCGACCCAGACATCCCCGTTCTGAAGGAAGCCAAAGGCGGAGTACGCGAAGCTGCAGTGAAACCTTGTGGGACAAGTATCGCTGCGATCACCCCGCGTCAGAGACGAGCGAATTACGGCGTCGATTCGATCCCGACTGGCTCCACCAATCTAATCCTCAGAAAACAACCAACCGCCACGCAATCAACGCGAGAATTGCCGCTAAACACTACAGCGCTGTGCGCATCGAAGATATCCTTCCTCGCAGTCGGGGACCAACAGGACTGATTCAGCCCATAACGACTGCGACGGCCATCGCCGCAACACATAGTTTGACCAACCATCCAAGAGAATGCGAGATCACGATACCGGGGCTTAGTTTTACGAACAGGGCGTTCGCAATCATCAATGGCAGCGGTCCGATGAGCCAGATGGCCAGCGCCAGTTTCAGGGTCGCGGCGTAGGAGTGGAGGTCCAAGCGCAGACAGAGAAAGGCAAACACGGCGCATGTGAGAAACGGCAGTAAGCTGGCCCACAGGATCGCCTGCGTTTCTCCATCACCGCCTGAGTGCCGCCAGATCTCCGGATGTCGGTCGTAACGTTTATAAATCCAGTCACCCATGAACAGCCAGTCCGTCAACGACGACCCGATTCCCCCGGCCAATACAGCCAGTGTCAAGCGCATCCAACCGGTATTCATATCACTTACCTCGTTGCGTCGCCTTCGGATCGTTCTAGGACTCGCTTACCGAGTTGGTTGCCGCGACTTACGTAGCAGCGGTTTCTTGGCTGAACACGCAAACCCATTTGCCCTGCCGCATCGTCCAGACGGCAGAAATATACACTCGAGCCGAGAATTCCTCTCCATGGGAGACTCCCTTTTCAGTGATCTTGTATGCGATCAGGCCGGAGTCATTCGAGAGGGACACGAACGTCACATCTTCCATAAAGTACTCAACGAGCCGAAACTCGGCAACGTGCTTCACCACTTCTGCCTTCGTAGCCGGGCCCTGAGCGTCCACGAATAGCGCGTCATCCGCAAGCAGAGTGGCAAACAGTTCCAGGTCGCCGGTCTTTAGAGAGTCCAATTCTCCGCGTTCCTTTGCGACGATCTGTTGCTGAATGGACTCTCCGCGAGATTTCGACGAACTAGCGTGGATTCTTTCGGCTGAGGCAATGAGCCCGAGCCGGGCGAGTAATAGAGCGGCCGGAATGAACACTGCCAAGACCGTGGTTGCGGCTATGCGGGTTTTCATTAGGCACCTATAGAGGCAGAATCTGCGCGTCGTAGATTCTATGACGATTCACGCCAGAATAAGTAGGACCTCGGAGGTCACGATCGCGCCAAAAACTCAGTGGCTGGACTCGAGGTGGTAAAACAAAGCCATGTACATCGACGCGCACGCCCACCTTGATAAGTACGAAGCCGAACTGCCAGACGTTATTCGAGAAATCGAGGAGCACGAGATTTTCACTGTTAGTGTCTCAATGAATGCGGACGCGTATGCGAAGAGTAAAGCTATCGACGAGCAGAGCGATTGGGTGATCAGTATTTTCGGCGTACACCCCTGGGATGCTCCAACATTTTGCGCGCGATTGGAAACCCTCCAAGCCCTGGTTGACGATTCTCCAATGCTAGGTGAAATTGGCCTGGACTATCACTTTGTTACCGAACCGCAGAAGCATGCACTCCAGCGCAAGGTATTTCGGTACTTCGTCGAGCAAGGCGTCGCGCAGAACAAAGTCTTGAACATCCACTCAAAAGGGGCGGAGTCGGACGTGGATCGCATCTTGGGAGAACTGAGTGCTGAGAGAGCGATCATCCACTGGTACTCAGGCCCGATCGATCAACTCCGATCCTTGGCCGATAAGAGATTTTATTTCACAGTCGGCGTCGAAGTCCTCTTCAATCCCCAAATCCAGGAGATCGCCGAGGCAATTCCGGGCGATCTCTTGCTGACGGAGACGGACAATCCAGGAGGTTATCGCTGGCTGACAGGGGATTTGGGGAGGCCCTCGCTCATTCGGTCTGTTGTGCAGAAGCTCGCTGAGTTGCGAGGATGGTCCGTCGAAAAAGCCAAAGAGGTTGTGCAACAAAACTTCCTTCGCATGGCCGGCGATGATGATTGGAGCAAACGTCTCATCCGCTGAGCAAAACGTTTCGCCACGTCGTATGCCGCATGCGAAAGATTTGTCGGCTCTGCTTGACACATTCCGATATAGGAATATATGATTCCTTTCATGCCACGCGCGGCCACGACCTCCGATGCCTTCAACGCGGTGGCCGAGCCGCGGCGCCGACAGATCTTGAACTACCTGGCCGACACCGAGCGATCAGTGGGAGATATTGTTTCCAGGCTGGGTCTGGAACAGCCTTCTGTGTCGAAACATCTACGGGTACTCCGCGACGTCGGGCTGGTGAGGGCGAAGCGGCATGGCAGGCACATAATGTATCGAACCAACCCGGATGCGATCCGGCCGCTCCACGAGTGGACGAAGACGTTTGAGCGCTTCTGGGTGCACCAGTTGACTCGCATCAAAGAGCGCGCCGAGGGCAAGGGGAGGGAGCCGGGTTACGACCGGTAGTATTAAGCGAGGAGGAGAAAGAGTATGAGCGCGGTTCCGACAGCAACAGGAATCGAGAGTTTGACATTGCTCGTCACGCAAGAGATCCATGTGCGCGCGACGCTCGAGAATACTTTTGCGGCACTGCTCCAGCAGATCGGGCCCGAGAACGACACGCCTGAGGGCAAGCCGATGCCGATGAAGATAGAGCCGTGGCCGGGAGGAAGATGGTACCGCGATTTGGGCGACAACAACGGTCATTTCTGGGGACATGTGCAGGCCATCAAGCGACCGACATTGCTGGAGATCACGGGACCGCTGTTCATGTCCTATGCCGTCGTTTCGAACGTGCAGTACCGGTTGAGCGAGGAGAAGGGTGGCACGCTAATCCAGTTTCATCATAAGGCGTTCGGAGTGATCCAGGACGACCACCGGCAGAGCGTAAGCAAGGGCTGGGTGCACATTCTGTCCCGTGTTCGCGCCCGCGCCGAGGCCAGTTCGCGGTGAGCCAAGCGGGAGGATCCGATGTGTCCGCAATGCGTGCTGAGTATGGGATGGATCCTAAGCGGCGCGATTTCGACCGGCGGCATGAGTGCGCTGGCAATGAGGATAATTCGCGCGAGGCAGACAACAACCAATTCAAAAAGGAGAAATGAAGATGGCTACAGCGATGAGCGAAAGACCGGCCGCGAAGGTCGTGGCATCAGCCGATTGGCTGGCGGCGCGCAAGGAACTGCTGGCAAAAGAGAAGGAGTTCTCGCGCCTGAGAGATGAACTCAGTCGAAAGCGGCGCGAAATGCCGTGGGAGAGGGTAGAGAAGCAATACGTTTTCGAGGGACCGAATGGGAAAGAGAATCTTGCTGATCTATTCCAGGGACGCAGCCAGCTCATCATCTATCACTTCATGTTTGGCCCAGGGTGGAAGGAAGGATGTCCGAGTTGCTCTTTCATCGCTGACGGATTCGACGGTGTGAAAGTTCATCTCGCGGCGCGAGATTCAACGCTGGCGGTGGTGTCTCGCGCAACTCTGCCGGAAATCGATGCCTTCAAGCAGCGGATGGGCTGGCGCTTCAAATGGCTCTCTTCGTTCGGAAGCGACTTCAACTTCGACTATCAGGTTTCTGTGACCAAGGACGAGCAAGCCAAGGGGAAGGTGTATTACAACTACGAGTTCACGGAGTTTCCGTCGGAGGAACGGCCGGGTCTGAGCGTCTTCTACAAGAATGAGGACGGACAGATATTCCACACCTATTCGACGTATGCTCGCGGGCTCGACATTCTACTCACAGCATACAACTTCCTGGATATGACACCGAAAGGGCGGGATGAAGACGCATTGCCTTATTCCATGGCATGGGTACGTCATCACGACAAGTACGAAAGTCAAACGACCAAGTAGGCGTCCAAGCTAGCGATTGCTGTTCGGAGGCGGAGAACCGGTGAAATGGCTGTTCCAATTCCGGCGATTTACGCCGTATTCCAGATGAAAACCGTTTGCCTGAGCAACCGTCCAAAAGTTCAGGCACAGATCATTGAGATCCAACCGTCTCAGCCATCGTGAACTCGAGGAAGTCGGTCACATTGAGAAGCCCCAACATGAACCGGACGAAGCTGGGCATAGCCCCACGCTGGTCGTCATGGAAAAGATGAGGATGCGAGAGCCTTATTGTGCGGCCTTTCGTTTCGAGCCGGCAGCCATCCTGCGCTAGGACATTGTGCACCCACTGCGACTCGCGTCCATAAGTAAGCGCGATGATCAACCGATTGCCTCGCCGAAAAATGAGCACAGGCGTGCGGTAACGCCGACGGGTTTTCCGTCCAACATGGATGACCACTCCCATGCCCGGCAGGCGACTTGCCAGCGGGCCAAGAAGACGATTCGTCACATACAGATTAAATCGTGCGACCCAGCGAGGCAGCGGCATAGGACCTCCCTAAGCTTCTTATGCAATTTAACCCATGCTCGACATCTCTTCTGAAGTGTTTGATCACACGAACTGCTCTAGCCACCGAATCGCCAAAATCAGTCGTGGAAGTTTGATCGTCATCTAATAGGTCGTATACTTTCGGCTGGAGTGTTGACTTGGATATTCATCTGGTAGATGGCACATACGAGCTGTTCCGCCATTACTACGCGCTGCCTTCCGCGCGCGATGAGAACGGGCGGGAAGTCGCTGCCGTCCGCGGCGTGCTCGCCTCTGTGCTGGGGATGGTCAAAGCTGGCGCTAGCTACATCGCAGTTGCGACCGATCACGTCATCGAGTCATTCCGTAACGAATTGTGGCCAGGCTACAAGACCAGTGCAGGTATCGAGCCCGATCTCTGGGCGCAATTTCCGCTGCTTGAAGAGGTCCTGTCAGCGGCCGGCGTTGTCGTGTGGCCTATGGTGGAGTTCGAGGCCGATGATGCTCTCGCGGCCGCGGCGGTCGCGGCGGCTAGAGACAAGCATGTGGATCGCGTCATCATCTGTACGCCTGACAAAGATCTGGCGCAGTGTGTGCACGGCTCCCGCATCGTCCAATTGAATCGCAGGACGCGGGTCACTTTGGATGAGGCTGCCATTGTGCAGAAATTCGGGGTGACACCTGCGTCCATCCCTGACTACCTCGCCCTGGTAGGGGATACGGCCGACGGCTACCCTGGACTCTCTGGCTGGGGCGCGAAATCGTCGGCTGCGGTGCTGGCCAAGTTTCTGCATCTTGAAGCCATTCCTAAAGACTGCCGGGAATGGCGCGTGAACGCTACGAACGCGAGTGCCCTCGCAGACACGCTTTGCCGCGAATGGGATAGCGCTTTGCTTTTTCGAAGACTCGCGACGCTCCGGAGAGATATTGCTCTCTTCAATGATGTGGAGGAGCTGAGATGGGGCGGTCCCACGCCCGCTTTTGACGAGCTGGCGGCTCGACTGGACGCGGCGCGTACGGAACGCCGGCGGACAGAAACGCGGCGATCATCGAGCAAACCGATTGCCCGGACTGCTGCGCGATCTTAAGTGAGGCGCGGACTTGGGACTCGCACAATTGATTCGAGTCTGAGCGGTACACTCGAGTGAATGACATTGTGGGTCTGATCGTATGAAAAAAGCCCTTTCGGCAAAAGCCAACGCGGCTCCAAGGAGCATGGACGAATACCTATCGCGCGTTCCGGAGCCGGCCCGCGGCAGCTTGGACAAAGTTCGTGCGGCTATTCGGTCCGTCGTACCGTCGGAGGCCACGGAGACCATCAGCTACGGCATTCCGATGTTCAAATACAGAGGAATGCTCTTCGGGTTCGCGGCCTTTTCGAAGCATTGCAGCTTGTTCCCAACGAGTATGGCCGTGATGAGGGCGTTCAAGGATGATCTCAAGAACTTTGACGTATCCAAAGGCACCATTCGTTTCGCTCTCGACAAGCCTCCATCAGCAGCTCTGGTGAAGAAGTTGGTGAAGGCTCGCCTTGCAGAGAAGAAACACAAGCAACCGCGCTGATTGCCTCAGTCCAATGTCGAGGTTTCGTCGCAATCCGGCGTCAGTACCGATGGACGACAGCTTTCTGCCAGTCAGGAAGCACAAGCCGGTTCCGCACGCGTTCGTGCTCGACGCGATTGCTTCCCTCTCACCCTACACCAGGCCCATGTTCGGGTGCCTGGCAGTCTATGTTAAGGACAAAATTGTCTTGATCCTGCGGGATAAGCCCACGAGCGCATCGGACAATGGAGTGTGGCTCGCTACGACCAGAGAGCACCACAATAGCTTGCGCGGCGAGTTCCCGAATATGCGATCGATTCAGGTGTTGGGGAAACCGGTAACAGGTTGGCAGGTCCTTCCCGCCGATGCGCCGGACTTCGAGGCGGCGGCGCTGCGCGCCTGTGAACTGGTCCTCGTCGGAGATCCGCGGATTGGCAAGGTGCCCGGAGTACGGCGGGCCTCGAGATCGAAGTCAAAAAAGACAGCGGAGCCTTTGAAGAAGTCGAAGGCGTCGAAGGGTTCCGCTAAGAGTCGCGCGAAGAAGTGAGGAATGGAGCCCGGGGCCATCTAACCGCGACAACTAACGGTCGTCAGTGCGACGAAGGTTGAATCGACGCGCCATGGACACGCATCGAAAGAATCAAGGGAGTCTGGTAATGGAAGACGTTGAAAAGCTTGCGCAGGAAGTATCTTCGTGGCCGCACGTATCGGTTCATCCGCATCGCTTCGGGGGTAGTGAATTCCACATCGGGAACGCGGAAATCGGGCATGTCCATACTGGCGGAGTCGTTGACATCCCGTTTCCCCGTTCAGTTCGCGACGCTCTTCTGACAGCAGGACTCGCCCAGGAGCACCGCTGGGTTCCGAATTCAGGTTGGATCACATTTCAAATCCGCGGCGAAACGGACTTCAAGCATGCCGTGTGGTTGATGCGGCTTTCATATTTGCGCTACGCCCTGAAGACAGCCAGCGATCCTCGCCGTGTGCTCGATGAATATAGTGAAGAACTGCAGTTGAGCCCTCAGTTCAAAGCGTTGCTCGAACCGTTCGTTCCAAGGTCGGTGGTGGCGTAGCCCTCAAGTAACAGCTCTTTGGCAATGGCGCCGTTAGCGAAGCGCCCTGAAAGAATCGGCACTAACCGAAACCCCTTTCGGAAGTCAAAAGTAGCCATGGGCTCTTTTTTGAGGCCACTCGCAACTGCATTCTTGCTTTGCACTACTTTTGTTCTCGGAACCGCAGAAGACTTCCCGCTCAAACGCATTCCGCTCCTCACGTACGTCGTCGACTACGAGGCAGCGTGGTCGCCCGATGGGCGACACATCGTTCTCATTTCCAACCGCCATCGCGGGATGAAGGTACATATCCTCGACACCAGCGACCCCGGCAACGGGAGTGACATGCGGCAAATCACTACGGGTCCAGATGAGGACGATTCCCCAGCCTGGTCGCCCGACGGCCAGAAAATCGCATTCGTTTCGGTCCACGAAGGTGCATCGCATATTTTTGTTATGAACGCGGACGGAACCGATATTCATCAACTCACCGCCGGCGCTGGTCAGAACATTCATCCGATGTGGTCGCCGGATAATTCCCGAATCCTCTTCAACACCACCCATTTCGCCGAAGCCGACCAAACCCGGGACAAAACCTCCGAAGCGAAACGCATCATTGGCGAAAAGACTGACGACTACATGGATCTCGCCACCGTCCGCCCCGACGGCACGGACTTGCAACGCATAACTCGCGGCGGCGGCTATACCTATGCATCGTTTTCGCCAGACGGAGTGTCGATTCTGCATCGGCGACAGCGGGGCGAGGTCTCGCAAATTTTCCTCATGAATGCTGATGGGTCAAGCGACCACAATCTTTCAGGATCAGAGGCCCTCGACGGATGGCCCGCCTGGTCTCCTGACGGCAAAAGGATTGTATTCTCGCGGCACGGAGAACATGGATTTCAGATCTTTGTGATGAATCAGAACGGCAGCGGTGTTCGCCAACTTACGGACGCTGCCGGTGAATTTACAAATCCCCGATGGTCGCCGGATGGCAAGAAGATTTTGTGCGGCAGGCGACTAGGTGGGATCAACCTGGTCGTGTTCGATGCGCCGAATTGACCTGCTTATCTGGCAATGTTAAGGCGGGATTTAATCTTGCCGGGTTTCGAACCTTTAGACTGACCTATTTGGCCGGACTGTCGGACGGGATGGTCCTCTCGAGACTCAAGCCCCGATTTTTTCACTGACGCAGAGATGTTCGACTCTCCCAACAAGGGTACAATGTTGCCCGCCTGTCATGAGCGAAGACAACGAAGTGACGCTTCTGCTATCGGCACTCACTCGGGGTGACGACGGCGCAGCTTCGAAGCTGATTCCGGTTGTGTACGACGAACTACGGCGGCTGGCGGCGAGTTACATGCGCCGCGAACGTCCAGACCATACTCTACAGGCGACCGCTTTGGTGCATGAAGCTTTCCTGAAGCTGGTCGAGCAACGATCGGTGAATTGGCAGAGTCGGGCACACTTTTTTGGCGTGGCCGCCCAATTGATGCGGCGTATCCTGATTGACCACGCCCGCGGCCACCTGCGGCAGAAGCGTGGCGGCGAACACAAGAAAGTCTCGCTCGATGAAGCCTTCATTTTTTCAGAGCAGCAGTCGGCCGAACTGCTGGCTGTCGATGAATCACTCACCCGCTTATCAAAGATGGACCAGCGGCAAGGTCGCGTCGTCGAGTTGCGATTTTTTGGGGGATTAAGTGTCGAGGAAGCAGCGGAAGTGCTCGGCATCTCTCCTAAGACGGTCAAGCGTGACTGGAGCATCGCCAAAGCCTGGCTGTACGCCGACCTGAAAGAGCGCCATGGAATTGACGCCGGAGCAATGGGAGAACGTCAAAACGCTGTTTGAAACAGCGCTTGAAAAGCCAGCCGCGGAGCGGAAATCCTTTCTCGCAACCGCTTCCCCTGATTCTGCAGTCCGCCAGGAAGTCGAAAGATTATTGGCAAATTATTCCGACGCGGGCAGCTTTCTTTCCGCTTCGCCACTCGGTGGAAGTTTCGCGCCGGCAAGTCGCGCCCCGGAAGAAGTTCTTTCTCCCGGTAAACTTCTCGCGGAGCGATTTCGCGTTACGCGATTTCTGGCTCGCGGCGGAATGGGTGAAGTCTACGAAGCGGAAGACCTGGAACTGCACGAGCGGGTTGCGCTCAAGACCATCCGCACCGAACGTCTGCAAGATCCACGGGCCCTCGAACGCTTCCGGCGCGAAGTCCACCTAGCGAAGCAAGTAACTCATCCCAACGTCTGCCGGATCTTCGACCTATTTCGTCATCAGCCAGCAAAAACCGACAAGAATGACACCCAGGCCAGCGTGGTGTTGGTTGCTATGGAATTGCTCGAGGGCGAGACCCTCGCGGACCGATTGCGGCGGGAATCCCGCCTGCGTACCGAGGACGCGCTGCCCATCGCATTGCAAGTGGCCGCCGGACTGGGAGCCGCCCACGAGGCGGGTGTGCTGCACCGCGATCTGAAGCCTGGAAATATTGTGCTGGTGCGGTCGGCAAAGGGATTGCGCGCCGTCATTACCGACTTCGGCTTAGCGCTGCGCTCAAGCAGTGATTCCAGCTTGAGCGGTGCGGTAACTGAGACTGGGGAATCGCTGGGTACTCCAGCCTACATGTCCCCCGAACAGGTCGAGGGACACGAACTGACGCCGGCTTCCGATGTTTATTCGCTGGGCCTGGTGCTGTATCAGATGGTGACCGGAACGCGCGCCTTCGAAGACACGACACCACTTTCCTCCGCTGTGCGTCGTCTGCTGGAAGAACCTACTCCACCCCACACCCTCGTACCCGACCTAGATCAGCGTTGGGAAGCCGTGATTCTGCACTGCCTGGAACGTGATCCCAAGTTACGCTTTCAGAGCGCGGATGAAGTTGCCAGCGCGCTTCGAGGAGAAACTAAACTCCCTGCTCCTCGGCGAAGCCGGGTCTGGTGGTTTGGCGCCGCTACTATTGCGTTGGTTCTGTTAGCCGTGACTGGTCTGCTTCTCATGCCGCAGATTCGCCGCCGGTTGAATCTAGAGGCCACTAACCAGCCCGCGGCTGTCACACCGGTCAAATCTCGCCCTTCAGTGGCTGTGCTCCCCTTCCGGAATCTTTCTGGCCGCTCCGAGACTGACTGGGTTGGAACCGCGCTGCCGGACGTGTTGACCGCCGAACTCGCAGCCGGAGAGAAAGTGCGTACCGTGCCGGGTGAGAGTGTGGCACGCGCCAGCGCCGATCTCGCTTTGGCAGGGAAACAAACTTTGGCGAAAGATACACTGGGGCGCCTCCGTCAATATCTTGGCAGTGACTTTCTGGTTTTCGGATCCTATCTGGATCAAGGAGGAGGATCCGATGGCCAGATTCGGATCAATCTGTGGTTGCAGGACGCAAACTCTGGAGATATCGTCGCGACGGTCTCAGAAAAAGGCAATGAGCAGCAGCTAGATGACCTGGCCACGCGTGCCGGCGCCGATCTCCGCGAAAAACTCGGAGTGGGAGAAATTACTCCCAAGGAAGCCGCGCTGGCAAAGGCTTCGCTGCCTTCCACGCCGGAAGGTGTCCGGCTGTACTCCGAAGGCTTAGAAAAGCTGCGAGTGTTCGATGCCAAGACTGCCCGCGATTTGCTGGAAAAAGCGGCCGCGGCTGATCCGAAATCGGCGCTTATTCACTCTGCGTTGTCCGATGCTTGGGGAGCTTTGGGCTACGACCAGAAGGCGCGAGCAGAGGCTCAGAATGCTTATAAGCTGGCAGCAGGATTGCCACGCGAGCAGCGGCTCTGGATTGAAGCCAGGAATTGGGCGGCCAACAATAACTGGGACAAGGCAGCCCAAAGCTACCGTTCGCTGGCTGACTTTTTTCCAGACAACATTGACTACGGCTTGAGTCTTGCCAACTCCCTCACCAAGGCGGGGAAGGCCAACGACGCGCTTGCGGAACTAGCCGCCTTGCGCAGGTTGCCTCCTCCTTCAAACGATGATCCGCGCATCGATATTCAGCGGGCCGCAGCCTACGATACCTTGGGCAATTTCCCGGAAGAGCAAGCTGCTGCAGAACGGGCCGCAGCCAAGGCCAAATCGCAAGGAGCGCTGATGCTACTGGCCGGCGCACAGGACTACAAGATTCGTGCCCTGGGCAATCGTGGGGAGTGGAAGGAATCTGGATCTGCGGCTTCCGAGGCGAAGGAGATTTATGCCAGGGCTGGAGACCGTGCCGGAATTGCTCGCAGCCTGCGTTCGCTCGGCACGATGTTTTATGAACAGGGTGATTACGCCGCGGCTCTCAAGTCCTATCAGGAGTCATTACGCATTGATCGCGAGATCGGGAACGATGGCGGCGCGGCGGTCACGCTCAACGACGTAGCCAACGTCATGTGGGCGCAAGGCGACTGGGCCGGATCTGAAAAGGCTTACGAAGATTCAATGCAACTGTTCCGCAAAGTTGGAAACCAGGCGGGTTATGCGGCTGCCCTGGGCAATCTGGCGGGTATTCGGTTGGACCACGGCGATTTGGCGGCTGCGAAGAAGATGTACACCGAAGGTCTCCAACTGTCGCAGAACATCGGCGACAAAAGCGGAGAAGGATTCGCGCTGGTCAACCTGGCAGACGTTCTCGCCAAGCAGGGAAACCTGGCCGAGGCGAAGCAGACTTACGAACGGGTGATTCCGATCTACAAAGCAAGTGGTGACCAAAGCAGCTCCGCCTATCCTTTAATGGGGATTGGCGAGGTCCTCATGATGCAGGGCGATCTGAACGCCGCCCGCAAAGAGTACTCTGAGGCACTGAAGGTTCGCGAGCAGCTCGGGGAGCAGGCCACTGCCGACAGGACGAAAATGGCGCTAGCCGAACTCGATCTTGAGCAGGGAAAGCCGCCAGCGGAGGTCGAAGGCTCAATTCGTTCCATCCTCGAGGACTTCCGAGGCAAGAACGACATCGAAGGACAGATTGACGCGCGGATTCTGCTTAGCCGCGCCCTGCTTGAACAAAACAAGATCGAGGACGCCGAGAAGGAGACAGCGACAGCGCGTGAAACCGGAAAGACCAACCAGAACCTGCAGAGAAATTTGGAAATGGAAATTGCGACCGCGCGAGTGGAGTCGGCTTCGGGGAAGGTTGACGAGGCGACAAAGCGCCTCCGAGAAGCTATGGTACGAGCGGCAAAATCCGAATACGTGGGTCTCCACCTGGAGGCACAACTTGCGCTTGGCGAAGTCCAGATTGCGGCGGGCAAGCTTTCAGCCGGTAACGCGACTCTGACTGAACTGAGAACGCAGGCGCAAAGAAAAGGTTATGGTCTGATCGTTTCCAGGACTAAACGACTTTCTCGGAAGACTGGGTCGGCAAATAAATAGGGCCGCCACCCAAATTGAGTGGCGGCCACGTCGTCGCTCACCATTCAGTATTTCGTAGCCAGTTGAACACCTCCTTTTTTGCCCTTAGCGTTATCCTTATCTTTATCTTTGTGCCCGAAGAGCTTGTGAAAGAATCCACCTTTTGCCTTCTTGTCACTGGTGCTCTCATTCTTACTTGCATTGTCAGTCTTATCCGAAGTCAGATTTTTCAGCTCGGCCATCAGCATCTTCTTGGCAGTCGTTTTGGCGACTTCTCTGAGATCTGGCAGGATGATCGGCTGCGAAGTTGTGCCTTCGACCAGAAATGGGATGTCATCCGGCACACCCTTCAGGCCAACGTAATTCAAACCGGACCGCAACATTCCATCGCCGGCCACGTGTGCGGCCATGTGGAACTGCAGGTTGTGGCTGGCATCGATGTCGCCATCTCCGCTTAATCCTCCAATTTCTGAAATTTCACTGGTGAAGTTACTGATATGGATGCCTTGCGGAGCAATGCGGAAATGGCTGCTCAGACTCACGATGCCCAGCTCCGCATTCGATTGCAACCAGCGCATGCCGGGAATAGTCGAGAGCTTGGAGCCAAGATCGAATCCGGAGAGCCGCGCATTCGCCAGCTCGGCGCTTCCGCTCATGACCATCCGGTCAACCGGACCGTCGAAGGAAAGGTTGGCAGTGACCGTACCTCCGTGCAGCGTGGATCCGGCGGGAAGCTGGATGCCCAGCGCAGGCAGCACGCCTTCGATACTGTCCAAAGGGAGCCGAGAGCCTGTGAGTTTCAGGTGCGTGGTCACAGTGTTTCCCCGCGTTCCGTAGGTTCCGGTGAGCCGGGCGGTACCGTTACCGGTCACGATCTCGCAGCTGCGGAGCACGCCAGTCTGTCCGTGGAAGGAGTAGTCGGTTACGAAATGCAAGGAAACCGGCTGGCGGGCAGCTTGTCCGCCGCGCACCAGGCGGAGTCTCTCAGCACGAGCCTTGCCTTCGCTGCGTAGCGTGTGGCCATCCGACTTGAGCGACGCCTGGAGGTCGATAAGTCCACCAAGTGCGGAAGGAGAATCAAGAGCCGTGATTCTTGCCAGGTCGGCTCTCTCTACCTTTACTGCTGCGTGAAACGGAGTCTGTTCCGGAGTCGGTGCGGTTGATCGGCCCGGCTTCCCCTTGAATCTCGATGCGGCTTTCGTCCGCTCGCCCCGTAACCACGAACGACATAGCGGAATCAAAGGATACGTTGCGCAGCTCAAGATTGATGCCCTGCACTGTCCCGGCTTGCGTCGTGGAGCGAGAGCCGGGTAGCACGATGGTGCCGTTGATAATATTCACCCGGTCTAGCCTGAACGACGGCGTCGAAGTAATCGCAGCCTCTTGCGTGAAATCGTCCTGCGGCTTGGTGCCTCCGATGGTCGAGAAATTCCATTTGCCGGAGGCGGACTGGGTGATGGTGACCTCAGGCTCATTCAGGGTCAACGACGTGACGTGCAATGACCGCGAAAATAGCAGGGCCAGCAGGCTGACGCCTACCTCCAGAGACTTGGCTTGTACGAAATTGCCCGAGCGGAACGTAGGATCATCGGCAATCGAAATATCCTCGACGTGGGCACCGCCGGCCAGCAGCGAAATCTGCATATGTCCGATGTGAACCGGCCGGGCCAGTAATGATTGCAAGCTGGCCTCCAGCCGCGGACGCAGACTATCCACATCGACCAAATGCGGAAGAGCGACAATCGCCACGAAGAACATGGCTGCCAGAGTTGCCGTGATTTTCATCATTTTGCTTTTCATGAAGATTCTCCTCAAGGTTGGTTCCTGTCAGCCCGCAATCGGCTTCACTGGTTAGCGCGACAAAGACCGTGAAAAAGGGACAAAACATGAAAACTTAGGGAGAAGGGTCTGTTTGCAGGAAAAAGGAGGAAGAAGCTAGGTTGAGGCTGCCGTTCTCTCATGGGAGTTTTGAGTACTCGGTCCTGGCTTGATTGAGAAGCGGTATGTCCGGATCGGCATCTTTCCATAGGGCGAAGAACTCTTGATACGCGGTCTTCGCTCCTGCCATGTCACCTTGCAGAACCCGAGCTTGAGCCAAACCCAAGCGAGCCAGAGGGCTCAGAGGAAAGTTCAGAACCACGCCGCGGTGATCGAGAATCTTCTGGAACTCAGCCGCGGCCGCCCTCGCTTCGTTCGCAGCCAGATAAGCTTGCCCACGCATATAGACGGGATAGAGTGTTCCCAGCTGGAAGGGTTGAGGGCTTCCCAACTCGTAGGGTGCAACTACTTGTAAGAACTCAATCGCTTTGGCCGCATTCCCCTGTCTAATAGCTATCGCCGCTCGGATTGTTGGGAGCCAGTAATCTTTCAACAAAGTGTCGGAAGGGAAGCGTCGGCTTAAATCATCCGCCATGGAGCCCGCACGAGCAGGGTCTGCTGCCTGCGCCAACGCGAGCGCTCCGAGCGTCTGAACGTCACGAGTAGAGGCGAGCCCAAGGGCGTCAATAACATCTTGCCGTGCCCGGTCCCCATTACCGGCTGCGGCTTCCCGCAGCGCGCTCTCCACTTTATAGAAGCCCGCAGTCTCCTGATCTCCGTTGTGGCGAGCGGAGTCGATCGCACGTTGGGCCAGCGCCCGTGCCCTTGCAAAACGACCGCGATAGGCCTCGCTGTCGGACTGCTGTTCGAGGAGCACGTCTTCCGTTCCCGGCTTACCCGCCGCACTGCTGACAAGCTTCTGCATTTCGCCGGCGTCATTGCGTAAAAACGCGAGGAAGTAACGATTCGAGAGGAGGAACGCGCTCTCTAGCTTGCGGGCCAGAGCTTGATCCAGGACTTGCTGTACCTGGTCCGGACGATCGAGCGAGAGATAGGCGCCGGCAAGATTCAAGTAACAGGTGGCATTATTCGGTTCCAGAAGCAGGGCTTGCCGCAGTTCAGCTTCCGCTTTGTCATAGTTACCAAGATAGATATAAAGCGCTCCTAGATTGGCGTGTGGTACTACGTCGCGCGGGTACGTATTCTTCCAGACCTCAAACACCTGCACCGCCTTATCCATTTCACCGGTGACGTACGGGTAGTAGTGCGACTCAATGTAAAGGTTCTCTCGTTCGGAAACCCGGCTGCGAAGTTCATAGGCTTTCTTGGTGTTTTCACTTGCCAGGCCCGCCTGAGAAAGATTGAAATATGCCGTCCCCAAGCGAGCGTATGCCATGGCAAAATTCGGATCGAGTTCAATCGCGCGCTTCAAGAATGGGATAGCGGCTTTCTCGCCTGTACTGGACCAGGTGTTAAGCGCCAGGCTGTACGCCTGCAGCGCCTCGAGCGAGGGAGTCGTGGCCTGCTCAACTGGAGTGTCATATTTTTGGACAGAGGTAAGCGACTCACCCAGTTTCTCGCGCATCCGCGTCGCCGCCTTGTCCACAGCAGCCAACACATGCTCGCGGCTGTCGGCCTCGACTTGCTCGCTTCCCAGCGAGTCTCCGCTGCGGCAATTCACCGCGCTCAGACCGAAGGCGTAGTGGCTGCCGATACTGGAGATTGATCCGATGAGCATGGCTTTGCTGCCGGTGCGCTGACAAACGTCCCGCGCCAGGTCTGGCGTTAGGCGTTCATCTTTGGGACGTCCCATGTATTGCAGTTGCTGCGCGATTTTCTGTCCAGACAATACGTTGACGAAGGGTGACTGCTCGAGCTGCACGGTCAGAGCCTGCTTCAAAGTGCCGTCGAACACGGGCTCACCGGTCGAATTGCTGAAATCAGCAACCACCAGGGAGTCTTTTTCAGTCAGCACAGCAGGACGGCGGAGGTAAAAGAACGCAGCAACAGCTGCAGCGAGCGCGATTGCAACCGCAGCCACAGCGATGATCTTTTTCCGATTTCGGGTTCCGTCGCGCCGGATCGCAACCGTGGTTTGATAAGCCACGCTGCGGCCGGACTCGGTGTCACGTTTTAGGCGCTGCAGGTCGGCCCGCATTTCCGAAGCATGCTGGTAACGCAGAACGCAATCTTTCTCCAGCGCCTTTTGGATGATGGGTTCCATGCCAGGCGGAAGTGACGCACCGGATTCCGCCGGCAGAGCCGGAAATGCATGAAGAATCGAATCAAAAACTGCGGCCGAGGTGTCACCTCGAAAGGGAAGCGACCCGGTCGCCATCTCATAGAGGACGGCGCCGAATGAGAACAGGTCAGTGCGGGTGTCAAGTTCCTTGCCCAGCGCCTGTTCCGGCGACATGTAGGCGATCGTGCCCAGCGTAGTGCCGGGGCCGGTCAGATGTTGCGGACCGGGCGTATTCATGGACTGAGTGTTCTCGTCGCCCGTCTTGCTCCCGCTATCTTCTTTTGTGATCTTTGCCAATCCAAAGTCGAGAATCTTGGCGTGTCCACGGCTGGTGATGAATAGGTTTCCTGGTTTGATGTCGCGATGAATAATGCCCTGGCTGTGCGCGGCGTCCAGGCCATCGGCAATTTCAATTCCCCAGGTCAGCAGGCTTTCGGCTTCGATCGGATGTGCCGCGATGCGCTGTCTCAGGGTCATGCCTTCGAGGTACTCCATGGCGATGAAGCGCCTGCCCTTATGTTCTCCGATTTCGTAGATGGTGCAGATGTTGGGATGGTTCAGGGCCGATGCGGCCCTCGCCTCTCGCCGGAATCGCTCCAGGACTTGAGGATTGCGCGCTACCAGGTCTGGCAAAAATTTCAGCGCGACGAAACGGCCGAGCTGAGTGTCTTGAGCTTTGTACACCACGCCCATTCCACCGCCCCCCAGTTTCTCCAGGACGCGGTAGTGCGAGATGGTTTTGCCGACCTTATCCACGAATTATTCTTACCCCTTCAAGACATTGATTCTGATCCGTTCGTGTGTCTTCCGTTTTCGGAACAAGGCCTCGGCGGCTTCGGCAGAACCAGCGCACTTGGTTCTGTTGAATCCTCAAGGGTTAACTGCATTCTTTCCTGTTCTCGAAACGAAACTCTCTTTAATCTTGACATTTATCTACCGGCACAGTAAATAACGACCCGGTAGTAGCCTAGCCTACGGCGGTTTGGATTAATTGGCGGTGCTAGGTGTTTGCTCTCGATTTTCAATGGCGAGTTCGATTCGGTAGCCTCTCGGCTTGGGAGTTGCGACTCGCGCGGATTGACTCGTCAGCCTTCCTGAAATCAAGTACGAAACTCCAATGGGGGTAATTTATGCCATGTCGCGATGTCGGAGGATCGTTCTTTCTGGTTTCCGTGGTGATCTGTCTCGTCGTGGGATCATCTTATGCCGAAAATTGTTACACGAAACGATTCGATCCAAACTGTGAGGATTGCCTCGGTGGGCCCTGTGCCGGTAACTCATACTGCGTCAACTATTGCGTCATCCCGCCCCCAGCTCGCGCGTCGGGACCGGGGTTTTCAACCATTTTCAAGAACGGAGAGCTAACAGTGGCGCAAGTCCTTCCGAACTCTCCGGCCCAATTCTCGGGAATTGAGGTAGGTGATGTTGTAGCGTAAGTAGACGGAAAAATCGTCCCGGTGTGCTATGGTTCGCTTCGCGAGCAGCAGCAACACACCTATACACTGAAGAGGAATGGCCTGTCGTTTACAGTTTCCGCACGCTCGGCATCGGTTTTTGATCTCATCGCGGAAGCGATCCAGCACAACTTACTCGTTAACACTAGTCACTCGAGCCGTCAGATTCGAGTGCCCCAACAGCCATTCTTGTCCGGTCTTGTCACGACTGATTCACGGGGGCAGACCATCGTGGAAGAAGTGCTGCCCGGCAGCCCAGCAGCTGAGGCGAGCATTAGTCCGGGCGACGTGATCGCGATAGCTGATCCCATCGCGACACCCGGAAGTACACTGGAAGGGGCCGACTATCGCGCTACTTTTCGGCTATCCGTAAACAGGAACGGCGACGCCCGATTGGTAACACTGAAGCTGCGGTCGGCGACGCATCTGTTGTTGGACTCACTTGCAGCCTCAACAAAGAGTTCCAACGCAATCGCGGCGCTCACGCAATGAAGAGGGGGAGTCTCAGGACACTAGCGAAGTGGCGTGAACCCCAAATGATCCGCAAGCTCCAAGTATTAGGCGTGGTTTTGTGCTTTGCCGCCGCGCCGCTGTGTCAAAGCGGTTCCCAACAGCAATCCATGCCCTCTCCATCGGAGGTCTTCCACGAGGCACACGCACTCTCACCGAGCCTCAGTCCAGATGATCGTGCCGTTGTGCTTCTAGGTATTGCAAAAGGTGTCCGGGCCATCGATGTTGCGGCCTGCAGAACGTGGTCTTTAGAGCTCTTTGATGTCTCACGAAACCTAATGGCTTCAGACAATCGCCGAGCAATGCAAAAAAATGCGCTCGTCACGCTCAGTTCGGTCGATCCTAAGCTAAGCGCCCGACTGTTTAAACAACAAGACTTACCTGCCAGCGACCACGAGACGTACGAAGATAATCGCGTATACGCAGCTGGCCCGATTTTCTCGGGGCTCTGGCGAATCGAAGGAAGAAAGTCGTTCGGGACCGTTCGGAACCTCGCCAACTGGATGGGGGCGACAGGCGAATACCCCTACGAAGCGGTTGGTGAGATGATCCTCGAATTAAACAAGAACCGGTATCGGGATTCGGCGCAGGCTCTCTTCGCAGACGCCGAATATGCTTATGAGGGGGCCTCCGCTGGTTATACGTCCACGAACGAGTTCTATGTGAGTTTCTTACTCACAGCTTACCCAGCCGCGAATCACGCTTTGCTTGAGAAGGGCCTGAGAAGCGCTGTCGAAAGCTTGGAACATGCGGCAGAAAAAGACAAACGCGAAATACAGGTGCAAATTCAGAACCGGAGTGGCACGCATGCGTTCAGCTCGGAGGAAGATGCGCTCCTATATCGTCTCATCCCGCTCCTGAGGAATGTTAATCCTGATCTTGCCGATTCGGTACTCCACGACCACAAGGCTCTGGCGGCTGAGGCACCTCCTCAGATCGGGGAAACTAATACCTGGCATGGAGTTGTCGCTGGCAGTCAAGCCCCGAAGCGCGATGTTGGTTTCGCATTCGATAGGCAAAGCGTGGAAGATGTACTAGCGGCCAAACAGGACGACCCCAAACGTGCCGTCCTCCTCAGCGATAGGATCGCGACGCCGGAACTGCGCAGTATAGCGTTGGCCTCGGTATTGCCGGAGTACATGGCAATCGAGCCGACTGACGGTAAGCACAAGTTGAACGACATCGAAGCACAACTCGGTTCCATGCGCCCGGACAAGCTGAAGCTTGAATTGGAGGTCGCTCTGGTGGGTACGTACCTGGATTTGCACAGAGACACCGATGCGGGCACTCTGGCAGAGAAAGCTTTTGACCTAGGGACCGAGTTGATTTCCGAAGACATGCTCGCGCATCCAGGTCAGTATATGTATGCGGCAAATGGAATGCGCGACTTGTTCGATTTGGCAAGCCTTTTGGGCAGAAAGGCTCCGCAACCGTGGTCGGCATGGCAAACTATCGAACAGGTACAGGAAGATGCTGTTAGGGCCGGGCTTCTGGCCTCCTTTGGCAGAGGACTGGCGAGTCGAAATCCATCGATCCCAGCCGCTGAGAGGCACACAGAGGGTTCCGGTCCAACGCTTAGTCTCGGTAAGAAAGAGTAGAAAGCTTCCACCCGACGGGCCAGTAGAATCGCTTCCACGAGATCGTGCGGAATATGACGCCCAGGTCATCATCTTACTGCGGAGGCGGCTTCTGTTCCGGCGCCGGGGCCTCGGCCGGCTTCGTGAACTTCGTGGCGTCAATGGGAACATTCTGCTGCATCTGCTCCACTTGGATGGTAAAGCGCCCGCCGGGACGAGAAATTGTCCACTGAAACGGAATCTTCAGGCCGCCTGAGTCGCGATAGTCAGAATAGTCAATCTGGGTCGGATTGCGGCCCAGTGGCGATTCCGCGTAACGCACCAACCGCAACAGCAATCCCGACTGTTCATCGAAGTAAAGCTTTACCGGCGGTTGACCCTCTCTGAGCCCCGAAACAACGTACACCTCGTGGTCGCCAAGCTTCGCCTTGCGCTCCACGCTTAGGTCACTGAACACATTCTTCGCATCCACGGGGAAATGCAAATCAGCGTCGAGTTTGGCGGCGTCCCGGTCGGCTCCTGACATTTCGCGTACCGGACGGCCCGGTGCAGCTAACCAGCCGTCGTGGCCATCGTAAGCGGTGACGCTGTCACCGTTTGGCAAATGCATGACCGAGACGCGCTTGTCGGGTGCCTGTGTAAAGACGTCCATCGCGAACTTGTGTCCGCCGAAATTGACGTTGCCCTTCTGGACTCGGCTGGAAATCTTTTGGATGGCCTCGGCGCCGCCAATCGAACGCAGGTACTTCTCGATGATCTTATTGGCATCCGGCAGGGAAGCTGTGTTCGCTGGTGTTTCTTCCATCGCTTCAGCAGTCACGGGTTTATGTTCCACATCCGAAATAATCGGGATGGCAACTGGCCGTGGCGCACCGCGATGACAGGAATAGCAAGTCACTTCGCGGTGGCCATCAAAGTTATCTTTGTTAATCGCGAACATCATCTGCATCATCTTGCGTGCGGTCTGCTTTGGTTTCTTGTCGTCCTTATCAAACGCACCCTCCTGATGGCAGAAATCGCATTCCACCCCCAGCGATGCCGTAATGAATTGCATCGCGGCAATCAATTCATCCGCCGGGATTCCCTTAAGCACCTGAATATTCTTGAAGGCTTCCTCGGTCATTTTCGGCTTTGCTGAGGCTAAGGCCGTAGAATTGGCCGAAACGGATTGCGTGCCCGCTCTTGTGGTAACCAGCGTGACTGCGGCCAGCGCAGCGGTTGCGAAAATCAATCGGAAGGACTTGCCCGCCATGCAGACTCCTGGGATGGAATCTAGTCGGAATGGAATCTAGGTCGGAAGTGTAGCAAAAGGGACTCTGGCGAGAGATCAGTGTTGCTTGGTCGCCCCTTGGAGAAAAGGGGGCTGATCGATGGAAAACGTGCCACCGAAACTCCGCGAGATTAGACCCGCCACTAACCTCAAGTCACTTGAAAATGCCGCGAATTCTTAAGACTAGACACTGCAGCGGAAAACCCCTTGCCAATTTCTTTCAGAGCCGCTAGTCTCCTCGCCTGCCTGCATTCCATTCGATACGCAGACTGAAACCCATCGTAAGGAGGACTCATGTCCGCAGTGAAATTGGAAGATGCACGCCGGGTGATCAGCGCGGCGGAAAAGAAAGCCAAGGAAATTGGCCAGCCGATGAACATCGCAGTAGCCGACGAAGGCGGCAATATCGTCGCTCACGTTCGCATGGACAACGCCTGGATCGGCAGCATCGATATTTCGATGAAGAAGGCTTACACGTCGCGCGCTTTTGACATCGAAACCAAAGACTTGGCAACACACTCCCAGTCGGGAGGCCAGTTCTTCGGCATTCATGCGTCCAACAATGGCAAGATCATGATCTTCGCCGGCGGCATTCCGCTGAAGCGCGATGGCAAGGTAGTGGGCGCGATTGGCGTCAGCGGCGGTTCAGGTGATCAGGATCATGCCGTCGCCGCGGCGGGCGCAGCCGCGTTCTAGCGCAGCGAACCCGGAAGGAGCATTCACATGGCCAGCAATCGAGGGGTGGCGTACATGGGCCCGGGCACGGTCGAAGTGCAGACGATCGACTTCCCAAAGCTTGCCCTGGGAAACCGGAAATGTGAACACGGAGTCATCCTCAAGATTGTTTCTACAAACATCTGTGGCAGTGATCAGCACATGGTGCGGGGCCGCACTACCGCGCCCAAGGGAATCATTTTGGGTCACGAGATCACCGGCGAAGTGATTGAAGCGGGCCGCGATGTCGAGTTCATCAAGAAGGGCGACCTGGTCTCGGTGCCGTTCAATATCGCCTGCGGACGTTGTCGCAACTGCAAAGAACGCGCCACTGGCGTCTGCCTCAATGTGAACCCGGCGCGTCCGGGGGCAGCCTACGGCTATGTCGATATGGGCGGATGGGTAGGCGGTCAGGCGGAGTACGTCATGGTTCCGTACGCCGATTTTAATCTGCTCAAGTTCCCGGACAAAGATCGGGCGATGGCGAAGATTCGTGACCTGACTTGCCTCTCTGACATTTTGCCGACCGGCTATCACGGCGCGGTGAGCGCGGGTGTAGGAACGGGTTCGACTGTCTACGTCGCCGGAGGCGGGCCAGTCGGCTTAGCTTGTGCCGCTGCATGTCAATTGCTAGGGGCTGCATGCGTCATCGTCGGCGACCTGATTCCCGAGCGGCTCTCGCAGGCTCGCAGCTTCGGTTGCGAAACTGTGGATGTTTCGAAGAAAGCCTCGATCGCGGAACAAATCGAACAGATTCTGGGCGTGCCGGAGGTCGATTCCGCAGTGGACTGCGTGGGTTTTGAGGCCCGCGGTCACGGTGCCGACGCTGCCCGCGAAGCGCCCGCCACAGTGCTGAACTCATTGATGGAGATCACACGGGCAGCCGGCGCCCTCGGCATTCCGGGTCTCTATGTGACCGGCGATCCCGGCGGTGTCGACGAAAACGCCAAAGTGGGGCGGCTCAGCATTCGCATCGGCCTGGGATGGGCGAAGTCGCATGTCTTCACCACGGGACAATGCCCGGTGATGAAGTACAACCGGCAGCTGATGCAGGCCATTCTGTACGACAAGATTCAAATCGCAAAGGCGGTGAACGTTGAAGTGATCCGACTGGATGACGCACCCCGTGGCTACAAGGATTTCGATAAAGGTGCGGCCAAGAAATTTGTGATGGATCCACACAGCAGTATTTCCAAAAACTAGCGGCGTCGGATCAGGCAACCCGAATTCGTCCGATTGTCTCATAGTGCTTCGCCGGCCGAGACCGAGGGACTGGTCGTCACACTCTGACTGGGGAAATTAAGCTATGAGCCCTTTTCGATTCGGCCTATAATTCAGCTACATCGGTTGGGGGCCCTGTTATGAAAAGCCCGCTGGTATCCTGCCTGCTTTCTTTCTTTGTCCTTATCGTCTCCGCTTACGCGCAAACTGGCGGCAGGGGCGCCCGCAATAACAACAACAACACAACCAACACAACCGGTATGGGGATCCCCGATCGGGGGATGGGCAGAGCCATGTTTCTTTCCGGCAAGGTGGTTGTAGATGACGGAACCCTCTTGACCGAGTCAGCCTCGATTCAGACTATTTGCAAAGGCCAAAGGCATACTGAGACCCACACCGATTCCCACGGCAACTTCAGTTTCCAATTCACCACCCGGCTTTCATCGTCAAGTGGAGGGATGACCGATGCGGATGCTTCGGACGACATGATGAACGGTCGTGCCCAGCGTGATTTTCGTGAATGCGAATTGCAAGCCTCGTTATCCGGCTTTACTTCTGAGGTCGTGCAGCTCGGTAGCCGGCTCAATACCTTCGAAAGCACGGATATTGGACGGGTCGTGCTGCACCGGATGAATCCGGCTGAGGGTCTTACCATCAGTGCAACCAGCGC
This sequence comes from uncultured Acidobacteriota bacterium, assembly GCA_963729325.1. Taxonomy (GTDB): domain Bacteria; phylum Acidobacteriota; class Terriglobia; order Terriglobales; family Acidobacteriaceae; genus JABCYV01. The sequence continues at coordinate 26,919 of CAVSNS010000030.1, forward strand.
GTTGGCGCCACCCCGCGCCCAAAAAGCTTTCGAAAAAGGACGTGAGCAGGAGCGAAAGGCGAAATGGGAGGAAGCGCGCAAATCATTCGAAAAGGCGGTGCAGATTTATCCCCAATACGCGGAGGCGTGGTTCGAACTCGGCCGTGCACAAGTCCAGTCCAACGATCTGGACGGAGGACGCCATTCTTTTGAGCAGGCGTTGATCGCCGACCCCAAGTACGTCAGTCCTTACCGTGCCCTTTCGGAGCTGGCCACCCGTGACAAGCAATGGCAGGAAGTAGTGGACTTGACCGGCAAACTGCTCGCCCTTAACACCGTGGGTTTCCCGGATGTCTGGTTTCGGAATGCACTGGCAAATTATTACTTGCAGAACTTTCCGGCTGCCGAGAAGAGCGCGCGTCAGGGACTGAAACTCGACCAGGAGCATCAGGTTCCGAAGATGGAGTATTTATTGGGCTTGATTCTCGTCCAGCGGCACCAGTACCAGGAAGCGACCCAGCACCTGCAGCAGTATCTTCAGGTAGCGGCCAAGTCCGCGGACACAGACGAAGTGCAGGCGCGGCTGGCAGAGATTGCTCGACTTTCGACGGCTGACGGCGCTTCCGCCGCCGCCGAGAAGAAGTAGTCACCGATCCTGACATCGCCGGGTTAATTCTCCGGGCAACCGTGCGAAAAATCTTGATCCTTTGATGCGCAAACCGCTTCATATTCTGCTACCATGTCCCGCCATAGTAGCTGCATGTTCCACTAAATAGACCATCGCAAGATCTGTAATGTGGAAGCACAAATGCACTGGAACTACGTTCCTCCTCTTGTCCGCTGGGGAGGCGGTATGAGGAGAAGGCTTTGAACTATCCGGACAGGCGCGTCCGCAGGAGTAGAAGCAGGTCTCGTCGCCGCCGGGTCCGCCGTGGAGCGACTGTTCTTGTTCTCTTAATGCTGTTCGGCTTCGGCGCGTTTTTACTCTCCTCCCGTTATTCCTATCTGCTTCCGCGGTCCTTCTCTGCCAATTCTGCTTCCGATTCGACGCAGGAAGATGCCAGCCAGAACTTAACCGCGCTGGCTGGAGAAGCTGCAGCGCCCGCACCTACGGTCCCGACGGGTCGCTTGGTTTATCCCTATTCCGTGGTGCCGGGAGGAGTTCACACTCTGGAGGAGTTGCGGAGGGCAATAGAACGGGATCGGGTAGTAGCCAGGCATTATTCCGATTTCGATCTTAAGAGCGCCAGAATCATCGAACTCAAGCGCGGCAGACTGGCCTATTTGTCTTACCGGATCGGAGAAAAGATCTTCTGGACCAAGAGGCAGATGGCGCTCCGTGCGGGAGAGAAATTGATCACGGATGGCAAGGTGATGGCTCGCACCCGCTGCGGTAACCGGGTCGCTGCATTGCCGCAGAAGGAAGTCTCGCCTGACGAACCCCGTGCGGAAGCTTTCGAGGATCCCTTTGCCAACGGCGGCGGCATTGCTCATCTGGCTTACCCGGCAAATTTTGAATCGGCCCTGCTGACCCGCGCAGGACCTTCCGGATTTGGACCGCAAGCTCCGCCTCCAGTGGTGTTCGGCTCATTTTCCGGGATACCGACTGGCGGCTACCCTGGCATTTTCCCGCCTCCGATTCCGACCGGGAGTTGCGCGCCTCTAAAGAAACCGAAACCAAAACCAGGAGAGATCGCGTCAGAGCTTTCAGACGTCAAATCAGGCAAGAAGAAAAAGAACCCTTGTCAGCACGGACCGCCCGTGACCGTCCCTGAGCCCGGGACACTAGTGCTGTGCGCATCCGGTCTAGCGGGAATCTACCTCCGCTACCGCAAGGCAGCCAAGTAGGAAACCTGCCCATCGGGAAACTAGGCTTCCCGAGGCCTCGGGCCCATTTTGGGATGGTCCAAAATCGTTGTAGAGTGTCCCAAAAGCATTAAGGTTCTACGACCAACGGGTACGCCCAGCCAGCTCGTACACTGCTAGAATCCGATTGAAGAGTGAGCCCCCCAATGAATAGTACTCACTGCAAGACACTAGCCTGCGCGATTTTGACCTCTGTAAGCTTCTCGTGGTTGTTTGCCGCTCCCCAAACTTCGGGAAAACCAGCAGCTACTATCCGCCGCGTAGCCGTGCTGAGCGGCAGCCAGGACTTCGAAGTCGAGCTGACCGCCAGCGAACCGGTTACGCCCCGCACTCAAGTAGTGGCTGGCCCGGACCGGCTGGTCATTGACTTTCCCAACGCCACGCCCGGCGCTGATCTGCATAACGTCGCCGTGAACCGCGGGCAGGTAAGCGGCATTCGCGTCGGCTTGTTTTCCACCAACCCACCCATCACTCGCGTGGTGTTGGACCTGAAAACTCCGCAACCCTACCGGGTCTTTGCTTCCGGAAAGACGGTGATCGTGAAGCTCAACGGAGCCGGACAGGCATCGATCGGCGGTGCTCACCTGACAACCGTTTCGCAAACCGTCGCCCGAGTGCCCGTCGCGCCCCCGGCGATACCCGCTCCTCGAGTAGGGGTTGAATTCCAGAGCGGAGGATTGAGCATCTGGGCCGACCACGCCTCGCTGTCGGAAGTGCTTTTCGCGGTACACAATCGCACCGGCGCTGACATTCCGATTCCAGCCGGAGCCGAACAAGAACAGGTAGTGGGAAGCTTTGGGCCCGGGCCCGCGCGGGAAGTGGTCGCCGCGCTGCTGAATGGTTCGGCGTTCAACTTCGTGCTGGTCGGCACTGCCGACGATCCGGCCCAATTGAGAAGTGTTGTTCTCACCCCGAGAGGAGCCGGAGTATCCCAACCGGCCACTTATACTCCTCCGCCTCCGCAACCCAATGAGGCCGCAGTCGAACCGCCACCTCCGGCCCAGATCGAGACCGCGCCCGAGCAGGCCGGCGGCCCGCCACCACCTCAACCATACCCACAGCCCACTCCACAATAATCGACGTTGACCGCACTAGGGAGAGATTAGGCGCACGGGAAGTGCGGAGACGCCACCACCAGAGACCGGTGGGTTTGCTGCGCCAGGGATTACAGCCTGCAGCGTTTAGAATCACGGCCCGTAACATTCCTTGGAGGGGGCCCGCCGCCTGGTAGCGTTTGCACAATTCCCAGTTGCAGAAACCCTACGATAATTTTCGTCGAAGAGCACGCGCCGCCGGTGCCAAGGCAGCCGTCAAATAATGGGACTGTGACGACAGAATCGCTGCGGCTTATATTGGCCACGCCTTGGAGAGATGAGTATTCGGGTTATTACTACCCCCAGTGATCGTTACCGGGGAGCCGTACCAATTGCCGGATAGGCGTCTTGGCCGTCATCCGGGAGGTTACTATTGGTATTGGCGTGAATTAGGCATCGGGTTCCTTCCCTGGTGCGGTTTCCCAAGCGCGCCACCGGTAAGGGCCGTAACGGGACCAGGACTACCCGTTCCGACCGACTGTCCACAACTGAACTGGAATTGGGACGAGCAGGCAATGTTGTCCATGTAGTTGTTGCTCCCAACCTGACCACACGAAACAGCGGCAGAGGATGGGCACACAGGTGCCGGAGTGATAGGAACATCCAAGGGATAAAATTGAGTTTTCCCGGGGGCTGGAGGGGCAGGTGTGATCACCGGACCAGGAGGGCTGGCGGTTTGGATCAGTTGGAAATCAATAGTTTCGCCGATGAACGAGCCGTTGTTCGCAATACTACCGTCCGGGTCCGAACTTACGAAATAGCACGCGCCCGGATTGCAGTTCGCGTTTAGTGTGAGCACCCTGTGCGGGGTCGCAATTCGGCACCAGCCACGGCTTCACATTTTTAAGCTGAATTGGGGCCGTCAAGCCAGACGGGTTGTACGCCTCGGCCTTGGCACTTGCGGTCACAGTGTTCGTAGCACTCCCCCAGATTCTTGCCAGGAAGGTAGGTAATCCCGTCCTCTGGACCGTCACCGTCATCCGGGGATTCTTGGGCTCGGTAAAATCGCAGTGATAGCGAAACTGCCGCCGCCTGACCGGCTACTTGATTCTGACCCGTGACTGCCTCCGCTTGCCGGTTGGCCGCCGCGGTAGAGCCGGCGCCGCCAGTTTGGCAGACATCGGCCTGAGTCACAGGTGGAGCGAGTCCGCCTTGCACTGAAGTGAATCCGGACGTGACGAACATCTTGGCGCCCGCAATCGCCGCCGAGTCTGCGGCACGTTGAGCTTCTGCGTGAGCTACGTAGAGGGTGACCACATCAATCGCCAGCGCGGCCATGCCCAGAAGCGACACGATGGCTAGGGCTACGAGGACCAGCGTCTGTCCTCGTTCATTTTTCCGCCGAGTAGATGTGTATGTCACGCGCACCACAATGATCCTCAGTTCAGGTTCTGCATAAGGCCAAAGGACGTAATTTGTGAGACTCCGGCATAAGTCGCGCCCGGCGCCAGAAATATAATCACCTTATTGAACTGCCATTTATAGGGGTAGCTAAGTGTGACCTTGGTTCCCTCAATCGTATAAGCGGTCTGAAAAGGAGCGGTTAAAGTGGCGGTGATAAGTGAAGCCGCGATCAATCGTCAGCGTCAGTGTGCCTGCACAGTTGGTGTTGGCGGTGAAGGTCCAGGCGAGCGGAGGAGCCGCGGTAGCATTCGCACTGGCAAGTCCGCAGTCATTTACTTTTCCGGCGACGAGATTCTGGTCCACAACATCGCGAATCGCGCATACCGACGCCGGAGCGTTGCACGGCGGACCACTCAGAGAAAGGTCAGTTGTGGGTTGGTTCGAAGCAACGCGGGCTCCCTCCCTGGCGGCATAGGCGAGTTTTTGCTTGACCGTGAAAGCAGAGCCAAAGTCAAACGTGCCCACAATCAGGACCATAAGCAACGGTAAGGAAACCGCGAACTCGACGATCTGCGATCCTTTGGTTTCGGCGAAAAGCAAAGTCCAGCGGTTTCTCCAGAGAACCGTGCATCATCCGGCGCAATTGGGCAAGCAACGCCATCAATACTCCATGCTATTCTCGGCCGCAGCCGGAAGATTGACCAATTGAAAATTCAGCGAGGTAAAAGGGAAATAAAATTGATAGGGATAGTGAAAACTTACGATCGCGCCGCACGCTTGCGGGCCCGCCCCGCCAGGGTTGAGTTGTACGCTGCGGCAGACGGTGATGTTGCTGGTAGGGTCCGTATTGCATACTCCTGCGGGATTAGCTCCCACACACGCAGTGGGTGCCGGGGAGAGAGTGTAGGCGGTGACCTGTGTGGGATCTAGTTTCGATGCCCGCAAGCTGTTCTGCACGGTATTGATCACCGTCGCGTCGTCGGGAAACGACGTTCCGGGCCAACTTGCGCCCGCGCAGATTGCGCAGTAAGGTTTTCCGGCCACAGTGGCGCCCGACTGAGCGGCTTGGGTAGCCGTCGAGTAAATGTTGTACGCCCGGCCGAACCAATAAATTCCCAGCAGGAGCATAAATACCAGCGGTAGGACCACCGCCGCCTCGGCGATCTCGGCCCCGCCAGTTTCTCCCGCGATCCTCTTCAGCCATTTCCTCATTACCAAACTCCCCACGCCCTCCTGGCGCTATAAACCACGACCGTGACTGCGACCGCGACTCCAAAAGGGATCTTCAAAGCTTCTGGATTCTCCAGCGTCAGCTCTGGATCGGGCAGATGAAAAGTTAGAAACGCAGCCAGCATTTTCCCCAGGTTACGCACGGTTTGTCCTACGCGCTTCTTCCAGATGATGAGCACCACGGCCATCAGGCCAGCGACTAGAATCGCACCCAGCAAAACGGTCAGCAGTTGCCCGGGGCCGAGGAACGCCCCCACGGCTCCAACCAACTTCCAGTCGCCCGCGCCCAGACTTCTCAGCAGGACGAAGGGTAGCAGAACGATCAGCCCCAACCCAGCGCCCAGCAGGGAACTCTTGGCCCCCATCCAACCCCTGGCCAGAGAATTGGCCGCGATTCCCAGCAATAACCCCGAGACGGTAAGCCAGTTGGGAATACGGCGCGAACGCCAATCCGACCATCCCGCAGTGGCGGCAAAAGCGGCGGCCAGCATCCACACTCCTTGCTTTAGCATGTGCCCCAAAACGCGGGAGAGGACGCAACCCGAACCAGACAATGCCGGGAATAGAAAAGGGAAGTTGGCATCCCAAGCTCCAGGCTGGCGGGCGGCTAACAGCCGACCGCCTCAAGAGCCGATTCTGCGCGGATTTTCACACACTTACAAGGGCAAGTCAATGCCGGCCTGGAAAAGCAAAAGGCCCGATTTCATCGGGCCTTTTCACGGTTTCACCGGCGAATTTACTGAGTTAAGGAGTGGGAATTGGTACGTTCGGCGACCACTTTGCGGGCGTTATCCGCCAAGGCCTTGGCCTGGGGAAGTAGATCCAGCGCCTTAACTACTTCTGGGTCGGTTTCCGCGCGAACTTTCAGACCTTCCTCCTGGCCGAACGCATCCACGAAGATTTCACTCTTGATGCTGGAGCGGATCCAGTCGTTATTCTCCAACAGGTCCGCCTCGCTGTACGGAATCTTCTCTTCGTCCATGAATTTGCGGAAATCCTGCATCACCACATCGTCCACTTCAAAGCTCTTGGTGGGATGGTGACTGACGATGTAGCGCTTGGCAAAATTGAACAGCGCATAGTGCTGGAGAACCGTGTCCTGGAAGTGGTTGCTCTTGATGGCCGCAATCTTAACGTCGGGTGTGATGCCCCCGCCCCCGTAGACCGTCCGGCCTCCGTCGGTCAGCTTCACTTCGCGACTCGCGTTACTGTCCTCAGCCTCGCGGTTGAAATAGTAGTCATAGAGCGAAACGTTGGAATAGTCCCGCTGAATCAAGCGGCCGCTCGGGGTGTAGTACTTGGCCGTGGTCAGTGCGAGTCCGGTGTTTTCCGAAAGCGGATAAACCGTTTGTACCAGGCCCTTGCCGAAGGTGGTTTCTCCCGCAACCAATCCGCGGTCATGATCTTGGATTGCACCCGCCACAATTTCTGCCGCAGAAGCTGTGCCGCGATTCACCAGCACTACCAGCGGATATTCCCGACCGCCGTTGCCGTGGCTGGCGGTGTAGCGCTTCTCTGGAGAAGAGCGTCCATGGTGCGAAACAATCAGTTGGCCCTTACGCAGAAACTTGTCAGCTACGCCCACACCTTCGTTGAGCAAGCCGCCCGGATTCTGCCGCAGATCTAGAATCAGGCCCTTCAGATCACCCATTTCGTCGAGCGCGTCGGCAACTTCGTGCTCCGTGGTCTCGTTGAACCCGGAAACGTGCATGTAGCCGACACCCGGGCGAATCATGAAATGTAGATCGACGCTGTAGCGCGGGATTTCATCGCGCACCACCGCGAAGTCCAGCGGTTTTTCCGCGCCCTCCCGCAAGATGGTGATGTGGACCGTCGTTCCTTTCGGGCCCTTCAGCAAGTCAGCAACGTCGCCCGTGCTCATGTTGTCGGTAGGTTTACCATCCACGGCAACAATGATGTCTCCGGGACGGATGCCGGCGCGGTACGCGGGCGTGCCTACGAACGGTGCGATGACGATGACTTTGTTGTTGCGCGGACCGACCGTCATGCCCACGCCGTAATATTTGCCGCGCTGATCTTCACGCAGCAGAGAGTAAGCTTTGGGATCAAAGAAATTGGAATGCGGATCGAGCACGTGCAGCATGCCCGGAATGGCGCCGTTATAAATGGCCTTGTCGGCGCTGACCGGCTCGGCGTAATTCTCCTCCACTACGTTGTAGACCGTAGCGAACTGGCGCAGGCTGTCACGCACATCGGATTCGCCACCAGGAGCCGCCCCGGGGTTGATTTTCTGTCCGAAAACCATGCCCAGGAAGCCACAGCTGACCAGGATGAAAACTACCAGGAAGAGAGTGCGACGAGAACTACGTGCCATCTTTTAATTTTCCTTCGGCTGGGACGTGGAAATGCCCCGAACGCCGCGTCTGAGCGCAGTATAGCATGGCGGTAACGGCCGAAAACCGAGCCTTTCGGGACCCAAAGTAACAGCCCTGGGTTATCGGCCAAACCGTCCTTACGTCAATTTAAGATGCGCCGAATGGCGGGTAGGGTGCGAAGAAACCTCGAAACATTCACCAGCGTGGAACCGCATTCAGCCTCTGCGTTGCTGCGAACTTCTCTAGGCAGTATCATGAACTCATGAACTTGGGCTTCTCAGAGATGATCTTCATCTTCCTTCTGGCCTTGATCATCTTCGGGCCCAAGAAGTTGCCGGAAATTGGACGCCAGATCGGGCGGGCCCTCAATGAGTTCAAGCGCGCTTCGAATGAATTCAGGTCCCAGATCGAAGCCGAGATTTCGCAGTTGGAAGTCGATACACCGCGCCAAACCATCCTGCCCCCGGCGACTCCGCCCACAGGGGCCATCGCGGTCGGAAGCCGTCGAGCAGAGTCCGAGAATGGGTCCGAACTAACTGCTGTCCCTAAGGCGCCCGATGCCTGAAATCGCGACGGAAGCGCCACCCACTGGGCGACCCGAAGAATCCATGCCCGCTATGAGCTTCCTCGACCACCTCGAGGAACTGCGCAAGCGGCTGATCTATTCCATCATTGCCGTCACGGTCGGATTCTTCGCCTGCTGGAAATACGCCGACTTCATCTTTGGGTTCATGCAGCGGCCCATTATGGAGGCACTGCATAGCAATGGGATGCCGGAGAAGCTGGTCTATCTGAACCCCACGGAACCCTTCAACCTTTACTTGAAGGTTGCATTCCTGGCCGGCATATTCCTGACTTCGCCGTTCGTGCTTTACCAGGTATGGCTTTTCATCTCCCCCGGCCTTTACCGCCATGAAAAGCGCTACGTTTTTCCCTTCATGTTTTCGACCGTCTTCCTCTTCCTGGCAGGAGGATGGTTTGGCTATAGGCTGGTTTATCCCGCGGCTCTGAATTTCCTTATCGAGTACGGCAAGCAATTCCAACCCATGATCACGATTCACGAATATACCGACCTGTTCCTGACCATCATCATCGGGATGGGGGTAATTTTCGAACTGCCAATTTTGGTTTTCTTTCTCTCCCTGATGGGCATCGTGACTGCCGGTTGGATGTGGCGCAATCTGCGCTACTCAATTCTGGTGATCTTCATCATTGCCGCAATTATTACGCCTACAACGGACATCATGAACATGTGCATCTTTGCCGCTCCCATGGTTGCTCTCTATGTCGCCAGCATCGGGATCGCCTGGCTGGTGCATCCCAAGCAGCGGCGAGCGCGGCAAGTGCGGAAAGCGCAATGACGGAGCGCCAGCAGACTGGAGCCCTGGTTGGGATTTCTCTCCGCCCGCGCGCCTTACTGGCGGCGTATCTCCTGTTTTCGCTCGCTCCGTCAGCCTGCACTCAGCCGAAGCCCGCTGAGGCGCCGAAACCAGCGGCGGCAACTGTTGCCCCCGTGGCCTTAGCTGCCGACCCCGCTCCCCCTCCTTCCGTCGATTCCGCGCGCGCCATGCAGTATCTGAAGGAAGTAGTGGCCCTCGGCCCGCGTCCCATTGGCAGCGCGAACCACAAGAAGCTGGAGGACTACATCTATTCTCATCTGAAGGGAGACCTGGTAGAAGACGACTTCTTCACCGCTGACACTCCGGAAGGGAAATTTCCGGTGAGGAACATCTTGGCTAAGTTTCCAGGCACGCGCGACGGCATTATCGTGATCGCTGGTCACTACGATACCAATTACCCACTTCGCAATACGGGATACGTGGGAGCCAATGACAGCGGTTCTTCGACTGCTCTTCTGCTGGAATTGGCCAACCAGTTCCGCGGCAAGAAGCGCGACGGTTATAGCGTGTGGCTGCTGTGGACAGATGGGGAAGAGGCGGTTCAGCATTGGACCGAAACTGACAGTGTTTATGGCACCCGCCACCTCGCCGGAATCTGGCAAAAGGACGGCACGCTGAAGAAGATCAAGGCATTCCTATTGGTGGACATGATCGGGGATGCTGATCTGAATGTTGACCGCGTCGGAAATGCGACGCCCTGGCTGGAGGATCTGGTGCTGCAAGCGGCCACGCAGTTGGGCTACCAGTCGCATTTCTTTGCGCGCACCATCGAACCTAGCGATGACTACACTCCGTTCATGCGGCTCGGAGTGCCCTGCGCCGATTTAATTGATTTCGACTACGGCTACGAAAACGTATTTTGGCATACGCCAGAAGACACGATCGACAAGCTCAGCCCCAAGAGCCTGGAGATCGTGGGCAGCGTCGTTCTCGAAACCGTCCGCCTGCTGGATCAGAAATAAGTACCGCCGTCCCGAGTTTGTTGGAGTGTGAGGTCCGACGTCTGAAGGCCGTTCTTTGCTCTTTTAATCGGTTTCATTTCTAATTCTTCCGATTGAACCAACTCTTCTTTTGGATCGTCTTCAATCTCTTCGTCCTTGCTGTGCTGGCGCTTGACCTGTGGGTTTTGCACCGTCCCAGCCCCATCATGAAGTTTCGTGAGGCGCTGGGCTGGAGTGTGACGTGGATTGCCCTGGCGGCTGGATTTGCTGTCCTGGTGTATTTCTGGCACGGACGCGTTGCCAGCCTTGAGTTCGTAACCAGCTACGTCATCGAACTTTCCTTGAGCGTAGACAATCTGTTTGTATTTCTGCTGATCTTCCGCTACTTCCGCGTGCCTCCGGGCTACCAGCACGAAGTCTTGGTTTGGGGCATCCTGGGCGCCTTAGTCATGCGTGGGGTGTTTATTTTTGCGGGGGTGAGCCTCATTCGGCAGTTTCACTGGGTCAGCTACGCTTTTGGTGCCTTCCTGGTCTATGGCGGAGCCAGACTTCTGCGCCAGGAAAGCATGGAGGTTCATCCCGAGAGGAATCCTGTCTTGCGCGTCTTCCGTCGCTGGATGCCGGTCACGGAAGATTATGAAGGAAGCCGTTTCTTCGTGCGACGCGGAACCCTGTACGCGACTCCGCTCTTCATTGTCGTGTTGGTGGTCGAGACCACCGACCTGCTGTTTGCGGTTGATTCCATACCCGCCGTACTGGCGATTACACTCAACGCCTTCATCGTTTACACATCAAACGTTTTCGCTATTCTAGGCCTGCGATCGATGTACTTTGCCTTAGCCGGCGTCATGGAAATGTTCGAATACTTGCACTACGGACTCTCGCTGATCTTGATTTTCGTTGGCACCAAGATGCTGGTCGCGCATTATTACCAGGTTTCAACCGGCATCACATTGGGAGTTGTCGCGGGCGTCTTACTTATTTCGGGGCTGGCGTCCGTGGTGTATCCGAAAAAGAAAGCTGACTGAACCCGCCTATACGTAAAACGTCGGAAACTCTCCGGGGATGCTCGGAAACGAAGAAAGTTGGCGAAAGCCTGCGCGGTGCAAATCCGCAAACAGAATCGAGAGTGACTGGCAACGAAACAGACAGGCTCACCGTTGCCGCCAGCCCGTTCAGTTCACGAGTCCTACGTAACTCACGACAACGACGCCGACGATAAACAGGAACAAGCCCGCCAGGGAGTAGATGGCGAACTTACGAAAACCACGAACCGTTATTTGCTTTCTGTCGATCATTCCTAAGCGACCAAGCAAGTAGATCAGCAGCATAACATTGCCTCCGTAGCCACATGGTCGCTGACCGGCGACGAAACCGGCAACGGTACGGAAGGAGCAGTTACCCCTGGCTCAAAATGGATAACCGACGGCAGAGGTGGCGCAAAACGACGGGGACGCCGCCTGCTCCGCGACCGAACCAGCGCGTGAACGGTCACAAACGTCCGGGCCATCCCATCAGCGCTGAATGACCTCATAATTTCTGGGTTGCCGACCATTGCCAAAGAAATGCCCGGTTCTCTGGCTCATCACAGCGGATTCAGGAATCCTTAAGGTCAATTTGTGTAGCATTGCGCTCGGTCCGGAACATCACGTGAAATTGCTATTCATATTACTGTTGCTTGCTTCGGCTGGGATTCTCGAGACACGGCCTTCCTCTGCGCAGGTTTCGACCGGCGGTGTTCGAGTGATCAGCGGTGTCGTGCTCGATCCTTCGGGTGCTGCCATTCCGAGAGCGAAAGTAATTTTGATCAGAGCGGATGGAACTCTGGTCGATCAGTCCTTGACCGACAATACGGGAGGGTTTCGCTTTAACCATGTAGCCGTGGGCGAGTATACCGTCGACATTCAAGCGGCGGGGTTTCGGGAGACAAAAGTTAGTGCTGTTGTCGGAGCGAAACAACCTCCGAGTCTACGCATTGTGATGCCCATTGAAGTGGAGAACCAGACGGTAAATGTGGAAGCGGGAGGAGCGCCGCTGGTCAGCACCGACATTGGAGGGAATCAGAATGCGAACACGATCGACCGCAATGCTCTTGATCGTGTGCCAGTGTTTGATCAGGATTACATCACCACTATGTCGCGATTTCTCGACGACAACGCCACCGGTACGAACGGGGTCAGCTTGGTGGTGAACGGCATTGAGGCGAACGGACCGGGGGTTACGGCGTCCGCGGTGCAAGAGGTGAAAATCAACCAGAATCCCTATTCGGCGCGGTTTGCGCGGCCGGGCCGTGCGAGGTTGGAGATCATTACCAAGGGCGGAACGCCCAGTTTTCATGGCTCACTGAATTTCATGTTTCGCGATTCGGTATTCGACGCTAGCAACGCCTTCGCTACGAGCAAGCCTCCGGAGCAGCGGCGATACTTCGAAGGCTCGCTCACAGGTCCGCTTGGGCATAGCAAGCGCACGACTTTCTTGCTTTCGCTCGACGAAGACCAACAGGACCAACAGGCCTTCGTAGTCGCCGAAGTGCAGCCCAATGTTCAGCTCAGTGAGAATGTCGCCAATCCTACGCGGCACTTCTTTGGCTCGGGGCGCGTGTTTCACGACCTGGCTAATGGCGATCAATTCTGGATGGGCTATTCCTACGAACGGCGAACCGTCGAGAACCAGGGAGTAGGCGGAACCGTATTGCCCAGCGCCGCCACCGACACAAAGTTCCAGGAGCATGAGGTCAACGTAGGTTACCGGCATAGTTTCTCGCCGCACTGGGTGAACCAGTTGCAATTTCTGCTCGGCCATTTTGATGCCCCGGTAAGCAGTGTGACCCGGGCGCCGCAGATCGTGGTCTCAGGAGCCTTCACCGCGGGCGGAGCGCAGGCGGACTCGCGACGAACTGAATACCACTTTGATGGCACTGATTTCTCCACGTACGCAAGTGGGAAACATCAGCTGAGTTTTGGGGTGGACATTCCCGATATCAGCCGGCGCGGATTGGATGACTTCACGAACCAGCTGGGAACCTACACTTACCCCAGTCTGGATGCCTACGCTGCGGGACATGCGACCACTTTTTTGTTGCAGCGAGGAAACGGTCACGTGGTGTTTCTGGAGAGAGTGCTAGGCGTTTTCATAGAAGACAACATTCGCCTGAAGCCAAACTTCTCCGTGTATCTCGGAATGCGCTACTACTTTCAAAATTACTTTCACGACGATGCCAACAACTTTGCACCCCGCTTCGGTTTTGCCTATGCCCCCACAAAGCGCGGCAGGACCGTGATACGCGGCGGGGCAGGGGTCTTCTATGACCGCACCGGACCGTCACCGATCGGAGATTTGCTCCACTTCAACGGTGTCAATCTGCTCCGGTTCATCGTGAATAATCCCGTGATTCAAAATCCGGGCAACCCAACACCACCTCCGATCAATGTGCCGACGAGTGTTGTGGTCCTGGATCCCAAAGCGGGGATTCCATACTCGGTGCAATACAGCGTCGGAGTGGAGCGCCAAGTGACGGAGAAGAGCACCGTCAGCGCAACCTTCGTGGGATCACGAAGCATCGATGCGTTTCGCTCGATTGATGCGAATGCTCCTCCTCCGCCCAATTATTTGTCCCCGCCAAACCCAAACCTGGGGCAGGTCCGCCAGATTCAGTCGGAGGGCTACCAGAAGAGCGCCGCGCTGGAGCTGACGTTTCGCGGAAAGCCCAGCAAGTGGTTTTCCGGGCAGGCGCAATACACGTTCGGTAAGACCTACAACAATACCAGCGGGATTACCTACTTTCCTGGAAATAGCTACGATCCCGCCGGCGACTGGGCACGTTCTGACAACGATCGCCGGCACAAGTTCGACTTGTTGGCGTCGTCGCAACCAACCCGGTATTTCACGGCGGGAGCAGCGCTCTCGGTTTATTCTGGAAAGCCAGTCAACATCACGACCGGAGCCGACAATAATCGCGATGGTATCGTCAATGACCGCCCGGCCGGTGTTTTGCGCAATACCATGCCAGGGCCGGGAATGATCGAACTGGATCTAAATCTTGCCCACGACTTTGTGCTTTCCAAGTCTCGCAAAGAAGCGCGCACGCTCACCGTGGCTCTGAATTCTTTCAACGTGCTCAATCATGTCAATGACATGACTTATATAGGGATCATTACCTCGCCATTTTTCGGACACGCGGTGGCGGCGCTGCCTCCCCGCCGCATGCAGTTGGACGTGCAGTTCAAGTTCTAGAGCGTTTCATACTTCCTTAAACCCAAATATCCTTGGCAGACGCTACGACGATGCTGCTGCGGACTACGTTATGATGAGAACCCTACGAAACTGCAATGATTCGAGTGAATATCGGGGTCCCGACATGTCCGTACGAAGCCGCGATCGAGAGCGGCCTCTTAGCGCGAGCAGGCGTGCACCTGCGAACTCTGTTGGGCGATCGCAGACGGCTTTTTGTTGTAACGGTGCCTCCCGTGCGCCGCAGGTGGGGCAAAAAGCTGCTGGCTTCACTCTCAGCAGCGGGTTTTGCGACGAAGATAGTCGAGATGCCCGATGGTGAGCGCTACAAGAAGCTGGCGACCGTCGAAGCATTGTCAGAGAAGCTCTCCCGTCTGGGTGCGGACCGCAATGCCGTGATCGTGGCCTTCGGCGGAGGCGTGGTGGGCGATGTGGCGGGAATGCTTGCGTCCGTGTATATGCGCGGCGTGGATTTAGTTCAGATCCCAACCACAGTTCAGGCTCAGGTGGATGCCGCGATTGGCGGCAAGACCGGCGTCAACCTGCGCGCCGGCAAAAATCTGCTGGGCACATTTCATCAGCCACGGGGAGTGTTAATCGACCCTGCGGTGCTCTCCACTTTGCCGGATCGTGAATTTCGCGCGGGCATTTATGAATCACTGAAGTGCGGAGTGATTGGCCTTCCTGAGTTGTTTCAGGCCTTGGAACGAACTCAGGTCAGAGACTTGCGCCGCGATCCGGCGAAACTGGAGTGGGTGATCGCGGAATCGGTGAAGATGAAGGCAAAAGTGGTTTCGGCCGACGAACGCGAGAGCGGTTTGCGCCGCGTACTGAATTTCGGCCACACCGTCGGCCACGCGCTCGAGGCCGTGACCGGATACCGGCGCTTCCTTCACGGCGAGGCTGTCGCATGGGGAATGATTGCCGCCACCAAGATCGCCGCCGCTTTGGACAAAATTGATGCCGGCTCCGCGCGACGCATCACCGAAGCTGTGTTGGGGCTGGGGCCGCTTCCGAGAGTCGAAGCTCGTGGCCGAGAAATTCTGCGGCTGCTGCAGTCAGACAAAAAGACGCGCGATGGCATCGTGCACTTTGTTTTGCCGTGTGCCATCGGTAAAGTCGAAATCGTAAGTGGAGTGCCCGACCGGATCGTGCTCGAGGCTGTCGAGGAGTTGCGACAACTGTCCAGCGGAAACTAATCGTCTAGCACAGAGGCCGAGACACTTAACCAATTGGGAGTTGAAACTCAGCAAAATTGAGCACTCGAACTAAAGCTGCGGTAATCGGCGCGGCGCCCCAGGGGGCCGATGACGCGGAATCGGCGGCGCGGGCTGTCCGCGACATGTTCACCGCGATCGCCCCGCGTTACGATCTGCTCAACCACCTGCTTTCCTGCAATGTGGATCGTTTGTGGTGGCGAAAGACCGCCCGAAGCTTTTCCCACATCCTGGCCCGGCCTGAGGCGCGAGTCCTCGATCTGTGCTGTGGCACTGGTGATATGACATTTGCGTTACGGCGCGAAGCCGGAAAGGCGCCGAGAATTCTGGGAACGGATTTTTCTCACGCCATGCTGCAGCGCGCAAGCGTGAAATCGGCCGGCACTTCACTCCGCTGGGTTGAGGCGGACGCATTGCGCCTGCCATTTCCCGACGCCCATTTCGAGTTGGTTACCTCGGCATTCGGCTTCCGCAATCTGGCGGACTACGATGCCGGATTGCGGGAGATCTTCCGCGTGCTACGCCCTGAAGGCGAGTGCGGAATTCTGGATTTCGGCGAGCCCGGCGGGGTTATCGGGAAACTCTACCGAATCTACTTCAGGCATGTGCTGCCAAAAGTAGGCACGTTAATTTCCGGCGTAAGCGGGCCATACACGTATCTGCCCGCATCCGTGGAGCGTTTTCCTGAGCCCAGCGAGATGCTAAGACGCATGCAGCGGACTGGCTTCCGCGAAGTATCGTGGACACCCTACACCTTCGGGATTGCCGGACTGTATCGAGGAAAAAAGTAGGTCGGAGACTGCGTCCTTATCGCTCTCCAGTCGGACGATTTGCGTGAGCTGGCGAGAAGGCCCGATGGATTTCATGACTTGGCGGCGTTCTTCAGTAGATCCGCCAGCTTCCGAATGTCGTCCCCACTCGCGTCTCCGATGACGAAGTAGCGCAAGCCATTGTCGCTCCATGATTGCAGATTGAACGATACGTGTCTGAGCGGTCCTGAAGCCTCTCGCAACGCAGGGCTGACGGCTCCGTCCTGGAAAATAAAAACGGAAATCTCGTGCTTGCGTACCTGGTAGATCAGTTGTGCTCCGGGGGTCTGTTCCAGATAGACTACGCGCCCGCCCAGCAATGTGAACTCCGAGTTGGACAATTCAGGCAAATTGAAGGTAAATGGAATCTTGCCCTGAAACCAGGGCTTCACGGTGTGACGGTCGGTGGAAACCACGTCTACTGGATTCGGGCTGGCGAGCGTGGCCACATGGAGGTCCGCGATTTCACTAAAGGCGTGCCGGCGCTCCAGTCGCTGATTCCCGACATAGTTCGCCAGCAGTCCCGCCACCAGCAACACCGCGATCGTTGATGCGGCGGTGAGCCAAACTCGAACCGGAGAGAAGCGCGGGCGGGCCGCAATTCGCCGTTGCACGCGGGCACGGAACTCGGCACTTGGAGCGTAGCGCTTGCCGGCGATTTGTACGGCTCGCTTGAGTTGCACCCGGCTGAGGATGTCCGCGGAGCAGGCAGGACAGCTTCGGACATGAAGGTCCACGGCCTTTATCTCATCAGCGCGCAGTTCGCCATCGAGATAACTGTCAAGTTTCGCCGTGAAGTCGTCCGCCATCTATCCTCCTTCCAGTTTCTGGCGCAGATTCTCGCGCAGCGCCTTCCGGGCGCGGGACAGGCGAGACATGACCGTGCCGATCGGAATGGCGAGGGCCTCCCCGATTTCCTGGTAGGACATCTCTTCCACCTCGCAGAGCAGCAATACTTCGCGGAAGTGCAGCGGCAGATCTTCGATTGCACCTTGTAGTAACTGCTGCTGCGAACGTTCGATGAAGATGGTTTCCGGAGTATCGGGGCCCGCGGGAACCTCGGGTGCGTCGTCGGCATCAAGGGGCACGGTTGCCGTGGCTTTCAGCCCCGTACGCGAAGTGAGGAAAGTGTTTCGCAAGATGCGATAGATCCACGCCCGAAAATTGGTGCCGGGCTGGAATGAGGAGAATCCCTTCAAGGCCTTAACGTAAGTCTCCTGCACCAGATCTTCGGCTTCGCTCCGGTTCTGGGTGAGCCAGTGGGCGAAGTTGTAGAGCTGATCAAATAGCGGCATGGCCAGCTCTTCGAACGTCGCCGCGGTCAAGCGCTCTTCCGGCACCTCCATAGGGTAAACCAGCGGGACGCGATTTTATTCCTTCGCCCCCACAAGTATCTGTAAGCCAATGAGTTTCAGGATCGGTCGCCCGATTGGTAGATTGACGGTTTAGGGCTGCTTCTTTTTATCGGTCTCTTCCTTCGAATCGCCAGCGGCGCTTGGGGGCCAGACCGGACTCGTCAGCTCAATCCGCCAAATCGGGCCACCCAGATAGAGTGGGCCTTCCGATTTGACGAAGGTTGGCGCCTCTCCCTGGAGAATCCAGATATGGGTGTCTGGCGGCTTCTTACCCAAGAGCTGAGCCATGATTCCGGTAATCCCTCCAATCTCCACTTTGACGACGTAGTGTGCTGCTTTGTGAGCAGACCCCGCTATCGAGAACGGTTCCTCGCCTTGGGAAGAGATGGCGAGCTTCACCAGCACAGGTTTAGGCGTCGCCGCCACCATGGAGACTTTCATCTCGGGTGCATCGGGCTGGATGTTCTTTAACAACGTGACGACCATTCCGTTGGATATGTCCGGCGGCAGCTTGAGATGGTCGGTTGTGACCTTCTCCTTGCCATCATCGGTGTAGCGGACTGTGACTTGTCCGGTTGAGGCGTCAGTCGAGACGTCCATCGGATGCGGGAATGTGGGGCCCTTCTGTATCAGGTGGTCGCTAATGAGTCGGAAGCTACCATGCTGCGAAAAGACTGTGGTCTCATCGTTTACCGAACCATCCTTAAAGTGAAAGATTACGTGGTTCGTGACCCGATCGCCGTGGGCTACTTGAATGCTGTCTCCCGCAGCAAGCGTCTCGCCTTCCAGCGTACGCAGTGCAAGAAAGCCGTGGAGCAAACCCTCGGTATGGCGAACGGCCACTTTTTCTGCGGAAAGCCCACCCGAGTGGAGCAGGGCGGCGAAATCAGGATGAGGGCGAGCGACCGCAACGGAAACTGAAACCGGCGTTCAACCCCGCTGCCTCCAATCTCGCACCCGACGCTAGCTTCCGGCAGATTGTTGCGCCGCGACCAGCGTATCGGACGCAAAACAGTCGGCGAATGCGTCCGCGATGGTGTAGCGGATCACATCCTCATAACTCTGCCCCAGGAATTTTTTCAAGCGGTCCGTATTCATGATGTATTCGCCCATCATGTAGGGCATCGCGTCGGGCGGAATCGCTGAAATCCCCGACTTCCACAAAAACCGCAACACAAGATGAAACGCGGCGCGGCCGGGCACGCGCACGAGTTTGGCACGGGCCATCTCGATGCATTGCGCGAAGGTCAGAGGTTCGCCGCGACCGGCGACGTTGAGGATGGTCAGGCGCTGCGATTCCGGTTCGGTCTTGCGGAGGATGTGAGCGATCAAGCGGGCAATGTCGTCCACGTGCACAAATTGGATGCGGTTTTTCAGGTAAGGTTCCCCGTAGGGCAACATGCAAGGCAGGCGCTTACCCTGGCTGCGCATTTTGGCCGCCCGCTCGCTGCGGCCGTTGGGCGTGCCGCGGAAAGCTCCGACCATGTAATTATCGATGCTGGCTCCCGCGAAAATGTGCGGTCGCAGCATATACGCACTGCAGCCGCGCAACGCCGGCGCCCTCTGCTGCACCACCTTATCGCATTCCATTTTGTGAATCGCGTAGGGCAGGGTGTGGGCAGCGAGTGCGAAATCTTCGGTCACCGGCTGCGGAAGCTGGGGACCATAGGCGGCGACGCTACTGGGAAAAATAAACTTTTGCACCACGCTTTCGTCGCGATTGGCTTCTGTAACCGCCTCCATGACGCGCGCGGTTCCGGCCACATTAATCTGCCACATACGGTCAAGGTCGAACACGCCGGTACGCACTGGATCCAGCACAAACGCGAGATGGACCAGCGCTACGGCTCGGGATTCTCGCAAGAGAAGGTATAGCGATCGACAAGACTCCTCTTGACCAAGGTCCAGGCGCTCGAAGCGCACGGGAGAATCCGTCTTGGGCGGATTGAGGTCCACTCCAATCACGCTAAAATCCGCCAGGTGCGGCAAAAGGCGAAGCCCGAGATTGCCTGAGACTCCGGTGACCACAACGGTGGGTTTGGTATCACCCATTACTTGGGTCCGAGTGTAGGAGGCGTGGCCGGCGGCTTGGCGTCCCCACGCGGCATGGTCATTCCCGGAGGCATGGTCATCCCGGACGGCATTGGGAGTGGGAAAGTACTTGTCGTCCAGCGTCGCCGTGGAAGACTGCTGCAGAGCCTGCCGGGACTCCTGCAAGCGCTGCGACCGAAGTGCGCCAAGGATTTCGTCATGCGCTTTAGTCACGGCGATGGTGTCCTTGTCCGTGATCTTGTACACGAAATAGCCGGTCGGACTCGAAAGCAGCGGCGAAACCTCGTTCGAGTGAAGGTCCATGACTGAAGCCTGGTCGGGAGGCAGACCGGTCCGCCGGACTTTGCTCATTTTCGTGCTGGGCGCCTTGCCCTTCTGTCCGGCCGCCGTGAAAGCCTCAGCTTGCAGCTTGTCGAAGTCTTCCCCGGCCGCAGCGCGGACCCGAAGAGCTTCGGCTTCCTTCTTCATCGCGTCGTCCGCATCCTGCTGGCGCTTCTTTGCCTGCGCATCCGTTAACTTCACTGTGGAAGGCGCCAGTAGTTTGCTGTGCGGAACATAGAGGCGCTGCAGGTCCGCTTCCTGGTAAACGTCGATGTGTTTGCGATAGTAGTCCTCGATGTCGGCATCCGGAACCTGGGACGCCTTCTCTTGCATATCTCGATCCAACAGCTGAGCCAGTACGCTTGTCCTCTGCACCTTCATGTTTTCCTCGAATTTCGGGCCCTGATCCAGGCCTATTTCGTGGGCTTTGTGGGCCATGGCAAGCAGCGAGGCATAACGAGTCGCAAGCTGTCGGCGTGCGTAAGGTGGAGCAGTCGGCGCAACCGCATCCACCAACTTTTCGAATTCGGCGCGTGTGATCACGGTTTTGCAATCTGATGAATTGGCCTTCTCGGTGGAGGGATTGTCGCACATTCCCTGGATTGTGATGACAGGCGCGTCGGGTGGAACCGTCGCGGCCTCAGACGCCTTGGTATCGGGACTTACCCCCTGAGCTGCGCCGCCGGCAGCGGCAGGATTCTGCTGAGGGGCCACTGGCGACGAATTTGCTGCTTGTCCCCAGGCAAAAGCGCCAAGCAACAAACATACCAATCCACGATGAATCATAAGTGAGTATTCCTCCAGGAAAGATGGAACGTGTAATGGAAAATCCTAGCACAGTGGGAGCTGTCAGCCATCGGCTATCAGCTCCCATACGGGACTCAAAGGCAGGTGAACTTTCCGGCCCAAAGCTCTGCAGGTGGAATAGAACAGTTTGGCAGACCTGAGGAGCCGCTGGGAAGAGTGCCGTGTTTCAACTTGGCGGGAACGTGCCGGGCGGCGATAATGCGGCCATGGCGGAAGCGCCCGCGGTCTATAGTTCGGAGTCGATGCGCGCGGAGAAGCGCGCGGTCGCAGGCAGCTCCGTCCTGGCTGCGATTGCCATCACCGCGCTGAAGACTGTAGTGGGCGTTACCACCGGCAGCTTGGGCATTCTGTCGGAAGCGGCCCATTCAGCGCTTGATCTGATTGCCGCCACTATCACTTTTGTTTCGGTTCGCGTTTCCGACAAACCCGCCGACGCCGAGCACCAATACGGACACGGTAAGGTAGAGAATTTCTCCGCGTTCATGGAGACCGGGCTGCTATTGCTGACCTGCATCTGGATCGTCTATGAAGCGGTCAGTCGGCTGTTTTTTCGCCAGGTGGAGATTGAGCCCAGTATCACAGCCTTCGTGGTCATGTTCTTTTCCATGGTGCGTGGACTTCTGGCGTTCGCGCGCCTTGGGGAGAATCGCAGCTAAGTACGACAGCCAGGCGCTGGAAGCCGATGCGTTGCACTTCTCCACCGACATTTGGTCGAGTGGCGTGGTGGCGTTGGGATTGCTTCTGGTGCTGCTGGGGCGGAGATTCAGGATTGGGTGGCTGCGCGACGCCGACCCCATCGCGGCGCTGTTCGTCGCTGGCGTAGTCGTCTACGTAAGCTGGAGGCTGGCGCGCCGGACCATCGATGCATTGCTCGATGCTGCGCCCGCCGGGATACGCAGCAGAATCATTTCCGCAGTTTCAAGAGTTGATGGGCTGCTCGAAGTGGATCGCGTGCGCATTCGTCGCGCGGGCAACCGTTACTTCGCCGACCTTTCCATCGGGCTGTCGCGCAACGTTACCTTCCAACGCTCAGAACAGGTGGCGGACGCAGTGACTGAACGCAGTACATAACGTCCTTCCCGACGCCGACGTCGTGGTGCACTCCGTGCCGCGCGCGGTGAATACGGAGAATATTTTTGACCGCGTCCGGGCCGTGGCCACGCGCAATAACTTGAACGTGCATGATGTGAGCGTCCAAGACTTGAGAGGAAACTTGCATGTCGAGCAGCATCTCGAACTGGACGAACGGCTCAGCCTGAAGGACGCTCATGACCGCGTTACCGTGCTCGAAGCCGAAATCCGCCGTGACGTCCCAGAGATTTCCTCCATACTGACCCACATCGAAAGTGAGCCCGCAACCATTGAGCCTGGCGATGAGATGGTGCGCGACGCCAGGCTGGAGAAGCGCTTAAAGTCGATCGCAGCCGAGTTCCCGGAGATTCTCGACATGCACGATGTTCAGATAAAACGGGTACGCGGACGCCTATATGTTTCCTGCCACTGCACCATGTCCGACGATCTCCCGCTAACCCGCGTGCACGATATTTCGACCCAGTTAGAAATCCGCTTCAAGCAGGCAGCGCCAGAACTGTTCCGCGTGCTGATCCACCCCGAGCCGAGAACGGATAACAGGAGATAGCATGACCAAGGCCAAAGCTACTTGGATCGATAAGACCCGCTTCACAGGTATCTCCGACAGTGGCCACTCGATCGTGGTCGACGGCGACAAAAAGGCGGGCAACAGCCCTATGGAACTGGTGCTGATCGGGCTGTGTGGATGCACCGGCTACGATGTTGCCAGCATATTAGGAAAAAAAAGGGAGCCGTTCACCAGCCTGGAAGTTCGTGCTGAGGCCCAGCGCGCCGTTAGTCCGCCATCCGTCTATACTGAAATCAAGTTGATTTATCACGTAGGCGGACACGTCTCTCACAAAGCCGTCGAGGATGCCGTGCACCTTTCCAAGGAAAAATACTGCTCGGTTTCGGCGATGTTGGAGAAGACGGCAAAAATCAGCTTCGAAATCGAATACGCGGACCGATGATGACAAGCGTCGCGTCGGCAAACCCAAATTGGATAGCGACCATCGCCAACCTCTCCGGGGATATCTTTACATCGCCACCGCCACGTTCTTCTGGGGCGTTGCAGCCACACTGGGCCGTGCTGCGTTCACCGGCCGGCTGCCCGGGGTGCAGGCGCTGCATGCCGTTGATCCCCTGATTCTGTCCCAGAGCCGCACCACGTTTTCTTTTCTTGTATTTCTTGCCCACGCTCGCTCTGTACCGCGGTTGGCGGCGTCTCCGCCTCCCGCCGGCCGATGTGGGGAAGACTTTCCTTTTAGGCATTCTCGGCGTGGCGGCGTCCAATTACTTTTACTATCTTGCGATCCAGCGGACGAATGTAGCCACAGCCATCATCCTGCAATACACGGCGCCGGTCTGGGTTTTGCTCTATAGCGTGGCGCGCGGATTGCAACGCCCGACGCTGCAGCGGGTGGCAGCGGTGGGACTGGCGCTCGCGGGCATCGCCATGGTGATCGGCGTCGTGGGCTCGGGCGCATTCCGGCTGGACGCGGTCGGCGTCACCGCATCGTTACTGGCGGCATTCTCGTTCGCCTTTTACAACATTGGAGGGCACAACATTCTCGCTCGCTATGACCGCTGGACTGTGCTTCTCTACACCACTTTTAGTGCCACTCTTTTCTGGCTCGTAGTGAATCCGCCGTGGAAGGTCGCTGCAGCACATTATTCCGGCGGCCAATGGTTGTTCCTGATCGTCTTCTCGATGCTCTCCGTGCTGGTGCCGTTCTCATTTTATTTTGCTGGATTGCAACACCTCGAGCCCACACGCGCCATCGTTGTCAGCTGCCTGGAGCCGGTTTTCTCCATCGTGATCGCCGCCGTAGTGCTGGGAGAAATCATGCGCCCGCTGCAAACGGTTGGGATTCTAATGGTTTTGGCGGCGATTATCGTTGTGCAGTTGCCGGATCGGAAGTCACGAGAGCGAGTGACCGTAGTCGAACCCATCGAGTAGTGTTGCGAGCGTTCTGGCTCGCAGTCTTAATGCTGACGGTCCAAGCGGTCGCTACTCCAACTGCTTTCCCTTCGTCTCCGGCAACTGGGTCGCGACCAGCGATGCCAGCAAAAAAGATCCTGCGCACAGATAGAAAGCCCAGCTCAATCCCTTGGTCTGTCCCACCCGTCCAATCACAAATGGCGCGATCGAACTCAGGGTGCGCGCGCCGTTGTAGGTGAAGCCGAGCGCGCGAGCCCGCACCCGAGTGGGAAATATTTCGCTGCCAGTGATCGCCGAGCCGGAAAAAAATCCGGTAGCGAAGAAGGCAACTACCGCGCCCAGGACCAGTAATATCCACGGCTGCCGCGCCATGGCATAGAGCGGAACTAAAAGAGCCGCAATCAGCGTATAAGACACAAAACTCTTGCGGCGTCCGAAATGGTCAGCCACCCAACCGAAGCTGGCGTAGCCAGGAAACATTCCAAACAGGTTCAACACAACAATCAGCGTGGTTGTTCCCATCACGCCGAAGCCGCGCCCACCTTGCTCTACCGGCAACGAAAGATAGGGAGGAATCCAGGTAAACAAGCCCCACCAGGCGAACATTCCAAAGAAATTCACGAACAGCAGCGCGAAGGTGTACTTCACATAAGGCGGCTTGAAGATCGTCGAGAAATTGTCTTGGCGGACTGATTCAAACTCTCCGCCAACGGCTTCGAATGCGGCGCGAGCCTATGATGCTCTCGCCACATCTCTGACTCAGGCACACCCTGCTGAATCCATAACGTGAGCAGTGCCGGGAGGACGCCAACGAAGAAGACCATCCGCCAGTTGGCGTAGTGCAACACGACACCGGCCACCAACGCTGCGAGGGCATAGCCGATGGCCCAGGAACTTTGCACGATCGAGAGAGCCTTGGCCCGCAGCTCGGTGGGCCAGGTTTCCGCTACCAGCGTTGCTCCGGTGTTCCACTCGCCACCCATGCCCAAGCCGAGAATGAAGCGAAACACCGCCAGCATGAGCACGGAAGTAGAGAGGCCCGACGCGAACGAGCAGACCGAATAAGTCAGGATACTGAGCATCAGGGCGCGCTTGCGCCCGATGCGGTCGGCAATGAATCCGAATGCCACTCCTCCAATGCCGGATGCCAGCAAGGTCAAACCGTTGAGCAAGCCGCCGGTGGCTTTGCTCATGCCCAGGTCGCGCATGATGTAGGCCAACACCAGCGCATAGAGCATGGCATCGAAGGCATCGAGCATCCAGCCCAGCGCGGCCGCCAGCAGAGTACGACGTTGGGCAGAGGTAATCTGAGAGAAGCTGAAGGAGACGCTGGCGGACATTGGCAGGATTGTCAATTGTCAGTGTCAAATTCCCGGTCTTTTATGTGGGGCCGCGGCTTAGTACTTCACAATCGCCGCAAACGATTTCGGATCCAGGCTGGCGCCTCCGACCAACGCTCCGTCGATCTCTTCTTCCGCCATGAGCGCTTTGACGTTTTCAGGCTTCACCGAGCCGCCGTAGAGGATGCGAAGCTTGTCTGCGAACTGTTGGCCAAATGCCTTGGCAGCCTCGCCACGGATCAGAATGTGGGCCTCGGAGGCGAGTTGTGGCGTAGCGGTCTTGCCGGTGCCGATGGCCCAGATCGGCTCGTAGGCGACAACTAACTTTCCGGTTTTTTTTGTCGACAAAGCATGAAACGCGCGCAGGCATTGCCGGCGCAGCACATCTTCCGTAAGTCCGGCTTCGCGTTCTTCCAGCACTTCGCCCACGCATAGTATCGGGGTTAGTCCCGCTTCCAGCGCTGCTTTCAGCTTGAAGTTAACTATGTCGTCGGTCTCGCCGAAATATTGCCGGCGCTCGGAGTGACCAACGATAACGTGCGTGCAACCCACATCCAACAGCATGCGAGGGCAGATTTCGCCGGTATAGGCCCCTTCTTTTTCCCAGTGCAGGTCCTGAGCCCCGATTGCGACATTAGTCTCCTTGGTGGCCTGAACCGCAGCGCACAGATCGATATAGGGAGGGCAAATCACAATCTCATCCCGAGTGTGTCCGGCCACCAGTGGCAAGAAAATCGCGGAAGAACGTCCGTGTCTCATCGGGATTCTTGTACATCTTCCAGTTGCCGGCGATCAGTTTCTTTCTCATGAAGATCCCTTTTCGATTCGGTATGAAAAACGGCCTCGTAGACTTTCGGCAGCTCGCGTGTAGGTTCGCAGAGTCGCGATCATCGAAGAGAACGAATCGAACCTTAGTTACATGGTTGGTGGAGGCCAGAGCCTCGACTGTTGCGGAAATCGCGATGAGTGCCGCATCTGCGGCTGGATATCCGAAGGCCCCGGTCGAGATAGCGGGAAAGGCTAAAGACTTGAGGCCGTGCTCATCGGCGAGGCGGATTGATTCACTATGACAACTCGCCAGCGCTTCAGCTTCTCCGCGTTCTCCGCCGCGATACACTGGGCCGACGGTGTGGATCACATGTTTTGCGGCGAGCTGTCCGCCCGTAGTGATGACGGCTTTCCCCGCAGGTAGAGCTCCCGATCTTGCCCACAATTTGCTTGCATTCGGCAAGGATCGCAGGTCCACCGGCTCTGTGAATGGCGCCATCCACCCCGCCTCCGCCCAAAAGCGATGAGTTGGCTGCATTTACCAGCGCGTCTGTCATCTCGCGAGTAATGTCGGCGGGGCCGTGGAACTCGATGGTGCTGCCACCATCCAGCAGGATTCGCATTGCGAAGTTGTGCACGCTATCTCCGGGCAGGTCAGCGCTTCTCGGTGAGAGCTTCCACTCCCGGCAACTTCTTGCCTTCGAGGAACTCGAGCGACGCGCCGCCGCCGGTCGAGATGTGTGTGACCTTGTCCGCGACGCCAGCTGCATTGACGGCTGCCACCGTGTCGCCGCCGCCCACGATCGAGGTTGCGCCGGCGTTCTCTGCGACGGCATCGGCAACTTCGAAAGTACCCTTGGCAAAAGGCGCAACCTCGAAAACGCCCATAGGGCCGTTCCAGACGATGGTGCGTGCCCGGAAGATTTCTTCGACAAACAGTTCGACTGTCTGGGGGCCGATGTCGAGCGCCATCATATTCGCAGGAATGGGTTGGCCGCTGTTTATTGTTTGTACCGCCGCGTTGGCATCAACTTTGTCGGCCACGATGTGGTCAACGGGTAAGAGGAATTTCAGTTTGCGAGTTTTGGCCTCTTGTAATAACTGACGCGCGAGGTCAACTTTGTCTTCCTCCAACAGCGATTTGCCGACCTGCTGGCCTTGGGCCTTGAGGAAGGTGTAAGCCATGCCGCCGCCGATGATCAGAGCATCGACCTTTGTCATCAAGTGCTGAATCACACCGATCTTATCGCCGACTTTTGCCCCGCCCAGTATCGCGATGAACGGCTTCTCAGGATGGTGCAAGGCCTTGCCCAGATACCGAAGCTCCTTTTCCATGAGCAGACCGGCGGCCGATTTCTGGATGAACTTGGTGATGCCGACAGTCGACGCGTGGGCGCGATGCGCGGCGCCGAACGCATCGTTTACGTAGAAATCAGCCAGGCTAGCGAGTTGCTTGGAGAATTTCGCGTCGTTGGCCTCCTCCTCGGCGTGGAAGCGGAGGTTTTCCAGAAGCAGGCTTTGGCCCTTTTCCAGTTTGCCCGCCATTTCTTCCGCCTCGGGGCCCACACAATCGGGACAGAAGCCTACGTTTTCTCCCCGCGCCAATTCTTTGTCGAGCAGCATGCGAAGACGCTCAGCCACCGGCTTCAGGCTCATCTGGAGATTGGGTTTGCCTTTGGGGCGGCCGAGATGCGAAGCCAGAATCAGCCGCGCTCCGTGGCGCAGCGCGTATTCGATGGTGGGCAGGGTTTCGCGGATGCGGGTGTCGTCCATCACCCCCCCGCCTTCAACAGGCACGTTGAAATCCACGCGCATAAAGATGCGGTGATCGTTGAGCGCGAGATCGCGAATGGAGAGCTTGGACATGATTCTTTCTACCTGTGCATCTGCCCGTTGTCAGGGAGAAT
The DNA here is from genome assembly GCA_963729325.1 of uncultured Acidobacteriota bacterium. Classification (GTDB taxonomy): domain Bacteria; phylum Acidobacteriota; class Terriglobia; order Terriglobales; family Acidobacteriaceae; genus JABCYV01. The sequence goes on from CAVSNS010000030.1 coordinate 54,928, forward strand.
ACACTCCCCTCGTGCAAAGGGCGCACGGGCGAGGGCGCCCGCGCCACACATGCATTAGAGGCCCTTACTGCCGATGTAATCGATAAGGTCGCGGACGCGGCTCGAATAACCCCACTCGTTGTCGTACCACGAGATGACCTTTACACAATTGCCGGCAACCACGCGGGTCATGGGCGCGTCCACGATGGAAGAACGTGAATCGCCCTTGAAATCCGCCGAAACCAGTTCATTCTCCTCGTAACCCAGATACCCTTTCAGGGGGCCGCTCTCAGACGCTTTCTTCAGGACTGCGTTGACCTCTTCCACCGTGGTTTTCTTCTCTACGAATGCGACCATGTCCACCACGGAGACGTTCGGCGTGGGCACGCGCATGGAAAATCCATCGAATTTACCCTTCAACTCCGGAACTACGAGGTGTAAGGCCTTGGCTGCGCCGGTTGAAGTCGGAATCATGGAAACCGCAGCTGCGCGGGCCCGGCGAAGGTCTTTGTGGGGGAAATCCAGGATCACCTGATCGTTGGTGTACGAGTGAATTGTGGTCATGGTCCCGCTGACAACTTTGAAATTGTCATTGACCACCTTTGCGATCGGCGCCAGGCAATTTGTCGTGCAGGAGGCGTTGGAAATAATGTGGTGCTTGGCCGGGTCATAAACCTGTTGATTGACCCCCAGCACAATGGTGACGTCTTCATTCTTGGCCGGGGCAGAGATGATCACCTTCTTTACTGGTCCCCGCATATGTTTTTTGGCATCGACGGCATCAGTGAAGCGGCCGGTAGACTCCAGCACCACTTGCGCGCCCACCGATTCCCAAGGCAGTTTGGCCGGATCTTTTTCCGCGAACACCTTGAAGGTCTTATTGTCCACGCGTGATGCAGTCAGCGCCCGCGGAAATCTTGTTATGCAGATTGCCGAGAATGGAGTCGTACTTCAGCAGGTGGGCCAGGGTTTTGGGATCAGTGAGATCGTTGACCGCGACAAACTCGATGTTGGGGTCGCTAAGCGAGGCACGCAGGACATTGCGTCCAATGCGTCCGAACCCATTGATGCCTACTTTGATTGCCATTCCGCCTCCGAAAGAGTGATGAAGACACTAGTATGAACAACGCGCGTCCGAGAAGAGAAAATGGTAACAGGGAAGCGAAGGTAGCGGCAAATTGACGGTCCTAGGTTCGCACTTCTAACTCGAAATATACGTTTTGCTTGCTCGACAGAAACGACAATCGGGCCAGCCAATATTTTTCCCCGATAGCGCGCTGGGCGCGGGGCCAGTCTTCCGGTGGCAGAATGCGCGCAGTTGCGGCGAATTCCGGACCTGTGATCTTGCCCCGCATTGTGCAGGGCGCGATCCGCACCTGCGGATTGTTGCGAATCCGCTTGTATTTTCCCGAGTCGCTGCGGCTCTTGACGTAAAGTTTGTCGTTATCCTCGCCAAACCAGACGGGAGTGTACACGGCTTCGCCATTTTTGCGGAACGTGGCTAAAGAAATGTATTTCTGCCCTTGAATCTCGCGAGGAATGGCCACAGCGAACATTGTACGAGAGATGCGGAGATCCTGAATTCCGATGCTCGACGCTGCCAGTCTTGGTACGCCAGACTGCGCACAGATTGCTGGCAGCGCCCGAGTGTGTTAAAAGCCAGAGATGCGCAAATGGATGCGCGAGCGTTTGAAGCGCCGCACGAAAGAACCAGAAAAGGGCGGCAAAGAAGACTGCGCCGGCGCCACTGCAGCCGGCCTTCTACGATACTGCGCCCACCACTGACGCGACCCCGGCGGAAGTGAAAGAGTCCGAACCGAAGTCGGGGCGATCCAAGCCTTTGCCTTCAGCAGAAGAGAGACTTGCCCGCCAAGACCGTGTTCGTCAGAACGAAGGTCATCAGAATGAAAAACCGAAGGAATCGACTCCTGGTACGGCTGAGCTTCGACCGGGACTAAGTGACAATGCACGCCCAAGCCGACGCCGGCGGCGCGGCAGAGGGGGCCGCGGACGACGCACGCGCCAGACTGCTTCGCCTTCCACGCAAGGAGCGCCAGCGGAGGGGACGCCGTCACCACTAGCGCCCGCTTCAGACACTAGCGAAACAACCGCCCCGGCCGCGGCAACCCCTACAGCGACTCCGCAGCACGCGTCCAAAGGCGTAGTGGTTCTGGCGATTGGTCTGCCCGGCTCTGGAAAAAGCTCTTGGTTCAAGCGCCACGAAATCACGCCGCTCTCCAGCGACCTGCTGCGCGCGCTTCTGTTTGACGATGCCACCGAGCAGCGCTTTCAGGATCTGATATTTTCTAACCTGCGCTCCATGCTGAAGGCGCGACTGATTGCGCGCCGTCCCACGAACTACGTGGATGCGACGAACCTCACCCCGCACGAACGTCAAAGCTGGATCAAGCTGGCGAAGGATTACGGGTACGAAGCTCAAGCAGTCTTCTTCGATGTGCCGGTGGAAGTGTGTCTGGAGCGAAATCAACGCCGCCAGCGGATCGTCCCGGAAGACGTGATGCGTCGTATGGCGGCCAAGCTGCGCGCGCCAACATTCCAGGAAGGTTTCACCAAGATCACGGTAGTCAAGGTAAAGAAGAAAGAAGGCGAAGCTGCCGCCGGCTGACGCAGGGTCTTACGGAACGGATTAGTCTCAAAGACAAACGCCGCCCTCGTGGGCGGCGTTGAGCGTCACCGCAAATGCTCCTGCGTTATCTCCCGTGTCCGGAATGCCCGCCGCCCCCCGAGTGACCACCGCCTCCACCGCCTGCCGAATGGCCACCACCGCCTCCTGAGTAACCACCTCCTGAATGTCCGCCCCCTGAGTACCCACCTCCCGAGTATCCGCCTCCGACGTGGCCACCTCCCGAGTACCCACCCGATGGACCGTGGTACGCAGGAGCCGAAGCATGGTAGGACGGTGCCGGGCCGCGATAGGCCGGAGTGGAACTGTGGTACGCCGGTGCCGAACCGTGATTGGACGGAGGCGCCCCGTACCCTCTCCCGGACGGCGGAGCGCTGTATCGCGGAGATTGCCCGTAAGACCGCGGGGCACCGTAAGAGCCTCCCAGTCTCGACCCTTCAGACCTTGATCCCCGCGACATCGATCCCGAAGGCATCGATCCTCCAGATCTCGAGGATGAACCGGGCGACGCCGAGCGTGATCCATAGTCGCGGCCAGCATCACGACTCGCGGGAAGAACTCTGCCGGTAGGACGAGGTACGGTATTCGCCGTACGGCCGCTAGGTTGGCTTCGCGCTGCACGAGCCCCCTCTTGCGGGCGTGGCGCCGATTGCGCCCCCTCGGACCGTGAGGTTCCGGCCGATGGTCTGGGCATATTCCGCGCGACCGTCGCATTGCCACTGGGAGCTGCCGCTCTCTGGGTCTGCGGCGGCCTCGGGACCGACCGAAGCGGCGTTGAGGGAGATGGTTTCGCTGTCATCGTGCTGGCGCCAGGACGATCTGCCCGGTTATTCAGAGAGGCTAGTTGGGTTCGGCCCATCCGTGACGATGCTGACGTAACCACCGGCCGTGACATCGCCCGTGCTGGCGGCGCGGCAGCTGGCCTGCCTGCGTTGGCGCCCAATCGGCCGGTGCGGGTTGGCGTCAGAGGCAGATTGCCGTGAAGCTGTGCATGCTCCGCAGCGTTGGCCGAGACTCGAACGTTGTTCTTCGCGATTGGCAATGCTCCGGCGATAGCATGCTGCGAAGCTGCGGTTAGACCTCCGGGTGCGTGCAGATTGGCGTAGTGAAACTGCGTTCCAGAAACTGGTCGACGTCCGTTGTTGTAGAAATTGTTAATGTTCGTGATGTGCGTATTGCGGATGTTGATATTTCGGAAGTAGAACGCGCTTCCTCGGTACCAGGGAAAGAAAGGTTCTCCAAAGCCGAGCGGGCACCAGCCAAATCCGCCGCCAAAGCCAAACCCAAACGACACTCCCCAAGCCGGGCCACCAAACCAGGCGACCAGCGCAGGAGCGTAAAACGGGCGAGCGGAGTACGGACCGGGGGCCCATCCCCAATATCCGCCGGTGTACACCCAGCGACCGTAGTGAAAGGGAGCGAAGCCCCAAGGCTCGTCATCCGCCCAAGTCCATCCCCAGGGATCAATCCAAGCCCAGTGGCCGTAGTGATACGGCGCCCATCCGGGAGCAACAGAGGGAACCCACACCGGACCGTAGTCCGGTGTCTCGCTCCAGGTACCGTTCTGGTCGAGATCCTCCGAACCAATTACGTCAGGAGACACATAACGCCCCGAGGCAGACCGGTCCAGGCGCTGGTCGCGCTGCTGGCACCATTCGTCGAAGCTGTCGGGGGCCGAAACCTCAGAGATCTGATGATCAAGCGACGTGCCATTGAATTCTGCGCGCTCGTGCGCATGCAAGGGAACCGCTGGGCCTTCGCCCGTCGCTTCGCCCTCGCCTTTCCACACATTGATTACCGTCCCGTCTCCACCCGGCCCGACGTCGAAGCGATAATCTCCGGGCTTTTGCACCGCAAAGGCGAGGTTGGGAGTATCCACCTCGTAAGTCTCGCCCTCGTGGAGTCTACGGACGTGCAAATTCAGCGTCCCCTGGTGCAGCTCCACCTGGACATTGTTGTCACCAATGTTGGTCAGGGTAAGACTGGTTTCGTTGCTGATCCGCAAGAGGCCCGTGCCCACGTTCAACTCGGCCTTGGAATCTTTATCGGCCCAGATATTGTCGGAATTGGTCAACGGACGATTCAACGACCCTTCGACCCAATCTCCCGTTCCCTGTGGCTGAATCGAAACCGATCCCGCCTGAAATTGCAGACGGGCAACGCGGCCCGGCGGGTCCTGTTCAGGTCGACTAGGTTCAGTCGGATTAGCCTCGTCGCGATTCATGTCAGCCGGATAATCCTGGGCGATAGCCGACGTCACTGACAGCAACAACAGCGCTCCAAGAAGATTCGCTAAGATTGCGCGCCTTATGCCGTTCACGGGGTCACCCCTACTTCTAGCTCCAATCCTATAAACCCGCCTCTGGCCCGTAAGTTGCGCTGCGGGCGGAGGCCGCTTGAGGACATGACAAGCCGATGGAAAATACTACCAGGGCAGTCCGTGCATATCCGAACACCCTGCTTATCTATAAGTTAGATGCGATTACTTCAGGTATTGGAGCATTTCTTTGAAGGCGGGTGCAGCAGAAGTGCGCAGTAACTCGTAAATTATCATTTCAGTCGACGAAATTATGGCGCCAGCCACGCGCATACGCTCTAGACCAATCTTCCAGTTCCATTCCGTCCGCGAACTGACGGCGTCCGAAGCCACGTGGACAAGATAGCCTCCGCGCAAGGCGGCAAGGGCAGTTTGTGCTACGCAAATGTGGCTCTCCATTCCGCAGAGGAGCACAGTGTTTCGATTGTTGGGCAGACGCTTTAGCAAAGTACAGAAAGCATCGCTGCCGAAGCAGGAGAACATCTGCTTGTCGATGGCCTGCGATTCGGGCAGCAGGGAAGCGATGTCGGGCACGACGGGCCCCAGTCCCTTGGCATGTTGCGTGGTTACAATCGCTGGAATCTTCACGGTTCCGGCCAGGCGGATCAGCAGTTGCGAGTTCCGGATCAACAGCTCTTTCTGGAAAATCGGCGGTAGAAGCCTTTCCTGAATATCAATCACAATTAGCGCGCAATGTTCTGCTTCGAGCGGGCGCCGCGCAATTTCGGCATAGTCATTGGTAGATTGGGCAAAGTTGGCAAGGCTCGAAACCATAGTTTGCTCCTGGGGGAATCCGGTCTCCTAAGAAATTCCTCCCGAGAATCTTAGACTGGCGGGTTCGTAAAGAACAGCAGGGAAGCGGAGGAGGAAAACCGCAGGTGAGGCATGCGAACTGAGGAACTGGTGATTCGGTTGACCGCCAACCGCCGAGTCCATAGAATCAAAACGGCAGATCACTGCCGCCAACCCACTCGCTGCCCCCTCGTTCAACGGCAGGACAGCTGAC
>CAVSNS010000031.1:0-10067 GCA_963729325.1 uncultured Acidobacteriota bacterium
TTGGCACAAGCCGCCAATGCGCACATACGTCTCGAGCGAGGCCACATCCTCGGACGGATCGTGCTGCAGATTCGTTCTGGAAAGTAACAACCTAAATGCGACGTGATTAAACCGAAGTGCTATTCATCCTGAAAGACACGGAGTATCTATGGCATCCCAACTGGCAACACTTACAGAAAAAATCGAAACCATTACTAAGAAAATCCTGCGCTATTCCGGCTTTGACGGCCAGTACATCAACGGCTCTTGGCGAGCTGGCCGTAGCGGCCGCACACTTGTTGACACCGACCCTTATACGGGTAAACCGGTGGCGTCACTCGTTCTTGCTGACAAGAGCGATCTCAATGAGGCCTACGAAGCCGCGGCGCAAGCACAGCCTGCATGGGCAGGCTTGCTGCCGGCACAACGGGCCGCCGTCCTCATGCGATCCGTCAATCTCATCGAAAGCCGCCGTGAAGAAATCATTGACTGGCTGATCGACGAGTCGGGCAGCACGCACGTCAAAGCCGAGGTGGAATGGGAAATGCTTCATGCGATCACGCGCGAAGCTGCCTCGTTCCCCTATCGCGTATCGGGCCGCATTCTTCCAATTGACGAACCGGGGAAGGAAAGTCGCGTGTACCGTCAGCCGATCGGGGTTATTGGAGTGATCAGCCCGTGGAATTTCCCCATATATCTGTCGCAGCGCTCAATCGCGCCCGCGATCGCTCTCGGGAACGCGGTGGTAGTGAAGCCAGCCCAGGACACGCCGATCACTGGCGGCTTGCTCCTTGCCAAGATCTTCGAGGAGGCCGGGCTGTCCCCGGGAGTCTTGAACGTTGTGGTGGGCGCGAGCAGCGAAATAGGAGATGCTTTCACGAGCCATCCTATCCCGGGTCTGATTTCCTTTACCGGATCCACCGCAGTGGGACGGCACGTGATGGATCTTGCCGCCACCAGCCCGATGCTGAAGCGCGTGGCATTGGAACTAGGTGGGAACTCGCCATTCGTCGTCCTGGACGACGCAGATCTGGATCAGGCCGTTCGAGCCGCGGTTGTCGCCAGATTCCTGCACCAGGGACAGATTTGCATGAGCTCGAACCGCATCGTCGTGGATGCGAGCTTGTACTCCGAGTTCGTCGAGAGATTCACGGCTCACGTCAGGACGCTTAAATATGGTGATCCACATGACCCGGAGACGGTCATCGGTCCCGTCATCAACACCAGTCAACTCGCGGCCATGCTGAAACATCTCAAAGACACGCGCGATGCCGGGGGGCGGCAAGTGTTGGGCGGGGATCCGGTCGGGCTTGTGCTTCCGCCGCATGTGTTCGCCGACGTCACCAACGACATGCCGATTGCGAAAAATGAGACGTTCGGTCCCATAGCCCCGATCATTAAAGCGCATGGAGACGCGGAAGCACTGCGGGTGGCGAACGATACTCCGTACGGGCTCTCGAGTGCTGTATGTACCCGCGACGAGGGACGAGGGCTGCGCTTCGCTCTTGGTATCAAGGCCGGTATGACCCATATCAACGACAGCAGTGTGGACGACACGCCGACCGGCCCATTCGGCGGGGAGAAGAACAGCGGCATCGGCCGTTTTGGCGGGGAGTGGATCATCGAGGAGTTCACCACGGCTCATTGGGTCACGGTGCAGCATACGCCCAAAGAGTATCCGTTCTGACGATTGGGCCAGGAAGGCGACATCATGAAAGTCGGATTTATCGGTCTTGGGAATATGGGATCGGGCATGGCCCGCAACTTGATTCGAGCGGGTCACGATCTGGTCGTTTACAACCGGACGCGAAGCCGCGCCGAGGAACTGCAGCGTCTCAGCGCGAAGGTCGCCGATACTCCTGCGGCAGCGGCGGCTGGGGTGGAAGCGCTCGTCACCATGCTGGCAGATGATCGCGCGGTGCAGGACGTGATTTTCGAACCGGGTCGTGCGATCGAGTCATTGCCGGCGGGGGCGGTGCACCTCTCGATGAGTACGATCAGTGTCGCCTTGTCTCGCAGGCTGGCAAAGGCGCATGCGGAGAAACATCAGCACTACGTCGCCGCGCCTGTTTTTGGACGACCCGATGCCGCGGCTGCGGCGAAACTATTTATCGTGACAGCCGGGCCAACCCAACAAATCGAAAGATGCCGAAGTCTGCTCGCCGTAATGGGACAAAAAATCTTTGTGATCAATGAAGACGCGCCTGCGGCCAACCTAGTCAAACTCAGCGGAAACTTCCTGATCACCACCGTGATTGAAAGCCTAGCGGAGGCCTTTGCGCTGATGCGGAAGTCCCACATCGATCCACAGAAGTTCCTGGATGTGCTCACCGACTCTTTATTCTCGGCGCCGGTGTACAAAACGTATGGCGCAATGCTCGCTTCAGACAAGTTTGAACCGGTGGGTTTCAAGATGCCGCTGGGATTTAAGGACAATCGATTGGTCCTCGCGGCGGCCGAAGAGGCTGAGGTTCCCATGCCAATGGCCAGCCTTGTGCATGACCGATTCTTAGCTGCTATGGCACAAGGAATGGAAAACGCGGATTGGTCGGCGGTTGCGCGTGTCGCCTACAAAAGTGCCGGATTGTAAGACAGAAACAACATTTACTTATTTGGAGGGAGTTATGGACAAAGTCACAGGATTAAAAGTCGCAATTCTAATTACAGACGGGTTCGAGCAGGTTGAGATGGTGAAACCGCGTGAGGCGCTCGATCAAGCGGGTGCCAACACAAGTATCGTTTCACCGAAACATCAGACCGTTCGCTCATGGAACTTCGTGGAGTGGGGTCAGGAGTTTCCTGTCGATATCGCTCTGGATCGTGCCGATTCTGGCGATTTCGACGCTCTGCTGCTTCCGGGTGGCGTCATGAATCCCGACAAGCTTCGAATGGAACCGAAGGCTGTGGCGTTCGCGAAGGCATTTTTCGACGCGGGCAAACCGGTCGCTGTCATCTGCCACGGGCCCTGGACGGTGATCGAAACTGGCTACGCCAAGGGAAAGAAGATTGCCTCGTGGCCATCGCTCAAGACAGACCTGCGAAATGCCGGAGCAGAGTGGATGGATCAGGAGGTGGTTGTCGATGGCAAGCTAGTGTCGAGCCGGAAGCCTGACGACATCCCCGCATTCAACCGCGAAATGCTCAAGCTGTTCAGTCAGGTGAAGCGTCCGGCAAAGCGCGCCGCCTAAATGTGAGAGTCGTGATTGGAGTATTGCATCGAAAGTTGGTGATTGGAGGTAAGTGTGCTTTCAGCAACGGCCGTTCGCACTGTCAAGCTTCCATCCGGCGAAGCCGTGCCCGCACTGGGGCAGGGAACGTGGCACCTTGCAGAAGACAGGCATCGCCGGGAGGAAGAAATCCACGCGTTGCGCGTCGGTCTTGACCTGGGCATGGCCCTGATCGACACCGCCGAAATGTATGCGGATGGCGGCGCCGAGGAGTTAGTCGGGGAAGCAATCGAAGGTCGACGTAGCGACGTATTCCTGGTCAGCAAAGTTTTGCCGGAGCATGCGACGGTCCGGGGAACGATCACGGCGTGCGAGCGCAGTCTGCATCGGCTCAGGACAAATCATCTCGACCTTTATCTGTTGCACTGGCGGGGCGCAATCCCGTTGGAAGAGACGATCAGCGCGTTCGATGCACTTGTTCAGGCCGGCAAGATCCGTTACTGGGGCGTCAGCAACTTTGACATCTCGGATATGGAGGAGGTTGTGGCCTCGACCGGAGGCGAGGACGTTGCGATCGACCAGGTGCTGTACAACCTCACGCGGCGCGGCCCCGAATACGATTTGTTTCCTTGGTGCCGCCAGCGTCATATTCCGATCATGGCCTATTCCCCGATCGAACAGGGGCGAATACTGAAAAATGCGGAACTGGAAGCAGTGGCCGTCCGGCACAGCGCAACTCCTGCTCAGGTGGCGCTAGCCTGGGTGCTCCAGCAGGACGGAGTTATCGCGATTCCAAAAGCGGGTACCGCGCGACACGTTCGGGAGAACCGCGGTGCGCTTGAAGTTCGCCTGACCAAGCAGGATATGGTTGCGCTCGACCGCGCATTTCCACCGCCGAGCGAGCCGCGGCCGCTCGAGATGCTGTAGTGAGGACAGAGTGCGCGACGCCACTCGCGATCTCGAAAGGCACCGTGATGAGTTCAGAAACTGTCGGCCGGATTTCCGTCGGTTGGAAGTGCAGCACGTGCGGCCAACTGATCACCCGTATTGATGACGGTTGGGTCGAATGGCTGGCCTTCGAAGACCAGCAAGGGAGGACTCATCTGACGGGTTTGAGACTGGTCCATTGTCTGCTCGCCCGTACCGGAAAGCGTGGGCCGCGCGCCTGCCAGTACGATGCTCGACAACAGTTCCGCAGAAACCATAGTCTTGTCGAGGGCCTTCCCCTTGAACGTTTTGTCGGACCGGACGGGCTCATGCTCTTGCTGTCATTTATCGCGGTGGGCAAAATGCCGGTTGGGGACATTCTCGAACTGGCCAAGCGGGTTCAGATTCCCGGATATGAGTTAGTGCGCGACTTACTGCGAGGGGCCGGCCACAAATTCAGTGCTTCATCGATTGGCGATGGTTTCTATCTTCAGTCCGAAATACAAGCGGTGCTTGCCTCCTATGATCAAAGCCGGGCTAGCTGAAATTCCTGCCGCCCGGCTTCCTCTTTTTCCACTTGCATTGATCTGGTCCGTGGATCAACGCCGGACACGCTCGGACTGCTGCTTACTGAGGAATGTTGACAGCCTATTCTCGAGCTTGGCGAAGACCGAGGTGGCGTCGCCTTTGCCCTTGAGCTGTTTCTCGAGGTTCGAAATGTCAGAGTCCAAGGCGGCATATTCGGGATCCCGTCCCGCGTACCCCAGTTCCTTCGATCGCTCCAGTTGTTTCCGGGCAGTTTGAAGCAGGACTTGGGCCTTGTCCTTGTCTTTCTGCTCTTGCTCTTTGGCAGCATCGATGGCTGCTCGAGCTAGCACCAGCGGGAGCGGGGTCACTTGATCAACCACAACCAAGGTGTTGAGAGCTGTCAACAGCGTATTCGCAGCTTCTGTCGTTTGCTTCTGATCGAGCAAACGCGCGGCTTCCGTCAAGGCGGTGGGATAACTGGCCAGCGGCAAATTCGAGGTGCGTACTCGGATTTCGCTCATCAGCGCATAGAGCAGAACTCGTGCTGTCGGAAAATCCTTGTCCCCTACCGCTTTGGACACGCTTTGCCCGAGTTGCGTGACGGCCTTGTCGTCTCTGGGCGCGGTATCGATTACTACAACTTCTGCCGCAACAGGAATGAGGGCGGTCGCCGGGTTGCGAGCCAGCAGAATATGGATCTTGCCGGTGGCTTGCTCGATCGCCGCAAGAGCTTCCGAGTTCTTATTGGCAGCGATGGCATCGATGGCTTTCTGGGTTTGGTCGATTGCTTCGATCGCTTCTTTGTCCAGCGTTTGGTTGGCCTGCTGTTCAGCTTGCGAGCGCTGTTTCTCGATGTCGGGCCGCACCTGCTGATCAGCGTCCTGCAGTTGCTTTTGAAGGTCAGGCTTGCTCTGCGGCTGGGGTTGCGGCGCTGTGGCCGCCTGTGCCGCCCGCGTGTCGTTGCTATGACCACACGAAGTCAGACCTAACAGAGTAATTGACAGCGCCACCAGGGATACGAGCACGCTTATTCCGGCTTTCATAAAACCTCCTTCTATGTGGTGTTCCCGTTTGCCCTCAAGCCGAGAGCTTCAAATGCGGGGTCCTGTGCGCATCCTAGGGAACTCGATACGTTGCTGACAATTCGTCGTCAGGGTGAGCTGACGTTGCGAAAGGATGGCTAAGCACGATTGCATCCTGCGCCCAAGCCACCCGTAGGACTTTGGTGGTAGAGGCGGGTCTGACTGGCGGCGGAGCGGCTCCTACGCGTCTTTTCGCAATCGGCTTTCATCCTCACGAGGAATTGTCGTAGGTCAGCTCAATCGTTAACAATCCTGGACTTGGAGATGTTAGGTGCCCCACGAGGGCGCTCGACCTCCAATGCAGTGCGGACATCGATTTCCTGCTTCTGGAATTGCAGGTCGCCGGTCCGCCGCGCTGGTGAATCCGACATCAAATGCGAGGAGACAAATGAAACTGCGAAACTGCTGTTTGCTGCTTGTGGGTGTTTGGCTGGCTGCAAGCGTGGCCGCATTCTCTCGAGAAGTCAGAACTGACTTCGACCATCATGCCAACTTCAGTCAGTACAGGACTTATTCATTCGCCAAGGTCGAAACCCCGGATCCCCTTTGGGATGACCGCGTCAAGGATGCAATCGACAGAGCATTGTCAGCCAAAGGCTGGACGCGCGTCCCCTCCGGCGGAGACGTTTCGATTGTTGTGGTTGGCACCACACGTGAAAAACGCACATTGAGAACTTTCTACGATAACTTTGACGGATGGCTGTGGGGTGGATTCGGTGATGCCACCACCTACGAAGACACCTACGATGTAGGAACACTCGTGGTGGACATGTTCGACACAATGAGCAAGAAACTGATCTGGCGCGGGTCAGCGAGCGACGTCCTAGCGGGCAAACCGGAAAAGGATGAAAAGAAGCTAGAGAAGGCGGTGGAGAAAATGTTTGAGCACTTTCCGCCCCGATCCTGAGACTAGGTGTTTTTGGGTTTCGAGTGGAGACATGACGCTCAATCTTTCTGTTCTTGGAGGAGGTTCGCACCATGGCAAAAACTATCGGAATTGATCTCGGTACCACGAATTCGGTTGTAGCAGTCATGGAAGCTGGCGAGCCCAAGGTTATTCCCAACGAGGAAGGCAGCCGCACCACTCCATCGGTCGTAGCATTCACCAAAACTGGTGAGCGGCTGGTAGGACAGGTGGCTAAGCGCCAGTCGATCACCAACCCAGAGAACACAATCTATTCGATCAAACGGTTCATGGGGCGCCGCTATGAAGAAGTCACCGAAGAATTGAAGATGGTCCCCTTCAAGGTCGAGCCTGAAGGGGATCACGTGGTGATTGTGGCCCAAGGGAAAAAGTACACGCCGCAACAGATCTCCGCGATGATTCTGCAAAAGCTGAAGAAGGCAGCCGAAGACTACCTTGGTGAAAAAGTAACCGATGCGGTGATTACTGTCCCGGCGTATTTCAATGATGCCCAGCGGCAGGCAACCAAGGACGCCGGAAAGATTGCCGGGCTGGATGTAAAGCGGATCATCAACGAGCCCACTGCAGCCGCCTTGGCCTACGGACTCGACAAGAAGAAGAACGAAACCATTGCCGTATACGACTTTGGCGGAGGCACCTTCGACATTTCCATTCTTCAGGTGGGCGAAGGTCTAATCGAAGTGGAAGCCACCAACGGCGATACGCACTTGGGCGGTGACAACATCGACCAGCGGTTGGTCGACTGGTTGATCGATGAGTTCAGAAAAGATGAAGGCTTGGATCTCCGGGCCAAGGGCAATGAAATGGCACTGCAGCGGCTGCGCGACGCCGCAGAGCGGGCCAAGATCGAGCTCTCCAGCGTCCTGGAAACCGAGATCAACCTGCCCTTTATCACTGCCGACGCCAACGGCCCGAAGCACCTGGTCAAGAAGCTGACCCGGGCGAAGTTGGAGTCGATGGTAGAGGATCTGATCCAGCGTTCGGTGCCGCCTTCCAAACAGTGCATGAAAGATGCCGGCGTGGATGCCAGCAAGATTAATGAAGTCGTGCTGGTCGGTGGCCAGACCCGCATGCCGCGCATTCAGCAACTGGTTAAGGAACTGTTCGGCAAGGAGGGGAATAAGAGCGTCAATCCGGATGAAGTGGTCGCGGTAGGGGCGGCCATTCAGGGCGGGGTACTACAAGGTGAAGTTAAGGACATGCTGTTGCTCGATGTGACTCCGCTCACGCTGGCGATTGAGACCCAGGGAGGCGTGGCCACGCCAATGATCCCGCGCAATACGACAATCCCGACTCGTAAGACGGAAACGTTTTCTACTGCAGCGGACAATCAAACTTCGGTTGAAGTGCACGTGCTGCAGGGCGAACGTCCTATGGCAAATCAGAACCGGACTCTGGGAAAGTTTCAACTCACGGGAATTCCGCCTGCGCCTCGCGGCGTGCCGCAGATCGAGGTAACGTTTGACATCGATGCCAATGGCATCCTCAACGTAACCGCAAAAGACATGGCTACGGGCAAGGACCAGAAGATCACGATTACTTCGTCTTCCGGCCTCAGTAAAGAAGATGTGGCGCGCATGGCGAAGGAAGCGGAAGCACACTCCGCCGAAGATAAAGAGAGGCGGGAGGAGATCGAAGCTAAGAACCAGCTCGACGCGATGGTTTACAACGTCGAAAAGATGTTGCGGGAACAAGGCGACAAGATCTCGGGTTCGGAACGCGGAGACATCGAAAACGCTGTGGCCGATGCCAAGAAAGCGCTGGAGTCGAATGATAAAAACCAGATGAACCAGGCGCGCGAACGGTTGACGCAGGCATCGCACAAGCTGGCGGAGGAGATGTATCGCGCGGCTCAGCCAAAAGGTCCAGCCAGTGCGGGGCCCGTCCCGGGAGCCGATGGCCAAGCTAAACCAGCCGACGGTGTGGTCGACGCGGAATACGTCGACGTCGATGACCGGAAGAGCGCTTAGCTCGGTACGATGTGGAGACGTTTTGCGCTCGTGAAATCAGCTGCATAAGTATTTGTCCGTCAGCAGCGAGGTGGAAGTTATGCTAGTCGAAGTATGTGCGCACATCGAGGGCATCACCAAGGTCAAGCATCCGAAAGTTCATGTCTGTGAAGAGTGTGTCAAGATTGGCTCGCCGTGGGTTCACTTGCGGACATGTCAAACCTGTGGCGTGACCCTTTGTTGTGATTCATCTCCGAATCGCCATGCGACCAAGCATGCGCACGCTAACGGCCATCCCGTGATTGCTTCGGCGGAGCCAGGAGAGCGGTGGCTGTATTGCTATCTCGATGACGCGTTTGGACAGTATTAGCTTTCGCTGAGGAGCCAATTTGAGCGAAAAAGAGAAATCCAAGGCGGACCTTCGGATTACGAGAAGCGAGCAAAGCGAAGGACTGGAAAAAAAAGAAGCAGAACTTGGAAGGTTGGCGGCCCAGCAGAATAAGGAAGAGTTCTTCAACCAAATCACACCTCTACTCCAGCCACTAAGATCGTACATCAAGCGTCGTATGCGAGTGGCCTATCTGACTCTCCAAATTCGTACTCCGGTTTACACCAGTGATGATCTTCTCGATCGAGTCATTTTTCGCGCCTATGAGACCTATGGGAACAAACCCGCCAACCTGACGCTTGAAGAGTGGCTGTATCAGCTGGCAAACAGGGTGGTGGACAAGTATATTTCGCGGCGCAAGGCACAAGATGCGCGCCGCAGGAGCCTTGAAACGCTGAACCAGGCGGAGCTGCGCACTCTGGAAGAAATCCCTTTTACCGCTGACGCGGACGGCGAAGTTTGGTTTCCGGAAGAACTGGATGACAGCGAAATTCCACCACGAGAGTTCAATGCGCCAGCGTACGAGCTCGACCCAGAGAAAGAATTGGAGATGGAGGAGGAAGTGTCACAAATCCTTGAGGCTCTCTCGCGGCTACCGGAGCGCGAACGCACTGTGTTCGAGCTCTACGTCATAGAGGGCTTTCCCAAGGAGGCGGTGGCCAGGATCTACGATATTCCACCGGAGCAAGTGCCAGCCATTGCTGATAAGGTGAGGGCACAGGTCCAGAAAGAGATCAGGACCGAAGCAACAGAAAGGAAGAAAGCGTCCTGACCCTCGACTGGTCGCGCAACCACTGATGGGGGGGGCACACGGCCGTTCAGCCGTTGGTCACATAGCGGTGAACGAACGTCACCGCCATCGCGCCTTCCCCAACCGCCGAGGCGCATCGTTTTACAGAACCGTGCCGCACATCACCCGCCGCGAACACACCGGGCATATTGGTTTCCATGTAGTAGGGATCGCGGTCAAGGGTCCAGTTTTTGGGGCGAGATCCGTTTTTCATCAGATCGGGACCGGTCACGAGATAACCGGCTTCATCGCGGACGATGCCAACCTCCTCGGCCCACTGCGTGTGCGGTACTCCGCCGAGGCAGAGAAAAAGCCAATTCGTCTCCTCGGTC
>CAVSNS010000032.1:0-79327 GCA_963729325.1 uncultured Acidobacteriota bacterium
GATGCGCGGATTGCGAAGATGAAAGACGGACGCACGCATCTGGCGCACAAGGCCGAGCACGCGGTGGATTTGGACACGGGTGCGGTGGTGGCGGTCACGCTGCAAGGCGCCGACCGGGGCGACACGACCACGCTGGATGAGACGCTGTGCGAGGCCGGGATGGCAGTGGCGGAGCAGGTTGGACGCGAGGCCGAGTTACGACCCGACGACAAACCGAAAGTGAACCTGGCCGGCATCGAGGAAGCAGTGACCGACAAGGGCTATCACAGCGGCGCGGTGGTGAAGCGGATGAAGGCGTATGGCGTGCGCAGCTACATTCCGGAGAAGAAACAAAAGGGACGGCGGAACTGGGCGGGCAAGCCGGCCGAGCCGCAAGCGGTGTACGCGAACCGGCGGCGGGTGCAGGGCGAGTACGGCAAGAGTTTACTGCGGCGGCGCGGCGAATTGGTGGAGCGCAGCTTCGCGCACTGCTACGAGACGGGCGGGATGCGGCGCTGCCATCTGCGCGGACAGGAAAACATTCTGAAGCGGCAGTTAGTTCATGTCGGCGCGTTCAATCTAAGCCTGATCCTGCGCCCACTACTGGGCGCGGGCACGCCGCGGGAGTGGAAGAATCGGTCGGCAGGCTCGTTTTGACCCTTTACTTCCCCTTTACGTGTCGGATAAATCAGAAGCTTCGCAGAAGCCGAATCTCTGTGTCCGTTGCCAAGTGCTTCGTGAGATCGCGTACCCGACTACGTCGCCCGACTTGCAGGAAATCCGCTACTTGCACCCCGGGCTGTTAGCCGCATCATTCGATGGGGTGGAAACAGCCCTCAGAAGGGTGCTTTCTATCGTGTTTTTTCTGTTTCCCCCTGCGATTCTCAGTGCTGATCTCGACTTTCTGACGATCTTCGTTCGGGTTCTCGCGGAATCACAGGGCGAGGCCCTCAGTGGCAACCAAGAGCGTGAACTGTACGAACAGGTTCAGAACCTTTACGAGCTCGACGACCCGACTCTCCATACTCTCGGTACGCTGGGAAACACGCTTCGCCGCGATCTGGATGCCCGCCTTTACAAATGGAAACAGGGCGGGCAGTTCGGATTCCTTTTTGACAACGCTGATGACACTGTCAGCTTCTCGCGTTTCCAGTGTCTCGACTTTCAGGGGATGCGGGAATACCCGCAGGTGTTGGAGCCACTGCTCTTCTATGTGCTGCACCGGGCGGACGCCATTATTCGCGATCCGCAGATCGGCCATGTATTCAAAGCATTCTTCATCGATGAGGCTTGGGTGTTTCTGAAAAACCCGAGCATCCGAGCTTACATTGTTGAAGCCCTCAAGACTTGGCGGAAGCACAATGCGGCGCTTGTGCTCTCGACGCAATCGCTCGATGAACTGCGGAAGTCCGACATCCTCGACGTGATTCTCGAAAGCTGCGTCACCAAGATTTTCCTGGCCAATCCCGAGATGGACCGGGAACTTTACCAGCAGCACTTCCACCTAAACGATCACGAGATCGACGCTGATCGCCGGCCTGATCCCTAAGCAGCAGATGCTCATCAAGACGCCAGATACGTCGAAAGTCGCCAATCTCAATGTCGATGCCAAGAGCTACTGGCTTGCCGACAGTTCAGCACCCGTCTCGCGCAATCTCGGTCTTCCAGAAACACTTGGTTTTGGAAATCATGGAAAGAGAGTGTGGCCCCTTTGCTTAAAGACCGGTCAGCGTCCGGGTTGCTCAGAAACTGGGGGGGTGGATGTGGACTCCGAAGGCAGCCCGACCAGCGACCGG
Organism: uncultured Acidobacteriota bacterium; assembly: GCA_963729325.1. Lineage (GTDB taxonomy): Bacteria > Acidobacteriota > Terriglobia > Terriglobales > Acidobacteriaceae > JABCYV01. Next base: position 1,776 of record CAVSNS010000032.1, read on the forward strand.
AAGTCTTGGTCGCGCAAGAAGCAGTCGAAGCTTGCTCCGGGCAACGTCCACTTACTTCGAACGGTCTCTACATAGTCCGGCTGTCCCCGAAGCGCATCTTTTTGCTTCGACAACGCTTGTCTACAATTCGCTGATTCGGGATCCTGTGTCTTCCCACGTTCGCGCAATTCAGCGCAGTATTTTTGAGCATATGCGGACGCTATGTTGAAGATTGAGTCAGACTCTGACGGGAAGAGCTTGTGGTACTCCTCAGAGTAACGTATGGCTTCATCTTCCCTGTTCACGAACAAGAGGAAGTACCCGAGCCATTGTTTAGCGTACGCGGGCGCTTCGGGTGTACGCTCCAGTCTTTCTAATATCGCGACTGCCTCTTCGTAGCGATCCATCATCCCTAATGTGTCTGCGTACTTCACAGTGAAATCCACATGAAGGGGATTCATTGTAAGTGCCCGCTGTATCCAAATTACTGGCGCATTCAGCCTGTGAGAACTTGTTCTCTTCTTTTTCAAAATATGTCCGGTAGTATTGGAGGCTCGCCACCTTGGAGACGATTTCCCAATCCAAATTCGCACCGGACTTCAGTGCGTCCTCGGATTCATCTAGGAATTTTTGCACGTCTGGCGAGTATAGGCGAGCATCTCCTCGGTTGGAGACATTGGATCGGAAGCACGGTTCTCTTCCGTCCCGAGCTGAGGTTTGAGCGCGCTTACGATCGGCCAGCCTATGACAACGGCACCAAGAAGAATCAATTTATGTTGGCCGGAGACTTCATCTACTTCTTCTAAATCGACCGGCCCGGAGCTGGACAACGATTGTTGTCGTTTGGAAGAGGCACGGCACAGGAGCGGGGTTGCTGGAAGTCTCGCGAAAGCCCGTCATGCTGGAGCCCGTCCATTCTCGGCGTGACCCAAAGGCCTCGACTTCAAGCAGAGGGCGAATCGAGGTGGACGCAGGGTGGGGTGGGCGTGAAGTTGTGCGCGAGGTCTCCATTCAATCGACATGTTCCCCCTCTCCAAACTGCCCGTCCGCAGAGGGGAGCACGTCTCGGTCGCCGGCGATCCAGACATATAGGGTCGGCAAAAGAAAAATGCTCATCACAAGGGCCGCGATGAGTCCTCCTACGATGACGATTGCAAAAGGACGCTGAGAGTCAGAACCAATGGCGTGGGAGAGCGCAGCCGGCAGTAATCCCAAAGTTGCCACCAGCATGGTCATCATGATCGGCCGCAGTCTTAGCACGGCTCCTTCCACTGCGGCGTCCTCGATGGAATAGCGACGCACACGAAGCTGATTGATGTATTCCAGCATGATGACGCCAGTTTGCACACAGACGCCGAACAGCGCGAGGAAACCTACGCCTGAAGAGACGCTGAAATTAGTGCCGGTGATCAGAAGCGCGAGCAGCCCGCCGATAGGCGCGACCGCGATGTTCGCGAGAATCAACAGTGCCCACTTGAAGGATTTGAACATGGTGTACAGGATGATGAAGATGATGAAGATCGTGATCGGGAGGACAATAAGCAGGCGTGCATTGGCTCTCTTTTGGCTTTCATACTCCCCCTCCCAATCGATGCGATATCCCAGCGGCAATTTGACTTGCTCGTTGACCTTCTTCATTGCCTCTTCTACAGTACTGCCGAGGTCACGGCCCCGGACACTGTACTTGATGGCAATGTAACGACGATTTCCTTCACGATAAACTTCGGATCCCCCGTCCGCCACCTTGATGTTGCAAAGCTGTGCCAGCGATACACGTTCGCCGGACGGTGACAGTAGGCGAATCTTCTCGATCGCCTCCTTCGTATCCCGGTATTGCGGGAGATAACGCATCACGAGGTCATAACGCGCCTCACCCTGGAGAACCTGAGTAAGCGCGTTGCCCCCAACTGCGGTCTGAATCGCATCCTGTACGTCCGAGACGTTGATCTGGTAACGAGCCGCTCGATCGCGGTCCACAGTTACGTTTAAGTTGGGCTGGCCGAGGACTCGCAGTACTCCCAGATCCTCAATTCCCTTGACCCCTCGCAGGATAGTTACGATTTGATCGGCCTTCTCTTCCAGAACTTTCAAGTCATCCCCGTATACCTTGGTAGCGAGTTCGCCCTTTACGCCGCTGACCGCCTCTTCCATGTTGTCTTCAATGGGCTGCGAAAAACCCCAGACGACACCCGGAATTTTGTCGAGTTCGCGGCTCATTGCCGCGATGAGTTCGTCCTTATTTTCATGAAAAACAGGTCGCCATTGCTCCTTTGGCTTGAGGTCAACGAAGTATTCTGTGTTAAAGAAGCCGGTGGTATCAGTTCCGTCATCCGGACGCCCGACCTGGCTGGTGCATTGCGGGACCTCGGGAAAAGAGCAGAGCACGACTCGGGCCTGGTTCGAAACCCGAATACCTTCGTCCGGCCCCGTACTCGGTGCAAGCGTGCCCGCGTACCCAGAGCGCACCTTCATCCAGGTGGGGCAGGAATTCGGAACCGATGACGCCGCTGAGGGCGAGATAAAGAGCAACTAGGAAAAGGCCAAGCACGGCCACACCTACAGTGAGCCCACGCCGGCGAATGGCCCACCGAACCGCGGTGCGGTACCGCTCAGTAAGGAAGTGCATCACGGGGTTACGCCATTCGTGCGCTCCCTTCGCGAAAGCAAAACTGGCCAGTACCGGCGTGATTACGATCGAGAAAAACAACGCACCCAGCAGGGCAAAAGCTACAGTCCATGCCATGGGATGAAAAAGCCGGCCTTCGACGCGCTGCAGCGTAAAGATGGGAAGATATGCGGTAATAATGATGCCGATGGCGTAAAACACCGGCCGTTGGACCTCGTGCGACGCATCGCTGATCTTCTCCGCAGGCGTTCTGGTGTTTCCGTTTTCCCGGTGTAAATGACGTACGATGTTTTCGACCATCACCACCGCGCCGTCGACGACCATGCCGAAATCCAGAGCGCCAAGAGACAGGAGGTTCGCTGGAATGTGCCTTAAGTCCAAGCAAATCGACGCAAACAAGAGAGAAAACGGAATGGTGGCTGCGACAATGAGCGCGCCTCGGACATTGCCCAGAAACAGAACCAGGATGACGGATACCAGAATCATCCCTTCGGTAAGGTTGTGAAGCACAGTATGGGAAGTGAAGTGAACTAGATCAGTGCGATCAATAAACGGCACAACCTTCACGCCTGGAGGAAGAATGTGATTGTTGAGTTCCTCCACTTTCTTGTGGATACCTTCGAGAGCCGTCTCCGCGGTTGCGCCTTTCCGCAACAACACGATACCTGAGACCACATCGTCGTTATCGATGATCTTTCCGTCTTCGCGGTGAATGGCTCGGGCAAACTGGCCAAGTCGAATCTTTGGACCCTGTGCGACGACAGCAATATCCTTCATGCGTAGCGGCGTGCCGTTCTTGGTTAAGATCACCGTCTCTTCGATATCGTGTACACGGTTGACCAATCCCACGGAGCGCACGTTAATCTGCTGCAGACCCGCCTGTATGAAACTTCCGCCCGCATTCACATTGTTATTAGTAAGTTGTTGCTCGACCTGCGCCAGGCTCAGGCCGTAGGCCACGAGTTTGTTGGGATCGACACGAACCTGATATTCGCGAGTAGGGCCGCCAAAGCTGGCGACATCGACAACATTCGGGACAGCTTTGAAATTCTTCTCGATGACCCAATCTTCAATGGATTTCAGCTCCATCGGGTCGTAGGCTGGGTTGGTGCTGCGCAATGTGAAGAAATAGATCTGGCCGACCGGACTCCAATCTGTGCCCATTTGCGGCACGACCCCCGGCGGGAGGGTAACTTGACTCAATCGCTCCAAAACCCGCTCGCGGTTCCAGGCGTTATCTGAGTCGTCTTCGAAGATGAGCTTTAGGTCCGAGAGCCCGAAAAGCGAGAACGAACGCAGATGGACCACCTGCGGGATACCGTTCATGACGATCTCGAGCGGAATTGTCACTTGCTGTTCGATTTGTTCCGCGGAGATTCCCGGCCATTGGGTAATGATCTCAACATAGTTGTCCGCCACATCGGGATACGCCTCAATCGGCAGCCGCTCGAACGAAACAATCCCGCTAGCGAAAAGAATCAGCGCCAGCGCCAGAACGAGCAGGCGGTTATTGAGCGCGAAATCAACGATTCGGCGAATCATTCACTGTTCCACTGTGTTCTGTAGCGGAAGCGCATTCGAGACAACTTGATCTCCGGGTTTGATCCCTGAAACAACCTCCTGCATGTTGTTGGGAAGCATGTTTCCGGTGACAACTCCCAGGCGCTTGAAGTGTCCTGGACTTATCGGCGTGTAAACCCAGTCGCGGTCATGCAAGTGGAGAATCGCAGCTGCTGGGACGGCGGCGCGGGTTTCCGGTTGCTTGCCGTAGAAGGTCGCGGTAACAAACATCCCGACGCGCATCGTTCCCGGGTTGGCAACTTCGAGCCGCACCTTCGCCGTGCGGATATTGGGATCAAGGACAGGAAGGATGTTATCGATGCGACCCTTGAATACTTTGCTCGGATAGGCGTTCAGCCGGATGTCTGCGTACTCACCGACACGTACAGCGTCGAGGTCATTTTCGTAAACGTCGCAGACGATCCAGACATAGGACAGATCAGAAATCGTGAACGGATTCGGACCTGACAGCCCCTGGACTCCTGACGCATTCGTTACCTGTTGATCGGTAATGACGCCAGATGTAGGAGCAACGATGTCAACAATTCCTGAAGGATGATCCTTGTCAATGCCGAGAAGCCGCAACTGTTCGGTTGCGGCATTCAAGTCTGCCTTGGCATCTCCTTCTGTGTCTTCGGCGGTCTCTAGAGCGCTCTTAGCGATGGCGCCCTTTTCAAAGAGGATCTGGGCACGCTCAAGCTGTAGACGATCCAGGCGCTCATCGTTCTCCGCCTTCAAATAGGTTTGGTAAGCGCCGGAGACGTCGTTGCTCTGGACCCGCAGCAGCAATTGGCCTTTCTTCACGACATCGCCGAGCCTGGCCTTAATCTCCACCACACGCCCCGCCGCGAGCGAAATCACAGGCACGGCGCGGGTAATATCCGGCTGCACTACGCCCGTGACATTCAGTGCGGGAGCGGCCTTATATTCAGTTGCGGTGGCCAGCGGGAACTGCTCAGGATGGTCGACCTTGAAGTTGTTGGCATCCAAGTCAGGCTCAACGGTCGCGGTTGGCGGCGCTGCTGCCTTCGGGTCGACTTTGCCCTCATTGCAACCAGCGAGCACGAGCGCCACGAACCCACATGTCGCCAGCATCAAGAACCGATCAAACAATCTCATCCTCATGGGATCACCTCTCGTCCCACGGCCATATTCAATTGGGCGGCGGCGGTCAAGTACGAGCCGACCAGATTCACGTAGTTCAACTGCACGCTGCGGTAGTCACTTTCTGCGTTGAGGAAATCCAGAAGCGAAGCTCCGCCGTGCTGATAGGAAAAGAAAATCGTGTCCCGGACGCGCACGGACTGCTGCAAGTACTTAGCCTTGTAAGGCCGCAGCAGAATCATATTGCTGTCGACCACGGCGTAACCGGAATCCACGTCGCTCAGCACCGATGCTTCAGCAGCGTCGCGCAGCCTCTCATTGCGTGTGATATCAAGCTGCGTGCGTAGCTTCTCTCCCTGATTGCGATCGAAAACCCGCAGCGGGATGCTGACACTGACGCCGAGAGTATTTATGCCGAACGGGTTATTGTTGGATGAATTATGCGTATACCACGCGCTGAGGGTTGGATCGGTCGAGCCGTTCGCAACCGCCAGCTTATGGTCGGTTTGGGCCTTATCGACGGCTTCGATGGCAGCCTTCAAGTCTGGCCGCATGTCCAGCGCAACCTTCCGGAACTCGTCCCGCGGCATGAGTTGATCGTTGAAGTCGAAAGGACCACTCACGTCAAATTGTTCAATCGCAGTGCGATCATTCAACAACGTGAGCAGTTGAATCTTGGCTGTGCGCAGATTGACTTCCGCAGTCTGCACGTCTGACTCATATTGCACTCGCTGCAGCTCCAGCCGGTCGAGATCGATTTGCGCGATGTCGCCGGCATTGAAGCGAGTCCTGCTGATATCGAGCACGTGATCATAGTAGGCCAGATTGTCTTTCGCCAGTTGCAGCACTGCTTTGGCTTGCAGGGTGGACACAAACGCGCTGCGCAAGTTGAAGAGCAAGGTTCGATCCAGATCGGCATGATTAAACTCGGCGATCGTGGTGCCTTTTTTTGCGCTTTCCAGCCGCAGCTCGCGCTTGTGCCGACGTTCGTGAAGGTAGCTGATGCCGGGCGACTCAAAAGTGCCGGCGAACGGTCGCCAGACGCCCTTCTCAGGAGCGATTTGAGTCCCATCTACCGTCAGATTCAAGTCGGGATTGGGGCGGAGATAAGCAGTGATTTCCTGTGCCTTCGATTCATCGATACTCAGTTTGTCTGCTAGCAGCGTCGGATTATTGGCCTCAAAGCGTTCTCGTACTTGCTGCCAGGTCCAGGAGGTTTGCGCCCTGGCTTCCAAACTGAAACCGAGCAGAAGAAGCAATGCGGAACTCCGCCAAAGCGTCTTTTGCATTGGGCACTCCATAGTCGTTTCCGTAACTGCTGTAAAGCAGCGTTGCCGCGGATATACCGCGACTGTTTCAAGAATTTAAGATTCCGCCGATAAAAAGCGGCCTGCCGGCTGTACTAGCTGAATGGATACGGCGGCGGAGCGCGACCGTTGCGATGCGCTAGGTAGACTGGTTCCGGCCGCAGGGAAGGCATGGTGACGACCCGTCCGTAGATCAGGCAGCTCGGACTGAACGAATAAAGGCGGAAGCGGAGGGCAGGGGGTGCGTGCAGGGTGGTCGGCGAGGAGTAGGGATTTTTCGCCTCCGGATGCCTCGACTTGACGCTTCGATGAGCTTGACTCCTCCAGTTCCGGCCGCATCACATGCATGTCATCCGTAGCGGAAACGACAGGAAATAACAGCACCAGAACACAGCCCAAAAGCAGTATCGGGCGCATACTGCCGAGTCGCCTCGAGCTTTGGACACAGGCCGGATCACGCAGCCAGAGCCAAATGGCGGGCAATGTCAACATCAGCCAGAGAATATTGAGCAGCAATTCCATAGCGCGGTGTAGGGTTAACCCTGTGCGCTCAAGTCTGCCAAGATACGGGGACTAAGTCAATGTGACACCGGGAGTCGGGCAGGGAAACACAGTTTCTTCGGTAATGTGGATGCCATCCTTGAAGTTGTCACGGACGGCTCGTAGGGTCCCCTTTGACGGGCCTTGGCGCCGCAGCGGACTCTTGCGCTGACGTAGCTCGAAGGTCAGTCCTGCCACCTTTTGTACGAACTCAGAACCCGGGCGCGAATGTGTACCCGATTGACATGCCGAACCGCGCCGCTTGCGAAGAGGGAAACTCAACGTTGTTATGAACCAGGTAGAGGTGCGCCTCTGGGCGAATGAAAAGATGTCCCCAAATGTAATACCGAATGCCAGCGCCGATGTGTCCCATGAAGTGATTGCTGCTGACGAAATCGGTACAACCGAGGAAGTTACAATTAAAAAACGGCTGATAAAAGCGCAGACTCTCCCAGCCGATCCCGGCCATGACTTCGGCTTGCACGCGTTTTCCGAGCTTTGGCGCGTAGATGCCATTAAAGTCATAGAGCAGGGGGCGGTAGGGCAAGGCTCCCCCATACAGGTTCCGACTGGCCCTCCAAGCCAGTTCGCCGCCAAAACCGAGGTTGTGCTTAATTAGGACGTCAGCGCTGAACACTGGGTACGCCCCGCCACGTTCGGAGACGGTATTGCCTCCTGAATCTGGCACGGTACCCGAAGGCGCCGTAACCGTGCCCACGCCAAACGCTGCGTCAAACTGTTGGGCAAAAGCCCTTGTCTGTATCGCGAAGAACATGCCCAGAGCCACAACCAAGCTTAGCTTTCTCAAAATGAGCCTCCGAATCAAAGGTTCGTCGCCGTATATCAAACCCAATTTCTTGAAATTAGATGCGGCCGACGGGCTCGCGAAAAAAACGAGCCTTTTTATCGGTCCTGACACATCACCACAATCATAAAGTCTCTGTCCGGTGCGATTCAATCATCAGCCAGCATGTAAAGAATGGTCAAAAAACCGTAAAGTCATTAAACTTGCTGTCCGCGGAGGCAACATGAGCTTAGGCGGGGCCCTGCTGCCCGAATTCGATCAGGAGATGGCCAATACGCGCCGGACTCTGGAGCGAGTTCCGGAGGATAAGTTCGACTGGAAACCACATCCCAAATCCATGACCATGGGACGCCTGGCAACGCACTTGGCGGAACTGCCGGGTTGGGCGATCGCCACCGTTGAGAAGGATTCGCACGATCTAGCGCCGGCGGGTGGCCAGGGCTTGCAGCCGGCCACAGCACAAACACGCAAGGAGCTTCTGGCCCTGTTCGACGCCAACGTTGATGCCGCCCGGATTGCAATCTCCCACGCCCGCGACGATCATCTGGCTGAAACTTGGACTCTGCTGGTTGCGGGCAACAGGATCTTCTCGCGACCGCGCCTTGCGGTGCTGCGTAATTCCGTCTTGAACCATAGCATCCATCACCGGGCGCAATTAGGAGTGTACCTGCGGCTGAACAACCTCCCAGTTCCGGCCATTTATGGCCCGTCGGCCGACGAGAAGTAACAGCCGCAGGCGGCTTGAGGGCAATGGTTTGCATCTGCAAAGCAGCAAACAGAATCAAGATAGCTTGCCGATTTACTGATGTTCAGCTCCTTTCGAATTGGAAGAAATTGGACGTGATGACGCCATTCTCGAAAGCGCACCGAAAAGAGACAGTTCCGTGCCTGGTTGCGATGCTCATTCTCGCTGCCGCAGCGGCGATGGGGCAGACCACGATCGGATATTCGGAAAACACCTCGCCAACCCCTGGCCTCCCGAGTGGAATTGGCCAGTCGACTGCTCAGAACCCATTCACGGGTAGCGTTCCTCAGGGCAAGGCTACGCCTCAAGTCTTGTCTCTATCTTTTAAGGACGCGATTGACCTTGCGCTGAAGAGCAACCTTGGGCTACTGGTGCAGGGTGACACGGTGCTCAGCGCTCGTGGACAAAAGTGGAAGGAACTCAGCGCCCTACTCCCTAACCTCACGACGAAGACCAGTGAGAATGTCTCGCAAATCAATCTGGCCGCGGAAGGAATTCGGATTCCGATTCCGGGCTTTCCCACCATCATCGGTCCCTATAGCTTTTTCGATACTCGCGGGTATCTCACGCAATCTCTTTTCGACCTGCACTCAATCCAACGCGAGCACGGAGCGGCGGCGAATGAAAGCGCCGCACGCTACAGTTACAAAGACGCTCGCGACATAGTCGTGCTGGCAGCCGGAAATGCGTATCTGCAGTGTATCTCCGCGGCGGCCCGAGTGGACAGCTCGCAGGCTCAGGTGCAAACTGCGCAGACGCTTTACGATAAGACTGCCGACCAGCAGAAGGCCGGAGTCAGTCCTGCCATTGATACTCTTCGCGCTCACGTGGAACTGCAAACCCGGCAGCAGCAGTTGATTGTCGCCAGGAATGATTACGCTAAACAGAAGTTGGCTCTGGGGCGTGTGATTGGGCTGCCTTCGGGACAAGAGTTCACACTCACCGAGCAAGCTCCGTACGAACCGCTGGTTGCGTTAAGCGTGGAGCAGAGCCTGCAACGCGCGTACGCCTCGCGTTCGGACTACCAGGCAGCATTGCAGCAGGTACGGGCAGCAGAATACTTTCGCAAGGCGGCATCATCGGAATATTTGCCCAGCCTCGACCTGGCGGCAAATTACGGCGCTATCGGATTGAGGCCGGACAGCTTGCACGGAACCTTTGAAGTGAGTGGATCGTTGACAATTCCCATTTTCCAGGGCGGAAAAGTCCAGGCTGACGTTTTACAAGCTGAAGCGACGCAGCGGCAATACCGCTCTCAACTGGAAAACTTGCGCGGCCAGATTGATTACGAAGTACGCACCGCTTTGCTGGATCTGGCAGCCGCGGCCGATCAAGTCGAAGTCGCTCGCAGTTCGGTCGATCTGGCCAATCAAACGCTCATCCAAGCCCGGGACCGCTTTGCGGCCGGAGTCACCGACAATCTGGAAGTGGTGCAGGCACAGGAATCGGTGGCCTCGGCCAACGAGAGTTATATTTCCAGCCTTTACGCCCACAATCTGGCTAAACTCTCCCTGGTTCGAGCTATGGGATACGCCGAAGAAGGCGTGAGGCAATACTTGATGAAGAAATAAGCGATCTATGGAACCAGCCACTGAAACTAGTACGCCCGAGCGTCCCACGACTCAGCCTGCGCCTTTGCCGGCCACGGACAGAGACCTGCGCTGGAGGCAGGCTTCCCGCAATCCGCGATTCCGCATGGCATTGATCCTGAGCGGAATTGTATTGCTGGTGGCAGGCTTTTTTCTCTGGCGCTACTTTACTAGCTATGAATCCACTGACGATGCCCAGATTGACGGGCATTTGAACTCGATCAGCGCGCGCGTCTCCGGCCATGTGGAGAAACTTCTGGTGAACGATAACCAGTACGTCGCGGCCGGTACGCCCCTGGTGGAGATCGATCCCAGGGACTACCAGGTCGCGGTGGAACGGGCCAAGGCCGCTTACGCCGACGCGCTGGCCACAGCCCAAGCCGCGCAGGTGAATGTTCCCATCACTTCGGTAAACACAGGCAGCCAGTTGACCGGAGCTCAAGCCGACGTGGAGAATGCGCGCGCCGGCATTTCCGTGGCTCGCCAGCAATTCGATGCCGCCAGAGCACAGTTGGAGCAGGCTGAAGCCAACGATGTTAAAGCGCAGAACGATTTGGGCCGCTACAAGCAGTTAGTTGAGAAACAGGAAATTTCGCAGCAGCAATACGACCAGGCGGTGGCCGCCTCGAGAGCCAGTGCCGCGACGGTCGCCGCAGCGCGCGCCTCCGCTGCAGCAGCTGAACAGCAGGTCACGCAGGCACAGAGCAAGCTGGCACAGGCTGAAGCAAACCTGCGGGCGGCCGGCACCGGCCCGCAACAGGTTGCCACCACTCGCTCCCGTGCCCAGTCAGCCGAGGCCGAAGTGCAACTTAGAAAGGCCGAACTAGACCAGGCCGAACTAAATCTGCAATACACGCTAATCATCGCCCCAGTCAGCGGAATCGTCACCAACCGTACGGTCGAAGTCGGACAGAATGTTTCGATTGGTCAGGAATTGATGAAGGTCATCAACTTGGACGATATCTGGGTAACCGCCAATTTCAAAGAGACGCAGCTCAGGCACATGCAAGTTGGGCCAGCCGGTCACCATTCACGTCGACACCACGGGCCAGGACTACAAGGGACATGTGCAGAGTATCGCCGGAGCAAGCGGCGCCATCTCCAGCTTGTTGCCCCCGGAAAATGCCACGGGCAACTACGTGAAAGTTGTGCAGCGAATCCCGGTGAAAATTACCTTCGATCCCGGTGAGACCAAGGAGCACATTCTGCGGCCAGGAATGTCGGTTGAGCCGAAGGTCTGGATCCGATGAGTTCAGCCGCACTGACCATGGATGGTGCAGCTCGGGCGTCCTGCGATAAATCCCTGGATCATTGCGCTGGCCGTCACCCTGGCCACGTTCATGGAGGTGCTGGATACCAGTATCGCCAACGTAGCCCTGCCGCACATCGCAGGCGGCCTTTCCGCGGGAACCGACGAGAGTACGTGGGTTCTTACTTCTTACCTGGTTTCCAATGCCATCGTCTTGCCGCTCAGCGGCTGGGTTTCTTCCATCATCGGACGCAAACGTTTTTACATGACCTGTGTTGCCATCTTCACGGTCAGCTCTCTGCTCTGCGGCCTGGCCCCGAACCTCGCCATGCTGATTATCTTTCGCGTGCTTCAAGGCGCCGGAGGAGGTGGCCTGCAGCCTAGCGAGCAGGCCATCCTAGCGGATACGTTCCCGCCGGCGAAACGTGGCATGGCTTTTGCCGTCTACGGCATTGCGGTGGTCACAGCTCCCGCCCTTGGTCCGACCCTTGGCGGCTGGATTACGGACAATTACACCTGGCGTTGGATTTTCTTTATCAACATCCCTGTCGGAATTCTTTCGCTTACCCTGACCTCCCGTCTCATCACCGATCCGCCCCACCTGATCCGCCGAAAACTCTCGGAGACCAGAATTGACTACATCGGCTTGGGCATGATCGCGCTGGGACTGGGAACGTTGCAAGTGGTGCTGGACAAAGGGCAACGCGACGACTGGTTTGATTCCCACTTCATCCTGGTTCTTTCCATCATATCCGCCGTCTCGTTGCTGTTTGTGATCTGGTGGGAGTGGCGGAACAAGGATCCGATCGTTGATCTGCATCTGTTCAAAGATCGTACCTTTGGCGCTTCCTTCATGCTGATGTTCATGTTGGGATTTGCGCTATTGGGCAGCACGCTCTTGCTGCCACTATTTACGCAGACCCTGCTGGGATACCCGGCGGAACAAGCCGGCCTGGCGCTGACTCCAGGGGGATTGCTGATTATGGCGATCTTGCCCTTCGTGGGTTTTCTGCTCACCAAATACGACTCGCGGAAGCTCATCGCTTTTGGCCTGATTGTGCTTTCCCTGGCGCTGTTCCACATGACCAACTTCGACCTGAACGTTGATTTCCGCACCGTGGTTCTGGCGCGCATGTACCAGGCGGCAGGTCTGGCATTTTTGTTTGTTCCCATCAATACTTCGGCTTACGCCTTTCTGCCACGCGAGAAAAACAACGCCGCTTCGGGCTTGATGAATCTGGCCCGCAACATTGGAGGAAGTGTAGGAATTTCGGTAGTGACAACGATGTTGGACCGCAGGTCGCAATACCATCTGGATCGCCTGTCGAGCCATCTGGCGGCCGGAAATCTCTCGATGCAGAACACTCTGCAGGGCGCTGCCCGCAACTTTCAGGCCCATGGGTTTTCCGCCGCCGACGCCATGCACAAGGCCTACGCTCTGTTATATGGCAACGCCATACGGCAGGCCACTATGCTGGCCTATATTGACAACTTCTGGTTGCTGGGAGTAGCTATTTTAGTGATGATTCCACTGCCGTTTCTGATGAAACGGCCGCGGAAGGGCGGCGAAATCGCTGTTCACTAGAGCGATAACAAATGTATCGCATCATCACCGTCGAGCGCGAATTCGGAAGCGGGGCAGCCCAAATCGCTTGCGAACTGGCAAAGCGACTGGGCTGGAAGTTGTGGGACCATGCTCTGGCCGAAGAAATCGCCAAGCTGGCCAAGGTGGATTGTTCCGCAGTGGAGCGTCGCGAAGAACGCATGGACAGTACCTTTCACCGTCTGGCCAAAGTATTCTGGCGCGGCAGCTATGAGCGCAGCATGACAATGAGCGGGCCCGAAATCTTCGATGCCGATTGCATGGTCGAAATTGGCCAGCAGGTGATGGAGAAGGCTGCTGCGGCCGGCAATTGCGTGATCGTGGGACGGGGGGCGCCGTATTTCCTGCGGGACCGCGCCGATAGGTTTTCCGTTTTTCTGTATGCGCCGCGGGTGGAGAAGATCCGACGCCTCCGCGAATTGGGCAAGAGTCAGCAGGAAGCGGAGGAGTTAGTCGACACTGTGGACCGTGAGCGCATGGAATTCGTGAGCCATTATTTCGGCGCCGACTGGCCCACCCGCTGCCTGTATCACATGATGATCAATACCGCGATCGGGGACGAGAATGTGATCTCCACTATCCTCGAGACCATGCATAAGCTCGAAGCAAAACTCGCCATGGTTTAATGCACCTCGCCGAGATCAGCCTATCGGCGTTCGATTACCCTTTAGTAACTATCCGTATGCACCTTTTTCGTTGCACTTTAACACTGCTGAAATATCTTCGGACTATCATCCAAGGAGAAGAAGGCTCTGCGGAGGAGTGGGAGATGCCGTCGCCTCGGATTCCACGATTCGCTCTACCGCTGCAGGTAGCGGCTGTTTGCTACCGGCGACAGGGGCAGTCGGTGGAATTCCTGCTGGTCAATACGAACGGCGGCAGTAAGTGGACCTTTCCCAAGGGCGATCCCGAGCCGTCTCTCTCACACAGCAAGGCGGCGGAACGCGAGGCCTGGGAAGAAGCTGGGGTTCGCGGCCAAGTCGAGCCGCGGCACTTTCATCTCTATATCCATTCCAAGGGCGTCTTCTGGAAGCCTCCTGGAGTGCGGGAGTTCGTGGTTAAAGCTTTCCTGCTTGAGGTAGAGCGGAACGGGCCTGCGTCCGAGCCGATGCGAAACCCAACCTGGTTTACAGCCGACGAAGCCAAGAAGATTCTGGCCAAAGGACGCGAGGTCAAGTACGCGCGGGAACTGCAGGCTGTGATTGACCGGGCGCTGGAACAGATTGGCGCGACCAAGGTCTTGGCCGCGCGGTAAGAGTCCTAAAATTTGTAGCGCACATCGCGGTCGCTGTCGCGCGGCAGCACTCCCCGCGTTTGTCATGCTGAGTGGAGTTTGTACGGTCGCTTGCGACGGTACAAGCGGAGTCGAAGCATCCCTGTTCCATTCCCGCTTTCATTGCGGCGAAATGTTGAAGAACCATCTGACAAGTAAGACGAACCGGACACGCGAGCGGCGAATTCCCCCTCACCGGCTAAAGGCAGGACAAGGTTCGTTCACGATGACAACACCGGATCCATCCTTCATCAAACCGCCTGTCTCATGAGACGATTGAAGTAGTCTCATGATCCAACTGTCCTCCGCCGGAAAGCGTTACGGCCACAAGCTCCTGTTTGAAGGAGCCGATTGGATGATTACGCCTCGAGACCGGGTCGGTCTGGTTGGCGCGAACGGTACCGGCAAATCCACGCTGATGAAGATTCTGGCCGGGCTCGAGACCCTCGACTATGGCTCGATCAGCACAGCCAAAGGCATCAGCGCAGGCTACCTTCCGCAGGATGGGCTCACGCTTTCCGGGCGCACGGTGTTCGCCGAGTGCATGTCAGTCTTCTCTGAACTGCGGGGCCTGGAACAGGAGATGGAAGACCTGACCGGGCGCATGTCGGAGCTCGATCACTCGTCTCAGGAGTACTCGCAGGTCGCTGAACGATACCATCGCATCGAGCACGAATTTCGCACTCGCGATGGATACGCGATCGAGGCGCAGGTTGGCACGGTGCTTTCAGGGCTCGGGTTCCGAAAAGAGGACTGGAACCGTCAAACGGAAGAATTTTCCGGGGGCTGGCAGATGCGGCTGGCCCTCGCCAAGCTTCTACTGCAACGGCCGAACCTTTTGCTGCTGGACGAACCGACGAATCATCTCGACCTCGAAGCCCGCAACTGGCTGGAAGAGTATCTCGGCGACTATCCCTACGCTTTTGTTCTGATCTCGCACGACCGGTACTTTCTCGATGTAACCATCAACAAGATTGTCGAGATCTGGAATAAGCGGATTCATCTCTACAGCGGCAATTACGAGAAGTATCTCGGCCAGAAGACGCAGAGATTAGAGCAGCTCGAAGCGGCTTATCGCAATCAGCGCGAGCGCATCGAGCAGCTGGAAGTTTTCATCAACCGCTTTCGATATCAGGCGACCAAGGCTAAGCAGGTGCAGAGCCGCATCAAGGAACTGGAAAGGATGGAGCGGATCGAGCTACCCGAAGAGGAGAAGACGATTCACTTCTCTTTTCCGCAGCCCAAGCCCGGTGGACGGATTGTGGCTGAGTTCCAAGGCGTCGCCAAGGCTTACGGCGAAAAGCAAGTGTTTAGCGACGTCAGCTTCATGATCGAGCGCGGCGACCGGATTGCCCTGGTCGGCGTAAATGGTGCGGGAAAATCAACCCTGATCAAGCTGCTCGCGGAACAAGAGCCGCTGACCGGCGGCGAATATCGCCTTGGGCACAATGCTCAGCCCGACTACTTTGCTCAGGACCAATACAAAGAACTCGACCCGGACGCGCGCATTCTGGACGATTTGGGCGGGCTCTCTCCGCGCTCCACGCAAACTGAGCTGCGCAGTCTGCTGGGTTGCTTTCTGTTCTCGGCGGACGACGTCTTCAAGCGAATTGGCGTGCTCTCTGGAGGTGAGCGCAATCGATATGCCTTGCTGCGCATGCTACTACGTCCTGCAAATTTTCTGCTGCTGGACGAGCCTACGAACCATCTCGATATGCGCGCCAAGGACGTCCTGTTAAAGGCGCTGACCGACTACACCGGGACTGTGGTTTTCGTCTCTCACGATCGCTACTTCATCGACAAGCTGGCCACGCGCGTCTTCGAGGTTGGGGACGGGCGCGTTGAGGTCTATCCCGGTAATTACGAGGACTATCGCTGGAGGAAGGAGGGTGGCGCGGCCCGATTGCAGGAAGCAGTTGCGTTCTCGGCAAAAACGCAGCCGGCAAATGGCAACGCTGCGCGCCGTCGCCGTGGAATCGGAGGACTCAAAGGCCAAGCGCTTGAACCCCATCAAGCGCAAACAGATGGAGGAGCGCGTGCGCGAGCTCGAAGCAGAAATCAATCGGCTGGAGGACGCCATCGCTGACTACGAAGCTTCGCTGCAAACATTCGTCAGCGCTGAGGAGACTCAGCGCGCTTACAGAAGAGTTAACGGCGCGCAAAGTCGAACTGCAGAGCCGGCTGGCAGAGTGGGAAGGACTCGGGCAGGCATTGCAGACTTAGCCTTCAATCGGACCAGCGTTTGGGCTTACGGTCCCAGCGGTGATTTCTCAACTCCTGCAGCAGGGCCACATCCAACGGACCGGCGTCGCTCACCGCAATATTCTGCCGAACGTGATCCGGCTTTCTCATGCCGATAATAGTTGTGCTGACCGTAGGATTCGAGAGCACAAAACGCAGCGCCGTCTGCGGCAGCGTCATCGAGGGGGGAAGCACACTCTTCAACTTTTCCACACGAGCCAGAGTCTTGGCGAGGTTCGCAGGGCCAAAGTATCTGGAGCGCCAGTCGTCAGCGGGGAAACTTGTTTCTAGCGTCATTTTTCCGCCCAGGCTGCCCTCATCGAGCGGCACACGGGCGATGATCCCGATATTCAACTCCCGGCAAAGCGGGAAGAGTTTGTCCTCCGGCGCTTGATCAAAGATGTTGTAAATCACTTGCACCACATCGACGAGCCCGGTGCGCAGGGCTTTAAGGCCATTTTCCGGCTGCCAGCGATTGAGGCTTAGGCCGAAGGAGCGGATCATCCCGTCCTTTTTGAGCTTTTCGACAGTCTGGCGGAACTCAGGTTCCTCGGTCCAACTGTCATCCCAGACATGAAATTGCAGGACGTCAATGGACTCCATGCCGAGCTTGCCGCGGATGAGGTCCGCATGTCTGAAAACGTGGGCCGAAGGAAAGACATCGCGATACTTGTCCCGCGGTGAGGCCGGCCACTTCTGGTTCAGCGGCGGAATCTTGGAAGCGGCGTACAAGCGCTTGCCGCGGTTCCGGGACAATATCTGGCCGAGCAAACCATCACTCTTGCCGTCACCGTACGCCCAGGCGGTATCAAAGAAGTTGCAGCCGAGATCCACGGCGAACTGCAGGGCTTCCAAAGATTCGCGGTCATCAGAACCACTCCATCCACTCATGCCCCAGAGACCGTGGGCGATATCGCTTACCTCAAATCCGGTGCGACCAAGCTTGCGGTATTTCATTGATTCTCCTCGGTTGAGTCAGTGCAGGGACCGGCGTATTGACAAAAACGCGTTCGTTCAATGGTAGCAGTCAGATGGACTCGTTCTTCCGTAACCTGCTCCATTCCTCAATGCCGTGCGATATTCAGCTTGGCCAGTGGCCAACAACTAAAGCATAGAAGACCCGCCGCATGCGGCAACATCAGTACTGCCCGCCGCACGGAACTAAGGAAGGCCGGAACCCGATGTTACAGCCAACAGACAATCACTCTCCGAAACCGCAGTTCTCCTCGAATCCCAATTTCACCCCGGCCAAGACGACAAATGCTCCCGTGGAGCAGGCCACGATCGGCCGTTCGCTGGTCATCAAGGGCGAAGTCAGCGGCGCAGAATCGCTGTACGTTGATGGCCGGATCGAGGGCACCATTAGTCTTGCCGACAATCGCGTAACCGTTGGACGTAACGGCAGCGTCACGGCCAACATTAGCGCCCGCGAAGTTGTGATTATGGGCAAGGTGCACGGCAACATTCAGTGCACTGATCGCCTGGACATCCGCAGCGAGGGTTCGCTGACCGGGGATGTCGTCACCCAGCGCATCAGCGTCGAGGACGGAGCCGTGCTGAAGGGCAGCGTGCAAGTCCGGGCCGCCGACCATAAGAACGAAAAGGCGCAACACCAGGCTCAGGCTAAAGCAGCGCCTGCCGAGCCAGCGAAGTCAACTACCACAGAACAGCCCAAAGTAGCGGCAGCAACTGCGGGCAACGCCTAATCGATTCGAGCCAGTACCAAGGGCACAGCTTCGGCTGTGCCTTATTTCTTTTCTTCCGACTTAAGATCCAACGAGGCTGAGTTCATGCAGTAGCGCAGACCGGTGGGGGCTGGGCCGTCCTCGAAGACGTGTCCCAGATGAGCGTTGCAGCGTGCGCAACGTGCCTCCGTCCGTACCATGCCATAGGCTCTGTCGGCGTGAGTAGCCACTGCAGATTCGTCCAATGGCTGCCAGAAGCTCGGCCAGCCCGTCCCAGAGTCAAACTTAGTTTCTGAACTGAACAGCGGCTGCCCACAACACACGCAGGCATAGGTGCCGTGGTCTTTCGTCTTCCAGTATTTGCCGGTGAACGCCGGCTCCGTTCCAGCTTTGCGGGTCACCTGGTATTGCTCAGGTGACAACTGCTTGCGCCATTCTTCATCGCTCTTTACGACGTCAGGTTTTGTGGGTTTTTCTTTTACGGAAAGCTCAGTATCCTTCAATGTCATAACATTTCCCATGTATTGGATGCCGATTCAATCAAAAAGTGACAATCCGGCACTTTGATCTCTCAGATTTCAATAATCATTTCTTCCAACCGCGTGGGATAACTGTTCATGACCTCGCCTTTATCCTTGCGGACGATCACCGTGTCGGAGTGGCGGAAGCCGCCCCAATCAGGATCATAAACGCCCGGCTCGCAACTGAAGGTCATGCCCTCTTTCAGGACAGTCTTGTCGCCCTCGGCAATCCAGGGCGCCTCATGTCCATCGAGTCCAATGCCGTGACCGGTACGATGTTTCAGGAACTTCTCGAAACCGGCTTTGCGAATCTGGTCCAGACTCTTTTTGTCGACCTCTTCCGCTACCGCTCCTTCCTTCATATTTTCCACCCCTGTATCATGCGCCGCCAGCATGGCGTCGTACAGACGCTTAGCGTGATCGCTCGGCTTGCCCACAGAGAAAGAGCGCTCGCACTCTACGTTGTATCCGCCGACCTGGGCGCCAAAGCTCAAGATCAGCGCATCGCCGGACTTCAGCCGGTCTTTGCTTGGGACGGCATGGGGAAATGCAGAGCGCTTACCGAACGGGACTAGTCCGCCGAAAGGCGGTTCTATACCCACGCCCACTACATCGATCAGTTCTTTCGACATTTTGTCGGCGACTGCGTCGGCCGTCGCTTTCAGGATTTGGTCTTCGGTGACACTGCCGTTGCGCTGCACAAAGTCGCGGCCGGCTTGTACCGTGAAATCGGCAAAATACATTGCCCGCCGCATGACACGTAATTCGTCTTCATCCTTCACCCAGCGCATGTTTTCGACGAGGTCCCCCGCATCCACAATCGTGGCCTTGGGAGCGCCGAGCTTCATCTGCTGCATACGGCCGGGCGTAGGCTCCTCCACTCCGATCTGCCCCGCGCCCAGGCCGCGCTTAGCGACGCGTTCGAAAATCCAGCGCACGCGGTTCACGGGACCGGGAAAATCGAAGTACGCTTCATAATCCTTTATCCACCACAATTTCACCTGGTCAGATTCCAACTCAGGAACGAACAGCGCCGGATCGCCTGATTCCGGAATCAGCACCGCGAGCGGACGCTCGGTGGATCGGTGGAAATATCCCGTGGTGTAGATGACGTTGGTTGCATTCAGCAGGACCAGTGCGTTCAGCTTGCGCTGTTTCATCTGCTCCTGCACTTGCCCGATCTTGCGGCGATACCAGTCCGGCGGCAGCCGATCATGCGCATTCACATTAGCCATGGACATTGACATCCGCAAACGCCGCGTGATCCCGAAACTGCTAGCGTCTGCTGTCACGCCAAGCGCTGCAGCGCCCGCAAGCGTGCGCAGAAATTGCCGCCGATCCGCCATGAAACAACCTCCCAAAACAATGTAGGAATCGAAGCGCACTATCTTAGCTCATTGGCGCTGTCTGCGGCACGCGGGTGGACAAACGATCTTGCCTATAAATACACTGCTAGTACTGTTTCTGTCTGATGTGACGCCGTCTCTATGCGACTTGTTACTTTTGAAGATCCCGTACACCAGTCCCGCATCGGGGCCATGACCGCCGATGGCCGCATCGTTGATCTGCACTCGGCCTGCGCTCTCTATCTGCGCGATGTGGAAAGCGAGAGCGCGTTCTATCGCTTGGCCGACGCGCTGGTGCCTCCCAACATGCGGGCACTTTTTCGCGGCGGCGATACGAGTTTGGAAGCTGCCCACAAAGCATTCGATTACGCCCTTCACCATGATGATGGCGTGACCGGAGCGCGTGGGGAAAATATCTTTTATTCTTCGGGCGACGTAACGCTCAAGGCACCGATCATCCCCAAGAAGTTCTTTCACACCGCGGGTAACTTCCGCGAGCACCATGAAGAGGCCACAAAGGCGGGGTTTTCCCACCCCGTGCTTCCGTGGATTGTATTTTTTCAGAATGTGGACGCGATCATTGGTCATGATGAGCCCGTGATTTATCCCGATCACCTGACGCAGGAGCTCGATTACGAACTGGAACTGGCAGTTGTTCTGAAAAAAGGTGGCAAGAACTTCACCCCGGAGGAAGCGAAGGATTTTGTCGGTGGTTATGTCATCTTTAACGACATTACTGCGCGCGATATTCAGCGACGGGAGATGAAGTCCGGCGTGTTCAGCTTCTGCAAGGGAATCGATACTTTCTGTCCGTTGGGACCGTGGATTGTGACCGCCGACGAGATTCCCAATCCACATAATCTCGCGATGGAACTGCGCGTGAACGGCGAGCCTCGTCAGAATTCGCATTCCAGCAAGATGTCGGTGAAAATCCCGGAAATTCTTTCGCACTATTCGCCGATGGGATACAGCGCAGGCGATGTGGTTTCTACCGGCACGGTTTCAGGCGTGGCTGCTTTCAGCGGCGATCCTAAGGCGTGGTATTTGAAGGTTGGCGACGTGATGGAGTGCGAGATCGAAAAGATTGGAGTCCTGCGCAATCGCGTTATTTCCTGGGAAGAAGCATACGGCCACAAGCCGGCGGTGCTAGCCACGCAGGAAACCTCGAAGTAGGTCCAGGCACATGAGTAGTCAACATTCGACCAAGGTCTGGGTGAGTGAACTTAACGCCCGGCCTGAAATCCGCTCGGCTTTTCCGCGGACCACGGTGCGCTTTTACGACACCACGCTGCGCGACGGCGAGCAGACCGTCGGTGTAGTCCTTTCGCCACAGCAGAAGCTGGAAATTGCCCGCAAGCTTGACGAGTTAGGAGTGAGCCGGATTGAGGCGGGCTTCCCGCGCGTCTCTCCCGACGACGCCGAAGCGATTCAGTTAATGCAACAGGCCAAGCTGAAGGCTGAACTTTGGGGCTTCTCCCGGGCAGTGAAGGGCGATGTGGAGGAATTGGTTCGACTCGGCCTGCGCGCGTCCGTGATTGAAGCTCCAGTCAGCGACCTCAAGCTAAAAGCCTACGGCATGACGCGTGACGAGGTTTTGCGGCGCGTGGTGGATGCGGTCGCTTTCGCGAAACAGAATGGAATTACTGTTGCGTTCTTCCCGTGGACGGTACGCGGGCGGCACTCGACTTCCTCGGAGAATATACCTCGCTGTGCTGGAAGCAGGCGCGAGCGAAGTCGTTGTGGTGGACACGATCGGCGCCTGTGGGCCTGAGGCCGTCGAATTTCTGGTTCGTGAAGTTTGCGGCTGGGTTGGTCCCAAAGTTCCGGTTCACTATCATGGTCACAACGATTTCGGTATGGCGACTGCCTGCGCCGTTGCTGCGGTGCGCGCCGGAGCCTCGTGGATACAGGGCACCATCAATGGCATGGGGGAGCGCGCCGGCAATGCTGATATCGGTGAGATAGCTCTCGCTCTGCGCTGTCTTTACGATGTGCCGGTCGCCCTGGATCTGACAAAAGTGCGGGAGGTCTCCGAAGTCGTTTGCAAAGCCTCCGGCTATACGCTGGATGCGTGGAAGCCAGTGGTGGGAGAAAATCTATTCGTACGCGAGAGCGGTGCGGTCGCCAGCCAGTTTCATATTCCTGAGGCCATCGAGCCCTACTCTTCCGAACTGGTCCACGCCCGGCGCAGCATAGTGCTGGGAAAAAAGAGTGGACTGGATAGCGTCGACTTAAAGGGGAAAGAGCTTGGACTTGCGATTACTCCGGAACAACGTGCGCCTATTCTCGCCGCAGTCAAGAAGCGCGCCATCGCCAAACGCGGCCTGCTGACTGACCAGGAATTTCGGCAGATCGTTGAGGAACTGACAGCAGTTGTGAGGCGAGCGTAGCGTCCGCGCTTACTTTCGTAGCGTCAATTCTCCCGCCCCGACGTGGGCATGGAGCCGGTACTTGCCGTTCCCTTTTTCTTCAAAAGAACGAAATAGGCCGCCTTTCTCCACTCCGAAGGGACCGGTATCGAGATCGCCAGTGTAGACCGAAGTGTCGACGCGGAAATAGTCTTCGGGCTGGCCAATTCCTAAAGTCAATTCGCCGGCGTGCAATTCCACGTCTTTATCGCCAATAAGACGGTCAATCACAACCTCTCCGAAGGGCATACGCAGGTAGAGATTGGAATTGCGCGGTACCCGAACCTCAATCTGGAAATCGTTGCGCGGACCACCATCGACCTTCAACTCCGCCGCACTGCCGGTAGTCTTGAGGCTCACCTTCACATCGCCGCTCTTGTAGACGTTCTTGCCCAAATAATGAACTCGGATTTTGCTTTCGTCGCTGCCGACGATTCTCAGCTCGCCGGACCGGATGTGCATCCGGATCAAACCGCCAGAAGGGAAGTCGGCTTCAACACTCTCTTTGGCGAGTTCAGGAGGGGCGACCGTTTTCTCCGCGAAACCCAAGCCCGTAACCAGGAAAAGCATGCAGAATGAAACGACGATAGGTTTCATCTCAGATACCTCGCGAGGCAGCTATCCAGAGGTACGCTCAGCATACGCCACAAGTTCACAGAATTCACGCAAGTTCGGAGTTTGGATCCTCTAGCCGCTTTTAGAGTACGTCATCCCGAAACCCGGCGCAGTTCAGCCGGGTGAGGGATCTCGCGTGGGAGCTCATCCGCGACGGGTTGCCGTTCTGCACGCCGGATCCCCGCAAGGCTCGGGATGACGCCAGTTTGGTTGATGAGCCCTTACCCGGCTTCAAGGTGCCAGTAGTCTAGCGCTTGAAGTGAGGCAATACGGCATCACCAAAGAGCTTAGCCTGTCCGGTGCGATCATCACCCCAGATTTCCAGCATGATGTGGGTACAGCCGGCGGCGCGATATTCTTCGATGCGCTGGATACATTCGTCCGGCGTCCCTGCGATCGGACAAACTTTGCGCTAAGATTTCATCGCTGACCGCTTTCGCCGCTGCCTTGCGACCTCCCTTTTCCATGGCATCGGCGATAGGACGCAATTCGTCAAACGTAAGGCCAGCAGATTCCAGCAGCACATCCGCGGAACCTTTGATGTTCTGAACTTTGTTGGCCAGATACATCGCCGCCTGTTCCCGCGCGCCTTCTTTGCCTTTGGCAGAGTCGCGCCCGATGCTTCCGACAATCACCGAACCGAGCACAAGGTTCGCAGGATCTTTCCCGGCTTTGCGCGCACCTTCCTCCATGTTCTTGCGCGAATAGCGCACAAAGGCGGGCGTGGTGATGCTGGCAGTTAGCAGTCCGTCAGCGATTGCTCCGGACATCTTCTGCATCACCGGCCCCGTGCCCGCAACATAAATCGGTGGAATGCTACGCGGCGTGTGCGCGTCCGGCTTCAGCGGCGGCACGTCTGCCGCGAACACCTTGCCGCGGTATTGGAAGGCGTCACCTTGGAGCACGCCTTTGACGATGTCAATGCTCTCTCGCATGACGGTCGCGGGACCGACTTTTTCGCCTTCGCCCTCGCCGATTTCCTTCATGAAGATCTTTGACGCGCCCAGGCCGAGTAGAAAACGGTCGCCGGCCAGGTCCTGCATGACCCGCGCCTCCATCGCAATCTGCACCGGATGCCGAGTGTACGGCGAAATGATTCCCCAGCCCAACTGAATCCGGCGGGTTTGCGAGGCGATGACGGCGAGAATTGCGGTGGAGGACCGTGCCTCGAATGAATGCTTGCGCCACCACGGATAGGCCTCGGCAATCCAGAACGTGCCAAAGCCCGCGTCCTCGCAGGCTTTGGCCATGGTCACGGTTTCCTGCACCGGCTCCATGCTGAGTTGCAGAACGCCAATGTTGAATGGGATGGTCATAACTTGCGATGGCTCGGAGGCGTTCCCGGCTAGTCCGGATCATTCCACGAATGCTCGAGCCCCTTGATCAACTCCCACATGGCTTTGTTCAACGGAGTTGCCACGCCCATCTTCTCGCCCCACTGCACGATCGCTCCGTTCATGAAATCCACTTCCGTCTGCCGCTTGGCAAGGACATCCTGCAGCATGCTGGCGCGATGCTTGCCGGGGGCATTGGCACCCTTCTGCACCAGTTTCCGCGCATCGCCGTGAAGTTCAACTCCGAGCTTCTGTGCAACCGCTTCGCCTTCGGCGATGAGGTCGTTGAAAAGTTGAGCGGTTGGGGCAAAACGTGCGGCGGCACCGTGATGAAGCAGAGTAAGCGCACCGGTAGGGTTCGTGGACGCATTAAAAATCAGCTTGGTCCATTGCGCGCCTCTCGCATCATTAAGCGCGATAGTATTCATGCCAGACCGTGTGATTAGTCCGGCTAGCTCTTCCACTTTGTTGCATCGGAGTGTTGGTTGGTTCGAACGGGCCGATCCAGGTGTCGCCCTTGATGTCGTAGCCGACATGTCCTGGCGCAATGGGGTGACCAGCAGGAAATGTTGTGCCACGAATGACGTACTTTACGTGTTCGGCAATGATCTCTTCATTGCCGACGCCATTCTGCACCGAACAAACCGCGCTATTCTCGTCGAAGACATGCGCGGTTTGCGCGATTGCGGTTTGCGTGTGGATGGCCTTGGTCGCGACGATGCCGTAATCGCACCGCGGCAGTTCATTGGCATCACTGGTGGCATTCAGCCGGGCAGTGAATTCCGCTGCTCCGGAGAGCCGAAGTCCATCCTTGCGAATTGCATCGGTATGCTCTTTCCAGACGTCATAGGCCCAGATCTCAGCCTCGCCTGCTTTGGCCAGATGCGCGGCGAACAAGCTACCCACCGCGCCGCAGCCAATCACACAAATCTTCATCAGGATTTACCAGCCCGTCAGACTCAACTCGAGGCAATCCGTGTCCCGGTAGTGCCAGATGTCAGTTCTTGGTTCTCAGTTCTCAGTGAGTGACTCTGCTCTCTTCTCCGGTGAAGAACTTCCACGGCACATCGGCCAGACATTCGCCCTCGGTCTTGCCGATCCGATACGTATCCTGCGTATACAGACAGACCTTCCCGTCCTTATCCACCACCTGGGGATGAAGCGAGAAGATCATGTTTTCCTCGAGTGCCACTTCACTCTTGGCTCCGATCGCAGGGTGCTCGATCATGGTTGCTCCAATGCTGTGGCCGGAAAGATGGCCGAGCGTGAAACCATGTTCTGCGAACGTATCGGCGACCGCGCGATGAACATTGCTGGCTAGCTCGCCCGCGCGCATCAGCTTTCGCGCAGCTTCCAGCGCGTGCGGATAAGCTTCCGCCATCTCCTCGGTCCGCGGCTCAGCTTGCCGCGGATCAAAGGACGAGAAAACTCGACCCAATAGCCGCCCGCGCCTGTGACTTCCAGCGAATACAACAAGAGATCATCGGCGGCTACGACGCGATGGCCTGGAACCTTAAAAGACGCTTCGGCCTCGCCATGCTCGCCGGATAGCAAGATGTTCATCATGCGCGGACCCGCGCCGCGAGCGAAGAACCGCTCCACTGCGGGTGCCATGATCTCAGCTTCGGTCTTGCCCGGCTCATAGGCGGCAACCAACGCCCAGAAACCATCCACGATGATGTCCATGGCGTCGCGTACCTCGGCGAGCTCTTCTTCGCTCTTAACCGCGCGCGCCATATCAAACTGGACGTCGAACGGAACTAACTCGAATGAAGCTTGGGTCAGCTCGCGGTAGTCGCGCACCGCCATGACGAAATTCATGCCGTAGACGCCGACGCGCCTCCACCTACGCTCATGTCCACGCTCGCGCAGCCATTTCCCCGGGATATCAGGCCAGACCTGGTCCTTGACCCAAGGCTTCGACTTGTCACCGATCCAGCGTGCCTCACGTGGAAAAACCAAAGTGGGCTCACCCACGAGCGGTAGAACCACATAAACGTAACGGTGCACAATCTCGAAGCCGGAGACGTACAGCACGGCGCCTTCAAAGCCGGCATACTGGTTGCCGCAGACGATCAGCGCGTCGAGACCTTCGCTCTCCATGCGGGCGCGGAGGTTTTGTAGCGACGGTCGATTTCCTTCTGACTCGGCAAAGTCACCTCAGGGCGTGTGTCTTTTCCTATTCCACGCCGCACAACTCCGCGGCGGTCAGTGCATAAATCTTCGTGATATCCACCAGAGTCTTGATTTTCACTTTCTCGCCCTCGGCGTCGCGCGGGCCGCTGGAAGGGCCATAATTCACGGTTTCGATGCCATACCGGCTGAGCACGCTGGCATCTGAACACCAGACCACAACCTGCCGGTCAGGCGGCTTGCTCATAATGCGCGAATGATTGGCGTCAATCGCCTTGATCATCTCGTGCTCTTCGCTGATGCGGGCGCCGGGAACGGAAACGTAGGTCTCGAACTCCAATCCCCAGTCGGGATGTTTCTTCTCCAGATCGAAGAAAAGTTGCTGCATGTCGCGGCGGGCATCGCTCATCGATATGGTCGGCGGGACGCGAACATCCAAAAATAGATCAGTCTTCTCCGGAGTGCGGCTGGCCCGCCAGGGGTGACCGCCACGAATGCCGCCGAGATTCACAATCGCTTTCCGTCCGCCGTAAGACGCCTTCTTCTCCCACTGCGCGATCCATTCCAGGACCGTATCGCATCACGTTGTGCATGCGGCGGATAGAGTTCATTTCTTCCCGCCCTTCGCAGAAAGCGGTGTGAACGTAAATGCCCGTGCAAGAAATGCGCACCCATAGCGATCCAAAGTGTTCGAGCACGAGCTGCATGTCGGTGGGCTCGCCCAGAATGCACATATCCGGCACGATGCCGTGGTTCACCAGGTAGTGCGTGCCATAGCCGTAGCCGCGATATTCTTTGCCCTTGAATTCACCCCACTGCGTTTTTTCGATTTCCCCTGCCACCGCCGCGATGATGACATCGCCCTTCAACTTGACGCCGGCACGCTGCAGCGCCTGGACCGCGTGGGTATAGCAGACCAGTGCGCCTTTCATGTTGTAAATGCCCAGGCCGTAGATCATTCCGTTCTTCACCACCGCGTTGGGCTTGTAGCCAATGCCGGTGAGAAAATCTTCGCGGCCGGTGTTGGAAGTATCCATGTGGCCGTTGAACATCAGGTTCCGGCCTCCTCCGCTCCCCACCCAGCGACCTACCACGTTGGCGCGGCCTTCCTCCACTTCCTGCCAGGTCACGTCGAGACCGAGGCGACGCAGCGCATCCTGCATGTAGTGCGCCATCGGCAGTTCTTCGCCCGTAGGACTCGGAATGTTGATGACGTCGCAGCACATTGCGACGATTTCTTCCTCTTTGACCTCGGCGAGGATTCTCTCGATGAGCTTCGAGTCCGAGCCGCCGCTCGCTTTCGTTGTGGGCTTCAAGTGCTCTCGCGCCTCCGAGTCATGCGGGCAGAAGGCCCCTTCGACTGTCGCTCAGGGCAGGTCCGCGCCACATACTATTTACTGGCTAGTCTGAAATCATCAGGATACGAGCACAGCTTCTCGTTGCCTTTGTCGGTGATCAGGAAATCATCCTCGAGGCGCAGGCCACCGCCGCCGGGCCAGTAGATTCCTGGTTCGATAGCCAGCACCATGTCTTTCCGGATCGTGCCTCCTCCCGCCTGATGCGCGTAAGGCGGCTCGTGAGCGCGCGCTCCGACACCGTGACAAATTGGATGAGAAGGCTGTCCTGGATATCCGCCTTCCGCAATGCGAGCACGAATCAAACGATCGAGATCAGGAAAACTTGCGCCGTCGCGCGCGTGGGCAACTCCTTCGTTAAAGACCTTGAGCAACAGATCAAGCAGTTTGTGATACTCCGGCGTGAGGTCGCCGGGGCAGGCATTCTTGGTGAGGTCAGTCCAGTAGCCGTCCACGCACACCCAGATTTCAAAAAGTGTCGGTTCATTCTCCTGGATCGGCCGGTCACCAGTGGCTGTAAAGGTCGCGATGCCTTTGCCCGACCAAACCAAAGTGAAGGCGCGTGCCATCTCCACCTTGCCCTGGTAGCCGACGCCGAGCCCGTGCACGAAGCCCTCATACATGCCGCCAACCTCGCTTTCCTTCATACCCGGGCGCATGTGCTCGCGGGTATATTCCATGGCGAGGGCAGCCAGTTCGTTGGCCAGGCGCATGCGCTCGATTTCCTGAGGAGTTTTGATTGCGCGGGCTTCGTTAAGCACTGGCGTCGCATCGACCACCTGACCGCCAACTTTGCGAAAGGCGTCAAAATAAAATTGCGTGGGGGTGGTCGGCTCTCCTACCATTCGGTCAGCAGACTGCGTGCCCATATTGAGCTCGATCGCGACCCGGTCGGTGAGGCCGCGATGCTTCAGGACTTCGAGCGCGAGATCGAGTGCGCGGTACTGTGGCGGCCGAGGATCGCGTTCGTCGTAGCCCTTGAACAGCCGAATGTCTTTCGTCCAGGAATTACGCTGCGCGTCTGCGAGTTGCGGCTCGAGCGCTATCAGTGTAGGTTCGCCCTCGCGGGGAAAGATGACCGCATCATATCCTTTCATGCACCAATAGTTGGTGAGATAGACGATGTTATCGGGCGCGCGCACCACAAGCGCGGTCAGGCCCTGATCTTTCATCAGGGCGCGCACGCGCTCCAGTTTCGATTCGTCAATCGGCCAGGGCATCGACTAGGGCCCCTTTCCATGCGTTGCGACCGCCCGGTTCTCGTCCTTGAAACTCCATGATGCTTCCTGACCTCGGATAAGCCTGTAAACAGCGGTATGCAAAGGCGCTGACACTCCGGCGCGCTCCGCTTCCCGCGCGATCGCGCCACTCAGGAAGTCGACTTCTGTCGGCGAGTGATGCCGAATGTCGTTTAGCATCGACGTCGGATGATTCGTCATCGCCCCGATCTTATTCATCTCCCACGGATCTTCGTGCAGATGCACTCCTGCCGCCGCCGCCACACGTTTGCCTTCTTCGATCAGGTCGTGCAACAAGTGACCCAGACTCGGAAAACTGGGACTCGTCCGCAAAATGCGGCGAGTGGGGCAAGCCGGTCAGCGCCGAGACTCCATTGACCGATGCATTGAAGATCAACTTCGACCACTGGGCTGGACGCGCGTCCTGGAGAGCTTCCGCTTTCAGTCCCGCGGCGATAATCAGATCGGCAGCCTCTTTCACCATGGAAAATGGTGTGTTGCGCGGCTCAAACGGTCCCAGCCATGTGGCCGTGTCCAGTTCGTACTGGACGTGGGTATCGCTGTGGCGCGTGCCGCTCATAAAGGTTGTACCGCGAATGACTTGCCCTCGGGTGCAGGCGCGCGATTAGCTCCTCACTCCCCAGTCCATTTTGCGCCGAGATGACCCCGCCTTTGTCAAAACGCTCACCCACTGGACCGACGGACTGGGCTACCTGCGTCGCTTTTGTCGCCACGATTGCCAAGTCACAGTCTGGAAGTTCGTCCGCTTCGTGTAGTCGCCTTTAGCTGTACATGAAATTCGTGTGTGCCTGAGACCCGCAGCCCTTCACGGTTCAGAGCCTCAGCGTGCTCTTCGCGGCGAACAAAGGCCCAAACCTCGGCGACGCGCGCCAGGTGCGCCGCATATAGGCTCCCGATAGCTCCGCAACCGATGACACACACACGTTTCATCACAAGGCGGCGCTGCTACACTCGCTTCTCCACCTTCACTAACTTGTCGGCCTGACTGATTTCTTTGGCAGTCAGAGCGCGGAAAAGGCTGTCCGCGTTGTTGAACGAATCATCGATGATGATGCCGCTTGTGAACAATGCATCCTGCAGCGCAGCTGAAATCGTATGGATGGGCGCAGCTCCGCCCTCGCCCATCCCTTTGGCTCCGCTATAACTATGCGGGGAGGGCGTCTCGATGTGGCCATACTTCACATTAGGCATGTTGACGGCCGTGATGGGGATGTAATCGCTGAATGTACTGGTGAGCATGTTGCCCACCGCGTCGTACACGCAGTTTTCCATTAGAGCCGCGCCGATGCCATGCGCGGTCGCGCCATAAACTTGTCCTTCCACGATAGGAGGATTGATGACTGTGCCGCAATCGTCGACGGCAACATAGTCAAGAATACGAGGAATAAACGTATCGCGATCCACTTCAACCACGGCCATGTGGAGTTGGGCCGCGTAAGTCAAGGTCAGGCTGCCGTACTTTTTCTTGGTATCCGGCACCTTAAATGGCGCGCGCCAGATATAACGGCAATTGAGCGTGAGTTCGTAGAGCTCAGGCGACAAAGCCGCACTGTTGGCGTTGACCAGGTTGGCGAGCCCCCAGTAGTTGATGGACTTTCCGGTGCTCTTCGCTCGAATCTCCGGACCTTGGGCCCCGGTACCGAACTCCAGATCATCTTCATTTGTCTCAAGAGCGAAGGCAGCCAGGCGCTTCATTTCAGCCTTCAACTTCTGTGCGGCGCCGTGGACGGCGGACAGTCCCGAGACAGCAAACTGGCTGGCATAAGTTCCCGAAAATCCCGTGTGCACATTGCGTTCCGTATCAAAGCCGGTACGAACCGTGATCAGATCGGGATGGATATTCAGAACATCGGCCACCACTTGCGCGGCGGTTGTTTCATGTCCCTGACCCTGCGGGCAAGAGCCGACGGCCACCACCACTTCTCCGTAGATATCGAGTTTGCAGTTGGCGCCCTTGGGAATTCCCCGAGTAGGGCAGAAACGGATTCACAATCTGGGATTGGCCGAAGTTGTTTGTCCCCGAGTCGAGAGTCGTTCCAATCCCAATCCCGATCAGTCGTCCTTGTTCGCGGGCTGTAACTTGTTTCTTTTTCCAATCGTCCCAGCCGATGAGATCCTTCGCTAGTTGCAGCATTTTCGGATAGTTCCCCGAGTCGTATACGCAACCGTTCGGCGTCGTATAAGGAAATTCTTCGGGACGGATGTAATTGCGCAGCCGCATCTCGTCCGCTGGAATACCCAACTCGTGTGCGCAGATGTCCACGACTCGCTCCAGAAACCACAAATGCTGCATACGCGAGTAGCCGCGGTTCGGCCCAACAGGACACTTGTTCGTCACCCCCTGGCTGAAATCGATTCGGGCATTCTTGAAGCGATAAACCCCGGGAAACACCTGCGACCAGATGACGCAGCCCAACGGCTCGTAGCGAGGGTATGCTCCGCAGTCATCGATATGCCGCGAGGTGATGGCTGTGATCACGCCGTTCTTGTCGAGCGCAACTCGAGTGTCACGGAAGGTCCGCTCGTTGCCGTGTGCGCTCGATGTAATGTGCTCGGAGCGGGTTTCCACCCATTTCACCGGACGCCCACCGGCTTTCTTCGAAGCCAGCGCACACACCGCCATTTGGGGATAACTCGTGATTTTGATTCCGAAGCTGCCGCCGATATCAGAAGTCTCAACCCGAATGCGATCGATATGAACGCCTAAGTGCGCTGCTAAAAACTGGATTGCAAATGACGGGAAAGAGTTGTTGCACTGGTAATAGATACGCTCATCCTTAGGATTCCACTGAGCGATCACTACGTTGTTCTCCAGCGGCGTGCTGGAGAAGCGATGGAAATGCAGGTGATCGATCTTGACCAGATAAGCGGCGTCCCTGAAGGCCTTCTCGACGTCGCCGTATTCGAACACACCATTCCACACCAGGTTCGTACCAGCCTCTTCGTGTAGCAGACTTTTGTTCGTCAGCGCGTCTTCCGCATCCACAACTGGATCGAGCTGGTCGTAGTCAACCTGAACCAACTCAGCCGCGTCATCCGCTAAGGCTGGTGACTCAGCGACCACAGCTGCTAAAGGCTCACCTTGATAGCGCGCCTTCGAAACTGCCAGGGGATAGTCTTTGATTTTGGCGAAGGGGTCGGGACCAATTTCAATAAATGGCTGCGTCTGCTGAGCGACCTCAGTGCCGGTCAGCGCGCAAACTACGCCGGGCAGGGCCTCCGCACCAGAAACATCTATGCTGACGATTTTGGCATGAGCGTATGGCGAACGGATAAACCGCAGGTAGAGCATCTCGCGCAGCTTGATGTCATCACTGAACTTGCCTCGGCCACGCAGAAGACGATTCTCCTCCTTTCGTGGCAGCGACTTGCCTACCCAATTCTTCTTGTCAGCTTCGGGACTCACAAATCAACTCCAGACACAGAATGCTTGCATCAGGCGACCTCACTGCAGTGCTGCCTGCAATCCATCGATCAACTTCTGCAAGTTTTTTTTGCCCAGCGGCTCTAGTAGTCCGCCTGCGACGGAGGCCAGGCCGCCAAAAACCTGGGCCTCGCCCTGCCACGCGACTTTCGTTCCACTATCGCTAGGCGAGAGATCAAAACCAGCTGTCAGCGAAACATTTCCTCCCGAAACCCTACCATTGCCTTTGTACTGCGCCCTTTTGGGGCGATCAGCCTGAGTCAGTTCCATCCTCACGTCCGCTGCTCCCTTGATGTAGGAGATGCCGACGTTCACCTTAACCTTAAAGTGGGTCGCATCCTGCACCGTCATGCTCTGGAAATCCGGCAACAGAGGCGCGAACTTCTTCGGATCAGTGAGAAAGTCATAAACTTCTTCTGGAGTCCGCTTGACTTCGAATTCGCCCCCAAATTTAATCGCCACGAATCAAGCTCCATCCATGTTCTGCGCCGCCAATTGAATCGCCTTGAGGATGTTCTGGTAGCCGGTGCAGCGGCAGGTGTTGCCGGCAATGGCCTTGCGCATCTCTTTTTCGTTGGGTTTCCTATTCTTTGATAACAACTGAAGTGTTGAGATCATCAGTCCGGGCGTGCAGTATCCGCACTGCAAGCCATAGGAATCTCCAAAGGCTTTCTGAATGGGGTGAAGTTCACCATCTTTCTCGAGGCCCTCGACGGTGAGGACCTCGGCGCCTTCGGCTTGTACCGCGAACATCGTGCATGATTTCACGGCCGCTCCGTTCATCAACACCGTGCATGCACCGCAATATGTGGTATCGCAACCCACATGCGTTCCAGTCAGGTCGAGTATCTCCCGCAACAGTTCCACCAGCAACACGCGCGGTTCCACGCTCAACGAATGCGGTTTCCCGTTCACCGTTAGTTGAAGGGTCACCTTTTCGACCGCTTCAGGCATAGATATGGCTTACCTCGACCTGTTGGCCGGCAGCGCGCCGGATCGCAATATCAATCGCACGCTTTACCAGAGCGGCTGCTAGAGTGCGTTTGTAGTCAGCCGAACCGCGCATGTCGGTTTGTGGATCGGCTGCAATCCGGGCGGCTTCCGTCGCGGCTGACTTGGTTTTGTCCGTGATTCGTTGCCCGCGAAGCGCTGCCTCCGCATCCCTCGCTTTGATGGCCGTCAAGCCGACGCAGCCGAGAGCGATGGCTGCATCCTTACAGATGTCCCCTTCCATAGTGAGTTGCACGGCTGCGCTCGCGGTGGGATACACAGGCGCAGAGCGCTTGAATGCAAGATACGCTCCGCCGCTGCCTTTAGGTGGCACTTTGAGCACGACTTCTCTAACCAGTTCATCATGCGCCAGCGTGGTCGTGTAAGCATCTTTGATGAAATCCGAGAGCGGAAGTGAGCGTTCGCCAGTCCGGCCCAGACAGCGAACTTCGGTAGGAAGCGTGATCAGGACTGTAGCCCAATCGCCGCTGGGATCGGCCTCAGCCAATGAGCCGCCAATCGTTCCACGATTGCGCACTTGCACATCAGCAATTCCAGCAGCGCAATCATGAAGGATGGGAATCTTCGCAGCGATTGGCGAAGCCTCGATTTCGGCGTGCCGCGTTAGAGCACCAA
Source organism: uncultured Acidobacteriota bacterium (assembly GCA_963729325.1). Classification (GTDB taxonomy): domain Bacteria; phylum Acidobacteriota; class Terriglobia; order Terriglobales; family Acidobacteriaceae; genus JABCYV01. The sequence goes on from CAVSNS010000032.1 coordinate 36,103, forward strand.
AGCGGAGCGTATTGTTTTCTTCTTTGATATATGAAGTTCCAGAAATAAAGTTCAGGTCGACAAGATGACTGGGATTGGCAAAGCGCAGCTTCATGAGTGGGATCAAGCTTTGACCGCCAGCCAGCACCTTTGCTTCATCGCCGAGTTGCGAAAGCATAGTCACCGCTTCCTGCAGCGAGCCAGCACGGTGGTAGTGAAATGCTCGTGGATACATACTTCCGTTATTCCTCGCGTCTGCTCATCTGTGCCCGGGTCATCTATCGCTCAGGACAGAGAACCAGCTTAACAAAGTGGCGCTGCATCGACGGTCATGGTTCCGAGAAGGCTCACGTGCTCGTCCGCGCGAAACCGGCGGCCACTGCGGCCAACGCAACGATGATCAGGGCAGAGCCCACAATTGCAAGCGCGGACGCCAGCACCCCGCCATCTGTCGTCTGCAGGATTACTCCCAAAGGAAAGATCACCGACCCGATCAGCAGCGATAGCGCGATTCCAAAACGAATTCGCTCTCCGAACGCCACATCGTCAAACACGACGCCGAGCACGATCATCAGCATGGCTAAGCCGATCCAGTGCGAGTGGACGTCGACCTGCCTCGCATAGTCAAATTTGGTCGCTGCATAGATATCAATGGAAGTGCGCGCCTCGGGCAGCCTGCGCTCGGCAGCTTGCGTAAACGCTGTTGCCAACGACCCGCCCATGCGGTCGAGCGTTTGGTGCTCCACAAGAACCGCGTAGTACAGGCCATAGAGCATGCCCAACGTCGCCAGCGCAATGCCCCCAAAAACAAGAAGCTTGCGTGCCCCGTTCATGGAGCGCTCCCGATTTCGGCGTCCAGCCTGCCGCTGTAGCGAAGCACACCGACCAACATCCCCATCAAAGCGACGATCACCATGAGCCCGCCCGCATCCGCAATGCCACCGGCGAGCAATCCGATTTTGAGTTCCAACAAAACAAATATAGGCAGGATTACGGATCCAGCGAGCAACAAATAGATCCATCGCCTCTTCCACCGGTCGCTGAGAAACACGTAGGGCTGGAGGAAGGAAAGCAGAATCGCCAGCAATCCGAACTCGATGATATGAGAATGCGCCGCGATCTCGACTGCTTTCTCCGCTTGCAAGCCGCCGTATGCATTTACTGAAGCGACAGAAATGTCGTGGCCGGAACCCTGGTCAAGCATGGCTTTCAGAATCAACATTTCCCGATTCTCATGTTCATACAAGTTTGCACCGGCATACCAGGCACCATGCAAGAAACCCAACAGCACCAGCACTGTTCCGCCCGCCAGCAGCGTCCGCCGCTCCCAGGTGTGGTCCTGCGGCAATTCGGGCTCGGTTGTGCCCACGCGGCGGCTGCGGAAGTAATTCCACAAGCCCCACCCCTCGCCGACCAAGGCAATGATTAACAATCCCCCGGCGGAATCGGCCAGGACGCTCGCCCATCCAATTGCAGTAAGCGGACTATGAGCCAGGCCGACATAGTGGATGAGAAAAATTCCGACCGGCAGCAGCACTCCGCCGGTTAACAGGACTTTGGCTAGCAGCTTCTTACGCGACGCCGAAAGAGCTACGTACGGCTGGATCAGCGCCAATAGCAACGCGAGGTAGCCGGCATCAATCATGTGAACGTGGGTGTCCACCTTGGTGCCGCGGTCCTCCAGGAATTCGCCCATATGCCCAAAGGCTTCCTTCACCGCCGCCGGATTCCGTGCCTGCACCGCTTGCACGGCCGCGAGCAAGGCTGCGCCTGTGCGTCCTGCGTTCTGGTGAAGAATAAACACCGCAAAGATGTCGCCGAACAGCATGCCGCTCGCAATGAGGGCGATCCCGCCGAATACCAACAAGCGGCGCGCACTCATGGTAGAAAACGTCGCCGCGACACTAGAGGAAACGGCGCCCGCCGGCTGGTGGGTTTGAGCGACTGCCGAACTACGGCCGGTTTGCCCGGACGGAGGTGGTTCCCAGACAGCCATACCTAGTCCGCTGCCTTCGCATCCACACGCACTGGACGGAACGCCGGCATCACGTGTTTGGCAAACATGTGTTGCGTCTTGATGCTTTTCCAGTGATCCAGCCCGCCAAAGTTCGAAACAATCGCCAACTCGCCGATGCCACCTTTCGCTTCGAGGGCCTGCACCTGACGGATGACTTTCTCGGGCGGTCCGATGAATCCAATCTCCTGTTCCACGATTTCCTCATAGCTCAGCTTCGTGAGCGACTCGAGCGCGCCGCTGGCGTAAAAGCCATACCCCTTGGCACGAAGCTCAGTTTTCTTCTCCTCGCTCTGCAGCGACTCAATCGGAGACGCATTGAATGCCAGAAAGTTGTGCAAGGCCTGCTCGACCTCGCGGCGAATCATCTTCTCATCTTCGTCGATGTACACGGGTCGGATGTACACGATATCGGGCAGGTAGCCGTGTTCAGAGCAAGCCTTCTTGTAGATGTTTAGTGGGGCCTCTAACACCTTCCATGGAAGCAATGGAGGCACGAATATTCCCCAACCCTTTTCGCCAGCCATCTGATACGTGATGTCACTGGTGCCGCCGGTATAGAACTTAGGATGAGGCTTCTGCAACGGCCGCGGCACCACACTAACGTCTTTCACTTTGTAGTACTCGCCATCGTAAGAAAATTTCTCTTTGCTAAATGCCAACTCCAGAATGTCTATAGCTTCGTTGTAGCGTGGGCGGCTTTCCTCGAGCGGCAGGGCCGAAGGTCCGAAAAGCCATGCATGCCCGCGACCCAAACCACACTCGAGGCGCCCATTCGTGAGAATGTCGGTCTCGGCGATCATGCCTGCCAAGCGCATCGGATTTTCCAGCGGCAGAGTGTGAAGCGCGGTGCGGAAGCGGATGCGATTGGTGCGCTGCGCGGCCGCCGCGAACATGGCCAGGGGGTTGGCAGAAATGGAGAACTTCTGGAAGAAATGATGATCAATCACGGAGTAGACGTCGAAGCCACATTCGTCCGCGTGTTCGATCTGGCGCATGATTTCCCAAATCATGTCGATAGTGCGACTTGCCTGGCGGCGTCTGAATTTCGCAATAGATGCCAAATCGCATTGCTTCTCCCCGTTTAGTGTTTGGAGCGACTGGAGCGGTCGAATTCAGAGGTTGCGCGACTTGCCGTTGTGGTGGAGGAACCGTACGCCTCCGCCCCTATCGCACGATACTTTCCACGAAAGAATAGCAACGGATCGCCATCGCGTACCACTACATCCTCGACTTCAGCGATAAAGATGGTGTGGTCTCCCGCGTCTTCGGCGGTGCGCAGACGGCACTCCAAATAGGCCAGAGCGCCATGAAGCACCGGCGTCCCGTGCGTGGTTCGGTCAAACTGTGCGCCGGCTTCTCGCTCGGCATCCTGGTTGGTCTGGCTGGCAAGCGCGTAATATTCCGAGATGGCGCGCTGGTTTTCCGTGAGCACATTCACTCCGAATCGCTTTTTGGCGTGCAAGTGAGCATGGGTGCGCGCCCGATGATCCACACAAACCAGCACCAGCATGGGATCGAGCGACACGGACGTAAATGCGTTTGCCGTCATACCATGTACTTCGCCTTCGTGGTCCACGGTGATCACCGTCACCCCGGTGGCAAAACAGCCCAGCGCCTTACGGAATTCTTCTTGGGTAACACTCATAGAGAGGCTGGGGCCGCTACTGTCCTTATCGAGATCCTAAACGGAGCAGGCCTCGCCCGCCCCGCCCTGTAAAGCCTTACCAAGTGAAGCGTGCTGCCAATTGTAACTGGCGCGGGTTGAACACTGCGCTAGGTGTTCCGTAGAGCGGATTAGGTGAACCCTCCCTGAAGGTCGCGCCCCCGCAACCGGGAGCCCCAGGAGCCGACGGGCAGAAGTCAGCCGCTCCATAGCTGGTATTGGAGTAGCGGACGTTTACCGTGTTCATGAGGTTGAACGCTTCGAATAGGAGACGAAGCTTCAACTTTTCTCGAATGGAGAAAGCGCGTTCCAGCCGCATGTCAACGGTCTGCAGTGAATCGCCCTTGAAGGTGTTGCGTGGTTCTCCACCGACTCGATCATTGTTTCCGAAGACGTCGCCGTTGACATCAAAGCCGGCATACTTGGTGAAGTATTGTGGCGACTGCAGCGTGACGATCGTACTGAAGGTAAAGTCGCGTAGAAGCAGATTCCAACTCGCAGGGCTTGAGAATATTGCATTGCCGACAAAGCGATGGCGGGCGTCATCCGCCGAGCTTGCCCGCTCGGCTCGAAAATTGGCGCTGTCTTGCGGAATCAGGACGAAGCTGGGATTCGGCCCGTCATCAATCGAGTGGGAATACGTATAACTGACGGCAAACGAGAAATTTCGCGCTAGTCGCTTGTTCAGGTTCACCAGCAGTCCGTCGTATACGGAGTCCCACTTCGAAGTTGCCTCGAAGAACACGCTGAATTGTGGATCGCGAAAGCCGGGGACACCGGCTACGTGAGGCACGGTTGGAATGACCATTTGCGATGGATAAGCTGTGCAGTTCGGGGGCGTGATCGGCCCTCCTGGATTGAGCGGCGATGCGAAATCGAAATAAACATTCTTACAACTGGTGCTCCCATTTGAATTGTGCACAAGGACACTGCCACTGGGGTCGGGTTGGTTTACGTTGTAGAAGCTGCCAAGGTGTACGCCGCGCACGTGCACGCCTGAAATGCTTAGCACTGTATCTTTGAACGGCTGGAACTCCAAAGCGGCGCTGGCCTGAATCCCGTAAGGGTTCTGATGGTCCTGGTTGAAACGCACGATGGTTGCATCCTGCAGGAAGCCTACCTTATCCAATGTGCAACCGGGGAAAATGAACGTACACGATGTGCCGTTCGGGTAGGTTCCCTGCGTGAGCAGCGCATTGAGAGCAAGGAAGTTGATGCCTGGGGTACTGGCATAGCTGAAAAGGCCAGTATTGGCATTGAGGCCGTCTTCAAACGAACGACCGGGATACTTTGCAAGCCCCCCACAGGAAGGCTGCTGGCACATCAGCAAGGGCGACGGAATGATTCCGTGAAACAACCCAAAGCCCGCACGGAATACCGCATTATGGGATGTTCCCAAATCGTAGGCTAACCCAATCCGCGGATCAAAATTCTTAGACTGCGTGTTCAACACATGCGACGGCCAGGTTTCGAACTCCCAGCGCAGTCCTGCGTTGAGAGTCAGCTTCTGCGAAGCGCGCCACTTGTCCTGAATGTAGAGGCCGTTGTAGGTGTGGTCCAGAGTCGCAGAAGCCTGTTGCCTGATGGATTGCGATATTGGGCCGCCATGATAGACCGCGGTTCCGCCCTGCAGTGTGGGCTCTGTGAATGGCGGGTTCGTGGTGGTACTGAACCGCTCAAAGAAAATTACGAATGGGTCGGGGCAAGCCGCTCCCGGCGAAAGGGGGACATCCGGCCGCACCGTCGGTGCCAAGAAAAGCTGTAAGGTTTGAGAAGTCGGCCTCGAATGGGTAGAAGAGCGGAAAGGATTCATAGGTCGACACGCGATCGAAGTTGCCGCCGAAGCTGATGGTGTGGTTGGACACATTGTGCGCCACGTTGTCCACCAGTTCGTAGCGTCCCTCGCGGTAAATGTCTGGGTTACCCCGGTTTACCCCCACCGCGAAGGTATTTGCCACCTCCAGGTGCGGTTGAGTGGAAACAACCGGAAAATCAAACGTACGATGCGCATACTGCATTCGGAGATCATTGATCCATGACGGCGAAAATGTGGTCGTCAGACCGCCAGCCAGCGACTGATCCCGAATATTGTTGTTCTTAAAGGCCGAGGGCAGATCGAACCCGTTGTTGAGCGGTGACTGATTGGTCAAACGATCGTCGTTGATGAAATAACGCACATACAAGTAGTTCCGACTACTCAGGTTTTCGTCCAGCCGAAAGAAGCCGTTGTCGGTGTTCGCCGCTCGCAGTACGAATAGGTTTTCGGCCGGCAACCCGAATACTTGGGTCTTAACCTGGTTAATGGCGGTAATGTTGCCCAGGACCGCGGAATTGTAAGTCGGCGATTCACCCCGCCTTTGGCCTTCGTAATTGGCGAAGATGAACGTTTTATCCTTCTTGACGGGCCCGCCTAGCGAAGCTCCAAACTGGTTTTGCCGGAGGATATTAAATCCGGGCGCAGACAGAATGCTCTTGGCGTCCATGACATTGTTGCGAAAGTATTCATAGAGCGATCCATGCCAGTTGTTGGTTCCGCTTTTTGTAATTATGTTCACAATGCCAGCCGTGGCGCGGCCGAACTCTGTGGTGTAATCGGTATTGATCACGCGAAATTCCTGAACCGCCTCTTGCGGTGGCGTCCCCCGCTGGATGCCTGACGCAGTCGAGATGTCATCAGCTCCGTCCACCGCGATGAAGTTGAAATGGATATTTTGTCCTGCAAAGGAAAGTTTGGTCACGGGCTCAACAATGACATCCGTGCTGCCCGATGTCGTGTCCCCTATCGTGACTCCCGGCGCCAAGAGCGCGAAGTCAATGAATTCCCGGCCATTGACTGGCAAGTTTTCAATCTTCTGCTCGTCGATCACCGAGCTGATCATGGTCCGGGTTGTCTCCGCTACCTCGCCAACATCTTGCACTGTTACCTCTGCCAGGACTTGACCAGGCGAAAGGTTGAAGTCCAGGTCTCCAGTCGCTCCAACATCGAGATGGACTTTCTTCGCCTGACTTCTGGAATCCAGTCTTCTCTGCGGTTACGGTGTACTCACCAACGGGAAGCGACGAGATTTGGTAATCTCCCGTCGCCGTGGCGGTCGTGGAACGCGCGAAGCCCGTGTCGGCATTGACTGCTTTAACTGTGGCTTGTGAAATCGCGGCTCCAGTCGTGTCGTAAACGCGCCCTTGAATCGTTACGGTTACTACCTGAGCGTGCAGCGGCAAAATCGTGAGGGTCCCTGCGATTAGGCATAGCGCGAAATTCAAGCTCCTAAAACCGTTGCCTACGACTCGGTTTGTAACTTTGGGCTCCATCGTCGCCTCCTTAGTGCTGAATTTTCGCCAAGACCTCGCTGTTTCACCTCTTCTTTGAAATCTCCGTCATTACCTTGCTGAGCCTCAATTCGGAATCATCCAGATGGCGGGCCAGGACGGTTGCGCACTGTTTAAGTTTTCCGGCTGCCAACAGCTGCCAAATCTTGCGGTGCGCCGGAACCAACCCACCGGGATCATCGTGACGGCGATCCACCAGCACCATGCCCATCCGCAGCTCTCCGATAACCCGCTGATAGAACGATTCCAGGCGCCGATTATGGAGAAATCGGATGAGCAGGCTGTGGAACTGCAGATCGAATTCGACGGCACGCACCCAGTCGCGCCGGCGCACTGCTCCCTCATAGCCCTCCGAGAGCATTCTGCAGTTCCGGAAGCACGTCGGTATGGTTTGACTTGGCCGCGAGTATTGCTGGGATTTCCAACATCCGCCGTAGCTGGTAGATCTCATGAACATCCTTCAGGGAGAGCTGGGAGACCGCTACGCCGCGGTGGACGTTGCGTTTGAGCAGGCCTTCCAGTGACAGAATGCGGGTGGCTTCCCGCATGGTATTTCGTCGATACTCCGAGGGATGCACTCAGCGGCACTTCCTGGAGCGGAGTTCCGGGACGCAATTCGCCGTTAAGAATCCTCTGCCGCAGAACCGATGCCACCTGATCGGCAACACTGACTCGGTGGATCTGCGAGTGCTCCATAATGACGCTTGATACGGACCGGTCGAGCGGAATGCGCGATATCTTGCGCTCACATGTTGGAGAAGTCAAGTGTTGAACAATTCAACCCTCTCTGCGCAAAATCTGGATCGCGCTTATGGCGGGTGGTTCGTCGTGAGCAGGCGATGCTGCCTGTCCGGCGAACATCGTGGCTTTACCTGCGTGCAGAAGCTGCGACGCAATTACATTCTCATGTATGATTCCCGTGTTTGGCGTTGCTCTTGCAGTAGCATTGATATCGAGATTGGAAAACGACTGAACACTAGACGTTTGTTAAGCATTTGGAATCTATAGAAGAAACCGTGCCCTCCGAGCACACAATCTCGACTCCACTCTCCCGTACCCACTTGGACGAACTACGCTGCGGCTTGCCTCTCTCCCGCGCGCTGGCCTGCCAACTGATTCGCGCGGGCGACCACGAACTCCCCGCGCTCCTTGCCGCTGCGGTCGCGGCTAAGCAGCGCTTCAAGCCAGACATCATTACCTACTCCCGTAAAGTCTTTATCCCTCTCACCAATCTCTGCCGGGATTATTGCGGCTATTGCATCTTTCGACGGGATCCAGGCGATGCAGGCGCGCACACTATGACTCCTGACGAAGTGACTGGAAGTAGTTCGTGCAGGAGAGAAGATGGGTTGCACCGAGGCACTCTTCAGCTTGGGCGACAAACCCGAGCTCGCGTTTCCCGAGATGCGCGAAGCGCTGCGCCGCCTGGGATACAAGTCGACTCTGCACTATCTCGAAGCCATGTGCGAATTGGTGCTGCGTGAAACTACCTTGTTGCCACATCCTAATCCGGGACTGCTGAGTGCCGATTGGATCCGGCGCCTGGCGGCGGTTTCACCCAGTATGGGACTGATGCTGGAGACCACCAGCGACGCCCTGCTTCGGCCCGGCGCTGCGCATGACAACGCACCCGACAAGATCCCCAGCAAACGCTTGCGCACCATCGAAGAAGCCGGCAAACAGAATGTGCCGTTCACTACTGGCTTGCTCTTCGGAATCGGTGAGACCCCCGAGGATCGGGTGAACACACTCCTTGCTATTCGCGAACTTCACCTCCGCTACGGGCACATCCAAGAGGTCATCGTCCAGAACTTTCGCGCCAAGCCTGGCATTCCGATGCAGGATTGGCCCGAGCCAACCCACGGCGAAATACTCCGCACTGTGGCGGTGGCGAGATTGCTGCTGCCGGACATCAATATTCAAGCTCCGCCCAACCTTTCAGCTCCGTATTACGATGAACTACTCGGCGCCGGCATTAATGACTGGGGAGGGATCTCGCCCTTGACGCCCGATTTCATCAATCCCGAGAAACCGTGGCCGCATCTGGAAGAGCTTAGGTTGCGCACTGAAGCCAAGGGATATAGCTTGCGACCGCGACTTCCGATTTATCCTGAGTTCTTGCCTGCCGTTACCGCCGGTCCTGGGCTTCTCGCGAAAAAGGTCAAGGCAGCGGCGGATCGCGAAGGCTACGCTTGGAGGGCGACCGCTGCATGATTGTTGTGCTTACCGGCGGAACTGGAGGCGCCAAATTCGTGGATGGTCTTCGGCAAGTGGTTTCCGCCAAGGAACTCACCATCATCGTTAATACCGGAGACGATCTCGAGTGGTGGGGATTGTACGTTTCCCCCGATCTGGATTCGATTACCTACGTACTCGCGGGCGTGCTCAGCAAAGAACGAGGCTGGGGCGTGAAGGGAGATACCTTTTTCTGCCTGCAGGCCATGGGAGAGCTGGGAGAACCGATCTGGTTCCACACTGGCGACCGTGACCTCGCCGTTCACCTGCTTCGTTCGAAACTGTTGACGCAGGGAAAGACGCTGACGGAGGTGACCGCGGAGATTGCGGCCAAGATGGGAGTTCAGGCCCGTATTCTCCCCATGAGCGACTCTCGAGTGGAAACTCGGGTCGACACGCCAGTGGGCGAGCTTAGCTTCGAAGAATATTTCGTGCAACGCTGGTTTCAAGACCCAGTGAAATCTGTTCGCCTCGCCGGAGCCGCCGATGCTGAGCCTGCTCCGGGCGTGATTGATGCCATCATGTCGGCTAGTGTCGTGTTGCTGGCGCCGAGCAACCCAGTTACCAGCATCGGTCCCATTCTGGCGGTGCCAGGTATCACCAATGCGTTGAAGCAAACGCGGGCGCCTGTGGCTGCTGTCAGTCCAATTGTCGGCGGAGCGCGCGGTTTCCGGACCAGCTGGAATTTTGATGGCTTCCCAAGGTCTGCCAGTTTCCATCGCCGGAATTGCCCAGGCCTACCGGGAATTCCTGGACATTCTGGTTGTCGATACTCGCGATGCCCAGCCCGCGGAAGAGTTGCGACGGTCGGGATTACGCGTTCACTGCGCCAACACCGTCATGAATACGCCCGACGAAAAGGCTGCGCTTGCGCGCCAGGTGCTCTCGCTGGTCTCCGGAGAAAACGCAGCCCGCGCCGCCTCGGACCCGTCATGATTCTCGTCCCCGTCAAGAGTCTTGCCAACGCCAAGCAACGGCTCGCGTCGATAGCCGACCAGTCCGCCCGCACCGAATTGGCGCAAGCCATGTTGTTCGACGTTGCTTGACATCCTCGCGACATGCGTAAGTCCTCACGAGGTCAGCGTAGTCACGAGCGATCCCTTCGCCCTCTATCTGGCGCAACGGTTTAATTTTGCCGTGATTCCCGATCATGCCAACCGCAGTGAGACGGACGCGATTGAGATGGCGACGCAAGTCTGCCAATCACGCGGCGTGGAGAGCACGCTCGTAATCCCTGGCGACATTCCGCTGATCCAGGCCTGGGAACTGGAAAAGATTTTCGAGGTTGCGCCTCCTGAGGGATCTGTCCTCGCGCCCGCCGCAGACGGACGGGGTACGAATGCAATCTGGCGTCGTCCCGCCGCCCTGTTTCCCTTGCGCTTCGGCAACGACAGCTTCAAACCGCATATGGCTGCTGCCCGCGCCACTCAGAAACCCTGTGTCGTACTCTCGCTTCCCGGCATCGCACTGGACGTCGACAGTCCCTCCGATCTTGCCGAGCTCGCGGCCGCGCCCTGGCGAAACCCGCGCCCAGCAGTTAATCCGGCGTTGGGACTTGGCCAGTCTGCCTCTGGCAGCGAATGAGTAAATGACTCAGGCGGACCACCCTCGGGAGCTGCGGATTATTCCGGTTTCTTTGCCAGATGAGATACGGCCGGGAGACTCGTTGTCAGAAAAACTTGTGCGCGCGCTAAGGCATCAAAAGCTGTCGCTGAAAAAAGGAGACATCCTGGTCGTGAAACACAAGATTGTCTCCAAGACCGAAGGGCAGCTGGTGGATTTGAATAAGATCAAACCATCCGTTGCTTCGCGTGCCTGGGCCCGCCGCTATCATCTTGACGCACGGGTAATGCAATTGGCTCTCGCGCAAAGCAAACGCGTGGTTCGCCGCAAGCGAGGCGTCCTGATTACGGAGACTCGCCACGGACTGATCTGTGCCAACAGCGGGGTGGATGTTTCCAACGTAGATGGGGGCCGTCACGCCTTGTTGCTTCCAAAAAATCCCGATAGCTCCGCCGCAGTTCTCCATCGTGAACTGAAAAAGCGTTTGAAACTTTCCCTTCCCGTGATCATCACTGATAGTTTCGGCCGCCCCTGGCGCGAGGGACTGACCGAGGTAGCCATCGGCGTCGCCGGCATGAAGCCGCTGCACGACTACCGGAGGCGACGCGATCCCTACGGTTATCCTCTGCGCGTGAGTATTGAGGCTGTCGCGGATGAACTGGCTTGCGCGGCGGGCCTGGTCTGCGGCAAGCTAGCTCGCACGCCGGCGTGTATCATTCGAGGTTTCCGCTATTGGCCGGGACGGGGCACGGCTAGTGAGTTGATTCGCGCGGCAGAGCATGACCTGTTTCGCTGAAAGGTCGCCTTAGGAGGGTTTGTGATTCGTACTCTGACAGATTCGGAACTGGAGAACTTTCCTTCTCTCGAGTGGTCTGAGATCGCGCCGCGCATGACCTCAGAGTCGCGTGCTGCGCTCGATGAGGTATTGAAATCCCAGGACGGGGCCGTGCTCTCGTCCCAACAGCGCCAACTGCTGGCCAATGCCGAGGGCGATGATCTTCTCGGCCTGCTGGTTGCCGCAGACACTCTGCGCCGCGATCTGGTGGGAAATCTGATCACCTATGTCGTCAACCGCAACATCAATTTCACAAATATCTGTTTTGTCGGCTGCAAGTTTTGCGCCTTCAGCCGGGGACCACGCGAATCCGATACCTACTTCCACAACCCTGAACAGGTTGGACAGAAAGCGCTCGAAGCCTGGGAGCTTGGCGCAACTGAAGTCTGCATTCAGGGCGGGTTACCTCACGGTTTGCCTGCGTTTTATTACCGCGACATTTTGCGCGCGGTCAAAAAAGTCACTCCCCGGATGCACATTCATGCTTTCTCGCCCATGGAAATAGTCTACGGCGTCGAATTGACTGGCATGCCTCTGCGAGATTACCTATGCATGTTGCGCGACAATGGTCTCGACACTCTGCCCGGGACCGCCGCTGAAATTCTCGACGACGATGTTCGCGAGGTGCTTTCGCGCAATAAGCTCTCGACCGAACAGTGGAAGCAGGTTATCCGCACCGCGCATCGTTGCGGCATCCGCAGCACCTCCACACTGATGTACGGACACGTAGAGACACCTGCCCACTGGGTCAATCAGTTGATGCTGCTCCGGGAAATCCAGGCCGAAACCGGCGGATTCACTGAATTCGTGCCGCTCGGATTCGTGCACCAGAACACGCTGTTGTTCCATCAGGGGATTTCGCGGCCCGGTCCCACCCTAGCCGAGCATCTTAAGATCCACGCTCTCGCGCGAGTGCTGCTGGCAGGCTCAATCAACAACATCCAGGTTTCGTGGGTGAAGCTGAACCGCCGTTTGTCTCAACTTTGCCTGCACGCGGGTGCGAACGATTACGGCGGGACGTTGATGGAAGAGAACATTTCCCGCGAAGCTGGCGCCACGGCTGGGCAGTACACCAGCCCGGAAGAATTCCAATCGCTTATCCTCGAAATTGGCCGCATTCCCGCCGAACGCAATACCACCTACACCCGCATCAACCTCAAGCTGCGACCAGAGCAGTTAACCCTTGAGCACGTCTGCGAACCGGAGTTTGCGTGACCACGCCGCGACCCATCGCGGTTCTCGGAGGTACGGGTCCGGAAGGTTTCGGTCTGGCGCTGCGTTGGGCGCGCGCAGGGGAAACCGTCATCATCGGATCGCGGGACGCCAAGCGCGCGCAAGATGCGGCGGAAAGAATCAAGGCCACAGCCGGCATCCAGGCGCAAGTTTCGGGCAATGAAAACAATGCCGCCTGCGCCGCCGCCGAACTAGTCGTGCTGACAGTTCCGTTTGAAGGCCATGCTGCTCTGCTCAAACAGATCAAGCCGGTGATTCGTGCAGGCAGCATTCTGGTTGACACCACGGTGCCTTTGGCCGCCAGCGTAGGCGGCACGGGCTACCCGCACCCTAGGCGTTTGGCAGGGCTCTGCCGCCCAAGAAGCAGCCGAACTCGCTCCCAAAGGCGTATCGGTGGTCGCCGCATTCCAGAACGCCTCTGCCGACCTCTTGAATGGGGACGGCCCGGTGGAATGCGATGTGATCGTTTGCGGCGATGACCCAAATGCCAATGAGGTAGTGCGCTCACTGGCCGCAAAGATTCCGGGCGTGCGCGCCATCGACGGGGGCAAGCTTGAGAATGCGCGTATCGTCGAACAGATAACAGCGCTCCTTATCGGCCTCAATATTCGCCACAAAGGCCACTCTGGAATCCGAATCACAGGGCTGCCGGCGACAGCCTACCAGTTCGAGCAGCGTCTCTAGTGGTTCGGAGATAGTCGAGAACGTCCCGATGGTCCCGCTATGAACGACGCCTCCGATAACCGTCCCGCCGTGGAATTTCGCAACGTTTCCTACCGGCTCGGCGATGGTCACGCGCTAATTCACGGACTCAACCTGGAAGTGCAGCACGGCGAAACTCTCGTGCTGCTGGGTCGCAGCGGTTCCGGCAAAACCACGACCCTCAAATTGATCAATCACCTGCTAAGACCAAGCGAAGGTGAAGTTCGCGTGGATGGCCGCTCCACCCAAGCGTGGGACGTGATCCGCCTGCGTCGCATGATTGGATACGTCATTCAAGAAGTCGGATTGTTTCCCCATTTCACAGTGGAGCGCAACATCGGTTTAGTTCCGCAGATTGAAGGCTGGTCCGCCGACCGCATTCGCCAACGCGTTCAGGAGTTGCTGCAACTGGTTGGTCTCGACGGCCAGCTCGCTTCGCGTTATCCGCGCGAACTCTCGGGCGGGCAGCGCCAAAGAGTTGGCGTAGCTCGGGCTCTGGCGGCCGATCCGCCGATTCTACTGATGGACGAGCCTTTCGGCGCTCTCGATCCCATCACCCGCGCCGAATTGCAGCGAGAATTTCTGGCTCTGCAGCAACGCTTGCAGAAAACCGTGGTCTTCGTTACGCATGATTTGCGGGAAGCCCTTCTGTTCGGCACACGCATCGCTCTGATGGAGGCGGGTCGCCTGGTCACGGTTGGCGCGCCCGACGAATTTGTGAATTCAACCGAGCCCCTGGTCGCGGCCTATGTAGATGCCTTCGGGACCAACTTCAAGAACGACCAAAAGCGAGGCCATCCATGAACGTTTGGCAATTCATGGTGCAGAACCATACCGAAGTACTGGAACTTACGCTGGAGCACCTTTGGCTGGTCGGCGCTTCCACTGTGCTTGCGGTGCTGATTGGAATTCCGCTCGGCATCGCGATCACTCGCTGGCCAGCGCTCAACAAGCCGGTTCTGGGCAGCGCCAACGTTATTCAAACCATCCCCAGTCTGGCCTTGTTCGGCTTTCTCCTGCCCGCGCCCTGGATCGGTGCGCGCGCCGACCGCCTGGCCATCCTGGCGCTCACTCTGTACGCGCTTCTGCCGCTCATCCGCAATACCTACACCGGCATCAAGGGAGTAGATCCAGCCGTGGTGGAGGCTGGACGCGGCATGGGCATGACCGGACGGCAACTTTTGTGGCAAGTCGAACTTCCGCTGGCTCTTGGCAGTGATTATCGCTGGTGTGCGTGTGGCTACGGTGTTGTCGGTCGGATTGGCAACCATTGCCGCGGCCATCGGCGCCGGAGGTTTGGGAGAATATATTTTTCGCGGACTGGCGATGGTGAACAATCAGCTCATCCTGGCGGGAGCCATCCCGGCTGCGGTGCTGGCAATCACGGCGGACGTCGGCCTGGGATGGCTGGAGAAACGCCTTAGCCCCCGCTGAGAAAAGCTGAGAACTGAGAACTGGCAACTGAGAACTGGTTTTTCAATATGATTCTCCGCGCCCTGCCCTGCAACTTCGCGCTCGGCAAGCCACACGATTCTCTGGCTGTCATTTCTTCTCGTTAGCGCTGATCGCCTGCGGTCCCTCGCGCGAGAATCGCATCGTCGTTGGATCCAAGAACTTTACCGAACAGCTCGTCCTCGGAGAAATTATCGCCCAGCAGATCGAAGCCAAAACTCATCTGCCGGTCGAGCGCCGTTTCTATCTTGCCGGCAGCTACATCTGCCACCAGGCCATTCTCGGCGGCCGCATTGACATCTATCCCGAATACACTGGCACTGCGCTTACGGCGATTCTGAAGGAAAAACCTGAAGGCAGCAGCGAACAAGTCTATCAACAGGTCAAAGACGAATACGCGAGACGCTTCGGCCTCACCGTTGGCCCATCATTTGGCTTCAACGACACCTTTGCCATTGAAATTCGCGGAGACGACGCTCGTCGTCTGGGCCTCAAGACCATCTCGCAGGCAGCGTCGCTTACACCCCGCAGTGGCGCGCCGGATTCGGTTACGAGTTCATGGAACGCCCCGACGGCTATAAAGGCCTGGCGGCAACTTACGGTCTGCGCTTCGCCGAGCCACCTCGCATCATGGATCTGGGTCTGCTGGCCCGCGCCCTAAAGGACAAGCAAATCGATGTCGCCGCCGGCAACACTACCGACGGCTTGATCGCCGCGCTTGACCTGTTCGTTCTGCAGGACGACCGACATTATTTCCCACCCTACGAAGCGGTGCCCGTGTTTCGCCAAGAGATGCTGGCGCGTCATCCCGAGGTAAAACAGGCGCTAGACGAACTCGCAGGCAAGATTTCTGACGATGATATGCGCCAGCTCAACTACGCGGTCGACGGTCAGCACCGCGACGTGAAAGAAGTAGTGCGCGAGTTTCTGCACGCAAAAAGGTGACTCTAAAGCCGGACTTGTGCGCCGAGCGGATCGGCCTCGCGACGCGATCTGCGGCAACATCTGCTGCAGCCGAACGGCTGAAGAACTGGAGCTGAAGCCAACGACTGCCTCTCACATCAGCCAGACCGCATCCACATCCACGATCACCTGCGTGCGCGGAATCTTCTGCTGTGCGGCATAAGCCAGCATCGAACGCAGAAGGGAATTCAGCTTTTCCCGGCTGGCTGACTTCAGGACAAAATGATAACGGTAATCTCGCTTGAGTCGCAGGATCGGCGCTGCTGCCGGGCCTAGCACGCGGATACCCTCATGCCGCGTCTTTTCGAACCACTTTCCCAAAATGCCTGACCACTCGAGCGCTTGGTCCAGCTTGTCGCTGCGAATGACGACATTGGCCAGCGCGCTGTACGGCGGATAGTGCATCCAACTCCGGAAGCGCAACTCTTTCTCGTAGAAGCCGGCAAAGTCGTGCTGGGCCGCATACTGCACCGCATAGTGGTCCGGAAAATAAGTCTGCAAAACCACTTTGCCCGGAGTCTGTCCGCGCCCCGCGCGTCCCGCAACTTGCGTGAGCAACTGAAAGGTACGCTCCGCTGCGCGGAAATCAGGGAATCCCAGGGCCGCATCGGCCCCGACAACCCCCACCAGCGTGACCCCGTGGATGTCGTGTCCCTTGGCAATCATCTGCGTGCCTACCAGCGAGATCAAGTTCGCCCTCATCCAGCGCGTTCAGGGCGCGCTCGAAGTCCTCGCGGCCGCGCACCGTGTCACGATCCAGGCGTCCGATGCGTGCCTGGGGAAACATTCCATGCAGCAGTTCCTCAAGTTTCTCGGAACCGGTCCCGAGGAAGTAAACGTATTCGCTGCCACAATGCACGCAGGCTTTTGGCACCGCCGCAGTGTATCCACAATAATGGCACTCCATCCGCTGCGAGCGCTTGTGGTGCGTCATGGCGATAGCGCAGTTCCTGCATTCCAATGTTTTGCCACAGGTGCGGCAAAGAGCAAGAGGAGAATATCCGCGCCGGTTAAGCAGCACCATAACCTGCTCTTTGCGATCGAACCGCTCCTTGATTTCTTGCGCCAGCTTGCGCGAGATGATCTGCTCGCTTCCCGTTTCCTGAAACTCCTGGCGCATGTCGACGATTTCCACCTCAGGCAAGGGCCGCTGCTCTACCCGATCCGGCAGTTCGAGCAGTGTGTATTTGTGTTTCTTCGCATTGAAGTACGATTCCAGCGATGGCGTCGCCGAACCCAGCACCACGACCGCATTCGCCATCTTCGCCCGCATCACCGCCACGTCGCGCGCGTGATACCGCGGAGTCTCTTCCTGCTTGTAGGAAGAATCCTGCTCCTCATCGACAATCAGCAGCGCCAGGTCCGACACCGGCGCAAAGACCGCCGAGCGCGTGCCCACCACCATACGGGCTTCGCCGCGTCTGATGCGGTGCCACTGCTGGGCCCTCTCCTGGTCAGAGAGCGCGGAATGCAGAATTGCAACTTCATCTCCAAATACTTGATGCAAGTCCGCCGCCACCGCCGGCGTCAGACCGATCTCCGGCACCAGCAGAATCGCTGACCGTCCGGCTTCGAGCACTGATCGCATGCCGGCGAGATAGATCGCGGTCTTGCCAGACCCGGTGACTCCGTGCAGCAGCATGCCTGTAAACTTGCCGGTCTTCACGTTATCCTCGATGCGCCGCAACGCTTCCTGCTGCGCGCCGTTGAACTGGAAATTGAAGGGAGATGGCCGGGCTTTAAGGCGAGATACGGTGAAGTCTGCCGGCTCTTCCATAATGTCAACCATGCCACGCTTCACCAAAGTGGCCAGCGTGGTCTTGGGGACGTCCAGCGCCTGCAGGGTTTCCACCGCGACTCTTCCTCCGGCTGCGGCGAGCGTGTCAATCAGACCGTGCTGATTGGAATTGAGTTTGCCCTCAGCCGTCTTCAGAACGGCAGTCTTCACGGTGCGGACGGCATCGCGAACATCCGACAAATCTTCTCGCACGATCCATTTCTTCCGAATCATGCCGGCGAGCAACGATTTAGTAACGCGGGTCGACGCGCGCATACTTTCTTCCCGCACCATCTCTTTTTCGGCGAGGTAATCGAGGACGCGGAACTCAGCCAGTTGCTCTTCGTGTGTTTTCCGAGAGCGACGCGAAGATCCCGACATGCCCGCCAAATGCAGCGCCAGTAGCCCCCCTTCAGCGATGCGATAGCCGATCGTTCGCTTGAACTCCGCGGCCAACGGGAGCATTGTGTGAAACACGTCCCCGATCGGCGCGAGGTAGTAATCGGCTATCCACCTGCCCAAACGAATGAGTTGTTCGTCCAGAACTGGCGCCGCATCAAGCACACTGAACAGGTTCTTAATTTGAACTTTCGGTTTGCGATCGTGCAGTTCTGTCACCACCCCCGACAGGCGCTGCTGACGAAAGGGAACGACCACTCGGCCGCCGACTACTGGAATCATGCCGTCTGGAATTCGGTAGGTGAAGACGGTGTCCAGCGGTACCGGCAAAGCAACGTCGCAGAAATCAGGCATGCATGGGGAAGAATAAACCAGAGTAAACGCGAAAGTGTGCCAGCAACGCCATATCTCACTCGACGCTTTTGGCAGGCATGGGAAGTCGAAGTTCTTTCATCACCATCTGCAGATCTTTCCAGGCTTCTTTCTTCTGGCGCGGATCGCGCAATAAGAACGCTGGATGATAGGTGACGGCAAGTTTCGTTCCACGGAAGTCGTACCAGTGACCGCGCAGCTCGGACATGGGCGCATTAATCGCCAACAAGGTCTTCGCGGCCACTGCGCCTAACGCCACAATGGCCTTCGGCTGGATCACAGCGATTTGCCGCATCAAAAACGGAGAACAGGTTTCGCATTCTTCGCGCTCCGGAGTACGATTTCCCGGCGGGCGACACTTGATAATATTTGCGATGTACACCTCTTCGCGCCGCAGTCCCATGGCCTTGATCATGTTGTTGAGCAACTGGCCGGCGCGCCCCACAAAGGGCTCGCCCTGTTGATCTTCGTCCGCGCCGGGAGCTTCGCCAATAAACATGAGATCGGCTTGCGGATTGCCCACGCCGAAGACAATCTGTTTGCGCCCCTGTTTGTGGAGGGGGCAGCGGGTGCAATCCCCCAGATCCTCCCGGATCAACCGCAGTGCTTTGGCTGGGTCCGCGATCCCGGTCTCAGGTTTCGGGCTTCCTACCTCAAACGCGCGTTCCTTGCCGAGGGATACGTCAACAGCAGCTCTGGCTCTAGGCGTCATGTCTTCCGGTCCGAGATCTTGTGGTTCGGGGCTAGCCGAAGGTATGGGGGGCGTTTCGCGGCGATAGAAATCGTAGATACCCAGTTCGTTGTAATAGCGGATGCGTTCGGCGAGCGCGCGGCGGAGTTCGGGATCCAGCACGCGTTACTTTCCAGCACGGGCGGGGATGTTCTGCAGCTTGCGCAGGCGGACAATCTGATCGAGCACGCGCTGCGCCACTTCCCACTTGGTAGTTTCGGGCACTTCCACGACCTCGCCGTGGGTGATGATTGTAACCGCGTTCCGCTCTGAATCGAAGCCGACGCCTTCTTGAGAGACGTCATTGACCACGATTGCATCCAGCGATTTGGAAGCCAGTTTTTTGCGGGCATTTTCCAAAACATTTTCAGTCTCGGCCGCAAAGCCGACAACAATCTGCGGTCGCGCAATCTTCGTTTGTTTGTGACGCGCCACTTCCGCCAGAATATCTACTGTGGGTTCGAGATCCAACGACATCGGACCAGTGCGCTTAATCTTTTGCGACGCGGGAGATTTCGGCCGATAGTCCGACACGGCCGCGGTCTTGATAACAATTGTGGCTCCGGGCAAAAATTTTAGGACTGCTTGGCGCATTTCCTCGGCGGATTCCACGCGCGTGACTTCAGCCGCTCCCGGCGGTGTCAGCGAGGTAGGACCGCTGATCAGCAACGTCCGCGCGCCGCGGCGTAGGGCCGATTCGGCCAGAGCGTACCCCATGCGCCCACTCGACCGGTTGGTCAGATAGCGTACCGGGTCGATTTTCTCCCGGGTGGGACCAGCAGTGATCAATACGGTCTCACCTGCGAGATCTTGCGAGGCACCGAGCGCTTCCATGGTTGCGGCAATAATCGCTTCATTATCAGCCAGCCGGCCGGGACCAGTCATGCCGCAGGCCAGGTATCCCTCGTCCGGTTCGACCACCCGCACCCCACGCGCCTTCAGGATCTCCACGTTCGTCCGCGTAGCTGGATGGTTCCACATGTTTACATTCATGGCGGGAGCTACCACGACGGGAGCTGTGGTGGCTAAATAGAGTGTGGTCAGGAAATCAGACGCAATGCCCTGGGCGAACTTGGCGAGCAGATCCGCGGTTGCGGGCGCGACCAGCAGCGCATCAATCGACTGCGCCACGGCGATGTGTTCGACTGCCGAATCGATATTGGGCTCGACGTTCTCTCCGGCGAACATCTCAGTAATAACTTTCTGACCCGAAAGAGCGGCGAAGGTCAGCGGACGGACAAATTCCTGTGCGGCGCGAGTCATGATGACTTGCACGTGGACGCCGCGTTCCTGCAACAGGCGCACAATTTCCGCCGCCTTGTATGCCGCGATTCCGCCACTGACGCCGAGTGCAACTTTCATAGGGTCTTCCGTGCCGCCGATCCGCGCATAAAACCCGGTTCGCCTTTCACAGTTTTGATTGCTATGCGGAGGAGTAGGATTCGGCTATTCCTTAGCTAAGGCCTTATCCAGCATTTCATTGGCTACTTCCGCCGGAGACCGGGGGATTTCCGGGATCAGCCACTTTACCTTGCCCGCCTTGATCTCATCCTGCGCGATTCGGCAAGGCTTGCGCGAATGTGTTTCGATGACGGGCGGCGCTCCACCCTGCAATTGCCGCGCGCGCCGCGCTGCCACCAGGATGTACCGATAGTTGCTGTCGAACCCTTCCATCAACTTCATGATTTTCTCCCTGCCGTTAGCGTGCCGCCGTAGTTGCAAACGAGGCCAAAATGGGTTGCAAGCGTTCTCGCACGTTGTTTAAACGGCAACGTTCGGCCCTGGCCAGCATGTTGTCATCCTCGGCGGATCTTTGTTCTCGAACTCCTGAGTGCTTCAGCCGTTCCGCCAGAAGGATCGACTGCAGCGCTTGGATGGAATCATCCAGGCGGTCGTTCACCAAAATATAGTCGTATTTCGGGTAATTCTCAATCTCCCGAGTGGCCGTGGCCAAACGGCGATGAATTACGGCCTCCGAATCCTGGCCCCGGTCGCGTAAGCGAGATTCCAGTTCCGTACGATTCGGGGGCAAAATGAAGATACTGACCGCGTCAGGGATCTTTTGCTTGATTTGCGCTGCTCCTTGCACATCAATGTCCAGTAACAAATCGTGCTTGCTCTGTTTGGCCTTCTCCAAATAATGCTTCGCTGTGCCGTAGTAATTGCCGAATACATCGGCATACTCCAGAAAGTCGCCATTCTTGATCATTTGCTCGAATTCGGCGCGCGAGACAAAGAAATATTCTCTTCCGTTCTGCTCGTTACCGCGCGGCGGCCTGGTTGTATACGAGACGGAGAAATCGAGGTCCGGAACAATCTGCCGCGCCCGATTTACCAGGGTCGATTTGCCCGAGCCGGAAGGGGCCGAGATGATGTACACCGTCGTCATTCGAGGTTCTGCACCTGCTCGCGGGCCTTTTCGATCTCAGTCTTGATGACCAGCCCCATCTCGGTGATTTTCAGAGCCTCGCCCGCCAGTCCCGAAGTCTTCGAAAGCAGCGTATTGGCTTCACGATTCATCTCCTGCAGTAAAAAATCCAGCTTCTTTCCGACCTCGCTACCCTCATCGAGCAAGCCCAGAAAATGTTTAACGTGCGTATCCAGGCGGACCAACTCCTCCTGGATGTCGCTGCGATCCACAAGCAATGCCGCTTCCTGCAGAATGCGTTCCGGCTCAACCTGTGCGCCGATCAACTCTTGCATGCGGCCTCGGAGCCTCTCCACATAAGTTTGCAGCACCGCCCGGCGATGCTGCTCAACTCCTTCGAATGCCTTGGTCACATGGGCCATGCGTTGCCGTAACTCCCGTTCAATACCGCGGCCTTCCTCTTCCCGCATCTGGTTCAGCTGGCTAAGAACCTCCTCCACCTTGGCCAGCACGGAGGCTTCCACTTGACCGTTGGCGGGGAGAGCCGCGGTGTCGAGCGCGCCCGGCATACGCAGAACCGCATTCAAGTCGAGTGGCGCCGCCAGACCGTACTCTGCCGCGGCAACGCGAAATGCTTGAATGTAGCCGCCCACGATCTGCCGGTTCAGTGAAAAGCCCTCGCTTCCACCCCGCTCCAGATTCAATGTCAGCTCCACGTGACCCCGTCCCAGTTTGTCTTTCAGCAGCCTGCGCAATTTCATTTCCAACGAATCGCTGCCGCTGGGCATGCGGAAATGTACATCCAGAAAACGATGATTCACCGACTTCAGCGACAGAGTGAAACTAAGCTGGCCGTTGCCCTGCGCATCCGTAACCTGCCCCTTAACCTGGGCGAAACCCGTCATGGAGCGGATGGCCATATTTAGTCTTACCCTAATGTCCTACGCCAGCCTTGGGTTGTTCCAATTCTACAAACTGCAGATCGTGCAAACGGCGATAAGTACCGAGTTTCTGCATCAGTTCTTCGTGCGCGCCAATATCCGTGATGGTGCCGCTCTCCAACACGACGATGCGGTCAGCGCGTCGAACCGTCGAGAGCCGGTGTGCAATCACGAAAACCGTGCGGCCCGTCATCAGGTTCTGGAGGGCGGATTGCACCAAAGCCTCGGACTCGCTATCCAGCGCCGACGTGGCTTCGTCAAGAATCAGAATCGGTGCATTTTTCAGCAAGGCCCGTGCAATGGCAATCCGCTGCCGCTCGCCACCCGAAAGCCGCACCCCGCGTTCTCCAATCACGGTATCGTAGCCCGCTGGAAGTTCCATAATAAAGTCGTGCGCTAATGCGGCACGGGCCGCCGCCTCGACCTGCTTTTGCGAGACACTCGGCTGCCCGTATGCAATATTGTTGCGCAGACTGTCGTTAAAGAGCACGGTCTCCTGGGTGACAACGCCGATCTGCGAACGTAACGACGCCAGGGTAGTGTCGCGTACATCGCGCCCGTCAATCAGCAGCCGCCCCGAAGTTACGTCAAAGAATCGCGGGATCAGATGCACCAGAGTACTTTTGCCCGCGCCGCTCGAACCCACTACAGCCAGCACCTCACCCGCTGTCACTTCCAGGTTGATATCACGCAGGATCTCCCGCGAGCCATCGCCATTGGCCTCATAGGAGAAGCAAACGTCCTCAAAGCGAATGCTGTGAGAGAACGCAGGGATCGGTTTCGCACCCGCTTTCTCGGGAACTTCATCTTCCGTGTCCATGAACTTAAAGATTTCAGACGATGCGCCCAGCGCCTGCTGGAAATTGTTATTGAACAGGGCGAATTTCCGTACCGGGTCATAGAGCTTGAAGACCGCGACAATGAAAGCCAGGAATGTTCCTGCGGTGAAAACGTGATGATTAATCTGCTCGCGGCCGAGCAGTAGCAGAAGGGCGATAGCGATGGCGCCAAAAATATCCATCAGGGGTGAGCTGATCGCCGCTGCTGCCACCGACCGCAGATTTGCTCGCAGAAGCCGCTGCCCCGCCTTACGGAAGCGCGCGATTTCCCATGACTCCATGCTGAAAGCCTTCACGATACGGTTGCCAGTGATGGTTTCATGGAGGATGTTCTGAATGTCTGCCAGCTTATCCTGACCGCGGCGCGTGGTTTGCCGTACCCGCCGGCCAATCCTCCCGGCAGAGAAAATAATGAAAGGCACAAACAACAGCAACACCCACGCCAGTTTTCCGCCCAACAGCACCACCACGATCGCGGTAAAGATCAAAGTAAAAAACTGCTGCAGAAACTCGGCCAGCACGCTCGACATGGCGTACTGCACGCGTTCGATGTCATTAACGATCGTAGATACCAGAGTTCCGGTGGTGTGGTTCTGAAAAAAAGTCGCCGAGCGGCGCAGGATGGAGTTATACAAATCGTCGCGCAGATCCGTGATCATCCCAAATCCTGCGCAGTTCACCAGGTACGTGCCGGCGTAGTCCAAAATGCCCTTCAGTACAGTTGCGGACACCAGCGCAAACGCAACCACGGTCCAAGGATTCTGGAAGTGAGATGGAACAAATTGCTGCAGGAAAACCGTGCTACTCGTACCAGGAACCTTGAAGAGCTGCATTTGGCGAGTGGGTGACGCCGGGTTCAAGACCCGATCGAAAATGGGGCCGATCAGCAGTACCCGAAAAGCGTCCAGCAGCCCTACCGCTGCCATCAATAACACGGAAGAGAAAAACTGCCACCAGTACGGAAGGACGTAACGTACAAGGCGGGTCAGTTGCCGCATGGGGGGTTCCCGATGCGAAGCCAGACGCGGCCCGCTGCGGATGGAATCAGCATACTTGGCAATCCCTTATTCTACTGTAGAGACGCGACCTCTGGCGTCAGACATCGGACGCAGACGTCAAACCCTCACACCCACGTGGGAAAGCCGACAATCTGATTTCCTACTTCGGACTGTCCCGATGCATCACCTTGACCCGATATCCCGCTTTGCGCAGGCCTTTGCCCACATCCTCGGCAATCATCACCGAACGATGCTGGCCACCGGTGCAGCCGAAAGTAATGGTTAGATAGCTCTTGCCCTCCCGGATGTAGTGCGGCAACAGATACACCAGTAATTCGGAAATCCGCCGGATAAATTCCCTGGTTTGGGGAAATGACCGGATGTACTTCGCCACCTTGGGATCTCGTCCCGTGAGCGGGCGAAACTCGGGCACGAAGTGAGGGTTGGGCAAGAAGCGGACGTCAAACATCAGGTCCGCGTCTTCTGGCACCCCGTGTTTGAAACCGAAACTAACACAGGAAACCAGGAGGTCTTTACCCGATTTCTGTTTCCGGAAACGTTCGGTAATGTAGGAACGCAGTTCATGAACGTTGAATTTGGAAGTATCAATCACCAGATCGGCGATGGCACGAATGGGCCGCAGATGCTGGCGCTCGGCGGCAAGCGACGACTTTACCGGAGCATCAGTACCCAGTGGGTGCGGGCGGCGAGTCTCGCTGTAGCGGCGCAGCAGCACTGCCTCGTCTGCCTCCAAAAAGATCATCTTGGTCGGCAGCATGCGCTTCACCGACTTCACGATGGCGGGTAGTTCTTCCAGTTGCGAGCCTTCGCGGACGTCGACCACCAGGGCGGTACGTTCGATCTCAGAAGACTGCCCCACCAGTTCGGCAAAGCGTGGCATCAGCTCTACGGGAAGATTGTCTACACAGTAGTAGCCGAGATCCTCAAAAGCCTTGAGGACTGAAGCTTTGCCCGACCCGCTCATTCCGGTGATGATGACCAGTTCGCCAGGCGGGCGGGGGGCCGTGGGCGCGGTGGTGGGGGCAGTTTTCTTTGGTTTCCGCTTGATTCTTCGGGTGAGCCTGCGCCGGGCCATCTCGGCCGATGGTAGCAGGGACAGTTAGGGGCCGCTAGTTGCTGGAATGGTTGCAGGCCCGAGTTTCTTATGGCTTGCCGGCGCTCGCGGCAGCAGTCTTTTCCAGGCGAGCCACTTCGCCGGTCTCCAGGCTGTACACCGCTTCGATGACCGTCAGCTTGCCCTCGTCCAACTCGTGCTTGAGCACAGCACTGTGGGCCAGGATGTCGTTGGCACTCTGGCGGACATTCTCCCGCACTGCCGCGTCAATCAGTTCGTCGCCCTGGGCATGCTGTTTCGCGCGAATCACGGCGGGATCAATCTGGTCCACAATGGCTTGCAGGTTCGACGTGGGCATCTTTTCGCCGGAGCAAGCCGCTTTCACCGCGCCGCAGCTGGTATGTCCCATAACCACGAGCACGCTGCTGCCCAGGTGCTCGACGGCGTACTCGATGCTTCCAAGACCAATCGCATCGGCAATGTTGCCCGCCGAGCGCACCACGAATAAGTCTCCCAGACTCTGATCGAAAAGCACCTCGGGCGCAACTCGGCTATCGGAACAACCGAGCACAACCACTTTAGGATGCTGATCTTTCGCGAGCGAGTGGCGGAGTTGCACCAGGTTGCGAGCCTCGCCTTTTCCCGCTACGTACCTCTTGTTGCCGGCCATCAGGTCTGCCCAGATCTTTTCCGCAGAGGGATTTTGTTGTGCGGATGCGGCATCGCCGTGGGCTTTTGCGGGCGCTTGCCCCTGGGCGACACTGATATTTGCTAAGAAAGCCAGGATTACCAGGGATCGCAATACACGTTTCATGGAAACTCCCCTGCTGCTTCCTCGAAGGATTTTTTGCTGCGGCAAGGCCTTACACAGGCGGAATAACTGCGCCGTGGGTCAGTATTATTCCACAGGACCAGTGGGAAGAAATGGAAACCCAACAGCATGAGCTGCTGAGCCGGTCTAGACCACCAGAGAATCAGAATGGTGCGCTCAACAGTCGGGCTGGCAGAAGTACCACTGCCCACACCAGGGCCAGCGCCCCATGCACCGCAATTCCCACCACCCGAAACGGCAGGAGCAGTAACCAAACAAAGGGATACAGTATCAGCGCCAATAACGCCAATGGCCAGCACAACACGAAGAGCACGCACCAGAGGAGAAAGCTAAACACGGATGACCTCCTTAACTTCACTTTCTCTGTGTTACGCGGCATCCCGTCGGAAAGTTCGAACAAAAGGACCCTACGCAGCCAAATGCTTCTTGAGAAAGCCGAGTGTTCGCAGCCCGGCATCGCGCCAGATTTCCCCACTGAAGCCGTGTCCTGCCCCGGGATAGATTTGCATCTCGTACGCAATGCGCCTCTTCTCCAGGATCCTCTGCAGGTGATAAGCCTCTTCGACGGGAACGGTGTGATCAGCGTCGCCGTGCAGGATCAAAACCGGGCACAGCCGTCGCATGAAGAACTTCATCTCCTTGGGCAGACCGCCAAAAAACTCCACTACCGCCCGAATTCGTGAATCAATAGCGGCTTGGGAGAGGGATAGATACGCGCCGAGAGAGAATCCCAACAATCCGATGCGTTCCGCATCCACGTGCGGCTGCCGAGCCACAAAGCTCACGGAATCCCACAGTGTCTTCATCCACACCGGAAAGTGCCGGAAGATGACGGCGCGATCGGTCTGAGTGGTTGCGGTGCGGTCGAAGTAATGCAGCACGTAGACGGCGAATCCCTGTGCCGCTAGCAAAGTCGCCGGTTCACCCATACTGGCATGTCCGCCCCCTGAACCATGCAACCCAATCACGGCGGGAAACTGTTGTCCGTTGCCGATAGGCAGGAAGCAGTCCAGCCGAATGTCCTTGCCGCCACTTTCAAAGGTGGCCTGGAATTGGGTTATGGGATACATACCCTGATCGCTAGCGACCAACGACGGACATCTCCTCTGCCAAGATTTTCAATGACTCCGCATACGGCGCCCGCGCGATGCCGTGTTCCGTAACGATGGCGGTCACGTATTTCGCGGGGGTCACGTCGAATGCCGGATTCTCTACCTGCACGCCCTCTGGCACCATCTGCTTGCCACCAATGTGTGTAACTTCCCTGGGATTGCGCTGTTCGATGGGAATTTTGCTGCCGTCGGGAGTCTCCAGATCAATCGTGGAAAACGGTGCGGCCACGTAGAACGGGATACCATGTTCCTTAGCCAGTACCGCGACCGTGTAAGTTCCAATCTTGTTGGCTACATCGCCGTTGGCTGCGATACGATCCGCGCCCACCACGATAGCGCCAATCTTGCCCTGGCTCATCATCGCTCCGGCCATATTGTCGGAAATCACGGTGGTAGGAATGCCGTCCTTCATCAGTTCCCACGCGGTCAGCCGCGATCCCTGGAGGAAGGGACGGGTCTCGTCGGCGTAGACGTGGATTTTCTTACCTTGCTCGATCGCCGCGCGGATCACACCCAGCGCCGTGCCGTAGCCACACGTGGCCAGCGCGCCAGCATTGCAATGGGTGAGCACGCCTCCAGTCGCTGGCATTAGCGTCGCCCCGTGTCGTCCCATGGCTTGGTTCGCGGCGATGTCTTCGGCGTGCATCCGCTGCGCCTCGTCAATGAGCGCCTGCTTGATCTGCGGCAGCGGCCGCACTCGCAGCAACTCGAATTTGTCTTGCAAGCGGCGAATGGCCCAGAACAAATTCACTGCCGTGGGACGAGTCTTGCCCATCACATCACAAATCTGGTCGAACTCCCGCTTCAGTTCTCCAACGCTCTCGGCCTTCGAATTTTTGACGCCCAGTGCGATGCCCATGGCAGCAGCCACGCCGATCGCAGGCGCGCCGCGAACAACCATGGTGCGGATCGCATCAGCGACCTGTTGGTGGGTTTTGCAAGTGACGTAGGTCTCTTCGGTAGGCAGCTTCGTCTGGTCGATGAAGCGTACGCCGGAGTCGGTCCATTCGAGGGTCTGAATCATTTGAGAATTAGTCGCTGGTCGTTCGTCGTTGGTCGAGAGTTAAACTTTATGCTCCTCACATCGAACCCGGGGCGTGTGTACTACCGCTTGACGCCCGCAAATTTCGCAGCCAGCCCCGAAGGCAACCATCGACGGAGATGTCTCGTCATTCTGTGCCCCATGTTCCTTGCGCACGTCATTCGCCGTAAAGACAGAAACGAACTGCGCTGGCGTCGCCGCTTTCTCAACGTTGGGGCGTCCGCCCGCCTCCTGGCGTTCGACCAGACACATCACTCCAGCAACCTCAAAGCCAAACTCCCTGGCTGCTTCAATCGCCTGGATGGTGGAAGCACCAGTGGTGCAAACGTCATCCACAATCACCACACGTGCGCCTTTCTCCTGAAACCCTTCGATGCGCCGCCCGGTACCGTGCTGCTTTTCGGCTTTGCGCACCAGAAACCCCTGCAGTTCGCCGCTGGTGACGACGACTGCCACCACAATCGGATCAGCCCCCATGGTAAGGCCGCCAATGGCCTTCGCCTTCCATCCTCGGGTTCGGATCTCGTCAAGGAAGACTTGCCCGGTCAGGCGTGAACCCTTTGCGCTGAGCGTGGTGGTGCGACAGTCCACGTAGTAGTCGCTGCTGGCTCCGGAAGAGAGCTGGAACTCCCCTAATCGAAAAGACTTCGACGCAAGCAGACGTAACAGTTCTTGACGGGGGGACGACATGGGAAATTCTAAGATAGCACGGAACCCAGACCTCGGGCTTCGGACCTCAGGCTTCGAATCTCTGAGTATAGGAATGCCTCCGCTTCTGTCGGACCTTCTGCCATGATCCACAGCCTGTAACGTGAAGTCGAGGAAGGAGCTTAAGGCCTGAAGTCCAAAGCCTGAAGGTCTGACGCCTGACGCCCGGTTCTTACTGATTTAGCTTTTCCAAATGCCGGAAGCCATCGGTGGCGACGAAAATCAGTATCGAAATCGTAGCGTTGTAGGCAGCATGGATCAACACCCCGGCACCTACGGATTTGGTTACGGCACGGGTGATGGTCAGCGTCAATCCGACCAGGAACACTACCAGTACCGGACCCCAGGCCCACCCCAGTTGGGCAGCGTGGATCAGTCCGAAAGGGACCGCGGTGAGAATTACCGCTGCGATGATCCCCATACGCCTCGCTAGAACGGGATAGAGAAATCCACGAAAGAAAAGTTCCTCAAGCAGAGGAGCCACCGTCATTCCGAACAAGGACAAGACCCAGGCCTCACTGGTAGTTTGAAAGAAGCGATCAATGGGTAGCTCCTTGGGTATGGGCAGCAGGTGCGCCAGGCCTTGCAGTCCGAAGGCCAGCACTAAGCCCGCGAACAAATATCTTGGCCAGTTTCTGGGCCAATTCCAACCAATCGACTTCCAAAAGTCTTGGCCGCCTTTGCTCCTCACCATCGAAATCATACCCACCAGCACCAGGAGCTCAGCTAACAGTTCTCCTAGCACGGCCACGATCGGATACCTCGCTACATCGCCGATCGCCATGCTCGGATACATCAGCCGTTGGGCTGCATAAGTGACCAAAAACACGAAGACGACGATAGAGAAGAGCGTCAAGATGGCCAGGAGCAACACGTCCCATCCCGTCCAGATGGGGTTCTCCGCGGGCGATGCAGACGCTGGCATGGACGGGAGCATCACAGGCTCTCGAGATCCAAGATTCTGAGTCTGGGGGTTCTGAGAGTCGGCGCTCCGAGACTCAGCTCCGGTTTGCGATTCAAACCACGGATTTTGCGGTGAAGACAAGCGATTTAGCGAGCGATGCTACGGCCTTTTCTGAATTTACACGAAACCGGAACGCGGTGCAGGGCAAAGGTCTCTTGCGCGATCTATCCGCCTGGGATATAGCATTGCTTTGTTGATCATGAAAATGAATGCGGCACAGCTGCGAGCGGGAGAACTGAAGGACGCGGATGCCATCGCCCGCCTGGTAAATGATGCTTTTCGCCCAGAGCGCTTTTTCATTGATGGCGACCGCACCAATCCCGAGAACGTTCGCGAGTTAATCAACAAGGGCAAGTTCCTGCTGGCTGAAGAACGCGAGAGAATTGTCGGCTGTGTCTATGTCGAGCCCCGCGGCGAACACTGGTATCTTGGTTTGTTGTCGGTCGATCCCTCGCGCCAGGGTGGTGGTTTAGGCTCGCTCCTGATGACGGCCGCCGAAGAGCATGCGCGATCCGCCGGTGCGGTGGTTATGGATCTCCGAATTGTAAATTTGCGCAGCGCACTGCCGGGATTCTATCGACGTCTGGGGTACGAGGAGACCGGCACTGCACCTTTGCCGGCTGACGCTACCGTGAACCAACCCTGCCATTTTATTCAGATGTCGAAGAGGTTAGGCTGAAGGGGTTGTGCGTGCGAGAGTTCTCAAAAGCAGTTTGGCTCGTAGCGGCGACCAAGCTCCGAGCCGAATCAACAATATCACTCGCCCCGCCGCATCTTCCGGCGGAAGGCGCCCGTCGTTTGTACCCTCGATTACGGCCAGCGCTTCGCCGTGTCTTCCCATCCCGCTGCGCGCGCCGGTTGCGGAGAGGCATTCACCGCTGGCTGCGGGATGCGGATGGGCTGCTGCGATCCTGGCGACGCCGCCAAGGTTGGCTTGTTAGAGTTTTCCGAGCCAGACTCTTTGTCCTCGGACAGCAGGGGCGCGGCCACTCGCAACGCCTCGACTTCCTTTTCCAGCCTCGCCAGTTCGAGTTCCTTCTGTCTAAGAACCTCGTAAACGTTCTTCATACGTGGGCACCTTACGGAATGCTTGAGATACGAACAATTGACCGAACTTTATCAGTTGTCTCGTTTTTGTCAAGAAGCAAGAATTGAGGTACCGCCGTCGTTCCGATCAGACTTGTTCCGATTGAGGCTTGGACCAGAATTCGGCAGAAGTCAGGACGGGAACAATTTCAAAGTCGACCAGATCATCCCAGTGGGAAACCCAAGTGGCCAGCGATTGGGGATGCTGCGCTTCCATGAGTTGGAAGCAGCGCGTACCGGCTGAATCCATCCAGCTGGCGTGATAAGTGACGTCTTGGGGCAGCATTCGCCCCTCGCGCCTGAACCGCTCCCCAACGGGTCCAGCATCGCCATGTTTGAACCGTTCTATAACCATGAACAGCACGAAAGAGAGTCCACCGAATCGTGAGGTCTCCGCAAACTACGCGAGCCGGCGGCCCATTTGGGGTACACGCCGTGACACCGATTTTACAATCCCCCGCCTTACCTTTCCTCGGTCATATCGTCTAACCCATCAGAAAGTTCCCGTAGATGCAGCGGCGGCTATCTCCGTGCCCCGAAGAGAAATCACGGAATCGTAGTCTTAGATTCAGTTTGAGGGAACGAGTGACCTGAGGTTTGCGTATCTGAGGGACATGTGTTTGGACCCAGGTTTGGTGTGTTGGTGGTAAGGCCCGCCTGACGTGAGCGGCAGTCGGCGGAGTGGCGGCTCTGGAGGACGGTCATGGTAAACGGGCAGGGTGGCGGCAATCGTAGCGGAAACAAGCACCTTCCAGGAAACGGCGACGCGCATGTCCAGGAAGTGGTGAACGCCGCGCATGAGGAACTCAGGCAGCTTATGCGGCAGCGCGCCGATGTGATGAAGCGCATTGGAACAGTGAAACAGACAATCGTCGGACTGGCCAACCTGTTCGGCGACGAGGTTCTGAACGAGGAACTGCTAGAGTTGGTAGACCGCAAAAGCGGGGGGCGCCAGCCAGGTTTTACTAAAGCCTGCCGCACGGTGCTGATGGAAGCGGACCGGCCGTTGGGCGCGCGCGATGTTTGTGAGCACATACGACGACGCCTTCCCCCAGTGCTGCTTCGCCACAAGGATCCGCTGGCTTCAGTCACCACCGTGTTGAACCGGCTGGTCGAGTATGGCGAAGCTCGAACTTTGCTCGGCGAGAATGGACGCCGCGCCTGGCAGTGGGTATCCGACCCTGCCAATAGCGGATTTGCTCCAACTGCCGGCGATGCGGTGCCCCTCTCTGAACTCTAAATCTCAGCCTCGGCCCGGAAGATTTGTGGCGAACCGGGCCGCCCGGGCCTTTGTTTTTGCTATTCTGACTTAGTGAAACTCGATTGCGAAGCCACAACAAGCGATAAAGCGATCCGGTTTCGGGCTGCGACACTGTGGTTGATGGCCGCTTCCGTAATACTCTTCGCTTGGCTGGCGATGGAAATCCTCGAGCGCCAGTCTCTGGTTTTCGATTCTGCGATTCGAAATGCAGTTCACCAGCAAGCCACTCCGCCGTTGACAATTCTCATGCGCGGACTTTCGCTGCTGGGTTCAGCCGATGTTCTCCTGCCATTGGTGGTAGTGACCCTGGTTGTCATGGCGGGCGCGGGCATCCGGCGCCAAGCAATCCTGTTAGTCGTGAGTCTGACCGGCGCTGCGGTTCTGGATACAACGCTCAAATTGGCTTTTCACCGTCCCCGCCCGCAGCCATTTTTTAATCTCCCGGTTCCGGGGGACTATGCATTTCCCAGCGGACACGCCATGGTTTCGTTGTGCTTCTATATCACTCTGGCATGGATAGTTAGCGCGCGATTGGCGACACGGTGGTCGCGCGTGGCAGTTTGGACTGCCGCCGCGTTGCTGACAGGGTTAATTGGTTTCTCACGAATCTATCTGGGCGTGCACTATCCGACCGACGTGATCGGGGGGTATGCGGCTGGACTGGTGTGGATGGCTTCGGTCGCGAAGGTGCGAAACTGGCCGCGACTGGCAGTGGCGAACCCGAATTCAACCGCGGATTCGGCGGGAAGCCGCATCTCGCACTCTTCCAACGGGCAGCTTATCCCGGCGGTAGTAGCATCCCCTTCTCCAGATGCCGGGTCACGTGCGCGTAGGACGCTGCGTGAGGATCATGCGTCACCATCACGATAGTCTTATGGAAGTCTTCATTCAGACGCTTCAGGATCTCCAACACTTCAGTCGCAGAGTGGCTATCCAAGTCGCCAGTCGGTTCGTCTGCCAGCAGCAGCGTGGGGTCACTGACGATGGCGCGTGCAATAGCCACGCGCTGTTCCTGGCCGCCGGAGAGCTGTTTGGGAAGATGGTGCACCCGCTCCTCCAGGCCCACGAGTTTAAGCGCGGTCATCACGTGATCACGCCGCTGCTGGGCGTTCAACTTCGTGAGCAGTAGCGGCAGTTCGACGTTCTCGAACGCAGTGAGTACGGGAATCAGGTTGAAGGTCTGGAAGACGTATCCGATATGCTCGTTGCGCCAACGAGCTGACTGGGTGTCGCCGAGGCGAAAGATGTTCTCGCCCAGCACCAGCAGTTCTCCTGCCGTCGGCCGGTCAATGGCCGCGATCATGTTTAACAACGTGGTTTTGCCGGAGCCAGACGGACCCATCAGCGCCAAGAATTCGCCTCCGGCGATTTCGATGGAAACGTCGTCCAGCGCTTTCACCTCGAAAGCATCGCGCTTAAATACTTTGCTGACATTGCGAGCCTGAACGACTTTAGTCTGAGTGGCGGTCTTCGGAAGAGTAGTAGCAGTGCTCATGATTGTCCCTTAATCTTGATTTTATCTCCGTCTTTCAGATCTTGTGGGGCCGTGGTGATGACGTCCTCGCCGCCGTTGAGGCCCTGCACTAACACCCCGCCGCTGCGTTGCGACAGAATCTTGACGTCCCGTGCTGTTGCCTTGCCTGCGAACGCCAGGAAGACAAATTTCTTGCCATCGCGATCTTTGATCGCTGCGGTAGGCACAAAGACACCTTGTGCCTGCGAACTGGCATGCTGCGGGGTTTCGTCCGCGAGAAATTTGACAGTCGCGTTCATATCGGGCCGCAGGTGCTCGTCCGGATTGACGACTTGTACCTTTACCTGAACTGTGGCCTTGGCACGATTGGCTTGAGGAGAAATTTCGGCGATCGAGCCGTCCCATTTGCGGTCAGGGTATGCATCCACGGTGACCACGCCCTTTTGCTTGGGGCCTAGCCTGGCGAAATCGTCCTGTGCGATATCGAGTTCGACTTGAAGATCGTTGAGATCGGCCAAAGAGACGACCAAGCCTTGCGGACCGCCCTCCGCCGTGCTGGCAAAGCCGGACGTCACCAGTTCCCCCTTTTCGGCCGCGCGCTCAAGAATGGTTCCGGTAACGGGCGCGCGGATCACCGTAGCGTCCAGCAAAGACTTGGCATAGTCCGCCTGACCCTGAGCTTGCTGGAGCGCGCCGTGGGCACGAGCGATCTCCTCTTGCCGTGGCCCGATCTTGGCCAGTTGGAATCCTCTTTCCAACGAGTTTACCCGCTGCTGATCGGCCTCAAACTTTGCGGTCGCGTCGTCCAGCGCTTGTTTCGAGAGCACTCCCTGGGAGGTGAGTCCGCGAGTTCGATCCAGAATGATCTTGTCGTTGGTCAGCGTCGCGCGAGCTTCATTGAGATTATGCTCAGATTGCTGGATTTCCTCAGGCCGGGATCCGTGTTGCAACTCCTCCAGGTAAGCTCGCGCGTTCTCAGCGGCGCCTTTGGCTTGTTCGTACTGGGCGCGGAACTCGTCGTCTTCCAGGCGCACCAGGATCTGACCTTCTTTAACCTTGTCGCCTTTTTCCACGCCGATCCATTTCACCCGGCCCGTCACCTTGGAATTCAGATTGATCTTGTGGTGGGCCACAATGTAGCCGCTGGCTGAAAGAACGACGCCACCGATATCGCTGTTCTGCGCCGAGGCGCGAACCACTTCTACCTCTGGAGTTTCGCGGGAGAACAGGCGGTAGGCTGTCGCCACCACGCCCAACACTACCAGCAGCGCGATCCCGACGAGGATATAGCGGCGCGCCCACGCCGGAGGTTCGCCTTCGCCTCCGGTGCGCGCAGTGCGATCGATTCGGAGGCTTTGCAGATCTTCGTGTTTTGCGTCAATCGGCATCGGGCCCAAGATGATTTACGGTATTGCCGATACAAATTCTTCGCCGTTTATAAGTAGCTTCGGCGGTGCTAGTCGCGCAGCGCGTTAAGAATGTTCTGGCGCGACGCGTGCCAGGCGGGAGCAAACCCACCCACGACTCCCATGATGAGGGCAAACACAATCGCGCTGACCACCACCACCGGCGTCATCTGCAGGCTGAACACGACTTCGCTAAATGTAACCTGATTTTGGGTTCCTGTGGTCATCCCGTTGAACGGCAACATCAGGATGATTCCGAGCGTCGCACCGAGCAAAGACAACAACAGCGATTCCAGCATGAATGAAGTCAGAATGCTGGGACGGGAGAATCCAATTACCCGCAGAGTGGCAATTTCGCGTCCACGATAAGCGACCGCAGCGTACATGGTGTTGGCGGCGGCGAAGCAGGAGCCGACTGCCATGATAAAAGCGACAATCCAACCTACAACCTTGATGGGGCCTCCCGACTTGGTTTGCGAAGCATAGTAGTCGGGTTCCAGCAGGCCGTTAAGCTCCAGTCGCTGATCGTCATTGGCACGGTTTTTCAGCGCCTGCGCCGCTACCGGATCCGTGGCCCGTACCAGGACCGAGGAGTAGACGGTACGCTCGAAATCCGTGACCAGTTGGTTGATGTCGCCCCAAATTTCGGAAGCATGCGCCGTGCCGCTGGCGTCAAAGATGCCGACGATCGGCCAGTCTCCTTTGCCGATGTGCACAGTATCGCCTATGTTCGCGTGCTCAAATCGTTTGTTGATCGAGCTACTTACCACAACTTCCCGCTGTCCCGGAGTGAACCAGCGCCCCGTGACCAAGTGGATCTGCGGCCGCATCTCGATTCCGAGCGGAGTCAGGAAGCGGGTGGTGACGTTGGTCTCTCCTGTCCCGCCTTTGCGTGGCATCACAACTACCAGAATGTCTTCGCCCGAGACCAGAGGCTCGCCTTTGCTGTTCTTGGCGACGCCGGGCAGGTCTTTCAGGACTTGCATTGCATCTCGCGAAACTCCGCCGGCAGCCAGCTCCGAGTCAGAGCCTTTGCGCAGCATCAGCACATTCAGGGGATCGCCGGTAGTGGCAAAGGCGCGGCCCAAGCCCGCCAAGAGCGCCATGATGAAAACCGCAGTGGCCACCGTGAGCGCGATTCCCAGTGCGGTCATGATGGTAAGGCTTTTGCGCAGCCGCAGATTGCGCACGTTATAGCTCAGAGGGATTGCCATTTTCTATTCCTGTCCTTCAGGGTCTTTCTGATGCCGCGTCATGTGTTCGGTTACGAAGGAGCTCATCCGATATGACGCAAGCCGTCAACTATGTTGACCTGTGACGCGTGATAGGAAGGCACAAACGAGCTGACGAATCCCACCACCGCCGCAATGAGCAACGCTACCGCCATCGTGATCGGAGTAACCTTCATGCCCGTGAACATCCCGCCTTGACTGGCCATCGCTTTCACGATGAAAAAGCAGAGCAGCGAGCCGATCAGTCCTCCCACCAGTGCAAGCGAAACCGCCTCACCGACGAACAATCCCAGAATGCTGTTGCGGGTAAAGCCCAGCGTCTTCAGTACCGCAACTTCCCGGGTCCGCTCGCGAATCGACATTGCCATGGTATTGGCCGACACCAGCAGGATGGTAAAAACCACGGCCAGACAGATGCTCATGATGAAGGCTTTGATATTGCCCAGCATCCCGATAAAGCCCAGCTGGAAAGCGTGTTCGCTCTCCGTCTTGGTGGGACGGTCGGCGTTGCGAAACTGCTCGTCAATGGCTTGTCCAACCGTGGGAACGGATTCGGGCGAGTCGGCCAGAACCGCGAAGAACCCTTCGGTCCCTTTGAGTCTGGGAAAGCCCTCGTCGATATAGTCCTTGTTGAAGTAGATCGACTGAGTCGGGTCTGGCGGGGTGAAGATTCCGCGGATGGTCAACTCCAGGTTAACCGGAAAAATCTTTCCGGTAATATTCAGGCGGTCGCCCACTTTCCAGTGAAATTTGTTGGCCAGGCCGACGTCCACAATGGCGCCCGCTCGATCATGCTGCCACGCCTCTAGTTGGTCGGCGGGTATCGCGAATTCCGGGTATACCTTCAACAACTCTTGCGGATCGGTGCCGAACTGGGCAAAGAAGTTGTCGGGCTTGTCGTCTTTATATTGCCCCCCAAACCATTGTTGATTTACCACTTCCTTGACATGCGGGATGGCTTGGATTTTTTGCCGGTAATAGCTGGGCAGCTGGAAGACCAGCGACACCTTATGGCGGACGATCAGGCGTTGCGCCGACTGCTCAGTCGGCTTGCTGTCATAAAAGCTGCGCCAGATAGTGATCAGGAATGTCAGCAACAACAGCGAACCGCCGATGCTCAAGATGGTCAGGATGCTGCGCCGCTTGTTGCGGAACGCATTTTTGCTGACAAAGCGAGTCAAGGTCATAGTCGAACTCCGGGAGATACTAGGGACGAATAGCCGATCCGGCAACGCCCAAAACTCCGTTCAGAATAGACGATGAATCCGGGCCTCTACAAGCCCGCTCCCAACATGCCACACATTTGTGGTCTGTGTTGTCCATGCCCAGGATGGTCGCCTCTCACATCGACGACCGCAACTGGGGATCGTCACCGTCTGGTCACAATTGTGCTCCCAAATGGAATAACGGACGGAGGCCCAGAATGTTACGCGGCCGAAAACGTGCGACTACCGCACGACTGCAACGTGCGCCTAGTTCTTCGGCTCCGTGAGGCTGAACCAGTTTCCGGAATTGTCCTTCACCAGTGCCTCGACCCCGTAGAACTGTTCTTTTGGCGGGGACAAGAACTCCACGCCTTTGGCCTTAAGCTCCTCGTAGGTCTTGCGGCAATCGCTGGTTTGCAGGACGCCACCGCCAAGCTTGCCTCGGACGAGCAGATCACGCAGCGTTGCTGCCACGTCCGGCTGCATGTTCGGGCCATCCACCTTCATGAGAATAATCTGCAGGTCAGGCTGCCCTTTCGGACCGACGGTAAGCCAGCGAAAGCCATTGTCCATAGACGCATCCATACGAACCTCGAAGCCCAGTTTGTTAACGTAAAAGTCGCGCGCTGCGTCCTGATCGAGCACGTATACGGTGGTATGCGAAAGTCGTTGAATCATAAGAAAGCCTCCTCGTCGCCACTAAATTAGCGAAAGAGCAGAAATGATACTTCTCGATTCTTGCGATTCTTGATGGAAAATTGGTGACCTACACCGGACCTACGAAGAATTGTTGGTAGCAGGCGGGAATGTAGTACAGCGGCCAGCGCGCGCTGAATCCGCCAAAAACGCGCCGCGATTCCCGACGGAACGTCGCCGGGGACAGGCCAGTCAGGGAACTGAAGCGCGTGCTGAATGATCCCAGGCTCTCGTAGCCCACTTCGAAGCAGATATCGGTGACGCGATGATTATCGGCGAGGAGTAGTTTTTTGGCTTCTTCGATTCGGATTCGGGTCACGAACTCGTGCGGCGTCTCCCCAAATGCTTGGGTGAAGACACGGTTGAAATGGAAAGGCGAAAGGCAGGCTTGACTGGCGGCGTGCTCCAACGTGATTCGGTCGCGATAGCGGGCGCCGAGATAATCGCGCGCACGACAAAGGCGGGCAAACGTTACGCCGTCAAAGAGACGACTGCGCCGTGCGGCGAAGTCCTGTGCCGGTCGAGATCTCATTCGGCAGTAATGTAGCACGGCCGGCAAGAGCAAGACAGCGACCAGTCATGCCTGGACGCTAAGTCCAATTTCCGACTCAGATTCTACATTGCGGTAATGACCTCAGTAAGATACAGTCGCCCCAGTCGATTTTTCCGGGACACGGACGAAGCGCTCTGGATGCGAGTAAGAAGGGAGGAGTATGGTCCAAACTGCGGCGCATCTCACCCACAAGGCCCTGGCCGGGGTCGACATTGCCATCATCGCGCTGTACTTCCTGGTGATCTTTTCGATTGGTTTTTATTTCGCGCGCAGGGGCCGTACCTCCACAGACTACTTTCTGGCCAGCCGCAACGTCGGTTGGTTTGCCATCGGCGCTTCGCTCTTTGTCTCGAACATTTCGACTGAACACTTCATCGGGTTATCCGGCTCGGGAGCGAGTTCGGGATTAGCCGTAGGCCATTTTGAATGGTGGGCCTGCCTGATCCTGCTGGTGCTGGGATGGGTGTTTGTTCCTTTCTACCTGCGCTCCAACGTATTCACCATGCCGGAATTTCTGGAGCGTCGCTTCAGCCGCTCCTGTGCGGTTTACCTGGCTAGTATTTCGATCATCGCCTATATCTTCACCAAAATTTCCGTGCAGCTCTATGCCGCCAGCGTTGTTCTGGAGCGCGTGGCGGGCTGGACGCTCTGGAAGACCGCGGTGGCTTTGGTGGTGGCTACCGGAATCTACACCGTCGCCGGGGGATTGGCAGCCGTGATCTACACCGATATGGTGCAGACCATGATCTTGATCACCGGCGCGGTCATCCTGACCTTTGTCGGGCTTCATCGCGTGGGAGGGTTCGAAGCGCTGCGGGCAGCCGTTCCTGCCAGCTACTTTCATATGATCAAACCGACGAACGATCCAGCCTTCCCATGGACCGGAATTTTCTTCGGCGCCCCCATCCTCGGGATCTGGTACTGGTGTACGGATCAGGTGATCGTGCAGCGCGTGCTTTCCGCCAAAGATGAGGGACACGCCAAAGCTGCGACGATATTCGCGGGTTTCCTGAAAATCTTGCCGGTCTTCATGCTGGTGTTGCCGGGCGTGATCGCGCTGGCGTTATTCCGCGATACATTCCGGTTCGGGCCCAATGGGGAGATGCTGAATCCTGACACCGCGTATCCGACGCTGATCCTGAACCTGCTGCCTCCGGGTTTGGTAGGCCTCGTGCTCGCGGCCTTGCTGGCCGCGGTCATGGGTGCGATGGCATCTGTGTTCAACTCGGCTTCCACTCTGGTCACGCTGGATTTCTATAAAAAGATCAAGCCGGATGCGAGCGAGGCCAAGCTGGTAAACATGGGTAGAGTGGCCACAGGG
The DNA here is from genome assembly GCA_963729325.1 of uncultured Acidobacteriota bacterium. GTDB lineage: Bacteria > Acidobacteriota > Terriglobia > Terriglobales > Acidobacteriaceae > JABCYV01. The sequence goes on from CAVSNS010000032.1 coordinate 76,463, forward strand.
GTGATGGTACTACTCGGCCTGATGTGGGTGCCGTTCATCCATCTCATCAGCAGCCAACTTTATATCTATCTACAGAGCGTGCAGGCCTACATCAGCCCGCCGATTGCGGCTTGCTTCGTTCTCGGCATTCTTTGGCCGCGACTCAACGCGCAAGGGGCCATCAGTTCGCTGCTGACGGGCTTCGTGCTGGGCGCGGTGCGCTTTGTCTTCGAGTTGCGCGCCAAGGGCGGCACTCCCCCGGCCGCAGGCCTCGATTGGCTGGTGCAAATGAATTTCTTGCATTACGCCATCTTCATGTTTGTGATCTGCTCGGTGGTGCTGATCGGCGTGAGCCTGGTGACGCCCGCTCCCGAGCGCAGGAAGCTTGCCGGCCTCACCTTCGCCACGGTCGCTGACAAGATGGACGTGACTCCGCTGACTCCAGCGACTGAGTACAAACCCGCTGCTGAAACCGCACGGGAACGGCGCGTGAATATCGTATTCAGCCTGGTCTTAGTGGCTACCGTTGTCGGACTCTGGATTTACTTCCGATAGTTCGAAATGGCGCGCATTCGCAGCCTGAAGCCCAACGTCACTCGCGACGAAGCCATCGAGCAGCTCACAGGTAAAGGGGTCGCTGGGCTGTTTCGAAACGCGGTATTTGGCCCTCTGCGTTCCGTAGCCGAGTTTTACGTCCCTTTTCAGCTCTTCCAGGTCGAGATCGTCAATGGTGGCAAACGCGAGCAACGTATTTTGGGACTGGATGCAGTCAACGGAGCTCTGGATCTTTTTCACTTCGAGCAGTTACCAGGATCGGGCGAGGTAATCTTTCTTGAAAGTCGCAACTGCGCGCAAGCAATTCTGGATCAAGCAGCTCAAGATCTAACCATCGCGAAAGTACGGCGAGTGATTTTCACCGCCGGTTTTTTCCGGATTCGTGATCTGCGCATCTCCGCCCAACCGGTTCCTGGAGAAATATATGTCCCTTACTGGGTGGGCTTTCGCGGTCGCGGAATGCGCGCTCGATTCGCGGTGCTGGATGCGGTGCGGCGCAGGGTCGAAGGAGCCAAGGTTCGGCGCTTGCTCGAACAGTGGCTGACGACAGCACGCGAAACTTGACCCTTCATCAGACTTGACTCACGGCGCCGACATCGCCGATTTTCGAGTACCTTCGTAACTCCCCTTCATCGCCGTGCCCGAGCTATCCTAAACCTGTTTTTCCCCAACGATCGTATCCAGCGTGTACGCATTCGGGAGACGATCTGGCTCTTTGTCTGGTTGAGGCTAGGGAGCAATGTCGAACAAAATCGGTCGTTACGAAATACTCAGCGAAATTACGCGCTCGGAAACAGCATCCATCTTCAAGTGCTCCGATTCGGAGAGCGGACAGACGGTGGTGCTGAAGGCGGTCAAGCTGGAGATCCTGGGAGAGCAGGCTTCCGCAGTGATCCAGCACACCTTGGAAGAGGTAGACCGCTCCAACGTGCTCAACAGCCATAACATCGCCCAGCTTTATGGAGCGGGGGACATGGACGGCCAGTTCTGCGCCGCCATGGAGTATGTCCAGGGCAACAGCGTCGCTACCATGCTGGCACGTAAAGAAGGATTTTCTATTTGGGATCTTCAGGATATTGCCCGCCAAACCTGTCAGGGATTGGATCACGCCCACGTGCGAAACGTGATGCACTATAGCCTGGAACCAGCCAAAATTCTCGTGACCTGGGATGGCACGGTGAAGATCCTGGACTTCGGTATTTCTACCATGGGCGCTTATACCGCCCAAATCCCGGGCAAGCCCACTGAGGTTCTGCATTACATGTCTCCAGAGCAGTTGCGGGGAGACCCAGTCGATCCGCGTTCCAATCTGTTCAGCCTGGGCGCAGTTCTGTATGAGATGGTGACAGAGAGGAAGGCTTTTGCGGGGGAAGACGCGGAAACTGTGCGGCAGCAAATCATTGAACAGATGCCCCCCGCGCCTGACAAAATCAACCGGAAGATTCACCCTGCGCTGGTTGAAGTGATTATGAAAGCGCTGTCCAAGATACCGGAAGAGCGCTACCAGAGCGGACAAGAGCTGGTAAACGACCTGGAGAAGTGCAAAGAAAGCGCCAGCAAAGTAGCGGCGAAAAAGGCTACGCAGCCGGCCAAAGGATTGGCTACTCAGCAGAAGGCGAAGCCAACGTCCGCCGCTGGCGCCACAGCTCCTGTGAAGCCGGCAGCCGTTACGACTGTGGCTTCGGCTCCGCCCGAGACCATTGCGGCAAAGGTCGAGCACCGGGCCCACTCGGAAACGGCGAGGGTCGAAGCAAAGAGTGTCGAGTCCAAAACCTCAGAGACGGCACCATCTTCGGCTCCAGAATCTCGTTCAGAGGAAATCGCCCAGGTCTCAGTCACTGATGCGGCTACGAGTGAAACTCTAAGGGCGCGTCAGAAAGCTGCCGCTGCGGCCGCTGGGTGGTCAGGCGGAAGTTCATCTTCAACACTCGGTTCGCCAAAAAAGCTAGTCTTAGACCCCAGTGCAGAATTCGCGGTTTCGGCTGCAAAAGCATCTGCCGAGGCAATCGTAGAGACGGACGCCGTCATGTCCGCAGCAGCGCTGGAACCGGACGTCACCGAGCCAACCATAAAGGTTGATCCGATGATGGACGAAAGCAGGCAAGATGCCGAGAAACGCGGTCCAAGTTTCTCCGAAATCGACGAATTGCCACCCATGAAGGAGATCTACATCGCGCCGCCACCGCCTCCACCGGTAGCCGACTCTGTGCCCGCGGATCCCGTGAGGGCCACCGTCTTTCGCAGCGCACCCCCGGATAAGCCCAAGGTGCAGCCGCGCCAGGTGGCGAAGAAGGCGGTCACAGAAATCAAGAAGACTCCGCCCAAGCTCTT
>CAVSNS010000033.1:0-375846 GCA_963729325.1 uncultured Acidobacteriota bacterium
GAGATACCGCACGGTTAGATCGCCGGCCGTGCCGCCCGGCTCCATAGGGTGGAGCACAGCGACTACCTCGTATGCCTTCCGGCCGCTTTTTGCCTCCGCGACACACCCTTTTGCCCAAGTTTCCAAGTCTTGGGGTGCAACTACGGGATGTCTCGCTCCAGGCAGTCGTTGGCCGGTAGCCGGATCACGGACTTCACGCTTAAGTTGTTTTGGGCGCCGGAGCAGCCTACCATGTGCCCCACAAGAAAGCTGCCTCGCTATGCAACCTTCCGTCTAATCAAAGGGCCCCGCTGACGCCTTCGGCAGGCCTCTTCTCAACCTGCGGATTTCGGTTACCGACCGTTGCAACCTCCGCTGTCGCTATTGCATGCCTGAGGAAGAGTACGGCTGGCTACCGCTGCGAAAAATTGCTGAGCTTCGAAGAGATCAGCAAGCTGGCCGGCATCTTCACCGAAGTCGGCATCGAGAAGGTGCGCTTGACCGGCGGTGAGCCGCTTCTCGGCAAAGATCTTCCCGTGCTGGTTCGGATGCTGGCGCAGAACTCGCGGATCAGGGACCTAGCTTTGACCACCAACGGCGTCTTGCTGGCCGGGCAAGCGCAGGCGCTCTGGGACGCCGGCCTGCACCGCCTGACGGTCAGCCTGGATACGCTCCGCCCGGACCGCTTCCTTGTGTAACTAGAAGGGACGCCCACGCGCCGGTGCTCCGCGGGATCGAGGCCGCCCGTCAGGCAGGCTTCCGGGCGCTGAAGATAGACGCCGTCGTGGTGCGCGGCGTCAACGATGATGAACTCGCTGACCTGATCGAGTTCGGAAAGCGGGCCGATGCCGAAGTGCGCTTCATCGAATATTTTTGGTTGGGAGGTGCCGATCATGGCTGGGCCCAATCGCTGCAATCACTTTAGCAGGCGGGCCCAACCACTCGTCAGATGCACATAGCAATGCAATGCGTCTCAGCCGCATCGCCACGATGGCGCGAGCAGCCTGTTTGCATAGCGCGGTTGTGACTTCACGGCTGACGCGCTCGGTCGCTCGGAGCCCGGTCGAGTACTCGGAGGTCCCTCCTCCGGAATACAAGTCTCCGAAGAAGAGGTCGCCACCGACCAGCATACTGACGGCCTCACGGTGATGAAACGCCGCTCTGCAAATCGACTTCGACTTCGACATCGTCTCCGGCCACCCGGACAGGGAAGCTCTCGACGCCTTGTCGGGCTGGCGGGGTCAACACTGAACCGGTTTTCACATTGAATCGGGAACCGTGCCAAGGGCAGATGACTTCTTCACCCACCACCATTCCCTCTGCGAGAGGGCCACCACGATGAGGGCACGTATTCTCGATAAGTTTAGTAGTTTCCGCCCACATTGAAGACAGCGATGCGATGCCCACCAACTTCTTCAGCTTCCCTCCTTCCAAATCCTCGAACTCTGTTCTGCTACCCACTTTCACGAACTGAGCCATGGCAGTTCTCCTCCGTGAGAAATTCTGGCTGCTAACCTGGAGTCTATAGCTTAAAATTTGACACCAAGACCATTAGACTCACCAAGAAGAACAAAATTCGAAGAAGCAGAAGCAGGGGCAGATGTCGGGTCTAACTTGGCCCCCGTAATTTTGTGGGGCGGCCGGAGTTACGATTCATGGATCCGGTTCTCCTGCGCAAATCACTTAAAATCACGGGGCTGGTTTTCCATAGACTTACGTATGCTTAGAATGCTGTCCGTGTCGCATTAAGTCCCTTGATTTACGCTTGAGATCGGCTTCGAATCCCACTTTGCGCCCCAAATTCAAAAGGAGTTGTGGACCATCAAATCGCTGCAAATCACGGGCGCGGTGATGTCTTCTGCAAGCAGGAAGATCACGAGGCCACTCTTTTCGAGATGCAGAGGTCGCGCCTTCCTCTTCGAACACCCATACCTCTAAGAATGGATAGTGAGTTGACAGATCCTTGGCGATCTTTCGCTCAGAGCGAAACTGGTTAATGGCACACACGAAACAAAAACGCAAAAACGCGAGCCTTCATGTGATTCAAGGTCCCTCTGTGTGCCAGGTTAGAGTCATAACTCCAGGCGGATGGCTCGCCCCGTGCAGGCCAATAACAACTTGACCCTGCGGCTCGCGTTTTCGAAACGAGCGCACCTCTGCCCAAACCCTGCCCATTGGGGCCGTTTGGAACCACATAGAACTGCTCAGAACCGCACGACGATATCAGCGTAACGATATGGAAATACAATGCCTTCTGTGAATTGGAGACTGAATGGGTTGGACTCAAAATCCGCCGGTACTTAGTACCTTGGGGGTTCAACTCCCCCTCCCGGCACCAGCACTAGCTCCCCTAACATCCAATCCCCAACGGGTCCGCGAAGAGAAGAGTCGAACCAAGGCTGATGCCTGCCAGATGAGCCCGCTCTAAAGGAGCAGACTTGATTCAGTTCGAACAGGAAACATGCGGTAACCTTGGCGCTGCCCTTCGTCGCGAGTGGCTGGAAACGAACGGGCTTGGTGGCTTTGCTTCGTCGACCATCATCGGTTTAAACACCCGGCGTTATCACGGCTTGCTAGTGGCCGCGACAAAACCACCCTTAGGCCGGGTAGTACTGCTTTCCAAGCTGGAAGAAATACTGTTTATCGACGGGCAGCCGTTCGAACTCTCCGCGAATCGCTACCCGGGTGTAGTTCATCCGCAGGGCTTTCGCTATCTCAAGCAGTTTTCCCTCGACCCATTTCCGGTGTTCACCTATGAAGTCGAAGGCATCGAGATTGAGAAAAGTGTTTTTATGATCCACGGAGAGAACAGCACCGTCGTTCACTACGAATTACGCAGTAGCAACCATTCGGAATCATTCAAGGATCTCCGGCTTGACATCCGGCCGTTGATCGCATTTCGTGACTACCACAGCACCACACACGAAAATGCGGCAATCAATCCCGCAGTCGAAGAGCGACCCGGGTTAGCGACTATCAATCCTTACCAGGGATTACCCTCGCTGCACACAGCTCATAATGCCGTCGAGCTGCTGAGAACAGGAGAGTGGTACCGTAACTTTGAGTACGACGAGGAGCGCGAACGCGGACTGGATTTCTCCGAAGACCTGTTTAACCCTTTTGCCCTTCGCTTCGACCTCTGCGACGACCGTCCAGCCACAATTATTGCATCTACGGAACAGCGCGATGTGACCCAAGCTGCCGACTATCGCCAGGCGAGGGTCACGCGTCATCGGAGAGCAGTGCTGTCATCCCCAGTCAGAGACTGGTTTGGCGAGAGTCTCGCTGCGGCTTCCGCAGACTACATCGTCTCCCGTGGGGACCAGAAGACAGTTATTGCCGGCTATCACTGGTTCGGCGACTGGGGCCGTGACACAATGATCGCTCTGCCCGGACTCACCTTGGCTACTGGCAATTACGAACTGGCGCGCAGCATCTTGCGGACTTTCGCGAAGCACGTGGATCAGGGTATGCTGCCGAACCGTTTTCCGGACGCTGGTGAACCAGCCGAATACAACACAGTCGACGCCACCCTGTGGTTTTTCGAAGCAGCCCGTGCCTTCCTTGCTTACACGCATGATCTGGAGTTTGTCCGCAAGGAACTCTACCCGGTGTTTGCAGACATCATCGCCTGGCACGTTCGAGGTACGCGTTACGGAATCAAGGTAGAGCCCAGTGGCTTGCTTACCTCAGGTGAACCTGGTGTCCAGCTCACTTGGATGGATGCGAAGGCTGGCGACTGGGTGGTTACACCGCGTCGCGGCAAACCGGTGGAGATTCAGGCCCTGTGGTACAACGCGCTTCGAATCATGGAAGACCTGGCTGGCATGATTGGAGACGAAGCCGGCGAAAAGCGGTATCACAACATGGCGACGGTTGCGAACGTGAGTTTCAATCGCTTGTTTTGGAACGAGAATACCGGCTGCTTATACGATGTCGTGAACGGGGGACCGCCGGATGACTCAATTCGCCCCAACCAGGTTTTTGCTGTCAGCCTGCCTCATAGCATGTTGTCGTTAGAACGGGCTAAGCGGGTGGTCGAGACCGTTCAAGAACAGCTGCTAACCCCGTACGGACTACGTAGTTTGGCATCGACTGATCCGCAGTATCGAGGACACTACGCCGGAGGGCCTGCCGAGCGCGACGGCGCTTATCATCAAGGCACAGTCTGGCCGTGGCTGCTGGGGCCGTTCATCACCGCATATATAAAGGTTAACGAAGGAAGCGAGGCCTCCCGGGCGAAGGCTCAAGGTTGGTTGTACGCTTTACAGTCTCACCTCGCCGACGCAGGACTTGGGCACATTTCCGAGATCTTTGACGGTGACCCGCCGCATCGTCCCCGTGGCTGTATCGCGCAGGCATGGAGCGCCGCAGAAATTTTGCGGGCATACGTGGAAGACGTAAAGGGCATTCATCCTGCAGCACAACCCGAGAGTCCAGCTATCGCCAGACAGGATTGAAGTGAAGTCCCGCAAGTCTGGCTAGCGTGGATGAGTGAGACTGTGGTATCCGAATGATGAGCTGACGAGAATTCGTAAACTCTTGATCAGCTATCCTGCCGCTTCCGAGGGTGGGACTCTGCGAGTTGGTCGCCGGGCGCTGTCGATGAACTGCACTTTTTGCAATGCGTCTTTTCGTAGTTTTTCTTGGTCTGCCAAATCAGCCGCGGCGCCACTTCCGCTGCGTAATCGCAGGATGCGAGTTACGGCACGGTCGACCACGCGAGCGAGCGCGATACCATAGGCCGAAGTGCGGTCTTCCCTTAGACGCCGCTTCGCCTTCTCAGCGGAAAACCACGTAGGATTTCGGTTGGCCTCTGGTGGAGGGTCGAGCCGAGAAACCTCACAAAGATGCGCGCTGACGGCAAGCTGTTTTTCGCCTGATCTTGGTGCTGAATTTCGTAGCTCGCCAGCTTTACGAAGAAAGTAACGAGTGAACGAAGCCTCTTCCATGCGTCCGTGAACTCCGGCTTCCTCGAACGCTTCGAGAGCGGCGGCTTGGGCGTGCGTGAGTCCCGGTTCGGCGCTACCCTTGGGAAAAGTCCAGCGTCCGCCACCAGTTTGGACCAGTAGGAATTGAATGCCACCGCCGCGTATCCGGTAGCAAACTGCGGCGACCTGTTCACACCCCCGCAATCTGCGAAGGTGCGCCAGCCGAAAAAACTTCGCAGATTGCTGATCGGTCCGGGCCCGTGCTGAGCCGGTGGTCGAATGCAAGTCTCCAGTGCGCCTAAACGTGGCACTCATAGCCGCCAGAGTGCACGATGACGTGCAGTTCTGGCTAGATCACAGCTTGGTTCCTGCTGGCCGATATCCGATTAGACGCAAGAGGCCGATGGGAAGCCGTACCAGGTTGCGAGGTTTCCTCGACCCACCTTCAAGTAGAATCGAACATAACCTAGCAGCTGGCCACTTCTTTGTCTGGACGAGGACTGATGTGAAACGCGCAGCCACGAAAGAGTTGGAGTCCACAAGAGAGCTAACCGACCTGATCCGGCAGGCTTGCCTGGTGGCTAAAGACTCTGCCTTCAATGTCCGGGAGTTTGTCGGTGAGTCGTCGAAAATGGCTTTCCTTGCGGTCAAGGACTGCGAGAAGGAACTGGATCGGATTGAACGCAAGATCGACGAGAAAATTACTCGGGCCATCACAGAAGTGACGGAGGCTGAAGCGCGAGAATTGCTGGCCTGCCTGAAGTTCATCATTGATCTGGAACGCATTGGAGATCTGCTCTGGTCGATCGCAAAGCGATTACAAGGCATCACGACACACCTGTCGCGCGAAGACAGCCGGGATATGCGAGAAATGGCCGAAATCGTGGAGCAGATGATGGAACGAATTCATCAGGCGTTTGTCGATCGTGACATCGAGGCGGCAAACTGGGTATTGCAGACTGATTCACGCATCGACCAGACTTGCCGAGCTGTATTCCACCGTCACCTGGAGAGCACGGATCGACGGCGCCGTGAGTACAACACCAACCTTTTGTTTATCGCGCAGGCTTTTGAACGAGCCGGTGATCACGCCAAGAATCTGGCGGAAGAGGTGTTTCACTTGGTGGAAGGCCGCAGCGTCCGGCATGAGGTCAAGCGTCGGCTGCCCGGTGAGTGAAGTACCTTACCGCGGAATGTCAAACCGGTAGCCGATTCCCCGCACCGTTTTGAGGTAGGAGGGATTGTCCGGGTCGGGCTCGATCTTCTCCCGGAGGCGGCGTACGTACACGTCCACGGAACGCTGGGTTACGAAGGAACCCGCGGTCCAGACTGCGTCCAGAAGTTGGTCGCGTGTGAAAACACGAGAGGCATGACGCGCCAGATAGTCGAGCAGGCAAAATTCGCGCATGGTCGTTGGCACGAGTTTACCGCCCACTCTCACGGTCATGGATGGTGCGTCAATTTCAATATGGCCAAACTTCGTACTTCCCGCTTCTGCTCCAACTTCCTGTGAGCTTCGGAGGACGGCGCGAATTCGAGCCAGCAGTTCCCGGGGGCTGAAGGGTTTGGTGATGTAGTCGTCTCCGCCATATTCCAATCCCTTGACCCGGTCCATTTCGCTGGTTTTCGCGGTCAGGAAAATGATATAAGCTCCAGCCAGTGATTTGGTCTGGCGGATATGACGGCAGAGTTCAAAGCCATCGCTGCCCGGAATCATGATGTCCAGCAAGAACAGCGAAGGGGAAGCCTTTTTGGCCTCTTCGAGCACCGACGCGGAGGAGGCAAACCGGCGGGTCGCATAGCCAGACGCGTTCAGGTGATGACAGACTAGACGCGCGATATCCGCATCGTCTTCAACCACGAAGATAAGAGGTTTTTCCGTCCACTGTTCTCCGGAAATCTGATAAGAGCTCAATCCCATCTGGGCGACCGGAAACATAAAAAAGGGACATCCAGCTACTCTTCCATTCTGAGGTTGACATGTTGCAGGATTATTGCTGGTTAATTAAAGGAGTGTGAATTCCATGCGGCGAACCCAGCCGCTGGCGTCCACTGTGGCGTGCAACGTCAAATGAACAGCGGCGCGAGCGCCAAGGCGAGTTCGTTGACTGTACACGATCGCGCCGACGTGGCTGTCAAAATTCGGATCCGCTGATCGGGTTTGCGCATCTCTTGATCCAGCTTCCGCCTATATCAGCTGTTGGTGGGGAGACCTTTAGAGCCCCTGGGCGGGGTTGTAAAAAGATTGTCAACAATTACCCGCAGGTCACGAGGAGTTGAACGGCGGTAGTAAGCTTGAATCTCGCCGAATGGCGTAACAATATACGGAGTGCAAATGATCAGAGTGGAAGCAGGCAGAGGTCCAGCCTCGCAGCGCGCCCAAGTGATTCCGCGCGCAGATTTTCCCTACAGTATCGCGGGGGCCATCCCGATGGAACGAATCTTGGTGGTGGAAGATGATCGCGCCGTGCAGAAGGCGCTGCGGCGCCTCTTTGAAGCCGAGGGTTTCGCCGTCGAAATCAGCGGTGACGGGAAGTCAGCCTTGGAGGCTTTTCGCGCGGCGCCTCCTGCGGCCATCGTGCTCGACTTGCGTTTGCCAGCTATGTCAGGCCGGGACGTCTGCCGGGAAATCAAGCAGCAGGTCCCGTCTCTTCCGATTATTGTCTTGAGCGCCGCCAGTGACGTTTCTGACAAAGTGCTACTACTTGAACTTGGTGCCGATGACTATGTGACTAAGCCTTTCAGCCCCCGGGAATTGCTAGCCCGTGTGCGAGCAGCCTTGCGTCGCAGCGTGCGGACGGGGACCGGCGAACTGTTCACGTTCGGTGGAATTTCAGTAGATTTCACCAAGATGGAAGTGGTCCGCGAAGGCCAGCCGGTCGGACTCACCGCTCAGGAGTTCAAGACCTTGAAGTTCTTTGTGCAGAACGCCGAACGGGTCATTTCCCGCGACGAATTGCTGAACGAGGTGTGGGGCTATCAGAACTATCCCTCCACCCGGACCGTGGACAATCACATCCTGAAACTGCGGCAGAAGCTGGAGAAAGATCCGGCGAATCCCGTGCACTTCAGGACGGCTCATGGTATGGGTTACAAGTTTGTACCGTGATCTTGGCCGCGTGCGAGCTGACGCTGCGGCCAAGGTTTGCGCTGAGGAGCTAGAGCATGGTGAAACTTCGGATGCGGACCAAGTTTCTGCTCTCCATGCTGCTGATTTCCGCGGGTCTCACTTCAACCAGCCTTTTGCTAGTACGCCGTAGCGTGCAGACGCAAGTAACGAAAGAAATCTTCTCGGACTTGCGTAACTCCGTCAGCACTTTCCAGAACTTCCAGCGAGAACGCGAACTGACCTTGACACACTCCGCGGAGCTGCTCGCGGACCTGCCAAACTTGCGTGCGCTCATGACTACCCAGCATGCGGCTACTATTCAGGATGCCTCCAATAGTCTTTGGCGGTTGGCGGGCAGCGACCTGTTCGTGCTAGCGGACCGGTCGGGAAGGGTGGTGGCGCTCCATACCGTTTCTCCTGGTCTGACCCGCGAAATGGCCCAGCAGTCGCTCGCCAGCGCATTGAATCAACAAGGCCCAGAACACTGGTGGTTTGGAGGCCGACACCTCTACGAAGTCTTTCTTAAACCAATTTACTTTGGTCCGGCGGCGGAAAACCGTCTGCTGGGATTCCTGGTCATCGGTTATGAAATCGACGAGCGGGTGGCGTCGCAAGTGAGCCGAATTGCGGCCAGCCAGGTGGTTTTTTATTACGGCGACGCGATAGTAAGGAGCACGCTTACGCCGGCACAAGAAGCTGAATTGGCGCGACAGCGGGCGGTCCCGTCGGCTCCAGCGGTGTCCGGGCCCGAGGCTGTGCAACTGGGCGATGAGCGCTTTCTCGGGACGTCCGTGGAATTGGCTGGCAGGGGGACGCCTTCGGTTCGTTTAAACGTTCTAAAGTCTTACGATCAAGCGACAGCATTTCTCGACAGCTTGAACCGCCTGCTACTGGGACTGGGCTTAGTAGCGGTCGTGGGAGGAAGCGCGCTGGTGTTCCTGATATCGCACACTTTCACCAGACCCTTGGGAAATCTTGTCTCCGGTGTGCGGGCGCTGGAGAAGGGCGATTTTACTTATGCGTTGGATGCTCACGGTGGTGATGAAGTCGCTGAGGTAACCGGAGCCTTTAACCGCATGCGTGAGAGCCTGCTGAAAACTCAGCAGGAACTGCTCGAAGCGGAACGGCTGGCCACGATCGGACGCATGGCAAGTTCCATCTCTCATGATTTACGGCACTCGTTGGCGGCCATCGTGGCCAATGCCGAGTTCCTATGTGAAAGCCGGTTGTCCACCGATCAGAGGGAAGAACTCTATCAGGAAGTTCGCGTGGCGGTGAATCAGATGACCGACCTCATTGACTCGCTTCTGGAATTCTCCCGCACTCGGGAATCGTTGCGTCCGACCTATGGCAACGTGAAAGACTCAGTGGATCGTGAAGTGCAAGCCATTCGATCTCATCCAGAATTTCATCGGATCCCGATTTCTGTAAGCCAGCACGGGAACAGCACCGGCTGGTTCGACCCCCGAAAGCTGGAGCGCGTCCTGTATAACCTGCTGTTGAACGCCTGTGAAGCGGTGGCAGCCAATGGCGGCAGTATCGAGGTGGTGTTGCGCGAGGTTTCCGGTGGAGTCGAAATTCGTGTTTGCGACAATGGCCGGGGAATTCCGGAATCCGTCAGAGGCAGGCTCTTCGAGCCTTTTGTCAGCTATGGCAAGGAGAACGGCACCGGCTTAGGGTTAACGGTAGTGCAAAAGATCATCCAGGACCATGGAGGCGATGTGACCGTAGAGAAAACCTCGGAGGAAGGAACGACATTCCGTCTGCTGCTGCCCCTCGCCTCCTCGCCTGAGAGTGTCCCGGAAAGCCGCGCGGATGGGAGACCCGGAGCCCCGCCACTGGCCCGCACGAAGCGGGCTCAATCGGAGTAGGATTTCAAAATTGCGGCGGCGCGGCATGCCGAATTGTCTGACGAGTTCGCAACTACATCGTTTAGGAAACTTCCAAGAGTGTTTTTGGGGGAGGCGTATTGTGAAGCACGGGATTGGCTTGCCTCATTGGTTTCGCGAATCCAGCGTCCTGGCATTACTGCTGCTGCTCGAAAGTGCTTCGGGGTGGGGACAAGAGCTGAGCACATCAGCCACGCCACCGGCTGACTCACTGACGGTTGCGGTCCACGAACTGCAGGAACAGGTGCGGGAATTGCGCGCCGCCGTGGTAGAAGTGCGCTCTGAAGCTGCCCAGTACCGCGCCGAGACGGCGGAACTGCGACGCGAGCTACAGGCGACCAGAGGTGAACTGGCGGCGTCGGTTGGGGGACAGACCAGTGCGCATTCTGCCGTGCCTGCCGCCACGGCTAACTCCGCCAACACTAATCCGAGCCTCCATCCGGCCCAGGCGGCGCCCTGGAAGACCGCGTTGCCGCTTTAGAGGAATCGTCACAGCTGTTAAATGGAAAAGTAGACGATCAGAATCAGATCAAGGTCGAGAGCGCGTCGAAGTATCGGGTCCGACTCTCGGGCATCGTGTTGCTGAACCTCTTTAATACACGCGGGACGACAGACAACCAGGATTTTCCCACTTGGGCGACCACCCAAGGTCCGGCCGACCCAAAAGGAGATTTCGGGGTGAGCCTGCGGCAGTCCGAACTTGGTTTGGAGGTGTTTGGGCCGCGCCTGGCCGGTGCGAAGACCACGGGTAATTTGCAGCTGGACTTTTCCGGGGGATTTCCCAATACGCTAAATGGGGTGAACTATGGCCTAGTACGGCTGCGGATCGCGAGCCTGCGGATGGATTGGCAGCACACCTCAATTGTCGCGGGCCAGGACAATGCGTTCGTCTCTCCACTTTCACCAACCTCGTTCGCTTCGCTCGCGGTGCCCGCTCTGGGTTACGCCGGGAATCTCTGGGGCTGGATTCCGCAGGTTCGAGTGGAGCACCGATATGATCTTTCGGATGGACAGAGCATAACCTTGCAGGGTGGCATTTTCGATAATCTGACCGGCGAACTACCCTACGACTCGTTCTTGCGCATTCCATCCGCAGGCGAGAGATCCAGCCAGCCGTCCTACGGGGCTCGAGCCGCTTGGACAACCAACATCTTCGGCCGACCGATGACCTTAGGGACCGCTGGCTACTATAGCCGCCAGGACTGGAGCTTCAATCATCATGTCGACGGCTGGGGCGGAATGGCGGACTGGGACATTCCAGTCTCTTCACGGATCAGTCTCTCGGGAGAGTTTTATCGGGGCCGTGCTTTAGGCGGATTAGGCGCGGGCTTCGGACGGAGCGTACTTTTCAGCGATGCTAAGATCGGCCCCAATACCGGGGTGCGGGCTCTCAATTCGATCGGGGGATGGTCGCAGTTGAAATTCAAAGCTTCTTCCAGACTCGAATTTAATGGGGCATTTGGGCTGGACAATCCCTACGCGCAAGACCTCCGGGCTTTCTCCGCGCCTCAGAGTTATTTTTTCCCCTCGCTGGCACAGAATCGAAGCGCCCTGGCGAACTTCATTTACCGGCCCCGCTCAAACTTGGTGTTTTCGGGGGAGTATCGGTACCTGAGGACGTTTTTGATTGATAGCAACAGCAATAACGCCGAGCAGGTAAACATGATAATGGGGATTCTGTTTTGAAGATGCTACCGTTTGCGACCCGTCGCCACTGGTCATATGTGCTGCTACTCTGCAGCTGTTTTGCCTGCGCGCAGCAGGTTACCCTGACGGCGCGCGTGACGCTGGTGAATGGGGACCGAGGGAGTCGCCCGCACGAGGCCGGCGACGTTGTCCTCTGGCTCACGCCGCTGACCGGAGCGGAATCGATGAGTTTGCCTGCCATCGCAGAATCGTCGCGTGCGCGTTTGGTCCAGCGCAACAAGAGTTTCGAGCCTCACGTGCTCGTCGTTCCTGTGGGTTCGGTAGTCGCGTTTCCCAATCGCGACCCGTTTTTTCACAATGTGTTTTCTTTGTTTGAGGGCAAACGCTTCGACTTAGGTCTTTATGAAGCGGGCAGCACGCGGGATGTGCTATTCGACAAACCAGGAGTCTCCTATATTTTCTGTAACATTCATGCCGAGATGAGCGCGGTGGTGATCGCCGTGGAGACTCCTTATTATGGGATCTCAGACCAGCGCGGGGAGGTGGTGATTCCGAATGTGCCTCCAGGCCGCTACACGCTTCGAATCTGGTACGAGTCGGCACTGCCAGAAACACTGAAGAGCCTGACTCGGGACATCACGGTTTCAGAAGCGAGTTCAACTCTAGGCTTACTGCGGCTCACCGAAGTTGCCATGCCTCAGCCACATAAAAACCTCTACGGCCGGGATTACGATCCGCCCATGCCGGACAGCCCAGCCTACGAACGGCATTGAACGCACGAAATTGTCGGCAATTAACAAAGAAATGACAAATGCGTGATATCACTCTGACAATTGGACCCATGTCTTGCCTTAATCTTAGAAGAATATGAACGGGTGGCCGCTGCTGGCCCGTTCAAAACAATTGGGTCCCGGGACCTTAGTTTTCCAGTCGTTCTGTTGTTGAAGTTGTTTGATGCGGTGGCAATTCCTGAAAAAACTCCTCTCTCTCCATGCTTGGGCCAGCAAAACTGCGCTGGCCTTTTTTTCTGCAGAAGCGAATAAGAGTTTCTGCCAGGCCCATCGAGCTCAGTGAGTTGGTCATGGCACAAGCTGACGCAAGGAATCATGGTTCAGCGTTTTTTGCCTGCCACCTGATCATGCCCGTAGTACTCATAGGCGGACATCGGTTTTTCTCCACCCTTCTTCCAGGTGCGATTGTCTTCCGAAAGTTTGCCAAGCGCGCGTGCCATCTCGCGAACATGGATGGCCACCGATCCGCAACAGGAGCCAATGTAATTGATGCCGATCTCGCGTGCATCCCGGGCATAATCTGCCATCTCGTTTCGCGTGAGCTGCAAGCGGGTCAAGTGCCGAGCGGAAATTCGGGAAGGCTGGTGAAATCGGGCGTCTCCTTAGGAGTACGATAGGCGACGGGCTGGCAGGCGAGATAACCGGAAACGGCCTTCCTCATCTCTTCCATTAGTCTGAGCATGTGCTCTGGCGGACGCAGGCAATTCATGCCAACGATGTCCGCGCCCGCGTCCAGCAGAGCTTTGGCAGCTTCGCCAGCGGTCTTTCCCTCCGCAGTCTCATCTTTATTTTCGAAGCAGACGGTCACCATGACCGGTAAGCCAGTCTGCCTAGCGCGCTCGACAGCGATCAGCGCTTCTCCCAGCCATGAAAAGGTTTCGCCAATGATGAAGTCCACACCTTCGTCGATTTGGATCGCGAGCTGCTCATCAAAGGTCTTCCGAACGCGGTCCTCGGCTGTCGTGTTGTTAGGTTCATACATCCAGGTCAAGCTCAAGTTGCCGGCCACCAGACATTTCTCGCCGGCAACCTCACGCGCGATTCTTACCGCGGCTCGATTAAGTTCTTCGAGCCGGTTTTCGAGCCCGACCGTGGCCAGTTTGTCCCGACTGGCGTAGAAGGTGAGCGCTTGCAGGACATCGGCGCCAGCCTCGCGGAATTCCACGTGCAATTCGCGGAGGGCATCCGGATACAGCAACGCGACCTCTGGAGTAAACGGACCCGCGCGCACCCAGCCCCGCTTCTCCAGTTCCAGCAAATAACCACCGTCGCCGAGGACCGGTCCCTCTTTAAGCCGTTCGAGGATCCCTTTTTTCTTCATACATGCTCCTTAGTCGTCAGCAGTCTTTGTATTCGTACTCCGCCTTGCCACCCGGCCCGCGCGATCTTTGTCAATGACGGCGATGTTTCCAGGCTTACGCCGCGCCAGGTGAAATGCAATCGAAGCCCCCATTACACCAGCGCCGAAAGTCACGATGGCGGCGGATCTAGGATTGGAGTTGCCGCTGTTCATGCGACGGCCTCCTTGAATCGTCCTTTCTTCCAGTCACGCAAAACCTGTTGCGCCGCGTTATGACCGGGTGCGCCAGTGACCCCACCGCCCGGATGGGTTCCGGCTCCGCAGAGATAGAGACCATCGATGGGCGTGCGGTATTGCGACCAACCCGGAACGGGTCGCATAAAGAAGAGTTGCTCGAGACGAAGGTCGCCGTGAAAAATGTTGCCTTCGGTCAGTCCGTAGGTGCGCTCCAAATCGAGCGGAGTCAACACTTGTCTAGCGACGATTGCACCGGGGACGTTCGGCGCGTATTCGGCAATTTTCTTGACGACGCGGTCGCCGAGCAGCTCACGCTTTTCGTCCCAGGAGCCCTGCCGCAAATGATACGGGACATATTGCACAAAGCAGGTGAGGATGTGCTTGCCTTTCGGCGCCAAAGAATCGTCGGCATTCGACGAGACGACGCAGTCCACCCATAGCTCTTCCGGAATCTCGCCGAACTTGGCGATGTCGTAGCAACGCTCAGCAAACTCAAGGGATGGTATCAGTGTGTAAAAGGTTCGCTCGAGGGGAGTGGCGTCTGACCTCGTCCCTTTGAAGCGTGGTTCTTCTGCCAGCACCATATTTACCTTGGCGCAGGGCCCGTTCATCTTGATGCCTCGAATCGCCTGCAGAAAATCGCCAGGCAATTCTCTGGTAGGGACCATTTCCCAGGAAGGTGCGTTTGGGATCGGCGTTCGACAGCACCATGCGTGCGCGGATCTCGGTGCCATCTTCCAGCACGATGCCTCGCGCGCGGCCGTGACGAATGTCAATTTGAGCGACTGGAGACGAAGTGCGGACCTCTACCCCCAACTTTTGTCCCGCGGCAGCTAATGATTGCGTGATCGCTCCCATGCCGCCGATGACGTGTCCGGAGAAACCTTGCAACTGCTGTTCGCCGCCGCCCAGCAGGTGGAACAACAGGCCGATCGCCGTGCCAGACTGATAGGGGCCGCCGTGCTTGCCATATACATTGTTGGCAAGGAACATGGTTTTGATCTTGTCGGACTCGTAGTTGTGATCAAGAAATTCGCCCAAACTTCCGGTTAGGAATGAAACTAGTTGTGAAATTTCACCGCTGGAGATGCCACGAAACCGCCTACCTACGCGAAAGAGGTCGGCCCAGCCATTCATGCTGCTGGTGTCGAGATCGGGCGGTGGCTCCATGAAGAACGGCTGCAAGTAGCGCACCAGTTTTTTTAGTTGGTCATCGACGCGAACGAAAGTCTCGGCGTCTTTCGCGGAAATCTTGGCGAATTCCTCCTTGGCTCGTTCTCGGTCGACCCACCACGAGACCACATGGCCATCCGGAAATGGGACCTGGACGGCAGGATCGCACGGAATCATGCGGAGCCCGTGTTCGGCGAGACGCAGATCTCGAACTACTTCCGGCCGCAACATGCTGGCGATATAGGATGTCGTGGAGACGCGGCAACCTGGAGCAATCTCCTCAGTGACGCAGCAGCCGCCGACCATCTCTCGGCGTTCGAGTACGAGCGTGGAGAGGCCGGCACGCGCCAGGTAAGCGGCCGCGGTTAGACCGTTGTGGCCGCCGCCGATTACAATCGCGTCATAGATTTTTTCTGAATCTCCGGCCATGGTTTTTTGGAGTGACCAATGGTCAATCTATATCGGTACGGGCAAGATACATTACCGCATGACCCCGTAAAATAGAATTGAAATTCGACCAATCTTTCGATACAGTTTTATGACTTGAGGTCAGCTTATGGGTGGCATTAGTAGTATCGTCTCTCCGCCGCGTTATCGTCGCATGCCGCAACGGCCTCGCTCCGAAGGTAAGCGGGCGAAAATCGTTGATGCCGCAATGCGTCATTTTGCCGAACAGGGTTACCAGGCGGCGCGGATGGGCGACATCGCGTCAGCTCTGGGCATTGCCAAAGGATCGATTTTCCAACACTTCGGCAGTAAAGACGGGCTGTTCTTCGAGGTCTATAAGAAAGCTGTGCGTTCGTTCCCGCGCTACCTCGATGCCCCGGCGGAGGTGCGCGAGGGCGGGTTCTTCGAAGTGTTGCGTTATTGGCTGGCCCGGACAGAACACCTACTGCACGAAGACTGGATTCCGTACCGCGTATCGCTGTTAGGAAATTATGGTACCGATCTCAGCTTGAAGCGCGAAATCAATCGCTTTCTGTTGGCGGAGGACCCGTACGGCACGGTCCCGTTTGTTCGCTTCGGCCTGGAGCGTGCGGAACTGCGCCGCGATCTTGACCAGGAGATGATTGTTTCCATCTTGGACTGGACGATGGAGCGCTTCCAGGATGCACTTCTCACGGAAGAACTGGATCCCGGACTCTTCCGTCGTCAAGGCAATGTGATGGAGAAAAAGGAAGCCCGTATTGCGCAATTTCTCGACGTACTGAGACGGGCAATTGGAACGGAACAGCGTGGTTGAGGCGTCACGCGGTTGAGCTTAGAAGGTCCGTCTTCCATATCTCGAAAGGGAAAAACCGAGAGTCACGATTATGCCAATGTCCGTGCAGGAGATCCTGGCGAGTTACGATGACAGGGCGCCGCTGTCGGAAGCCTCGACCATTCCGGCGGCATTTTACGTGGACGCCCGAATTGCCGAAATCGAGGCCAGAACTGTCTTCAGCCAGACCTGGCAACTGGTGGGGCGCGTCGATCAGGTCGAAAAGCCTGGCCAGTTCGTCACGGCTACCGTTGCCGCGGAGCCGATCGTGGTGGTCCGCGGCAATGACGGTATGCTGCGCGGCTTCTACAATGTGTGCCGTCACCACGCGGCGGCCGTTGTTACCGAAGCTTGCGGACAAGCATCGCTGTTGCATTGCCCTTATCACGGCTGGAACTACGGATTGGACGGATCGTTGAAAGGGATGCCCGAGTTCGAGGGCGTCAAGAATTTTGAGCGCCAGAAAAATGGATTGGTGCCCGTGAAGGCGGATACGTGGGAGAAGTTCGTCTTCGTGAATCTAGATCCCCAAGCCGCGCCGCTCAATGATTTTCTTGGTGGCCTGGTCAAGCGAGTTGCACCGCTTGGGGTGAGCAAATTGCGTTACTTCGATAGTCGCAGCTACGACATTCACTGCAACTGGAAAGTCTTCGTCGATAACTACCTCGATGGCGGATATCACGTTCCCCATTTGCATAAGGGTTTGAGTTCGGTGCTGGACTATAAGCAGTACACCATCGAGAACGAAGACCGGTATTGCCTGCAATCGAGCCCCATGGTGTCGTCAGAAGAGGACGCCGCGACTGGCGCCACCCGAAAGGGCGACCGCGCCTGGTATTTCTGGCAATATCCCAATTTGATGATTAACTGCTATGAAGGCTATATGGATACCAATCTCGTGTTGCCCGTAGACGTCGACCACTGTCGCGTGATCTTCGATTTTTATTTTGGGGATGTGAGTGACGCCCGTCGGGAATATAACCAGCAGAGCGTGGCAGTAGGCGCCCGAGTGCAGGACGAAGACCTGGGCATCTGTGAGGCAGTACAACGCGGTCTGAAGTCACGTGCCTACGGGGCAGGAAGACTTTCGGTTCGACGCGAGGCGGGCGAGCACTTGTTCCATCGCTTGTTGGCAGCAGACTTGAAGGCTGGAGTGGGTCGTAGTGCGGTAGCTGCCGACTAAGCTACCGATAGCACTGGAAAATAGTCTGTCCTCCGTTTCTACATTACGAACGAGGTGAGGCGTTGAAAAGAACTCTCGCATTCGTGCTGGGGTTGTGGTTTTCGTGTGTCGCGTCCAGTGCCCAAGTCACTGTGGTCAAAGCTGGGAAGCTGATCGATCCCGATGCCGGCACGGTACTGAACGATCAGGTCATTCTTATCCGCGACAATAAGGTTGAGGCTGTGGGCAAGGGGCTGGCTATCCCAGCCGAGGCGAAGGTCATTGATCTTTCGCGGATGACCGTGCTGCCGGGGCTCATCGACTGCCATACTCATGTAGCGGACGGGGCGTCGGACAACGGCGAGCCGCTCTCTCAACTCAAGAAAACGGCATCGCAGGTCGTGCTGGAGTCCATCCCCAACGCCCGCACCATGCTGGAATCCGGATTCACCACGGTGCGTGACGTTGGTGTCTATCGAGCACTGAATGATATTGCTCTGCGAGACGCGATCGCGAAGGGATATGTCGAAGGACCGCGAATGTTTGTAGCGGGTGCCTACGTTACGATCACGGGTGGCGCAGGTGCGATGACGGGCTTCGCCCCAGACATTCAACTTCCCTGGGACTTTCATTACGGTGAGGCGAACAGTCCCTGGGAGGTGCGGCAGGTGATCCGTAAGTTGGCTCACGACGGCGTGGATCACATCAAGGTTCTCTCCAGTGGAGCCGTCCTCACCCATGGCAGTAATCCGAAGTCGCAAGAGTTCACACCGGAGGAATTACAGGCGGCGGTAGACGAGGCCAGCCACTTCGGCTTACGCGTGGAGTCGCACGCGCACTCGGCCGAAGGCATCAAGAATGCGATCCGGGCGGGAGTGGCGTCGGTTGAGCACGCGACCATGATTGACGACGAAGGCATCGCCCTGGCGAAGGCGAAGGGCACTTACTTGGACATGGACATCTACGACGAAGAATGCATTCAGGAGGCGGGAAGGAAAGGGAATATTCCAAAGGATTTCTTGCAGCACGATGCTGAGTTGGGGCAAATCCAACGAGACAATTTCCGAAAAGCTGTCAAGGCGGGAGTAAAGATGTCATTTGGGACGGATGCGGGAGTTTGTCCGTACGATCGCAGCGTCAGGCAGTTCGCGTTGATGGTGAAATATGGGATGACTCCCATGCAGGCGATTCAGGCAGCGACTACCTCAGCCGCGGACCTGCTGGGCCATTCAGATGTAGTCGGATCAATCAAGCCGGGCAGGTACGCCGATGTGATTGCCGTTTCTGGGGATCCTCTGCAAGACATCAGCGTGCTGGAGCACGTGCAGTTCGTGATGAAGGATGGGAAGGTGTACAAGCAGTAGATTACATTCTGCCCCATGTCATCCTGAGCGGAGCGAGGCGTTTCGCTGGCGAAACGTCTCGTGCAGTCGAAGGACCTATGAGCTGGTGGCTGTGGAATGGTAGGGATCCCTCGACTTGCTCTCACCGCGCAAACGCGCGCTCGAGACGTCGCTCGGGATGACATCCTGCAGTTTGTAATTATTGATGATCTCTGGGAATCGTTTCCTGCCAGGTTTTCTGCTTGACCATCTCACCGTTCTTCAGCAACTCACGAGTGTACTTGTAGTAGAAATTCTTCTGGTCGGTGGTCACCGACAGATGCCCTCGCCATCTGAGTTCGCGTCCTTTTAGTGCGAAGATGCTCTCCGCCTCGCCATGGACTGAGCACAGGTCAGGGTGAGAATCGTCGGCATCATAAGTCAGGTTCTCGTAGTCGATCTCTTTCCCCCAAGGATATTCAGTTTCGGCTTTTCCCTTCCAGCGGACTGTGGCCTTCTGATGGGACTCATCACGTTCGACGGTCCATTCACCGGGCCAAGGGTAGCCAATGCTTTTGATGTCCTTGCGCTCTTCGGAAGGTTCTGGCCGCGCAAACGTAGGAACTGAGGCACCTTGTACCGGCACGACCGGTAGAACCAGCCGTGAGCTCTTCGCTCCACCGAGTTCCAGTGAGGTTGTCATTGAGTAGGGCGTGGGCAACATCATCGGCCACAATGCATTCGAAATGGCTAGGCGAATACGATGGCCTTTTGGGAAAACCCATGACGTCAAGTGCATTGTGATTTCGAGCGCATAAGTTTTGCCAGGCTGGAGATCGCGCGGCTCGCTCATGGATTCTCGTTGTGCACCGTTCAGTCCGGCACCTGTGATCTGAGTAACCGTTCCGTCAGACGCTACATCGGAGAGGCGCGCGAACCAGTCTGCCAAGGGCGCAGTGGCGGACGCTTGCAGCAGAGCCGTCGGATCCCCAAGGATCGCAACCTCTTCTTTTAGCGGCGCCGAATCGTAGACAAGACTGAAAGCATCCACCGGACGCGGATCGCCGAGCAGTTCGCCCCACCAGAATCCGGACTCAACTCCAACCGAAGGAATGTACTTCAATTGATGAAAGCCCGACTCTCCAGGCGAGTCCGCGAGCGTGTGGTTGTGTTGCAGAAACAAAGTTGTATTCTGCATATTTTTCGGCGGCCAACCGTCTTCGCGCCGCCATTCTCCGGGCACGTTCTCCAGATTGGGGTCGGGCGGATGCCAGTGTTGCATGTAAATAATCAGCCGCGGGATCCTGCAGAACTCCGGTGTCTCGGCCTTTCAGCCAGTAATCCCACCAGCGGACCGCTTGATCGCGCCACTCGATCTGGGGGCCGGGCACGGCGTCATGCGGGAAACGTATGGTTCCATGGTCCGATGATGGCTTTTATCGGAGCCTTCGTCTGTTCGAGCATCGCCGGGATGCTGTCGCGATAGCCATCGAGCAAGCCGCCAATCAGAAAGCAAGGCACTTTGATTTCACTGAGCGGGCGAACCGGGCTGCGCCAGAACGGCCCGTCGTGCTGATGTTTCAGGTAAAGCAGCGACCAAGGTGGGGCATCGAAGCGCGGGCCTAAAACTCTTTCGTCGAGGGTGTAATCGGGAGCGCCAGTCATGCCCGGAGCCATGTCCATGTTCAGCTCGAACTCATCGATGTGTGCCATGCCATCGATGTAGTGAACGTCGTCGTGAAACAGCTCCGCCGTCGCGTCGACCGCGAGAACTGCCTTCAACTCTGGCGGATTCCGCATGGCCAGCTGCAGAGAATTGAATCCGCTCCACGAGATGCCCATCATCCCCACATTGCCGTTCGACCAGGACTGATGGGCGAGCCAGGTAAGTATTTGCAAACCGTCAAGCTGTTCCTGTTCAGAGTATTCGCGGTCGGGCGGAACGCCTTCGCTGGAGCCGAAGCCGCGAATATCCACGCGGGCGCAAACGTAGCCGCGGCGGGCGAAATAGGCATAGAGTCCATAGTCGCGAGTCGCCGTGGCATCATCTTTGCGATAGGGATGATATTCGAGCAGGGCAGGGAATCTCTCGCCTGCCTTGGCACCATCGGGCATGTAGAGAGTCGCAGCGAGGCGGATCCCATCTTTCATGGGAATCCAGGTGTTCTCCATGCGCACACCGTAAGACGGCGGGCGAAGGAGGCTGGACGGCGAACGTAGATAGAGTCGCAGCGCTCACCAGAACGAGAACTGCTGCGGATCTGATCAAAATTCTAAGTTCCTCACTTACCCATTGGTCGGGAGCAGCGAACCACCGCACACCGATGCAGAAAACGGTATCGGCACAGTCGACCTCAGGAGAATTTTGTGAAAGCAGGGCATTATAGTGCTTGCCAGTTTTTCGCTGGGCCTAAATGAAAAACGGGGAGCTTTCGCTCCCCGCTTCAACTGGACTTCATGTCTTACGGAGTGCAACCGCCGCCCACTTATTTTTCGCCTAAAAGGGCAGGCCCGGTAGCAGTTCGGTTCCCTCGACCTTCACTGACCGTAGGCTCTGGGGATCTATGCCTAGCGCATGCAGAAGACTCGGCGCGACCTGCGAAGTAGCCACTGGAGTCTTCACTACGCTGGGTTTGAATCCCGGGTTCGAAACAATCAGGCCAACGTTGGTGTCGCCAAAGCTGAAACCGCCATGCTCCGCGTTCTTCGCGGTTGAGGCGGTGTAGGTAGTGCCATACACCGGTTGCACGATGATGTCCGGTGTGCGGCTGTCATTTCGCCGGGTCGTTGAACTTGAGCAGGAGCTCATTCCCTCCCATTACCTCATCGATGAACAGCGCCCGAGCATGGATGTTCAGATAGTCAGCAACCTGCTGGGTGGCGATGTTCTGGCCCTGCAACCAGATCAGCGCGATGTCGTCATCCTGGACGAAGCCGCAAGGGCCAGTGGGGCAGTTGGCGGCGTTGGTGATGGCAATCGCGGCCGGGATTCGTTTTCCGCATCCGGCAGGCTGCGCAACCAGATCCGCGAAGTGGCCGGGCTTGCGCACCTTCGCCGGGTTGATGGGCGACTGGCCGTGCTTGGCGGTGACGATGAACAGAGTGGAGTCATAGATACCTGCGTTCTTGAGTGCCA
Source organism: uncultured Acidobacteriota bacterium (assembly GCA_963729325.1). GTDB lineage: Bacteria > Acidobacteriota > Terriglobia > Terriglobales > Acidobacteriaceae > JABCYV01. Next base: position 21,938 of record CAVSNS010000033.1, read on the forward strand.
CGATCATGCTGGCGAGAGCCTCGTCGGTCTTCTGCAATCCATAAGCGAGAACGGCGCTCGGAGTTCCGGACCCGTCCATGTAACCGCCACGCTGCTGGTTCAGCTTCGGGTCCGTATCATCAATGCAGCTGTTGTCGTAGTTGTCTTTCACAAGCTTTTGTCCCACGCTAACTGCCTGGAAGTTCATGCCGAAGACTTCGGGAATGCCGGGTGCAGATGATCCGTCGTGGCTAAGCCCATTGATCTCGTTGATGATGGCCTGCACCTTCTTCTGATCGTTCTCCACGGTGCAAACCACACTGTGGGTGTTGTCGAGTCCGCCGACATTGGTGATTTCAGGCGTGTAGAGATCGTCCACCCCCTTACCCGAAGGACCGTTCACCAGATCGTAAGCTGGGTGCTTGTCCGCCCATGCAGTGTGTCCGCCAGCAGCCTTCACTACTTCGAAAATGGTGTTGGTTCTCATCGCGTTGTGCGGGAACATTCGCACACAATTACCGTTCAACAGACGATTCGGCAGCTTGGTTTGATCGATCTATATTCTGGCGAGACATTCTGCGAATTGTACACGTCGATGCTCTCGTCAAACACCATGAAGTTCCCAGGGGACCGCCCAGCAGGTCGTGTTGGTCGGATCAAATAAGAGTTCGGTCGTAGCTGACGTCGTAAAACAATCCGTGGCTAATTGGTGAGCCGCCAGTCACCAGGGCCAAAAGGCCAGGGAAAGAATCCGAGTTCGCCGGCGTGCGTGCGTTGGTGTAGGTAATGCCACTCCGCGACAGCTCGGCTAGAGCGGACCTGGGGTTGTTGGCGACATAGTTCGCGACGTCGAGAGCGTGTAAGCCGTCAACGCTGATCAGAAGAACATGTTTCATCCGACCTGATTGGGCATAGAGTGATGGTGCCGAGACCGTGGCGAGCAAAAAGAGACCAATGAAGGCTGAAGCCTTCAGCCTGCCTGCAATTGCCATTTGTGTCCTCCTGGGAGAGTTACCTAAAGCGAAGGATTCCACTGTAGTCGTCGGCTTATGACAGGCAGGTTAATGGCAAGTTAATAGTACGTGAAAAGGCGGTTAAGATTGGATCACGGTTGTGGATTTCTAAGCTCTCGGAGTTGTGCGGTTCGGCGCTTCACAAGGGCCGTCTAGAACCTCAATTAGCGCAGAGATAGTGCTTAGAGGTCGCCGCGGAACAGAATCCCTCTCTATGGGTACCGGGTTTCAATGCGCCGGGTGCGGTGAGTGGAATGAGACCACCGTGGATAAATCGGCTGGTCGCGACCAAACCTACGTCGAGGACTGCCAAGTCTGCTGCAAACCGAATGTGCTCCACGTGTTATGGGACCGGCAACATGCAAGAGGCCGTTATTACGGCGGAGTTGGAGTAGTAGAGGAGAATTAGGGGCGTTATATTGGATGACTGAAAAGGAAGGATAAGCTCGATGGGCACAAGCTACAGTGCGCCGATCCGAATGGTCGCCCATAACATGGTGACTACCCAGTTCGAGCTCGACGGGTTTCGCGTAGTCCGGACTTTAGGAGTCGTGCGCGGCATAGTGGTCCGCTCACGCTCCATTTTTGGCACCATCGGAGCCGGCCTGCAGACGATACTCGGCGGCAATATTACTCTGCTTACGAACCTATGCGAGAAAACGCGCGCCGAGGCCTTTGACTTGATGCTGCAACATGCCGCCGAACTAGGCGGAAATGCTGTTGTGGGTGCCCGCTACGACGCCACCGAAGTCATGCAAGGTGTCACCGAGGTGCTCGCGTATGGGACCGCAGTTGTCGTCGAGCCCACAAAGTAAGGTCGCTCTACCTGGCTGGTGGCGAGGTGAATAGGTTCTCCAGCGTGCCCTGTTCATAGGCCTGGACAGTTCGGAATTTTTTCCACAAGGCGTTCAGCGGCTGAGATGCGGATTTTTCACGGCGGGATACATTCAGTAAACGCAATACGTTGTGGTCATCTAATGAGTTAGCCACAACTTCTGGTATTTTGTCAGCTTAGCCCTGTAGCCTCCCATCGACCTATAACTTTCCTATTGACAACAAATGGTTTAGGCGTAGGATGTGGACAAAAGTGGTCTAAAGTGGTCATTGCGATAGAGGTCGTGGGCAGAAGCGCAACCATGAGAGGCGCCAGTGGATTTTGAAGCTGACACCCCCAAAAACAGCCCCATCGAACCGAATCCGACCAGCATTTTGGCTGCTTTTACCTCCCTCGTTTTTGTAGCAGCGGTAACTGCCAAGAGATTTTCCGCCCCGGTAAAGGGCAGAACAAATGTTTCGCGGCAATCACCCAACCCGCGTGGACGAAAAAGGACGGCTCAAGGTCCCCGCGGAATTCAAGCGCGTGATCGACGAGAAGTACGGCGCGCAATTTTACATCACCAGCTTGGATGGCAAGGTTGCCCAAGTATATCCCTTCGAGGAATGGGAGCGGATCGAGCAGAAGCTGGCCGCGCTTTCGACGTTCAATCCCACGAAGAAGAAATTCTTGGACCGGGTGAACTACTACGGGCAAGTAGTGGAAATGGATGGCCAGGGGCGGCTGCTGATGCCGCAGTTACTGCGGGAAGCGGCCCAGATCAAAGGCGAAGTCGCGGTCACGGGCAATCTGACGCATTTGATCGTTCGGAACCTGGAGGCGTACCGCAAGGAGATTGAGGAGCAGCCGTTCACGCCTGAGGATGAGAACACGCTCGACGAGCTGGGCATCTAGTGGGCGAGGGTTTAACAGACACCCCCGAGTGGGGTGGGCATGGCAGTGGCCATGTTCCGGTTCTTTTAAAAGAAGCGATCGACTTTTTAGCCATCAAGCGTGGCGGGACTTATATCGACGCCACGGTCGGCCTGGGCGGGCACAGTTTCGAAATCGCAAAACGCCTCGGCGCACCGGGACATTTGATTGGGCTCGATAAAGATCCTGCGGCGCTCGATATCGCGCGGGAAAGGCTGGCAACACAAGGCCCCTCGACTTCGCCTTCCGATTCAAGAAGCGAATCGGAAGACGTGGCTCGGGATGACAAAGCGGTGCACAGGGACTGGCCGAAGATCACGCTGATTCATGGTTCGTTTGCGGAAATTGCTGAGCGATCCGAGGTGAAATCAGCTGACGGTATTTTGGCCGACCTTGGCGTAAGCAGCCTGCAGCTCGATAACGCGGCGCGAGGCTTTAGTTTTCAGGCGGAAGGACCGCTCGACATGCGAATGGATCCGCAAGCCGAGCTGACCGCCGAACAAGTGGTAAATCAGGTCGACGAGGTCACCCTCGCTAATCTGATTTACGAATTCGGTGAGGAAAGGAGGTCGCGGAGAATCGCCAGAGCCATTGTCCGGTCGCGGCCGATACGAACTACTGCGCAACTTGTGGATGTCGTATCAGCCGCGGCCCGGCCAATGAATCCGGCACAAAGAAGAATTCATCCCGCGACGCGCACTTTCCAGGCACTCCGAATCTTCGTGAACCATGAACTGGACGATCTGCGGGAGCTGCTGAAAGCGGCTCCACAGGTTCTGAAACCGAGCGGAAGGTTGGTGATTATTAGCTTTCATTCGCTGGAGGACCGCATCGTCAAAGATGCTCTCCGCGAAGGCGTAAAGCAGGGTCAGTACAGATTGCTGGTCAAGAAGCCAGTGACAGCTGGGAAAGAAGAGATTGATCGCAACCCGCGGTCGCGCAGCGCGAAGATGCGCGTGGCGGAACGAATTTAGGATTGAAAGTTTCCGGGACGGCATCGCCTCTCACGTACAAAGGGCGAAAATAACGGTTAGCTCCTCTCTCGATGCCGCCCCGGAGAGAGAACCAGAATAAAACGGAGGCTGGCGATGTACACAGGCACACTGATTAACGACCTGACAGCGGTGGTGGAACGCGCAGAGTGGAACGCTCGGCAGCGGGTTGACACGGCAGAAGTCGAACACTGGCATGTGCTTGCTACATACCAGCTCGGGCCGGCGGAACAGAATCTACTCGGGGTGGCATAAATGGCCGCGGCAGCCAAGGCGATTCCGGGTGCAACTTCAGGTAATCGGCGCGCGCAGGGCGGGCGGCGGATACCGGAAGTCTACTTCACCAAACCCATCGACAACTCGCGCCTGGTGAAAGTTGAAGATGCCGGACGTAGCCGGGAAATGAGGCACTTCAGCATCGCCCTGTGCTGCTTATTCCTGCTCGTGATGACGTACGCATGGCAACATTTCAAAGCCATCGAATACGGCTACAAGATCGAGTCGCTGAAAACGCAACGCGACGGGTTGGCCGAAATGAATCGTGCTTTGCGGCTGGAAGAAGCTTCATTGCGCGACCCAGAGCGAATTGACACGTTGGCGCGACGGCTCGGTCTGCAGTCGCCACAAGCAGGGCAGGTGATCCGCATGGATTCGGACTTGCCGGATGCGAATGCTTCGGTATTGGCTAGCGTCGTCTCAGTAATTTCAGTGCGCTGAGAAAATCATGAGCAGGGCGGTTTTTCGTCCGGCCAAGTAAGACTCAGCAGTTCACTCCGGAGTGGCGGCCACGCTGCATCAGCGGGCCGCCGCGTTTGTCTGGGGGACGAGAACGGTGGCTCCGCACACACTCCGGAACGGCAAGAACTCCCGGCTTTACATGCTGGGAGCGATTCTGGTTCTGTGGTGTTGCGGTATCGGCCTGCGCTTGGTCTACCTGCAGATCTTCCGTTACGGAGACTTTGAACAACGGGCCCAGCACCAGCAGCAGCGTACCACTGAAGTCGCGGCCAAGCGCGGGATCATCTACGATCGCGCTGGACGCGAACTCGCCATGTCGATTGCGGTAGATTCTGTGTTCGCAGTGCCTACCGAAATGCCGGACCTCGCCGGCAGTATCTCGCTCATCGCCCGCATCGCCAAATCCGATCCACGTGAACTATTGGCCAAATGCAGGGCCTCTCGGACATTTTGCTGGGTGGCGCGCAAGGCGGATGCGGAAACCGCCGCGCGCATCAAGTCCCTGAACCTCCGAGGCATTTATTTTCAGAAGGAATCGAAGCGATTCTATCCCAAGCGGGAACTTGCGGCTCAAGTGCTGGGTTATGTTGGGATGGATGATGAGGGCCTCAGCGGTATCGAGCGCGAATACGACGCCAAACTTCGTGGTCTGCCCGGGCGCATGCTCATCTCCGTGGATGCTCGCCGCAGGTGGTTTGGCAGCGTGGAGAAACAACCCGAGCCCGGAGAAAATGTCGTTCTGACGATTGATCAGCAAATCCAATACATTGCCGAACGTGAATTGCAGACTGCCATGGAGCAGACCCACGCGGAGAGCGGCGCTATCGTCGTCGAAAACCCACACACAGGAGAGATTCTTGCGCTTGCGAACCGCCCAACATTCAATCCGAACTTGTCGAAGGAAATCAGTCCGGCAAGTTTGAAGAATCACGCCGTGAGCGACGTTTACGAACCTGGGTCGACTTTCAAACTAGTCACTATTTCCGCCGCCCTCGATGAAAAGCTGACGCGTCCGGATGAAGTGTTTGATTGCCAGATGGGTTCCATTGTGTTCAATGGAATGCGAATTCGCGACAGCAGACCACATGGGCTATTGCCCGTATCCGATATTCTCGCCCAATCGAGCGACGTGGGGGCGATAAAGATTGGTATGCGTTTGGGGGATGATCGGTTTTACAAATACATCCGGTCGTTTGGATTCGGGCAGCAGACCGGCATTGAGTTGCCGGGAGAAACTAAGGGTTTGAGCAAGCCTCCGAGCCGCTGGTCGAAAGTCTCGATCGCCGCAATCTCCATGGGTCAAGAAATTGGCATAACGCCGCTGCAGCTAACCGGGTTGATTTCGACCATGGCGAACGATGGCGTATGGGTAGCACCACGGATTGTCGCGACCACGATCGGAGCGCAAGGCGTTCCGCGAACTATCGCCTTTCACCCCGGGGAACAGCGGCGTGTGATTTCGCCGCTGACTGCCGCGCAAATGCGCCAGATGATGCAGGGCGTGGTTTTGCATGGAACCGGTAAGAAGGCGTTACTTGAAGGCTACAGCTCGGCGGGCAAAACTGGCACGGCTCAGAAAGTAGATCCTGCCACTCACACCTACTCGCACACGAAATACGTCGCATCATTCGCCGGCTTTGCGCCGATCAATGATCCGGCTATTACTGTGGCTGTGATTCTCGATTCGGCGGTCGGACTGCACCAGGGCGGCCAGGTCTCCGCGCCAGTGTTTCAGCGAGTGGCACAGCACGTGTTGGAGTATCTGCACACCCCCCACGACGTCGAACTTCCCGCGAATCGCCAGGTCCTGATGGCAGCACGGCAGGTGAGGGAACAGGATCTCGCGGAGGGGTCACCCGACCATCTGGGCGATACAGTTGACGCAGCAGAGGCGGGCAGCACGGAATCGAATCCCGCAGTTGCGGTCGCTTTGGCAAAGCCTTCTCCCGAGGTCACCAACAATGCAATCGTTTCGGCCAGCTTGCGACAGCGCGAAGCAGTGAACTCTCCTGCAGGCGATCGAGGGCAAGCGCCCAGGACAACCCAAGAGCCAACCCCCGCAATCCCGAACCAGCTTCCCTCTACCGGCACGGTGGTATTGGACGCAGAGCAGGGTGGAATTCCGGTTCCGTCCTTCCTTGGAAAGAGCGTGCGTGCCGCGATCGAAATGAGCCAGGAAAACGGGTTGGACCTGGACGCGGTCGGCAGTGGACTGGCAAGGGAACAGTCGCCAGCGCCAGGGACGCACGTGGTCGTAGGGTCGAGGGTGACTGTGAAGTTTGGACGATGAGCCATCTCCATGCCGCAGAAAGACAATCTTCCTTCGACTCCGCCAGGGGTTTCGCCGGAGGACCAACTCGTGCTGTTCAAGGTGACAATCCGACTAGGTTAAGCTCAGAATAGAACGCAATGACCTTCCTTGAGCTCCTGCATGGAGCGGAAATCCTCTCTCAGACCGGCAACCCAAGCATCACGGGGTTGGAATACGACTCGCGGCGGGTGAAAGCTGGCGATGTATTCGTTGCCATGCGGGGCGAATCGAGTGACGGCAACAGGTTCATCGACAGGGCTATCGCCGCAGGTGCGGTCGCCATTGTGACTGACTCTGCGGCAGAGAAGCCGCGAGCAGAAATTGCCTGGGCCCAAGTACCCCACGGACGCCGAGCACTAGCGCGACTGAGTGCGAACTTTTATAAGCGGCCGGCGGAGCGGCTGGCCATCACTGGCGTCACCGGTACGAACGGGAAGAGTACAACTGCGTTTCTGCTGGAGGCGATTCTCGCTGCAGCCGGGCGCAAGAGCGCGTTAATCGGAACCATCGAATACCACGTTGCGGGCAAGGTTCTTCCCGCACCGCACACCACTCCTGAGCCCTTGGATCTGAATCGATTGCTGGCGGAAGCGCTGGGCGACGGTGCCACTGAAGCCGTGATGGAGGTCTCTTCCCATGCCCTGGCCCAACAGACGCGTCTACGGTATCCCATTTGATGTGGCGGTATTCACGAACTTCACTCGCGACCACCTTGACTACCATCACACTATGGAAGAATACTTCGCGTCCAAGCAAATCCTTTTCGAGGGTTGTGGAACCGAAGCTCCCCGTGCCGCGGTGGTCAACGTCGAGGACGAATTCGGCGAGAAACTGGTGAAGGTCAGCACGAAACGTGGTTCTGAAGTTCTTACCTATGGCCTCTCGAAGGGCAACTTCCGCGCCGAGAGAGTTGACATCACGCTACGGGGAACACGATTTGATCTGGCTACACCAGAAGAAACCATCCCGATTTTTTCACGTCTGATCGGAAAAGTTAATGTGTACAACATTCTGGCTGCGGCGGGTGCCGCCTATGCAGCGTAACTGCAAACCTGAAGCCGTAGCTAAAGGGGTGAGCATCGCTGACTCGCGTCCCCGGACGATTCGAGCGAATAGACTGCAAACAGCCGTTCACGGTGGTCGTTGACTATGCGCATACCGACGACGCTCTGCGAAACCTAACAGCTTTGGCACGTGAGTTTGTGGAGCAAGCCAGCCAGAAAGGGCGAGTCATCACGGTTTTTGGCTGCGGTGGCGACCGGGATCGCGCCAAGCGCCCGCTCATGGGGCAGGCTGCAGGCCAGGGCAGCGACTTTGTCGTGTTGACGTCGGACAACCCGCGCAGCGAGGATCCGCTTGCGATCATCAATGATGCCATGGTTGGTTTGCAGCGCTCCGGTTCGAAGTACAAGATGGAGCCTGACCGCAAGGTCGCCATCGCTTTGGCGATCCGTGAAGCCGGGCCGGGCGACATTGTTCTGATCGCGGGGAAAGGGCATGAAAAAGTACAGGTCACGTGCACGGGATCGATTCCCTTCGATGATGTGGAAGTAGCCCACCAGGTCTTACAGGACGCGGGATACGATTGTGAAGTGGCGAGTGCCAGTGCCGGAAAGAATTCATGAAGCTTTCGCTCTCCCGCGTCGCTGAGTTTCTCTCTGCCAGGGGTGAATTTGACCACCAGGCGCTCGCTCAGGGGTATTCCATCGATTCACGGACTATTCAACCGGGGGAGCTCTTCTTCGCGGTGAAAGGTGAGCGCCTGGACGGGCATGATTTCGTTCAAACTGCATTAGAGAACGGCGCAGTAGCTGCCGTTATCCGCAAGGATCAACTTGCGCGCTATCCTGTGGAGACCCCGCTTCTCACCGTGGATGACACCCTCATAGGGCTGCAGACGCTGGCAACCTCGGCCCGCCGACTGTGGGGAAAGGCACTGATAGGGGTCACTGGATCGACGGGCAAGACCACGACGAAAGACGCCATTGCTCACGTGCTCTCAACTGGTCTGCGAGTGCTGAAATCGGAAGGCAATCTCAATAATCATTTTGGATTGCCGTTGATGTTGTTGAAACTAGAGCCGGGGCAGGATATTGCGGTCATTGAAATGGGTATGTCACATGGCGGGGAGATTGCGGCGCTGGCAAAGATCGCTCAGCCCGAAATCGGTGTCGTGACCAACGTGGCGCCTGTCCACCTGGAGTTTTTCGCGTCCGTCGCCGAAATCGCGCGGGCAAAATATGAACTGATCGAATCTTTGCCCGTGCACGGAACCGCAGTACTCAACGCCGACGACGAGTATGTTTCGCAGTTTGGTCGCGATTTTCACGGCAAAGTGGTCTTGTATGGTCTGCGGCCAATTGCGGACGTTCGTGCGGAAAACATCGAGCGACGAGGACCGAAAGGTTCAGCTTTCGATGTAGTGGCGGGAAACAACCGCGAAAGGGCCACTTTGCGCCTTGTGGGCCTTCACAATGTCTACAATGGGCTCGCCGCAGTTGCGGTGGCACTGGAGTGCGGCTTGAGCCTCTCAGAAGCGGTTGGTGCGCTGGCTTCGCTGCTTCCCGCGGATAAGCGCGGGCAGGTCGTCCAACTGGGTAACATCACCATCATTGACGATTGCTACAATTCCAATCCGAAAGCTTTGCAAGCTATGGTGGAAGCGTTGGCCGCAATGCCTGCTAAGCGGAGAATTGTAGTTGCGGGTGAAATGTTGGAACTAGGGCCGGCTGGCGAAGAGATGCACCGTCATGCCGGCCAGGACATCGCTGAGAAGAAAATCGACATACTAGTGGGAGTACGAGGTCTGGCTCAAGCGATGGTCGAGGCGGCTCGGGAGGCTGGAATGCGAGCCGAGTTCGTCGGCACTCCAGAAGAGGCGGGAGAATGGCTGGCGCGGGAAACTTGCGAGGGCGATGTGGTATTGCTGAAGGCATCCCGGGGCGTGAAATTGGAGCGGGCTGTCGAAGCTTGGACAGCGCAAACGCGGAAGGCGCCGGCGGTGGCGGAGATTGGCAACAAAAGCAGGCACGGAGGCTAATTGCTTTATTGGCTGCTCTACTTGAAGCTTTATCATACCTTCCCGCCGTTTCGCATTTTCCGCTACCTTACTTTTCGCACGGCATTCGCTAGTCTCACGGCCTTATTCACGGCTCTGATTGTCGGCCCGCTGGTGATTAACAGGCTGCGTGAGTTTCAGATTGCCCAATTCATCCGTGAGGAAGGGCCGAAGGCCCACCAGAAGAAGGCAGGCACACCTACCATGGGTGGGTTGCTGATTGCGATCTCCATCGTGGTTCCGACTCTCTTGTGGGCGGATCTGAGCAATCGATTCGTCTGGATTGCGATTTTCTCCACTTGTGCGTTTGCTGCCATCGGCTTTGCGGATGACTACACCAAAGTCGTCCACCGTCGCAATCTGGGACTAACAGGCAAGGCCAAGATAGGCCTCCAAATCGCCACCAGCATTCTCATCGCGGTCGCCCTAATCGCCATGCAAACGGCAGGGTCTGTATTCCACCAAGCTGCTGGTGCCATTCTTGAAGCAGTTCCGTCCGGACCTGGTTATCGAGACTCTGGAGCACAATCCCAGCCTCTGGCCGTTGGCTTTTCTTCCATTTATTGCTTTTGTCGTGCTGGTGATCGTGGGCGCAAGCAACGCCGTGAATCTTACCGATGGCCTGGATGGGCTGGCCATCGGTTGCACCGTGATTGCCGCTGGCGCTCTGGCCATACTGACTTATGTAAGTGGCCACGCAGCGTTCGCCTCTTATCTTGATCTGCAGCGCATGCCACAAGTCGGCGAGTTGACGATCTTTTGCGGTGCTATGGTGGGATCGGCCATCGGTTTTCTCTGGTACAACGCGCATCCGGCCGAAGTTTTCATGGGGGACGTCGGATCGCTGGCCCTGGGTGGCGCTATTGGAACCGTTGCCGTGATGATCAAGCAGGAACTTCTCCTGCCCTTTATCGGCGGCATATTCGTGGTCGAAGCGATCTCTGTAATCTTGCAGGTTGGGTCGTACAAGTTACGCAAAAAGCGGATTTTCAAGATGGCGCCGCTGCATCATCACTTCGAATTGCTGGGCTGGTCAGAGTCGAAAATCATCGTCCGCTTCTGGATCGCATCTCTTGTATTCGCATTGTTCGCGCTGACCACACTGAAATTGAGGTAAAGCTGGCAGCTAAGAGCTAGAAATTAGGAGCTGTGGATTTAAACAACAAACGCGTGCTCGTCGTCGGCCTGGGCAAATCGGGTGTGGCTGCCGCCCTTTTCCTGAAGGCACGAGGCGCACAGGTTACAGTTTCGGACGTGAAGCCCCAAGACCAGCTGGGAGAAGATATCCCGATGCTGCTCGACCACGGCATTACCGTGGAAACTGGCGGACATGGCGAACGCACTTTCCACGGACAGGATCTGATCGTTGTCAGTCCTGGAGTACCCTTCGACGCGGGGCCGCTAGCGCAGGCCCGTGCGCTGGGCGAGCCGGTGATCGGCGAGATTGAACTGGCGGCGTTGTTCCTGAAGGGGAGCATTCTCGCCATTACCGGTTCCAACGGCAAAGACGACCACAACCACTCTGGCGGGTGAAATCATTGCGGCTGGCGGGTCAAGCAACCTTGTCGGCGGGAATATCGGCACACCTGCGATTTCGCTGGTCGACGGGTCCACTCCCGCTACGATCGTGGTGCTGGAAGTGTCGAGCTTCCAGTTGGAGACTATCCAGACATTTCGCCCCAAAATAGCTGTGGTGCTTAACGTCACGCCCGATCATTTGGACCGCCACCGCAGTTTTGCGGCCTACACCGACGCCAAGGCTCGAATCTTCGAAAATCAGCAGAGCGGTGATTTTGCGGTGTTGAATGCCGATGATCCGACTTGCGTGGAACTTGCCGGCCGTACTCGTGCGCAGGTTTTTTGGTTCAGCCGCCAGAAGGAGGTGAAGCAGGGCACGTATGCTCACGACGGGCGAATTCTGTTCCGCGATACGCAAGGCCAACACGAAATCATGCTGGTTTCCGAAATTCCACTGAAGGGCGGGCACAACGTCGAAAACGTCATGGCGGCGATCTGTGTGGGCGCTCTGATGCGCTGCAAAGCGGAGCAAATCCGGCAGGCGGTCCGCAGTTTCAAGGCTGTGGAGCACCGGCTCGAGTACGTGGCCACCGTCCGGGGAGTGGAGTACTACAACGACTCCAAAGCCACCAACGTAGATGCGACCATCAAGGCGCTCGAGTCGTTTCCGGCCAACGTCCACCTTATTCTTGGAGGGAAAGACAAAGACAGCGACTACTCACTGCTGAACGATCTGCTGCGGCAGAGGGTAAAGCGGGTTTACACGATCGGGGCGGCCGCGGGGAAGATCGAATCACAGATCATTTCCTCGAAACACGGAGGTCCGGAGATTGTTCACGCTGAAACCCTGGAAAACGCGGTCAAACATGCAGCCGCGGTGGCCCAGTCCCGGAGATATTGTGTTGCTGGCCCCTGCCTGCGCCAGCTTTGATCAATTCCGTAATTATGAGCACCGTGGGCGTGTGTTCAAGCAGGTTGTGAGTGATCTGGCGAACCCGACCAACTAAGCCCCAGAACCAGAGAAGTCAACCCCTTGACCCAGATCTGCCACCAAAAACTAGGCTGGCCCGAGTGTCTCCATGGTGAAATGAATCTCTTCCATGGCAAAGCGCGTGAGTGTCGATCGCTGGCTGTTCACCATCACCTTACTTTTGGTCTTTCTCGGACTAGTGATGGTGTTCAGCGCCTCCGCGGTACTAGCTAAAGAGCGCTACGGCTCCGGGTACTACTTTCTACTACGGCAGATTGGCTGGGCCGCCGGCGGAATTGTGGCGATGGTCGTCGCGATGAGGGTCGACTACCGTCGCTACAAGCATCCCGCAGTGGTGTTTTCTTTCCTGGGTTTCACCACCCTGATGTTGATTTCCGTGTTTCTTCTCGATCGTGCCCACCACACGCACCGCTGGATTCACTGGGGCGGATTTTCTTTCCAGCCATCAGAGATGGCTAAGCCGGCCCTGATTCTGTTTCTCGCTTTTTTTCTGGAGAGCCGGACCAAGTCGATGAATGACTGGCGGAACACGCTGCTCCCGGCAGTCATCCCCACCCTGATTTTCCTTGGATTGATTGTTTTTCAGCCTGATTTGGGCACAGCGATTGCCTGTGCCGCAATCACTGCCTGCGTGCTATTCGTAGCTGGAGTCGACCTGCGCTACTTCGGCTACGCGATAGGAGTGGCTCTTGTTCCACTCTATCTCCTAATCTTCCACGTGGCCTATCGGCGGGATCGTATCCTGGCGTTTCTCGATCCATATTCCGATCCTCAAGGGCGTGGCTTCCACATTATTCAATCCATGATTGCGGTCAGCACCGGAGGCATTACTGGCCTGGGATTGATGGAAGGAAAGCAGAAGCTCTTCTACTTGCCTGAACCTCACACCGACTTCATATTCGCCGTGACTGCGGAGGAATTGGGTCTAGTAGGGTCGTTGATCATAGTGCTTTTGTTTGCCATTTTCTTGTGGCGTGGCATCCGCACTGCTCTGCGCACGCAAGACATGTTTGGCCGTTTTCTCGCCGTCGGCATCACAAGCATGGTAGTCGTCCAGGCTTTCATCAACATTAGCGTGGTGTTGGGGCTGATGCCAACCAAAGGCATCCCGTTACCGTTCGTTTCTTATGGCGGATCTTCGCTGTTCTTCACGCTGGCCTGCGTTGGAGTGTTGTTGAATATTACTAAGCAGGCGGAGTAGCTCGGCGGCATCAGAGATAAGAGCCGACTCTCTATTCGGTGGTTTATAGTCACTGCATGCGGGCCATTCTGGCGGGAGGCGGGACTGGCGGACACGTAATTCCGGCGCTCGCCATAGCCCAGGAACTCCAGAAACAATGCGGCGCCGAAGTGCTGTTCATCGGAACAGCGCGAGGCATCGAAAACCGCCTGGTACCCGCTGCGGGATTTCGGCTCCATCTGGTCGAAGTAGGCGCTTTGAACCGAGTAAGCTTGACCACCCGGCTGAAGACGCTTTTCAGTCTGCCGCGGGCGGTGTGGGAATCGCGGCGGATTCTTTCCGAATTTCGTCCCAATGTCGTGATCGGTGTGGGCGGATATGCTTCGGGCCCCGCTATGTTGGCGGCAATCCTGAGTCGCATCCCGACTCTGGCGTTCGAACCTAACGTTGTGCCAGGCTTTGCGAATCGCCTGGTTGCGCCGCTGGTGTCCGCCGCCGCTGTGCATTTCACGGAAACCGCGCGATACTTTCGCCACGCGGAGGTCACAGGCGTTCCCGTACGGCAAGCGTTTTTTGAAATCGCTGGAAGATCCGCGGAACATTCGAGGCCGATGCTGCTCATAGTCGGAGGAAGCCAAGGAGCGCATGCCATCAACCAGGTGGTGATCGATTCGGTAGAGGCGCTGCGAGCCCGTCTTCCGGAGATTCATATCGTCCATCAGACTGGCGAACGTGATTATAATGACGCGCAAGCAGCATATGCGGGGTTAGGCGGGGTAGCTGAAGCCTATCGCTTCATCGACAATATGCCTGACTTCTTTGCTCAGGCTGACCTGCTTTTGTGCCGTTCCGGCGCGAGTACAGTTGCGGAGGTAACGGCAGCCGGCAAACCGGCGATCTTTGTTCCGTTTCCGCGCGCGGCGGACGACCACCAGAAGCGCAATGCCCAAAACTTGGAGCGGGCTGGCGCTGCGGTCTTGTTGGAAGAATCGAAGTTGAATCGCGATAGCCTCGTGGAAACGGTCAGTTTGTTATTGAGCGACCGCGCGCGGCTGGAACGAATGGGTGACGCTGCGCGCAAGCTCGCGCATCCAAACGCCGCACGAGATATTGTGGCTATGGCCGCTCGACTGGCGGGGGAAGAACAGGCGGCTCTCGTTTCATCTGGGTAAACTCTGACGGGTCATCCACGTAATCCGTGGCAGAGATATTGATTTAATGTTTGCCAATATTCAACGTATTCACTTCGTAGGGATCGGCGGCATTGGCATGAGCGGCATTGCCGAGGTGCTGCTGAACCTCGGCTACAAGATTTCTGGCTCCGACTTAAAGCCCTCGCCGATCACGCAGCGACTGGCCAATCTGGGTGCGACCACATTCGAAGGTCATCGAGAGGAAAATCTTGCCGGTGCGGAGGTAGTGGTAATCAGTTCGGCCATTGGGAAAGATAATCCGGAAGTCGCGGAAGCACGCAAACTCCACATTCCTGTCATTCAGCGCGCGGAAATGCTGGCGGAGTTAATGCGCCTGAAGTACGGCATCGCTATCGCCGGCATGCACGGTAAGACGACGACCACATCCATGGTCGCGGCTGTTCTGGCGGCCGGAGGGCTCGATCCCACGGTCGTGGTCGGCGGGCGGGTAGATGCAATGGGTTCGAATGCGCGTCTCGGGAAATCGCAATACCTGGTGGCTGAGGCCGACGAGAGCGACCGTTCCTTCCTGAAGCTTTCTCCCATCCTGGCGGTGGTAACCAATATTGATCGCGAGCACATGGATTGCTACAGCAATATGCGCGAGATAAAGCGGGCCTTCCTCGACTTCATGGATCGCGTGCCCTTCTATGGAATGTTGGTGGTCTGCAACGATGATCCAGTACTGCGGCGACTGTTTCCGCAGATTCGGCGCCGAACCGTTACCTATGGAACCCGGCGGGGCTCAGATTTCCATATCAAGCCGCGTGAGCCGCTGCGTAACCCTAGCGAAACTCCGCCCGTTAGCCGGTTTCAAGTGAGCTATCGAGGCCAGGACCTCGGTGAGTTCCGTTTGCACGTGCCGGGTATGCACAATGTTTTGAACGCGACGGCGGCTGCGGCAGTCGGAGTCGGCCTCGACATCCAAATGGAGCAGATTCGCATGGCGCTGGAAAGCTTTCGGGGCGTGGATCGCCGGTTCCAATTGTGCGGAAAAGCCGGCGGAGTGAGTGTGATCGACGATTACGGGCATCATCCGACGGAGATTCGTGCCACCCTGGCTGCTGCGCGGGAATGCGGCTTCCGCAGGATCCACGTGATTTTCCAACCGCACCGCTACACCCGGACGCGCGATTTCATGGATGAATTCGCCCACGCATTCCAGGGTGCGGACACGCTTTTTCTTCTGGATATCTATGCCGCCGGTGAGCAACCGCTCGAGGGCGTAACAGGAGAAACCCTGGTGGGACGCATTCAAGCATCCGGTCGACAGGATGTTCGATATATGAGCTCGTTTGCCGAGGCTGCGGAATCCGCCGCTGCTTCAGCAGGCGATGGAGACATGATCTTGACGTTGGGCGCGGGTAATGTTTTCCAACTCGGACCGATGATCATGGAAGCGCTCCAGGCCCGGGAGGCTGCTGGCGGAACCGAGTTGGCCGTCGCCAGCCCAAACATCGCTGCCAGCTCAAAGTAGGAGTTCGGAGGGGGGCAATGCCTTGGACTTCTCGTTCGCTCCTCCGCACATAACATGTGGCAACAATCCGGATAACGAATTTCCCACTCTGTCGTCTAAATCCTGGTAAGCAGGAGTAGAGATATGGCTTCCGACAAAGCATTGTATTGGGTGGCGGCAGCGGTGCTCGTCCTGGGCGTGAGTTTTCACCATGGATTCGTAGATAGATCCGGAGACTGGACTCAGCAGCTAGCCGACCGCTCTCTCTCCCTCGCGGACCAGGTTTCAGGTCAAGCAATGCGCCTGGCGGCGATGGGGCAGACTGCCTTCAGCCGAAGCGAGTTAGGTTTTGTGCACCCCGAAGCAGGTATGGCCCGGGTACAGACTCGTTTGGCCTGCGTTCAGACGGAACTGGCCCGGCGGCAAGCCGAGATAGCCCGCTCGCAAGCGGAAAGAGCTCGCGCAATTGCTCTCGAGCAAATGCACCATGCGCTCGAGGTTCGCCCCCGGCGGGATTTTGTGATGGAACCGCCGCGACCTCCGGCGATACCGACCGACGACACGATTTAATGCCGCGAACCCGGTAAAAAAGTCCGCCTACCCGGATTCGCTGAGTGCAGAACCTGGATGGTCCCCGACCGAAACTGCTTAGGTGCACTTCTGTGCAAAACGAACCAAATTTTCTCTATCTCAATTGTCAAAAAGCAGTTATAGTAATTTTCGCTCAGCGATTCCCTGACGACAACTGACCTGGGTTGATGGCGAGGAAAAGCAGTCCCACCATCTCGCAGGAAGAGTTGTATCCACTGACCGATGACGCGGTCCGCGAGGATCTGGACGACGCGCGACTGCTGGACTTGGACGTGGAACAGGAATCGCCCTTCCTGCGAGCCCAAAAACGCGTATCAGTTCGGCGCGCTTCACTTCCGAGGAAAACTGCCACCCTACTGATCTGGGCCGCAGTGGCTGCCGCCCTCATCTTCCTGTGCAGCATAGCCGTTGCTTCTCTTTACCACTATGGTGAGAGATCCTGGCGCTTCCGGGTCGAATCAAGCGATGACGTTGAAATTATCGGGCTCGAAAACGTTACTCGCGCCCAGGTAATGGAGGTCATGGGCGGTGATATCGGCCGCAACATTTTTTTCGTACCGCTGGCCCAGCGGAAGGTGCAGTTGGAGCAGATCCCTTGGGTCAAATCGGCCAGCGTGATGCGATTTGTCCCCAACCGCCTGAAGGTGGAGATCCACGAGCGGACGCCGGTCGCGTTCGCCCGCGTAGGCTCGAGGATCCTACTGGTCGATGCCGCGGGCATGCTGATGGAATTGCCGGGTAAGAAAAAGTATTCATTCCCCGTCATGCTGGGAATGAATCCTGGCGAACCGCTTTCGACTCGCACTGCGCGCATGAAAATCTACAACGACGTGGTGAGCCAGTTAGATTCCAGCGGCGCTCACTACTCGCAAGAACTCAGCGAAGTCGATCTTTCCGATCCAGAAGATGTCAAGGTTCTCGCCAACAATTCAGGGGGAGAAGTGCTCGTGCACCTTGGGTCCTCCAACTATCTCGATCGATACAAAGTTTATGTAACCCATGTGCAGACCTGGCGGCAGCAATTCGACAAGCTGGAATCAGTAGACCTGCGTTACGACCGACAGATCATTGTGAACCCGGACTTGCAAGGCACCGTGAAGCCGGCTCCACTCACGGCGTCCGCCGCCAAAAAAGCTATGGCGGCAGGAGTGAAACCAGCCGCGCTGTACAGTCGTGAGACGGTGGCGGCGAAACCGGCTGTCACTGTGCCCAACAATACGGCCAGCCAGGCCTCGGCGAAGAAGAACCCTGCCAAGCCGGTCCACCACAAGGCTACGGCAAGAAAAACACGGCCAAAGACAAAGACCAAGGCAATAGCTGGGTCGACGACGGGCGCGCAAAAAACGGCAAATCCGTCAGCGCCTTCAACTAACAGCAGCGCCGCCCAAGCAACGAAGAAACCAAGCCCAGCGATTATTCGGGGACAGGAACCTCAATAAGTATGGCAAATCAGTACCAGCGTCTTCTGACTGCAATTGATGTGGGCAGCGCCAAGACCTGTGTGCTGGTGGCGGAGACCACGGACGGCGGATTACGGTATCGCGGACATGGTGTGAGCGAATCGCGCGGTTCACGCAAGGGCGTCATCGTCGACTTGGAGAAAGCCGTTGGCTCGATCCAGAAAGCCGTGGAGCAAGCCGAAGACGTGGTCGGCGCTCCCATTGAGCATGCGCTACTGGGAGTTGCGGGGGCGCATGTTCGCGGCGTGAATGGCCACGGAGGGGTGAGCTTTGGCACGCGCCCGCGAGAGATTACGCGTGATGAAATTCGCTTAGCGGTTGATAAGGCCCGCGCCATTTCTCTGCCGGCGGATCGTGAGATCCTGCACCTCTTGCCACAAGAGTTCATTCTCGACGATCAGACGGCAGTGCACGATCCTCTGGGAATGATGGCGACTCGCCTGGAAGTGCGAGTTCACATAGTGACTGCAGCCTCAAGTGCGACCCAGAACGTAGTCACTGTGGTCAATCGCGCTGGTGTGCACG
Source organism: uncultured Acidobacteriota bacterium (assembly GCA_963729325.1). Lineage (GTDB taxonomy): Bacteria > Acidobacteriota > Terriglobia > Terriglobales > Acidobacteriaceae > JABCYV01. The sequence continues at coordinate 40,690 of CAVSNS010000033.1, forward strand.
TCGATGACACCGTATTTGAACCACTCGCGTGCGCCGATGCGGTCCTCCGTGCCGACGAGCGTGAATTGGGCGTGTGCCTGGCCGAGGTTGGCGCCGGTTCGACCAGCTTGATCGTCTTTCAGGAGAGTGCAGTTGCTCATACCGCAGTGATTCCGATTGGCGGCGATCACTTTACCAGTGATGTCTCGCTAGGCCTGAGTACTCCGGTGGCGGAAGCCGAGAAGATCAAGAAGCTTTATGGCAATGCGATTGCGACCCTCGTTCCAGAGGGAAATGAAGTAGAAGTCCCGTCGGTAGGAGATCGGCCGTCACGTCTGATCTCTCAGCGTATGGTCGGAGAGATTCTGGAGCCACGGGCCCGTGAACTGTTCGAAATGCTACGTGACAACCTCCGCCACACCGGCATGCTTGATCTTTGCGCTGGTGGCGTGGTGCTTAGCGGAGGAGCATCACGTCTACCAGGGTCGCTTGACATTGCGGAATCGGTACTGCGACGCCCCGTGCGATTGTCCTGGCCCACACCTTTGGCAAAGATGCCCGCGACTTTGGCAGAGCCGGAGTACGCGACAGTTTTGGGGATGATTTTCTACGGGCACCGGGCCCGGCTCGCTCGCGGCATTCAGGACGAGCGCTGGAGCGCGCGCCTGAAGGCCATGTTCGTGGGAAAGGGTGCATAGATGCCTGGAGTCATGGTTTGCAAGGTCTTTCGGCGAAGGTAAGAAGGTAAGTAGACACGTGAAGTGAAAGGCAAATTCAATAAAAGGCGGCGGAGATGAAAAAAGAAAACGATATTCGCATCAGTTTTAACGAAGAGGCCCGCAACGACGCCAAGATCAAAGTCATCGGCGTAGGTGGGGGCGGCGGCAATGCTGTGAACCGCATGATCGATGCTGGCATGGAGGGCATCGAATTCGTGGTAGCCAACACTGATCTGCAGGCGCTGCGTATGTCGCACGCGCCAGTGAAAATCCAACTGGGCGTCAAGCTTACGAACGGGTTGGGCGCAGGGGCCAACCCTGAGGTCGGGCGCAAAGCAGCGCTTGAGGATTCCGACAAGATCATCGAGGCGCTCGAAGGCGCCGACATGGTATTCGTTACCACTGGTCTCGGAGGAGGAACCGGCACCGGAGCAGCTCCCATCATCGCCTCGCTCGCCAGCGAGATGGGTGCGCTCACGGTTGCGGTAGTCACCAAGCCCTTCGCATTCGAAGGAAAGCGCCGCATGCAGCAGGCAGAGCGCGGTATATCTGAGCTAATGGACTCCGTGGACACCACCATCGTTATCCCCAATGAAAAGCTGCTCGCAGTCGCGCAAGATGCCGGCTTCTTCGAGTCCTTCCGCGTGGCCGACGATATCTTGCGTCAAGGCGTGCAAGGCATCTCGGATATCATCACAGTCCCAGGGATTATTAACCGTGACTTTGCAGACGTGAAAGCCATCATGGCTGGAATGGGCTACGCCGTGATGGGAACTGCCAGCGCCAGCGGTGCGCGTCGGGCCACTGAGGCCGCACAAAAGGCCATTGCTTCCCCGCTGCTTGAAGCCGGCGCGATCGATGGCGCACGCGGTATTCTCATCAACATTACCGGTTCGACGTCGCTTAAATTGGCCGAGGTGCAGGAAGCTTGCACAATTATCCAGAGCGCCGCGCACGAGGATGCCAACATCATCTTCGGCGCCGTGCTTGACGAAAAGACAAAAGACGCGGTGAAGATCACCGTCATCGCGACCGGCTTCAAGGATTCGGACAAGCGGCACCGCCATCTGGAGGCGCGAAGCAGCTTTGCCTCTCACGACTATCCTGAGTCCGATCCGGAGTTCGATTCCGAGCCTGCGCCTCCGCCGCCGATGGTCATGGAGCAAGCCGGGCAGCAGGCAGCGGTCGCGCCGTCCACGGCCGTGTCAATCGAGACCATGCGCAGCGCGATCATTGCGAACTTTGAGCAGGAGGACCTTGACGTGCCCGCGTTCTTGCGTAAGCGCGGCGAGCCAATCTAAGGTTTCGAATCGGCAAAGGCGACATACGCGCCGAGCCCGACGAGAGTTAAACCCGTCGCCGTGCGTTGCCGGCGGCGCAGGAGTGCCGATGTCCGTAGTCGGGCGCCGATCGGGGCGGCCATGAGCGTTACCACCACGTCACAAGCCGTGTTCAGCGCGACCGACATGCTGCCGAGTATCAGGAACTGCCAGATCGTGCTGCCATGCCCGCGGCTTACAAATTGAGGAATGAAGGCCAGAAAGAAGAGAGCGGTCTTCGGATTTAAGACCTCGGTCGCAATCCCTTGCCAGAAGGGGCTCTTGCGCGCACCGACGGCAGGTAGGGAAACTTCCTCGTCTCTCCGTGCGCTCAGTATCATCCGGAATCCCAGGTAGACGAGGTAAGCCGCGCCAGCATATTTGACCACCGCGAAAGCGGTCGCCGAAGTCGCCAGCACCAATGACAACCCGGTGGCCGCCGCAACCACGTGAACCATGCCTCCCAGAAAGGTTCCCAGTGAGGAAAGAATTCCTTCGCGTCGTCCACCGGCGAGAGTGCGGGCAAGAACATACAGCATGCCTGGGCCGGGCGCGATCGCCAGAAGCGTGGCCGCGCCGAGAAAGAGCAAGAGGTGATGGGCATCGATCATAAGAAGATTTTACACAAGGGTGATAGCGCGTCACTTCCACAAAGCTCGTTCGATCATTTAACTTGGCCGCATCAGTTAGCATGAAGATGTGAAACCGAGGGTTGTTTCCCGGCGAATCGGCCTGGCTCGCGCACTTTCGAAGTTGGGTTATTGCTCGCGGTCCTCGGCGTCTGAGTTGATACGCGCGGGTCGGGTGACCTTGAACGGCACTATCCGCCGCGATCCGGAAACCCCAGTTTACCTGGAAAAAGATCGCGTTCAGATAGATCGTCGCAATGTCGCCCGGGCCGCGAAGGTCTATTTTGTTTTGAACAAGCCTCGCGGAGTAGTGACCACAGCTTCGGACGAAAAAGGAAGAAGGACTGTTTACACGTTTCTGAATCGCGACTTGCCCTGGGTTACTCCGGTAGGACGGCTGGACAAGGCGAGCGAGGGTCTGCTTCTGCTGACTAATGATTCGGAGTGGTCGGCACGCGTGTTGGCGCCGCAAACCCACTTGGATAAGACATATCACGTTCAGATCCGCAAGATTGCCGATGCAGCGCTGTGTCGATCCCTAGTTGCTGGAATGAAGCTGGATGATGGTGATTTTCTCAGCGCAAAAGATGCCCGTATCTTGCGCGTAGGCCAATACAACACCTGGCTAGAAATCATTCTGGATGAAGGCAAGAACCGTCATATACGGCGTATGCTCACGCAACTCAGAGTGGAGGTGCTGAGGCTCGTGCGGGTTGCGATTGGGCCGCTGGTGCTCGGAGACCTTCCCAAGGGTGCCACTCGCCCGTTAATGGTCAGAGAGAAACAAGCGCTCGACCGGGCCATACAGTCAGACTAGAGCGATTCGACTGCTTACAAGGGTTAGCTTCCGTGCATGAAGCCAGCTTTGCCGGCGGTCTGGGCGGCAAGTTCCAGTTGCTGCAGATCGTCGAGTGTGAAATCAGGGCCGGCTGAATTTGCATCGAATCCCTTACGGCAAATCTGGATGACGCCAAGCACATCTCCCTCGTCATCGAGAACGGGCGCAGACATCAGTTTCTGAATGGTCGCTGGTCGCTGCTGCTCACCCTCTTCGTTGTTCCCCAATCGTACCGTCTCAAAAATGCTGGCATGCTTTATCTTGGCAAAGTTGTTGAACAACTCGACCTTCCGGGTGGTGGCGGTGTGCGCGGCAATAGCGGACGTACTGGAGAGAGGAATTGATCCCGCCGTTTTCAGTTCGTCGGGGAAGAGGAACCGAAGCAAATTGTTCTCTAACTGCAACAGAGCAACTTCATCTTGCCGTACTCGAAGGATCTTAGACAAAATGGAGCAGAACTGCTCAGGCGTTCCGGCTGTTACCAAACGATGCTGGATCGCGGCCAGATCACGCGCAGGCGCGGCTGCCGCCGAAGAGCCCTGACCGGATTGTTGCTTTTCGCGTTGCATTATCTGGAGACACCTTCGTTTGTCGCCAGCCCCGACACAAGTCCCTTAGACATGGCGGGTGCTGTTACCATGCTGAGCCCAGCACGCTGCGTCCGGCAAGTTACTGAGGTACTGTTCACGCGGGAGATACCAATCGCACACTCTATCCCTGCGTCAATGGATAGCCTTTTTCCCGCCAGCCGCGGATGCCACCATCCATGGAGAGCACGTTCGTGTATCCCATCTTCTGCAGGTTGTCCGCTGCCAGGGCAGAGCGGTATCCGCCGCCGCAATAGAGAACGATGGGTGTTTTTGGATCGGGAACGCGCTCTTCGATATCGCGCTCGATGATTCCTTTGCCTAGATGTGTCGCTCCCGGTAAGTGGTCCTTTGCATACTCGCTCTCCTCACGTACGTCAACGAGCAAGAATTTCTCGCCGCGATCGAGTTTGGCTTTTACCTCATCCACATTCGTTTCGTGAATACGCTGCCGCGCATTTTCGACGATCTGCAGGAACCGAGGGGAGTGTTGGGGTGCCATGCGCCGCTCCATCAAGTAGCACGGTTAACAACTACGGTACGGGGGTAGAGAACGTGACAGCAACGAACCGCACTGAGAATATTCTACTGAAGAATCTGTCCTAGTTGCCGATGAACTGGCTTGGGTGTTTTTCCGACTGCCACGCCTACGTGCAGGCTCGAGTACCGCCGTCGGCGATGGCTCACTCGGGAAGGAAAAATTCAATGAAACGCACTTCGGCTGTCGGAGTGTTGTGCCTGCTGGTTCCGCTTCTGGCGTACGCTCAGGATTCCTCACGGGTGATCGCCATGGAAAACGCCTGGAACCAGGCCGAGTTGCACAACGACGGTGCGGCCGTGGAATTGCTTTTGGCTGATGATTTCGTGATGACCGTAGCTGAGGGGACTGTGCTCAACAAAGCTCAGATCGTGGCGTCGGTCAAGGATAAGTCTTACCATCCCGATGTATTGCAGTCGACCGATATCGTCGTGCATTCTTACGGAAACACTGCGATTGTGACCGGGGCGTATCACGAAAAAGGGGTGGACAAAGGCAAGCCCTGGGAGCGCCGCGGGCGCTTCACCGATACCTGGATCTACATGAACGGAAGGTGGCAGTGTGTCGCCAGTCACTTTAGTGTGAAGCCGAAGTGAGTTCTACTAACTGGAAGATGAGGTGGCTTCGAGCGCTTTTTCGGAACTGGAACTAGGTGAGCTCACCGCGGAAGAGTCCAGAAATTTCTTCAGGTCATTTTCAAGTTTGCGACGGTTTTCTTCTTCAAGCTCGGTGAACTCGAATGGTTGCAGACAGCCTTGCGTAGCCCACATCGGAAACATCATTACAGCCTTGCTCCGCACCGTGCAATTCCCAACATGAAACATCACCTCAACCTTGATTCCCTCGTCAAGCGGTTTCTCCATATGCAACAACCCTCCAGTAATGGAAAGTTGATGCAGCCGGGCCCGAACTTGCCGGCCGCTTTCTAGACGGACGAGCGCCAACACAGTTCCTGCCAGTTTCACCCGTGGGGCGCGCCTTCCGTTATCTGCTTGGCGAGACATCAGTTCGTTCTTAACTATGACATTTGACGCCCGGTGGTACGAGATTACGAAAGATCGACGTTAACGGATGGCGCCTGGTGAGCCTGATTCGTCTTTTATTCGCCATAAAAGGCTCAGGAGTAAGTGCAAACGGATTACTGGGGTCACTTTACGCACGCGTTTCACCACCGTAAGCTGCGATCTTATGGCGCTCAATGCCCTGCTAATGTGCCGGGAGCAACAGTCTCTGAAAATGCTGGCGACGGCTCTGGACGAATTTGAAATCGATCAAGAAATATGCTCCTCCGCGCACGAGACCATCGAACTGATAACACAGGGGCGCTACTCTGCGCTGGTCCTCGACTTTGACCTACCAAGCGCCGCGCTGGTGGCGCGGATGGCGCGAATTACGCCGTCACGTCGAAGGCCGGTGATTTTCGCCATGATTGGCGCGTCAACCGCTATCGCGGGAACATTTCAAGCCGGGGCCAATTTTGTTCTCTACAAACCGCTGGTATTCGAGCAGCTTGTACGTTCGTTCCGCGCTGGCCGGGGTTTCATGCAGCCGGACCGCCGCCAATCCTCGCGGCAGAAGCTTGAGGCCTTGGTCTACCTGCAGTTCGGCATTGCCGCTTTGCCGGCGATGGTACTGGATCTCAATGAGCAGGGGATGTCACTGCAGGTGCCAGAACCGCTGCCGCCGGTTCAGAGCGTGCCGTTCCGTTTCGTATTGCCTGGCAGCTCATACATGGTGGAAGGAACCGGCGACGTGATTTGGGCGGATGATTGCGGGCGCATGGGAATGCTTTTCTCTCAGCTCGCGCCGGCCTCACGAAAGCAGCTGCAAAACTGGCTTGGCAAACGAAGCTCCAAGAAACGGAGCTAATGTCCGCACGGCCACACGATCCGAACGAACCCACCGCACCCAGTCGGCTTCGCACTGATCAACATTTCTGAGTGTGACACCTGAGAAACGGGCGGGTTGTAACCGCAGCTACATGCTAGACTCGCGTCTCTCCTGATAGACGCGTATGTCCGAACTGGCAATCCTTTCTGCGGTTTCGATGGCTGAGCAAATTCGCCAGAAAAAACTATCTCCGGTCGAATTAGTCGAAGCGCATCTGCAGCGGATTGAACGACTGAATCCTGAACTGAACGCCTTCGTTCAAGTGGACGTGGAAGGCGCTCGTCGCCAGGCCCACGCGGCTGAGATTGCGGTGTCCCGCAAGCAAAACCTCGGTCCCCTGCACGGTGTGCCAGTGAGCATCAAGAGTTCCATTGAAGTAGCAGGATTGCGTTGTGAAGCGGGTACAAAATTGCGCGCCGGTTACGTCGCTCAGCAGGACGCGCCACTGGTCTCGCGACTGCGCCACGCGGGCGCAATTATTCTCGGGACAACAAATTGTGCTGAACTGCTCATGGCCTGGGAGACCGACAATCTTCTCTACGGCCGCACTAACAATCCTTGGGATTTATCGCGAACGCCTGGCGGCTCGAGCGGTGGGGAGGCCGCAGCCATCGCTTCTGGATGTTCCGCAGGTGGCGTCGGCAGTGATGGCGGAGGATCGATTCGCGTGCCCGCACACTTCAGCGGAATATGCGGACTCAAGCCCACACCTGGCCGTGTCCCGGCGACCGGACATTTCCCGAAGTCCGTCGGACCATCCGGGCTCATCGGTGTAGTGGGACCGATGGCGCGAACCGTGTCTGATTTGAAGGTGCTGTTCGAAACCATGCAGGGCGCCGATGAGGGTGATCCCTCGGCCGCACCCGTGCCGGTGCGTTGGCCAGGGAAGAATGGACTGAAGAGGGTCGGGATCGGATATTTCGAGGATGACGACCGCACTCCTGTGACTCCGGAAACGCGAGCGGCCGTGCGGGCGGCTGCGAACGCTTTGCGGTGCGCCGGATTTCAGGTCGAGTGTTTTCGTCCGGAGGGACTCGAATTGGCGCGGCAACTGTGGTGGAAGTTTTTTGGAATCGCCGGCGGAATGCTCCTAGGTCCGCTAATAGGCGGACATGAATCCGATCTCAGCCCGATTCTCAAAGAGTTTGCCAGTTGGGTCGCTGCAGAACGCCCACATACTGGCGAGTCGTTGCTCGATGCTTGGATCCAGCGTGACGAGGTGCGAGGGCGCGTCTTGGCCCAGATGCGAGAGTACCCCGTGCTCCTGTGTCCAGTGGCTTCCATTCCCGCCTTCAAGCACGGCGAGCGCAGCTGGAAGATCGATGGCCAAACCGTCCAATACCTCGACGCTTGGAGCTACACCGAGTGGTTCAATCTATTGGGAATGCCGGCCGCGGTAGTGCCGGTAGGAAGGTCATCGGAAGGACTGCCAATCGGAGTGCAAATCATTACGCGCCCCTGGGAAGAAGAATTGGCATTGGCTGTTGCCGCTATCATCGATGAGGAATGTGGCGGATGGCAGAGGCCGCCCATCAATTAGGGTCGCCGCAACTTCTCTCAACTGCTCCTAGTGGTTTTATACTATTTCCGTAATTCCCTGACATAGATAGCTTTTGTGGGCGTACGAGTTCTCTTGAAGCTCGGCCATGTAAACGATGGCCTGACGCTGCATCTGCGATGCCACCAATTTCCGAAGGTTCCGCCAGCCGTCACGTACTTCCGGGGCTACTCGTCTTTCTCTTCATTTCCGCGGCCTATCTTTATACGTTTCCCCAACCAAATGTTTTCTATGCCGTAATCGTTCTGCTGCATGCCGTCACAGGAGTTGTCGCCTCGGTCATGCTCGCTGTTGCGCTGTATGGGCTGCTCCGAAACGGAAACTTGGCCACGCGCATAGGCTGGTTGCTGATAGGCGGCGGAGCAATTTCAGGGCTGATCCTGATTAAGATCGGAACGCCTCGGGCGGAATGGAACTGGCTGTATTTCCATATTTTGGTGTCCTTGGCTGGTGTGGGCAATCTATTTGCGGAATGGGCGGGGAAGAGGGGTTGGCTGGCCCCGGGGGCCGGTCTCGCGATCGGACGCATTGCAATCTGCCTGCTCGCGCTGGCTGGGCTTGGCTATTGTGCTCACTACGTTCGGGAATCACGCTGGCAGAAGCATGCGCGGATTGAGAACCCTCTAATGCCGCCGGCCACGATGAACGAAGAGGGCGACGGTCCCACCGGTCCGTTTTTTCCCAGCTCCGCCCAGGTTTATGGTGGACAGAAAATCCCCAGCAAATTCTTCATGGAGTCGGAATCTTGCAAGCGTTGTCATGAAGACGTCTACAACCAGTGGTTCAGCTCGGCGCACCATTTTTCGTCGTTCAATAATCAGTGGTACCGCAAGAGCATCGAGTATATGCAGGACACGATTGGTACTGGGCCCTCAAAATGGTGCGGAGGCTGTCACGATCCGGCCGTGCTCTACAGCGGATTGATGGACACTCCCATCAAGCAGATTGTGCATCGTCCCGAGTCGCAAGCCGGACTAGGCTGCATGATGTGCCATTCCATCGCCGACGTGAAGAGCACGATGGGTCAGGGTGATTTCTATCTCGAATATCCCAAGCTGCATGAGCTGGCCGCGACGCAGAATCCGGTAGCGCGAGCATTGCACGATTTTCTGGTGAAGCTTAATCCCGAACCGCACCGGCGTGTGTTTCTGAAACCATTCATGCGCGAACAGACTGCTGAGTTTTGCTCAAGCTGCCACAAAGTTCACCTTGATGTTCCGGTGAACCATTACCGCTGGTTCCGCGGCTTCAACGAATACGACAATTGGCAGGCCAGCGGAGTGTCCGGACAGGGCGCGCGATCTTTTTACTATCCCCCCAAACCAGCGCAGTGCGCCGATTGTCACATGCCGCTGACTCCTTCCAGGGATTTCGGCAATATTAATGGTGTCGTGCATTCACATCGCTTTCCCGGCGCCAACACCGCCTTGCCGACAGCAAACGAAGATGCTGAACAGCTCAGAATTACGGAAGACTTTTTGAAGAACAAGGATTTGACTGTCGATATATTCGCCCTCTCTCCGGCGCGGGCCGAACCGAAAACAGGCGCGGTCAGCCAATCTGAACTCTCCACCACCTTCGCTGTCGGCGAGGAGGCGGAGGCTAAGATTACTCCTGCGGTGGAAGCGGAGGTGTCTCCTGTTACGGCGCCTTTGGACCGTGTACAGCCCATACTTCGACGTGGCGACACCGTGCGTCTGGATGTCGTGGTTCGCACAAAGAAGGTTGGGCACTTTTTCCCCGGCGGAACGGTCGACGCCTACGACACCTGGCTAGAGCTCAAGGGCACGGACGACAAGGGCCAAACCGTCTTCTGGAGTGGAATGGTAGAAGACAACGGCAAAGGCCCGGTGGAAAAAGGCGCGCACTTCTACCGCTCACTACAACTGGATGCGCACGGCAATCGGATCAACAAGCGCAACGCCTGGGCCACGCGTGCCGTGGTTTACGTGCATCTGATTCCGCCAGGCGCCGCGGACACGGTTCATTACCGGCTGCATATTCCGGCGAACGCAGGAGACAAAATAACCCTGCACGCGCGCCTGTGCTATCGCAAGTTCGCCTGGTGGAATACGCAATTCTCATTCGCCGGCGTTCCTGATTCGAGCCAGCCCCAGGCAGTTACGCCGGATTATGACGACAGAAAGTTCTCGTTCATCGCACCCCTCACGGGCGTATCGGCCAAACGTGAGCAGATCCCTGATCTTCCAATTGTCGCCCTTGCGGAAGACGAAGTTAGGTTAAACGTCGCCGGCCACAAGGCAGGCGAGCCGCCGCCCAAAGTGATTCTTCAGGTTGATGATTGGCAGCGGTGGAACGACTACGGGATCGGACTCTTTCTGCAGGGCGATTTGAAGGGGGCAGCAGTCGCCTTCCAAAAGGTAACGGAAATCGATCCGAAGAATCCAGATGGCTGGGTTAATCTCGGCCGCGCAGCCGTGCAAGAAGGTGATATGGATCGAGCCCGTGCAGTCCTGGAAAAGGCATTGACTCTGAGTCCAGAGTTGGCTCGCGCCCACTTTTTTTACGCCAAAGTCCTGCGCAGTGACGGCAACTATGAGGGTGCTGCCGATCATCTGCGAAAAGTCTTGGCGCAGTATCCCCGAGACCGGGTTGCGCTCAATGACCTCGGGCGAATCCTCTTCCTACAACGCAAGTACGCTGACGCAGTGAAGGATACTGCGACTCCGTGCTGGCGGTTGATCCTGAAGACTTGCAAGCACACTACAATTTGATGCTCTGCTATAACGGCTTGGGAAATGAAAAGCAGGCTCACGAACACCAGGTCCGCTATTTGCGTTTCAAGGCCGATGAGGCTTCGCAGGCTATCACCGGGCCTTTCCGGCAACTCAATCCCGAGGACAACAACGAGCGCCAGGCGATTCACGAACATGTCTCCGTGCCGCTGGCCGGGTTGCAAACGAAGGCAACTGTTGTTAAAGCAGCTAGGGTAGCGGTCAGGGCGTCCAAATAATGCGCAACATCCTTGCATCCCTCGTCCGTCTTCGTCCTCCTTGCAGCCGTAACCGCCACGGCTCAGCACATTCAATTCCGCGATATCACTGCTCAAGCTGGGATTCATTTCGTCCACAACAATGGCGCGTTCGGAAAGAAATATCTTCCAGAGACAATGGGTCCAGGCTGCGCCTTTATCGACTACGACAACGATGGCTGGCCTGACATTCTGTTGGTGAACGGCGAAAACTGGCCTGGACATCAGGGCGCAGACGTCAACTCTCAAGCTTTACCACAACAATCACGATGGCACTTTCACAGATGTGACGAGCAAAGCCGGCCTCGCAGTCCCCATGTTCGGGATGGGGGTTGCCGTGGGCGATTACGACAACGACGGCTTCGACGATATCTTCATCACCGCGCTTGGCCAGAGCCATCTTTTTCACAACAATGGCAACGGAACGTTTACTGATGTGACCAAGTCTGCCGGCCTGTGGGGGCCGAATGAATTCTCCACCGGCGCTGCCTGGGTGGATTACGATCGCGACGGCAAACTCGACCTGGTCGTCGCCAACTATGTTCAGTGGTCTGTCCCCGGAGATCTCTACTGCACGCTGGACGGCGCGCACAAATCCTATTGCACGCCGGAGTCCTACAAAGGATCATCGGCGCGGCTGTGGCACAACCTAGGCGGAGGCAGATTCGAAGATGCCACTCAGAAGGCAAATTTCTACGATCCGACTTCCAAGAGCCTTGGTGTGGCGATTCTCGACTACAACGGCGACGGTTGGCCCGATATCCTGCTGGCCAACGACACCCAGCCGAACAAACTGTATCTCAACAAGCGTGACGGGACGTTCGAAGAGAAAGCCGTCTCTGCGGGAATTGCTTTCAGCGAAGATGGCGTAGCCCGCGCCGGCATGGGCGTTGACACTGGCGATTACGATCGCTCCGGCCATCCCAGTATCATCATCACCAATTTTGCCAACCAGATGCTCTCGCTCTACCACAATGAGGGAAGTGGCTTGTTCGTCGACGAGGCCCCTCGCTCGGATGTAGGTCGCGCCACCCTCGTGACTCTCGGCTTCGGATGTTTCTTCTTTGACTATGACAACGACGGTTGGCCTGACATCTTTGTGGCCGACGGACACATCGAGGACCAGATCGAACGAGTGCAGAAACGTGTCAGTTATGCCGAACCGCCCCATTTGTTCCGCAATCTGGGTGGCGGTAAGTTTCAGGAGGTTACGGAATCTCTAGGCGCGGCATTTGCGCGTCCCAAAGTCGCGCGGGGCGCGGCTTACGCTGATATCGACAATGACGGTGCGCTAGATATATTGGTCAGCACCAACGGCGGTCGCGCCGTACTTGTTTCATAACGAAGGTGGAACTAACCATAGCTTGCGCATAAAACTGCTGGGGACAAGATCCAACCGTGACGGTATCGGCACTGTCGTCCGTGTGAGCAACGCCAAAGATCAACAATGGCAGATGCTCCGCAGCGGTTCGAGCTACTTGTCTCAGAGTGAATTAGTGCTGACCTTCGGACTCGGCAACCAGGCCAAGGCGGATTCACTCGAAGTGCAATGGCCGAGTGGGCAAGTTGACAAGCTGTCGAACATAAACGGCGATCAGACTGTTACTATCCAGGAAGGGAAAGGCGTTGTCGCTTCGCGGCCATACGACAAGCCGGCAACCGGACACATGCAACGGACAACTGGAAAGGGCACGACTTCAGTCGTGCCGAAGAAGGGTTCTTAAAAGAAGGGGCTTTAGCCCCTGATGGCAGGGCTCTCGCGTTCATGAGATCCATTTCCGCCGTTTTCGCTTCAGTTGTGTTGCTGTTTACATTTGGCATCTTGGCTGCTGCTCCACAAAATTCCTCGAGTCCAAATCCTACCAGCGACGCTGCCCGCCTCAACAATCTAGGCGCTGCCTACATGAATCAGCAGCTCTTCGAGAAAGGTCTCAAAGCCTTTCAAGATGCCGCTGCGCTCGACCCTAATCTACAGATCGCCAAGTTGAACCAGGGCATTGCGCTGCTTAACCTGGCACGCATCGAGCCCGCGAAACAACTTCTTGAAGACGCGGTCAAACGCAATCCAAACGACGCTCACGCGTGGTTCAACCTCGGGCTGCTGTATAAAAATTCCGACAACGCACAAGGCGCCGTGGATGCTTTCCACCGGGTCATCGCAATAGACCCCAACGACGCTGACACCTGGTACTTCCTCGGCGCGACCTACAGCCAGCTCAAGCAATATCCGCAGGCGATCGACGCTTTCCAGCACGCCCTCAAGCTAAACCCGTTGCACGCCTCGGCTCAATTCGGTATCTCGCGCGCCTACCAACAGTCGGGCGACACCACACACGCCCGCGAACATCTGCAACTCTTTCAGCACATTACTCAGAACAAACTGGGCTCGCCCATCGGTTTGGCCTACGGTGAGCAGGGCCAGTACTCGCGGGCGGAGGAATCGGCCCTCGCGCCGACGAAAGTCCCGCCGCAGATTCCGGTGGAGTTTGTGGACGTGACGGAGCAGGTCGGACTGCTGACAAAATCCTCAGCCACGACCACAAACGATTTGGCTTCGTATCTTGGTCCTGGCGCATGCTTTCTTGACTATGACAGCGACGGCCGCCTGGATATTTTTCTTCCCGACAATGGTCCTCAGGGCGGCATGGCGCTTTATCACAACCTGGGAAACGGCAAGTTTGAAGACGTCACCAAGCAAGCTGGACTCGACCCCAAGCTGCATGCTATCGGCTGCACTGCAGGCGATTATGACAATGATGGTGCAACCGATCTGGCTGTTAGTTTCAAGGACCGGGTACTGTTGCTGCACAACGAAAAGAATGGCACGTTTAGAGACGCCACCGAAGCCGCTGGTATCCGAAGCGCCGTCGCCACGGATCCCTTCCCCGCTTTCAATGTTGGCCTCACGTTCATTGATTACGACCACGACGGCGATTTGGATTTGTACATTAGCCGTTACAGCGCTGGCCAAGATTTTGATCCACGCCTACAGCATACGGGAGGAATCGCTGGCAGCGTAGCCGGCCGCTACAACACTATGTGGCGGAACAATGGAAATGGCAGCTTTACCGATGTCACCGGAGACACTGGACTCGATGAAATGAGCCTCACGTCTGTAGGGACGGACTATAACAATGATCGCGCCGTCGATGTCGTCCTAAGCAGTCGGACAGTGTTCGAAAATCCACGCGAAGGGAAGTTCGTACGTCGCGAAGTCTGGCCGTCGGAGATGCCTGGGGCAGCAGTCGGCATCGCCGTCCTCGATTTCAACCACGACGGCTGGATGGATCTCGCCTTCACACATTGGGGTGCGCCTGGTCTCACGCTCTGGCGCAACAATCAGGGCAAGAGTTTCGAACAGGTTGAGCTTCCGAAAACCGACTGGGTTCGTGCTTTTGGTGTCGCCGCGATCGACTATGACAATGACGGCTGGGTGGACCTTGTCGCAGTCGGCGAAACTGCTGATGGTAAGGGAGAAGTAAGCCTGTTCCGCAATCTCGGCCCGGATGGTTTCAAAGACGTCACAGCCGACGTCGGACTCGACAAGATCAGCCTGAAGGACCCGCGTGCCATCATCGACGGAGACTATGACAACGATGGCGCCACTGACCTGCTCATCACCCAGAACCGTGGCCCCGCCGTCCTGCTGAAAAACGAGGGAGGCAACAAAAACCACTGGCTACGCCTGGCACTGAGAGGTCTGAACGATAACAAGAGCGCCATCGGAACCAAGGTGGAAGTCTTCTCTGACGGCATCCGCCAGAAATTTGAGATCTACGGCTCATCCGGATATCTCGGCCAGAATTCGCTGTACCTCACCGTCGGCCTCGGCCAAGCGAAGGAAGCCGACGTCGTGCGCATGCTCTGGCCCACTGGAGTCCTTCAGGATGAAATCGAAGTAACAGCCGACCGCGAACACTCCTACACCGAACTGGACCGCCGCGGCAGCTCCTGCCCCACCCTATTCGTGTGGGATGGCCATCACTATGCACTGGTCGGCGACATGCTCGGAGCCGGAGTCGTTGGTCATTGGATTGGGCCCGCACAGCGCAATATTCCGCGTCCTACTGAATACATCAAGGTAGATCGCCAGACGCTCCGCGAGAAGAACGGCAAGCTGAGTCTTCGCTTCATGGAGCCTCTGGAAGAAGTCGTGTATCTCGACCAGGTGCGTCTGTTTGCGGTGGATCATCCAGCCACGTTCGATGTCTATCCCAACGAATACTTCGCTTCCAGCCCGCCGTACCCGGCGTTCAAAGTGATCGCCAGCCGCAACCCGCACCCGCCCGCCAGCGCACGGGACGACCGTGGGCATGACGTTCTTCCCGATCTTCTGGCTCATCGATATTTCGGCGAGTTCGAATTACTTCCATTTCACGGCTTCACCAAACTGCACAGCCTCGAACTTGATCTCGGCGAACCGTATCGTGGCGGTCCGCTCTGGTTACTGCTTCACGGCGAGGTCGAGTACTTCACCGCGACCAGCATGTTTGCGGCCTATCAGGCCGGAGTCGAGGGTGTCCCACCCTACGTAGAAGCGCAAGACGGGAGCGGGAAGTGGCAGCGAGTCATTGACGACATGGGCTTTCCCGCTGGCGGCGCGCGTACTATGACTGCCGACCTGACAGACAAATTGCCGCAGGGCACGCAGCGTATCCGCATCTCGACCAATCTGCAGATTTATTGGGACAGTATTCTGATCAGCCGCACTGAGCAAGACCAGAATGTCCGGCTCACGGCAGTTCCGCTAGCTCGTGCTGATCTGCGCTTTCACGGGTTTCCGCTAAAGATCGAAAATCAGCCGCCAGGTAACGTCCGCTACGTTTACGAAAAGGCGAGCGCCACCGGGCCGTACACAAGACCCGTTGGCACTTACACGCGCTATGGCGACGTCCGGCCGCTGCTAACTGCTTCTGATGATCGTTTTGTTGTGCTTGGATCAGGTGATGAAGTTGCGCTCGACTTTGACCCTTCGAAGGTTCCTGCCTTGCCCCAGGGATGGGTCCGCGATTACTTCTTCCAGGCCGCTGGATACGAGAAAGACATGGATTTCTATGCCGCCGAAGGCAGCACCGTCGATCCTCTGCCCTTCCACAACATGGGCACCTATCCCTATCCTGTGGGAAAATCATTTCCGCTGGATGACGTGCACCTCAACTACACGCTCGACTACAACACGCGGCATATGTCAGGAAATGAGCCGAGGGGATACCGGTTCGACTACGGGCCAGCAAAATAATCTGACGCCATTTACTTACGAAATCGTTTTAGCATTGACATTCCCCGCTCCAGCATAATCCAATACGCGACAATGGCAACCACTCAGCCGGGAACTGCCTCCGCTGCTCCTCGCCTTCGACGTTCACTTACGCTTTGGGACTTGATCTTCTACGGCATCATTGTCATTCAGCCGGTTGCACCCTTGTCTGTGTTTGGCGTGCTCAGTGATCGCGGCCGCGGGCATGTCGTCACCACGGTCCTGATTGCTATGGTGGCGATGCTGTTCACCGCGATCAGCTACGGTCGGATGGCGCGTGCCTATCCTAGCGCGGGTTCGGCTTTCACCTATGTGGGTCAGGAGATCAATCCAGCGCTAGGTTATGTGACCGGCTGGAGCATGGTGATGGATTACATGCTGAATCCGATGATCTGTACAGTATGGTGCAGTCAGCAGGCCCACGTGTTTGCTCCCGGCGTTCCGTACAGCATTTGGGCCATCTTCTTTGCGTTGGTGTTCACCCTTCTCAATATCCAGGGAGTAAAGACGTCGGCGCGCGTTAACACCGGGTTGGCAGCCGGCATGGGCGTGGTGATCGCAATTTTCTTTGTCGCCGCGGCGCGATATGTCTTTGGGCATCCGCACGGCGACACAGGCTTCTTCACCCGGCCTTTCTATGATCCCCAGATGTGGAACACGAAAGCCGTGCTGGGCGGCACTTCCATCGCCGTGCTCACCTACATCGGTTTTGACGGCATCTCCACTCTCTCCGAGGAGGCCGAGAACCCGCGGCGCAATATTTTGCTGGCTACCGTGCTTACTTGCCTCGTGATCGGTATTCTTTCCGCGATCGAAGTGTATGCCGCGCAGTTGATATGGCCGGCCTCTGAGCCATTCCCCAACGTCGACGCCGCGTTTACCTTCGTTGCTGCACGTGCCTGGCAGCCCTTGCTCGTGATCGTCGGATTCACGCTGCTGGTGGCAAATTTCGGGTCCGGCATGGGATCGCAATTGGGCGCCGCGCGCTTGTTATATGGCATGGGACGCAGCAACGCATTGCCCAGATCGTTCTTCGGAGCCGTAGATCCAAAGCGGCATGTGCCTCGCAATAACGTGGTTTTCGTGGGAGTGATGGCGCTGGGTGCTGCGCTGCTGGTCAACTATGGGTTATTCAGTTATGGCTTGGGCGCGGAGATGTTGAACTTCGGAGCGCTGATCGCGTTCATGGGAGTTAATGCGGCGGCGTTCGTGCGCTACTATCTCCGCAACGAAGAAAAGAAACTGACGAATCTGATTCCGCCGATCGCAGGATTCCTGATCTGCTTGCTGCTCTGGCTGAACCTGAGCCGCCCCGCTAAAATCGCGGGCACAGTCTGGATGGTGGTCGGCATCGCCTTCGGGGCTTGGAAGACGCGCGGTTTCCAGGGCAACCTTGTGGATTTCGAACTCCCACCGGAAGAAAGTTAATAATTTCGGTAGTTCCAGGACAGCTTCGGCCCTGATCAGGAGGAACTATGCTGAGATCGTTAATACTTGGGACCATCCTGGGCGGGTTGGTGGCTTTTGTGTGGAGCAGCGTTTCGTGGGAACTACTGGGATGGCACGAGAAGACGCTGGTCAGCTTTCAGAATGACGAGGAGGTATCCGCCCTAATCGCCTCGCACGCCCCAAAAGACGGAACCTACATTCTGCCCGGCATGCCGCCGACCGAAGGCATGACTGCGGAACAGCAGAAAGCGGCGAAAGCAGCACTGATGGAGAGGATGCAAAAGGGGCCCATTATGATTGCGGCGGTACGGCGCGGCGGATTTGGCTCATTCGCCCGGGGCCTAATTATTCAAGTTTTGAGCCTGATGGCGGCGGCATTCCTGCTCACGTGGTTCTTGCTGCAAACGAGCGGCCTAAGTTACCGCAAACGAGTGATGTTTATCGCGATTGCAGGGCTGGCGGCAAGTGTGATCGTCGATCTTCCGAACTGGAATTGGTGGGGCTTTTCTGGCGTCTACACGGCGGTGAACCTTATTGATGTCACCATCACGTGGCTGCTTGCCGGGCTGGTCATCGCAAAGGTTGCCAAGCCACGACCAAATTAGCCGCGGAGCTGCAGAATGACTCCAGTCAGCTTGCGGTTTGCCTTTGAACCGCGTTCCAGATTTCTTGGCCGCTGGGTAAAAGCGAATGCCGGCGCTGGCGCCACTGATCAGCCTGACTTGTAGTTTATAATCGTAGGTTCCGCTACATACTTCGGAGTTGCGAAAAGATGATTCGATTTCTGCAAACCCCTGGCCCGACAAAAAAGATTGTTCTCGGGGGCCTGTTGTTAATCATTTGCGCCGCCATGGTGATCACGCTGGTTCCTGGTGGCGTTGGTTCCAGCTTCGGCCTCGGCGCCCCTGGGCAAGGGGTGGTCGCCAAAGTGGCAGGCGCGGACGTGACCACGCTCGAAGTGGAACGCGAAGCTAAACAAATGTTGCAGCAGCAATTTCCTCGGGGTGGTGCTCAGACCTCGATGTTGCTTCCGTTCTTCGCGCAGCGGGCTGCAGACACGCTAATTAATCGACAACTTGTGCTCGGGGAAGCAGAGCGCCTTGGACTGCGTGCTGGCGATCAAGAGGTACGCGATAGATTGCAGAATGAACCTCAATTCGCCGCTGTATTTTTTCCCGGGGGAAAATTTATCGGGGAGTCCGCGTATGTGGAATTATTGCAGCAGCATGAACTGACTGTGCCCCAGTTCGAGGAAGGTGTAAAACACGAGATCGTCTTCGATAAGCTCCGAAATCTGGTCACTGGCGGCGCCGCGGTCACTGATGACGAAGTTCGGCAAGAGTTCATGAAACGCAATACTAAAGTCAAGTTCGATTACGCTGTGCTGCGGAAAGAAGACATCCTCAAGGAAATCCATCCCAGCGACGCCGAGTTGAAAGCTTTTTACGAGCGCAACAAGGCTACCTATAACAATTCCATTCCGGAGAAGCGCAAAGTCCGATACGCGCTGCTGGATACCTCAAAAATTGAAGCTCAAACTTCTGTCAGTCTGGCCGATTTGCAGTCTTACTACAATCAGCATCGCGATGAATATCGGGTCCCTGACCAGGTGAACGTCCGTCATATTCTGATCAAGACTCCTCCGGTGGGCCCTGACGGCAAAGTCGATCCCAAGAGTGTGGAAGAAGCGCGCAAGAAAGCGGAGGATGTTCTGAAGCAGTTGAAGGCGGGCGCGAAGTTTGAAGATCTGGCCAAGAAATACTCCGAAGATCCCGGAAGCGCCAAGAATGGCGGAGGGTTAGGCTGGATCGGGCGAGGCCGCACCGTCCCTGAGTTTGAAAAGGCCTCCTTTTCGTTGCCCAAAGGAGGCACCAGTGAGCTGGTGCAGAGCAGCTTTTGGTTTCCACATCATCCACGTCGACGACAAGCAGGATGCGCACCTGAAGACGCTAGACGAGGTAAAGAGCCAGATTGAACCGCTCATCAGGCAGCAGAAAGCCAACAGTGCGGCCGACAGCCAGGCGAACGCATTGCTTACGGACGCGCGCGCTATGGGGCTAGAGAAAGCTGCCACCGCCAAGGGGCTCAATGTGGTCACAACTGATTTCATCAGCCGCACTGATTCTCTGCCTGGCGTCGGTCCTGCGCCCCAGTTGATGATGCCATATTCAGCCAGAAAGAGAACGCCCCTGCGGAGCAGGCGCAATTGCCCCACGGATATGCCATATTCGAAGTATTGGCAATAAAGCCTCCCGCCACGCCTACCTTCGAAGAGATTCGCAGCCGCGTGGAAACTGAGTTCAAGAACGAACGCTCAGCGGCCTTGCTTTCACAAAAAACCCAGGAGCTCGCCGATCGCGCCAAAGCGCAGCACGATTTAAAGAAGGCTGCCAAGGAATTAGGGGCGACGGTAAAGACGAGTGATTTTGTGCTCCCTGACGGGCAGGTGCCGGATCTCGGCTCTATGGCCGGTGGCGCCTCAGTTGCCTTCACCCTGAAGGCGGGAGACATCAGTGGTCCGATCAACAATGGCAACACCGGCGCCGTATTGGCGATTCTTGAGAAACAGGAGCCTCCTGCCGGAGACTTTGCCGCTAAGCGAGACGAGATTCGTGAGTCGCTCTTACAGAACAAGCAACAGGAAATCTTTGGCCTGTTTCGTCGCGAACCTGCACGACCAGATGGAGAAATCTGGAAAGATCAAGATCAACCAGGAAGAGATGAAAAAACTGAGTCGCGCCCAGGGCGGGGAAGAGGGCGAGTAACCTGGCTCTTCCGGCTGCAAGCGGGATTTAGTTCCTGAGGAGAACTGGTTTCCGGATCGAACCCTCATTGACATTAGACAGAGGAAGATGCCATTTCCCCGCTTGACCGGAATTCTTCTTCACCCTACGTCGCTGCCGTCGCGCGGGGGTATCGGCGATTTTGGTCCAATCGCCTACAATTTCCTCGATTTTCTTGCTTCCGCTCGTCAAGGCTTGTGGCAGGTGCTGCCGCTAAATCCGCCAGCGAATGGAAATTCTCCCTACTCATCAACCTCGGCTTTTGCTGGAAATCCACTGCTGATTAGCTTGGAACGGTTAGCTGAACGGGGCTGGATTGAGTCATCCCGTGTTCTTGGGCTGAGCGACGCCGTCGCCGCAATCGATTACGACGAAGTCCGCGCTCACAAGCTGCCACTCCTCAAACGGGCTGCCGGCAGTTTTCTGAACAAGGGGCCCTCCGGTGCGCATGCCAAATTTGACCGATTCTGTGCCGAGAATTCGTGGTGGCTGGAAGATTTTGTTCTTTTCGATTCCTTGCGCGATCGCTATGGCGGGCAGGCCTGGAATCATTGGCCCGCTGACTTGGCTCGTCGCGAACCGACCGCCCTTGAAGCTGCCCGCAAGGAACTAGCCTCGGAGATGGCGATTCGCCGGGTCATCCAGTTTGCGTTCTGGGAGCAGTGGCATGCTTTGAGACTGTACTGTGCCCAGCGATCGATTCGCGTAGTGGGAGACGTCGCGATTTTTGTCGACTACGATAGCGCCGATGTTTGGACCCACCGGATTTTTATCGTCTCAGGGAGGATCTTCAGCCCGAAGTTGTGTCCGGCGTGCCTCCTGATGCTTTCAGCGCGACCGGCCAGCGCTGGGGCAATCCTCTCTACAATTGGGATGTCATGCGCGCGCGAGGTTATGACTGGTGGATTCGTCGCCTGCGCTGGGCCACACAGACCTGCGATTACATTCGCCTCGATCATTTCCGCGGCTTCGAGCAGTTCTGGGAGATTCCCGCTCAGGAGCCAACGGCGATTCATGGCCGCTGGGTGGATGGGCCCAAGGACGAACTCTTCGACAAGCTTCGCGAAGAGCTCGGCGGGCTGCCGTTCTTTGCTGAAGATTTGGGTTACATCACACCAGAAGTGCATGCTCTGCGCGAGCGTCACCAGATTCCAGGTCTCGCCGTGCTCCAATTTGGCTTTGGCAACCCCGGCGCTCACGCTTATCTGCCGCATCGTCTCACGCCCGACCGCGTCATCTATACCGGGACCCACGACAACGACACCGCGCTGGGTTGGTGGAACTCTGGTGCGACCGAATACGAACGCCGCAGTGTTAGCTCCTACGTCGGGAATTGCGATGACGGTGTCAACTGGGCTCTGATCCGCCTGGCTCAGAGCTCGGTTGCGAGCTTGTCCGTGGTTCCCTTGCAGGACGTACTTGGACTGGGCAGCGAAGCCCGCTTGAACACGCCCAGCGTTCACGAGGGGAACTATCGCTGGCGCTGCGCGCCCGGGGCGTATACGCCAAAAATGGCGGAAGAGCTTGCTAGCCTTGCTGAAGTCACCGATCGTCTGCCACAGCCGGTCCCAATGCCGCCGGAAGAAGAGTTTTCAGCCTAAGGGCAGTAAGATCTTACTCTCATGTAACGATCGATGCGGTTCACCTGCAGCGAACTTCGGATATCGGAAAACGACTGAAAAAAGCCGGGATCTTTCGATCCCGGCTTGCAGTTGGCAGGTTGCCCGGATAAAACTTTGTCATCCTGAGCGAGACGCTCGTTGACTCGCGAAGGACCTGGGTGAGCCGCCGCGCGCAATCCCGCTCCGCTGGATTGCAATAACGCGCCAGGCGAGAATCCTAAGTACGCGCTGCGCTGCAACTACGCGCTGCGTCGCGGCCGGAGAGTCAAATCCCGGACCTGCGCCAGCACGCTCGACATCTGCAATCCATTAAGTTGCGTGATGAACGGCAGCAATTCCGCGATAAACTGATCTTTCATCAGTTCCGCGATCTCCTCTTGGCGATTGCGTTCGCCGCCCGAGAGTAGGTCCGGCACAGTAACCTCGAGCGCCCGTGCCAGCCGCTCCAGTGAGGAAAGGGTCGGCGTGGCTTTCTCGTTTTCGATCTTGGAAACGTAGGTCCGCGGCACGGACATACGCGTGGCTAGTTGGCGCTGGCTGAGCCCGTTACGCAGACGCAGCGAGCGGATCGATGCCGCCAGGTTTAGGTGGCCGCGTCCGTTGCCATTTGTTGGCATCATCTGCGGCGGAGGTGGCACCAGTACTACTTCCGGCTCGTCTTCGTCTAACGAGGCGTGGCAGCGGCGGCAAAGATCGTTGGAAGTACGGAATTGAACCAGTTGGCAGCGATCACAGCGAACGACTTCCCTTGAATCTACAGGTGCAAGGGTGGTAGCCATCTAGGTGTGGGAGTTGCCAGAGCGGGCTTCTCCTGGAACACAAAACATCCTGGTTCCAACCTGCAGCGTAATCTGCGGTACAACACCTGTGGATGTCAAGTAGATTCTGGTCTTAAAAGCGAAGTATCTTGTTCGAAAACCAAAATCAGCGGGCGAAAAACCGGAGAAAACAGGTAAGAAATCATGAGCGATCGCGAACAGGCGTGGGGGTTACTAACTGAGTTCACTCAATCAGAGAGTTTGCGCAAGCACGCGCTGGCCGTCGAAGCCTGCATGCGCGCTTATGCCCGCAAGCATTCCGGAGACGAAGATCTCTGGGGCGTAGTCGGATTACTCCACGATTTTGATTACGACAAATATCCTAGCCTCGACGACCATCCCTATAAAGGGAACGAAATACTGAAAGAGCGTGGCTATTCCGACGAAATTCGGGAAGCCATCATGTCACACGCCGATTTCACGGGCGTTCCCCGCGACACTCCGATGAAGAAAGCGCTCTTCGCCTGCGACGAGCTGGCCGGATTCATTACCGCATGCGCACTGGTCAAGCCCGGAAAGTCCCTGGCGGAAGTCGAGGCCAAGTCAGTTCGGAGAAAGATGAAAGACAAGGCCTTCGCCCGCAGTGTGAACCGTGACGACATCGTCAAGGGCGCTGCAGACCTGAGTGTGGACCTGGAAGAACACATAGCCTTCTGCATCGAGGCGATGAAGGGCATCGCGGGTGAGCTGGGTTTGGATGGGAGCGCGGCGAAAACGGCTTGACCAGGGACCGCGTGGGGACAGCTGCCCTCGGAGGTCCTGCCAGCTGTCCTATCTCTACCCGGTTGCTGAGTCAGTCGCGCTATCGAAATCGGCAATAGTCTAATCCAGCCAGGGATTCATCAGCTTCACTCCGCAGCCCTCGAAGTCCCCAATATTCCGCGTGGCTAGCGCTGCGCCATGGACGTGAGCAATGGCGGCGATTTGAGCATCGAGCTCCGCCATCGGTCTTCCACGTCTACGCCGTTCAGCGGCAATCTGCGAGAAAGACCGAGCTGCCTGCTCGTCGAAGACCAGAATTTGCCCGGCAAAATCTTCGGAGAACATCGCCTCGGCTTCGGCGCTTAGTTTCTCCCGTCGTCTTCCCGGGGCAAGGATTTCAATCCCATACAGAATTTCCGCTACGGT
The DNA here is from genome assembly GCA_963729325.1 of uncultured Acidobacteriota bacterium. Taxonomy (GTDB): domain Bacteria; phylum Acidobacteriota; class Terriglobia; order Terriglobales; family Acidobacteriaceae; genus JABCYV01. Next base: position 64,796 of record CAVSNS010000033.1, read on the forward strand.
GATCGTGGTGATGAACAGCGGGTCAACGAGTCGCCGGTTTGAGATCCACGCCAGCGCAGCTTCTGATGGCGACGCGGCCATCACCTCGGACAAAACATTCGTGTCCAAAATGGTCACGAATTCTCACCGAATACCAGGATCGCGGATAGGGCCGCGAGGTGGGATTTTCAATTCGACTCCGCCTAGCGGCGCAAACCGCCGGCGAATTGCCGCGACCAGATCCTTCGGTTGCTGCGCCGGTTGGCTCAGAGCAGACTTGAGGATTTCCCGAGCTTCCTGCTCCATCGAGCGTCCGTGCCGCGCGGCGCGAATCTTGAGTTTTCGCTTAGTGGATTCTTCAAGCTGTCGAATGGTGATGCTAGCCATGCAATCAATGATAGCATTGCAATCATTGATTGCACAAGCCCGGCTGAATCAGCAAACGCGAGCAGACCTAATCCAGAATCGCGCTGATCTTAGCATTTGCAATCAGCTCCGCGATCCGCGCGAAATCCTGATACATCACGCGATCTTTATCCATCGTCGCACACACCGACCGGATCGCGGCATGCGCTGCCTGCCCGCGCTTGGAGGGTTTGAGTGGCGCCAAGAAATCCAGGGCCTGCGCGGCAGCCATAGCTTCAATCGCCATAGCGTTGCGAGTGTTCTCAACGATCCGTTTTAGCTTGAGCGACGCCGTCATCCCCATGGAAACGTAATCTTCTTTGTTGCCCGAGGTGGTAATCGAATCCACCGACGCCGGGTGCGCCAGCACTTTATTCTCGCTCGCGAGCGCCGCCGCTGTGACCTGCGGCATCATGAATCCGGAGTTCAATCCCGCGCCGGCAGCCAAAAACGGCGGCAAGCCTTCGTTCAGCGCTGGATTCACCAGCCGTTCTAGTCTGCGCTCGGAGATGCCTGCCAGCGCGCTCAGAGCGATGCCAAGGAAGTCCAAGACGAAAGCCACGGGTTGGCCGTGGAAATTTCCTCCGGAGATTACATCGGCTTCAATCGCGGAGCTGCGCTCCGCCGGAAGGGCGGGGCGCCCGTCCCCACATGGCCTGGGCCGCTCTTAAAAAAGACCAGCGGATTGTCCACTGCGGAGTTGACCTCAATTTCCATGACCTCGCGGCAATGGGCGAGCGTATCCCGGACGGCGCCATGCACTTGCGGCATGCAGCGCAAGGAGTACGCGTCCTGGACCCGGCCGCAATCGCGATGCGACTCGCGAAGCTCGCTGCCTTCGAGCATCTTGCGCAGATTCGCCGCAGTCTTAAGCTGGCCGGCATGGGGCCGCGCTTTATGAATGCGCTCGTCAAAGGCGACATCCGTGCCTCGCAGCGCGTCCAAGGTGAGCGCCCCAATCACGTCCGCCGAGTCTACAAGGATCTCCGACGCGAGTAGAGCGAGAATGCCAACCGCGAGCATTCCCTGCGTCCCGTTGATCAGCGAGACCGCTTCCTTCGCTTCAAGCACCAGTGGCTTGACTTGGGCGCGGCGCATAGCTTCAGCGGCCGGAACACGAACTCCATTTTCATCCAGACATTCACCTTCGCCGATCAACACCAGGGCCAAATGTCCCAATGGAGCCAGATCACCGCTCGCTCCCACGCTGCCCTGCGAGGGCACCATCGGGGTGACACCTCGATTCAGCATCTCGCAAATCGTATCGATAACGATTGCCCGCACTCCGGAGTGGCCCTTGGATAGCGAGTTGGCACGCAGCAACATCATGGCGCGGGTCTCGGCCGTGGAGAGTGGTTCGCCCACTCCTGCGGCGTGTGAGCGCACCAGATTAACTTGCAGCTCACGAATTTGATCGCCCGCAATGCGCACGTCGCTCAACCTGCCTACCCCGGTAGTGATGGCATAGGAGACTTGGTTTTCCGCCACCAGCGCATCGACCACAGCCCGCGCCCGGTTCACCGCATCTCGGGCGTCGGGAGCAAGCAGGACGGCACGCCGCTCGACCGCGACCTCCCGCGCGGCTTCGAGAGTCAGATCGTTTCCGTTGATGTGGAGGGCCTTCAAATACGTTCCAGTCTGATTCGCGATGACCCAAATTCTCGGTCAGAGTTGTCGGGTCTCAGGTCATAGGTCTCAGGCCAGAACCCGACACTGCCTGACACGGACCTGAGACCCGCGCGGGTGCTTATCTTCCCGCCGCCTCCCGAAACGCATTCAAGTATTTCTCCGGCAGCGGCATCATCTTCATCTGTGAGTCGGTCACTATGTGAGTGGTCTCACCTTCAGCTAGGAGCTGGCCATCCTCGGCCCGAACCAACTCATATCCGAAATGCACCACCGACTCGCGAACGTTTTTCAGATGGGTGTGCACGATAACTTCATCGTCATAGCGGGCTGGAGCTTTGTAGCGGCAGCGCGCGTCGACTACCGCAATAAACAACCCGTCGCTGCGTTCCATATCGCGATAAGAAAAGCCAAGCTGACGCATCAATTCCACACGCCCGATTTCAAACCAGATGAAGTAGTTGGAATGATAGACCACTCCCATCTGATCGGTCTCGGCATAGCGCACCCGTACTCGCGTCTCGCTGATCACTGGGTGATGATCTTTCGCTGCCCTCACTTACCACTCCAACGTGGTTTGCGTTTTTCAAGAAAAGACGAGATGCCCTCGCGAAAGTCAGCGGTGGTGCGGATGCGTGCGTTATCCTCGACCGCAGCCGCAATCTGAGAATCGAGTTGAGCAGCGATAAATCCGTTGATAAGTTTCTTCGTGGCCCGCACTGACGAGGGACTGTTTTCCATAAGTTGTGCCGCGAGTTGGTGCGCCCGGGCCATCAAACTTTCCGGAGCAACGACTTCATTGACCAAACCGTAGCGATTTGCCTCAGCAGCATCGAATAGCCGCCCGGTCAATAACAAGTCACGTGCGATCTTGTGTCCAACTTGCCAGACGAGGATTGAGGAAACAATCGCCGGAACAAATCCGATGCGGACTTCGGTATAACCAAACTTGGCTTCCGGGCACCGCTAACGTGAAATCGCACATGGTGGCCAGACCCGTACCGCCGGCTATGGCTGCGCCGTTCACAGCGGCGATCGTCGGTCGCGGGAAATCATAAAGACGGCGAAACAAGTGCGCCGTGCGAGCCGAATCCTTCACGTTTTCTTCGTGAGTCTTGCCCAGGAGCGACTTCAATTCGTCCAAGATCCAATCCTGCGCAGAACGCCTTGCCTTGGCCCGTGAGGATAACGACTTGCGAGGAAGACTGCTCGATTTCATCCAGAGCGGCAAGTAATTCCTCGACCAGTTGAAAGCTGATGGCGTTACGTTTCTCCGGTCGGTTGAGAGTGATGATAGCAATGCCGGAGCCGTGAGTAAGCTGGATTGTCTTGTATTCCATTATTTTGCGATGCTCTCTGCTTACGACATCCACTTGGGATTTGTCATCCTGAGCGAAGAGCATCGTTTCATCCATGAAACGATGCGCACAGTCGAAGGATCCCTATAGCTGTCGCAAGCTTGCACCCGGAATGCTTTCGACTGCGCGGGAATCTTACGCCGTTCTGATTCACGTTTCACTCAGCCTGACAGACTATCGTTCAGTCGGCCGCTGAAGAACTCGTATACCTGGCTCCGATCTCGGTTGTTACTCTCAATAACGTGTCCAGTGGTTTCAATGCCGGCAAATCTGCATCACGCTGCGCCAACGCTTCGATTACTTTTTCCGTCGGAATGTTTCCAACCAGCGCATCCTGCGCAAACGGGCATCCGCCCAGTCCGCCCAGGGCAGAGTCAAAGCGGCGACAGCCGGCATCATAAGCCGCCAGGATCTTCTCCTGCGCCTGCTCCGGACGGCTATGGAGATGTACGCCGATTTCCAGGTATTCATACTTCGCATGCACTGCGGAAAACAATTCACGAATCTGTGCTGGCCCGGCTAGGCCCACCGTGTCCGCGAGCGAAATCATCCGAATCCCACACGATTCAAGAAGGTTTACGGCATCGACGACTTCGTCGATGTTCCAGGGATCTCCGTAGGGATTACCGAATGCCATCGAAACATAAACAACCGTGTTCAAGCCTGCTTCTTCTCCCTTGCCCGTGATCTTCTCCAGTTCGTCGATGGCTTCTTCCAGTGTTTGATGTTGATTGTTGCGCAGAAAAGTCGGCGAAACCGAATAGGGGAAACCCAGCGTACCTACTGCCTGAGTGTTGATGGCTCGTTGCGCTCCTTTCTCATTGACCACAATGCCGATGATCTCCACATCATCCGGCGGGTCGAGTTCTTTCAGTACATCTTCCGAATCCGCCATCTGAGGAACAGCCTTGGGTGAAACGAACGACGCTGCATCGATGTGCTTGAATCCCGCACTGATCAATGCTTTCAGATAGTCAGACTTAATGTAGGTGGGAATCTGCCCCTTCAGCCCCTGCCAGGCATCGCGCGGACATTCCACCAGCGTGACGGTGTCAGACATATCCTTCGATTTCTTGATTGACGGATTTCCGAATTGTCGAATTTAAATTCTAAAATCCTACAATCTGTAAATTCGATAATTTCCCGTTCATGTTTGTAAAACTCCCACCTTGAACTCTGCCACGTCGGGATTCAGCGCCGCTGCTTCCAGCGCTTGCGTGATCGCATCGCGCGTCTCGACCGGATCGATGATCTTGTCGATCCACAATCGTGCCGCGCCGTAACGGGGGTCAGTCTGTTCATCGTATGTTCTCTTGACCGACTCGAAAAGCTCTTTGCGCTCTTCCTCGCTGAGTTTCCTGCCACTGCGTTCGAGCTGTTTGATCTTGATTTCGACCAAGGTCCCGGCAGCGGAATCACCACTCATGACCGCGTAGCGAGCGGTTGGCCAGGCAAACACAAAGCGCGGATCATAAGCTTTGCCGCACATGGCATAGTGCCCTGCGCCAAACGATCCACCCACGATGACGGTAATCTTCGGAACCACCGAGTTCGACACCGCATTCACCATTTTGGCTCCCGCCTTGATGATGCCGCTCCACTCCGCGTCGCGGCCCACCATAAAACCATTCACATCGTGGAAGAACACCAGCGGGACCAGGTTCTGGTTGCAATCCATGATGAAGCGCGCGGCCTTTTCCGCCGACTCGGTATAGATGACCCCGCCGAACTCCACTCGTTTATGGCCTTCGTGATCGACGGCGTGCGCATGTAACTTCTGATTGGCCACGATTCCCAAAGCGAATCCGCCAATGCGCGCGTAGCCGCAGATCAGCGTCTTGCCATATTCCGGCTTGTATTCGTCAAAGCGGCCGCCATCCACGATGCGGGCCAGAATCTCTTTCATGTCATACGGACGCGCGGGAGACGAGTCATAGATTCCATAAATTTCTTCCGCGGGTAACGCCGGAGCCACCGGCTTGCGACGATCCCAGGGCGATTGCCGGCGATAGCCCCACTTCTCTACAATCGCGCGGATCCGAGCCAGGCACGCTTCGTCGTTGGGTTCGTGGAAATCGACCGTACCGCTGATCGCCGAGTGCATGGCTGCTCCGCCTAGCTCTTCTGCGGAGATTTTCTGCCCAATGGCCGCTTGAACCAGCGCCGGGCCAGCCAGAAAAAGTCCGCTGCCGTCGGTCATCAGCACGTGATCGCACATCACCGGCAGATAGCCACCGCCTGCGACACACATACCCATGATGGCCGCGATCTGCGAAATCCCCAGCGCGGACATCACAGCGTTGTTGCGAAACACGCGCCCAAAATCGTCCGTATCCGGAAATACATCCTCCTGCAAGGGCAAAAACACGCCCGCAGAGTCCACCAGATAAACGGTCGGAATGCGGTTCTCGATTGCGATGTTTTGCGCGCGAATCACCTTCTTTGCAGTCATCGGGAAAAACGCGCCAGCCTTGACGGTCGCATCGTTGGCGATGATCATCACCAACCGCGTATAGATCCGCCCTAGTCCGGTGACCACGCCCGCCGCCGGTGCTCCACCCCATTCTTCGTACATGCCGTGGGCTGCGTACACCCCCAGCTCGAAAAATGTCCCGGAATCAACCAGCAGATTGATTCGCTCGCGCGCGGTCAGTCGGCCTTTGCTGTGCTGGTTCTCAATGGCTTTTGCCCCGCCGCCCTCCCGAATCGTCTCCTCCTCGTTGCGCACCTGCGAAACCACGTCCGCCATGAAGCGCATGTTGGCTTCAAAGCGAGCAGAGGTCGGGTCCAGGTGGGATTCAAGAACGGGGGAATTCGGAGGTTCGCCGGGATCGATGCGATGGGCCATGAACGGAGCACTCGAAACCGTTTACGGTATACCAGCGGAGCCGAGGTGTGCAATGTGCTGTGCTGAGGCTCTGCGGGGGTGTACGTTCGCATCCGCGAGGGATTTGGGACGCAGGATTGACCGGCGGATGAGACAAGCTCCCTTGCCTGGCAGCATGATAGAGCTAGGTGCTTCTCTCTATCCAGCTATCCAACGTGCATCCGTCTTCCGCCAGCAGAAAACTTCCTACACCAAAGCACTCGCCGTAGATGCGGTGTGACTCCGGATCGCGCGCGGCTCGAGTGATCCACTGCTTTCCCACTTCATATTGGCTCGTTTGTGAACCATTTTTGCGGCAGCACCTCTACCAGTCCCGCCTGCAAGTAGAAGACGTACAAGGCGAACGCGGGATCGTCGCTGCTTTTGGACGGATAACTGGTCGGCACAATCAGCTCATCCACACTGCGCAGCGGCAGCGGGAAATCGACATTATGCGTGCCGGCGGCGAGAGCAAACGGAACTTCAAAATCGGCGATGGGCGTCGTTGCAGCGTAAATTCGTTCCGAGGACTGCTTGAACCATCCAGCAATTTCGGCTAGGTCAAATTCTTTGAGCTGATCAGGCTCGAAGCACACAAACCGGATACTTCGTCCTTCGGGGCACCAGATTCCCAGCCTGTCCGGCGGAACGAGAAAAGGACGGCAGTAAGTATTCAGGGCCAGACGTGGCTTGTCCTGTTCCTGTTCCAGACCCAAGGAAACCACATAGCTGAGTGGTCCCTGCTCGCCGTGATGTGTCCAGACAAAACGATGCCCACCGATAGAAGTAAGCGGCAGGGAATGTTTTCCAATACCAGGGAGCGGGTCCAACAGTGCGAGCCAGAAGATCGAGCAGGCGAGTAGGGCTGATCTCGCCCATTAGCCGGCCGTAGGCACGCCACGCGGTTTCACATTGGCGCGGATGAACTTGACGATGTCGTCCATGGCGGTGCCGGGCTGAAAAATGGCGGCTACACCGGCCTTCTTAAGGCTACCGACATCTTGGTCGGGAATGATCCCTCCTACCACCACTAGGACATCGTCCATCTTGTTGTGCTTGAGCAAGTCCATGACCCGGGGCACGATGGCGTTGTGCGCCCCAGAAAGAATTGAGAGGCCGATGACGTGGACATCTTCCTGCAGGGCGGCATTCACAATCATCTCTGGCGTTTGCCGCAGGCCGGTGTAGATAACTTCCATGCCGGCATCACGTAGGGCCCTTGCAATAACTTTCGCGCCGCGATCGTGACCGTCGAGTCCCGGTTTGGCTACCAGAACGCGGATTTTCTGCTCGGCCATTGATTCCATTTAACCACAGAGGACACGAAGGCGCACTGCGCAGCGCTTCTCTCCTTTATTATCCTCTTCGTCGAATGTCCTTTTGGTCGTTGACTTAAATGGTTTTGATGTCTAGGCTCCGCCACAAATACCAGCACGCGACCGATCGGTACGGCTCCCATAGTTTCGCGATTTTTTCCATCTGCAGCGGCTTCGGCATCTTCCGCTTCTTGTAATGCTTCTTGATGGCCATCTGGATACCAAAGTCGCCTGTGGGCAGCACATTCGGACGCCGGAGGGTGAACATCAGGAACATATGGGCTGTCCAAACGCCCACGCCTTTGACTTGTGTCAGATGCTTAATGACCTCTTCGTCCGTCATCTCCGGAAGTCGTGAGAAGTCGAGCTCGCCACGGGCCGCCCGCTCCGCCATGTCTTTAAGGTAAGAGGATTTCTGCTTCGATAACCCCACCGAACGCAGTTGTGCGTCGCTTAGTGCAAGTATGCCTTCCGGTTTAAGAGGCTCGCCCGCCAGTGCCGCGAAACGCTTAAAAATCGTCACTGCGGCCTTTCCATTCAACTGCTGGTAAACAATAGCCTCCGCCAGGCTGTGAAACTCGGGCTCCCCGAATTCCATACGGAAGGGCCCGACGCGCTCGATGATCGCGCGCAACACGGGATCAGATTTCTTCAGATGGGTGACGGCGTGACGCATTGCTCATGCTCCCCTGGAAGCAAAGGATATCAGACGCCCCGGCGTGCCGGCGTAATCGGGCGGTTCCGAAAATCCCCGATGGTCGTGAAGGGCAGGTTCCATCGTGAAAAATCACTAAATCTGCATGTAACTTGGGTAACGTTGGTGGCATGCGGAGGCCATGCTACGCTCCCTCGTACTAGTAAGAAAAATCAGCTGTTTCCGAGGAGTGGATGCTTCATCTTCGGTGCGCCTGCCTGCTCGTGGCGTTGTCGTCGCTCGTTTGCGCTCGCGCTAACGCCAATACGCCTGGAATACCCATAAAGATACTGCAGCGAAGCTGCCGGTCACGACTACCTCGGTGGAGGCGCGCAAGCGCTTCCAAAGAGCGATGCAAAACCTGGAGTACATTCGTCGGGACGATGCGTTGCAGGACCTCCGAGAAGCCACGAAGGTGGATCCCAACTTTGCTCAAGCTTTGATCCTGATTTCTCACCTGACCCATGATCCGGAGGAGCAGCGAACCACGCGCACCCGGGCCAAGCAATTGGCGGGGCGAGTGAGTCCAGCGGAGCGGCTGCTCATCCGCTGGCTAAGTGGAGCGCAGGACGACAATTATGTGCCCGCAATCGCGGCTATGAACGACTTGCTATCACAGTTCCCAGGCGACCAGCAGCTAGCATTTCTGGCTGGACGCTGGCTGGTCGACCAGGAACGGTATGCCCAGGGCTTAGTGGTGCTGGAGCGCGCAGTCGCCCTGGAGCCTGATTATCCGGCCGCGCTGAACGAGCTGGCTTACGCGTACGCATTCAGCGGTGACTTTGATAAGGGCATTGCCGCCATGGATCGTTATCTGGCACTGCAGCCGGATCAGCCCAAGCCGCATGATTCCTACGGCGAGATTTTGCGCTTGGTGGGTAAGTTCGATGCCGCACTCGAACAATATCGGACGAGCATCCGCATCGATCCAAATTTTGGCTCTGAATTGGGGGTGGCCGATACTTATGCACTCATGGGAAAAGAGGAGGAAGCCCGGGAGGAATATGCCCGCGCAATAGTTTTTACCACCAGCCAGAGTGACAAGATCGAATACGAACTGCAATCAGCCGTCACCTGGATCCGTGAGAATAACCGAAAACAAGCCGAGCAGGCGTTGGCCGACGTGGCCAGGCACGCGCATGCTGCTGGGCTGGCGCGTCTGGAAGCGGATGCGCAGCGCGCTCTAGCCATCTACGAACCCGACCATAAAACAGCGATGAAACAGCTTCAGGCGGCACAGGCAGCGCTCGACGAGCACCATGAACTGTCCCGCACCGACCGTGACGAAGAGCACGCCCGCATCTTGCGCGTCCGCGCCGTGCGGTCGGCCGAGGTCCAGGATATGGACTCCGCATCCGCGGCGGTAAAGCGCCTGGAAAATATGACACAGAACAGCCGCAGCCAGGTGATTCAACTCTGCTATCACGCAGCAGCTGGAGCCGTGCTGGTGGCGCAAGGAAAGTACACGGAGGCAATCCTGCACTTGGAAGAGGACTCCGCCGATCCGCTCTCCCTGAAGCTGTTGTGGCGGGCTTATGGCAGCGCCGGCGAAACAGAGCGGGCAGGAGCGCTAGCTGCAAAATTAGCCGCCTTGAATGTGCCCACCCTCGAGCAGGCACTGATAGTGCCTCAATTCCGCGCTAGCCTGATCAGTCAAGCGCCGCAGCCATAGCCGAGCCCCACGATGCCACGCTTCCCCATCTTCAAGCTTGGAGCCACGGAGGAGATGCAGCCTCCTTCTCTCAGTGGTTACACTCCGGCACTCTCTCTGGAAGGCCTGCAACTGGGCGTTGACAACCTGCGACATGATGTCCACCTGAGCCCTCGATTCGTGGAGCAGGCACGCCTCCATGTCGCGCGTCTGATTACGCGGCACGGTGACCTGGAAGGATTGCTGGCCGCAGAAGCTCCGGAACGATCGCCGAGCAGTCACTTCATAAGATCAACTCCGGCCATGAAGACGCCAACCAAGGCCAATGCCGCCGAGCTGAAGCCCTTGTTGGCCGAAGTACATGTGGCCGGTCTGACGCGTGCCAAGGCGGCCGAAAATCTGGCGGTGGATCTGTTGGTACGGTTGGCGATTGTCAAGTTTCTCAGGGTCGAACTGAACGCCCAATTCGCGCAGATGCTGGAACGCGGCCGCATGATGCTCAAGAGTTACGAGGGCGTTCGCCAGCAGAAAGCACTCGAGTACCGCGAGCGGATCGCGGCCTTTCAGGTGGCAAAAAAGATCATCCTACGCAAAACTGGCCAGGAACTCTTTCGCACTCTCCGCGAGATCGAAAAGGAGACTCTGGCGCGGATGCGGCGGTCGCTCTTCGGCAACCGGGGCGAGACGGAATACAGGCTCTTCCTGAACCCGCTCATCTTTACCGAAGATGGTCGCGATGCGTACCTCAATGCAGAACACTATGTGATGCTGGGTAACTTCGACCGCGACCCTGATCGATTTTCCAATGTACGAAGGCTGGCCTGCGAATTCCTTCGTTCCTTGGACCTGGGCCCCGAAGGTGAGCGCGAAGAGGTGCTGGACAGTTGGCTCAACGTGCCGGAAAACGCGCAACAGTTGGTAGCAGCTGGCAGTCCGGATGATTCGACGCTAGAAGGCCGGTCCCAGAAAGCGCGACTTGGCGCATGGACGCGAACTGCTCGAGCGCGAAGGCGTGATGGACCATGTAGTCGCGTCTTATGAAGTGGCGCCATTGTTAGCTGAATACTCGCCCCGCATTAACGCCCAACAACTGAAGAACAGCCTGATCTCCAGAGAAGAGCGCGATCGAGTAGAAAAACTGATCGAACAACACGGCAAACTCTCATCTGACAGTCTTTATGCGGCAATGAATCGTGTTACTGGCTGCCGCGGAGCAGACCGCGCCAAGATGGCGGGACGTTTTCTGCGTGACTTCCTGCGTTATCACCGGGACCTTCGTCGGTTGGAAGCCCTGAATGAAGCCCTGGATAGCGTCAATCTGATCGGGAATCAGAAAATGCGGGAACTCTCCGCGATGAACGGGACGCTTTACGATTTCCTGTTGCCGGAAGAGCAAAAGCCAACCGAAGACAAGGTTCTTCGTCACGTAGTTCTGAAGGCGGACGTCCGAGACTCTTCGCGGCTGACCCGCTCACTGTTGGAGCGGGGAATGAACCCGGCATCATATTTCAGTCTGAATTTCTACGACCCGGTCAACAAACTGCTGGCCAAGTACGGCGCCAGCAAAGTTTTCCTGGAGGGCGACGCGATCATTCTGGCACTGCTGGAGCGCGAAGGCGAATCCAATCTGGCAGTGAGCCGCGCATGCGTGCTGGCGCGAGAGATCATCGAAATCGTACGCGGCTACAACCAGTTGCTCGAGCGTGCCGGATTGCCTCCGCTAGAACTCGGAGTGGGCATTTCATTTCAGGATTCCGCGCCTATGTACCTGATGGACGGCGAACAGCGAATTATGATTTCGGATGCTTTGAATGAAAGCGACCGTTTGTCTTCCTGCAGCAAACGTGTGCGCAAAGCTATCGAGCGCATGGAGAGCCCGTTTAATGTTTACGCCTTTCAGACCGTAAAGGATGCGGACGCAGCAGAGAGTCTTGACGATTTCATCATGCAATACAACCTGAATGGAATCCGCATAAGCGAAGCGGCGTTCCGCCGGCTGGAGCAGGAAATTTCACTTGAATCCTGCAAGCTCGAATTACCCGAACTCTGGGGCAGCGAGGGATTCCAGCTCTACAGCGGACTGGTACCCTTAGGCAACGACATCTTTCGGAAGATTCTGGTGCGCGCCAGCCGCATCCCGCAGGTCGCCCAGCAGAATTTTTCTCTGCAGAACTGGACCGAACGCTGTTATTACGAAGTATGCTCGAATCCCGCGGTTTACGCAGCCCTGGAAGCAAAAGCTGCCGCGGGAAAGTAGTCCGTACAAAACTCAGAAACTAGGTTTCGCTCTGACGGCCTTGAAGGGAATCATTATTACGGCCTCAAGATCCACCGCAGCTCCGTTCTTGGTCGCGGGATGGAAGTGCCAACCGGACAGCGCAGTCCTCGCGTACTCATCCAGTCGGTCGTCTACTCCGCGTAGCACGCGCACTTCGCTGACTGACCCGTCGCTACGAATGACGGCATAGAGCGTCACTGTGCCTTGCACCCCGTGGCGCATTAGTTCCAGCGGATATGCCGGGTCAACCTTTTGCGTGGCTAGCGGAGCCACAAGGTCGCCCTGATCATGGTTATCGTGCAGTTCTGCGAATCGAATGACCCAGCTTCCGCCAGCCGAATTGAGGTTCGGCATATTGAGCGTCATGGAATAGAATCTTCGATCACCAAAAACTTTTCTTTCGATTTCCGTGGCGCTGCCATCTGAGATTTCTGAAAGAGGGCGCCGCGCAGTGCTCGTGACCCGCGGCGACGCCGCCTCGGCTAGCAGTCGAGGGTCGCTGGAAGGTTGCGTGGCTGTGCCAGTTCCATTTCCCGAAGCACGGCCGGCCGACAGAACTGGCATGGCCTGAGCTACTGCCTACATAAAGTCCGGGAGGCACGCCCTTAGTATTGTTGCCCGAGCCGCGCCATTTCCGCTCCCAGAACTTGCATCCGCTACAAGATTCGGAGTTCCGGCCGCTCCAGGTTTGCCTTCTGGAGTTGCCGCAAATGTTCCTCGCCGATTGCCTTGGGGTAGCTCAACCGGTGCACTGAGCAGGGCTGGATGAATGCTAAGCGCGATGATGCGGCCACCTCCATTCGCAGCCAGGCCTCCTCCGATCGATGGTGGCGGAGGCACGACTGCCCGGCCTGGACCGGCCAGCGTGGATTGCGTCACGGGGTCCAACGCGCGCTGCTCCGCGAGGGGCAATTGCGGCGCGGGCGCAACCACCGCGCTGTGGCCAATATTCATCTCTCCCCATTTGCGGTCGGAAGTGGCGTCGACAGTCGGCGGAGGCCCCACGATCGCCGGCGACGGACCCTGCATAGTTCGTGCCATTGAGGCAGCATTCAGTTCCGGCGGAGGGGTAACCACTGACGTTGACAGTGCTGGTAGATTCATCTCCACTCTAGTTCCGGAAGTGGCTGCCAGCGGAACTGCCGGCTGTGCGCCGTTCCACGCGACAATGTTGGGCAAGGAGACGTCGTGATTCAGTTTCGCATCGGGAGGAGTGACAATGGTCTGGGAATGGTTGTCCGGTTCCGGCGGAACAGAGATGATCGGTTGCGGAGAGTATTCCGGCTCGCCTCGTTGCGGAGGTTCTGCTTGCCTTACGCCAGTGTTGATTGGCAGCAAGTACTCCGAAGCCGAGTAATAGATCACGTCCGCGCTGCGAAACACCGTCCGATCCATGACGTGTGGGTGTGGCCACAATTGACCGACTCCCCAGACCAATAAGATTACCGCTGCGTGACAGAACGCTGACTCGGCGAACCGATTCCAAGGCAGATGAGATGAAACAAACACATCGGGCCAGAAAGCGCCAGGCCGGGATGAAACGTCAAGCGCCGGCGGCCGCCGCCTCCAGAAAAAATCCGTGAGATTGCGAAAGAAAACGCTGTGCCAGGGATCCAGTTTGACGAGGAACATGGGCGCAGGCACTGATGGTGCAATCCGGTCAGCCATAACTTCCAAAAGCTCAGAGGTTAACTTCATAAAAGCGGCGCGGAGACCGCAGTACTTGGATTATAGCTTGGGCGCTGGAGCAGACGATATTGAGGAGTTCATCGGCTTTTTCGTGCTCTAATGAGATGCATGAAACGCGGCTTAACGATGCAGAGGCGAGTTATCGCCAGCTTATTGTTGACTGTATGCGCCTTAGCGCTGGGGCAGAACTCCACGCAAAATGCGTATGCCCCAAAGCCAGCCGAAGACTACTCGGGGATGTACACGTTCCTTAAAGACGGCGAATTCGTGCAGGTTACGGTCGAAGACGAAAAACGGGTGAGCGGATTCATCTCCCGCTACGGGGAATTGGAGAGCGATCGCGGCGTGTTCCTCGATCAATTCTTTAAGCAGGGCAAGCTCGACGGTGAGAACCTGAGCTTCACCACCCAGACCGTCCATGGCACTTGGTACGAATTCAAAGGCGCGATCGAACGGGGAGAAGGAAAGAATCCGGGAGATGAGGCTTACTACCTCCTGAAAGGCATCCTAACGCAATATAGTATTGATTCCAATCAGAAGACGTCGTCCAAGTCCCGCGAAGTAGTATTCAAGTCTTTCCCGCAGGACATGGGCTCCAAGCCAGAGAAGAAGAACTAACAGACGATCCGGAAGTCACTAGCGCTTACGTGGCTTGTGACCGATGGCCTTAAATGTCATCTCTTTTGCAAGGCTTTGAGTTCGCCGCTTCCATGCAAAGAATAATTCAGCGTAAGTCTGAGTGATGTAGGCGTTCGGCGCAATTTCAAGTAGACGGGCGGTGCGATCAATCCATCGCGGTGGGCCCTCCACCTCAGCAAAGTTCCCAATCGGTGTTTCGTCCACGACCACATTGCCTTTTCCGTCGCTCCACTCGGCGCGGAATTTCTCATAGCGAAATGTAGGTTGAAAACCTAACGCGCGGAGGATGGCGTCCATCTTCTCGCCATCAACGACCTTTGTTTCGGTTTCCGCTCGCGTCTTGTGACGCCCAGCCTTGCCCTTGGCTTTGTGGGTCAACACCCATTCGTTCCCATACTTGCGAAGGCGTAACAGGTCGCCACGCTTCCGCAGAGGCTGGCGAGGCAGATCGTACAGAGTGTTCATTTCGTGGGTGCGACGGGTGATGCGTCGGAATCTGGCCGCTCGTAGCTTGCGCGTTAGCGAGCGTGGATCTTCCACCCGGAACTTGATTTCGATTTCGTTCTTGCTCTGTAAAGCCATGCGGGGATAAGCGGCTCTGACCTCGAAATTCAGGGTCATCAGGTGGTCCGAAGGCCGGGTTTAAGTGAACATTGGCAACTTCACTAAGTCATCGTGTGGTACTGGTTCGGTAGCCTGGCCTGCTTTCCGCCATGCCGCCAGACCACCCACGATGACGAATGCATTGAATCCCTTTTCCCGCAGCAGATGCGCCACCCGGGCGCTAGTTGCTTCGCGCGCTCAAGTACAGTACAGATAAATATTCTTGTCCTTGGGCAACGTTTTCAGCTCTTCGGACAAATTGTTTGGCTCCAACCGGATCGATCCTCTGATTCGCTCCGCATCGGCGTCGTAATAGCCGTGACTGCGGACATCGGCCAATAGGATCTGTTGCGTCTCATCCGAAGCCAGCATGCGCGCCAACTCCTCTACCTGCACCCGCGGCACGACCCGGTAGACGACATTCTTGCGGTACAGCCATATCCGGTAAACAACGTAAGCAGCCAGCGCAACCAGGAACACAGTCTCGACGGCGCGGCCCGCCGTCTGGAAACCATGGGTGATGGAGACCAGGAAGTCGCGGAACAGGAACCCCAGAGCGCCGTAGGCTGTGGCGTAGAGCGACGCCCCCGCAAAATCCAGTCGCAGAAACTGGTCGGGGCGCATTTTCATACTTCCCGCCAATGGCGGCGCCATCGTATTGACACCAGGAATGAATTTGGCGATAACCAGAGTGATCTTGCCGCGCTTGTAGAATGATTCGGCGGAACGCAGAATGCATGTTTCCGGATTGGACGAGACTCGGCACAACAACCCGAGCAGCGTCCATCCCATGTAGCGTCCCAGCACATAAAGCAGCGAGTCGCCCAACAACATGACGGCTACTACTAGCAGCCAAAGGGTTGGCGCTCTAAGAGCTCCGGAGGCAGCAGCGGCTCCTCCAGCGACCAGCGCCAGCGCTGCCGGCACTGGCATGCCAATGGCCTCGGCGAACACGATTCCGGAGACCACGATGTATCCGTGGTGCGCTATGAGTGAGAGAAGTCCCATTTATTCCCAGTCGCGCTAGACTAACCGGAATTGGATGGGTCGTCCAGCCGCCTGGATTCAAACCCTCTAAGCCTGGTAACAAAGGGATAGGAATTATGCCTGCATCTCAGCCCTCGAAGAATCGCCATATCAATCTGCCGGACCGAATGGCGTCATTGCCATTCAGTGATGCGGTGCTGGCGGGTGACACCCTCTATCTTTCCGGTCGTATTGGCATCGACCCCGCCACCGGTATGGTCCCAACTGCCGTGGACGAAGAACTGCGCTTACTTTTCGACGGCTTCGAAGCCGTCCTTGCGCAGGCAAGCATGACGATGGGCGACCTGGTGTGGGTACAAGTCTTCTCGCCCGATTTATCGCTTTGGGATCGCTTCAATGCCGCCTATCTTCGGCGCTTTTCCAAAGATCTGCCGGCGCGAGCCTTTATCGGATCCGGTCCGCTCCTGAAAGGAGGACGTTTCGAAATGATGGGAATTGCGCGGAAATGAACCGAGACCTGACAGCAGAAAGATTACTTTTCTCTCGCCACCACGAACTCCGGCGCCCATAACAACGACCGTTTGATCTCACCCTCAGGAAAGCTGCAAATCGCATTTCGCGCTAGCGTGGCATACTGCAGGGCACGCGCGTGAGCGGCCTCGAGCGAGCCATAGCGTTCCAGGATTCCCAGGATCTCGCCGTGTGTGACCGCGTCGAATGCCCGGTCTTTGACGACGGTCTCGATTAACTTCCTTTCCGCCGCGGTACAACGTTCCAACGCATGGATCACCGCCATCGTAACTTTGCCCTCGCGCAGATCGCTGGCCACCGGCTTTCCCAGAACACTCTCCGAGGCGGTCAAGTCGAGCACATCATCCACAATCTGAAATGCCATCCCTAGGTCGCGCCCGTACTGCGCCAGGCTCTCTTCCTCTTCGGGAGTAGCTTTGCCTAGGATCGCTCCCATGCGCATGCACACCGAGAATAAGCAAGCGGTTTTGCGGAAGATGAGATCAAAGTGTTCATCGAGCGAAATGAGTTTGCCCAACTTCTCCATTTGCAGCAGTTCGCCTTCCACCATTTGCTGCGTTAGTTCAATTAGAGTGTCCAAGATACGGAAATTGCGCTCCTGCACTGCGACCTTGAAGGCTTGCATGTAGAGCCAGTCGCCCGCCAGCACGCACTTGGAATTGCCCCATTGGGTATTGGCCGCGGGCCGGCCGCGGCGAGTCTGCGCCTCGTCAATGATGTCATCGTGGACCAGCGTGGCGGTATGAATGATCTCGACCACCGCACCTAAGCGGATAGCGCCACGTCCGTCGTAATTGAAAAGCTTGGACGAAAGCAGCAGTAGCGCTGGACGAATACGCTTCCCGCCTCCACCGCGCAGGTATTCACCAATTTCGGTGATCGCTTCCACACCCGAGACCGTGTCCCGCCCGAATTCGCGCTCAATAGCGGCAAGATCGTCGCGCAGCAGTTCAAAGATCTCTTTCCCGTTGATGGCTGCAGGTGTGCTCAAACGTCTACCTTTGTCTTCCTGAACTCAGTTCGTTCTGTAATTCGTAAATTGCATGTCAATCCCGAAGTCCTGTTGCCGCAATAGCGCGATGATTTCCTGAAGACTATCGCGGTCCTTGCCGCTCACGCGCACCAGGTCGCCCTGAATCGAAGCCTGGACCTTTTTCTTAGAGTTCTTGATCAGCTTTACGATCTCTCGCGCCTTTTCAATCGGGATGCCTTGCTGCATGGTGATGCGTTGTTTCGCCGTTCCTCCCGCTGCGGCTTCGATTGCGCCATAAGTCAGGCCTTTGAGAGAGATGCCGCGCTTAACCAGCTTCTGCTGAAGGATGTCATTTACCGCTTTCAGCTTGTACTCATCGATCGAGTGCAACACGATGGCGTCTTTGCCTTCGAGTTCGATGTTTGACTTCGAGTCCTTAAGATCAAAGCGCGTGTGAACTTCTTTCAGCGCCTGCTGGATTGCGTTCGAGGCTTCCTGCAGATCCACCTTGCTCACAATGTCGAAAGTATTTTCCGGCATGTCGTTACTACTTCTTTCTGAAGGCTATTAACGCAACTCTTGAGGGTACCAGAAGAAGGGTTTTGAGGGCAGAGCTAGCGTCCAGGGACTTTGCTTTTACTGGATTCGGATAGTTTGAAAAACTTGTAGAAGTTGCTCGAAGTCTGGCGGCCAATTTCTTCTGTCGAGACTCCTCGTAACTCACCCAGTTGCCGCGCCACTTCCTTCACGAACGCGGGTTCGTTGCGCTTGCCACGGTGTGGGACAGGAGCCAGAAACGGGGAATCAGTTTCAATCAACATGCGGTCAAGCGGCACTTCTTTGGCGGCATCGCGAATTTGTTGCGCCTTGGGAAAAGTGATATTCCCGGCGAAAGAAATCATGAAGCCCATGTCAAGTGCACGCCTGGCATGCGCCCAGGTTCCGGTGAAGCAGTGCAGGATGCCTCCTAATCCGCTCGTCGCCCAATGCTCCTGCAATAGCGTCAGGCACTCCTCCCAGGCGTTATCGCTCCCGTCAGAAGGGTCGGCAATGAATCACGATCGGCAGCCTTGCGGCCTGTGCCAATTGCAATTGCCTGAGAAATACTTGTTGTTGCACATCGCGCGGAGAGTGATCGTAGAAATAGTCGAGCCCAATTTCGCCCCAGGCGATGACCTTGGGCCGCTTTGCCAGTCGTACTAGCTCGACGAAGTCGTCATCGTTGGCCAGTCGAGCCTCATGTGGGTGGATGCCAATGGTCGCGTAAATAAATTCGTGACGCTCAGCAAGCTGAATCCCGCAATCAAGCGATCCTGGCCCGGTCCCGCTGCCAATAGCGACGATGCTCTCAACCCCAGCCTCCCGCGCTCGCGCGATCATCGGCTCGCGATCAGCGTTGAACTGATCCATCTCGAGGTGGGCGTGGGAGTCGACGAACACAGTCGTTGTCTTTGGTCGTTACGTCGCTGATGGTTAGTCGTTGATCATAGGCGCGACGACAAAAATAGTGCGGCTACTTCAGCCTTGTACCCACAGGCACATCTTCCAAGAAGCTGGCCAACACTGGCTTACCTCCTTCGGCGGAGGCGGCGACGATCATTCCGTTGGACTCCAAGCCGCGCAGTTTCCGCGGTGCGAGATTTACGACGATCACGACTTTCCTGCCGATCAGGGACTCAGGAGAGTAAGCCTCAGCGATGCCAGCCACCACTTGCCGTACTTCCGTGCCCAGGTCAACTTCGAGCCGGAGCAACTTGTCGGCACCCTTCACCTTCTCGGCGATTTTCACTTGTCCCACGCGCAGTTCGACTTTGGCGAAATCTTCGATGCTGATCTTGCCGTCGGGAGTCGGCGCCGTTGCCTCGGTCGACGGCCTGGTTGCCGCAGGTGCAACCAGCTTCTCCTCGATGGCGGCTGGAGCGCCGCGTCCCTGCTCTTCCATCCTCTGCATCCTTTCGATTGCGGACTTGTCAGCACGCGGGAACACCGCTTCGACCGAGCCAAGTTTCGTCCCGAGGCGAAGCTGTCCCCACTTCAGATCGGACAGCGGAAACTTGCGAATGTCTCCGAGTCCCAACTGGGCCCAGATCTTGGCGGTCGCATCCGGCATGACCGGATGAGCTAAGGCTGTTACAATCCGCAGAGCCTCGGCCGAAGTATAGAGAATCGTCGCCAGGCGCGCGCGGCTTCCCTCATCCTGCTTCTCTCCCAGCGCCCAAGGTTCGTTTTCAACAATGTATTTGTCCACCGCGGCTACCAAGCCCCATGCCACTTCCAGCGCACGCGAGAACTGGTACTGATCAAACAGCGAGTTGTATTCCGCGATCGTCTTGCCCGCAACGTCAGCGATGGCATCGTCCGCCGCCATGTGGGCCGCCGTCAGCGAAGGATACGGCACCTCGCCTCGAAAATACCGCGTGATCATCGTCAATGTGCGGCTGGCCAGGTTGCCCAGTCCATTGGCCAAGTCTGCGTTATAGCGCTGTACCAGAGCATCAAACGAGAAGGACCCATCCTGTCCGAAGACGATCTCGCGCAGGAGAAAGTAGCGCAGCGCATCGGCCCCAAGCACATCAAGAATGGTCTCGGTCCGCACGATGTTGCCGCGCGACTTCGACATCTTGTTCTCTTCAAACAGCAGCCAGCCATGTGCCATGACCCGCTTGGGCACGGGCAATCCAGCCGCCATCAGAAACGCCGGCCAGTAGACGCAATGGAAGCGGACAATTTCCTTGCCGATCATCTGCACGTCGGCGGGCCAATATTTATCGTAAAGTTTGGTGTCGCCGGATCCGTATCCCAAAGCGGTGATGTAATTCGCGAGCGCGTCGAGCCAGACGTAGATGACATGCTTAGGATCGTCTGGCACCGGGATTCCCCACGAAAAGGTGCTCCGGCTGACGGACAAATCACGCAAACCTGAACGGACGAAGGACATTACCTCGTTCCGCCGGGTCTCTGGGCGGATGAAGTCGGGATCCATGTAGAGACGTAGGAGTTGGTCCTGAAATGCCGAGAGTCTAAAGAAATAGTTTTCTTCGTGGACCGTCTCTGTGGGTCGTCCGCACTCAGGACATGGCGAGCCGGGACCAACTGAGTCCACGTAAAGCTCGTCGTAAACGCAGTATTGCCCGGTATACGTGCCTTTGTAGATGTACCCATTGTCGCGAATGTGCCGGAAGAGTTCCTGGACGCCGCGTTTGTGCTTCTCCGATGTCGTGCGGATGAAGTCGTCGTAGGTAATTCCGATTCGGTCCCACAGCGCCCGGAATTCGCCGGACACTTCATTGGTGAGTTGCTGCGGAGTTTTGCCAGCAGCCTGAGCCGCCCGCTCGATTTTCTGCCCGTGCTCGTCAGTGCCGGTGAGGAAGTAGGTATCGAACCCCATCATGCGCTGGCGGCGCGCAATCGTGTCACAGGCGATAGTGGTGTACGCATGCCCAATGTGAGGGCGGGCATTGACGTAGTAAATCGGGGTCGTGATGTAGAATTTCTGGCTCATTTGCGTCTTGCTCGTTGCTTTGGCAGGGCGGCAGCGCTTTAGCCCTTTACAGCTTTCAGATAGGCCTCCACCGTTTCATTCATCACGCTTTTTAGCGGCACATGATGATCGGCCGCGATGCGCCGGCAATCTTCGTATTCAGGTGAGTAGTTGGTCACGGTTCCATTCATGCTGGCAACCTTCAGCCTTACATCACCCCAGCGCGTGTTTACCGTAATCCAGTTTCGCGCAAGCGTTTGACGTTTTTCATCGCGCCGCCTTATGCCTAGCGTGGTGGTCTCGGCAAAAATCACTTGTGAAAATCTCGCCGCGTCCTCGAGTTTGCACAGTACCGTCAACAGCGTTCCGGGACGGTTCTTTTTCATCTGTACGGGCACGCCAAAAGCATCGAGCGCTCCCTCTTCAAGCAGGCGGTCCATAACGTAACCGAACACCTGCGGATTGAGGTCATCCAGACTCGCCTCGAGCACAGTGATTGTCTCCTGCGGAGGTTTTCTCTGCCAACGTCGGTTGAGCCTCACCTATCGTTAAGCGGACAACATTGGCGTGTCCGGGAAAATCGCGCGTGCCCGCTCCGTAGGCCGCCTTCTCGATCTTCATCTCTGGAAATGGCGCGAATCTCTTGACGAGAGTTCTGACGATGGCAGCTCCGGTAGGAGTAACCAGTTCGACTTGCAAACCAGATGAGTAAACAGGCGCACCTTTCAGCAACTCGATCGTCGCCGGAGCAGGCACGGGAAAAGTTCCGTGCGTGCACCTTACCGTTCCCCCACCCACGTTCAGCGGGGAGCAGACAAATTCGTTGACTTCTAAGGCTTCGGACCCCACCGCGGCACAAACAATGTCCACGATCGCGTCGACTGCGCCCACTTCGTGGAAATGAATGGTATCGATGTCGCGATTGTGGATCTTCGCCTCGGCTCCGCCTAGCGCTTCAAAGATGGCGATCGCTGTACTCTTTGCGCACTCTCGCTAATAGCCAGACTTTCGAATGATCTCCCGAATTTCTTTCAAGCCTCGGCTGTTCTCACGTTGCGCGGATGCCTCCGCCCGTGAATCGTCCTGACTTCCCCGGGCGTAGTTGTGCTCCCGCAGTTGGACATGCTCGCGTGAGTGCGAATGGCTGACCGCGCTATGTTCATGGCCGGGTTTGTGCATGTGAGCTGCCCCTTCAAGGTAAGCATCACGCGGAAGATCTTTCTCACCATGAACGTACACATCAACCTTTGTGGCACTGATACCGCCCCGGTCCACACGGGAAATCTCAAGCCTCGCCCCAAGATTCAGCGCCGCGACCGTGTCTTCGAACAGCCGTGCCGGTACTCCTGCATCCACGAGGGCGCCCAAGAACATGTCGCCGCTGATGCCGGAGAAGCAGTCTAAATAAGCGATGCGCATAGGGGACGTTCTTGCTCTTTAGTCACCGGTCGTTGGCCAAATCAAACGGTCGGGGCAATTCGCGACAGAAGATGAAAGGCTGACGACTGCCGGATCCTCACCAATTTTTCATGATAGGGAAGCACGCACTTGGCGTCAAACCTGCGTGCCGCACACGCTCTGCTACAATCGCTATTTTCCTCAACAGTTTAGAGGGACTCTTGTATCGCCACCTGGAACGCCGCCTCGCCCGACACGTGCGTGATTTACTGCGTCGGAATTACGCTGTCGACCTGCCGAGGATCGTCGTTGAACAGCCGCCTCGAGTCGAGCTCGGCGAATATGCTCTACCCCTCGCGTTCGAGCTTGCGAAGCAACTGCGTAAGCCGCCGCGCAAAATCGCCGAAGAAATAATTGCGAGCCCTCGGACCGCTCGACGGCTTTGAGAAATTCGAGCTAGCTGGCGCTGGATACATCAACGCACGCGTCAACCGGGCATATGTAGCTGCCGCGTTGGCCGCCGACCAGAACCCCAAAGTTGAAGTCCCGCCAGGAAAAATTCTGGTCGAGCATACCAGCATCAATCCCAACAAAGCTGCTCACATCGGACATCTGCGCAACGCCATCCTGGGCGATACGTTTGTGCGCCTCCTTCATTTTGCCGGCAGGGAAGTGGACGTTCAGAACTACATTGACAATACCGGTGTGCAGGTTGCCGATGTTGTCGTGGGCTTCCTGCATCTCGAAAAAAAATCACGCTCAGAAATTGAACAGCTCGTCCGCCAGCCGCGCTTTGATTATTACTGCTGGGACCTCTATGCCCGCGTCTCGCAGTGGTACGGGCAGGAGAAGCAGAACCGAGAAGCCCGCGCTCAAGTCCTGCATGCCATCGAGGCTGGCAACGACGAGATCGCCGCCATCGCCGATCTGATCTCGGTAGCGGTGCTCCGCCGCCATCTCGAGACCATGGATCGTCTCGATATCGAATATGACTTCCTGCCGCGCGAGAGCGAAATCCTGCACCTCCACTTCTGGGATGCGGCTTTCACCAAGTTGAAAGAAGGCAACGTCCTCTTCTTAGAGACTGAGGGCAAAAACAAAGGCTGCTGGGTGATGCGGCGGGCAGGAACAACAAGGGCCACGAGTCGGGACGGTTCTGCGGAAGCAGTAGAGAGCGGCGAAGTCGCTGAAGAAGATCAGAAAGTGATCGTGCGCTCCAACGGAACTGTCGGGTATGTGGGCAAAGACATCGCTTATCACCTTTGGAAGTTCGGCTTGCTCGGCCGTGATTTTGGCTATCGCAAGTTCTATCACTACCCCAACGGACACGAGTGCTGGGTCTCAACCACGGTCGGCGCGTTGGATCATCCTCATTTCGGTGGCGTGGCAGAAATCTATAACGTGATCGATGCGCGCCAATCCGAGGCGCAAAACACCGTGATCGAAGCCCTTCGCGAGCTTGGCTACAACCAACAAGCCGATCACTACACTCATTTTTCCTATGAGATGGTCGCGTTGACGCCGCGCTGCGCCGCCGAGTTGGGCTATGAACTTTCTGATGAGGATAAGACTCGCTCTTACATCGAAGTTTCTGGGCGCAAAGGTTTCGGCGTGAAAGCCGACGACCTGATCGATACGTTAATTAGCTCCGCAAGAAAAGAAGTCGATACCCGCCACCCTCAGTTGAGCGAGCCTGAGCGAGCAACGATTGCCACACAGATCGCGGTCGGGGCGCTGCGCTATTTCATGCTCAAGTTCACCAAGCCCTCGGTGATCGCGTTCGACTTCAAAGAGGCGCTCAGCTTCGAGGGCGAGACCGGTCCCTACGCGCAATACGCCGTGGTCCGCTCCACTAATATTTTTCGCAAAGGTGGATTAGACCCGGACACTTATTTGAGAGATGCGGCTTGCTCCGTCTCGATCGAAGATTTCGCCAAGTATCTGATGGGCGAGAGCGGCAACGCGATATGGGAACTCTGGCTCGCGGCATCGAAGACCTCCTATATCATCGATCAGTGCATCGCGACAACGGAACCCGCTTACCTGGCCAAGCATGTGTTCCAACTGGCGCAACTCTTCAACACCTTCTATCACCAGCATCCCATCCTTGCGGAGCCGGACGAAAATCGGAAGAAGTTTCTTTTAGCGACCGCAGCCGTGGTGCGGCGTGAACTAATCCGGATGTTAGCGGTGATGGGAATCACCGTGCCCCCGGTAATGTGACAACCGCGGCACCGTCCCTGCGGCTGCTCAGTCGTCCGCTGATTCTTTCCTGACCTATCTTTCTGAAGTGCTAATGTGTGCCTCTCGACCTCTCAGCAGGGAGTTAAGCCATGTTTGCGTGCCGTAGACCTAATATGAACGTGCAATGGCAATTGTTGGTCACTTTTTTCATATTGATGGTCTTGTTCGTCCGAACACATGCCCAGCAGCCAGCACCGGTTAAGCCGCGCATCGCAATCGCGCTCAGTGGCGGCGGTGCCCGAGGCTTGGCCCACATAGGTGTGCTGCAGTGGATGGAGGAAAATCGCATCCCGGTGGACTATGTTGCGGGCACCAGTATGGGCGCGCTTGTAGGGTCGATGTACGCAACTGGCATGTCCCCCGCCGAAATGCGCCGCTGGGTGGAAGACGTCGACTGGGATCAGGCTCTGTTGGCGGAGCCGAGCTACGATCGAGCTTGCTTTCCGTCGCAAACTGGATCGCCTCAACTATCAGGTTGCCATCCCGTTGGGTTTGAAACACGGTCTTGAGGGCCCGAATGGCTTCAATCCTGGCCAGGGTGTCGGTCTGCTTCTGTCTCGGATCGCGTTTCCGTATTCGACGGTGTCGAGCTTTGATGAACTGCCAATCCCTTTCCGCTGCGTTGCCACCGACATGTTGCGGGGTGATGCGGTGGTGCTCAAAGATGGTTCTCTTGCCGAATCGCTTCGTGCCAGCATGTCACTGCCAGGAGTCTTCACTCCGGTTGAGCTCAACGGGAAGACACTCGCTGACGGCGGTCTCCTGAACAACATCCCGACCGACGTGGCTCGTCAAATGGGTGGCGAGGTCGTGATAGCAGTCGATGTCGGCACGCCGCTCGCAGGTCACGAAGGGTTGCAATCACTGGGCGGTGTTCTAGATCAGACCATCAGCGTGATGACCATTGAGAACGACCGGCGGTCTTTGCGTCAGGCCGACGTCGTCGTCGCGCCCGATCTGGGCCAATACACCCGCAACGACTATTACGACGCTGACAAACTCATCAAGCTAGGATACGAAGGCGCGGCACAGAAGGCACCGGTTCTGCGGGCCTTTGCTTTGTCCGAAGAAGAGTGGAAGCAGTATCTTGCCATTCGGGATGCTCGCAAACGTGCGCCGGAGAATAGGGCAGATGTGCTGCAAATTGCCGGCGCCAGTGGGCGTGAGCAACAACAACTGGAACAGAGGCTTGACAAGTACTTGCATACCACTCTTGACACTCGTCGCCTTGAAAGGGATTTGACCCAGATCACCGGCGAGGGCCGCTTCGACAGTCTTGGATACGAGGGTTTTGTTCAAGGCAGCACTTCGGGTCTGCGCATCAATGCCCATGAAAAAAGCTACGGTCCTCCTTTCATCGATCTCGCGGTGAATGCGAGTGGGACAGGTGTGGGTGCGTTCGACTTTGCCACCGGCTTTCGAGTGCTTTTTATGGATGTCTGGCATCACAGCGGCGAATGGCGCAGCGATTTGCTGCTGGGATCGAGCGACCTTGTGGCTACGGAGTTTTACCAGCCTTTGGGACAGAGTCGCTTTTTCGTTTCACCGTACATGTTTTTCCTCAATCGATCGCGCAATGCGTTTGTGAACGATCGCCGCGTCGCGCTGTATCGCGACCAGCGCGCGGGCGGAGGATTCGACGTTGGATTCAACTCCGGCCGCAGGAACGAGATCCGTCTGGGATATAGGATTTTTGAGGGCGATTTGGCCGCGCTGATTGGCAGCGAGGGTCTGCCGCGGATCCACGGCAGCAGCAGCCAGGTCCGCTTGGGCTACGTCTTCGACGAACTGGATAATCCGGCGGTCCCCGCTCGTGGGGAACGCCTCACGGCCGAGCTGGTACACGTCCCGGAAAGCCCGGGCGTATCGCGAAACTTTAATCAGTTACAGGTGCAATCTTGGACGTTCGTTCCTCTCAGCGCTAAGAGCTCTCTGTTCTTCAACGCCTCCGGCGGCACCACCTTTAACCGCAATGCCAGCTTGTTCGAGATTTTTTCTCTGGGCGGTCCGTTTCGCTTGGGCGCTTATACCCGCGATGAGTTTCTCGGGAATCATTATGCGTTGGCTGGGCTAGGCTTCCGCCGCGAATTCTACCGGATGCCGGTTGTGGGCAGTAAAGTGTACTGGGGTGGATGGTACGAAGCCGGCACAGCCTTCAATGATCCCACCACGTTCGTCGTGCATAGCAGCTTCAATGCGGGCATCATTGCCGACACGCTTTTCGGTCCTATCTCGCTTTCGGGAGCGGTGAGCCCCACCGGCCGGACCAAGATCAATTTCTCCATCGGTCGGCTGTTCTAGTGTCACAGGAAAGAAGTGCTTCAGCGTGGGTGTTCCTCGGTCGGCGTTGCTACCTAAAGATTCTTCCTCGTCCCGGCGAAAGCTTCGCCCGCGACTCATTGATCGAGACGTACAGTCGAAAGCATTTGGCTCGCTTGGGCACTAACGCCGGACCAGACCATACGATGGTACATCTCATCCATTTCGCTGGGTGACACAGGCATGCCGCGATCGATCCACCATGACAAAAGCGACAGCAGAGCACCCGCGAGTGCATGGGCTACTGCGGTGCGGGAGAGGGAGTCGGTCGGAAGCGGCTGTAAGTCGGAGAGGCGCTGCTCGATGGCGCGAGCGAAGTATCCGTGTCCCAGTTCCATAACGTCGCGCACCTTTCCCGATGCGACCAGCGCCGCGTGAAACTCCTTCCACTCGGCAACGTGAGCAAAGAACTCACGCACTGGCGCGATGCGATTTGAATCTTCACCGCGCCGGGAAAGCAGATTAGCCATCCCCTCGAAGAAGTCCTCAACGTCGCTCAGAAATAAGTCGTCCTTGTCACGATAGTGCGTATAAAAAGTAGACCGACCAACCTTTGCGCGATCGAGTACGTGCTGCACCGCTGATCGCCGAGAACGGCTTTTCGTGCATAAGGTCTACCAGCGCATCGCCGAGCGCATCTCGCGTCCGCCGAACCCGGCGATCCATCTTTCGCTTCGGCGCGGACGCTTTTTGGGACATAAGACGCCTCTTTGTTCGGCTTTGCCCGCTCGCCTGCAAACGCGTATTGACCACCCCGCCGTTCGCGTCTACTGTGCGACGCATGACAGACGACCGCATGAGCGGCTTGGCGCTGATCGCAGGATCGGCAGGCGTGATTATAACCTTGAGTTTGCACCCTTCGGGACGGATCACGCCCGGCCAGATCGATTCGGTAGCACGCACGTTGGTCGCGGTGCATTCTCTGGCGTTGGCTAGTCTGCCGGTCTGGTTTCTGGGTGCGCTGGGGCTATCACGGCGCGGGCCGGCCACGGACCGGATCGCGACTGCCGCGCTGGTCCTGTACGGGTTCGGAGTCGCCGCGATGATGAACGCCGTGGTGTTCGACGGCTTGGTTTCTCCAGCCGTGCTGCGACAGATTGTGGCGGCCTCGCCCTCGACCAGCGAAGCCTGGCACATCGTGTTCAACTACAACGGTAGTTTGGACCAGGCTTTTGGCGAGGTGTTCGTGGTGGCGTCGTCCGTGGCGATCGCGCTTTGGTCAATTTCGATTATCCGCACGCTGGGTCGAGGCGTGGCCCTGTACGGTTGTATACTCGGCCCGGCGACAGTGATCATCGTGTTCTCAGGAATGCTAAGCCACTCTCCACATGCATTCAGCCTCCTCATCATTGGACAGACGCTTTGGTTCGCCAGCGTCGGTGTGCTCTTATGCCGGCTCCCAAATACATGACAGAAAGGCCGGATTGCCCCATTTCCTTGCGGTTCAAAGGATTGCGTGCCCTTTGGCTCAGTCCCGAGGACCACAGAAAATAACGTCTACGCGACATCAGGCGCATCTAACCTGGTAGCAATCAGATCATTGGTTTTGAGAGAGGAATCATGAAGAGGCTGCTTAGCGTGGTCAGCGTGATGGTGTTTTTAGCCGGGGCTGCCTTCGCAAAACCGCCAGCCAAGGTAAGCGCCCAGAATGTTCAGCCATTCCCGGGGACTCTGATCAATGCCCGTTATGTTTACGTGACTAGCTACGACGGCAATGAGTTCAACTCCAACATTCTGCCTGAGGACCGGCACGCCATCAACACCGTGCAGGACGCCATGCAGAAATGGGGTAAATTCATTTTGGTCTACAATCCAGAACAGGCTGACATTGTCCTGATGGTACAGAGCCGTCCTTCTGAGGACGTGTTGGCAGTTTATGACGCGCGTGGCTGGCCAGGTAACCCATACCTGTGGCGCATGATGGGCGCAGGTGGCCTGCAAGAAAACGAGAGTCCTCTAGTGAAGCAACTCGAGAAGGCATTCGAGAAGGCGAGGCGTTAGAATTGGTTTGCTCCGCCACCAATTCGCTCTCGGATCGAAGAATTGAGCGTTACTTCGTGATTTCGGTCCGGCCTCAATCCGTGACCTGCATTATCCGGCGGTGAAGTCCTTAGCAAACTCCACCAGGCTACGAACCGCAATCCCTGACGGACCTTTCGCGATCCATGGTTTTTGATCTTCCATCCAAGCCGTTCCGGCAATATCGAGATGCAGCCAGGGAGTGTCCTCGGCAAACTCTTTCAGAAACATAGCTGCAGTAATGGCGCCGCCGTAGCGTCCCCCGGTATTCATGATGTCGGCGATATTGGAGCGGATCTGTTCCTTGTATTCATCGTCGAGCGGCATGCGCCACATCTTCTCCCCAGCTTTGGAAAGCGCTTGGCTGAACCGCTCGTACATGGCGTCGTCGTTGGCGAAGACACCAGCGTTGGTGTAGCCAAGCGCCACCACTACAGCACCAGTGAGCGTGGCGGCGTCGATCAGGTGGGTGCAACCGAGCTGGCGAGCGTAGTGCAGGCCGTCGGCCAACACCAGGCGGCCTTCGGCATCAGTATTGATGATCTCGATCGACTTGCCGGACATGGCAATCTGCACATCGCCTGGCTTTTGCGCCTTGCCTGACGGCATGTTTTCCGTGGCGCAGATAATAGCGGTAACCTTCGCTTTGGGTTTGAGCAGAGCGATGGCGCGCATGGCGCCGATCATGGTGGCCCCGCCGGCCATGTCGTATTTCATCTTCTCCATGCCATCAGCTGGCTTGATCGAAATGCCGCCGGTATCGAAGGTGACGCCCTTTCCAACCAGGCCTAGCACTGGTTTTTCGGGGGCGCCGGCCGGCTCATAATGCAACACGATCAGCGCGGGCGGTTCATCCGAACCCTGGGCAACGCTCCAGAACGCGCCCATTTTCAGCTCCTTGATCTTCTCCGCGCCGTAGATTTCACACTTCAATCCGACTTCATCCGCCATCTTGCGCGCTCGCTCGGCAAGAATGGTCGGAGTCATGTGATTACTCGGTTCATTCACCAGGTCACGAGTGAAGTTCTGGGATTCGCCAAGAATCCGGGCCTCGTCCATAGCTTCCTGCAGCTTGGCCTGATCACCGCGAGCCACTACGGTGAGCGCATCGATTTTTTGGTCCTTGCGATCGGTTTGATAGGTATTAGAATCGAAGTTGCCTACGATGGCTCCTTCGACAATCGACTTCACCGCTTCGTCCGCCTTCAGTCCGGTTTCGGGCGCGACTATGGCGAAGCTGCGCAATCCGCGAGCCTTGAGCGTACGCACCGCCGCTCCCGCTAGCCGGCGCAACTCGAAAGCGGAGAAGCTCTTGGCTTTGCCTCCGCCCAGGAGCAGCAAGCGCTTCGCTTTTAACTTTGCTGGATGATGCAGCACGGTAGATTCAAACATCTTGCCCGTAACTTCACCACTGGTGATTAGATCCGCCGCTGCGTCTTTGACGCTGGCATCACTGACTTCAATCACCACTTGAGTCCTGTCCTTTTGGCTTTGGTCTTTGCTTGCGCCGTCCTTTTCAGTGCGGTCCAACACAATTGCGACCAGGCAGTCGGTTTCCACTTCAGCAGGATTGGAAAGAGAAAGATTAGTTTTCATGGGTTGACTCCAGTATCGTCGGCGAGGCGGCAAAAACGCAACTCGTCGCCCTGAATTCCAGCCTTGCCGTGTCCACGGCGCCACAGTGTGTGGTGTCAAGCACGGTCAATCGAGCGGCGATCTCTCACAAGTTCCGTCTTTTCAGCATTGACATATTTGGCCTGCATCATGCGATCACATTTACGTAGATCGCAATTCACAGGAGGAAGTTATGGCACAACTTGATCGATCCCACAAAGAATCGGCGAAGGCGCAAGATGTCTTAAGCATCGACTATTTTTTGCATTCGACAAAGTATCGGCCTGCTCTGTTTGGCGGCGCGATCATGCTCACAGTCTTGTTGGGAATTTACGGATGTTCTAAGGAGACCAGCAAGCCTGCGGTAGCGCCACCGGAACGGACGGTTGCATCGCAGCCGATCAATCCTGATCCGTCCCCTATGGCCTCGTCGACGCCAACCCAGCCGGCCAGCGCGGAAGCGGCGCGTGCAGAGACGGGATCCGCTTGCCACTTACAGCAATCCCGCTTATGGCATCTCCTTGCGCTACCCGAAGAATTACGTCCTGAGAGAAGGTAACCAAGCGAGCCTGACTTGGCCCGGATCCGGACCCGTACTAACCGATTTCATCAAGCCCGGAGCAGTTACCCTGGCCGCTATCGAGCTACCTGGCGACCTCTATCTGAAAAAGAATCTCACCGCTGCTTTTGTAAACGTGAGCGTGAATTCGAATTTGACTGACTCCGATTGCGCCAGATTCGCGTCTCCAGACCCAAGCCTGCCCGGAATTGATTCTCCGTCGAAAGTCAAAATTGGTGTCCTCGAATTCGACGAGATGGAAGACTTAACCGGACAAGCGACGAAGCGATCTGATGCCAGGTACTACCACGTGTTCAGGAATGGCGCCTGCTACGAGTTTGCGCTGGGATTGGGAATGGTAGGCGATGGTACAGCGGACGGAAAAACGCAGATCAATACCCGCGATGTATTCCGTAAATTGGAAACGGTCCTCTCCACCGCACGGATAAACTCGGTTGCCTTACCGAAGTCCGAGATTCCATCTGATTCTCGCAGCAACCCTCAGCCGTCGGCGTCTCCTTCCGTTCCATCGACGACCTCCGAGTAGATTTGGCACCGTTTTCGAGGTGCGGCAAAGCTCCGCGACAGCGCGGAGCTTTGCGATTGATCTAGTCTCGTTTACGCGATCTGGCGATGGCTTCTCGAGCCTCTTTGTCGGCCGTCCGGCGGCGTTCCGTTTCGCGCTTGTCCCAGAGCTGCTTGCCTTTGGCCAGAGCCAGCTCGACCTTCACCCGGCCGTTCTTGAAGTACATCCGGGTGGGAATCAGAGTAAGTCCCTTCTGCTGGGTCTTGCCGATCAACTTCCGTATTTCCTCTTTATGCACCAAGAGCTTACGAGTACGTAAAGGGGCATGGTTGAAGATATTGCCGTGATCATACGGGCCGATGTGGCAGTTGAGCAGCCAGAGCTCTCCATCTTTGATCAGGCCATATGCGTCTTTCAGGTTGGCGCGTCCGCCTCGAACCGACTTAACCTCAGTTCCAGTCAAGGCAACTCCAGTCTCAAATTTTTCCAGCAAGAAGTAGTTGTGCGCAGCGATCCTATTAACAGCAGCGTCACGTTGGCCGGCCGCAGTGGGATCGCGGTGCGCGTTCTTCTCCGGATTGGGTTTGGTTTGATGGCTTGGCTGCCGTGCCATGGGTTACTTGTCTCTCTTGTCAGTTATCTCACAGGAAGGTCGCAAGTGTCAGGTAGAGCGAACACACGGTTCCAAGATGTTGGGCAAGGCTTGGAGACTGGGAACTGACACCGTTCTGGGACTTGAACCAATGAGTTTAACTGCAACCAGAGCAGTAACTTCGGTAGCTCCGGAGAGCAATGCTATAATCGCGCAGCTTACCCCATTGTTTGGAAAGTGCCAACCCAGGGTTAGGGCTTACCTCCTTGGGAAAAGACTGCCTGCGAGGAACCAGTGATTAGAAGCCTGATTCGCCCGGCGGCGATCGTTCTGCTCGTCGCGGCTGCCACCCTGCCGGTCGCTGCCGATAAGGCTAAGTCGTTGTATAACCAAGGCAAGGACGCCGAAGCTCGGCAGAACTACGAGCAAGCGTACGACTTTTACCGGCAGGCTTATGACCTTAGGCCAAAGGATTTGCAGT
Source organism: uncultured Acidobacteriota bacterium (assembly GCA_963729325.1). Taxonomy (GTDB): domain Bacteria; phylum Acidobacteriota; class Terriglobia; order Terriglobales; family Acidobacteriaceae; genus JABCYV01. The sequence goes on from CAVSNS010000033.1 coordinate 97,624, forward strand.
ACCGGGCCTCTTTTGAGCGTTTGCGTTTCCTGGCTGGGGCTTCCCACGTGCATCGCGGCCAATTGCTGCGCGAAGCCGGCAAGCTGGATGAAGCACTGGTGGAATTTCAAAAGGCGGCGGAGATCGATTCCTCCAGCTTCATCGCTCAGCAGGAACTCAAGCGCACTCAGCAGTTGATCGAGGCAGCCAAGAATCCAGGGCCGCGGTCGGCGATGCCTGCCTCCTCGTGGGGCCATCCAGAAGCGGTTGGCCGAAGCGCAAGGACCCGTGGAACTTGCCGCCATCTCTAACGTTCCTATCACTCTCAAGCTCACAGAAGATACCAAGGTGATCTACGAGACAATCGGCAAGCTGGCTGGGATCAATGTGTTATTTGACCCCGATTACACCTCGCGCCGCATCAAGATTGAGCTGAATGGCGTTACCTTGGAAGAGGCGTTGGCCATCACCGCGCTGGAGTCGAAGACTTTCTGGCGCCCGGTGACACCGAATACGATTTTTGTCGCCCAAGACAATCCCGCGAAGCGCAAGGACGTGGAACAGAACGTCATCAAGACATTCTATCTGGCCAATCTTTCCCAGCCCACCGAAGTGCAGGATGTAGTCAACGCGCTGCGGCAAATCCTGGAAATCTCGCGCATCCAGCCCTTGGTCTCGCAGGGTGCGCTGGTAGTGCGAGGGACGCCTGACCAGATCGCTTTAGCAACAAAATTGGTTGGCGATCTCGATCGATCCAAGCCGGAAGTCGTCGTGGATATCGCCATTATGCAGGTTAGCCGGGACAAAGCCCACACCCTGGGCATCAATCCGCCCACCAGCGCGACGGTGGCCCTGCAGCAAAATATCAACACGACGACTACGACCAACGGAACGACTACTACAGCCACACTACCCCTTCTTCCAGTAGCGGCAGCAATTCCATCAACTTGAACGCACTAGGGAACCTGAATGCAACTGACTTCCAGGTCACCATTACTCCGGCTACACTCACTGCGCTAGCCAGCGATAGCAGCACCAAGCTCATCCAGAATCCGCAAATTCGCGCCGTGGACGGGCAAAAGGCTTCGCTTAAGATCGGCGATCGTGTGCCGGTGGCGACGGGATCGTTTCAGCCCGGTATCGGCGGCGTCGGCATAAACCCTCTGGTGAACACGCAATTCCAATATCTCGATGTGGGCGTGAACATTGACATTACTCCCTACGTGCACGCGGACCGGGAAATAGGTCTGAAGGTCTCGATGGACATTTCTTCGGTGACGAGTCACACAAACATCGGCGGTATCGATCAGCCCATCATTGGGCAGCGGAAGATTGAGCATGAAATTCGCCTTAGAGAAGGCGAAGTCAACTTATTGGGTGGCATGTTAGAAGATCAGCAGACTAAATCGTTGACTGGCATTCCGGGGCTGTCGCAGATTCCCCTCCTGAAATACCTCTTCTCGCAAACGCAGACAGATCACAGCGAAAACGAAATTGTATTTGCTCTTATTCCACATATTGTGCGCTCCCCCGAAATCAGTGAGCTGAGTCAACGGGAAATCGCGACCGGAACCGCGACTTCCATTGAATTGCGCCGCGGCCGCCCATCAACCCCTGCGCTGATCCCGGCAGCAGCTGAGGGATCGGGTTCGACAGCTCCAGTCCAGACCCAACCGGCAGCCCCTCCCGTCCAACCGCCACCGGCGCAAGCGCCTCCTCAGACCATTCCGCAAGCTGCGCCTTCTGGTGCGGCGAGCTTCGTTTTCGATCCTGCCAACATCACCCAGCCAGCCGGATCCACGTTCGCGGTGAACGTGATGCTTACCGGGGCGCAGAATGTTTACTCCGTGCCCATACAGGTTAGTTATGATCCCAAAGTTTTGCAGGTGGTGAACGTCTCAAACGGAGGGCTGCTCTCCCAAGATGGCCAGGCTGTAGCTCTGGTGCACCGTGATGATGAGGCCAGCGGAACCTTGCAGATAACAGCCACGCGGCCACCGGGATCCTCGGGAATTTCGGGGCAGGGCGTAGTTGTGACCTTGACGCTTTTGGCAAAGGGAAAGGGACAGTCCACGCTGACGATTTCGAAGGGTGGTGTGCGCGATCCCGGCATGCAGGCCCTGCCGGTCTCGGGATCGGTGGCGACCGTGACGGTGCAGTAGGCTTGTGGTTTCCCCTCTTGGTACTATAAAAATAGGGCGGTTGCTGTGGTCGAAGGGCGACGCCCGCGCCCGAATTAGGATTGTGGAGTCCCCAGCCCCTTCCGACGATAGTCATCCTATGAAGTCAAAAGCTTTCAAAAGGATCCAACAGAAAAAGCCACTCGGGTTTACGCTCATCGAGTTGATTGTAGCCACGGCGATTCTGGTGATCCTGACCGGACTTGCCATACCGCTGGTTCGGGTGACTATCAAACGCGAGAAAGAACACGAGTTGCGTCATGATTTGTGGGAGATGCGCGACGCCATCGACCGCTACAAGGATGCCGCCGACCGCGGTGCATTCCAGATCAAAGTAGGTTCGGAAGGTTACCCGCCAGATTTGGATACGCTGGTAAAAGGCGTGGATGTAGGCGGGAAAAAAGTGCGATTTCTACGCAAGATTCCAGTGGATCCGATGACCGGCAATACCGAATGGGGCGAGCGATCCATGCAAGACGATCCCGATTCCGATTCCTGGGGTGGACAGAGTGTTTTCGATGTATTCACCAAATCGCAGGGTACGGGGCTGGACGGAACCAAGTACAAGGACTGGTAGATGGCAAGACTCCGCCAAAAGCCGAGCCACGGTTTCACCTTAATTGAGCTGATGATCGTGATCAGTCTCATTGCGATCCTGGTGGCAATCGCTGTGCCCAATTACAACCAGTCACTCTTGCGGGCGAAGGAATCAGTGCTGCGCCAGGATCTGTTCCAATTGCGCTCGCTGATCTCGCAATATACTCTGGACAAACAAAAAGCCCCACAGTCACTGGATGATCTGGTTCAGGCAGGTTACATCAAGCAAATCCCCAACGATCCTACCACCGGTAAACCGGACTGGACGGTGGACCAGGAAGAAAATACCATCATGGATCCGAGCCAAACCGACACCGGAATCAACGATGTGCACAGTTCGTCGACCGGCATGGGGACCGACGGAACCGCCTACAATACCTGGTAATTATCTGGCACAATTCATTTGGCTCGTCATGGGACCAGGTATCAGTTCTCAGGTCTCGGGTCCCATAATCCGCTCTGTTTCTGTCCGGGATAACGCCATGAAGCTCCTATTCGAGTTTGTTTCGACCTATTGCACTGGTTTGTTTGCGGGAGCAGCGCTGTACGTCACGCTCGTCGAGCATCCGGCGCGACTGGAGTGTGGTACTGCGCTGGCAGTTGCCGAGTTCGCGCCCAGCTATCGCAGAGGCGCGGTAATGCAGCCGTCTGCTGGCAGCACTCGCCTTTCTGGCGCCATCGGCGCTATGGCTAACCAGCGGGAAATCTGCCTGGCTCCTTGGCGCGATCCTGATCGTTGCAGTCATTCCTTTACCTTGCTTGCAATTCTTCCTACAAACAAGAAGTTGCTCGATCCGTCCCTAGATCGAAACTCGGACTCGGCTCGGCAGCTTTTGATCCGCTGGGGGAGGCTGCACGCGGTGCGGACAGTGCTTAGCCTTGTTGCGTTTGCGGTCTTCCTGGCGGCCTTCTCGTGATCTAACAAGTCGGATTTGAACACAGCCGTTCGAAGCACTAACATCTCAGCTATGCCGGTCGAAACCGAAATCACTCCAGCAACCTACACTCCGATTCGCGCCCCTCGTGGCACCGGCATTTCCTGCAGAAGTTGGCAGCAGGAAGCTGCCATGCGCATGCTGATGAACAATCTCGACGAGGAAGTCGCGGAGCGGCCACAAGATCTCGTCGTGTACGGCGGAACTGGCAGGGCGGCGCGCAGTTGGGAGGCATATCACGCGATCGTCGCCTCACTGAAGAAACTCGAGAACGACGAAACTCTGCTGGTCCAGTCTGGTAAGCCAGTAGGTGTATTCAAAACTCACGAGTATGCGCCGCGAGTGCTGATCGCCAACTCCAATCTTGTCGGGCACTGGTCCAACTGGGAAAAGTTCAACGAACTGGAGCGCGCCGGATTGATGATGTATGGCCAAATGACCGCGGGCTCATGGATTTACATCGGCTCACAGGGAATTGTGCAGGGGACCTTTGAGACGTTTTCCGCGGCCGGCGAAAAACATTTTGCTGGCGATCTTGCAGGCAAATTGATTGTCAGTGGCGGCATGGGCGGTATGGGTGGCGCTCAGCCTCTGGCTGCGACCATGACCGGCGCGGCTTTCCTTGGGATTGATGTTGATCCTGATCGCATCAAGAAACGGCTAAAGACTGGCTACTGCGATTTCATGGTCAACACCCTCGATGAAGCCCTGCGCATCCTGAAGAACGCAGTGCGCAAGAAGGAGAACGTTTCCGTCGGTCTGGTGGGGAATTGTGCCGACATTATTCCCGAACTGGCTGAGCGCGGCGTAGTCCCAGACATCTTGACCGATCAGACTTCGGCACATGATCCACTAAATGGTTATGTGCCAAACGGGATGACACTTGAGGAAGCTCTGGCATTGCGCAAGAACGACCCGCAAGCGTATCAGGAGCGTTCGCTGGACGCCATGGCACGCCACGTCGAGGGAATGTTGCGGCTGCAGAAGATGGGCTCGGTCACGTTTGACTACGGCAACAACATTCGCACTTTTGCTTTTCAACGAGGCGTGAAGAACGCGTACGACTTTCCAGGTTTCGTGCCCGCCTATATCCGTCCACTATTCTGCGAGGGCCGGGGGCCGTTTCGGTGGGTGGCGCTGTCAGGCGAAGCGTCCGATATTCACGTTACCGACGATTTGGTGCTGGAACTGTTTCCGGAGAACCAGATTCTTCGCCGATGGATTGATCTGGCACGGAAGCGAATCAAATTTCAAGGCCTGCCTGCGCGCATCTGTTGGCTGGGCTACGGCGAGCGAGCTCAATTCGGTTTAGCCATGAATGATCTGGTAAAGAAAGGCAAGATCAAGGCCCCCATCGTGATTGGGCGCGATCACCTGGATTGCGGCTCGGTAGCTTCTCCATTTCGCGAAACCGAGAGCATGAAAGATGGCAGCGACGCTGTGGCCGATTGGCCGCTTTTGAACGCTCTGCTGAACACAGCTGCGGGCGCGTCTTGGGTCTCGATCCACAACGGTGGCGGAGTCGGTATCGGTTACTCGCTCCACGCGGGGCAGGTGACGGTGGCAGACGGCACTGAGATGATGGCCAAGCGCATCGAACGCGTGTTGACCGCTGATCCAGGAATGGGCATCATTCGGCACGTGGACGCAGGCTACGAAGAGGCGCAGAACTTTGCAAACAAGACAGGTGTGAAAATTCCGATGAAGAAATAAGTAACTGACATCGGTGGTGATCTAGCATTCCTCTCGCCAACTAAATCGATTAACCCTGCTGATAAACTATCTCGCAAGGTGAATTCCTCCAAAGAAACTAATTCGCCGCCTCAACCTGCGCTATTGCTGGTCAACATTGGCCAGCTCCTCACCCTGCGCTCCAGTTCCAATAGGCCCGGTCCCCGCCGAGGCCTCGATCTGGCGGAACTTTCCATAATCAAAGATGGTGCGGTGCTGTGTGTCGCCGGGAAGATTGTCTCGGTTTGCAATACGAAAGAGGCGCTGCGCGACCCCTGGATCAGGCAAAATCGCAAGAAGGTTGTCGAGATTGATTGTCAAGGGCAGGTCGTCCTCCCGGGATTTGTCGATTCCCACACGCATCCGGTTTTTGTCCGCCCCCGCCTGATAGATTTTGAGAAACGCATCTCGGGGGCAACCTACGAGCAGATCGCGGAGGCGGGGGGTGGCATTCGGTCAAGCGTCGCGGGTGTTCGCGCATCCAGCAAAAACGCGCTGGCGGAAAGAGTGTTGGAGGCGCTGCACGAGATGGGGGAGCAGGGTACGACCACGGTGGAAGCGAAATCCGGTTATGGATTGACGGTTGAGTCAGAGCTGAAATCGCTCCAAGCCATCCGCGACGCCGGCTACGCGGTGGCCGGGTACGGTGGTTGCTACCCTCCTGGGCGCGCATGTTGTCCCTAACGAATTTCAGGGGCGCTTACCAGCCTATGTGGAGATCGTCTGTAAAGAGATGATTCCGCAAGCTGCCAAACGAAACCTGGCTTACTTTGTGGATGTCTTCGCCGAGCGTGGCGCATTTTCTGCGGAGGACACTGAGAAAATCTTCGACGCGGCCGTGGCACATGGGCTGGGTGTGCGTGCCCACGTTGGGCAGTTGAGCGAAACCTCGCTGCGCCCGCTACTGCGCTTCAATCCCGCTTCCCTAGACCACATGGATCATGTGAATGAGAGCGACATTTCCCAAGTCGCAAAGCGAAACACGGTGGCTACCCTGCTCCCGGGAGCGAATTATTTTTTGGGCCTGAGCGAGTTCCCGCCAGCGCGGAAGCTGATTGAGGCCGGGGTCGCCGTGGCGCTGGCGACTGACTACAATCCCGGTTCGTCGCCAACTTGCAGCATGCCGTTCGTGCTTTCGTTGGCGTGCACCCATATGAAGATGTCTCCAGCAGAGACGATTTCTGCGGCAACCATCAACGGAGCATGGGCACTGCGGCTACAGGAGCGCAAGGGATCAATTCAGCCCGGCAAAGATGCAGACCTGGCGGTCTTCGAGACGGAAGATTATCGTGAGATTCCTTATTGGTTCGCGTCGAATCGCTGTGCCTTCACGGTTTTGAGCGGAGTTATGGTTGCGTCCGCTGGTTCCGCGGAGTTGAGGTAGTTCAAAGGACGGTTTAGAAAAGCATGAAGCGAGTTCTTCTTTTATCGTTTTTATTATTTTTCGCCACGGCCGTTGCGGGGGCGCAGCGTCTGCCTCAACTCGCGGCTCCCGAAAACTACAGACTGACCATCGCCCCCGATTTCAGCAAGGACAACTTCACCGGCGAGGAATTTATCTCGATCCGCGTCTTGAAACCGACGATCGAAATATTTTTGAACTCGGCCGAGATCGAGATCCGAAAAGCGACAGTGAACAGTGACGGGGACCTGCAGAAAGCAACCGTAAGTTACGAACCAGAGAAGGAAATGGTTTCGCTCAAAATAAAGAGGCCAATCAAGAACGAAGCTACGATTTATATCAGCTATACCGGAGTTCTGAACAGTGAGCTGCGGGGCTTGTATCTGGGAAGGCAAGCGAACGGTGAGAAATATGCGGTCACTCAATTCGAGGCCACCGACGCCCGACGCGCCTTCCCGTCATTCGATGAACCGGCCTACAAGGCGACCTTCGACGTCACGCTGATTGCCGAGAAGGCTCACACCGCAATTTCGAACGGTAAAGTCGTGTCGGATATTCCCGGTCCAGGCAATGGCAAACACACGGTCCACTTCGCAACCACGCCTAAGATGTCGTCATACCTGGTGGCCCTCGCCGTTGGTAACTTTGAATACGTTGAGGGATCGGCCGACGGAATCCCGATCCGTATTTATACGGCACCTGGAAAAACGCCGATGGCGGACTTCGCCCTGGAGGTGTCTGAACGATGCCTGCGATATTTCAACGAATATTTCACGATCAAGTATCCCTTTCAGAAGCTCGATATGATCGCGGTGCCAGACTTCTCATCCGGCGCGATGGAGAACACCGGTGCCATCATCTATAGCGAACTGGATTTACTCCTTGATCCAAAGCATGCCTCGACCGAACAGCGAAAGAATGTGGCCAACACGGTTGCTCACGAAATGGCGCACCAGTGGTTTGGCGATTTGGTCACCATGGCCTGGTGGGATGACCTCTGGCTCAACGAGGGCTTCGCCAACTGGATGCAGAACAAGCCTCTGGCCGAATGGAAGCCGGACTGGAACCTGAATCTGGATGAAGTGACTGACGCTAATACCGCACTGGACCTTGACTCCCTCGCAAATACACGGCCGATCCGGCAAGCCGCGGAAACGCCGGAGCAGATCAATGAATTGTTTGATAATGTCGCTTACAAGAAGGGAGCTGCGGTTCTTAGCATGGTCGAGGCCTATCTAGGTCCCAAGGTCTTCCAAGCCGGCGTGAACGAATATTTGGCTCGGCATGCCTATGGCAATGCCACAGCGAGTGATTTCTGGAACACGCTGGCTGCGGTTTCAAGACAACCTGTCGATCACATCATGGCAACGTTCGTCGAGATGCCCGGCGCGCCGATGGTAAAGGTCAGTGCGCAATGCAAAGGCAGCGCCAGCTCGGTCACTCTTTCTCAGACCCGTTATTTCTACGACCGCAACCTCTTCCGCGTGAGCGACAAAAAATCCTGGGTTATCCCTATATGTTTGAAGACACGAACTGAACAGGGTGGCGAAGGCGAAAGAAAATGTCAGCTGCTAACCAAGCCACAAGAGAGCGTCACTCTGCCGGGTTGTGTTCTCTGGACGCTGGCGAATCCGGGTGCAACGGGGTACTACCGTGCCGCTTATGAACCGGAGGCTACGCGTGCGATGTCGCACAGCTTGGAGACCGATCTGACGGCGGCGGAGCGCATTCGCCTGTTGAGCGACGAATGGGCATCGGTACGCGTGGGCCGGCAGTCGATTGAGGACTATCTTGAGTTCGCCGAAGGCATGGGGTCGGAGCTTAACGGGGCCGTGATGGAAGAGTTGACAGGCCAACTGAAATATATTGGTGACTATCTGATCGCGGACAATAAACGCGACTCATACCAGCGGTGGGTGATTGGACTTCTCACTCGTACTTCCGAGCGACTGGGCTGGCAGCCTGCGCCCGGTGAGAGTGACGATCGGAAGGCGCTGCGAGCATATGTTCTCTTTGCGCTGGGTTACACCGGACGGAACTCGCAGGTACTAGCGGAAGCCGCGAGGCTGGCGCAAGTGGAGCTAAAAAAAACAGGCGCTGTAGATCCGACAATTGTCGGCACGGTGTTTGAATTAGCTGCCCTCAATGGCGATGCGTCACTGTATAACCAGATTATGGATCGCATGAAGAAAACTTCCTCTCCGGAAGAATATTCGATGCTCCTCGGAAGTCTGTCACGATTTAGCGATTCCGCACTGTTACAGCGTACCTTGCAGTTTTCGCTAACGCCAGAGGTGCGCGCCCAGGACCTTCATATCCTCATCACAGGCGTGATGAGGAATCCGTCAGGACGCCAGATGGCCTGGAACTTCGTCCGCGAACACTGGGCTGAGATCGAGAAGATACAAGGCACATTCAATAGTGAAACCTTGGTCGAGTCGATGGGGTCTTTCTGTGACGTAAGGTTGCAAGATGAGGTTAGAGACTTCTTCACCAATAACCCAGTGCCAGCCGCGGACCGGACTTTGCGTCTGGCTCTGGAACGCGTGAACTACTGCATAGACTTGAAATCGCAACAGGGGATCCGTCTCTCTTCATGGTTGGACCGCCACGGCAGCGGGCAGGGAAGTGAAAGCCCATAGTCTCATTGCTAGTTCCCGGCTACCAGGCACCGTCGTTGAGCGAAGCCATCGTGGTTGCTATAATCAATGGGCTCGAAACTCCCGCGTCTTGACTGCTCGACTTCGCGGATTTCTGCCCCAGGTCTCGCGTGTTCCACATGACTCGCACGGAGCCGGCAAGAGTGCGTCGAACGTGGCCAGGTAGCTCAGGTGGTAGAGCGCAGCCCTGAAAAGGCTGGCGTCGGCGGTTCAACTCCGTCCCTGGCCACCATTTTAATAGCTTTGTTTACAACGCTATAGTAACCGATTGACACGATTGTCTTGCTATTGTATTGTCATTTCAAGACTCCCCCGGTTCCGTGGTAGGAATCGAACGGGGGCCATAACGGAAGTACTCATCTACAAACGACACAGTGCAGGCTGTGACCACAGGGACGACCGCACTTGGAAACGCTGCAATTGCAAAGTCTGGCTCGGCTGGAACAAAGACGGCAAGCAGGTTCAGAAGTCAGCGAAGACCCGCTCATGGGAAGCCGCGCAGCGTCAGGCCCGCGCCCTCGAACTGCAATTTGAAAACGGGGTAGTCGCCTCACCTGCGGCTGCCAAGAGCGTCAAGGAAGCAATCGATTTGTTCCTCGAAGCCAAGCGGAGTGAGGGGTTGTCTCCCGACACGATTTACCGTCACAAACACACCACTGGCCTCCTAATCGATTTCTGTAATCGTCAGGGAGTTCTCTTCATCAAGGATTTGACACTCGCTCACTTGACAACGTGGCAGGTCGACTGGACGGTCAAAGCCCCACAAGCTCGGCGCTCGCGGCAGGAGAAGGTCAAGAACTTTCTCAAGTACTGCTTCGCGTCAGGGATGATTTCGACAAATCCTGCCCTGAAATGGAAAGGCGTCAAGGTCAAGGTCTCTGATCAGAACATTCGTGCGTTCAAATCTTCGGAGTACGACAAAATTTTATCGAGTATCGACGAGACGACGATGACGCCAGCGAACAAGAGACGCATTCGAGCATTGATGCAGTTACAGCGTTGGTCAGGGCTGTCCCTTGTCGATGCTGTCTGTTTGTCGAAGGATGAATTGAAGCAAGAGGGGAAGGGCAAGAACGAGTCCTTCCGGGTCGTCACGGATCGGCAGAAGACAGGGACGCTCATCAACAATTGTATTCCAGCGTGGCTGGGTCGAGAACTGTTGACTGTCAAAAATGGCAATCCCGAGTTTTTCTTCTGGAGTGGGTCGACGACACCCGAGGATGCGCCGTCGTATTTCCAAAAACTCTATCGCAAGGTCTTCAAAGCGGCTGGCGTCGAAGGGTCGAGCCATGATTTCAGGCACACCTACGCGGTCGAACTCTTGAAGTCGGGTGTCGATATCAGGACGGTCTCAAGGCTCTGGGCCACAGCAGCGTGACGATTACTGAGAAGTTCTACTCTCGCTGGTGTACTGGACAACAGGATAACCTCGACAACACGTTGAGTGCAGCGTTAGAAGGGTGAGGCCGCCCTACCACGCAAGACGGCGCTATGGGGATCATCGAATTGAACGCGAACGACGCTGGAGTGGAGCGAGTGTGGTCGCACACCGTCGGGATAGCGAACCGCGCACTCGTTATACGCCGAAAAGACCCGGCGACAGGTCTACGGGCCCGTCATAAACTTTGAACGCCTACTACTCTAAGACTGCATGCCCCGGCTGGTGGATGACTTCCCCCGACCTCGTGCCGCCCGGCGCTGCTCTCGTTCTACTCCCGGAAAGATGTCATAGACGTACTCGTGGGCGTCCAAGCGCGATCTTGTTCAAGGTACCGGCTTGAACGCGCTTGACGACTTCCTCGCGGGAGAGATCAAAGATCGCCTCCAGAATCTGCGCGCGCTCCTGCTGGTTCGCTTGCGCCACCACGAAGAGCACGCGGGCGCTGTGCTGGATGTAGCGCGGCGAAAGCAACTGCCGTTTCAAAAGATCCATGATGATGGGCGCTTTGGAGCGATCGAAGCGGCCGGGATCGCCGTGGCGGTCCATCTCGGCGAAAAGCTCTAAGGTCCATTCGTTGTGGCAATCCCACAACTTCTGGAACAGCTCCCTGGCAAAGCGGGTGCCGGCCTTGACCTCAGTTGCATTCAAAGCCGGTACAACGCCATCCTCGGTGAGGGCCGGTCGCTTGAGGTAGCCGTCCTTAGTGATAACGGCTTCGTGGTGGAGAAGGCTCCACAACCACGAAACATCAATGCGGTAGGTGGCGAGGTCATTCATAAACCGCAGCTTGAGCTCGTAGTCGTCGATCGCTGCGGCGAAATTGCCGTTGAGGATCTGGAAGCCGTAGTTCGCCGCCATGTAGAACGCGTGCTGGATGTGCTCAATGGTGATCTCACCCTTGGGCACGCCGTTGATGGCTTCCCAAAGTTCTTGAGTGAAGAGTTTCTCCGGCGTGTCCAGCGTGTCCTTGTTAATGACCCATGGCATGATCTTGCCCTGTAGATTCAATAAGCCTCGGGATTGCAGCAACTGCCGCTCCGCGTCAAGCAGACCACTGGCGACCGTTGCCACCGGTTTACCTTTCACGTCCACAGTTTCTTGTCGGCGCATCGAGGATTGCTTGGAGCTGCGTCACAGGCACCCGCAGAGGCGTATTGCCGGCAGCCACGTAGGCCGGTTCCGGGCTGGCGACCCAGCTTTGCCGATAGGCGTCATAGAGTCCGCCCTTCAATCGGCCCGCAAGGATGTCTTCCAGGGTAGGTTGTTGGCCCGCGGGCAGCGGCTTCTCCGGCACAAACATGAGCCCCAGCATACGCTCTCGCAGCTTGTCGATAACCATCGCGCGCAGGGCCAGAGGGTTATACCTTGAACGGCCATAGGGATCGTTGGGTTGGTAGATCATCACCGCCGCCATGCCCCCAATGGGGGCGCCTTGGCTGAGCTCGCCGTTCTTCATGCCGGCCATGAGCATCATCAGCGCGTTGTAGCGCTGATAGGCAATCATGTTCGGGAAGGCCATGCCGATCGACTGCGGATCCGGAAAGACGCCGTGCGGGTCGTCCTTCCACATCTCAATTAGGCTGCCCAGGTAGTCCCAGCGGCCGACGTTCGTACCAAGCAGCCGACGCCGTAAGACCCAGGCGATCACCGGCAAGAACCGGCCCGCATTCCCCTCCTCGTAAAGTACTTTGATCTTGATCGTGCCAGGCCGGACGCCGACCATGCCTTCCAGCCGTGCCAGCAGCTTCTCCACAATGAGAGCTTCCTGAGGAGTCTGAATCTTCGGAATGTAGTAGTACACCCCGGTGCCCGCACGCGTGAGAGACTCGTAGTTGTTAAGGATCCAGAGGACAGTGATGGCAATCAGACCGGGCGCCGGTTGGCCATCGACGGTGATGTGGTCATAGCGCACGTGCATGCCGGCAGGCCGAGCAAACCGGGTCGGCCACTTCGCCGGGGGCGTATTGATCTTGTACGCGCGCGCGTTGGCCTTTCTTCACCACCTCGTAGGGGCGGTCGGCCCAGCGGCCTTCGAGAATTTCTTTGGCGTTCTGCAGGGCCGCAAAAATTCCCACCGGCTGATCGGACGGCGTACCATCAGGCTGGAAATGCGGCGGAGAGGCGTCTTCAAAGTCCGGCATATTCATGGGTGCCGGACTATTCAACGCGTTGAAGGCCATGTCCAGCGGATGCCAAGGGCCGGTAAGCTCCAAGCCGGGATTCGTTAACGGGTGCGCGTCCTTCGGGATGGGCACTTCGTCGTTGAGCCGCCAGCGCCCTTCGCTTTCCTTACCGAGAAAGTTGTCAATCATGCCTTGGACGATCTGGCGAAATGTCCAGGGCTGCCCCGTTGCAGGATCCTCAAACGTTTCGTCCCACTTCGGCCAGGCATACTTCTCGCGCACCGGCGCGGCAGACTGCAGGAGCGCCCGGCGTGCGGTTAGGGCGGCAGCGATATCGGGACCCAGCTCTCGCGTGAGCGTGGCAATCGTCTCCTGGATATTGATTTCTCGCCCCTTCACCTTCTTGGTCCCGAAGAGGTCGGGGAACTTCTGGAGAATATCGTCCCGGACCAAGGCCACCAGGGGCTCGGCCCTCCTGAGTTCTTGGGCACGAGTTCTCATATGACGCCTTATTTCAGCTTCGCCAGCCCTTTTCCCATGAAGGTGCTGGGCTGGTATCTAAGTCTGGCTTTGCAATGCCGGCGACGTCTTACTGATCATCTCCAATAGAAGTAACCGGTCAGGCGTGAGCAGTTCGGCAACGCGTTCCTTGCTGACGAGCGCGACGATGATTTGTCCAATCTCGGTATGCACATCCGAGAAGATCCCCACGCTCTTCATCCTTTGCGTCTGAAACTCGTTGTCCTCGGTTGGGGTAACGTAGTGCACCGAGCTGGCATTATAGCGGTGGATCAGGAACAGTTGGGCGACCGTCATCAGTCGCTTCTTGCGTATCGGCGCGAGGGTGTTCTGGTCGCGAATCGAAAGAATGTTGCGCCCGCGACGATCCTGGGTGTTGGCGAAGACCACGTTGGCTAGCTTCTCCCCGTTGGGCTCGTTCAGCACACTCAGCTCCAACAGCTCCGAACCGGCCGTGTGCGGACGTAGTTGGACGCGAATTCTCGCCGGATAGTCCCAGTGCTTGCTCCACTCCGCGAGCCATTCCTCCAGCAGCTTGGTCGGGACCTCGGTCTGAACCAGGTGCTGAAACTGCGTCGACCCTTTGCCCATCGCCTTCGTCGCCGCGGTGCGTCCCGACGAAGCCATCAATGCGGCGTCCAGCCGTGGTCCTCCGACTAAGGTCTGCGGCGTCCGATACGGCGACTCCAGCAGTCTGAACTTGCGCTGCAAGCGCGCCAGCGCCAGCATCCCGTCCTGCTTCAATGCGGTGGCGAACTCCTCGGCAGCCAAGCCGTCGATCTGGTGGCCACCGTATGTGATGAAGTTGAAGACGAAGCCGAGTTGCCCGAGTTCCTCGGGGAAGCGCTTCATCTCCTCGTCGCTCATCCCCGTGGTGTCCCAGTTGAACGACGGTGACAGATTATACGCCAGCATCTTGTCGGGGTACTCCGCGTGGATGGCGTGTGCGAACCTGCTGGCTTCCTCGAGATCCGCCGTCTTGGTCTCCATCCACAGCAGGTCGGCGAAGGGCGCCACAGGCAGCGACTTGGCTATGGCGTAATCGATCCCGGCTTGAATGTGATAGAAGCCTTCGGGGGTCTTGGGCATCTCACAATCCCAGACCAAGTGGATGCCCATCGACTTCGCTCGCTCGCGTACCTCGTAGAAAGACGCGCGTTTCGAGAACGCCAGCCATTCCTCGACGGTCATGTCGAAACGATCGCCCTCGACCGTGCGGGACTCCATCACCTCGGCGACCGCCAGCCCATAGGTCATCAGCCCGGCTTCCGCCCGCCAGATTTCCACATAGCGCGTGTCTATCCTGTCGAGTGCTGCGTCGAGCTCGGTCGCCGGCGCATCCCTGAGAGCCGGGGCACTCTCCGCGATCATCGACATGAGCCCAACCCGCTCGAGCCAAGCGAAGGCCGCCAAGTACTCGGCCTCGGACAGAGCAAAAAGCAGGTGTCCGCGGACCTCTTCGACGCCCAGTTCAAAGAGCTTCCGCAAGATGGCTAGATAGCCGGCCTTGTAGCTGGGTAGCTCGATGTTGGTGGCGCCGAGGATGAAAGGCTGGTCACGCTCGTCGCTCCGATTCTCGAGGAACGTCGCAGACTCGGCATCGGTTCGGGCCACAAGGATGCCCGGAACCCGCATAATGTCGAGCTGCAGGCGGGCAGTGTTGAGGCGCTTGATCTGCTCGTCCTCAGCCACAAGCACCTTACCGCCCTGGTGGCCGCACTTCTTCGCTCCAGGCTTCTGGTCTTCGATATGGTAGCCGGGCACCCCGACCTCGACCAGGCGGCGGATCAGATTGCGTACGTGCGCGTCCCCGCCGTGACCGGTGTCGGCGTCGGCGAGGATGAAAGGCCGATAGTCGACGACCGGGGTCGCCTTGCGCTGTTCTTCGGTCATCCGCATGCGCGCGAAGTGTTGGTTCTTGTCGGCGGTGAGCAGTGCCCGCACCAGTCCGGCGGCCTCGTCTGGCACCTGGCTGAGCGGATAGCTGGCCAAGTCCGGTCCCGGATCCTCTGACCGCGATCCCCTGGCGGACGTCGCCCAGCCGCCTAGGTAAATGCCTTCCATCCCCAACCGCTTCATCATCACCGCCTGGCCTGGCGAATAGGGACCGAAGGTAGTGATCTGCCTGCGCTGTTCGAAGAGCTCGCGCAACCGTGCGTAGAACTCCTCGGCTGCCCGTCGCGCTACGGTGTAGTCGCCGGAAATCGTGCCCTGCTGCTCGGCCACCTGGCGCGGGGAGTAGAGACGGACGATCCCGGCGAACCGGGGGCTCGTGAACCATTGCCTCGCGGCCGCGACCTGCTGGTCGAACATCGTCATAGTCGTCTCCTGGCTCTCAGTGCCGATAAACATTTCCGCCTCCAGGGATGAGTCCATCAGTGATATTGCCGTTCTTTCGGATGTGGCCGCGTGCATGTTTCACACGAAGCAGGTGCAAAGAAGTTCTCAAAGCCAACTTGAACAAACCCGGCGTCTACAGTGAAGTTTAATCCCGTTGACTCTGCGAAACAATCCTCAGTAGTTAGACCAATTCTGCGAATTCCCTCAAATCATGGCTGAGCCGTCCAGACCTCCAGAACTGACCAACGTTCGCTTTCGGCTCATCCCAAAACCTCGTGTAGCGGTTCCCGAACTCAAGCGTCCTCTCGTACTTCTCAGCATCGTTCTGTTTCAGCCAGAGAAACTTGTAGACCGTGTCCACCGCCTGCTTCATGATTTCTTCATCTCAGCTTGCGTTATGTGCGAGTATTCGGATTTCCCAGCGCAAGTGGGGCACTCTTTTCCCGCGTGAACATCCTTCGATGCGGCCTTTGCGGAATGCCAATGCGACAATGCTCTTGGCTTCTGCCGCTAATTGAAGCTCTAGACTGCCTTGACGTTTTGGCATTGGCCCTCCCACTGACTAGTTTCGTTATATTCCGCTGGCCGCCTACACCTGTACCGCAAGCTCGGCGTCAGTTAGCGGCTCGTGTTGGGTGAAGATTTCTCATCGGCATTTCCAAATGTTCTCGGCAACGGTTTACGATACCGCCCTCGATTGGCTGGCGGTTTTCGATTCGACGGCACTTCCCTGCGTGTCCCGCTTGCCCTTCAGACTCGTCAGCAGCCCCGAATATCGCCTCTGCGGGCGGTCATTGCGCACTGCTATGCCCAACGCCTTCTTCTGCCCGATCAGGACGAGCAGCCGCTTGCCCCGCGTGATCCCCGTGTAGATCAGGTTGCGTTGCAGGAGCATGTAGTGCTGCGTGGCGAGCGGGATCACGACTGCCGGGAACTCCGATCCCTGCGACTTGTGGATCGTGATCGCGTAAGCCAGCGAAATCTCGTCCAATTCCCCGAAGTCGTACTTAACCAGCCGCTCATCGAAGCGAACTGATGACCTGCTGCTCGACGGGATCGATCCGCTCGACGATCCCGACATCGCCGTTGAACACGTCCTTGTCGTAGTCGTTCTCCGTCTGGATGACCTTGTCGCCGTATCTGGAATCGCCATCCGAACCGCTCCACGGTCAGGCTGACCGGGTCGGGCTGGGTTCAATACCTTCTGTAAGGCAGTGTTCAGTTCGCGCACGCCGAGCGATCCCCGGTTCATCGGGCAAAGAACCTGAACGTCTCGGATCGGGTCTAGACGAAATCGTTCTGGAATTCTCTCCTGCACAAGCTTGACCAGCGTTGCCGCGATCTTCTCCGGGTCATCCCGCTCGACGAAATGGAAGTCGGAACTCGGGTGGGCTCCGCGCACGTCCGGCATCTGGCCTCGGCGGATGCGGTGCGCGTTGGTGATGATCTGGCTGTCCGCCGCCTGCCTGAATACTTCGGTGAGGCGAACGACTGGTACGACCCCGCTCTCGATCAAGTCCTGAAGTACGGTGCCCGGTCCCACGGACGGAAGTTGGTCTACGTCGCCGACCAGAACCAATCCGGCGCGGTTCGGAAGAGCCCGCACGCAGCGAGTGCATCAGAGGCACGTCCACCATCGAGGTCTCGTCCACGACCAGAAGACCGCAGGCGAGCGTGTTCGACTCGTTTCTGCTGAACCGCCCGGTTGCTGGATCAATTTCCAGCAGGCGGTGGATCGTCTTCGCTTCCATGCCCGTGGTCTCGGTTAGCCGCTTCGCCGCACGTCCCGTAGGGGCGCACAGCAAGCACTTCACGCCCTTGGCTCGCAGGATCATCAGGATCGAGTTCACGAGCGTCGTTTTTCCCACGCCCGGTCCTCCGGTGATGACCACGACCCGGTTGGCGAGAACCGTTTTCAGCGCCTCGCGCTGGCTGGGGGCGAGCGTTTTGCCCGTCCGCTGCTCGCACCACGCGACCGCCTTCTCGAAATCGATCGGCGGATAGATCAACTCCGCTTCAGCTAGGCTCTTGATCCTTGCCGCGATGCCCTCTTCTGCTCTCCTGAGGTGCGGCAAGAAGATCAGAGGTTCGCCGTCGATCTCCTCCAGCAGCAGGGAGCCACTCGTGAGCATCTGCGACAACGCCTGCTCGACAGTCCCTTCCGGCACCTCCAGCAGCTTCACCGCCGCGAGCTTGAGTTTCCCGAGCGGCAAAGCGCAATGTCCGTCCGAAGTCGCCTCCAGCAGGACGTGGTCGATGCCCGCCCTTGCCCGGTTGAGCGAATCTCGCGGAATCCCGACCTTCTGCGCGATCTGGTCGGCGGTCGCGAAGCCGATCCCGTAGATGTCCTTCGCCAGCATGTACGGATTGCTCCGCACCTTCTCGATTGCCTGCTCGCCATAGGTCTTGAAGATTCGCACCGCCCGGCTGGTGCTGACGCCGTGGCTGTGCAGGAACAGCATGATTTCGCGGACTTGCCTCGCCTCCTGCCATGCGTGCGCGATTCGCTCCCGGCGCTTGGGGCCGATGCCATCGACCGTTTGCAGTTCGGCGGCTCGGTTCTCGATCACGGCTAGAACATCGGCTCCGAACCGCCCGACCAGCTTCTTCGCGAGAATCGGCCCGATGCCTTTGACCAAGCCGCTGCCGAGATACCGCTCGATTCCCTCGGCGGTGGTCGGCGGCACGGTCTTCATGGTCGTCGCTTTGAATTGCAGCCCGTGTTCCTTGTCCCTGACCCACCAGCCCTCCGCGCTCAGCCATTCCCCGGCGGTCACCGAAGGCAGCGACCCGACGACCGTCGTCTCCTCTCGCTGCCCGCGTGCTTTCACGCGAAGGACGCAGAAGCCGCTGTCGTCGTTGTGGAAAGTGACTCGCTCGATCACACCGGAGATTTCCTCGGTCGCGGGTCTGCGTTCAGGGATTGCGGCATTCATCGGGGATTCATTTTCCCATGGACGGTCTGCCTTGGGTGACCCATTCGGCAAAGCGATTTACGGGGATTTGGCTGCCGGAAGGGGTTCGGGTCGGCTCGGGCGTTTCAGAGGTCGCTGGCAGCCTTTGTGACCAGTGCTGGCGGGCATAGAAAGGAGCAGATGCCTCTCGACGCATCACTCAAAAGTACCGCCAACCTAATCCCTGAGTTTTTCGAGGGGCGCCATGGCACGGTCGGCGCACTGTTACCGAATTGTACGCAGCCGCATTACAGCTCGACCAAATGTGAGCCGCTGCTCGTCCCGGCCGGTTTATTGCCCGAACCTAACTGGTACCGAAAACTCTCCGGGTCGGTTGTCGCTCGCAAACCAAACCTCCCCACTACCAGTAGCGCATCTGTCGTCTGGAAACCTGAAATGCAATTCGTAGTCTTCTTTGTCGTCTCCTCTCAGGCTAATTCGGTCTGATCTGTCTTTGGTATTGGATTTCGGGTGGAAGGAAATGCTTTGAACAGGCCATTCCTCGCCCGCCATGAGGAGCCGGAGGGGCGTGATCTTTATAGGGAACTGAGTGCGATTCACGACGGTCACAAGCCCCCATAAGTACATGAACGGCGCTTGCGACGAATGCTGACTTCCGGCGACCAGTATCGGGCCGGGAGTTCCATCGAAGTTGAAAAACAGCGGGGCAGGCTGTTCTTTCAGTCGTCGCTCGCCTTCCCCCTCTTTGTCTTTGCGTTTTTGTTCAGCCATGTCCTTGGCACGTGCCGCTCGCTCTTCTTTGCGCCACTTAAGTTGAAGCAGGTTGAAGAGAATGCTGACAAGAAATGCCAGACCAGTGATGACTAACCCAATAGTAGCCATGTCGCTCTCCTAACGCCATATAGACGCACACGCGAGACAGGAATAGCCGCAATCTCGGCACCTGAAAGTTCTAAGTCTCGGTGCGGCACCATACCCTCTTCGCGCAGTTTGTCCAGAACTTTCTCCAGTTTGTCGTCTATGAGCATCGCGGTTAGCTACCAAGTGGGTTCCTACCCGGTTCTCACAACAGTCCTGTAATGTGCCTTCTGGGCTTGCTGAAAATCGTGGCATAATTCGCCGGAGGGCAACCTAAGAGTGAGTTCTCCTTTAGTCTCGCGATCCGTACAGTACTCACCGTCCAACTGGTGAATGGGAATTCCGCGAACATTCCAAAAGCATCCCGCCGTGCCCAATTGGGTTACGCTCCTGGGGGAGTGCTTTTGGCGTATTTCGGTACACGCCCGCGACAGGCTAAATCCCCTCTATTATCTGAGTGCTGCGCGCTCTTCCCAGCAACCGCGTAGATCGAGATGAACAGGCACAGCACTACCCCAATTTTGCCCATTTGATTGCTCCTTAAAGTCTCGGGGGACGGTGACAGTCGGATTGTATAGCGGATGTACGTAAAGAGCTTTGCGAGAAACAAAGCCGCCGCTTGTCGAGAGAGACTCTCTACGAACGGCGGCTTCCCCCTCTTAATTCGAGAGGAAACCACCCATCTTCCCCGACGTGGCTGCAACTGCGCTCCGCGCCGTTTGAAACGCGGTGAACAGCTTCTCCCATCGGTCATGGATATCCGATGATAACGACTGCCATTGTGGCCCTCCCGTCAACCCGCAGTCTCTGCTTCACTCGTTTTGCAAGTCTCATTTTCCAGCCGGGCTTCACGAGTCTCCACTTTGTGCCGGACCGCCCGATGCTTCGATCTGGGGAACGATTGGCGTGCCCGGTTTCATTTCATCGGCGACAGGGAACATCGTAGTCACGTCGCCACCTGTCAAGCTCGCGGGCTTATGAGTTCTGGTGGTAACTAGGTCTTCAATTTCCGAATCTTCCATGCCCGGCGCAAAACGCCTCCAATTTCCAACACCAGCTTAGGGTCGCCATCTGTACAGACCATCTCGCAGAGATTGCGCCGTGCTTTTGCCCTGGAGTGTCGCTGTCGAATAGAGCAACAGGAAGCTCTTCGTCGCGACCACCGAGGACGCTGGCTACCGCTTTGACACCCTTTGTGCCTCCAGCAGGTGGGAACACCAGTTCTCGACCCGGCTTCAGCCGACCAGAAGCAATCAGCAGCGTCTTTATCCCACTGAGATAGTGCTGCTCAGAAGCACCCTCTACCATAAACGGGCTGCACCGAAGCAGCAAACTTTCGGCGACGGTCAAGCCCAAGCGCGGCGTGTACGGCATACCCGGCCCCGCGCTGCGTAATGTCGCCATCCGATGCACGTAGGTCGGCCGTGATTTTGCTGGGTCCCGTTTTCACCGACGTAATATTTTCCGCGCACGGTCGAGACGGTCGGCATCCACCAGAAATGGTGAATGACTGGTATAGATCAACTGGTTGGTTGCGGCCAGACTATCGAAGAACGCAGACAGGTCACGTTGCGCGAGCGGATGCAGGGAAATGCCCGGCTCGTCCAGCAGGAGCATCGCACCTTCATGAGCGTCAGCACTTTCCACCAAGAAGACGAGATAGAAACTCAGAAACCACTGAAGACCAGTGCTGCGACCTTCAAGCTCGATCTCCTCTGGCCTTTTGTCATCCGATACCCAGATGCGGAAGTGGTCACCATCAGCTTCAAAGCGGAAACGGTATTCGCCTTGTTTCCACCATGAGGAACTGCGTCGTCAGCAACGTTGACGCGGACTGAAGCAGGATGCTGCGCTGCTTCTTCTTTTCGGCAATAGCAGCAATCTCATCATCGGTGGGTTGCCGATTTTGCGGGTCTTTGAAGTCGCGACCAGGCTCCAGAATTTCCTTCGGCTGTAGCTTGACAAATTCAAACAGCACCTTGAGGGTGCGTGCTTTCGCCTGCTCCTTGGCACCAAGGTCTTTCCGCGCCATGTTCTGAATGACGTGCGGCAGGTAAATCTCCGAATCCAAGTTGCCGTAGTTCGAGTAATAGACGAACTTGGGCAGATTTTCGAGCACTTTATTCACAGCGGCATCTACCTCTCGCGGGTGCTCGCGGAGATTTCCTCTTTCATCGCCCGCAGTTCTTCCGACAGCCGCAGGTACCGGGGCACTATGGTGCTCGTCTTCGGTGCGTTATCAGTCTTCACCGTGGCCAATCCTGACAGCAATTCATCAATCTGCACGGCACCAATTTCGTCGAATCCTGACAGCTTGGTCTTTGCGGACGCGATTGCAGTAACCGCCAAGTTCTTCAAGTCTTCCTCGGTCTTCAGGGCTGTCATCACCATTAATTCCATCTCAGCAACGCTAACCACATTGAGGGCGCGTTCTTTGTCGATGGAGCGGGCTGGAGCCGCATTCGGAAAATCGACGGCGGGTTCTCCCTCGAACCGACGCGACACGCTCACTTCGCGCATTTGCTCGGCGGGCATTCCCGTCTGGTCGGCCAGTTGTTGCGCGAGTTCGATCCCCACGTCGAAAATCGCTTCGATAAAAACTGGCTTCGGCGTCTGGTGCCGGAAGGTGTTGTAGTGCTTGCGCGGATAGTCGGAAGTCGGATGAATCGCCCCTTCTTTCGCGGTGCTCGTTCGATGCCGGATGCTGCCCCGTTTGCAACAGTGAATCACTTCCGAGTTACCCGTGATCGTCGATCTGATGCCCGTACTTGCCACGTGCCCGTCGCGCTAACACGAAGGCGGCAGTGGTGTAAATGCCATCGGCGTGGCGGGTTCCCCCTGAGTGTTTGCTGTGCAAAGAGACGGGCCGGGCTGAAAAACCTAGGTTGAGAAGCTAGGGCGCGTGACGCGAATGTTGTACTTGCTTGCATCTGTTACGACAACGACGGATACGAAACCTTCCACAGAGGGCAGCAGTCTTTCCGCTCGTCGGTGGAGCAAGCCAGGAGGA
Organism: uncultured Acidobacteriota bacterium; assembly: GCA_963729325.1. Taxonomy (GTDB): domain Bacteria; phylum Acidobacteriota; class Terriglobia; order Terriglobales; family Acidobacteriaceae; genus JABCYV01. Next base: position 120,314 of record CAVSNS010000033.1, read on the forward strand.
ACGCCCTGCGTGTACGTTTAGCGCGGCGTGCTCTTCGCGGGCGTGGCGCCGAGGACGGTCAGGTGGTAGCGGGGATCGGCGCGAAGAGAAACAAACTCGGGTTCGTTTTTGATGTCGTTCAGATCCTGACCAGCTTTGACGGCAGCAAGGAGCGCATGAAGCGCTTGGTCACGCTTCCCGCAAAGCTCGTACACCAACGCGGAGTGGTACAGGTCAGAGGGGTTTGTGACGTGTGCTTCCTCCACCGGCTTCAGTTCTTTGAGAGCCTTCTCTTTGTCGCCACTCTTGGCCAAATACACGGCCAAGTCTATTCGCAGCTCGATCTGATTCGGATTCTTAGCAATTTCTTCCCGCACCAACTGAATGGCATGTTCATAAGCCGGGCTCGCCTTGTCTTTCTTGTTGCTCGACCAGCGGTAGGCATCGCCCAGGTTGCCCCAATTATCGAAAATGTTAGCGCTCAGCACCACCGCCTTCTCAAATGCGGGTACAGCCCTGTCGTACTTGCCCTGGTAGAACAAGATGGTTCCCAGATTGCCATACACGTCGGAGATAGGCTTGATCTCGAGCGCATGCTGGAGCGCCGCGACCGCATCGTCGTCGCGATCCAGTGCGTGGTACACCGCACCCAGGTTTCGCAGCACCGGCACGTTATCAGGCTCAAGTTTCAAAGCCATTTCGAAGGCGGAAGCTGCCTCCTTGAACCGGCCGGCTTGATAAGCATCCAAACCCATCGCCAGGTAGGTCTTCCAATCTTTCGGGTCCAATTGAAGCGCGCGCTTCAATTCCTCGCCGGCCTGATCGGCCTTGCCGGTCTTGTCGTAGAGGAGGCCGAGGTCACGATGAGGTGCTGCACTCTTCGGATCGAGATCGACTGCCGCGCGAAACTGCTTTTCTGCCTCGGTCGAATCGCCAGCGCTCATCTTGACCATACCGAGCGACAAATGGCTGGCGGCAAGATAATTATCCAGACTGACCGCCTTGTCCGCATACTCAGAAGCCAGCTTCATCCATTGTGGGTCAGGATTGAACATGTTCTTATTGTCGTAAGCCTCGCCCAAGGCAGCGTAGCTAGCCGCGGACAGCGGATCGAGTCGGACCGCCCGCTCCAGAAGTTTGATCGCGCTGTCGACACTCCCTGGTCGGTCAGAGTGATCCAGATTATTGCGTGCGTGCTGGTAAAGCGCATAAGCGTTATCTTCTACCGGTGCTTCTTGTGCAGTTGTCGCGACTTTGGCGACGGCCGATTTTTTCGCCGCCGACCCCTTCCACCAGCGCACACCGATGATCCCGCCGCCAATCAGAAGGAGCGTGACTGCCGCTACGATCCAGCGGTTTCGGCTGTGATTCAGAATTCCCGGTTTCGCGCCAACGGCAGGTAGGACATGCGTTGGGACTCGGGAAGCGTCCGTGGGTCCCCAGGCTACCGGCCCCATGTCCTGTCCCACGGCGAAGAGGCGCAGAGCGGTCGCCACTTCGGAAACATGCTGAATACGCCGATCAGGTTCCTTCTCCAGCATGCGCCCGATCAGCGCGGCCAGCGGCTTGGGAACATCTGGGCGCAACTGGTTCAAGTCCCGTGGGGGGCTAAAGTGGAGGTTGTGCAGCCGCGTTATCAAGTTCTCACCGTCGAATGGCGTCTTGCCGCTGAGCAGCTCAAACATCACGATGGCAAAGGAGAAAATGTCGGAGCGCGCGTCTGTCTTCTCCCCGCGCGCCTGCTCCGGAGACATATAGGCGAGCGTTCCTGTCACCGAGCCGGAACCTGTGAGCGCTTCTGTCCGCGTAGCTTGCTCCGCCGGGTTTTCCTTCGTATCTTCATTCGACGCCTCGAACTTGGCCAGTCCGAAGTCGAGTACCTTCACCAGTCCATCGGTGTTCACCATGATGTTGCCGGGCTTGAGGTCACGATGAACGATGCCAGCGGCGTGCGCTTTGCTGAGGGCGTCGGCGATCTGGATGCAGTAACGCACGACCTCGTCCACACCGAGCTTATGCTCCCATAGAGCCCGGGAAAGAGGCTTGCCGCGCACGTACTCCATCACGATGAAATCCATGCCTTCTTCCTGGTTGATCTCGTAAATGGTGACGATGTTGGGATGGTTCAAGGCGGATGCCACCATGGCTTCGCGCTCGAAGCGGCGGCGCACAGACTCGCTGAGCGGGCCATTGGTAGGTAAGACCTTGATCGCTACCTCGCGGCCAAGGCGGTCGTCGCGGGCGCCATACACCACGCCCATCCCGCCCTCGCCGAGGCAGGAAGTGATGGCGTAGTGAGACAGTTTTTGGCCAGACGCAAGCCGTCCCGTATCCACGGCGCGATTCTACACCGATTCGGACTAGGGCCGCGGATCGAGGAGTTACTCCAACAATGGACAACCACACCGCCTACTATCGCAGTCGGCCGAGGGCCAGGAGTGGAACTCGTGGCATCGATTCTGTGAGCACCCGCGAAAGACAACCGGACGCCTGAAGGGCAGTTGTTCTGCTCATTTACCACTCGTGCACTTCGACAGGGCAAAGCGGTGGCTGTTCTGGTGGCTGTTCGTTTTATGTTTCCCTGCGGTTTCCTGCACCACAATGCAGCAACCGCATTGTGTAACCCTCTCTGATTACAGCGCATTGCAATCTGCTGCGTTTTCGTGCACGAGCAACAAAACGGATTTCTAATCCGGTGGCAGCTCACTTTGCTGGCACTCTTAGCGGATGAGATTAAGACAGTCGCTTCCCACGCGCGGGGAAGTTTTTTGCGACCCACAACACACCTGATGTGTGCCAGAAAACTTGGTTCCTGGGGACCTCTAAGCCGCAGATCCTACGAGCCGAGCTGCAGAAATTGGCGTGTGCCAGAACGCCATGATTTCTGCACGGGGCCAGGACTACTGGGTGTAAACGCCTGTGGCTGCCCAATTTGTGAGCTTGAGCGCTGATAGACGTTATGCCGGAGCGCGGTAGGGTGGAGGCTTCACGCTCGTCTTGTACTGTCCAATGGATCGGTAAAGAAGTCAGCGGAGATTGCTCAGCAGAACAACATCGCTGCTGACTTCGCCTCGGGACATGAAAAGACGCTTACCATCTGAGGACCAGTTGAAATCGAAAATACTTCCGGAGATGAAATTGGTGATCTGCTTCGGGCTTCCTCCGGCCAGCGGCTGTTCCCAGATATTGGTCACATCGCCGAGGGTGAGAAGGTATTGCAGCGCCTTGCCGTCCGGAGACCAGCGCAAACAGGCTTCGCGGTAGACCCCCGGCGGCGCGGCGAAAGTCTTCTCAATTCGCCCTCCATCGATCGAAATTACCGCCAGCTTGAGTCGCGGGCTGTTGGAACATTCACGTCGTACGGAAAGGCGAGGGACTGACCGTCGGGCGAGGATCGCATGGTCCCGCGGATGGTAATACCGGGTATCTCGGCCACGACGGTTGCGTCCCCGCCTTCAATTGACATGCGCAGAATCTTTTGCGGGTTTCCCATCGAAACGTAAAACAAGAACTTGCCATCGGGCGAGCACGTTGGAGAGTACACGAGTCCACTCGTGAGCGTGGTTGCGTTCCCGCCGTCCGCGTCGATGCGCACAATGTTGGCCGGGCCCGTCTGGTAAGACCGCTGAACTACGAAACGTCCGCTGGCCATCTTTGTCACTGTTGACCCTTCCGGCATCGGCCTGCGAATCTTCGCCTTCCCCGAAAGCATACGCGGTCAATACCGCAAACTGCCCGCACATGACCGGTGGCGCCACGTCGCGTAGATTGGAAAATGGACGGCGCTCGGTACCGACTTCGTTCACCATCCACAGCCGGCCGTCTCCACTCACCGCGAGAACCTTTCCTGCTGTTCCCTCCACCGCCGCCACCAGGGGCATCTCTCCGGAAGTGATCGGTTTAGCCGCCGATGGATTGGCCGCTCCACTCTCCCAAATGTTGGCCGAGACCGACCATTGAACGGCGACAACGCTCTTGGAATCGCGTGGGGTGTCAATCCGTATGCCCCAATTGGCCAGGTCATTCGTAACTCGGCGTCGCTCGCCTCCAGGAACTGAAACCGTCCACAACTGTCCGCGACCGGTCGGATCATCTATCTCGACAAGTACCTTGTCGCCCTCAGGCAACCATAGAGGGCGGCCGATTACGCCGGCGTTCCAAAACACTTCCCGGACGCTGCCGTCGACCGCTGATATCGAATCGAGCACGAAGCCCGAACGCTGTCCACGCAACATGAAGGAAACCGCAATGGTCCCTCCATTCGGAGACCACACTGCACCGACCGAAAAACTCTGTGACGTGTCGGAGATAGTCGTCAGTAGATGGTCTTTACTTCCGTCCGCGTTCGCGACTCGGATCTCGTTTGCGAAAGGAGGTCCGACTCCCCTGGTGTAGACGAACTGACGACCATCGGGCGAGAAATTGACCGGCGAATCAATGTCCCTGGTGAGGAACCGATACACGCCGCCAAGGATCGGCATCGCGTAAAGATCCTTAAAGGTATAGTTGTCTTTACGCTCGCGTACGAAGTAGATTGAATCGCCGTCCGGCGAGAAGGTCAGGCCGCGAAAATCGGGTTCCTCCGAAGGCAGGATCTGAACGTCGCTGCCGCTCGAAACCTGGCGCAGCCAGAGTCCCGATCCATTGCGATCGCGCTGGGAATAAACAATGTAGTTGCCGTCGGGGGAAATGGCGGCATCTTCCGCTTTGCCGCTGCTGGTGAGCTTGGTGAACCGCAAGCGTTCGAAATTTGGGCTGGGTGTACGCGATGTCCATCGGCGCAGACCGTAGCCGGTGAGCGCTGCGATCACGATCAGCGTGAGGACGACGGCCGCCGTACTACGCCGCGTCCGCCTAGTAATCGGAACTTCAGGACTCGATGTGGTTATGCCTCCGGCAGTCGGAGCAAGGCTACTCTTTCCGCGGTCCGCTGACTTGTCGTACCCGCGCTCGGCGAACAATGGCGCTTCTGGGACCGCTCCGCGATCGTCAGAGCCGCCGCTGGTGACCGGGGCAATGAAGCGATAGCCACGGCGGGGAATGGTCTCGATGAAAATAGGATTTTCGGCGGAGTCGCCCAGGGCGTATCGGAGTTTCTTGATGGCAGTGTTCAGACCCTCGTCGAAGTCGACGTAAGTTCCGTCAGGCCACAGTCTGGCGCACAGTTCTTCGCGGCTGACCATTTCGCCTGGATGTTCCAGCAAAGCGGCGAGAATCTGAAATGGCTGGTTCTCCAGGCGAACCGGGAGGCCTTTCTTGAGAAGCCTTTCCTCGGAAAGACCCAACTCGAACTGCCCAAAGCGCACGCCGAAACCGCGTTTGGAAAACGCTTTCACCGCGCGCACCCCAGAAGAGTGCGCAGCAGTGTACCACGAATCGGACTCAAGCGCCCCTGCTTTTTCTTCAGAAGACTCCGTAAGTGTCTGCGACGATGAAGAGTTGCAAGTCCAGCCAAACTCCAGCCGAACTTCGGTTGACCTGCGAGCCGAAAAGACAATCATGCCCCGAATTGGGGCGATACCCGCCCCTTAGTCGTCACGGCCAGATGGGCGTGCGGACTGGCCAGATGACTCCCACGCGACAGAAGATTATTGAAGGAGAAGCCCATGAAGTTTGCGAAGCAGATGTTCATCCCTTCAATCGCACTGGCAGTCGTAATTTCGCTTGGGGGCGGTGCAACGCAGCCGGCGCAAGCGCAGACTTTCACTCTTCTTCACAATTCACCGGCGCGCCGGACGGGGCAGATCCCGTAGCAGGTTTGGTTCAGGACGCGGCGGGCAACCTCTACGGCACGACCCGCGGGCGGGATCACCGGTGGCGTGTGCGGGAACAGCGGGCTGAACGGGTGCGGAACGGTGTTCAAGCTGGATCCCTCCGGTAACGTGACCGTGCTGTACACGGTTCACGGGTGGTGCGGACGGGACAATTTCCGCAGTGCGGGCTTGGTGCGGGATACGGCGGCAACCTCTATGGCACCACCAATACGGGGGTGTCACGGCAGCTGTCGGGATCGGGTGCGGAACCGTGTTCAAGACTCGATCCGTCCGGTACGTTTACCGTGCTGCACAGCCTTGGATCGCCGGGGGGCTTGGTGATGGATGGAGCGGGCAACCTCTACGGCAGCACATCGGAAGGAATCTTCAAACTGGATCCGGCGACCGGCACATTTACCATGCTGGACAGCAACGCCGCATCAGGGGCAACCTTGGCTCTGGACGCAGCGGGCAACCTCTACGGCACTACGGTTCCGGAACAGTGTTCAAACTGGACACACCGGACCTACTACCACGCTGTATACCTTCACGGGGCAGGGGGACGAGGGTGCAATCCTCGCGGGTGTGATCCTGGACCCAGCAGGCAATCTCTACGGCACCACGTCCTCACGGGGGCGCCTCAAATTGTTTCGGCGGCAAACAATCAAAGGTAGGCTGCGGCATTGTTTTGAGCTGAGTCCGGCGGGGCGGAAACCGTCTTCAACTTCACGGCGGGCGGCGATTCCCGGTCGCTGGCCTGGTCCGGGATGCGGCGGGCAACCTTTACGGGACCACTGAGTTCACGGGCCCCCGCGCCGACTCGCTAGGACTGGTGTTTAAGATGGACTCCGAACGGAGTGGAGACTGCGCTATACCACTTCGACGGGAGCGCCGGACGGGCAGGGCCAGTTGCGGGTTTGGTTCTGGACCCATCGGGCAACCTCTACGGCACTGCGGAGTCCGGCGGCGTTTCCGGTATGGGAACGGTTTTCAAAGTCAGCCAACTCGGCCCTCGCGAATTTCCCTCTCACCGTCGCATGTTTCGGTAGCGGGACAGTGACTGGGAACCGGCATCGATTGCCCCAGCCTATGCGGCGTATTCTTTACCCCCGGGACTGTGGTCACACTCACGGCCGCAGCCGCTGCCGGCTTCCAGCTTCGTCGGCTGGAGCGGACCCTGCTCCGGTGCGGGCATCTGCAACCTGAACCATCAATTCGGCTGAGTCTGTGGGCGCGACGTTCAATTGCACACGGACTTCTCGCTCTCCGCTTCCGCGCTGACGCCGGGTAACCGTAAGTCCCGGAGCGGCGCCATCCACCTCCACCGTAAATGTGGTTCCAGCCGCGGCCGGGTTCAGCGCAACTGTCGCTCTCACCTGTTCGGTGACGCCCTCGCCCACTCTGGCCCCGACATGCTCGATCAGCCCAAGTTCCACAGCTCCTGGGACCCCGGCCACGCTGAGCGTTAGCACGACCGGACCAACAGCAGCTGTTGTGTCCTTCAGCGCCGATGCTGGACTGTGGTATGCACTCTCTCTGCCGCTGATTGGATTGGTTGCAACGGGGTTGGTCTCGGCTCAGAAAAAAACGAAAAAATGGAAAACTTGCAGCGACGGGCGCTGGCCTGCATGCTCTTCGCCGGTATGGTCTTCCAGGTCGCCTGCGGCAGCAGCAGTGGCGGTGGCGGCAGCCGCGGCACGCCGGCAGGAACTTACACCATCACCATCACGGGGACATATTCGTCGGGCTCCCTGGTGCACTCCACGCCCACGACGCTCCGGTGCAGTGAGGCTGAAAAAAGCCGGTCAGCGTTACGAGCACTTCGGAAGCGAGTAATTTCGGGCGCAGAGCCCGGACCTTGCTGGGACAGAACAGCGAGTGCGGCCGCACACGCATTCGCCAGACCGCCCTGTCACGATCATTTTTCGCTTTTGACGAGGTGGTGGAGCATTCATCCGGATGGTCGGGAATTTGGAAACTGAGCCGCAAAGGTTTCTTTTCCACACAAGAAAGGGGGAGCCGTGCAGCCCCGCAGCGACATGACACTTATGTATGCCAAAAATGCCATAGGAACAGAATCGCCACAAAAAACTCAGCCCATAATCCCAGCCCATGATTGCTCTGTCTTACACGTATTTGCAGGTACTTGGCAGTCTCACGCAAACCTGTAAGTAGTTATAGGTTGAGGTTGAACAAGGTCTGAAAAGGCTGGCGTCGGCGGTTCAACTCCGTCCCTGGCCACCACAATCTAAAAGCCGCATAAACAGGCCCTCCGCGAGAGGGCCGAATTATTTTGTACACAAATTGTACACAGCGCAGCGGTACGCGCGCGGGTAGAGCCAACCAAGTTTCGATCGCGGTACGGTTGCGGTGGTTTTGTCCAACGTGGATTGAACGGCTAAGGGTTTCTGCGGAAATCCCGCTGGCCGGATTGCCATATTACGCCACCAATCGCTTAAAGAGGTCCTCTCGCGGCCTTCGACTCACCCGGCAATGGGCGCATAATAGGGAATCCTCGGCTAGTGACAGCAGAGTCAATGATGTGCAGCTTGCAGATTGGAGGACAAATCATGAGTTCCAGCATTATGAGGCCGCCCGGAAAAGTTACGGACGACTACATTTCCGAAGTAATGACGATAGTGAAGTTGAAAAACCCCGCAGAACCTGAATTCCATCAGGCAGTCCAGGAAGTGTTCGAGTCTCTGCGCCTGGTGCTACAGAAGCATCCTGAATACGAAGCGGCCCGAATTCTGGAGCGGATTGTGGAGCCGGAACGGGTAATCATGTTCCGCGTGCCCTGGTTTGACGATCAAGGCAACGCTCAAATCAATCGTGGGTTCCGGATTGAGATGAATAGTGCAATCGGACCCTACAAAGGCGGGCTGCGCTTCCACGCTTCCGTCAATCTCGGGATTCTGAAGTTTCTTGCATTCGAGCAGGTGTTCAAGAACTCACTGACGACGCTGTCCATGGGCGGCGGCAAGGGTGGTTCGGACTTCGATCCGAAGGGGAAGAGTGACAATGAAGTCATGCGGTTCTGCCAGAGCTTCATGACCGAACTCTCCCGGCATATTGGTCCCAACACTGATGTACCGGCAGGTGACATCGGAGTGGGCGGACGAGAGATCGGTTTCATGTTTGGACAATACAAACGCCTGCGCAATGAGTTTACGGGCGTGCTGACTGGCAAGGGTCTGAATTGGGGCGGTTCACTGATTCGTCCAGAGGCTACGGGATACGGTTGCGTGTATTTTGCCGCCGAGATGTTGAAAAGCCGCAAAGACTCGCTTGAAGGAAAGCTCTGCCTGGTTTCAGGAAGCGGAAACGTTTCTCAATACACAGTCGAAAAGCTGCTTGATCTGGGCGGCAAGCCGATCACGCTCTCCGACTCCGACGGCGTCATCTACGATCCCGACGGCATTGATCGCGAAAAGCTGGCTTGGGTCATGGAACTCAAGAACGTGCGCCGTGGCCGCATCCGTCAATATACGGATTCGTTCAAGAAGGCGATCTTCATGCCCACCGACATCAAACTTGACCACAATCCGCTGTGGAACATCAAGGCTGACTGCGCCTTCCCTAGCGCAACCCAAAACGAGATCACCGCAAAGGATGCGGCAAATCTCATCAAGAACGAATGCAAGCTGGTGGCCGAAGGGGCAAATATGCCCTGCACTCTCGAAGCAACAAAGATGTTCCTCGATGCCAAGGTCCTCTACGGACCGGCCAAGGCTGCGAACGCCGGCGGTGTAGCGACTTCCGGCCTGGAGATGGCACAAAACAGCGCACGGCTGACGTGGAGCCGCGAAGAGGTGGACGATCGGTTGCACAAAATCATGATCGCGATTCACAAGAACTGCTTCGAGACAGCCGAAACCTATGGGACTCCGGGCAATCTGGTGAATGGAGCGAATATCGGCGGCTTCCTCAAGGTCGCCAATGCGATGCTGGACCAAGGGTTGGTCTAACGTTCGTGGCCGAGGGTTGTGAGTTTGGAGCTGGGGGTGGATCAGTCCACCCCGTCCTCTTTTGATGCAAGTCAGGATCGACTCATGAGCGTGAAACACGCGACTGAGCACACCATTGATGTAGAGCGCCTCTTCGAGGGCTTCGAGAACCTGATGCCCTTTCGGGTGCAAGACATTCTCCTGGTATCCAGCCTCTACGACTCTTTCATCCTCCGCGAGGATGGGCGCCTGAACGAACTCCTCATCGGCGAATCTCTGGAGCTCGAGCAGCAACAAATCCCCGGCATCACCCATGTTTCAAGCGGCGCGGAGGCGACTGGCCCTGGCGCGATCTCAGCCACGATTTAACCTGATCGTCACCAACCTCGAAGTGGAGGACATGGACGCCGCACAGTTGGCTCGCGAGGTCAAGGCGGCCGGACTTGACGTGCCTGTAGTCGTGCTTGCCTACGACTACCGCGAGGTCAAGAATTTCGTGGCTCGCAATCCGGCCACCGACATTCAGCAGATATTTCTCTGGCAGGGCAACATTCGCATCCTGATTTCGATCGTCAAATACATTGAAGACAAGAGGAACGTCCTCCACGACACTAGCGCGATCGGAGTGCCGGTCATCCTGGTGGTGGAAGATAACATTCGCTACTACTCATCATTTCTGCCCACTATTTACACCGAACTGATCACGCAGTCGCGCCTTCTGCTCAGCGAAGGATTGAATGTGGCTCACAAGCTGGTGCGCATGCGGGCCCGGCCCAAGATTCTGCTCTGCTCCAATTATGAAGAAGCCTCGCAGCAAGTGACGAAGTACGGAGAATATCTGCTCGGGGTGGTCTCCGACGTCGAATTTCCGCGCGGAGGTGAACTGGCGCCGGACGCCGGTTTCGAATTGGCGCGCATGGTTCGCAGCCTGGTTCCGGATGTTCCAATCGTGCTGCAGTCGAGCCGTACAGAATTCATGGTACGTGCACATTCCGAGGGGGTCTCGTTTTTGCGAAAGGGTTCCCCCACGCTGCTGGCAGACTTACGTACGTTCCTGACTGAACAGTTTGGCTTCGGCGATTTCGTCTTCCGATTGCCCGACCTTACCGAAGTGGCCCGCGCCCGAGACCTGAACGAACTGGAGTCGCGGCTGCACGAAGTTCCGGCCGCAGAGCATCGCCTACCACAGCGAGAGAAATCATTTTTCGCGCTGGCTGCGCGCCCGGACTGAGTTTGCCCTAGCCCAGAAACTCCGGCCACGCAAGGTCTCCGATTTTCCCACCGTCGAGGATCTGCGCCACGATCTGATTGCTTCTATCGCCGAGTATAGGCGCGAGCAGAGCCAGGTTCTCATCGGCGATTACAACTCGGCGACATTCAAGGCCACCAGTTCTTTCTTTCTTCGGATTGGTGGCGGTTCCCTGGGCGGCAAGGCGCGCGGACTGGCTTTCGTGCGTCACCTGTTGCACCAGCATCGGATGGAGCACCGCTTCCCTGGCATTCAGATTGTGGTGCCGCCGACGTGCGTCCTCGCTACCGACGTGTTCGACCAGTTTCTCGATGAAAACCAACTGCTCGACTTCGCCATGAGCAGCAACGATGACGCCGAGATTGAACGCCGGTTTCTGGCGGCATCACTGCCGGCTTCACTGTGGGAAGATCTTCTGGCGTTTCTGGCGGAAGTTCACTATCCGCTGGCGGTCCGTTCGTCCAGCTTGCTGGAAGATTCGCAATACCTGCCCTTTACCGGAGTCTACGAAACTTTCATGCTGAGCAACCAGCATCCCGACCTCGACGTGCGCCTGGAGCAGCTTATGGAGGCGGTCAAACGGGTCTACGCGTCGACTTTCAGCCAGCACGCAAAAGCTTACGTGCGAGCGACACCCTACCGGCTGGAGGAAGAGAAGATGGCGGTGATCCTCCAGCAAGTTGTGGGAACAATCCACGAGCCACGGTTTTACCCGGATTTTTCCGGAGTAGTCCGATCGCGCAACTTCTATCCGGTTTCGCCGATGACCTCCACAGACGGAGTCGCAGCGGTTGCATTAGGACTGGGCAGAGAGGTGGTCGGGGGAGGAAAGTGCCTGACTTTTTGTCCCCGATATCCCCAAAATATCGTGCAGTTCTCGTCCGCCGAAGATATTTTGGCAAACTCTCAGTCCGAGTTCTGGGCTCTTGAGCTTGACGGCGTAGGACACCAAGATCGCGTCGACCGATCTGAGAGAAGTGCGATTCGGGTTGGACGTGGCGGAAACCGACGGAACTTTGCATCGGCTGGGCTCTACCTACTCCGACGACAATCAAGCTGTCTATGACGGCCTCAGCCGACCCGGAATTCGCGTCGTGAGCTTCGCTCCCATCTTGAAGCATGGTGTCTTTCCTCTTGCCTCAATTCTCAACCAACTCATGAAAATCGGTGAAGACGCGCTCGGACGGCCGGTGGAAATCGAGTTCGCGGTCCGGCTGTCGTGCCATTCTAATGAAGTCGCCGATTTCGGATTTCTGCAGATACGCCCGCTGGTGCTCTCGCGAGAAGGCGAGGAGCTTCGAATGGAAGACGTGGATCCCAACCAACTGGTATGCCAGAGCTCGAAGGTTTTAGGGAACGGTGGGATTCAGGATTTGCGCGATATCGTGGTGGTCGACGTCCAGCGTTTTGAACGTGCCCGCAGTCAGGAAGTGGCCCAAGGGGTCAGTTATTTCAACACGAAGCTCAACGACAGTGGCACTCCGTATCTGCTGATTGGCGTCGGCCGGTGGGGATCGAATGATCCCTGGCTCGGAATCCCTGTGGCCTGGGACCAGATTTCGGGAGCCCGAGTGATCGTGGAGGCGGGATTCCGTGATTTTCGCGTAACGCCTTCGCAAGGCAGTCATTTTTTTCAGAATCTTACTGCCTTTCAGATCGGATACTTTACTGTTAATCCGGACGCAGGGGAGGGTTTTGTGGACTGGCAGTGGCTGACTTCACAGCCCGCAGTGGAAGAAGAAGGTTGTGTCCGTCACCTGCGCTTTGACGCGCCGCTCGTCGTAGTCATGAACGGTAAAACCAGCCGCGGGATGATCTTCAAGCCAGCCTCATAATCCTCATCGAACGCCAGTCCGACATCATGGTCCGAGATTCCGCCGCAAGGTTGCTCCATCTACCTCTTTTTCCCAACGCGCCACAACAACGGTTGCGACGCCATTCCCAATCATATTCACGGTGGCACGAAACATGCTCATGAAACGGTCGATACCGAGAATCAGAGCCATGCCTGCTACTGGAATGGTGGGGATAACGGACAACGTTCCCACCAGCGCAATGAAGGCTGCGCCTTGCACTCCACTCGCTCCCTTCGACGTCAAGATCGCAACCGAGAAGATGGTCAGTTGTTGCATCAGTGTCAGCTGAGTGTTGGTCGCTTGGGCCACAAACAGCGCCGCCAGGGTCATGTAGATACTCGTGCCGTCGGTGTTGAAGCTGTAGCCCGTCGGTACTACGAGTCCGACCAGCGACTTCGAACAACCGAGTTTTTCAAGCTTCTCCATCAGTGTCGGCAGCGCCGGCTCCGACGAACTCGTAGCCAGGACAAGAAGGATCTCTTCCTTGATATAAACCAGGAACCTGATGATGCCGAAGCCCGCGGCGCGGGCAATCGCCCCGAGCACAAGAAGTACGAACAGAATGGAAGTTGCGTAGAACGTTCCAATCAGTTTGGCTAAGGGTCCGAGCGAGACCAAGCCATATTTTCCTACCGTGAAAGCCATAGCTCCGAAGGCGCCGATCGGAGCAAATCGCATGAGGATATTTACTACCCCGAATACCGCGTGAGTTAGCGCGTTGAATAGATCAACCAAAGGCTTGCAGCGTGGACCGATGGCCGATAATGCGAAGCCGAACAGTATGGCAACCAGCAGAACTTCAAGGATGTCTCCTTTGGCGAACGCGTCGACCACCGTGTTCGGGATGATATGCATGAGGAAGTCGGTCGCGCTCTGCGCCTTTGCCTGTCCGGCGTAATCGGCCACGGCTTTGGCATCAAGGGTGGCGGGATTCACATTGAAGCCGCTGCCCGGCCGTACCAGGTTGCCAACGACCAAGCCAATCAACAACGCCATTGTGGAAACAATCTCAAAGTACACCAGCGCCTTCCCACCGACCCGGCCAACTTTCTTCATGTCTTGCATGCCCGCGATGCCTGTGACGACGGTGCAAAAGATGATCAAGCTGATAATCATCGTGATCAGCTTGATGAAAGCGTCACCCAGCGGTTTCATGGCGATGGCTCGATCCGGGCTGAAGTAGCCCAGCGCAATTGCCAATCCGATCGCCAGCAGCACTTGCACCCACAGAGTTGTGTAGAAGGGTTTCTTGCGTGAACTCACGGGCGGGGCGGCCGGGGCTGGGAGCGGCGTGGCGGAAACTCCCATCATCAGTTCCTCACTTTTTCAGAATGCTGTCAGCGGCTTGGCTGACCGGAGTTGTTTCAAGTTCTAGTGGCTGGCTTTGTCGGGCTGTACTTCCAGCGTGCGCACCAACCATGGAATGATTACCTGTTTAAAAATAATCGGATCGGGCCACACTCTTACTTGTCGGCCCAGGTGGCCACCCTGCGGATTGATCCAGGCGTCTTTGGGAACATCGCCGCTGTCAAGTAGCAAGTAAATATCCGATATCGGCACTTGCGTATCCTTGACGCCAGCCAGGATCAGCATCGGCGTCATCGGTTTCCCGAGGAGTTTTTGATTCACGAGAGACATCTTAGAAAGCGCCGCTGCCAAGTCGTCTATTGTCTTAGCTCCGTCGAAGATGTTCATCAATGCCGGTACCTGATCGAACAAATATTCTCGATTTCCAAGCAACGAATTCATCAGGAAGTCTTTCTGAAAGAACTTATCGACGGGCGGCGATTGGGCGCTCGCTCCTTTTAGACGCGCGCGTTCGACGATAGACATCTTGGTCGCCCAATAAGCGCCCCAGCTCACGCCATGCATGGCAATTCTGGTGCTGTCCACTTCCGGCCTGGTCTGGAGATAGTCGAGCACCCGCGATAGCATCCGGTCGGAAGTCTCACTCACCTTGATCGGCGCCTGACCGGTGCCGGGCCCATCGACCGCCAGAAAGCCGATGCCGTAGGACAGGATCGCTGCGAAGCTTTCGGAGAGATCCTCCTTGCGGCTGTCCAGACCGTTGACCGCGATTACGACGGGCACCGGGCCCGTTGCGTTCTTTGGCAGACGCAGATATCCAATGATCTCCGAACCTTCAAAGGGGATGCGAACAACTTCCAACGGCGGGTCCCAGAAGCGGGCATGAGCCAGAAACGCTTCGATTGCCTTTTGGTACGATTGCTGCTTTTTCGGAGATGCTGGTATCGGCCAGCGACCGAAAGAATAAAGCCGCCAAGCTCGGACGTAATCGGCGTTGGCCTTGACCGGGTCAGTCGCTTCGAGCGTTCGACCTTCGGCCATGTAGCGGTCGGCAACCGCCATGAAAGCCGCCGCCCATTCGTCCTTGTCGCGGGTCTTGATCGAGTTGAAAGCTTCGCGAACATCAGCCGGATCAAGCCCGATCAGGGGATACATCCCGTTCTCGGCGCGATGGATTGCTTCGGTCTTGATCTCGTCTAGAGTGCGTTCGGGGTGCTCTTGGGCGAGGCAGTGGACACGACAGAACAAGCGAGAACAATCGACAACGTGCAGCTAATGCGGATTCCGCCTGTCACGCTGCTCGACTCCCTCGCCTTGAATTCGCACTGCTAAATTTCTATGCAGGGCCAGGCCCCGCACCGGGCCCATCTCTTCGAACCGCCTTCAGGAGACTCCTAGAAGAGGAATTTCAGGCCGAACTGCGTTGCGCGTGGACCTCCTGAACCGATCACCGGGTTTGCTGCCGCCTTGTCGGGCGTGGCGCAACCGCAGCCAAAGATCCCGGCTGCCGGCGGTGGAAGGATCGTTGAAGCCTCCCGTCCCGAAACCATTTTGCCCACCGAAGGGATTGGCGAAGTTGGGGTGATTGAGAATATTGAAGAACTCGGCGCGGAACTGGGCGGTCAGGCGCTCACCGAGCTTCCAGTTCTTGGCGACGGAAAAATCCCAATTGCGAAAGCCCGAGTCTCGAAATAAGTTGCGCCCCATCGTTCCGAAGGTAAACCCGGGAGGAATCATCACCGAGCTGCCCTTCGCGAAGCAGCCAAACAATCCCAGCGCCTGCTGCATCGCCAGAGTCGTTGCCTTAGCTAGGCATGCCGGGTTGCTTGTGCCCGAGAAGTAAGGAATCCCGACTGGACCCGACGTGAAATCGCCAGGATTGCCAAAGAAGTCCCAACGCTCAATTCCGGTCGCGGCGGTGGTTGACGCGCCGGTCCCGCTGACGTCGGTCGCTGAATCGGTCGGGCCCCAGGGCTGTGCGCTATTCAAAGTCACAATGGAATTGAGCTGCCAGCCTTCCAGGAGTTGCGCAAATGACTTCTTTCCAGGAACAACGTAGGTCATCGAAAGCGTGAAGCGATGCCGGATGTCGAAGTCGCTGCTCGCGTATTCGCGCTGCGGATGCGCGCTATCCTGGGGGAGACCCAGTCCTTGTCCGAAATCCCAGTTGGCGCCAACGTCGTCCAGGGCGTGAGCATAGGTGTAGCCGACAATGGCGGAGAGGCCGTGGAAATTGCGGGCGGTCAGAGTGGCTTGCAGGCCATTGTAATTGGATCGGTAAATGTTCCCCATCTGATAGACGGCATTTAGGAACGGGAAGGTCCCATTGAAGGGGCGCGCCGCTTGCTCCGCTCCGCCATCGGCGGCTTTAACGGCAATCGCGGCCGGCGTCCATCCGGAACCCACAGGCGGCTGATTGATGTCATGAACCCCCACTAAGTTCGAACCATGATCGCCGACGTAGCCGACTTCCACGGAGAGATTATTGCCGACAGGCGTGCTGCACGTTCACAGACCAAGTGGCGACATAGGGAGTAGTGATGTTGGGGTCGATGCCGAGGATGGTACATGTGTTGGCTAGACAGTTGAGCTGGCCAGGAGGAAAGACTGGGCCGCTGTTGTACTGGGCAGTGCTGGGAAAGACCTTGATGTTGCCGACGGCAATCGTGCCGCCGCCGGGTAATACTCCGGCGCTGGTGGCAGTGGGAATGCTGCTGAGGCCCAGCGTGTTGTTGAATGCGAGAAACGATTCCCAGTTCACGGTCTCGTAAGTGAGGCCACCGCCCGCGCGAATGACGGTATTGCCCTTGCCCGAGGGGTCCCAGGCGATGCCCACGCGCGGCGCGAAATTCTTGTGGTCGCCATTGTAGGGACCGCTAAGTCCGTGCCCGACCTGAAGTAGCCCCTTCGTAGGATCGAAATTGCCCAGGAGATCGTGTTCGTCTTTGATGACCCCGTTGTACTCGTATCGCAAGCCCAGGTTCACAGTTATGTTCCCGGTGACGCGCCAATCATCTTGCAAGAACCCCCCTTCCGACCAATTATGAATGTGGCGTGTGGGGTCTCCGATAAGCACCTGACCCACGGCTGGCACTCCGGCAAAGAAGTCTTCCAGAGGCGTCGATGTGGGAAAGGCACCGCCGCCTAGGAACTTGAGGCGTCCCCTCCCCCCGGCATAAGCCCCTCCAGTGAAGCTGTCGCGATGGAGTTCGCCGCCAAACTTCAGCGCGTGCTTGCCGCGCGTATACGATATGTGGTCGACGAACTGCACCCTTGTATCCGGTCCTTGCACCTTGGGCCAAACAAATCCACCTAATATTTCAGGGACATTGAAAGGCAGAATGGTGATGATCGGCAAGCCGCCATACAGCGGATTGGTCACGCCGGTATTAATGCCATATGTCGAGGCGGGAACGTTATGATCTGCGGTAAAGGTGGGCTGATACAGCCGGTTGTAGCCCACTCGCGCCTCATTCGCCCAACGAGAACTCGGTGTCCAAACCCAAGTCCCCCCGACAACTTGCGCCCGGGTGTGAATCAGCGTCAACCACTGGGGTTGGGTTTCTCCCGCGTCATTGACCGTTCCCGAATTGTTGCCGTAGAAATACATGCCGCTCAGAGAGTGGCGATCAGCGATGTGGTAATCAACCTTTCCGATTGCGTTGTCGGCGTTGACGGTGTTCGGCAGACTGATGTTAATCAGGCCTGGGCCCGCTGGGTTCGTTCCGTTGTTCAGCGGGAAACCTTTGCCGTTGCACGTGACCGGTGGCCCCAGTTGGCAGCCAGCTAACTGTAGACTAACCGGACTTATCGTAAGCCCGAGCGCTGGTGGTGCGGCCTGCACATCCGCGATCGCGTCCGTGATGCTATTCGTACAACCGCCGCTGGTGATAAACGTGCAGTCGGGAGTTGATGGTGTTGACAGGGAAGGTATTGCCGGACTGGCTTCTATCCCTGAATTGCCCACGCGATAGCGCTGGCCCTCATACCCGCCGAAGAAGAAAAGTTTGTCCTTGACGATCGGTCCGCCCAAGGTCGCGCCGAACTGCTTCAAACTCCTCGGGATCTTGCTCTGCGTCGCGGCTGGGTTGAAGAAATTGCGCGCGTCGAAAATTGTATCGCGGTAAAAACCGTAAGCGGTGCCGTGCAGGCTATTGGTCCCGGACTTCAACCCAACGTTGACGATGGCGCCTGGCTTCCAGCCATATTCGGCCGGGGGATTCTGCTGGACATTGAATTCCTGGATGGCGTCGACCGGTAAGATAGTGGCGGAATCTCCCGCAATGCCGGCTCCGTTGATGATGCTCTGACCAGAGAAAGGTTCACTGTTGAATAGACCGTCGATGAGATAGGCGTTGTCCTCGGCGCGCAGTCCGTTGGCGCTCGTGGTCGAGAAGCCGCCGCCGGGATAACGGATCACCCCCGGGCGCAGTTGGAGCAGGTTCTCGTAGTTACGGCCGTTCAAGGGTAGATCATTGATCTCCTTGTTGCTCAGCGTGCCGCCCAAAGTTGCGGAGGTCGTATTCAGCATCGGAACTTCTCCGGTAATTACAACTGTCTGGGAGACCTCTCCCGGCTGGAGTGAAACGTCGATGCGTATGTCCTGAGCAACTTGTAACTCAACATCCCGGCGCTCAACCGTCTTGAAGCCTTTAGCCTCGGCACGGATCGTGTAAATGCCCGGGAGACAAGTCAGGTGCAACGTAAGCGCCGGCGTCATCCGTGGTCACGGTTCGCGTAACCCCTCTTTGCACATCGGTGATGACGACCGTGGCCCCGCTTAGGGCCGCGCCAGTTTGGTCGGTAATGCTTCCGAGAATACGGCCGGTGATTGGTCTGAGAAAATAGGGGCAGGCACACCAAAAGAGCCACTAGGCCCCACCCCAGAATCTTGGGAGACACTCGCGTTTGGACACGGGCCGACCTGTTAACCCTCAACGCCAGGGAACGCATACAGACCTCCGCTTAGTTGTGGTCCGACAGCTCTACCACCATGGGAGAATATGTGTCAAGAGGAAACGCTGAAACCCATGTATAAGCTTGACACTATGCGGTCATCTTGTGGTAGGGTTGTCGGACCACAGTACCGGAAAGCGATCTGTCAGCTTAGGTCGGCAAAGAGCTCCGGGCACAGGAGAGGTCCACGATGGCAATCTCGACTATCAATCCCGCGACCGGAGAGCTACTTAAGACTTTTGAGCCGCTCACGGACGCCGAGATTGACCACAAGATCGAGCGCGCAGCCGACGCCTTCTCCCGATATCGAAAACTCCCCTTCGCCGATCGGGCGAGGATGATGCTTAAAGCGGCGGACATTCTTGAGAGCGAGAAAGACACCTTCGCGCGCCTGATGACCACCGAGATGGGTAAGCCGTTTCGGTCCGCCGTTGATGAAGCGGTTAAGTGCGCCTGGGCGTGCCGCTACTACGCAGAGAACGCGGAACGATTTCTCGCCGACGAGACCGTGGAGACGACAGCCACGCGTAGTTATGTCCATTACCAGCCGCTGGGACCAATACTGGCAGTGATGCCTTGGAACTTTCCTTTCTGGCAAGTGATTCGTTTCGCCGCTCCGGCCTTGATGGCAGGCAATGTCGGACTCTTGAAGCATGCCTCGAATGTCCCCCAATGTGCGCTGGCGATTGAAGAAATCTTTCGTAAGGCGGAATTTCCTGAAGGCGTCTTTCAGACACTCCTTATCGGTTCACAACAAGTCGACAGAATCCTGAATGATCCGAGAGTGGTAGCCGCAACTCTCACCGGGAGCGAAGAGGCCGGAGTACAGGTGGGAACGGGTGCGGCCAAACGAATTAAGAAGGTAGTGCTGGAACTTGGGGGCAGCGATCCCTTTATTGTCATGCCCAGCGCCAATCTCGATGAGGCCGTTGCCACTGCAGTCAAAGCTCGAATCATCAATAACGGACAGTCTTGCATTGCCGCCAAGCGCTTTATCGTGGCCGACGCGATTGCGAATGAGTTTGAACGCCAGTTCGTAAGCAAGATGGAGGCTCTGAAGATAGGCGATCCGTTCGACGAAAGCACGGAACTAGGACCGCTGGCGACGGCCGATGGCGTGACCAGCCTGGACGCGGACGTTCAGAAAACGGTTGCTGCCGGGGCGCGGGTCTTGACCGGGGGCAAACCGTTGAAGCGGACCGGGAATTTCTATGCGCCTACGGTCTTGACCGACATCCCTGAAGACTCCCCGGCATATCGCGAAGAACTATTCGGTCCGGTGGCCTGCATTTTCCGCGCCAAGGATTTGGATGACGCGATTCGAATTGCGAACGACAGCCGATTTGGGTTGGGAGCGAGCGCATGGACGAACGACCAGAGTGAACGCGAGCGCTTTATCAATGAACTTGAAGCTGGAATGGTGTTCATCAACAAGATGGTGGCTTCCGATCCCAGGTTGCCCTTTGGCGGCGTGAAGCACTCCGGACACGGCCGCGAACTCGGTCCTTATGGCATTCGCGAATTTACCAACACCAAGACAGTTTGGATTCAAGCTGCTTAAAGCGTTCACCGTCGCGTGAAAGTCGTGCAATTGCCGTTTGTGGAGTATGACGAGGGATATGGTTTACAAGGTAGTCCGGACATCTCGACTCTACGAGCAGATCGTCCAGCAGATTGAAGAGTCGATTCTGAAGGGCACGCTCAAACCGGGAGACCAATTGCCGGCGGAACGCGAGCTGGCGCAGCAGTTCGGTGTGAGCCGGACCGCGGTTCGGGAGGCAGTTAAAGCGCTCCGCGAAAAAGGCCTGGTAGAAGCTTATTCGGGGCGCGGGACATTCGTGACCGATGGTACATCGCAGGCAATCCGCCAGTCGCTGGACCTGATGGTCAAGATCGGGCAACCGGATGGATCCACAAGTCTGGCTGAATTGCGGGCGATTCTCGAGCCGGAAATTGCAGCGCTGGCGGCCACTCGCGTGGAGGAACAACACCTTGCCACCATGCGCGAGGCCGTTGCCGTCATGGACCGTGCGAGGCGGGATCCCGATGCCTTCATAGAAGCTGACCTCGACTTCCATCTTGCATTAGCGGAAGCAGCGGCAAATCCGCTCATTCTCTCCTTGATTGATTCGATTGTCGGCCTGCTTCGGGAACAGCGAATGAGAATTTTTAAGGTGGATGGCGGACCGGAGCGTGGACAGTTTCACCATAAGCGCATCCTGCAAGCGATCGAACTGCGTGACCCCGAGAAAGCGCGCGCGACGATGCGGGATCATTTGCAGCAGGTTTGTGAGGATTCTCGAGCGGATTCGACAGCGGCGCTACCGGCGCATTCGAAGAAGCTTCGCAGTTTGGAGATCCATGGCTAATCTCGGATTTGTCGGTCTCGGCGTGATGGGCAGCCAAATGGTGAATCGGCTGTTGAGCAAGGGACACGCCGTGACTGGTTATAACCGAACCCGATCGAAGGCCCAGTGGCTGATCGACAAGGGCATGAAGTGGGCGAACTCGCCGCGCGAGGTCAGTGCCACGGCCGATGTGACCTTTGCCATGGTCACGAATGCAGGCTGCGCTTAGCGCCATCGCCGAAGGACCGGATGGGCTGCTGGCGGGCTTCAGCAAGGGGAAGATCTTTAGCGATATGAGTACGATCAGCCCGGCGGCAAGCCGGGTCTTGGCTGCCAAGGTACGCGAAAAAGGCGCCGACATGGTTGATTCGCCGGTGTCCGGCAGCGTGATAACGCTGCAAGAGGGAAAATTGTCGGTGATGGTGGGCGGACGTCGCGAAACCTTCGATCGGGTGAAGCCACTGTTGCTTGATATCGGGCCAAAGGTGACATACGTCGGCGACAATGGGCTGGCGCTATCGATGAAGATTGCCACCAACCTTAGTCTCGCGGTGCAGATGCTGGCGTTTTCGGAAGGAGTTTTGCTCGCAGAGAAGAGTGGCATCGCCCGGGAGACGGCAGTTGATGTTTTAACCCACAGCGCAGTGGCGTCGCCGATGATCCAGTATCGCGGACCGTTCGTCCTGCAACAGCCCCAAGAAGCGTGGTTCGACGTGAACATGATGCAGAAGGATATGCTGCTGGCGCTGGAGATGGGGCGTCAGCTCGACGTCCCTTTGCCAACGACCGCTGTGAGTAATGAGTTTCTGACCGCGGCTCGGGGCATGGGAATGGCTCGGCTGGATTTTGCGGTGGTGTTTGATGTGCTAGCGCGGATGTCAGGAGTGGCAAAATGACGACTATCGCGGTTAACGCGACCGCCGAGCCCGGGATCAGGGTCGAACGATGGATCCAAATGTACCGGAGGATGCTGAGGATTCGACGGTTTGAAGAGCAGGTCAACGAACTCTACACTCGCGCCCTGATGCCAGGCCTGGCCCATCTTTACGTGGGTGAGGAAGCAGTAGCGGTCGGGATCTGCGAGGCCCTCCGGCTCGATGATTACATCACCAGCACACACCGAGGACACGGGCACTGCCTGGCAAAAGGCGCTTCACCGGACCGTATGTTCGCCGAACTCCTAGGCAAAGAGGCGGGATACTGCCGCGGCAAAGGCGGATCTATGCACATTGCGGACCCTGCGACGGGCAACCTGGGTGCGAATGCCATCGTTGCCGGCAGCGTCGGGATCGCTACCGGAGCGGCATTTTCCGCCAAGCATTTGGGCAATCACCGCGTTACGGTCTGCTTCTTCGGTGAGGGGGCGCTCGGACAAGGTGTGCTCTACGAAGTGATGAATCTGGCGCAGCTCTGGAAGCTGCCGGTGATTTACGTTTGCGAGAATAATTTGTACACCGAGTACACGCACTATTCCGAGACGACGGCAGGCGACATCGGGGCTCGTGCCGCCGCTTTTGGTTTGCAAGCCGAGAGCGTTGATGGTCAGGACGTGCGGGCTGTCTATGTGGTCGCCAAGCGGCTGGTCGACCGCGCCCGCGACGGAGATGGTCCCGCGTTCCTCCTATGCAACACCTACCGGTACAGCGGTCATCATGTGGGCGATATCAATCGGGAATACTACCGCTCGAAACAGGAAGAGCAAACCTGGAAAAACCAACGCGATCCGATCCAGCGTCTGGCCAATTTTCTGATTGAACAGAAGGCTGCCGACTCTGCCTCGCTCGACGCGATCGACGCGGAGGTCAGGTCCGAGATGGAAAAAGCAGTTGAGTTCGCAATTGCTGCCCCTATCCCCGGGTGCAGGAAGTGGAGCAGAACGTCTATGCCTGATGCTGTGGCACGCGAGATTACCTTTGCGCAAGCCGTCCGTGAGGCGCTGGCCGAAGAGATGCGACGCGACTCCCGGGTGTGCATTCTGGGCGAAGATGTTGCCGAGGCGGGCACGCCATTCAAGGTTCTTTCTGGGCTGGTGGAGGAATTTGGCACTGGCCGCGTGGTTGATACCCCCATCTCGGAAGCCGGCTTCACTGGCGTCGCTGTGGGAGCGGCGATGACCGGTCTGCGTCCGGTCGTCGACATCATGTTCGGAGATTTCATTACGCTCACTATGGATCAGATGGTGAATCAGGCGGCGAAAGTCCACTACATGTCGGGAGGAGCATGGAAAGTTCCTATGGTGATGCGGACGACGCTGGGGGCGACCAGGCGATCCGGGGCGCAACACTCACAGTCGCTGCATGCGTGGTTCAGCCACGTCCCCGGGCTGAAAGTCGTTTTGCCGTCGACACCCTATGATGCGAAGGGATTGCTGAAAACGGCGATCCGGGATGAGAATCCAGTGGTTTTTTTCGAAGACAAGATGATGTACAAGCTGAAAGGTCCGGTGCCTGCGGAGGAGTACACGATTCCGTTCGGAGTGGCGGACATCAAACGTGTGGGCCGTGACATCACTCTGGTCGGGACCAGCAGCATGGTGCAGGTGGCCCTGGGGGCAGCGAACTTGCTCGAGGAAGCCGGGATTAGCGCCGAGGTGATCGACCCTCGAACCACGTGGCCGCTAGACGAACAGGCGCTGATTGAATCAGCGAAGAAGACGTCGCGCGTGATTGTCATGGACGAAGGCTACGGCCGCTATGGCGTCGCCGCCGAGATCGCTGCAGTGATTGCTGAAGGCGCTTTTTATGATTTGGACGCCCCCGTTAAGCGTATGGGGGCTATGCACGTCCCGATCCCGTTTTCGCCTCCGCTCGAAGATGTGACCGTTCCGACAGAAAAGTCTGTCTTCGAAGCGGCGCGGGCGCTTTGTAATCGAAGTTAGGCTTGAGCGGAGCCAGAGCTAGAAGAATTAGAAGAAGAGGAGGCGCGTCATGGCATTGCCGACTCATGGAACCATGGCAGTTGATTGGGAACAGCGGGTGGACTTCGATCGGCTGCGCCGCGAACGCTTGGCGCGAGCCAAGGCTTTGCTCGCCAAATCGGAGATGGGCGCGCTCCTATGCTTCGACATGAACAATGTGCGCTATCTTACCGCGACGCACATCGGCAGTTGGGCGCAGGACAAGTGCAATCGCTTTACCCTCCTGCCACAGAACGACGAACCAATTCTGTGGGACTTTGGGTCAGCCGCTAAGCATCATCAGCTCCACTGTCCCTGGCTGGGAGAGCGATCTCGTCCAGGTATCTCGATGCTGCGTGGGGCTATGTCGCCAGAAATGGGCAGAGCCGAAGATGTCGCCAGGAAAATCCGCATCGAGCTCGAAATGCGCGGACTACAAAAAGAGCCGCTGGGGATCGACATCATCGAGCCACCTGTGCTCTTCGCGCTGCAGCGCGAAGGAATCACCGTTGTGGATGGACAGCAGCTTATGTCTGATGCGCGGGTGATCAAAACACAGGATGAGATCACTCTGCTCAACATGTCAGCAATGATGGTCGACGCCGCTTACGACGAGCTCTATCGGGCAATGAAGCCCGGCATGCGCGAGAACGAAGCGGTTGGACTGGTAAGCAAAGTTCTCTACGATCTCGGCTCGGAGTACGTGGAAGCGGTAAACGCGATCTCCGGGGAGCGTTGCAATCCGCACCCCCATGTTTTCTCCGATCGCGTACTTCGTCCCGGCGATCCCGTCTATTACGACATCCTTCATTCTTACATGGGATACCGCACCTGCTATTACCGGTGTTTCACCATTGGCTACGGTTCACACGCAATGGTGGATGCATACAAACAATGCCGCGAATATCTCGATGCCGCGATCGAGCTAGTGCGCCCGGGCCGTACCACCGCGGAGATCGCGTCGGTTTGGCCCAAAGCAGAGGAGTTCGGCTTCCCCAACGAAGAGGCGTGCTTTGCGCTGCAATATGGGCACGGTGTAGGACTCGCCATATGGGAAAAACCAGTCATCAGCCGGCTGGTTTCCTTCGAACATTCTCACGAGATCAAACCGGGCATGGTGTTTGCGCTGGAGACGTTCTGGCCCTCGACCGATGGTTGGAGCGCCGCCCGCATCGAGGAAGAAATCGTCGTCACCGAGACTGGCCACGAGGTCATCACGCGTTTTCCTGCCGAGCAGCTACTGGTAGCAGGAGCGCATTATTTCACTGTCAACGGACCCTTACCGACGACGCGAGAAAGCGAAGCTGCGCCAAGCGAACGCGTGGTCGAAATGATTGAAGCCAGCGCCAAGAGCGAACGAGTAGGAGTGTCGGACTAACCGTGCAAGCAGAAAAAATCTGACGTGTCCAGTGTGAGAAGTAGGAATCCTTCGACTCGACCCGCCTCTTCTTTCAGAAGACGCGGATCTCGCTCAGGATGACAAGTCGTCTAAACGGCAAATTGAGAATCGACCAAACAAGATGGCTTTCAGCGTCGTGATGCCCGCACTCGAGATGGCGCAGGAGACCGGGAAGCTGGTTTCCTGGCGCAAGAAGGAAGGCCAGAGTGTAAGCAAAGGAGAACCGCTGCTGGAGGTGGAAACCGATAAAGCTGTGCTGGAAGTAGAATGTCCGGCGGATGGCATTCTGGCGGGTGTCAGCGCGCACGAGGGCGCTGTCATCCCGGTTGGACAGACGATTGCTTGGATCGTCCGCCCAGGCGAAGCCCCTCCCCCACAGGCCGCGCCGACGGTTGTAGCGACGTCGGCCTCAATCGCCCGTCCCGCCTCAGCTGCTCTGAACACTCCCGAGCCGCCGGCCGCTGCGAGTGCAAAGATTTCTCCCAAAGCCCGCCGTCTCGCAAAAGAGCGCGGTCTTGACGTTGGACGTTTGCAGGGATCAGGTCCCGGGGGAGAGATCCTTGCCTCAGACGTTGCTGCCGTGGCGGTTTCGCAAAGCAGCGCGGCGCCGGCTGGGGTGGAACCGTTGAGTTCAATTGGGCGGCTCATGGCCGAGCGAACTACGCAGAGTTGGACCACCGTGCCGCACTTTTTCGTGGTTCGCGAAGTTGATGTGAGTTCTCTCCTCGCCGCCCGCGAGCGACTCGGGCCAACAATTGAGAAGGCACACGGAGTGCGGATCACGCACACCGATTTACTGGTAGCACTGGTGGCTCGTGCCCTTACCAAGCATCCTCGCGTGAATGCTAGCTGGAGCGGCGACGCGAATTCGCCTCAATCCAGACATAAATATCGGCATCGCAATGGCAGTTGACGACGGCGTCGTGGCGGCAGTGATTCACCGTGCCAGCACCAAGAATCTGGGCGAGATTGCCATCGAACGCAGGGATCTGAGCGAACGCGCCCAGCGCGGGCCGCTTGCGTCCTCCAGATATTGCCGCGGCGACTTTTACCATCAGCAACCTCGGTATGTACCAGGTCGATGCTTTCAGCGCGATCATCAATCCACCACAGGCCGCGATTCTAGCAGTCGCGCGGATCGCAGATCGGGTTGTGCCGGTTGACGGCCAGCCCGCTATTCGTCCGATGATGACTGTTACACTATCCTGCGACCATCGCGTGGTTGATGGCGTCCGGGCTGCCGCCTTTTTGAATGAAGTCTCCGAAGCTATTGGCCAGCCGGAGGTGTGGCTGGAGCAAAAAGTGGAATGAGGCTGAGATGAAACTGCTTCTGATACTTCCTTACACCATCTTCGTGGTATCAACGCTCGCGCATTCCCAAACTTCGGCGCAGACCTTCCCGACGTCGGCGGGACCGGTCAAAATTACTCCGCTCTACCATGCCAGCACGCTGATCGAGGCCGGAGGAAAAGCGATCTATCTCGATCCCGCAAAGCCAGCAAAATTCTCCGGACACCCGAAGGCCGACCTCATTCTGATTACAGATATTCATCCCGATCACATGGATCCGGCTTCCATTCCGGAAGTGAGCAAAGGAGGGACGGAGATCCTGGCGCCGCCCGCGGTGGTCGAAACAGTCACTACTGCTAAGCCGATTGCCAACGGCGAAAGCAAAACTTGGCAAGGCTGGACCATCGACGCAGTGCCGGCCTACAATCTGACGCGCGGGCCCGCACCCGGCAAGCTCTTTCACGACAAGGGACGCGGCAACGGCTATGTGCTCACCTATGGCGGGGTACGATTCTACTTCTCAGGCGACACTGAGGGCGTACCGGAGATGCGTGCCCTCAAGAACATCGACGTAGCATTTGTGTGCATGAATCTGCCCTACACCATGCCTCCGGACGAGGCTGCCGACGCGGTCAAAGCGTTTCATCCGAAAGTCGTGATTCCGTATCACTATCGCGGCTCGGATCTCGCTGTATTTCAGAAGCGGCTTGAGGGCACGGGCATCGAGGTACGAGTACTGGAATGGTATCCGAAATAGAACCTGCGTGATGGACCAGAGTGCGTGCGCTTCAGCCTATCGCCAGATAGATGTAGCGCAGAATGAATAAGACGGTGAGGATCCAGATTAGTGGGTTAATTTCGCGGAATTTCCCAGCCGCCACTTTCACGACTGTGTAAGAAATTAACCCCAAGCTAAGGCCCGTTGCAATGCTGAAGGTTAGAGGTGTGGCCAGCATGGTGATAAAGGCCGGTACCGCTTCGCTGAACTCCCGCCAATCGATGTGTGCGATAGATTGCGTCATCAAAGCGCCCACAAGAATGAGGGCCGGCGCCGTCGCATAACTCGGAATGGCGGTCGCCAGTGGAGAAAAGAACATGGCAACCAGAAAAAGAGCCGCCACCACGATGTTGCTCAGTCCGGTGCGAGCACCTGCCGCGATACCGGCCACGCTTTCGATGTAGCTCGTGACCGTAGACGTGCCCGCCAGCGAGCCGAAAATTGTTCCGGTCGCATCCGCCAGCAGCGCACGCCCTACTCGCGGTATCTTTCCATCCCTGATGAACCCGCCTTGCTCACACACGCCCACGAGCGTGCCTACGTTGTCAAAAAGATCCACGAACAGAAATGCGAACAGAATTTCGAGGAAGCCGAGATGAATGGCCCCACGAAAATCCAACTGTAGAAAGGTTGACGAAGGGTGGGGCACAGAGAAGATCGCTGCCGGCCACTGCGAGATGCCACGCGACATGCCAAGAAGGGCCGTTCCAAAGATTCCGATCAGGATTGCGCCCTTGATCTTTCGGGTCATGAGGAACAGTGTCAGAACTAGTCCAAAGCAGGCCATCTGCACCGCGGGGTCGGCAAAACTACCCAGTCCAACGAACGTAGCGGCATTGGCGACCACCAACTTCGCGTTTCGCAGGCCGACAAACGCAATGAAGAAACCTATCCCAGTAGCGGTTGAATGCTTCAGACAGTCGGGTATGCCGTTGACGATCTGCTCACGTACCCGCGTGACCGTAAGCACGAGGAAGAGAACACCCGAGAAGAACACTACCCCGAGCGCTGTACGCCACGGAACGTGCATGCCCAGGCAAACGGAGTAGGTGAAGTAGGCATTGAGCGACATGCCCGGTGCCAATGCGATGGGATAGTTTGCATAAAGCCCCATCACCAAAGTGGCAACCGCGGAGGAGAGGCAGGTCGCGAAAACGACGCCATCGACGGGCATTCCTGCCTGGGAGAGGATTTGCGGGTTTACGACGACGATGTAAGACATCGTCAGAAAAGTCGTGAGGCCGCCGAGAACCTCTTGCCTCAAATTCGTCTGGTTCTCGGTAAACCTGAAGTAACGCGCGAGCAATCGTTCTCCTCGAAGGCTCAGTTCACCTGTTCAGTATGGGATCTTATTGGGCTTTTCATCCCACGCCCGAAATGCTGCCAGCGCTTGTTCTCGCATCATCTGAATCATGGGAATCCGGCGTTGCCCATGCGGCTGAATGATTTCACGATAGATGAATGAGTCGTCAAATCCGATCTTGGATGCGTCTGTAGCAAGATTGCCGAAATAGACGCGGGAGAGACGCGCCCAATAGACTGCTCCCAGGCACATGGGACACGGTTCACAGGACGTGTAAAGCTCACAGCCTTTAAGTTCGAAGAGACCAAGTTTCCGGCAGGCCTGGCGGATGGCGAGCACTTCAGCGTGAGCCGTCGGATCATTGGTTAAAGTCACCTGATTCACGGCTTCGGCAATGACGGTGCCGTCTTTCGCGACAACTGCACCGAACGGCCCTCCTTGTCCCGACCGGACGTTCTCAATCGAAAGTTGAATGGCCCGGGCCATGAAAGGATTGGTCATGTTATCTCGCTCCACCACCGATCCGCGGTTGATCGGCAAGCAGAGTATAAGCGGGCGTCTGGACGACGTAGGATTTTTTCGGCATGAATTCTGAAAGTGACAGGTTGAAAAACTGATTTCGCCACGATACGCTTTGGCCTCTTACTCAAGAATTGTTTGGAAGAAGGGAAGATCGAGAACATGAGTTTGCGGGCCTTCCTCTCCCGTCAGGTGGTCACTCCGGAAGGAATTCGGCGGGCCGCCATCGTCGTAGAAGGAGGAAAGATCCGCTCAGTCATTCCTCCGAACCGGTTGCCGGTCGACATTGAGGTCGAAGACTTCGGCAATGCGGCCGTTCTTCCGGGACTAGTTGATTCACACGTGCACATTAACGATCCCGGACGAACGGAGTGGGAAGGGTTCTACACGGCAACGCGCGCCGCTGCGGCGGGGGGCTATACCCTCTTGGTGGACATGCCTCTGAATTGCTTGCCGGCGACCACCTCGGTCGCTGCACTTGAGGCGAAGCGTCAAGCTGCACAAGGCGAGTGCTGGGTCGACTGGGCGGCTTGGGGCGGCGTGGTCCAGGGCAATGAGGAAAATATCGAAGCCCTGGCGGCGGCAGGTGTTAAGGGGTTCAAATGCTTTCTCGTTCATCCCGGGATCGATGGCTTCACCATGGTCGGCGAAGAGGACTTACGGGCAGCGTTGCCCCATGTTGCGCGCACTGGTTTGCCACTACTGGTGCACGCCGAACTCGCGGGACCGATAGACGCGGCTACAGAACACTTGGCCGGTGCTGATTGGAGACGTTACGCAACCTATCTGCAATCGCGACCTGATGAGGCAGAGCTGGCGGCGATCCGGATGATGCTGTCACTTTGCCGCGAATACGATTTCCACCTGCATATTGTCCACCTCTCAACCGCCAAGGCTCTCGGCGATTTACGCGCCGCGCGCAATGAGGGGCTTGCGGTGAGCGTGGAAACCTGCCCGCATTACCTGCATTTGACCGCCGAGGACATCGCTGACGGAGCCACGCTGTGCAAATGCGCGCCGCCAATTCGCACCCGCGAAAACCGCGAAGCTTTGTGGCAGGGCCTTCGGGATGGAGTAATCGATCTGGTAGCCACGGACCACTCTCCCTGTCCGCCGGACATGAAGCGGCTTAATGAGGGAAATTTTAAAACGGCCTGGGGCGGTATCTCGAGCCTTTCCGTCGCGCTCCCAGTGATGTGGACCGAGGCCAGCCGGCGGGGATTTACGCTGAGAGATATTGTGCGTTGGATGGCCGAAGAACCAGCCCGGCTAGCTGGATGCCAAACTCGCAAAGGTCGCCTTGCCGCCGGCTACGACGCTGACCTGGTTATCTTTGATCCAGATGCCGAATTCGTGGTGACCCAAGAGGGCCTGCATTATCGCTGGCCTCTTTCTCCCTATCTGGGAGAAACACTGCGTGGAGTGGTGAAGGCCACCTATCTCCGGGGGCAACTTGTTTTCGCGGACGGCAAGTTTGCCGGAGAGCCAATAGGCCAGGAGTGCCGCCGGTAGTGGGCGAACGTCAGGTGCGATAATCAAACGATGACCAATAATCGCATCGTCGGCGCATCAGTTCCGCGCAAGGAGGGTCGCGACAAAGTTACTGGCCGAGCGCAATACATCGATGACATGACGCTGCCGAACATGCTCTACGGTGCCACTGTCCGCAGCCGCATTCCGCGTGGCAAGATCAAAAAGATAACTTTTGGACCCGGGGATCTCCTGGAACGAGTTTGTTATTGTGTCGGCAAAAGATATCCCTGGGAAGAACTGCATCGTTCTGATCGTCGACGATCAACCATGTCTGGCGGATGGGATTGTGAACCATTCCGAGGAACCGATTGTCCTGTTGGCCCATCCGGACCGGCATATGCTCCCCAAGGCCATTGATGCGATCTCGATCGAATACGAACCACTTCCTGCCGCGTTCACGATCGAAGAAAGCGAGAGTAGCGCCCAAATCATTTGGGGAAAAGACAACACCTTCAAAACCTATTTAGTCGAGAAAGGTGACATCGATGGCGTCTGGGAAAAAGCTGACTATATCGTTGAAGGCGAATATCGCACTGGGGCGCAGGAGCAGCTTTATATCGAAAATAACGGGATGATCGCCACCTACGATCCAGAGCGGGGCGTCACGGTGTGGGGCTCGCTCCAGTGTCCGTACTACATCCACAAGGCTTTGATGACGCTGTGTAACTTACCAGCGGACAAAGTCCGTGTGGTGCAAATGGAGACGGGCGGCGCGTTCGGCGGCAAAGAAGAATATCCGTCCATGATCGCAGGACATGCTGCCCTCCTGGCAATCAAATCCGGACGGCCAGTGAAAATCATTTATGACCGCATGGAGGATATGGCTGCCACCACCAAGCGGCATCCCTCGCGCACCCGACACCGCACCGCCGTGACCAAAGGCGGGAAAATCCTGGGTGGCGAAATTGAATTTGCCGTTGACGGCGGGGCATACACAACGCTGTCGCCAGTAGTCCTTTCACGCGGCACGATCCATGCCGGCGGTCCGTATTACTGGCCCAATGTTCGAATTCGCGCTAAGGCCATGGCCACCAACGCACCGCCGCACGGCGCCTTTCGCGGCTTCGGAGCACCGCAAAGCCTGTTTGCGATGGAGCGGCACATGGAGCGCATCGCGCAGGTCGTGGGACTATCCCCGATCGAAATCCGGCGACGGAATTTCTTGCAGCCGGGACAGACAACAACCACAGAACAAACCATCCGTGAAGCGATTGATCTGGAGAAGCTTCTCGACCGAGCACTGGAGCTCTCGAACTACCACTCGAAGAAGCAGCGCTTCTCAAAAGAGAATCGAATGGGAACAAGCAAGAAGGGAATCGGCGTCGCAGCCTTCTTGCACGGCGCGGGTTTTACGGGGTCAGGAGAGCGGAATCTGAGCTCTGTGGTTGATGTGGAGGCGTGCGCCGATGGCAGCGTGCGCGTGCTGGTTTCAAGCACGGAATTTGGCCAGGGAACTAAGACAGTTCTGTGCCAGATCGTAGCCGAAACTCTCGGACTCGAGTATGACGACGTAACCATTGCGCAGGCAGACACTGGGGAGGTGCCGAACAGCGGTCCGACGGTTGCATCACGTACCGTCATGGTGGTAGGGAAACTGGTGCAGTCCGCGGCCTTGGGAATTAAACAGACGCTGACCACGAGCGGCGCGCTCGAGAGATCATACTCTCCGGCGGAATTCCGGACGGCCTGCCAGAACTACGTTGCGGCCCATGGAACATTCCGCTCATCCGCCCGTTTTGAAGCGCCAAGCGACGTATTCTGGGACGATGAAAAGTACCGCGGCGAGGCATACGCGGCATTTGCCTGGGCAGTTTATGTCGCAGAAGTTACAGTTGACTTGAGCACCTACAGCGTATCTGTAAATGACCTCGTAGCGCTGCAAGAGGTGGGCAAGGTCCTTCATCCAGTTTTGGCTCGAGGTCAAATCGTGGGCGGTATCGCTCAGGGGATCGGATATACGCTGTACGAGAAAGTGATTTGGCAAAATGGACGCATGCAAAACAGCCAGATGACGAATTACATCATGCCAACTTCGGCCGACCTGCCTCCCATCCGTGTGTTTTTCGAGGAAATGGATAACATTCACGGCGCGTTTGGCGCCAAGGGGATTGGCGAGCTTCCCATGGATGGTCCGGCTCCTTCAATTATTAATGCTGTCGAGGACGCGCTCCAGGTTCGTTTCGATGCGATTCCCTTGCTCCCGGAGGACATTTTCGAAAAGCTCGCCACAGAGAGCATAAGTAAGAGCGGGCCTCACTCTGCCGGTGGAGTGCAATCGCAATGACAACGAACATTTCTTCGGGGGGTCGCGCCAAGTGCGAGCTCTCGTTTACCGTCAACGGCGAGCGGAGGACCGTGCGCGTTCATCCAATGGAAAGATTACTGGACGTGTTGCGCCAGGAACTCGCGTTGACCGGCGCGAAAGAAGGATGCGCTGAAGGCGAGTGCGGTTCATGCTCCGTATTGATGGATGGGGCGCTGGTGAACAGCTGTTTGGTGCCGATCCTCCAGGCCAAGAGCGCGAACATTGTGACCATCGAGGGGTTGGCCGCAGGCGCGCAACTGAATTGCTTGCAGGAAGCGTTTCTGGAGTGCGGCGGCGCTCAGTGCGGCATCTGCACTCCGGGAATGATTCTCGCGGCTTCTCATTTGTTGCAGCGGAATCCTCAGCCCACGATAGGACGACATCCGCGAAGGACTTTCAGGAAATCTTTGCCGCTGTACCGGCTACGTGCAGATTTTCGACGCCGTCGCAAAAGCGGTGCAGTTCAAGGCCAGGACGTGAGATCCGATCCCGCCGACTATGAGCTAGTTGCGCCGGCTAATCTGCAGGAAATCGTCGCGCTGCTCGCTGAGGAACCCGGCACATGGTTGCCCATCGCCGGAGGAACTGATGTGATGGTGCAGTACGCGGCCGGAAAGCTTTCTGCACGAAAGCTGGTCAGCATCTGGAATCTTCCTGAGCTGCGGCACATTGAAGTTCTCGCGGACGAAGTTCGCATTGGCGCTGGATGCACTTATACAGATCTGCGCGAAAACGAGACCGTAGGGCGAGAATTCCCGTTGTTGGTGAGCGCTGCGAGCTGGACCGGTGGAATTGCCAACCAGAATCGAGGCACGCTCGGAGGTAATGTCGTGAACGCCTCGCCGGCTGCCGACTCTCTGCCGGCATTGTTAGCCTACGAGGCTGAGCTTATCCTCGTCTCCGTTCGTGGCGAGCGGCGCGTGCCTTACCTGGACTTTCATACCGATTATAAGAAAACGAAACTGGCCTCCGATGAACTGATTCGAGATATATGTCTCAGTAGGCGATTTTCAGAGTACTTTTCTTATACCCGCAAAGTTGGTGCGCGACAGGCGCAAGCGATTTCCAAGGTGTGCGTTGCGGCGCTGGGCCGGCTGGCTGGCGGGAAAGTCGAAGACGTCAGGATCGCTGTGGGAAGCGTCGCTCCAGTTCCCCTTCGATTGCTGGAGACGGAACGAATCGTGCAGGGAAAAGCTATCGAACCATCACTGCTACTTTTGGCGAAGAAGATCGCTGTCGCGGAAATTCGACCGATCGACGATATTCGATCGACGATGAGATATCGGTCGACGGTGGTTGGCAATCTCGTGGCAGAATTTCTGGAGAAGCTGGGAGCGAACGAGCCGGCGATATGAGTGATGTGCTGGCTCGCTGGAATCGCCTGTCGCTCGAGGAAGCGGCAAAGGAGATCCTACCGTGTTGCGGCTCGAAGGCTTGGGCCGATGAGGATGGCGAAACGCAGGCCGTTGCTGGACAAAATGGCGCTGCTGGCCGCGTCCGACGAGACCTGGCGCGGCCTCAGTGAATCCGATTGGATGGAAGCATTTCACAGTCATCCTCGGATTGGCGAGTCGCGGGCCGCGGCAACAACACCGGCGCAGTCTTTGGCTTGGTCAACCGCTGAGCAGCAGAAGGTCACCGGTGATGCGGTTAAGACGGCGCTCGCAGAAGCAAATCGCGAATACGAGAATCGCTTCGGTCATATTTTTATTGTTTGCGCTACGGGCAAGTCTGGACCGGAGATTCTGGAAATTCTGCGCCGCCGCTTGGAGAATGACAAAGAGATCGAACTGCGCGAAGCAGCTGAGCAGCAGCGCCAGATCACACAGATTCGTCTGAAAAAATGGCTCTCGCAATGAAACGCATCTCCACCCACGTTTTGGACACGGCCCTGGGCAAGCCCGCCCAAGACGTGCCTGTACGTCTGGAGCGGCAGGATACATCCGGACATTGGTTGCTGCTGGGCTCGGCGCACACCGACCAAGACGGCCGCTGCGGCCAGTTGCTGCCGGATGACAAAGTTCTTCCCGCTGGAATCTACCGCCTGACGTTTGACACGGCAGACTATTTGGCAGCGCAGAAAATCGATAGCGCTGTATCCCTCGGTAGAGGTGACGTTTAAGGTGCGGGATGGCGAATCGCATTTCCACATTCCGTTACTACTGAGCCCAAACGGCTACACCACCTACCGAGGAACCTGAATTCGTGATCTGCGTCTGCGTAACTGATACAGATACAGATAAGACAAGGAGTCAACCAGGTGATGTCCTCAATCCGGGAGTGGCTTCACCTTGCGGTGCGCTGGTTCCACGTTTTTGCGGGAATCATGTGGGTAGGTCAAACCTATTACTTCACCTGGCTGGACGGGCAATTTAACAAACTTGAACAGAAGGCCGCCGCAGACGGAACCGCGCCGGCGCTGTGGATGGTCCACAGCGGCGGTTTTTACACCGTCGAAAAGCAAAGATCCCTGCAGGTCGGACCCGAGCTAGTCCACTGGTTTCGCTGGGAAGCGATGATGACCTGGCTCAGCGGAATTCTGCTGCTGTTCCTTCTCTATTATTTTGGCGGAGGACTTATTGACACCGACGTCGCCGACATCTCCCTCGTTCGGGGTATCTCCGTCGGACTGGGGGTGATCGTCTTCGGGTGGCTCATTTATGATCTGGCCGTACGGTCACCGCTGGGTAAGTCCACGATCGCGTTCGCGATATTTTCACTGCTCATGACTGCTGCCATCTCGTGGGGATTGGTGCATGTATTCAGCGGTCGCGCCGCCTACATCCACGTAGGGGCGATATTCGGAACGATCATGGCGCTTAACGTGTGGGAGCGAATTCTTCCCGCCCAACGCAAGATGATCGCTGTAGCCGCGGCAGGAGCAACATTCGATGTTTCCCTCGGCGCTCAGGCTAAGCTGCGGTCCAAGCACAATACTTTCTTAGCGGTTCCGGTCGTGTTTATCATGCTCAGCAACCATTTCCCCGTGGCCACTTATGGAAACAAATATAGTTGGGAGATCCTGGTCCTGCTCGTTGTCGTTGGTTGGGGGGCAGCGATGGTCATACGCCGGGCATGACAGTCGGCCATGCGAATGCACGAAATCAAGAATCGCGCGGAATAGTCGTCACCCGCTGCCAGAAACTGGCCCGCTTCAGCGAAGACTTGGGCAGCACGCGGCGAACTTTTCTCTGTCCACCCATGCATGATTGTCATCGGGAAATCGCGCGTTGGTTAGAACCGATCGGAGTCGAGGTCCGCATCGACGCCGCAGGCAACTTGCGCGGAGTGTATCCCGCTGTGGAACCTAACGCGCCAACACTTCTCATCGGTTCGCACCTGGATACGGTCCCAAACGCAGGAGCGTACGACGGCATTCTCGGCGTGGTCCTCGCCGTTGCATTACTGGATGCTTTGGATCAACGCCGGTTTCCTTTTGCAATTGAAGTCGTCGGCTTTTCTGAGGAGGAGGGAGTTCGCTTCGGCGTGCCATTCATCGGCAGCCGCGCGCTCATCGGCACGCTCGATGAGGAACTCCTCAGCCGTTGCGATGCGCGAGGGAATTTCCGTGCGGAAGGCGATCGAGAACTTTGGCCTGAATCCTGGCGAAATTTCTCAGGCTGTCTTGAGAGCCGATACCATTGCCTACGTGGAGTTTCACATCGAGCAGGGTCCAGTTTTGGAGAAACTGGGGCGACCGCTCGGAGTAGTCGAACTATCACCGGCCAGAGCCGGCTGGAATTTACATTCGTTGGTCGAGCCAACCACGCAGGTACAACTCCGATGGATCTCCGTTACGATGCTATAGCCGCTGCGGCCGAGTGGATCACTGCGGTGGAGCGGTTGGCTCGAGATACTTCTGGACTGGTCGCGACCGTGGGCAGAATAAACGCGAAGCCAGGCGCAACGAACGTCATTGCAGGAGAGGCTCGCCTCACTCTCGACGTGCGTCATGGTTCGGATGACGTTCGAACCGGCGCCGTGGAAAATCTAATTCGTCTGGCGGAACAAATCTCCAGACGACGTGGATTGTCCGTAAGTCACAATACACTGTCAAATCAACAGGCTGTGCCGATGGATCCCATTCTCATGAACGAGATCGAAGAGGCAATCCGAAAGACTGGATGCGAGCCGCACCATATGGTAAGTGGCGCTGGACACGATGCCATGATTATGGCTGAGAAGGTTCCCACCGGCATGATCTTTCTGCGAACGCCCGGCGGGATCAGTCACGACCCAGCAGAATCCGTTGAAGTAGAAGATGTGGCGAAGGCGATCGAGTGCGGTTTGCATCTGCTCGATCAGATCGCGTCTTCGAAGGCATTTCAAAAAAGGAAGTGCCGTGCATAACCTTGGCCAGACCCGCAGTTCGCAACAACCCAATCATCTGTTGTTGACGGCCGATACTTTCGTACGCACCACCCTACCTGGCATGAAGGCTTGTTCAGCCATTGTGCATGCGGGTCCGGCGTTAGGCGCGAGATTCACCGAGTACACCGCCGAGTTCGAACCGGATGGTGAACTAGGGAGCACGCCCGCGCAACGTTTCATTTTTGTGATGGAGGGTGGAGTCAAAGTGGAAGCGGAGGGCAAACGCAGCGAGTTGGGGGTGCGAGGATATGCTTATTTGCCTCAAGGCATGCCGCACCGAATCTCAGCCTCGGGGAAAAGCCGTGGGTTGGTGATCGAGAAACCTTACCAGGCGCTGGCTTCGGTCGAGCCGCCCCACGCGATTCTGTCGAACGAAGATGCCATCGCTTCGCATCCCCTTGATAACGATCCCAGCTTGCAAGTGAAGTGTCTGCTCCCGGATACGATGAGCTTCGACTTCGCGGTAAATACCATGGTGTACCAGCCGGGTGCATCCCTCAGCAGGGTCGAAATACATGTGATGGAACATGGGCTCATCATGCTCGAAGGCGGCGGGATCTATCGGCTCGGCGACGCGTGGTATCCGGTCACGGCCGGCGACTTCATCTGGATGGGCCCATGGTGTCCCCAGTGGTTTGGAGCGCTAGGCAAGGTACCAGCGAAATACCTCATCTACAAAGATTGGAACCGCCATCCTCTAACCGGCACTCGACCATGAGGATTGAAATTGATCAGGAGACTCTGCTCTCCGAGATCGAAGCGCTGGCCTCGATTTCTGACTCCGAAGCTCCCGCCGTCACCAGAATCGTCTTCACTCCTGCCGACCTCAAGGCGCGTGATTGGCTAAAATCTCGTTGCGAGAGAACTGGGCTCTTGGTGCGACAGGACGCCATTGGAAACACCTTTGCTCGATGGGTTGGTTCTGATTCTGAAGCACCGGCGGTCGGCACTGGCTCGCACATTGATGCCATCCCCAATGCCGGAAAATACGATGGCGTCGTCGGAGTGCTGGGGGGCCTGGAAGCGATCCGAGCACTCAAGCGAAGTGGATTCCGCCCGAGAAACTCAATTGAGTTGCTGGTTTTCACCTCGGAAGAACCGACACGATTTGGGATCGGATGTCTCGGCAGCCGTTTACTCTCGGGAAGCTTGTCCCCCGATGCCGCTAAAGAGTTGAAGGATAGTGACGGCTTATCAATCGAGCAAGTTCGTGGTAACGCAGGATTACGCGGAGAGCTGGAAGAAGTGAGGCTACCGAGGCGACTATTACAAGGCATTCGTCGAGTTGCACATCGAACAAGGTCCGCTGCTCGAACGCCAGCATATGTTTTTAGGAGTGGTTACGAAAATTGCCGCTCCCGCGAGTCTTCGGATTGCCATCGAGGGCTCAGGTGGCCATGCGGGCGGAGTCCTGATGTCTGATCGGCGTGACGCGCTGTGCGCGGCGGCGGAGTTGGTTCTGGCGATCGAAAATGCGGCTCGAACAAGCGGCGCGATAGACACAGTAGCCACAGTTGGCATTTGCGAAGTTTTTCCTGGCGCCGTGAATAGCATTCCGAGCCGGGTTCGCCTGAGCGTCGATATTCGTGATACCGATCTGGCCCGGCGTGATGCCGCGATGAAGGTGGTTGAGGAGGCAAGTCAAACGATCTCCGCGAAACGCAAGGTTACGATTCAGTGCGAACTACTGAACGCTGATGCGCCAGCTGATTGCGCACCGGCGGTCGTGGCGGCCCTCTGCGAATCTTGCCGGAAACATACGCTGACTTTTTTTCCCATGATCAGCCGTGCCTACCATGATTCGCTCTTTATGACGCGAATTGCTCCCACGGCGATGCTATTTATCCCTTGTCGCCACGGATACAGTCATCGTCCCGACGAATACGCTTCTCCCGAAGACATCGCCCGCGGAACGCTCGTGCTCGCCGAAACGTTGGCTGCATTGTCTTCCTGAATACCATCCCGCCGTCGACTTCTTGAGTTGGTATATTCACATTGAAACTATGCCTGTGGAATCTCAACCCGCTTCTCTCGCCGTCTTGCGCGACGACTTTCTGTTGACCTTTCGGCTTGCTCTGCCGCTGATCATCGCGGAGGTGGGATGGATGAGCATGGGCATCGTGGATACCATCATGGTGGGACGGCTGCCCAATAGTGCCGTGGCGATCGGAGCTACTGGCTTGGGTCAGAGCCTCTACCACAGCGTGGCGATCTTTGGCGGTGGCTTGCTGCTGGGACTGGATACCTTCGTCGCACACGCCTATGGCCGCGAGGACCTGCACGACGCAAGAGTCTCCATGGTAAACGGGTTATTTCTCGCCCTTGCCCTTACCCCCGTGCTGATGCTTGGTGTGTCACTGTGGCCGGCTCTGATGCAGCGTTTTGGAATTAGTGCTGAACTCGTAGAACCGATGCGCCCGT
Source organism: uncultured Acidobacteriota bacterium (assembly GCA_963729325.1). Lineage (GTDB taxonomy): Bacteria > Acidobacteriota > Terriglobia > Terriglobales > Acidobacteriaceae > JABCYV01. The sequence goes on from CAVSNS010000033.1 coordinate 160,525, forward strand.
ACCTGAATGCGCTCAACTGGGGTACGTTGCCGCTGCTCGTCTACTTCGCACTCCGCCGGTATCTGCAGGCAGTAAACGTGGCGACGCCAATCATGTTTGCTTTGATCTCAGCGAACATAGTGAATGCGATCGGCAATTGGATTCTGATCTACGGACATCTCGGCTTTCGCGCTCTAGGCATCACCGGTTCAGGCTGGTCCACCTGCGTTGCCCGAATCTATATGGCCGGAGTCCTAGCCGTCACTCTTCTGTGGGTGGAGTCGAAGCGTACGTTGCCAAAGTGGGTAGGCGTCATTCGGATTGATGTGCACAGGATGTGGGCGTTGTTCAAGCTCGGAGCTCCAGCAGCAATGCAAATACTCTGCGAAATTGGAGCTTTCTCCGCGGCCACTGCTTTGTGCGCGAGACTTGGGCCAGTGCCTCTGTCCGGTCATGAGATCGCCTTGAATTGTGCCGCCCTCACCTACATGGTGCCGTTGGGAATCAGTTCTGCCGCAGCCGTTCGTGTCGGACAACAATTGGGAAGAAGAGACAGCGTGGGAGCGCGGCGGGCGGGATGGTCAGCCATCGTGCTGGGAGCGGGATTCATGACGTGCGCCGGATTAGTGTTTGTGTCCGTCCCCAGATTGATCGCGCGATTGTTTTCTCCGGACCCGACTGTGATACGAGTGGGTGCGACGCTTCTCCTGGTGGCTGCCGCCTTCCAACTATTCGATGGTTTGCAGACGGTCGCAACCGGAGCCTTGCGGGGCGCGGGTGATACGCGAACACCCATGCTCGCCAACTTCCTCGCCTACTGGCTGATCGGGCTTCCCTTGGGCTACCTGTTATGTTTTCGGTTCGGGTGGGGTGCGGTGGGGGTTTGGATCGGACTGTGCATTGGCCTAGTGATCATCGGATCGGCGCTTCTTGTGGCGTGGCACCGGAGAGTTCTTGCGTAAATAAGGGAACGGCTTGCAAGGCGTTCCTGCCCTGACTATCATGCAATGCTTATGACTAGTGAAAATGCGGTCCGAAAAACCAGCCTTCGTGAGAAGGCACAACTGATGTCGGCGTCCGAAATTGAGCGCACACTCGTTCGCCTGGCCCACGAAATCCTTGAAAAAAACGGTGGAGCGGACAGTTTGGGCCTGGTTGGCGTTCGGCGCCGCGGCGTGCCGCTGGCGCAACGATTGGGGAAGTTGATCGGGCGCATTGAAGAGGTCACGGTTCCCGTGGGCACGCTGGACATTACCTTTTATCGCGATGATCTTTCTACACTCGGACCTAAGCCGGTGGTGCAGGAGTCGGAAGTCGGGTTTTCAATTCAAGACCAAAACATCATTCTGGTGGATGACGTGCTTTTCACTGGTCGCACGATCCGCGCGGCCTTGGACGCGCTTTTTTCGCACGGTCGGCCCCGCCAAGTGCAGCTCTGCGTGCTGATTGACCGCGGTCATCGCGAGTTGCCGATCGAGGCCGCTTTCGTGGGTCGCACCGTGCAGACCACGATGAAAGAAGTGATCGAGGTCAAGTTAGTTGAGGTTGATGGCGCTGAAAAAGTTCTTCTCATGGAGAAATAATGTAGGCGCGGGCGTCTCGCCCTTGCATCGCCCAGGACACTTCTCCGATCCACTTTCTCTCGCCTGGCTGCATATCGAAAACCGTAGCGCAAATGTAAGTCGAGGTTTAGAATCAAGCGCTATTCTTCCGTCTAATCGACAGTGATCAACTTAGCGAAAGCAACAATGTCGAACAAACAAAGCCAGCGTCTGGTTCGGGCAGCGCAGAAAGCTATGAAGCATGCCTACGCGCCCTATTCTCACTTCAGGGTAGGTGCCGCGTTCCTGACCTCAAAAGGTGAGCTTTTTTCTGGCTGCAATGTAGAAAACGCATCCTACGGTTTGTCGAATTGCGCAGAACGCACTGCGATCTTTGCGGCAATCGCCCAGTTGGGTCCGAAACTAGATATACGTGCTGTCGCGGTAGTGAATGACCAAGGTGTCCCATCTTCACCCTGCGGGGCTTGCCGCCAGGTGATTTACGAGTTCGGCCCGGACGCGACGGTTATCTTTCCAACCGCCAAGGGATGGAAGGAAAGCCACATCACGGAACTGTTGCCGGAAGGATTCCGCTTCAAGTGAGCCAGTCGCAGGGAAGCGCCGCTGCGGCTCCAGTTCGCGCTGTCGATGTGATTCGCAAAAAGCGCGATGGGCAGGAACTCTCACGCGCAGAAATCGAATATCTCGTTCGAGCCTACACCAGTGGTGAGATTCCCGATTACCAGGTTTCCGCCTGGCTGATGGCCGTAATCCTTCGTGGTCTGACGCGAGCCGAAACCTCTGCATTGACCGATGCAATGCTTCACTCGGGTGACGTGCTTAGATTTGTCGGAATTCCCGGCGAAGAAAATAGACAAGCATTCCACCGGTGGAGTGGGCGACAAGACGTCACTGGTGTTGGCGCCGCTGGTGGCGGCGGGCGGCTTGGTTGTTCCCATGATCAGTGGGCGAGGGCTCGGCCACACCGGTGGCACTCTGGACAAGCTGGAATCGATTCCAGGCTTCAACGTCAACCTCTCAGTTCCACAGTTCCGCAAAGTCCTGGATGCGTGTGGCTGCGCCATGATCGGACAGACCTCCGAAATTGCGCCGGCTGACCGCAAGCTATACGCTCTGCGCGATGTCACGGGCACGGTGGAGAGCCCATATTTAATTTGCGCATCCATTATGAGCAAGAAGCTCGCCGAGGGAGTGGACGCTCTGGTTCTGGACGTCAAGACTGGCTCCGGAGCTTTCATGAAGAAAGAAGAGGACGCGGTATTTCTCGCCGAGTTGATGGTGGAGACGGGTGAGGCCATGGGTAAGGCGATGGTCGCCTTGATTACCAACATGGATGAGCCGCTCGGGATGTATGTGGGGAATTCACTCGAAGTCGCGGAAGTGCTCGACGTTTTGCGTGGAAAGGGACCCGAAGACCTCAGGGAGTTATGTCTTGAACTGGCGGGTTGGATGTTTCACCTGGGCGGTGCCGCAGAGACAGTGGCGCAGGGTAGGAGTCTCTCCCAGCAACTTATAACTTCTGGTAAGGCGCTGGAGAAATTCAAACAGATGGTCGCGTTGCAATCTGGCGACCCGCGCGTGATCGATAATCCTGACCTGCTGCCTCACGCGAAACATGCGCTGGAGGTGACTAGCCAGAACAGCGGCCGGGTCGCTGCCATCGACTGTGAAGCGGTTGGGACGGCCTGCGTAGTTTTGGGCGGAGGACGCGAGACGAAAGAAGATGCCGTCGACCCGGCGGTGGGGATTGTGTTGCATCGCAAAGTCGGAGATTCGGTGAAAGCCGGAGAGTCCCTTGCCACGGTTCATTACAATTCTGAAACTCGGGGTCTTCAGGCGAAACAAATGCTCCTGCGCAGTTATCAAATCTCTGACACACAAAACGTCGTGAAGAAGAAACTTGTGCATCGAGTCATTCAAGGGTCGAGAGGAAAATAAATAATGGGTCGATTCACCGGCATTCTTGGTCTGCTGACCATGCTAAGCCTGGCTTTTATTTTCTCCACCAACCGGCGTGCCATCCGGGGAAAAACTGTTGCCTGGGGGCTGGGCTTGCAATTTGTCTTCGCCGTTTTTGTGTTGCGAATTGACATCGGCCGTCAGATTTTCCAGAAAGCTGGGGATGCGGTGAACAAGCTTCTCAGCTATGCGTTTGTGGGATCAAGTTTTGTTTTCGGGGAATTAGGAAAGCAGGGCTCCCATTTGGGCTTTTATTTTGCCTTCCAAGTTCTGCCGACTGTCATCTTTATTGCTGCGTTCTTCGCTGTCCTCTACCACTATGGCGTCATGCAAATCATCATCAAGCTGGCCGCGCACGTGATGACGCGGGTTATGGGCGCGAGCGGCGCCGAGTCCTTGAATGTGGCCGCGAGTATTTTCATGGGGCAGACTGAAGCCCCTCTGACCATCCGGCCGTTCTTGGCCGACCTGACCCGCTCTGAACTTATGACAGTTATGACCAGCGGGATGGCGCACGTCTCGGGCGGAATCATGGCTGCCTATATTGCATTTGGCATCGAGCCGAAACATCTTCTGAGCGCCGTAATCATGACTGCTCCCGGCACCATTTTGATTTCGAAGATGCTGGTACCGGAAACCGAACAACCCAAAACTGCCGGCCGCGTGGTGATGAGCGAAGAGGAAGTAGAAACTGAGAAAAAAGAAAATGTGCTCGGCGCAGTAGCTCGGGGAACAACCGATGGCCTGAACCTTGCGCTGAATATCGCCGCTATGCTGATTTCGTTTCTGGCCCTGATCGCTCTGTTGGACGGAATTCTCGGCGGCATTCACAACGGATTAGCGCACTTCGGCTTTGTCTGGTTTCCCGCCAGTCTGGAACTTATTTGTGGCAAGCTTTTCGCGCCGGTGGCCTGGGTGATCGGAATTCCATGGAAGGACTGCACACTGGTCGGCAATCTGCTAGGGACTCGAATGATACTGAATGAATTGGTAGCGTTTTCGATGCTGGGACCGCAGAAGGGCATTCTGGACCCGCGCTCGTTCACCATTGCGACTTTTGCTTTGTGTGGTTTCGCCAACCTGAGTTGCATCGGCATTCAAATTGGCGGTATCGGCGCTCTTGCCCCAAACAAGAAAGGCGAATTGGCGCGTCTTGGAGTACGCGCGATGCTAGCAGGCACCATGGCGAATCTGATGTCGGCTTCTATCGCGGGCATGCTCATCTAGCGATGTAGGCGCCAGCGTCCTCGCTCGTGCGCATTAACCAATCAATGGGCCGGCTGATCCTCGATCGACAATCTCTTACAACAATTCCGGAAGAAGTGTTTGCCTCGGCCGGTCTGCGGGAGCTACACCTTGACGGCAATCAGCTCAGCGAACTCCCGAAGAACATTGGCAATCTGACCGGTCTAGAAGCCTTAAGCCTGTACGGAAATCAGCTTTCCACGGTTCCTTCGGAACTGGCAGAGCTGAAACGTCTCCGTCGCCTCAGTTTGGGAAAGAACAAGCTGACCTCGATTCCGGCTGCTATTTTCCAATTGAAAAATTTAGAGACGCTCAACCTCGCGGAAAATGCGATCAAGCACATTCCCGCCGAGACCGCCAGTCTCAGCAATTTGCGGATGCTTGATCTCGGTCACAATCGAATCAACTGTTTGCCGGAAGATATGGGCGAACTCACTCAACTAAGCGATGCTTTGTATTTGAGCGAAAACCAGCTCGAAGAGATTCCCGAAGGTATTTTTGCGGGCATGCAGCGCCTGCGATATCTGGGATTCACGCATAACCGGCTTCGTACGTTGCCGTCGACCATCGGCAATCTAAAAAGTCTCGAAGAACTCCGCCTGTACAACAACGCTTTGATCGCGCTCCCTGAAACCATCGGCCGCCTGGGAAAGCTCAGGGAACTGCACCTTCAGAACAACCAACTGGCCGAACTTCGTGCGGAGGTTGGGGATCTGAGCGAACTATTAGAACTCGTGTTGAGCAACAACCATCTGACTGTTTTGCCTAACTCTCTCTGCCGGCTGGCCAAGCTGGAGCGGTTGGACCTGCGCAACAATCCGCTCGAAAGTCTTCCAGAGGAACTGGGCAGATTGCAGAGACTCACCCATCTCGACCTCAGAGCGAGTCGGCTGTCCGCCTTGCCCGAGAGCATGGCAAGCATGCACAACCTCAGAAAGCTAGATTTGCGCTGGACCAAACTGGCTTGCCCCTCCGGCTTGGCTGCAGGACCTGGAATCGAGAGGATGCCGAATATTACTTTAGCCAAGGGAGCACGAGCGAGGACGCTCGCGCCTACAATTGAGCAATACATGCTCTCGATTATTGCTGGGAATAGAGTTGGCGCTTGAGAAATTCTCCCGCGCCGGCACGCCCCACGAATTTGTCGGCTTCCACGATCACGCGGCCGCGCGAGAGCACGGCGTCGGGCATGCCCGTGACCTGTATCCCTTCAAACATCGAATAGTCGACTCGCATGTGATGAGTCTTTGCGCTGATCGTGTGTTTGCGCTCGGGATCAAAAATGACCAAGTCGGCATCGCTGCCTGCCGCGATGGTTCCCTTGCGCGGATACAGGCCGAAGAGTTTTGCCGGCGTCGTCGAGACCAGTTCCACAAAGCGGTTTACGCTGAATCGGCCCTGTGCGACACCGCCGGAGTAAATCAGGCTCATGCGATGCTCGATCCCCGGCCCTCCGTTGGGAATCTTCGTAAAATCATCGCGTCCCAGTTCCTTCTGTTCCTTGAAACAGAATGGGCAGTGGTCGGTCGAAACCACTTGCAGGTGATCGCGTTTCAATCCATTCCAGAGCTTTTCCTGATGCCACTTCTCGCGCAAAGGAGGCGTGAAAACGTACTTCGCTCCTTCGAATCCAGGCACATCGAAGTTCTCAATCGACAGATACAGGTATTGCGGACAAGTCTCGGCGTAAACCGGAAGTCCACGGTCGCGGGCCTCGCGGACTTTTTCGAGAGCATCATTGCAACTCAAGTGCACGATGTAGACAGGCGCTCCCGCCATCTCCGCCAGCGCAATGGCGCGCGCTGTGGCTTCGGCTTCTGCAGTGGTCGGCCGCGTTAGAGCGTGATACTTCGGCGCCTTTTTCCCATCCGCCAGGGCCTGCTGCACGATGACGTCAATCGCGCTGCCATTTTCAGCGTGCATGCAGACCAGGCCTCCATTCTTCGCCGTCGCCCGCAAGGCTTTGAAGATGCTGCCATCGTCCAACATGAATACTCCGGGGTACGCCATGAACAGCTTGAAGCTGGTGACACCCTCACGTACTAGAGCATTCATTTCTTCGAGCTGTGCGTCCGGCAAATCAGTAATGATGCAGTGAAATGAATAGTCAGCGACCGCCTTGCCGGAAGCCTTCTCCATCCAAGCGTCGAACGCGGTCCGCAACGTCTGGCCCTTATACTGGATGGCGAAATCGATGAGAGTCGTTGTTCCGCCGAATGCTGCAGCCCGCGTACCGGTCTCGAAATCGTCAGCGCTCTTTGTTCCTCCGAATGGCATGTCGAGGTGGGTGTGCACGTCGATTCCCCCCGGCAACACATACTTTCCTGCGGCATCGATAATCTTCGTGGCATTCTCGCGAGGAAGGCCTTGTCCGATAGCTGTGACCTTGCCATCTGGTGATCGCGACGTCGCTGGCGTAGGTGTCGGTTGCGGTGACCACGCGTCCGTTTACAATGAGTGGTGTCGAAAGCCCATGCCTGCCTCCTCTGACGAGCAGAGCAGGCATTTTATGCTAAACTGCGACACCTTCGAGCGCCGATTCTCCGGAGTGAAAGGGAATCCTACATGCAGTTCGGTATCACAATCAAGCCCGACATGGCGGTGGATCGCATCGTCGCACTGACGCGACAGGCCGAGGCTGCGGGCTTTCAATATGGCTGGATTTTCGACTCGCATGTCTTGTGGCTGGAGCCTTATCCTCTGCTCACGCTGATGGCCACCAACACAAAGAAAATGCGGCTCGGGCCTTGCGTGACCAATCCCGCGGTTCGCGACATAACCGTTACCGCAAGTCTGTTCGCGACCCTGAATCTGATTTCGGGAGGGCGCATGCAGCTGGGCATCGGCCGCGGAGACAGTTCCCGACGAGTGCTGGGCAAGAAGCCGGTCGGGTGCCGGCGATCTGGAGCGCGCCGTCAAGACTTTTCGCGAACTCACTGCGGGACATGAGATCGAATATGAAGGCCAACCTACCCACATTTCCTGGGCGAAGGGCTCTCCTCCGGTGTGGATCGCAGGATATGGGCCCAAGGTGTTGGACATGGCGGGAAGGGTCGCGGATGGCGTCATTCTGCAATTCGCTGATCCCGACCTGATCGCGTGGTGCCTTGGATTCGTTAAGAAAGGTGCCGAAGCCGCGGGTCGCGATCCGAAAAAGATCGAAGTCATGGCGGCGGCGCCGGTGTGGGTTTCCAATGATCTGAAGCTGGCTCGGAGCCGAGTAAAGTGGTTTCCCGCCTTGGTTTCAAATCATGTCATGGATCTTATCGCGCGCTACAAGCCCGAGGAACTGCCGCCCGCGCTGACATCGTTTGTCAGTAATCGGGGCAAATACGACTATCAGCAGCATTGCGAAGTCGACAGCGATAACTCGAAATTCGTGTCGGATGAAGTCGTAGATCGCTTCTGCCTGGTCGGTCCTGCCGAGGCGCACCGGGAAAAGCTCCGCAAGTTGGCCAGCGTCGGAGTGACGCAATTCAATGTGTATCTGATGTGCGGCGATGAGGAGGACACGCTGGAGGCGTATAAGAGAGAAATCTTGTCTGCTTTTCGGTAGGCTGTGCGCGCGTTACTTTAGGCAAATCCGGCTGGATTCGTTTTATACTCCGTCGTTTATACTTCACTCATGGAACCGATCATCAAAGGCGCTATCCCCGTTTTGCCTGCTGCTGACACCACGGAGTCGCTGAATTGGTGGACGGAGGTCTGCGGCTTCAAAGAAACTTTTCGCGACAGTACTCCGCCAAACTATGCAGGGATCAATCGCGGCGAAGCCTACCTGCACATCGCTGGCGATGGACGACAAGGCTCTGGCACGGAAAGTCGGGGACCAGACGAATGGTGCGTGCTCGCGGTAAAAGGTATTGAGGCCGATGTATGCGGAACTATCAGCAACGCGGAGGCAAGGTGCATCCCAACGGTCCATTGCAAACCAAGCCTTGGGGGCACAAAAGAGGTTCGGCGGCGGATTGGAACCCCAACGGCGTGTGCGTGAACGTCTCCAGGAATCGAATGTGTAGACCTGATACCTCGGTAAGGAGCACGGTTGATGCGATCCGCGTTCCATTCCGATTCAGCTCGACCGAAAGAGTTAACTTTTCAGCTCACTGCCCCATAACGCTAAGAAGCGCTCTTGAAACTTCATGAACGCGTAATAAGTGACAAACGAAACGGCGAAGCCAACGAACCACGAATAGTCGTAAAGCGGGCGCAGTGTAGGAACGACCAATCCCACGAGCGCTGTGCCCGCTCCCAAGACCAGTGCAGCTACAGCCAGCCAGTTGAAGCCACGCGAATATTCGTACGCGCCATCACGAAGGTAGAGATCGTCGACCAGGAGCACGCGGCCTCGGATTATGAAGTAGTCACAGATCATGATGCCCGCCACTGGTCCCAGGAACGCGGCATAACCTCCCAGCCATCCGAATAGCATGGTCTTGTAATTGGCCAGCAGCTTCCAGGGCATCAGTGCGATTCCCATGAAACAAGTGATCACGCCACCAGTGCGGAAACTGATCTTCCGCGGCCACAAGTTGGAAAAATCATTCGCTGGCGAAACTACGTTGGCGCCAATGTTCACATTCAGCGTCGCCAGCAGAATCGCCACCAAGGAAATCACCACGGCAACCGGTGAATGAAAGCGGCTGAGAAGTTGGACGGGGTCCCAGATCGCCGTGCCGTATATGACGACAGTCGCGGACGTCACCAGGATTCCAATCAGAGAATAGAGCGTCATCGTGGTCGGCAGCGCGAGAGCCTGTCCGATCGCCTGTTGTCGCTGGCTTCGTGCGAAGCGGGTAAAGTCCGGAATGTTTAGAGAAATCGTCGCCCAGAAACCGACCGTGGCATTCAGCGCGGGAACCAGAAACTTCAGGAAGTCCGAAAAGCTGCTGAACCGCGAAGGCGCAGACAGCATCGGTCCGAAGCCGCCAGCCGTGCGATACGCCCATGCCAGCAGCAGCAGTCCGACCGCCAGCAAAACCGGCGCACTGATTCCCTGGAGGAATCGAATGTATTCAACGCCCTTGAGAATGACAGCAAGATTGATAAGCCAAAAAGCCAAAAAGCAAATGGCCGTGCTGTGCGCAAAATGTCCCCACCCAGGGACCAACACTGCGATCAAACTACTGATGGCTTCGCCGCCGATCCAAGTTTGGATGCCAAACCATCCGCATGCCACCAAAGCCCGCAGCACCGCCGCCACATTCGCCCCAAGGACTCCGAATGAAGCGCGAGCCAGCACCGGAAAAGGTACACCGTAACGTGCTCCCGGATGCGAGTTCAATAGCATCGGAATCAGGACGATGGTATTGCCCAGGAAGACGGTTGCAACAGCCTGCTTCCAATTCATTCCTCCCTGGATGAGGCCCGCGGCCAACATATAGGTGAGAATGTTGACCGACATCGAAACCCACAGAGCCGCGTAGTTGTAGGTGCCCCAGGTGCGCCGTTCGCTGTTGGTGGGCGCAAGGTCAGGATTGTAAAGAGGGCTGGATTCAATTCTGGAACGGAGGGGCTCCGGGCGTGTGGTCATTGAAGTTAGTCGGCGGCGGCCGCGGCTTGTCCGGTTTGCGCCGTGAGCGGAGCATACGTTTCTGGCCGCCGATCGCGGTAAAACTGCCAGACCTTTCTTACTTCAGCAATCATCTCAAGATCAAGATCAGCGACCAGGACTTCGTCCTTGTCGCGGCTGGCCTGCGTGACGATTTTGCCCCGCGGATTACAGAAGTAGCTCTTGCCATAAAACTCGCCGATGTTCCATGGCTTCTCCGTGCCCACGCGGTTGATGGCGCCCACAAAATAACCATTTGCCGCGGCGTGCGCAGGCTGCTCCAGCTCCCACAAGTACTCAGAGAGGCCCGCAACAGTCGCGGAGGGGTTAAACACAATTTCGGCTCCGTTCAGTCCCAGGATGCGCGCCCCTTCGGGAAAATGGCGGTCGTAGCAGATATACACACCGACGCGAGCGTACTTAGTCTTGAAAACGGTATAGCCCATGTCACCAGGAGTGAAGTAAAACTTTTCCCAGAATCCGGGATGCACGTGAGGAATGTGATGCTTGCGATATTTGCCCAGATAACTGCCATCCGCATCAATGACTGCGGCAGTGTTGAAATAAAGCCCCGGCATCTGCTCTTCGTAGACCGGGACAACGATCACCATGCGGTGCTTAGCCGCAATCTTCTGCATCAGCTTGGTCGTCGGTCCGTCGGGAACTGGCTCGGTCAGTTCGTACCAGCGAACGTTCTGCTCCGCACAGAAATAGGGGCCATAAAACAACTCCTGAAGGCACAGGACTTGCACCTTCTTCTTTGCCGCATGATCGATCAGCTTGAGGTGCTTTTCGATCATGGCTTTCTTGATTTGTGGGAGTGAGTGATCGCTGCTTAGAGCATTACTTGCCTGGATGAGGCCACAGCGCACAGTGCGAGACATGGAAGCACCTCCGCAAGGGGCCAATATAGCAGATGTGCTTGGCGAGTTACTCCTCTCCAATGTCCTCGTTCCAGACCTCAGGGTTCAGCCGGATGTACTCTGCAAGTAGTGCCACACACTCCGGCGAATCGAGGTCGATTACTTTCACACCCAGGGAACCTAACCACTCCATTCCGCCCTGGAAGTTGCGGCTCTCGCCGGCTACGAGTGTTCCGAACCCAAATTGCCGGACCAGCCCACTGCAGTACCAGCAGGGCGCCAGCGTGGTGACCATGATGAGTTTCCTATAGCTACGCTGGCGTCCGGCGTTGCGGAAGGCATCCGTCTCAGCATGCATCGAAGGGTCATTATGCTGAACGCGGCGGTTATGCCCTACACCAATAATCTCGCCGCTTGCATCAAAGATCGCTGCCCCAATGGGGATACCACCTTCCGCCAACCCTTTGCGCGCCTCCGCTACGGCTACGGCGAGCATCGCGGCATAATCACCCGGTCTTATCATCTCGACCTGCCGAGTTGTACTTATCCATTTGCCTTTGCAACCAGCAGAATTGCCAGGCCATAGAAGACGAACATAAGTCCCAGATACAGCTTCGCCCGACTTCCGGCACCTTCGAATTCCTTCCACGCCAGCACGCCCCACAACGCCGCTACCATGGGTGCTGACTGGCCAATCGCGTAGGAAATCGCCACACCCGTGAAGTTCGCAGCCACAAGATTGAAGACCATGCCGGTGCCCCAGATGACGCCACCGAGCAGCCCGAGCATGTGTCCGGAAGCTGGGCCTCTGAAGAATCCGCTGAAATTCACCGGCTCTCCAACCAGCGGCTTCTTCATGAAGTAAACATTCCAGATGAAACAGGAGAGCAGTGCGCCCAGCGTCAAAAACACGGCAATGCTGTACGGCCCAAGGGCGTGACCCTGCGCCTTCCCATTTGTCATCGCATACGTCACGAATGGCGCCCAGAGCCCCATCAGAACTCCGGAAACGATGCAGACGATAATGCTTTTCTTCGAGTCGGAGCGGCCGGCGCTGGCCAAGCTCCCGTAGGCTTTGCCATCCATGATAACGGCGATGACAGCGCAAACTACTCCGGCGGCGAGCAATCCCCCATTGCCTTTCGGCTGCTGCACATAACTCAAGACCACACCTACGACCAGCGCGATCCCGATGGAAACTGGGAAGGCAATGGCCAATCCGGCCATATCAATCGCGGCTACCAGCAAGAGATTAGCGAGGTTGAAGATGGCCCCGCCGACCATGGTGGAAATAACGTTCGAGGTGTCGGCCGAATGAATGTTATTGATGAGGCTATCAGCATTATTCCCCATGCTCCCCATCGTGTGTCCGAGGACCAGGGAGATGAGAAAAATGCCGACCGCATAGTCCCAATAGAAAAGCTCGAAACGATAATTCTTGACGCCCTTGTAAGTGTTGGCCCATGAGCCCCAGCAGATGGCGCTGGTAATCATCATAATCAGCGCAATGCCCAAGCTATGTGGTGTGAACATCTTGCTCCTTCACTGGGTTCCGGGATAACGGCTGTGTGCGGACTTACTTGCCGCGAATTCGGGAAACAAAAAGCTGCAACAAGCGGTCGGCGTCAACATCCACGCAGACTTTCGCGTTGGGTTTGACTTTGTCCACGCCTTCGATCACATAACGGTCTCCGTGGAGCACATTGCGCTCCACTTCGTTCCGGCGGTTCCCCACCGTTTCGCCGCGTGTGAATTCTCCTCGCGTCTCTACGTCGACGTGCATCTCCTTCACCTTCACCAGGGTCGCATCGATCGCAACCGCGACTGCGGAGGGATCATACATCGGCGATCCTGGGGCACCGAACGTGGCCGAAAGATCCACCAGAAATTTGGTAACTGAATAGATAAAGTCATTGACCGGGCCATGAGTTTGGCCCAGTTCATCGAGATATTTACGGGTGAAGAGCGCTTTGTCGCCGATTTCGAGGCCCACCATGGTGAGCGGCCATCCCGCTTGGAAGACGATTTGTGCGGCTTCGGGATCGTTATAAATGTTGGCCTCTGCGGCGGCATTCACGTTGCCACCGCTGATCGAACCTCCCATCAGGATGACTTCCTTAACCAACGGAACGATGGATGGATCTTTCTCTACCGCGAGCGCGATATTGGTAAGTGGGCCGACCGGAACCAGCGTAATCTCATGCGGCGAGGCGTGCACCAGTTGAATGATGAGGTCGGGCCCGAAACGCCCATCAACCTTGCATTTGCTTGGAGGCAATTCAATGTTAGCTAGGCCATTCTTGCCATGCCAGAACTCGGCCGTAATCAGTTTCTGAAACAGAGGATGCTGAGCGCCGGCGGCTACCGGGATATCGCACCGATTCGCCAGCGAGACCATGCGCAGCGCGTTCTCCAGACCCATGGCTGCGGTAACGTTCCCCGGCACCACGGTGATCGCGCGCACGTCCAGCTCCGGCGAGTTGAGCGCCAGCATTAGTGCCAGCGCGTCGTCGGTGCCAGGATCGGTGTCGAGGATGATTTTCTTGGCTGCCAAAGCCGGGGCGGTAAGCGCGGCCAGCAGCACTATAACTAAAAGAAGACAGGAGACAGAACGGATAATCGTGGATGGTCTGAGACTCCAGCAAATCGGAAAATTGTCATTTGTCCGGTGGAAGATTAGCGCAGAAGCGTAGCGTCGAGGTTTATGAGTGTCAAGGCCAAAGTGATCTCGCTTTTTCATCGCATCTGAGGCGACCGCATTCAGTAGGAAAGGAAATGCAACGCCCCTGTAAGCCCGCGCTTTTTTCCGCATTCTGCCGTACAATTGCCTCGCGAACATTTCGGCAGAAGTCGCGGCCTGAAGAGAGGAATCGTAGTTCTGGCCGAAAACATCCAATTGTCGTGGAAAACAGCGGACACTCCAGCATGACTGATCGCGTCACTAGCGCCGCCGAGACCTTGCTCAGAGACCCCAGCGCTCCTTTAGCAATCCTGGGCGGCCGCCCGCTTCTGTCCAATCGGGGCATACCACTCGATCTCGATCGCGTAAGACAAGTTCGAGTGAACACCAGTGCGGTCGAACGGAGGGCTCAAAGTCACGTCGCGCGCCGTACCGTGAAAAAAGATTGGCAAGCGGCCTGGCTGCTCCGCGCAATTACTTGCATGGATCTCACGACCCTCTCGGGCGACGACACCGACGAGCGCGTGCGTCGCTTGTGTGCCAAGGCCGTGCAGCCCATCGAGCACGAACTGGTAAAACGGCTGAGAATCGAAGAGCTCAAAATCCAGGTTGCAGCGGTTTGCGTGTATCACAGGTTCGTGGAAACCGCACGCCGGGCGCTCGAGGGCAGCAGCGTGCGAGTTGCAGCCGTTTCCACCGGATTTCCCGCAGGACTTTCTCCCTTGTCCGAGCGTATAGCCGAAATCCGCCGCTCCGTCGAGGCCGGAGCGCAAGAGATCGATGTTGTCATCACACGGGCCCATGTTTTCGGAGGCAGGTGGCAGGAACTTTACGATGAGATTGCTGAATTCAAACAGGCAAGCGCTCCTGCCCATATGAAAGTCATCCTTGGCGCAGGCGATCTGCTCACGCTTCGCAACGTCGCCCGCGCGAGTTTTGTTGCCATGATGGCCGGCGCCGACTTCATCAAGACTTCGACCGGCAAAGAGCCGACCAACGCCACGCTGCCGGTCGGCTTCGTGATGGCCCGCGCCATCCGCGAATACGCGCAGGAAACCGGAATGGCGGTCGGGTTCAAAGCTGCTGGTGGCATACGTACTGCCAAGCAATCCACGGAATGGTTGGCATTGATGAAAGAGGAACTCGGCCTCTCCTGGATGAAAGCAGAGCTCTTTCGCTTCGGGGCCAGCGGGCTGTTAAATGACATTGAGCGGCAACTGGAGCATCACGCGACCGGACGTTATTCGGCGGACTATCGCCATCCTATCGCGTAGTAAACGGCACGGGCGAGACGCTCGCGCCTACAAATGAGCATCGCTGAAAAATTCGTTGCCATGGAATATGGCCCGGCGCCGGAAGATCCAAAAGAGGCGCTTACCTGGCTCGACCGTCACAGCCGTCACTTTGGCCACTTCGTCAATGGAACATGGCTGGCTCCTTCCGGCGGAGAATACTTCGATACCACCGATCCTTCAACCGGCGAGAAGCTTGCCAGCGTTGCGCAAGGATCAGCCGCCGATGTGGATGCTGCTGTCAAGGCCGCTGGAGCCGCCCTTCCCAAGTGGCAGTCTTTAACTCCCCACGCGCGGGCTCGTTACCTGTACGCACTGGCGAGACATGTGCAAAAGCACTCTCGCCTCCTCGCCGTGCTCGAAACCATGGACAACGGAAAACCGATTCGCGAGAGCCGCGACATCGATATCCCGCTGGTCGCCCGGCACTTTTACTATCACGCCGGCTGGGCGCAGCTCCTGCGACAGGAGTTTCCGGATTACACGGCTTGCGGCGTCGTGGGCCAAATCATTCCGTGGAATTTTCCGTTGCTCATGCTGGCATGGAAGATTGCGCCTGCGCTGGCGACTGGAAATACCGTCGTTCTGAAGCCGGCTGAGTTCACACCTTTGACTGCGCTTGCATTTGCCGAAATCTGCCATGAAATCGGACTGCCGGCTGGCGTGGTCAACATCGTGACCGGTGACGGTTCTACCGGAGAGGCACTGGTCAAACATCCTGACGTAGACAAAATCGCATTCACTGGCTCGACTGAAGTGGGCCGCGCCATCCGGAGCGCGACCGCGCAAAGCCACAAGCGGCTTTCTCTCGAGCTGGGCGGCAAGTCTCCTTTCATCATTTTTGAAGATGCCGATCTCGACAGCGCCGTCGAAGGCCTGGTGGATGGAATCTGGTTCAATCAAGGGCAGGTTTGTTGTGCCGGCTCGCGTTTGCTGATGCAGGAAAGCATCGCGGAGCCGTTGATCGCAAAAATTCGCGATCGCATGGGAACTCTCCGCGCCGGACCACCGCTCGACAAGGCCATCGATATCGGCGCGATTGTTGCCCGCGTTCAACTTGATCGCATTCAGCGTCTCGTTGATCAGGGCGTGGCTGAAGGCGCGACGTGCTGGCAGCCGCAAATCGAAATGCCGTCGCGCGGTCTCTATTTTCCGCCGACCTTGCTGAGCAACGTTCATCCTACTTCGATCGTCGCGCAGCAGGAGATTTTCGGTCCGGTGCTGGCGGCCATGACTTTCCGCACTCCTAGTGAAGCTGTCGAGCTGGCTAATAATACGGTGTACGGTCTGGCGGCATGCGTGTGGAGCGAGAGCATCAATGTCGCGCTTCACGTTGCGGCGCAGCTCAAAGCTGGCGTGGTTTGGGTGAACTGCACGAACTTGTTCGACGCTTCTTGTGGCTTTGGCGGTTATCGCGAAAGCGGATACGGCCGCGAGGGCGGCAGGGAAGGCTTACTGGAATATCTGGAGCCGGTCATGGTTCAAAAGCGCGCCTGCGTTGCCTGCTGCGAAACCGGCTCCGGCCGGAAATTCAGATGACCAAACCGAACCTGCAAGCATAGACATTGATCGCACCGTGAAGCTTTATATCGGCGGCAAGCAGGCGCGGCCGGATTCGGGCTACAGCATGGAGGTTCGCGGCGCGAATGGGCAACTGCTCGGCGAAGCTCCCCTCGGCAATCGCAAGGACATTCGCAACGCCGTCGAAGCCGCCCGCAAAGCCACTGGCTGGGCCAAGAGCACCGCGCACAACCGCGCCCAGGTTCTTTACTACATGGCGGAAAATCTTTCCCAGCGCCGCGACGAGATTGCCCATCGGCTGGCAACGGCCGTGGGAGAAGCACAAGCCGCTGCCGAGGTGAATTCCGGTATTGAGCGCATATTCTCTTACGCTGCGTGGACGGACAAATTCGAAGGCGCCGTGCATAATCCGCCATTCCGGAATATCACAATCGCCATGAACGAGCCGATTGGAACCGTTGGGATTATCTGTCCCCAGGAAGCGCCGCTGCTTGGCTTCCTGTCACTGGTCATGCCGGTGCTGGCTGCTGGCAATACGGCAATCGTTGTTCCTTCGGAGACATACCCGCTCATCACAGGGGATTTATACCAACTCCTCGATACCAGCGATCTGCCGGGCGGGGCCGTTAACATCGTTACCGGATACACGTCGCAACTGCTCAAAGTTCTCGCCGAACACGATGATGTGGATGCCATCTGGTGCTTCGCCGACGAAGCCGGAGCGGCCGCGGCCAAATCATACTCGACGGGAAACCTGAAACAGGTCTTTACCAATGAAGGCCGCGCCATCGATTGGTTCGACGTGAAGCAAGGCGAAGGCCGCTGGTTCCTCCAGCACGCCACTCAGGTAAAGAACATCTGGGTCCCTTACGGCGAGTGATCGGAACCAACAACTGCAAAATAAATCTTGTTCGAGCGGAGCGAAGCATCTCCATCACCACCGCGATTCGTTGCGAGAATAGGGATTCCTCGCTCCGCTCGGAATGACAATCCTGACCAAAGAGGTCCGTGAACTTTATGAGCAAGCGTCCTCGCATTGCAGTGGTCGGAAGCGCAAATATTGACCTGGTCACCTTTGCCGATCGTTTCCCTAAAGCTGGGGAGACAATTTTTGGCCAGACCTTCGATCTCGGCTTCGGGGGTAAGGGGGCAAATCAGGCCGTGGCCTCCCGGCTCTGCGGCGCTGATGTTTTCATGATTGCCCGTGTGGGCAGCGATCTGTTCGGTCCCGCGACCATTCAGAACTTCAAGAAGCTTGGGATCGACGCCACTCATGTAAAACAGATCGAAGGAGTTTCCAGCGGGGTGGCGCCGATCTTCGTTGAGCCCAATGGGCAGAATCGCATCCTCGTGGTCAAGGGCGCGAACGATCTACTCAAGCCTGCGGACGTGGATGCCGCCGCCGACCTGCTCAAGACGGTCGATTGCATGGTCCTGCAGTTCGAGATTCCGCTCGAAACCGTATATTACGGCGTCAGTTTCGCGCGGCAGAACGGCATTCGCTGCATCGTCAACCCCGCTCCCGCCCAGCCGATCGATATGAATGCTCTGGCGGGACTCGACTACTTCGTTCCCAACGAAAGTGAAGCTGAGACTATCACTGGAATGCCGGTACAAAATGTCGATGACGCGAAGAAGTGCGCGGGAAAGCTGCTTTCCGGAGGTATCGAGCGGGTCATCCTCACGCTGGGAGCGAACGGCTCATTGCTGGCAAGCCGCGATGGAATGGAACACATTCCTGCGTTCAACATGAAGAGCATCGACAGCACCGGCGCGGGCGACGCTTTCATCGGCAGCTTCGCCGTCTTCCTCGGCGAAGGCCTCACGGAACGCGAAGCCGTCCGCCGCGCCAATCTCTATGCGGGACTCTCGACCACCGGCGTGGGCACGCAAAAATCATTCTATGATCGCGCGCGCTACGATGCGGAGTGGGCCGCGCGGAGCGATGCTGAGCCGAATGAAGCAGTCGAAATGATTTAATTCTCTTAAAGCTCAGTCGCCGATCCGGCTGGATCCCTCGTCGCCGCCCTAAGGCGACAGCAGCCGCTTCGAGTCGGCCCAACCCTGTACAAACCCTGCCGCTTGTATCAGAATTACGCCCAGCCGTGGTTTGCGGCCTCGTTCTAAGTCTTTCGCATTTGCGGTCAGGGGAGTCTTCTTGTATTTCCGGCCCGAGACACTCGACGAAGCGGTTCATGTACTTGCCCATTCCGGAGGACAGATATTAGCGGGTGGTACCGACTTCTTTCCCGCTCTCGGTGATCGGCCCGTCACTGGATCTGTGGTGGACATTTCTGGTGTTAGAGAACTTAGAGGCGTAGTTACCGAACCCAAATATGTGAAGATCGGCGGGCTAACCACATGGACAGAAGTTATCAACGCTCCCCTTCCGCGGTGCTTCGACGGATTGAAAGCTGCGGCACGGGAGATTGGTTCGATTCAGATCCAGAATCGCGCGACCGTGGCGGGGAATCTTTGTAACGCATCTCCCGCGGCGGACAGTGTTCCGCCCCTCCTCACGCTCGATGCTGAAGTAGAACTGGCGTCACAGGCTGGTACACGCCGTCTGCCGCTCGGGGACTTTATCGTTGGAAATCGCAAAACGCTGCGGCAGCCGGGCGAAATTCTCTCCCAGATACTTGTGCCGCGAACGGTTGAGAATGCGGCATCGGTCTTTCTGAAGCTTGGAGCCCGGCGCTATCTGGTGATTTCCATCGCCATGGTCGCTGCGATCATCCAGAAGGATTCTACGGAATCGCGTCACAGACGCACGTGTCAGCGTCGGTTCCTGCTCGGCTGTGGCCAGGAGGCTTCCAACACTGGAGCAGATGCTGATTGGTGTACCAGCAGGTCCGGGCTTAGGATCACTTGCTACGACGGATCACCTCCACGATTTGTCACCCATCGGCGACGTTCGCGCGACCGCTGCTTACCGGCGAGACGCAGCTTTGCGGTTGGTCCAGCGCGCCTTGGATGAGTGCGTCGGGAGCTCATGAATGGCCACCATCGCGCCCACATCGGAAACCAAGTGCCTGCTGAAGTTCGTGGTGAATGACCGCGAGGTTTCCGTGGCCGGCCCTCCAGCTCAAAGGCTTTCGCGGGCCTTGCGGGATCAACTTGGATTAACAGGAACAAAGGTTGGCTGTGACGCCGGAGATTGCGGCGCGTGCACCGTTTTGCTGGATGGAGAACCGGTCTGTGCTTGCCTGGTTGCCGTGGGTCAAGTCGAAAACCGCGCGATCACGACCATTGAAGGACTGAAATCCAGACCTCCATTATTTGACCGCCTGCAACGTGCATTCCTTCGTCATGGGGCCGCGCAATGTGGAGCATGCACGCCGGGGATGTTGGTTTCGGCAACAGCACTTCTCGAGCGCAATTCATCCCCTTCGGAAACCGACGTGATGGACGCGTTGGGCGGCGTGTTATGCCGCTGCACCGGATATCGGAAGATCATCAGTGCTGTTCTGGATGCGGCAGTTCCTAATCCACGAACGAGCTCCGCAGAAACCTCGTGTCTTGCGGTAGGAGCCTCAGTGGGGCAGCGGGTGGTCCGCCTGGATGGAAAGGGTAAAGTTGAGGGAACGGAAATCTATGGCGCGGACGAAATTCCGGTTGAAACGCTTGCGCTGCGTGTTATCCGGTGTCCGTATCATCGCGCGAGGTTTCGCTTCGGCGAACTGAAACCGTTCGTCGCCGCTCATCCCGGCGTCGAGGCAGTTCTCACCTCCAAGGATGTTCCGGGCGAAGATTGCTACGGCGTCATTCCTTCATTTGCGGACCAGCCGGTTTTTGCCCATGAAGAAGCTGAAGCGAGGTTTCGGGGTGAAGCGATCGCCGCGATTGTCGGCCAACCTGAGGCCATAGAAAATCTTGACCCAGCAATCTTCCCTGTAAGCTGGGAAGAATTGCCTGCACTCAGAACAATCGATGAAGCTGTCGCGCCCGGTGCTCCTCTTATCCACCACAATCGGGCGGGCAACGTGCTTACGGGCGGGCGCGTGGTGCGAGGCGATGTAGAGGAAGCGTTGGCCGAAGCGGACGCGGTCGTCACAGGCGAATTTGAAACCGGATTTGTCGAGCATGCTTGCATCGAACCGGAGGCTGGATTTGCGAGGCGCATCGGCGATCAGATCGAGATCCAGGCCTGTACGCAGTCGCCATACATGGATCGCGGCGATATCGCGAAACTTCTGGGGATTCCTGCAGAAAAGGTGCGTGTCATTCCAACCGCCGTCGGCGGCGGTTTCGGTACCAAGCTTGATTTGTCAGTGCAGCCCTTTCTCGCGCTTGCAGCCTGGCGCTTGCGGCGGCCGGTGCGGATGGTTTACTCGCGCATCGAGTCCATGATGTGCACCACCAAGCGCCATCCTGCACGCATGCGCTGTTGTGCCGGGGCAACCAAGGATGGCAAACTCGTCGCGCTCGATTTTACTGCCGATTTCAATACCGGCGCCTATTCCTCATGGGGCCCGACTGTTGCGGCGCGCGTTCCGGTGCATGCTTCCGGGCCCTATTTGGTTCCGCACTATCGGGCGGTGACGCGTGCCATCCATACGAACATTGTTCCTGCAGGCGCCTTTCGCGGATTTGGTGTGCCACAGATGGCAATCGCGCAGGAGCAACTCTACGATGATCTTGCCATCCGTCTCGGAATCGATCCGTTGGAGTTTCGCATCCTGAATGCGCTCGACAATCACACTCCCACCGTCACCGGACAAATCATGGGTGAGGGCGTCGGCATTCGTGCATGTTTCGAGGCTTTGCGCGGGAAGTGGAATACGGCTCGCACTGAGGCCGTCGAATTCAATGCAAAAACTAAGGGGCCGATTCGCCGGGGCGTTGGTGTAGCGGGTATGTGGTACGGATGCGGAAACACCTCACTGCCAAATCCCTCCACTGTGCGGGTCGGACTGAAACGTAATGGGAGAATCGCGCTGCACCAGGGGGCGGTCGACATCGGCCAGGGATCGAATACAGTCGTAACCCAGATTTGCGCCGACGGACTGCGTGCACCGGTCGATTGCTTCGATTTGATTTCTGGAGATACGTCCATCACCCCCGATTGCGGCAAGACCTCGGCATCACGACAGACGTTTGTCACCGGCAAAGCTGCATACCTAGCTGGGAAGGAACTGCGGCGCTCGATCCTCCGTCTGGCGAATTCGTGTGATGAAGATGCGGTTATCGCATTCGGCGAAAGCACACTGACGATTCGCGAAGGCGAGAAGCAACATGAACTCTTTCTGCAAGATTTGGCGCTTGATAAGCAAGGCTATGTGCTGACCAGCGAGCAAACTTTCGATCCACCGACTAGCCCGCTCGACGAAAACGGCCAGGGCATGCCATACGCTGTCTACGGGTTCGGCGCTCATATGGCAGAAATTGCCATCGACATTGAACTGGGGACTGTGCGCGTTCTCAAAATCGTCGCCGCCCACGATGTAGGTCGCGCCATTAATCCAACATTGATCGAGGGACAAATAGAAGGCGGCGTAGCCCAGGGGCTGGGCATGGCACTGATGGAGGAGTTCTTTCCGGGGAAGGGCGAAAATCTGCATGACTATCTGATTCCGTCGGCCGGCGACGTTCCCCCCGTGGAATCGATTCTGATCGAAGATCCATCATCGATCGGGCCGTTCGGGGCGAAAGGCATCGGCGAGCAGGCTGTTATTCCGACCGCACCGGCGATTCTGAATGCGATTCATCACGCCACGGGCGTACGTATGCGCCGGATTCCTGCTACGCCGGATCGCATACGCGAGGCCATCCTTGCCAGCATTTCCAGTGACGAGACTGGAGCCACTCGTGGCTGACGATGACGCCATCCGCTGCGATGCGTGTCCCGTGCTCTGCTACATCAAGCCTGGACGCGCTGGCGCTTGCGATCGCTACGGCAATCAAAATGGACAGTTAGTCCGGCTGGATGCTCACCTGGTGCTCGATCGAGCCTTGTCCCGTGGCGACTCTGTCGTCCCTTTTCTTGAACGCGATCGCGAATGGGATGGCAACATCGTGAGCGGTCCAGAAACCTTCATCACCGCAATTGGCGCGGGCACTACTTATCCCGACTACAAACCTGCTCCGTTCATCATCTCCTCAGAAGTCAAAGGCGTCGACATGGTGACGGTCGTGACCGAGGGCATCTTCAGCTACTGTGGAGTCAAGGTCAAAATCGACACCGATCGTCACCTGGGGCCGGAGTGCAACCTTGTCCGCGCAAAGGGCGAGCCGGTAGGGCATGTGACCACCAGCGAATATGGCTCGCAAATGCTTTCGCTGGGCGGTGTCCGCCATCTCACGGGCGGAACGCGAAATGAAGGGAATGTCACCTGCGAAACGCTGCTTGACCTCTGCAACGGCAAAGCTGCTGAGTTGACGATTGACGATGGCGCGAGCGTCGTCGTGCAAGCTGGCAAGCCTCCGGTCGTGAACGGCGTTCAGGAGGAGCGCATGCGTGTCGGCTGCGGTTCGGCAACTATCGGTATGTTTGCCAAGCAATGGCACGGAAAGATCGACGACGTTGTCGTAGTTGACGATCACATCACAGGAGTTCTTTCCGAGCACCAGGCAGGGAAAATGCTCGGCGTCCCTGAAACCGGTATCAAGATGAAGGGCCGGCGTTCTACTCCAGGACGCTATTTCCAGGTGGCTGAGCCTGGCACGGCCTGGGGCGGCACGAATATTACTGATCCGCTTTCCATCCTCGCGCCGTTCAATCCGAAGATCGCCTGGCCTGGCTTGCGTCTGTTGATGGTGAGCACCACGGGCGAGCATTATGCATACTACGAATTGGATGACGCGCTTCGGCCCGTAGAAAAAGAATTGCCGGATTCGTTGCAGCTCTCTGTGCAAAGAATTAAGGAAAATTGCGAACCCGCGCTCTCGACCGTTCTCTTCATGGGCGGTGCCGGAGGCTCGCTGCGCGCAGGAGTTACTGAAAACCCCGTCAAGTTGACCCGATCGGTGCGGGACTCATTAACCCGAGTCACTTGTGGGGGCGCGCCGGTTTATGTTTGGCCCGGTGGCGGCATCACGCTCATGGTGGACGTCAGCCGGATGCCGGAAAATGCGTTCGGATACGTGCCCACTCCAGCTTTGGTAGCGCCGATTGAATTCACTCTTAAGCTCGACGACTACTCGGCGCTCGGCGGCTATATGGATCGCGTGCGCCCCTTGAGTTCGCTCATGAATAAAAATGACGAGAGTCGCCGTCACCTGTCGGCGCGTCCGGAAAATCCGTGGCCTTTCGAGACTGGAAAGGTTGACGCGGGCAAAGGAAAGAGCACGCGATCGTGAAAGCCAGAGCCCGAGTGCAGATACTCCCGGACGGCCGACGACTGCATCTGCAGGATGGACCGATTGACATCGTCCTTCAGGCCTTTGGCGGCGAAGATCAAATTCGAAACGCTTACCGCGCCGCCGCCGATCGCTTCATAACGGTGCTCGATGAACTTTGCAGCGAACTTCCATTGCTGCGAGAGCAGGCGCACGTTGGAGGAAGGGAACCGAGCGGAATCATCGCTCGGCGCATGTACGCCGCTGTGATGCCTTACGCTGAAGAGAACTTCATCACGCCGATGGCCGGAGTAGCTGGCGCCGTGGCGGAAGAGATTTTGTCTGCGATGACCGCAACGGCTGATCTTAGCCGGGCGTACGTCAATGACGGTGGCGATGTTGCGCTGCATATCGGTGCAGGAGAAAATTTTGTAATCGGAATGGTAGATCTGCCTGAGGAAACTCGGAGCGAGGAAATCCGACAAGCCCGTCCTTCTATGTTTGGAAAAGTGACTCTCGATTCCATCCAGCCTGTGCGAGGCATTGCGACCAGCGGATGGCGCGGCCGCAGTTTCTCGCTGGGCATCGCGGATGCAGTTACTGTGCTTGCGAAAACTGCTGCCATGGCAGACGCGGCCGCCACCATCGTCGCGAATGCTGTGGATATCCCGGGGCATGCGGGTGTTTTGCGCATTCCCGCCTGCGAACTCTCGCCGGACAGCGATCTGGGCGAGAGGCTGGTAACGAGAGCAGTCGGCGAACTCACGTCCGCGGAAGTAAACCAGGCGCTGCGTCGAGGTGCTGCTTGTGCCGAGTCGCTGCTTACCTCGGGATTGATCAATGCGGCGGCACTCCATCTGCAAGGAACAACCTGGGTCGTGACCCCAGACAAATCTGCGCTTGAAGCGCCGATAATGAATGCGGCCGGGAGCCTGGTTCATGCCTGAGGTTCAGGTTCGAAAGAAGTTCACGGCGGTCGAGGAAATCTTCCATGAGGGAGGCCCGGTTTCGCCTGTGCCGTTGCGCCGGGCAGCCGCGCTGGCCGTGATCCGCAACCCTTTTGCGGGTGCATACGTGAAAGAGATTGCAGGCTTCATGGATGATCTCAAACCCCTGGGGCTCGACATGGCCAAGTCACTGGTTTTGGTGCTGGGCGGCGACATCAAGTCGGTGGAGGGCTTCGGAAAGGGCGCCATCGTGGGCTCGGCGGGCGAACTCGAGCATGGAGCTCTTTGGCATGTTCCCGGTGGCTATGCCATGCGTGAGATTCTTGGCGGCGCAAAAGCTATTGTGGCTTCGACCAAGAAAGTGGGCGGACCAGGCGCGCGGCTCGATGTGCCCATCACTCACATCAATGCGTCCTACGTGCGAAGTCACTTCGACGCCATGGAAGTCGGACTGGCGGATGCACCTCGCGCCGATGAGATTCTGTTGGCGCTGGTAATGACCACGGGCTCTCGCATTCATGCCCGCGTCGGGGGACTGAAAGCCTCGGAGATCAAAGGCGAAGACGGACTGCGATGAAAGTTAAGATCCGGAAGATTGCGACCTTCGTTGAAGAGACCAGGACCGAGATGGGACGAACCATCGATCCTCCCACCCGGCGAGCGGCCGCAGTCGCAGTCATCGAAAACCCTTGTGCTGGGACATACGTGGAAGACTTATCTGAGTTGATGGCAATCGGCGAGGAGCTGGGTGAACTGCTCGCGCTGCGCGCAGTCGCGGCTCTCGGAATTCCGCCGATTAGTGTCGAGAGCTACGGCAAGGCGGCTGCAGTAGGCGAAAACGGAGAGCTGGAGCACGCCGCGGCGATTCTCCACCCAAAGCTTGGTGCGCCGGTACGCAAAGTTCTGGGCAAAGGTGCAGCTTTGATTCCGTCCTCCAAGAAACGCGGGGGCTTGGGCGTGCCGCTCGATATACCCCTTGGACACAAAGACGCTGCGTTCGTTCGCAGTCACTTCGATGGCATGGAGGTCCGAATCAATGACGCTCCTCGAGCCAACGAAATCATGGTAGCGGTCGCAGTCACGGATAGCGGCCGCCCGCTTGCCCGCGTTGGTGGATTGAAGAAGACCGAGATCAAGGGTGAGGACGGGTTAAGGTAAGGTGGGTCCATTTGCGGCTTTCGCCGCTGGGGGAACGAATGACTCTTCGGCAAGCTCTGGTTCTAGTTCTCGCCTTCCAGTTCCTTCTCCCTATTAGTATTTCGTCGCAGGTTCCTAAAGACAAAGTCGATCTGCTCATCTCTGGCGGAACCGTCGTGACCATGGACGGCACGCGAGCCATCTACGACGACGGAGTGGTCGTGCTGCAAGGCGACACGATTATCGCTGTTGGTCCGCGCCTCGAACTCGAAGCCAAATACCAAGCGTCCCAAACGATTGACGCCAAAGGAAGGCTGGTTCTACCCGGATTCATCAACGGCCACACCCATGTGCCCATGACTCTATTTCGAGGCCTACACGATGACGTGACGCTTAATGATTGGCTCTACAAATACATCTTTCCGGCGGAGAAGAAGAATGTGAACGAAGAATTCGTCCGTTGGGGGACGCGTCTGGCGGCTGCAGAACAGATTCGCGCGGGCGTTACGACCTTCGCCGACATGTACTACTTCGAAGACGCCGTAGCCGAAGAAACCAAAGCTGCGGGGATGCGCGGTGTACTGGGCGAAACGTTTATTGATTTTCCGGCGCCAGATAACAAGAGCGAAGCCGAAATGCTCAGTTACACCGAAAAGTTCTTGAAAAAGTGGCAGGGCGATCCGCTGATCCACGCCGCACCGGCACCCCATTCCATTTACACCTGCTCCCAGAAAACGCTTCAAGATGCCTCCGCACTAGCCAGGAAATATCATGCGCCGATCCTCATTCACGTTGCGGAAATGAAGAAAGAATGGGACGACAGTCAGAAGCAACACGGAATGTCGCCAGTCCAATATCTGGACAAGATCGGCGTCCTTGGTCCCGACGTCGTGGCAGCGCACTGCATATTTGTGGACGCGGCCGACCGGAAAACCCTGGCACAGCGCCAAGCCAGCTGCGTGCACAACCCATCGAGCAACATGATGCTGGCCAGCGGCGTTTCCCCAGTGGCGGAGCTCCGCTCCGCTGGAGTGGCAGTAGGCCTGGGAACGGACGGACCTGCCGGTAGCAATAACGATCTTGACCTGATGGAGGAGATGGACCTGGCCGCGAAACTCGCCAAGATTACCAAGATGGACCCGCTGGCGATGAATGCCAAGGCAGTCGTAGAAATGGCCACGATCGAGGGTGCTAAAGCTCTACACATGGAGAAAGAAATCGGCTCACTAGAACCAGGAAAGAGAGCCGACCTGATCCTAATCAGTCTCGACGAACCCAACGCGGTTCCGATGTACGACATCTATGCCCAACTGGCCTACACCCTGAAGGCCAGCGATGTGGAGACGGTAATCATTGGCGGCCGCGTAGTGATGCGCGATCGAAAATTACTTACCGTGAATGAAGAGCAGGCCATCGCGAAGGCGCGCGAGTACAAGAAAGCAATCGCGGCATCGTTGGGCCTGCCCTAACAGGAGATCGGCGAAGGCGGCTCAGTCTTTTACGATTTCCGGTACTTTAGTTGCTGGCGGCGTGTTGCGGCTGCGCTGGATGCTTACAACACCGTCGATCACCACCATTCCTATCCCGGGAAGATCGCCTTTTTGGATGCTATCGAGCAGGTGTTTGCCAGCGGAGTGCTGGGCCTTATCCATGAAGACGAGATTGGCCGCCCGTCCCACTTCAATCAAGCCACACGTCAAGCTTTCGCTGGCGCGCCGTATTGCCGGTGGCAAAGCACACAGCAACCTCTGCAGGAATTTCGCCGAGCGAAGAGAGCATAGAGATCATCCGTACAATGCCGAGCGGTTGCACGCCCGAGCCGGCGGGACAATCCGTACCGAGGATCACGCTTTGCAAGCGATTAAGCTGGCTCGCGGTGCGCACCGTTAGCAGAGCAGCTCGTTCGTTGCCGTTGTGAACTATTTCGAGCGCGCGCGGGCTGCGCTCACATAAAGTAACGATCTGATCGTCGGGAAGCGCCGTGTGTCCGCCATTGATATGACCGATCACATCGGGATCGGCGGCTAGCACGACGTCTTTATCGATCAGGCCGGAGCCCGGAATCGAAGGCCCACCAGTGTGAATCGTACTCTGAATGCCGTACTTTCGCGCCCACAAGACCATCAGTTGCGCGGTCGCGCCATCCTTCACGCTGCCCAGCCCGATCTCGCCCAGAATATTGAGGCCAGCGGCCGCTAGCTCTTTGAAGTCTTCCTCGACCATGCCGTGCTCAATCACCGGAGCGCCCGCCAGGACCCTCACTCCGCCGGGACGAAATGCGGTGAATGCCCGCTGCGCAAAGATTGCCATCGCCTTGAGACCGACAATGTCTTTCGGCCTGCCGGGCGCGTGAACCTCGCCAGCGGAGACCATCGTAGTCACTCCACCATGCAGGCAACTGTCGATCCAACCAAGCTGATTTTGGCGCGGCGTCCAGTCTCCAACTACCGGATGCACGTGGCTGTCGATCAATCCTGGCGCTACGGCGGTGCCGTTAGCATCGACTGTGAGAGTCGCGTTTTCCGTGTCGACGTCCTTTGCTTTACCCACGGCGGTGATCTTGCCGTTCACCGCGACGACAGTGTCCGCATCGAGAATGGGATTTCCGATATCGCCGCTCAAAAGCAGCCCGATGTTATGAATCACTAGCCGGCTCAGGACCGGAGCCTGGCCTGTCTGCTCATGCGCCATTTCGCCACCATACGAAACAAGCCGCTCGAATCAAAAGCCGCGCGCCAGTATACAGATCATTGGCAGTCCGGCAAATGCCACCTTTCCAACCGCTAATTGCATAGGACGAATCGAATTTTGGAATTAGAATCGCGATACCGATTGAGGCACACTTGGAGCGACTCATGCGATCCGAGAACACCATCCTGTGGTGTGTAGACGCGCAAAAAGACTTCATTCTGCCGGGCGGCAACCTGTATGTACCGGGCGCGGAGAAGCTGCTCCCCAACATGCGACGGCTTGTCGATGCGGCGCGCGAGGGCCGGGTCTTCCTCGTCTCCCACGGCTGCTTCCATAGCGTCGATGATCCCGAGTTCAAGACATTTCCGCCCCATTGCATAAAAGGAACTCCCGGCGCCGAGTTCGTCCCTGAAGTGCTGGCTACGCAGTATGTGCGCGTTCCAAACGATCCCGAATCATCTCTGCCCGAAGACTTGCTGCAAAACCAGCAGGTCATACTCGAAAAGCAGACGCTCGATATCTTCGAAAGCCGCCATGCCAACGCCTTGCTCGAAGGTTTAAATCGAAATGCGGAATTCGTCGTTTTTGGGGTGGTTACGGAATACTGCGTTGGGCTCGCAGCGAGAGGGCTATTGAAACGCGGAAGAAGAGTCGCCGTGGTCCTCGACGCTATTGAAACTCTCAATCGCGAGGCCGGAGAACGGACCATTTCGGAACTAAAAACGTCAAGTGCGAAACTTGTCACCACCGACGAAGTGTTAGCTCGATTAGCCGCCGTGGCGGGTTAAGTGAATCGCTCGTTTTGGTTGACACTTTACGCTGAGTGGGAATATAGTTTCGCGCCAAGATCAAGTTGAAATTCGAAATACCCAGTGGGGAAAGAGCGACTCCCATCCGCCACTCGATGATGGGGCCGCTAAAGGGGGTATTGAATGCTGACCAAGAGAACGCTGCTCGTGGTTTTCTGTTCGCTTGTATTCCTCATCTGTCCACTCCTGTACGGCCAGGCGACTGCGAGTTTCTCCGGCACCGTTAGCGACAAAACGGGATCGGTGATTCGGGGGCGCAAGTAACCGTGACCTCGCAAGGCACCGGTGTTTCTCGCCAAACGAGGACCGACGATTCGGGACACTATCTTGTTCCTTTGCTCCCGGTGACGAATTATACGATTCGAGTGGAGTCTCAAGGTTTCCAGACCGCCGAGCAGAAGGACCTTCGGCTGCAAGTGGATGAGCGTCGCGAAGTGGATTTCACGCTCGCGCCCGGCACTCGTCACGCAGGCGATTGAAGTAAGCGCTACCGAAGTAGCCGTGGAGACATCGACTCCGACTCTGGGTCAGGTCATTACCTCCCAGCAGGTCGCGGAGCTTCCCCTGAACGGCCGCGATTTCGTACAACTGGCGACGTTGACCGCGGGAGTCACCCAGGAAACCAATCCCAGAGCTTCTTCAATGGCGGCCCCAGCAGCGAGGTTTCGGCGCGTGGTACTTATTCCCTTTCGGTCGGCGGGTCGCGTGCCCAGAGTACTGATTGGCTCTTCGATGGCAACGACAACAACGAATTGACCGCAGGCGGAATTGCCATTCTGCCTTCGATTGACGCCATTCAGGAATTCAAGGTTCTGACCTACAATTACTCTGCGGAATACGGCACGCGTGCGGGTCCGACCGTGCTGGTCACCACCAAGTCGGGCACGAACGAGCTTCATGGTTCGCTGTTTGAGTTCTTCCGCAACACAAAGCTTGATGCTCGGAGCTATTTTGCCTCGACCAGAGGAGCAATTCAATCTGAACC
The DNA here is from genome assembly GCA_963729325.1 of uncultured Acidobacteriota bacterium. GTDB lineage: Bacteria > Acidobacteriota > Terriglobia > Terriglobales > Acidobacteriaceae > JABCYV01. Next base: position 191,024 of record CAVSNS010000033.1, read on the forward strand.
AGTTCGGCGGCACCCTGGGCGGACCGATCCAAAAGGACAAGACATTCTTTTTCATTGACTATCAAGGTAACCGGCAACGACACGGGATACCGTTCGTCGGTGTAATTCCAACACCGGCGATGAAGACCGGAGACTACACGAACGATCCGTTTGGCGTAGCCCTTCCTGGCTTCGCCCCTGGCGCTCCGGCGAAAAATGCGGACGGTTTCCCCAACCTGGTCAATCCGTTCAACTTCACGCCATTCCAATGTGACCGAGTGACCAGGAACCCCCTTCCCGCTGGCCCCGGAGGTGTACAGCCAATACAGCCAACGGGCACGAACTGCAACAAGATTCCGGCCAACATGATTGATCCGACTGGCCAGGCCATGATGAATCTGTATCCCACTGCCAATGTTCCAAACAACACGGCGTTCAACTTCGCCAGCGTTCCGCTCCGGAAATTTCGTGACGACGAATTCGACGCCCGCCTGGACCACACTTTTTCAAGCAAGGATTCAGCGTTTGCCCGCTTCAGCTATGACCAGGCGACCACGTTTCAGCCCGGGGGGTCGCTCGACAACGGACTGGCGGAGCAGGGTGCTTTTGCCAGCAGCGTAACCTTCACGAACCATGGGCGTAACGTGGCGGTTTCCGAGACCCACGTATTTTCCGATCGAACCATCAACCAGCTCAATGCTGGTTTTAACCGGATCTTCAACCATATTCAGTCGGTCGCCGCCGGTTCCTGCTTATCGGCGAAGATAGGCGGGGTGGGCTGGGGCCTGACCCGAATGGCGTGCTTGACGTGCCCTCGCAAGGTATCCAGGGGGCCAACCTGGGGAGCGCGTGCGGTAGCTTGACCGGCTACCCCCCGGGCCTGAACCAGGCAACAAAGGACTGTGAGAGCTGCGGTCTTACTTCGACTCAGGTGGCCGGCTACTGGTCGCTTGGCGATCGTGGTTATACACCGTTCCAGGGCGGGACGAATGTTTATTCCGTCTCCGATTCCATCGACATGATCCGGGGGAAGCATGACATCCGAATCGGGGGTCAGGTTCGCGCGCAGCAGCTCAATGTCCGGACCAATGCCTTCCAGGACGGATTCTTAATTCCGTTCGGCATAAGCAATGACGCCTCGGCGGATTTGCTTATGGGGCAGATCGGACTGGGGATCCACGACCAGACCTTCCTGGGAGCTACCACCGGCCGCCGCTGGAAAATGTTCCGCCCCTTCATACAGGACGACTGGCGGGTGACCAACAACCTGACTTTAAACATAGGCCTGGCTTGGGCCTTGGTTACGCCCATAACCGAGGAGGCAGGCCGCCAAGCGGACTTTAACCCCGTGACTGGCAAGATGCTGGTCACTGGGCCGCTATTTCAAAGCTGTAGCATCTGCGTCAAAAGTGACGGGCGAGTGGGGATTCAATTGGACAAGACCGCCCTCGAACCCCGAATTGGCATGGCATGGAAACCCGGGGGCAGCCAGAACACAGCGATTCGCGGCGGGTACTCCATTTTCCATGATTCTTCCTGGAACCAGGGCGCGCAGGGGCTGTGGCAGAATCCGCCCTACCTGGCTGAATCGGACAATTTCGCCGGCGTTCCGACTTGTCCGTTTGGCAATACTACGCTCAACTGCGGCATTCAGCGTGTTTTCCTGCAGCCGAACCTGCAACCGTTCCTGGCACCGCCCCCGATTGACACTTTCCAGGGCACCGTGTTGGCGCAAAATTCCAATTTCAAGCAAGGCATGATTCAGCAATACAACTTGAACGTTGAGCACCAGGTGGCTGGCAATTTGGTGCTGACGGCGGGATACGCTGGGTCTTACAGCACACACATCCTTGTGTCGGGCATGAATTTGAATATCAAGTCTCCCAAAGCGTGCGGCACTGTCCCTGGATACACATTCGGATGCGGGTACGTGGCGCCTATATCTCCCTTCGGCGTTATCTCCGCGGTCGAGGACGTGGGTCGCGCGCGGTACAACTCGCTGCAACTTAAGGCTGAGACCAGGAACACGAGGCACGGTCTCTACGCATTGTTCGCCTACACCTATTCGCGTACGTTCGACTCCGGTTTCCCGGATGGGTTGGGCACCTTGCCAGGCGCGACCTATTGGCCTTTGCCGGGAAGCCAGCGAGCTGATTGGGGCCTATCGCAACTCAACCTTAATCACAGTTTCGTGGCAAGCGTTCTCTATGATCTGCCGTTCGGGAAGGGCAAGCAGTTCGGCAGCAACTGGAGCAAGCCGACAAACGCCCTTCTGGGAAATTGGGAAACGGATGTAATTGTGAAGGCGACTTCCGGGTTCCCGCTTTATGTCGTGGACGGCAACAACGCCACCGGGTCGAACTTCCTCTTCAATGGGGCATTCAGTTTGAATCGTCCCAATCAGGTGAGTGACCCGAACGCTGGTGGTGGTGGGAGTAGTTGCCCCTCGCAAGTGCATACTCTCTCGCATTGGTTCAATCCGTGTGCCTTCGCGTCCGCTGGCACGGAACTTGGGGACGCGGCGCGCGCGCCGGTGTATGGACCGCGCTTTGTAAACGCCGATTTCTCGGCCATCAAGCATATCCCGCTGCGTGAGAGTGTGCAGCTGGATTTCCGAGCTGAGTTCTTCAATCTCTTTAACCATCCGCAGTTCGGGTTGACGGGGGATTCATCCACTGGAATGCAGAACATAGCTGCGCCTTCGACCTTCGGGAAGGTGAATGAGACAGTGCACGACCCGAGGGTGATTCAGTTCGCATTAAAGCTCAGGTTCTAAACGGGCTGAGATCCGCTGTAGCAATTTGGGGCAGACTGAGAACGAACCAGCCTCGACTCAGTCTGCCCTTAGATTTGCAATCGAGGAATCCAAGGAGGCCTATGTGCGGGTGCGCTCGCAAGCTTGGGCTGGTTGCGTTCCTGGCCATTTGTTGTGGAACTGCCTCCGCCCAGAAAATCAAAGTCATTGTCGATCAGGACGCCCGCGGACCTGGCACCAGTGACCAGCAGGCCATTCTGGTTTTTCTGCAATCCGAAAAGTTTGACGTCCTCGGCATCACCACCGTCAGCGGCGATCAGTGGGTAAAAGAAGAGACTCAGCACGTCCTGCGCTTGTTGGAAATTGCAAACCGAACTGAGGTGCCGGTGATCCAGGGAGCGGAATTCCCCTTGCTCAACTCGAAAGAGGAAACTGAGCGCTGGGAAGCGCTTTACGGCAAATTGGAATACAAGGGATGCTGGACCGAGAGGTTTCACGCCAATCGCTCTACGATTTACGAAGAGCCTTATCACGCGCCCGACGTCGTGCCGCCCATGCCCGAGGGCGAACCTCACATTCATGCGCTCTCGGGTAGCGCCGCGGAATTCATTGTGAAAATGGTGCACAAGTATCCTGGAGAGGTAATTCTCTGGGCGGGAGGGCCTCTAACCAATTACGCCTTGGCGCTGAAGCTCGATCCCTCGGTAGCGACGGTCGCAAAAGAGTTCGTCATGATGGGCGGTGGATTGTACGCGGACCAGGGGGCGATTGATCCCGGCCATCTCGATGGACGGCGGGAATTCAATTGGTGGTTTGATCCCGAAGCGGCCCGCATCGTCCTGCGCGCTCCCTGGAAGAAAATGACGATTACTCCGATTGATATTTCCGTCAAGACGCGCTACACCACGGAAATGAAGGCCGCCATCTCCAAGGCCGGCACTCCGGTTACGAAGTATCTGGAAAAGTATTCTTTGCCCGGCTATATGTGGGACGAAATTGCTGGCGCTGCCCTGATTGATCCATCGATCATCACCGGCCAGAAGCGGCTTTACATGGATATTGACGTCGACCACGGAGCGAGTTATGGCAAAACCATCTTTTGGGATTCCACCGCGCAGGTGCCGCCGTACTTGCGCCTGGCCAACGTCCAGTTCGATATCGACGCAGAAAAGTTCTACAAACTTTATATCGATTTGATGACCCGCCCCCCACATCAATGATCAAACCTGTCAGATTCTGCTTAGCAATTACTGTACTGCTGCTAGCAAACTCTTTCAGTTGGGGACTGCAGCGCCGCAAAGTGATCATCAACGAAGATTGCTCCGGCCCTGGCGGTAGCAACCTGCAGACCGTCCTCATGATGATTCAGTCTCCGCACGTCGATGTCTTAGGGATCACTGTGGTCAGTGGAGATCAGTGGCGTGACGAAGAGGTGGCACATACGCTGCGTCTTCTCGAAATCATCGGCCGCACCGATATTCCGGTCGTGCCGGGCGCCGTCTTCCCCTTGGTGCGCCGTCGGGAAGAAACTCAGCTCTGGCAGGAGCGTTACGGAAAAGCAGTCTACGCGGGCGCCTGGGATGAGCGCTGGTGGCATGAGCCCTTTGTCGTCCCGCCGCTGCCGGAAGGACAACCTACTACCAGGCCTGCCGATGAAAATGCTCCTCATTTCCTGATACGGATGGTCCACAAATATCCGCACGAAGTGACCATCTACGAGGGCGGCCCGATGACTAATCTGGCGCTAGCTATCTCTATCGATCCCCATTTCCCCGAACTGGCACAAGAATTGGTATTCATGGGCGGAAGCGTGAATCCACAAACCGACGATCCTGAGTTCGTCAATAATCCGCGTCATGAGTTCAATTTCTGGTTTGATCCCGAGGCAGCGCACATCGTGTTGCGAGCGCCGTGGAAGAAGATCGTCTGCACGCCAACGGATATTTCGATCAAGACTCGCCTGACGCCTGAGATGATCAAGCAAATCGAGGCCAGCGGGACTCCCCTGGCGCGCTATATGGCTCGTTCTTTCCATCCGGCCTGGGCGCCGACTATATGTGGGACGAGCTTGCGGCAGCAGCCTGGATCGATCCCAGCCTGATCACGAAAAGAGAAACGCGTTTCATGGACGTGGATCTCGACCGCGCCGCAGGGTATGGAAACACACTGACCTGGACTGAGAAAGACAAACCTAAAATCACCGTGCAGCCAGTGGAAATCCAGATGGATTTGAACACAGAAAAATTTTATCGAATGTTTGTGAGCCTGATGAGCGCCCCCACGTTACCCGCTCGCTGATACCGCGATCATGAACCGTATCGTTCTCTATCACGGCATCCTTCTCGCCAGCGCTCTGATTCTCTTCTCATTCCACCCGTCCTTCGCTGATGAGTGGAAGCCGAGCCACCCCCTAATCTCTCCAACGGGCACCATCAACCTACCGGATATGCCCCCACCGAGCGAGGTCTTCTTCCTTGGGCCGGAAAGTCCGGACGCTACCGCCTCTTGGCTCGAAGGGCTCAAGGCGTGGCGGGCCGATCGCCACATTCGACTTCGCTACGACGGCTCGCAATACGACCGTGCTGAACTGAAATGGACCCAGCATATCTTCTCCCAAGTGCAATTGTTGATTTGGGACCGCAGTTTCTACGACCCGGAGAGGGATGAGTATACGGTTGATCGTTTCCTGGCCGAGACCGAGACGCGCATCGGACCCATAAACGCCGTCCTCATCTGGCATGTCTATCCCAACCTAGGCGTAGACGATCGCAATCAATTCGATCTTTTGCGTGACCTGCCTGGCGGTATCGCCGGGCTTCGCCGGATGGTTGCGCAGTTTCACGACCGGGGCGTGAAAGTATTCTTTCCGTTCCTTGCCTGGGACACGGGCACGCGCGAAGAAGGTACGCTTCCCTGGACTGCGATTTCGCAGCTGCTAACGGACATCGACGCTGATGGCATCAATTTCGATACGCTCGAGAGCGTTCCCGCGGAATTCCGGATGGCCTCGGACGCCACGGGCCATGCGCTAGCGCTCGAACCCCAATTCGAGCCGCGCGACGAATCGCTCGCCTGGACTAACATCGGCTGGAACGACTGGGTCACCTGGGAGGGCAGGGAGTACCCTTTCGTGCCGATGGTAGACAAAACAAGATGGATGGAGCCCCGCCACACCGTGATGGTTACTGACCGCTTTACACGGGACAAGACCGACAGCCTGCAGCACGCCTTTTTTAACGGTGAAGGTTACGCCACCCTAGAAAATCTTTGGGGATTCTGGTATGGCATGAATCCGAATGATGCTGAGGCACTCCTGCGATTCACGCGCATCGAGCGGGCGACGGCGGACAATCTTGGCAGTTCCGCATGGGAGCCGCATACCCAGACCGTGCAGGTGGGCGTTTTCGCCAGCCGCTTCCCGACTTCAACCAGCACTCTCTGGACCCTCGTCAACCGCAACGAGTATAGCGTTACCGGCGAGCAACTCAGAGTCAATCACCGGGCCCACATCCGCTATTATGATTTGTGGCACGGCAAGGAACTGATGCCTGTCTTGAGCGGCGCCGAAGCGACTCTGAGCTTTGACCTCGATGGCCGCGGTTTCGGTGCAGTTTTGGCCATGGAGGAAAGTCCGAGCGTGGGTCCGCTCCGGGATCTTCTCGCGTTCATGTCAAGCCGCTCGACGCGTCCCTTGGGTGGGTATTCCCGCGAATGGAAGGCCGTGCCCCAGACGATCATCGGGATACAGTCTACCAAGCCGGCTCCGACGGCTCCCGATGGCATGATCCGTGTTCCCGAAGGGGACTACGACTTTCAAGTCCGCGGCATTGAAATCGAGGGCGGCAACGATCCCGGTCTAGATGTGCAGTATCCGTGGGAGGATTCCGCGCGGCGCGTTCACCGTCACCGCATGCACGTGGGTAGCTTCTACATCGACCGCACACCTGTGACGAACACCGAGTTCAAGAAATTCTTGAGCGCAACCAATTATCGTCCGGAGGACGACCACAATTTTCTCCGTGACTGGAAGAATGGGAGCTATCCCGCGGGCTGGGAAAATAAACCCGTAACGTGGGTTTCGATTGAGGACGCCCGAGCCTTTGCCGCCTGGGCTGGCAAGCGTCTGCCCCATGAATGGGAATGGCAATACAGTGCGCAGTCAACCGACGGCCGTCTGTATCCGTGGGGCGACGATTGGAAACCGGACGCGCTGCCCGCTGTCGATCGGGGGCCCAAGATGCACCCGGTCGCAAATGTGAATGCCTTCCCACAGGGCGCAAGCCCCTTCGGCCTTCTCGATCTTGTTGGTAATGTCTCCCAATGGACGGACGAATACCGCGACCCGCATACGCGAGCTGCGATCATTCGGGGCGGCGCCACCTATCAACCTCGAGGATCGATGTGGTATTTCCCGCAAACCTACCGGCTCGATGAGCACCAAAAATATCTGCTGATGTCGCCCGGCCGCGACCGGGCGGGAACGATCGGCTTTCGCTGTGTTGTCGATGCGAGGTAAACCGGACTAGATCGGAAGGGCGGCGGTCTTCTAGTGCGGGGCGTCAGGAAGATTGGCCACGCAATGTGTATACAAACTGCTGAATCTCACGCCGCTCGCGCTCAGCTTGCTGCGCCGCCTCCCTCGATATCTGGTCGTAAAGCAGCAACTGCCGCTGGGCCTTCTGTGTGTCACCAGTCCTCTTGTACGCTTGCGCAAGTCGATAATGCGCCTGTTCCAGCCTCGGGTTGGCTGTGACTGCGCTTTCATAGGCTGCTATTGCCTTCTGAAAATCTCCTGCGTCCGAATACAGAATTCCCAATTGCAGATATCCGGCGCCAAGCTTCGGATCGACGTGGACAGCTTTCTCCAGCAAGGACTCAATTTTCCCGAGGGTTTCTACGTCATTGGGGCCTTTCCGGCGCTTCCAAAGCCTAAGTGCGTAGTAGTAGTTGGCTAGGGCATTTTCAGGCTGGAGCGCGGCAAATCGCCGCAGCCTTTCCGTCGAGCATTCTGAATCGGTGGTCTCGACACTTTGCATTTTGCCCATAAACAGGTAGGGCTTGGGGTCCTCGGGATTCAGATCCGACGCCTCACACAGACGCTGCGCAGCCTGTTCATAGGAACCGCGGGCGTACCAAGCTACGCCGAGGCCGACTAGCATCCGGCCGGAACGCGGGAACAGGCGAGTGCCCTTAGTGAAAACCTCGATGGCCGGTTCAGACGCGCGGTGCATTAGCAGATCGGCTCCCCAATTGAACAGATTGGGTTCGCTGGGGTTCAACTCCGCCGCCCGCTGGTAGTTCCGAACAGCTTCGAGAGGATCACCAAGTTTCTCCTCGATGTCGCCGAGCAACTCATAAAGCTCCGCCTGATGCCGTCGAGTTTTATTTTCACTAGCGACGTCTTGCTCGGCTTTGTTTAACTGAGCCTCGTCCTGTGTACTCAACAAGGCTCGAACCTCCGTCCGCGCGTGTTCATATTGACCGGCGTTCGCATAAGCGAGCGCCAGTTCGTGAGCGTTTTCGTACTCGCCAGGACTGAGCTGAGAGGCCCGCTCTAAATAGGGAAGTGCTTCCTGATCGTGTCCTTCGTCGACGAGCAGTTTTCCAAGCCGGTGATTTGCATCAAGATCTCGGGGCTCGCGTTCAACTGCCTTGCGCAGAGATTCTTCCGTTGCGGCGATGAACGGCGTGAGGTGGGAACTGTTGGGCGATTCCTTCAGGGAAGCCGTGTCCCTCTCCAGCGCTTCTGAGCTTTGCAGAATCGTATCTGAACCGTGTCCACCAGGATTCATGGCTTCGGTGACACCTGCCACAGTGAATTCGGGTTCATCGAAAAACTGCGGTGTGCCGAACGAGGCAGCTTGTTTTCCGGATCTTGAACTTTTCTGCGGCCCAAGCGTGAGGTCAACCTCCTTCGTCTCTTTCCTTCCAAGGACGCAGGGACCGAAAGTTGCCTCGCCGTATCCGGCCAGCTCGGCACGCAGGGTATAGACGCCTTCACCAAGGTCAGAAAAGCGAAAGGTTCCCGCAGAATCTGTGTGGGCGGTTAGAGGTTGTGTTCCCCCCTCAACCCGAAGGTAAACGCTGGCGGCGGCAACCGGGCGGCCTTGCGAATCGCGTACCGATCCCTGCAACGTGGCTGAGTCCACAGAGTCACGGGATTGCACCTGAACCGATTGTCCTTGAATCACGAACGGAGCGAGAAGTGCAACGACCCCCAACATCCAGGTTGCGAAGCGAGCTCCACGGTTCCGGGGCAGGTACGTAGTCATAGGAAAACGACTCATCGACATTCGCGACCCAAAAGGACAGGCTAGATCAGCGTGCAGGTGTTGAATCGCCATTCTAGTCATAGAAGCCGCAGCCTGCAATCGGCGCGAAAGGCGGCCAGGCAAGACCCGACTCGGTGGTGTCTGGTTCGTAATCGTGATCGCTAAGGTCTCCGTGAGGATGGAATGACTTTCTCGGTGTCAGGTTTGTTATCCTACGCGATGCCACGAGCGTTCCTGATCGACACCGACGTTGCCTCAGACGATGCGGTAGCTCTGATCATGGCGCTCCGTGCCTCCGAAGTCCACGTGGTGGCAATCACAACCGTTGCGGGAAATGTCGAGGTTCAACAGGCCACCCGCAACGCGCTCTATACCATTGAACTCTGCGGAGCCAAAGTCCCGGTCTATTCCGGAGCTGATAAGCCACTGCGCCGTGCCCATCAGAGCGCGACTTGGTTCCATGGTCGCGACGGACTCGGGGATCACAACTATCCGCCGCCTCGCCAATCTCCGGGAAAGTTACACGCTGTCGATGCTCTGATCGAGGCGATCGAAGCTAACCCCGGACTTGTGGTTGTCACTTTGGGTCCGCTCACCAATGTTGCTCTTGCCCTGGAAAAGAGGCCCGCGATCGCCGCCAAAATCGGTCGCTGCGTGGTGATGGGAGGCGCTCCGTGTTGCGAAGGAAACGTGACGCCGGCCGCCGAATACAACATGTGGGTAGATCCCGAGGCAGCGCGGATCGTGATGCTCAGCGATCTTCCAGTGGAACTCGTCGGATGGCAAACCTCCCGCGGAGCAGCTGTTCTGAATGAGGGCGATATCGCGCGCATTCAGCGATTCGACAACAAACTGGCTCGCTTTGCCGTCGAGTGTAACAGCCGCGCGCGCGAAGCGTACAAGGAACAAACCGGAGAAGATGGTATCTCGCTGCCCGATCCAGTTGCGATGTCCATCGCCTTAGACCCTAGCATCGGGACTGACTGGAGCGCTCACTGCGTGGAGGTCGAAACACACAGCGAGTTGACCCGGGGCATGACCGTTGTGGATCGCCTGAACGTGGCCGCCGATGACCGTAATAAAGCTGTTTGGGCGCCTGTGCTGAACAAGGGACCCAACGCCAAGGTGTGCTGGACGATCGACACGAAGCGCTGGAAGGAAGCTCTTGTTTCGGCGTTGCAATAACAAGAACTCGTGGACAGAACGGTAGTTGAGCAATGTCATGAGCAAATTCGAAGCAACACGACCTGTTGTCTTTTCGTTGATGCTGCAGGTTGCGCTTGTCGCAGTTGTCCTGAGGCCGCCACTGCAAGCGGAACCAGTTTCACTCCAGGCCATTGTGACCCCTTCCACAACAATTCTGAAAGATGGTCGTCCCGTCATGTTTGCCGTTCATGGCTTCATCGAATTCAAGTCATTGGCCGAGTTGTTCCCTTATATAGAATCCCAAGTGCAGCGTTGGAAACTCAACGGCGGTCTCGACCCGGCGGAACAGCGCAATCTGGCGCGCGACTTGCTACACCGTGGAATCGAGAGCCGGATTGTCTCGATGGTTGACGAGCGCCCGCTGGAGGCGCTTGTGACGCATACCAGCGACGAACTCCGGCAAGCGCTTGCTCGCGTGAAGGAATCGGCGCCGCCCGGTTTCGCCGAGGAGTTTCTGGCGGTGCAGGAGAAATGGAAGCATTCACTGAACTGCTGGAGTGCTTCGCCATCCATTCCGGGGCGTGTGCTCTCTAATTGGTACCCAATTGAGGAAGGCATTCGACTCTACGGAGCCACTTACGATTCGACCGAGCACTTCTGGCAAGCGATAAAATATAGTCCCGACGTTAACATCGCCGACTTGACGGAGTTGCTCGGCGTCCTCGAGCAGAAGGACTGGAACCCGTGGATTGCGGGGTTGGATCACGATCCCAAGCTGTATTTGCCGAACGCCTACGCCGTGGAGTTCCTGCGCCACAACCTGACGCTTGAACGGCTTCACTGGTTTCGGAACGAACTAGCTGGTCACGGTCTACACCCGAGCGACCGTGCTCGGCTGGTTCAACAGCGCGGTGACACTTCCTTCCGCTTCAGCGCGCCCCGAGGAAAAAGTTCTGTGGGGCGATTTGGCCGATCTCCTCCATCTTGTCTACACCTTTTCTCTGCCCGGGGATCCCACTCGCAAGGCATTGGCCGATCGGCATTTTGATGCCGTTTATCTGGGTGGGTGCCGGATGGGTTTCATCAGCGAGGAATTCCGCTCTCTGATGCTCGAAATCTGGAAGGTGAAATATCTCCAGATGCCCAGGTTTCGCGAAGTAATCAGCTCTATTCCGCGTGAGATCCGCCTCTTGCACTTCCTCAATGATGGCGACTCGCCCGATATTCCCATTCCGACCTACGTTGGGTACTTGAACAAGATTCGCGAACTCGCGCAGTCGGCGCCGACAGTCGGCGCGCAGAAGGCGTTTGAGTGATCTTAGTGAAGGGTATCTTCATGATGAAAGTACGAGCCATCTGTTTTCTGCTGGCAGCGCTTCTGGTGCTGACGGCTAGCCTGTGGGCGCAAAAGGTTAAGGTTATCGTTGATCAGGACGCGCGCGGCCCGGCGACCACCGACATGCAATCCATCCTGATTTTTCTGCAGTCGGATAAGTTTGATGTGCTAGGCATCACAACAGTTAGCGGCGACCAGTGGGTGAAAGAAGAAACCCAGCGCACGCTGCGACTGCTGGAAATCGCCGGCCGTACTGATGTCCCGGTCATCGAAGGCGCCGAATTTCCCTTACTCAACTCCAAAGAAGAAAGCGAGCATTGGGAAGCTCTATACGGTAAGTTTCGCTACAAAGGCTGTTGGAGCGATTTCTCGAAGCGGCCCGCCAGCACTCCACCCGCTTTCCGCGAGGGGTATCACGACCCTGACATGGTTCCCCCACTGGTTGAAGGGGAGCCGCATACCAAGCCACTCGACGAAACCGCCGCGCATTTTATCGCCCGCATGGTGCACAAGTATCCTGGCGAGGTGGTGGTATGGGCGGGTGGCCCTCTGACAAATATCGCGCTCGCGCTGCGTCTGGACCCGGAGGTGGCACGCCTTGCCAAAGAGCTTGTTCTGATGGGCAGCGGGATGTACGCCGACAACGGTGGGATTGGTGGCATTGATGCGCGCCGCGAATTCAACTGGTGGTTCGATCCCGAAGCTGTACAAATCGTGATGCGCTCGCCCTGGAAGAAAATCACCATCACACCCATCGACGTCTCGGTTAAAACTAAGCTGACTCCGGAGATCAAGGCTGCCATTGCAAAAGCGGATACGCCGGTAGCTCAGTTATCTCGCCGAATATTCGGTGGAGAGTTTTATGTGGGATGAACTTTCGGCTGCTGCCCTCGTCGACCCCTCCATCATCACCGGTCAGAAGGAACTCTATGTGGATATCGCTATTGACCACGGGCCAAGTTACGGTGAAACGCTCTTCTGGGCGCCGGGGACAGAACTTCCTTCTTACGAAAGGCTCGCGACAGTTCAGTTCGATGTAGACGCAGAAAAATTGTACGATCTCTACATTAAGCTGATGACTCAGCCGGCGCGGCACGCGCAATAGCTAAGACCTGTTTCAAGAGAGCAGGCTACATGGATTCCGAACGCAAAATCTTTGGTATGACGCGGCGTCAGTTTGTGACATCTACTGCCGCCGGACTCGCCGCCACGAGCTTGGCGGGCGGCGCGTTGGCCGCTGCAAGAGAGCACCTGCCTGCCAGCCGCGGACCCTTCCGCGTGATCATTGACACTGACCCCGGCGTCGACGACGCGCTTGCATTGCTGCTCGCGATGCGCTCGGCGGAATTGAAGATTGAAGGTATCACTCCGGTCGCCGGAAATGTGCCCTTGGAGTTGACGCTTCCCAACGCCTTGCGCATGGTAGAAATTGCGGGCCGCGCGGATATCCCCGTTGCAGTGGGTGCCAAGTCGCCTCTCATGCGTCGTCTGGTGACCGCCGCTCAAGTGCACGGTGAGAACGGGCTGGGTGGCGCGGTTTTCCCAGAACCTACAACCAAGCCGATCGCCGAACCCGCCGCGGAATTCATTCGCCGGATTGTTCGAAAGTATCCCAGCGAGGTCACGCTACTCACCATAGGGCCGTTGACGAATATCGCCACGGCATTGAATGGAGATCCGGAACTGGCCGTCATGGTTCGAAGCCTGGTCATGATGGGCGGGTCGCTGTCCGGGGGAAACATCACGCCCGCGGCGGAATTCAACATTTATGTCGACCCCGAGGCGGCGCGCATCGTGTTTCAGTCGGGTATCCCAATAACGATGGTGGGTCTCGACGTCACGCGCAGAACATCTCTGACAGGCGACCATGTGCGCGTGCTCCAGGCTGCCGAGAATCCGGTCAGCCAGGCTGCGGCGAAGATCGCCCGCAACGCCATTGATCACACCCGCGCGCAGGGATTTCTGGTTGGACCGAACATGCACGATTCTCTCGCCGTGGCCGCATTTCTCGATCCTTCGATTTTGAGATGGAAGGAATACTACGTTGACGTCGAAACCGCGGGCGAGTTGACCGCAGGCGAAACCGTCGCCTACAGCCCCGCTGCCGGCGATGACCGTCGGCGACCTGACCTGGAAAAGCAGGGGACCATGAACATGCCGATTCGCGGGTCGGCGCCTACTCTTGGCAGCACCAGAACATCGCCAGTCTTGCGCGACAAATTTGTGCCCAACACCAACGTGGCCGTGGACGTGGATTCCGCCAGATTCTTCGAGTTGCTGATTGGGCGATTGTCGGGAAAGCAGTGAGATTCGTCGGCGCCACTGACGTATCCCCGAGGCACTGTCGGCCTTTTGTCACGCTGAGCGAGGTGTGAGCTTCGGGCAGAGGACTCTACAGATAAGACCAACCGCCTATCGTCCCAGTTCGCCCAGCATCTTCTTTCCCTGCGTTTGATCGGGATGTTGTTTGAGAAGCTCAAGAAGAACCGCCCGAGCCTTGTCCGACGCGCCCTCGAGCGCATAAACGCGGGCGAGGTTTAGATAAGACTGGTCGAAAGCAGGCGCAACACGGATGCATTCTTCAAAACTGGCGACCGCTTCATCGCGCCTTTGGGTACGCAGATAAAGCACGCCGAGGTTGTTCAATGCTTCGGGATAGCCGGGACGAAACTTCAGAGCTTTCAGCAAATACTCGTAGGCGCGATTGGTGTCGTCGAGTTGCGCAAAGACCATCCCCAAGCTGTAGTTCGCTTCTGGGTCCTGAGGGCCGACCTCAACCGCCCGCTCGAGGGTTTTGCGAGCTTCATCCCAGTTCTTCCGCTGACGATACGCGTTCCCGAGGTTCTCAAGGGCGATCAAGTGATCGGGACTCAGACGGAGGGCCTCCTGAAAGTACGGAATCGCTTCGGCTGTGTGTCCTTCCCGCGTGGCGAGCAGGCCGAGATTATTCCATGCGTTCGGTAGGGTGTCAGGATAGCTGGCGTGAAGTTTGATCGCGCCTTCGAAACTTTTCCGCGCTTCAGCGGTCTTGCCTTGCTTCAGATAGACACTTCCCAGACCATAGAGCGCCTCGGCACTTGAAGGATCGTCATCGAGAGTGCGCCGGAAAGATGCTTCCGCTTGATCGAAGTAGTCCCGCTGAAAGTAAACCGAACCATAGGAGAGGTAGTTGCGCCGAAACTCCAGACTATCGATCACACCGGGAAAGGGGAGCGCCACGGCCAAACGTTCCGCGGGAGTTTGGGGAATTTGCCTGAAGTCTTGTCCGACGTGCGCCGGATCCGTTGGCCCCTGATAAACCTTGACGATGTCTCCCTTGCCATCGATCAAGAAGGAAGTCGGAAGGCCCAGGTCACGGTGGCGGTCGAATAGGTAACGGTACAAAATGTTGTAGATGCCAGCCACATCATCCGATCCGCCGAGGATGGGAAATGAGAGATGTAACTCGCGCGCCGTGGCTCGAACACTCTCGGCATCGGCGGGATCTTCCTCTCTGAGACCATCGAGGTTCACGGTGAGCAGTTGCAGGCCGCTCGATGCCCAACGCAGGTGGAGCTGGTTGAAGATTCTCAGATCTTGCTGGCAACTCGCTGACCGTGTGGTCCAGAAATTGAGAAGGACCGCCTGGCCCCGAAGCGCGGAGAGTGTACGGATCTGTCCGGTCAAGTCGGGAAGAGAGAAATCAGGCGCGGACAGGGGCGCCAGCAGCCAGGTTTCAACCGTCGTCGGGAGTGGTGGAGTTTCTTGCGGCGCAGCTTTGTTGAAAGGCGCAGCTTCCGAAACTGCGGGAAAATTATTTCCGAGTACCTCGGGGGCTGAAGCCCTCATCGGTACCAAGCTAGTTATCGCAGCGCTGAAGCGCTGCGCCACTCCAAACCAGAGTTGTTCCGCAGGCTGTTCAGCCGTGCCGCCCGGGCCTACAAAAGACTTGGGCTTTAGCCCCGGAGGGCCGGGTACGGATGTTGGCGGTTTGAAGGGCTCGATGCGAGATGGTTCGGAGCCCTCCTCAACCCAAATTCTGTGGTTAAGCGGAAGGTCGTGAAGTTCCTGCACCAGTCCACTTGGCCAGCGGATCGAGGCTCGCACCGGGCCTTTGGCTTCGCCCAAGCCGAAGAATACATCCTTGCTGTGCTGGGAAAGGAATCCTGATCCAGCTTGAAGCATGCGAGTCTGGCGGCCGGATTCGGTTTCCACGCTGACCGCCGCACCAATGGCATCACGATTACTCTTTGCACCGCGAAGCCGGAAAGCGATCGACGGCGGGAGATCCTTCATCACATTCTTCAGCAGGCGCAACTGGGGACCATTGCGATTTTTCAGAAACACTTCCAGCCGGCCATCATGATCGAAATCGGCCAGGGCGAACGCCCTGCCATCTTCGAGAAAGTTCAGTCCCACGGCGCCGGAAACGTCGGAAAAAGTTCCATCGCGGTTGTTCGCGTAGAACACATTACGCTCGAAGCCGCTCCAGTTGCTGTCGGCGCGAATAAGCTCGTTAATGCATTCCAGCCCTGTTCGTAATGCTGTGAAGGCTTGGCTTCCTGCGGCGAATTGGCAACCACCTGCCGCCAAAAGAAACTGTTCAGGTCTACTCGGCCGGGCGCGAAGGGCCAGAGACCATGCCATTAGCGATGTAGAGATCGGGAAAACCGTCGTGATCAAAATCCCAGGCGTCGCTCGACCATGACCAGCGGCCCATTTCAACTCCGGCAGGGGGCTTGTATCCTGAAAAGCGCTGTCTTGATTGTTGCGAAATCCGCGGTTACGAAATAACGAATTGCCCCTGGCATGCTTGCGGTAGAGCTGCGCGCACTTCTTCAGGCGCATCCTTCTGGAAGATTTCCTGCGCCGGAGACGCGCAGACCGGCGGCGGTCCACATGTTGGCGACGTAAAGATCCTCGGCGCCGTCGTTGTCGTAGTCGAACCAGCAGACGCTCATGCCTGCGCCGATGTCTTCCACGCCCGCCTGCGGCGCGACGTCGGTGAAAGTTCCGTCGCCATTGTTGCGGTAGAGATTCTTCCGGCCGAAGTCATTCACCACGTAAAGGTCCGGCCAGCCGTCACGGTTGTAGTCGCTCCATCCGCAGCAAAAACTGTAGCGCGTGTTGTTCTGGTCTGAGGCCCGATCTCCGCAGTGACGTCGCGGAAGGTTCCATCGCGATTGTTGCGCATCATGAAATTGGGGGGGCCGTTCTCGCGCATCGTAGTAAGGAGACGGGTATTTGTACTGGTCGGTGCCCTGGTAATAAAGATAGAGGCAGAAGTAAATATCCAGCCAGCCGTCGCGGTCATAGTCGGCGACGGCCGCGCCCGTAAACGTCCCTTGCGGAGGCGTGGCGAATTGAAATGCGTCAGGCTTTTGCCGAAACTTACCGCCGCCTTCGTTCAGAAACAGCAGCGGACCGCTGGTGCGCACGACGATCAGATCCTGGCGGCCGTCATTATCGAAGTCGGCAAAGAGCGCGCACGCGGTATTTTCGAGGATGCCGAGCCCGGATGCTTCCGTGATGTCCTCGAACGTTCCGTCGCCCCGGTTTCGATAGAGCCGGTTGGGAAGGCCAGCGGGCTGGCAAACGTAAAGATCGTCGAACCCATCGCCATCGATGTCGCCCACTGAGACGCCGTTGTGCCCGTAGATGTCGATGCCGCACGCGCCGTCGAGAACCGTCCGCCAGTAATCAGCTCCGCGAAGCAATTGCGAAGAGTAGGAGGGATTGCTGCCGAACGCATGCGCGGCGATGTCTATGTATGCGGGATCGGCGGCATGGCTCTGTGTCTCATTCAGGGCCAGCCACTTCCGCAGGCGAAACTCAATCGGAGTAGAAGAGGACGACGAAGAAGACGACGAAGAAGATGATGCCGAAGACGCTTCCCATTCCAGCTCCCAGTAGCCGACACGCTGCTCGCGGTGGAAATCCTCGTCGAGGCGTACCTGACCCGAGCCCACTAATTCGTAGCGCACGCCTGTTCGGAATAGACCAGGGCCGTGGGGTTTCGACGGGGACGCAGAGCTCGCGACCATACTCATTGCGTCACTATTGGTGGCGTCGATCGTCAGTACCTGGAATTCGGCGGTCATGATCTTTGAAAAGGAACTCATGGTGGATCGCAATTCCTGAAGGAAAGCGTCCCGTCCGAGAGCAGCCTGACGTGTGAATTTATTTTGATGGACTTCAAGCGCCGGTCCGGAACGCAGCAGCCGCGATTCAGACGGCCGCAGAGAAGATCCCGAGAAATCGGATGTGAGAACCGTTCCGATTGCCTGCATGTCCTGCGGAGATTGCAGCAGGCTCGAACTCCATTCCGCGAGAATCGCGGCGATCTGTTCGGCGTATTTTTCACTGACAAAATTGTCGAGACCCGCTTGTGTCTTGAGCAGCAGGCCATCGAGCGGCATTTGGGAACGATAGTGAGGGTGCAATTGAAAGTCAGGATTGGGTGAGGCTTGAAAACTGAAAGCGAAGGCAGGAGGAAAACCGAGACTGCGCAGCCCTGCGGGAACCAGGGCCGCGGAGGTTGCCTGACAGCACCGGATCAGGAAGTCGCGTCGGTCTGAATCTAGTGGATCACGATCGACTGGATGACGCGTCTTCGGCGACCGACTCAGAGCGATGACCCCAGGATATTTACGTATGGAACCCGCAATCTAACAGTCGGCTCTGCGACAGTCAAGGTTGGGAGGGCCCTGTGAGTCCGGCCGTCACCCACCCTCTCGCAAAGAACGCGAGAAGGGGCGGGGTGCCCTCGCTCGTTGATGGCGAGGGGGGCTAGCCTCTGTGGTAGCCTTACGTTTCTCCGATCTGTCCAACTCACGTGCCGGAGACTCTGTTAAGCGTTCCTCGCATCACCGTTGTAGGCAGCTATGCGACCGGCCTGACCATGAAAGTGGAACGCCTGCCGAACACAGGTGAGACGCTCTTAGGAACGGGTTATCGCGTGGACTATGGCGGGAAGGGATCCAATCAGGCGGTGGGCTGCGCCCGCTTGGGAGCAAAAGTCAGCTTCGTCGCCAAGATTGGAAAAGACAGCTTCGGCAAAATGGCGCTGGGTCTTTATCGCGACGAGGGCATTGACGTCGCTCATGTAGGACAAACTGCCGACGCTCCCACTGGAGTGGGCTTTATTATTGTGGAGGCAGCGAGCGGCCATAACTGCATCACCATTGACCCCGGAGCGAATGAGCTGTTGACTGCTGCCGACATTTTACAATCCAAAGCAGCTTTCGCTTCGCCGGCCCTGGTACTCACTCAGCTTGAAATTCCAGTCGGAGCGGCTGAGGCGGCGCTTGTGCGCGGACGAGAGCAAGGCGCGATAACGATTCTAAATCCGGCCCCGGTGCGACCTCTGCCCCCTTCGGTGTTGCGGATGGTAGATGTGCTTACCCCCAACGAAGCTGAGGCCACGGTGCTCGCAGGTAGAAGTCCGAGTGCGGTGATCGAGCCCGTGCAGGTTGCGCAAGAACTGATTCGACGCGGTGTGAAGCAAGTTGTCATGACTCTGGGAGAAAAAGGCGCGCTGATCGTGACCTCCGTGTCTTCCGTTCACGTCCCCGCGATATCGGTTTCGGCGGTCGATACGACAGGCGCAGGCGATGCCTTCAACGCTGGGCTGGCAACCGCGCTCGCGTGTGGCGCCACACTCGAGGCTGCTGTCCAGTTTGCCGTGGTAATCGGCGGTCTTGCGGTTACAACGGAGGGTGTCATTCCATCACTGCCACACCGTCGTGAAATCGTTCAGTTCTATCGTCAGCAAGGTCTGACGCCTCCGAATTGGTTTGCGCCCGATCTGGCCGGCGGCAGTTAGATTTCCAACGAGGGGCCGTGGCGAAAGCCACTCTTGACTCAAGAAGGTAGACGCCCAATGCTTGCCTTACACTGCCGGGGAAGACGTGCGCAATGAGATTGATCGGTTTTGCTGATCTTGGTGTGCGTGGCGGCCTTGTTCGTCGCCGCGCAAGATAATACGAGTACCGCTATTCATCGAAAATCATTGCCTTGGAGAAAGCCTGGAACCAGGCGTACAGGCTTGGAGACACTGGAGCACTGGACGGCTTTCTCGACGATCAGATTGTCCTAATTAACGGGTGATGGCACCGAACAAACCAAAAGGGAATTTCTAGCGAGCGTAAAGCCAGCCAAATCCCAGCAGCAGCAGGTCGCGCCGGAATCCATTACCGTGCATGTGTTCGGAACGAGAGTATTTCCGCCGAAGTGAGTGGAAGCAGGGAAGCCCTACGTGCGGCGGGAGCGCTTCGTTGACACGTAGGTCTATAAAAGCGGAAAGTGGATGTGCATCGCCACGAATGCAATGCCAGTCCTGCGCTAAATGAAGGGCTCACTTCCAGATGTAAAAAGGAGAAGCATGTCTGAGCCTTCCTCGCTCCTGTTGAGTCGGCAGCCGCGCGCGCGCTGGATGCGGCTCGACACGGCGCAACTTCTCAAGCGGTTTTTCTTTTGCGAGCGGTCGCTTCTCGTGAGTCAAGCCGGATGGATCCCCGCGATCGCTCCCCTCGAAATCAAAACCGGCATGGCTCGTTTCATCTGGCAAAGCGCTGAAACCGCCCACGCCCTGCGCGAGCGCGTGTTCGAGCTTCGTTTCCCGAACCGTTTGTTGGAGGAGGAAGGAGCAGACCGGGCGCTCGTCGAGCTCTTTAGCGCAGTTAAAGATTCCCCGTCTGTTCCTGCGTTCCTGCTGAGCCTGGGAAAACTTCTTCTGCCGGCGTTGCGCGATGCTTACCAGGCATACCTTGAAGCCTCGGATGCGATCGCGGACGGGCCCACACATCGCTTCCTATCTCTTGCTCTCTCCGAGAAGGAAGAACAGATCAGCGTCCTTTGAACAATGGTCGGAATCTGCGCTCACCCATAATCCCGATTTGCGCAAAGGCGCGCTGGCATGGACTCACGCAGTCGCGAATCGTCTTTCAGACGTGGGTGGCGTCGGAGTTGGGCCGTCACCATGCGCAGCCGCCGTGGGACTTTTGCCGGGGTCAACGACTTACGCGATTCCCCGCCGGCCTGCCCGGGATCCGCGCTTTTGGCCGTGCCGCTTCTACTGGCCTGATGTTGTTGATCCGACTTATCCCTACGGCGAGGGGATGCAACTGCAACTCCGCTCGGCGATCAGCCACCTGAATGAAGTTTGGGCGATCGAAGCCGGAGGCGTGATTTTGAGCGCCTTTGCCGACGTCCTGCCGTGGGAGTGGATCCACAATTCTGCTCGCTGGACCTACGATGAATCGCGGCACTGCCGCATGGGCTATGAGCGCCTGATGGCATGGGGTCTCGATCCGGCGGAGATTCCTCTGGGGACGTATATCTATGAGAGCGTTTCCGGCGCAGACCCGGCCGAAGTCCCACTGTATCTCCTGGGAATGCTCTACTTCTTTGAAACCAAGAATATCCGTCACAAGCCTGCCCGTGCCAAACTCTTCCACGGCTACGGCGATGCCTTGAGCGAACACGATATGGACTTCGACTGGGCCGACGAAACCATGCATGCCGGCTACGGCAAGCATTGGCTCAAGGAGCTGCTCGCCGTTCGAGGTCAGGACCCTGCCGCTTACGATCAAGTCCGGGAACGCTGCGAGAAACTGGTGCGCGATTTTGTGAGCACTGCCACGCCAACCGAAGCGGCCAGCATAAAAAAAGTGGCAAGCAGCCTTGTGGCGAAAGCAGCTTGCAGAACGTGAGTGACGCAACGCGCGCCGATCCGTTTTGTGCTCGGGGATTCGACTTGTAGCCACCGTTTGTATTCCATATGATGGTGCGGTTTCTGTCTGCTCAAATTCGCAGGAGGGAAAGCCATGAGCACCTCACCGGTTGGACTTTTGAAAAGAGCGAGCGGTTGGGCGATTGCCGTGTCGATAATCCTGATCGTTTTGGGGATTCTCGCGATTACCCTTCCCCTCGTAGCAGCTATCGCAATAACCGCGATCGTCGGTTGGTTGTTCATATTCGGGGGAATAACCCATATTGCCGCTGCGTTCCATGCGCGCAGGGCGGGTTCGGTTGTCTGGGAGATTCTGATAGGGCTAATTTACGTAGTCGGGGGCGGCTACATGATCTACCATCCCCTGCTTGGCGTCGCCACGCTGACTCTCTTCTTGGCCAGTCTATTCCTGGCGGAAGGGGTGTTCGAGATTGTCGCCTTTTTTGGGATTCGCGGCCAAAGCGGAGCTGGGTGGATGCTGCTGGATGGGCTGGTTACGATCCTCCTGGCAGGACTCATTTGGGTGCACTGGCCGTCGAGTTCTGCGTGGGCGATTGGCACGATCGTTGGTGTCAGTTTGCTATTTAGCGGCGTCAAGTGGTTGATGATTTCGCTGGCTTCCCGCAAAGTACTTGGCATGGCCGATAAAGCGCCTCAAAGCAAATTAGGTTCGGCCGCCTGAAGACGCGGTTCTGTTCCCAAGACGCGACTTGGCAACTGACGCGCTCATCGCCCCCAAACTTTGTAGAGCGTGGGTCCTGTTTTATTTTGGGGATGGGGGTCACTAGCCTTCGGGTCGCCAGCAGGGGAAGCGCATGCGGTCCGGTGATCGTCCCGGTCTTCAAAACCGGCGGTCGTCGTCTTTCGGCGGCGACGGTGGGTTCGACTCCCACTCGCTTCCGCCACAAAATACCAATAAAATAGCCCATTAGTGTCTTGACTGTGTCGAGGGTCAAGTAAGTGTATAGCGAGCCTCCTTCAGACTGGTAATTGGATTCGTTGGGTGGTTCACCGGATGAGAAAAAAGTGCATTCGGTCCAGCGAGGATTTAGAGTCCCTAAGGCCTCCCTTCGCGGCCGCCAGCATGCGGTTCTGAGCAGATGCGGTGCTAACCGTGAGCACCCGGATCAATCAGGTGGCTAATGACGACGAAGAATGCTCGCCGCCCGTGGAACTCGCCCAAAACTCAGAATCCTCTCTTTTCGTAGCGCGATTGAAGGCTACGCAGTCTGACCACGTTTATTTTGCCAAGGAGCACCAGGCGTACCATTGGGCATGAGCAAGATACATCCAGAATACCTCGGCCTAGACCATTCTGATCGCGAGGTCGCCGTCGATGTCCTCGTTCGACAAGAGCCAGACGAGGAAGAAGAGGAAGACGACGGCGACGGCGAAGAAGATGACGATGATGACGACAAAGAGGACGACGGCTACTCGGAGTGAGCGTGTCCGTACTTATTCCAGTGGGTGAAGGATGAAGCGTGAACATTTCGTCAGGGTGGTCGAGGAGACGCTCGACTCGCTCCCACAAGAGTTTCGCAGTCGCATTCGTAACGTTGCTGTTCTCGTAGAGGATATGCCGCCGAATCAGCCATCACCGCAGTCGGGACAGCAGAGGCGGCTGCTTCTAGGTGTCTTCCATGGCGTGCCCACGACCAAAAAGAGCATGTTTGACCTGCCGACGGGACCCGATCACATCGTGCTTTATCAGAACAACATTGAAGCGGTCTGCTCCAGCGAGCCCGAAGTCCGTGAGCAAATCCGCCTGACGGTCATCCATGAACTAGGTCACTACTTCGGGATGGACGAGAACCAACTGAAGGATGTTTAGCTAAGAAATGGGCGGACCGGCTCAGCGGTAGCAATCGGTAACGAATCGATGAATAACGTGAAGTTTAATTTCCTGAGCCCTTGTGACCAGCGTGTTATTTGGCAATTGGTTCGACGGAGCGTAGCACAAATGGGATAAGCTCTAATATGTCCGATTAGGGCTGGTTTGGGGGTGATCAGTTTGGCAGAAATTCGACTGCAAGAGGGTGAGTCGTTGGAGAACGCCCTCCGTCGGTTCAAGCGCAAGGTCCAGACGGAAGACATCATTAAGGAAGTGAAGCGCCACTCCTACTACCTGAAGCCGGGCGAGAAGCGCCGACTTAAGCAAGCTTTGGCGCGAAAGCGTGCCCGAAAAAAGAATCGCAGAGAGCAGGATTAAGCTGCAATATCAGGGGCCGCCCCTGCTCAATCGGAACTGCGACGTTTTCCGGTTCGCCACACTGTCGTCTCTAATTTCTTTAACATGGCCAGCGAGTATGCTGCGGATTGGCGCTCCTGAATGTCAGTTGTCAGTTCTAGCAATTCACTCAGCCGTCCCATGACAACCTGCTTAGCTTCTTTGATCCGTTCTGGAAACTCATCGAGTGCTATGTCTGTGAAACCAGCTTCCAAAAGCAATTTCCAAACCCGTTCTTTCTCGGATCCCTCATATGGTCGGCTCACGGCTCTACACTCCGTTCTTATCGCGGCCTGACTGTTGCTCCAACCTAAGTTCCATTCGTCACTGAGCATCAGGCGGTTTATGCCCGGCTTGCTTGAACCTGAGATATGTGTACGCCAGATACTGGTTCAGCTCGGCCCAGAAAGACTGCTCCCGATCCCGAGGATCCAACCCGGCCTCGGCCATGGAAACGAGCCGCCTCTCCCAGGCCTCTCGCTCATCCTGGGTAACCTCATCGGCCTTGCGCCAAACTGGCGGCTCGGGGCAACCCAAGATCTTGTGCTCCGGTATCACTCGCCCGTCTTCAAGAATGAAATCTCGCCACACAAGTCCCCACCTCAGCTCTTTGAGAGTGCCGGTTTTCAAACCGCCGAGGGACTTGAATCTGATGATTTGCCCTTCTTCTGGAGGCCAGCTCGCAGCGGTGCCTACTTCATTCGCCGTGGGTTTCATTTGCTAACACCTGGCGGGACTTAGGTTCAATTGTGTTCTTCTGGTTCAGGTTTCCGGCCGACGATTTGAGACCCCCTTACAGCTGGTTTCGGCCAGGAGCCACGCGACAAGACCCGCTCCACGGCGTGCTCCACCGTGGAAAGAAAGCCGTCATCCCCTGCTTGGATCGACCCGACTAATGCGACATTCAGTCCGTCAAGTTGTGGAGCCAGGTCAACCTTCACTATCGATTCGCTCTCACGCCTTAGGTAGATAATCCAGAGAAGAGTAACTGCGTTGTATGCCGCACTCTTCACCAGGCTGACGATCGCAGCTGGACCGTCGCCGTAGTGCATCACGATGGAGACCAGTATCAGTTCAATGCTGGCAAAAATTCCGAATCCCAACGCGATTCCGAATACGTGTTGCCGCCAGCAATTTCTGAGAAAACGACAAAGAATCATCAAAAGGAAGAAGAGCCCACACTGCATCACGCGCACGCTGCGGTCAAAGGCCAGCACCGCCGACACCACCCTGTCGGCACTTGCCTGCTGGCTGGAGAAGGCACTCACAATTGAAAGCAGGAGCAGCAGTCCGCAAGCCCATCGGAATATGATGGATCCTAAATTTTGAATGCCTCCATATTGTTGAAACAGATGGTGCAATATTTCGTCCATCACCGTGACGGCCAGCAGCACGCTGATGGCGTTTCCAGTCCAGTATGCGTCGAAGTAGCTTCCGTCATAATAGTGATATATGACGAACAGAATTCCGGACTTAACAACCTGAAACAGGATATAGGAGGAGAATCGGGGAAAAACCAGGTGCAGCTTGCGCTGGATCATGAAGGTGAGAAGGGTGATCTGCAGCGCCGGACCCACGAGCCAGCTCACGTACATTAGCCAGTTCATTCCTTCTGCACCCGAAGCCCAGAAGCATACCTCTCCTTCGGCGGCCCTGCAACGGTTTTTATCGTGGCCGCCCGGTTCGTCGACTTATGTATTCACTCTACTTGCGAACGCTCCGGCGTAAGGGCATAGGGTCGCTACCATCAGCAACTAACACCGCTTGTTCTGCTCGATCAAGAGGACTGCCGACCGGTGCAGAGCTCTTTGGAATTGCACAATACATCCCGGCCAGCGCTATAGCGATTAGCACGATCTCGACTGTCTTGTTCATAGGGGAGTTCTCCGAGGCGCAGATTTCACGCCCGGCGAAGTATATGCCCCGAGTGATCTATATGCGGGTAGGAGCTGTGGATAACTAAAAATTTTCTAATCGCCGCAAGACATTAGGCAAGACCTAAACCGCCGGCCTGAGGGATGGATGTTGCATGTGCGCTGGCGCATACGCTGCCGATTACTTTTTGTTGGGTTTTGGTCCTGGCGCGGGAAGACAAGCCGCCGTCCTCCCCGATAGTTCGCTCGCTGCAGTTGCTTGCCATGCCTCGGGTTATCCTGGAGGCTGCTGTGACCCGGGCTGGAACTGATACTGCAGAATCTTCGCGGCCAGAGCCGGGCTCATGGTGGGTTGCTCGGGCTTCACGGTGCGAACAACCTCGCCACGGCAGACGACTTCGGCTGCGGAGAGTCCTGCAATTTCTGCGGGCAGCACCAGGTTGATCTCGAGCTGGGCTTTCGGTTGAATCATTTCCTCTCCCCGGAACAACATTCCCGAACGGCTAATGTTTTCGGTGGTGCCCTTGCGCCAGGCGCCTTCGCCCACCGGCCGGTATTTCAGCGGCACCTGAAGATTGAAACGTGGCGCGCGGAACCGGGAGGAGAGCTTCTCCCTCACCTTGGTTCTCAGAGTGGAGAGCGTAAAGGGCTTCTGGAGCAGGGCAATTCCCTCGTCCAGGATGCCGTTGTGGGCGATGGCATTCTCGGTATAACCGGACATGTAGAGAACTTTGGTCTCCGGCCGCAAGGCGGAGACGCGACGAGCCAGTTCGCGTCCGTTCATTCCCGGCATGATGACGTCGGTCAACAGCAGGTGGATGGGGCCTGGATGGGCATTGGAAATTTCTATCGCCGCAGCCCCGCCAGCGGCTTCGAGCACCGTGTAGCCCTGGTTCTCTAGGTACTGGCGGGCCAGTTGGCGGACGTTGCTTTCATCTTCGACCAGCAGTATCGTCTCCTGAGCCGGCTCGAGTTTGGCGTTTGTAACGCTGGGTTCGGCGACAATTGCTTCTCCGGTCGCGCTGACGCGCGGCAGATAAACCTTGAACGACGTACCCTTGCCCGGTTCGCTATAGACCCAGATGTAGCCTCCACTCTGCTTGATGATGCCGTAGACGGTGGAAAGCCCTAGTCCAGTTCCCTTCAATCCTTTGGTAGTGAAGAAGGGCTCGAAGATTTGCGACTGGGTCTCTGCATCCATGCCCATACCGGTATCGCTGATGGCCAGCATCACGTATTCGCCAGGTGTTACGGGGGCATGCAAGCGGGCATACTCCTCGTCGCGCGTGACGTTGGCGGTCTCAATGGTGAGCTTGCCCCCGTGCGGCATCGCGTCCCGCGCATTCACCGCGAGATTCATGATGACTTGCTCGATCTGGCCCGGATCAGCTTTCACTGTCCCAATCTCAGCGCCCGCTACCATGCCCAGGTCAATGTCCTCCCCGATCATGCGTCTAGAGCATCTTGAGGTTCTCGGTCACGATGGCATTCAAATCCAATACCTTCGGGGCCAAGATCTGCTTGCGACTGAAGGCAAGCAGCTGTCGTCGTAAGGGAAGTGGCACGCTCGGCGGCATTGGCAATCTCTTGGACGGATCCGCGAAGGGCAACGTCGGAGCCGATCCGCTCCAGCAGGAATTCGCAATAGCCGGAGATCACCATCAGCAGGTTGTTGAAGTCGTGCGCGATGCCTCCCGCGAGGCGGCCCACGGCTTCCATCTTCTGCGCCTGCCGTAGTTGCTGCTCCAGCGCGCGCTGCTCCGTCACGTCTTCGGTGAAGAGTTCAAAGAAAATGGCCTGGCCTTCGCCGCGGATGGCGCGTCCGGAAAGGCGGACGATGACGGAACTCCCATCCTTGCAAACCCACTCGGCGGCCAGCCCGTTGAATCGCTTCAAAGAGCGAAAGTAGTCAGCCAGATTAAACCACTGCTGGGTATCGGCGTACTGATTAGCCAGATTGCGGCCCACCAGTTCGGAACTCGATCGATAGCCCAGAATCGTGACCAGCGCAGGGTTGGCGTCCAGCAGAATGCCCGCTGAGTCGCAGCGGCAAATGCCGTAAGGAGCATTGGTGACCAGCGAGCGGAAATTGCTCTCCGAACGCCGCAACCCGTCCTGGGCCGAGCGCAGCGCAGCATTGAACCAGCAGATCAGCAGGGCCACCAACACAAACAGCGTGAGATGTATGACGGCCTTTTGATAATCGGTCGGAACGCGTGCAGCTGTGAGTGAGAAATAAGCGCTCACCGTCAACGCGAACGAAGTGGCCACCAGACCGGGCCTCCAACCGCCATACCAGGCGCTGACCATAATGGCGACGGCAAAGACCACGAGCCGGCTTTCAACTACATCAGACAGCAGCAACGCGGGAATCAGGGCAAGAATGATACTGAGGACGGCAACCCCGTAGCGCAGGATCGGAGCCCGAGCCGGAGGGATATAGCGTGTGCGAAAAAGGGGGAGTTTCAATCGCATACGGGTCACTACTATTGCTGCGAGCTGAAACCGCGCAGTTACCTTACTTTTTGTTAGCTGCCCGAGTAACCGACAGCCATACAGCCGAAGACTCCTACAAGGCTTTCGGCGAAACGCCGGGGCTCAGCGATATACATATCACGCTGGCCTGTCGAAGGGATTCGATCTTCGACCCAAAGAGGAGCAGAATTTGCAACAGCCCGCGTGAAACTAGCGAATATCATCGCGCGGCTCATTGTCCTTGTCCTTTGGTGGGGTGAGCAATCCACTTTCGGGCCATTGTGGGACACGACCGAGCGGAGAGATCCTTTGAATGAGAAGCTGGCCGAGACGTTACTAATGGCGAAGATAATCGAGTTCTACACACCGAACAAATTCCGTAAAAAGGCGACGTGGGTCCCCCCACAACAACGCGGGAAGCTGATCGAGTTCTGCGGGCGGGTAAAGAAATCGGCCTGAGTCGAAGGTTGTACCCTAACCGTGCCACTGTTTGACACGAACGGGCCATTCACCAGCCCCAGAGTCGAGTCTTAGGCTGCCTCTCAACACCTCCGGCCGAGAAGGGCAAGATGAAAAATGACAACAACGGTGCGCTGCCCCTATTGTGTTTCAGGTCTTGAGTTCCGACCGATGGTCACTCACCTCGGCGGTAGGTACATCTGTGACAAATGCGGCCACACGGGGCGTCCGGATGACTTGAAGCACCAGTGTCGCTGCCCTAGGTGTGTAGACCTCGCGCTTCCTCGCGCTCGAATTGCAAGTTGACAGTTGGGACTTTAACAAAATCAAGAGAGCAATTTCAGGGCGTGGCCTTATATCGGCTGCGCCCGTTTCTTTTGTCCGGAAACTGGATAGTCCGTTCGCTACAATCCCAACCCGAGGGGGAATACATGGATATTCTCGCGCAGTTGAAGGCTGCAAGGCACAAAGCTGCATTCGAGTTGGGCCGGTTGGACGCGGCGGTTTCTGCCCTATCGGGATTCGGCTCCAAATCAACCAAGACTGGGAAACGTCGAACGATGTCGGCCGCTGTCCGGAGAAAGATCAGTCTGGCGCAAAAGGCACGATTGGCTAAGCGAAGGTCGAACGGGTTGAGTATGGCGAAACCTAGACGCACAATTTCAGCAGCGGGCCGCAGAAGAATAGCGGCGGCTCAACGTGCAAGGTGGGCGAAGGTCAAGCAGGAGAAGAAGGCGGCTTAGAAGTTCTGTCACCTCCGATGGGTGTTCAGATGCCGGTTGTGTGACTGCTGCCGGATGCTTTCGACACGAACCTAACCGATTCGCCCGAGCTTCAATGCAGAATTCCTGGTTTGTTCCGGATACCGAACAGGACAGAATCTAGATCTTCCTCCTTCCGGCGGACTGGGCCAGAGGATTGCAGCTTTCCGAGCCCGAATTGTTCCTAAATCTTGCGTGATCCGAGCACCAAGGCGAGGACACCCCCAGCGAGAAGAACAGCGCCTACAGCCGGAGGAAGTTTCTCGCTATTTTCGGTCTGCACACCGATTTTGGTATCTCCGATCTTCACACCATGGTTCTCTTTACGAGGAACCGGTACGACGAAGGAAAACATTCCCAGGACGAGAAGCAAGACTCCTACCAGCGCAATGGGCTTCATATCGGAGACTCCTTAAGAGATCGGGTCGCGTCCCTGAATGACACAAACCAGCACATACCCCCCGTGCATCTGACCGAGGTGGGACTGTGCAAAACAGGTCGCACTCTGAACCGCTTGATTCTCTTCTACTGAACCGAGCTGGCTACCGTTGAAAAAACATTGTTCGCGTTCGTGCCGACCAAGCGAATTGTGCCCACCACAATTACCAGGATCACGGCCAGCATGACGGCGTATTCCGCGATATCTTGGCCCGCATCATCGCGCCAAAGTTGGGGGAGGAGACTGCTCATAAATTTGTTCCTTTCGTTCGGAGGTTGGATTGACGTAAGGTTTACTGCTTCGGACTAAGGTCGGCAAGGTTACCAAAGGGACTATGAATTTAGGCAGAGCGCCTGTCCTGTAGGTGACTCCCATTTCCCTCAAGGCTGACCAGCTTCGCGGCAGCGAGTCTCCTGAGACGCTCGATATGTTCAGGGAGGGCAGATCGTAGGGCGGAAAGGATCGCATCCAATTCCGATTCTTGCGCCGTCAGAGCTTTAGCGGACCACGCGCCTGAAATCGCCAGTCAAATTGGAAGCGGCAGCACAGAGCAGGCTGCCTGCATTTTAACCCGGGCAAATCTCTAACTTCGTCACTAGCTCTTCAGTGCATTCATGCAGAACGCTTAGTACCCCGAATGACTCGCCATGGCCAGAATTCGTTTCCAGCAGTTCCAGTCCCCGCAGCATGGGGTGCCTGCAATTCTGAAGTCTCATCGTCAGCTTGATCTAGGTCGTCGAGGAGCAACGGAATAACGCATCGAAGCGCCTCGATCTCTTGCCGCAACCGCAGAATGACCGTTCCCTTCTCTCGCAGAAGTTCGTAAGCATCGATCACCGCTCACCTCCCTGGCACAATCGCCTTGCCCCTGGCCTGTTTCGACACAGGCGGCGATTATAGGCTAATCGAGCACTGGGGCAACTGTGCTCATTTGCACACCAGCCAGGGCTGATCACCATTCTTGGTCGTGTCAATGTGAGTGACGGCCTGCCGACAGATGCAGTCGGCTTTGCCGTTGGCTGCCTTCGCTACGGTGCAGTTTCGCACCATCAGGTCGCCCATCTTAACCGGCCCTAGCGCTTTCTTATGAGCTTGCGGGGCGGGTGCAGTCGACGGGGGCGGGGCGGGAGTGTTCTGCGGCTTTTGTTTGGCGCAGCCGAGCGTTGCTGCGGTCAGAATCAATAGAGGCAACAGTTTTCTCATTGGCGAGTGATCCTGTGTCATTTCAAGTGAGAACCAACGCGTCCCGGATCGATTCCCGATGCATGAGTGTCTCCCCTTTTAGAGCGTATGAGGCGATGTTAGGCGTTCGATCCGCATACGCGGAATGGCTCGTCGGTGCCAGGGTTGGGACACCGAAGGTCACTGTCCAGGAGCCCAGTGGGAATTACGCAGACCGGCGCAAAAGCCTGAAAGAGGCACGGGAGAAAATGAAGGCTACACCTCCCTGCCTGCAACCAGAACACGGCTCATTTTCTGTGTGGAGTGTTGTGAAAATCAGGCAGCGATAGTGCGCACCTTTTTCCAGGTAAATTCCTCTTCTGCACGGAGCCAGTCGTCTAGCTCATGACCGTCCTCCCGACCGCGTGCCTCGTAGAGTTGATAAGCTCGTAGTCGGATCTGCTGGTCGAGGTCTTGTGGCTCGCTCCTCACGGGCGCCGGTGGTCCCTTCGTGATGTCGGTACTCATCGCGTGACCCTCCTTTGGCCTAAACCTACCTCTGCGTACGCACCGGGTCAATTCCACAAGATTGGTGCAGTGAAAGCATCCAGCCCACGGACTTCACCCCAATCACTTCCAAGAAAGTCAACGAAGGTAGCGAGCGCCGCGTCAATCTGAGCGCGACTGATGTACTCTCCAATCTGGTCCTGAACCCTCTGTGTAAACTGAGGTCGCAACCTGAATTGCTGAACCATATTTTTGAAACGCTCCTTTATGGGGCTCCCGTGGCCTCGCGCTGCCGTTGAAAGAGCCAGCATCTGTGCTAGACCCTGTGTTAGACCCTGTGTTAGATACCCACGTTTCTAGCGGGTTCTAGCGGAACCTGCGGATGTATTTTCTGTAACTTACACAAAGTAGGTAAGGGTTAAAGCTTCGACTCCCACTCGCTTCCGCCATTCGATGGGGGCTGCGGAAGGTTATTCTGGCACCAGTCGACCGTCTGGCGAGAGTCTCAGTTCCGACCGTTTCCCGTTTCTTTCAAACTGGACCCGATATGCCGCAATCACGCCTGACGGCAATTTTATTGATTCCAATTTCTTGATCTTGCCGTTTGCCACCGAACTTTCAATCGCCCTTCTCGCTTCAGGTGGCACGTGCGACAAGGAGATCGCCTCGTCGATTTCGAGAACTTCACCGCGCTGGTCCACGAGAATAGTCTTACCCGAACTACCACTCTTGGTTTGGGCCTCGTACAATTCCTGACCACCACGCGAGGTCTTCCTTAAGTGAAGAATAGTTGCGTGTGGAGTTTGCTCCACGATGGTTTTTCGCACTACGTCAGGAAGATCTGCCAGTTGCACGTCCGAGGCGGTGGTAGCAGGGACGACGACGCACAGCAAAATTGTCACAAACCATATGACTCGGAGTGCCGTCATTTCATAGGCTCCTGCGGGCTAGGGCTGGCGATAAAACAAAGGCCGCTGTGGAGCGGCCTTAGTGAAATGAGAGTGAGGCGCAAGGCAGATCTGGCTACATTCTCTATGGCCTAGTCTCCCAAACTCCGCGACCATAAGTTGCCACTCGCAGGAAAGAGCCGTCGGGTGGCATGTACAGGTCACGGACTTCGACCTGCGGCAAGCCGGAACCGAAGCGGGACCAACTCGCTCCCGCGTCGGTTGAACGATAAACTCCGAGGAAAGTAGCTGCGTAAAGTGTGTTTGGATCCACCGGACTTACCAGCACACGGTTCACCGGCAGATCGGGAAGTCCCTTACTGGAATCCGTGAAGGTAAGACCTCCATCGGTTGACTTGGCTATACGTGCTCCGGGAATCGGGCTTTCTGAGGCAACATACAGAGTCTTATTGTCTGCCCACTCGACATTTGAGTTGAACCCCTGCCAATTCGGAACCGTCCCGATCAAACGGGTCTGCCGCCAATGACGCCCGCCACTATGGGTCACGACCACCCATCCAGAGTTGCAAACTACCGCCACGTTGCCGAGCCCATTTGCCTCTGGACTGACTCCGATTCCATGCACTGTATCCCGGAATACGCGCTGTGCGCCAATGCCAGATGACGGTTTCCCAGGCTCAAGCCCATTCTGACCGATGTTCACCCAACTCTTGGCCCCATTGGTCGTCTGATAAATCGCGCCTTGCGTATAAGTGAAAAACGCGTGACCAGTGGGATCGGCACTCGCTCTGGGAGTGGCCAGCGCAGTATTAAACGTAGCGAAGTGACGATCTATGCCAGTGAAGGCATTACTAAACTGACCTTGCAAGAGGGGATCATCTGCAGCGGAACGGAATATCAGAGAGAATTCCACAGTCCCCAGAACAACGTCATCATTGGCTTGGCTCCAGCCCGCGCCAAAACCATCTCCCCCGATGGGCTGCTCCCAAACGCTACTATTACCGCGGCGAACGAAGGTGCCATTGTCTTGCAGGCCCATGATGGAAGTCTCGGGACGCCCAGGGGTTGAATTAATCGTATAGCCCAACAGAGAGACCACACCCTCGTTACGATGATTTTCCCATGTGTCGCCACCATCTTGGCTGGTGAACAGACCTCCGTCAGTTCCGAAAAACAGCGTAGATCCTCCGCCTGGCTGTGCGGTGAACGCGGCGGCATGATAATCGGCGTGAACGTACGGCAAGCCAAACTGCGCCAGCCAATTTGCAATCACCGTCCAGGTATTTCCACCGTCAGTGCTTTTTACCGAACTAAGCTCTCCGCCCAAATAAACCGTGTTTCGACTGCTATCCGTTGGGTCAACCAAGACCATCTGGTTATAAAATGCCTGTATTTGCATCAGGTCAAGGTTGGGTTGATCGGGATTGGGATTGGTTGGTTTTCGGTGGGTGATGTGCAGCGCCTTCCAGTCTTGCCCGCCGTCGTCAGAGCGGAAAAGGTCAAGTTGTTTCACGTCGTTGGTATTTGCGGCGAAGGCGTAAACTCTCTGGTCTCCCGGAACCCCCACTCCTAACGTCGTACGGCCAGCCCCGGTAAAAACCTTGCCGTTGTTCGTGATGGGCTGCCAAGTAGCGCCATGGTCGGTTGATATGGCGATAGCACCTACACCATCGGTCGCTGGATCACCCACTGCAGGATTTTCAGTTGACGCTAGCCATCCAGCGCTTGTCCTGGCAATGCTCCAAACCGTAGTGCTGAACAGCCCGAACACTGTGTTATCCAGGAAGACGTTGTCAGGAGCGCGATTATAAGACTGACCGCTGTCGGTGGAGATATACAAACCGAAATCGGTGGCGACGAAGACGACGTCCTTGGTCCCGCTGGTATCGACTTTGACGTCTCTAATACTGGTTACGTTGGACAGGACTATCGGCGCGCTGAAGGTGGCGGCGCCGTCGGTCGTCTTAATCATGTAGCCGGCGGTGGAATGACCCTGCTGGAACGGGTCGCCCAACCCGACATAAATTGTCCTAGAGTTTCTCCCAAAGGCAGCAGCGCCCCCCGAGGTTGTAATCGTGGTGTCAGTCTTCGGCGCCCAACGGGGATGTGTAGCCGTGAAGTTCGTCGTCTTCCACAGCCCGCCGGAGGAGGTGAATAAATAAACGATGTCAGGGTTGGTTGGATCCGGCAAGATTGAACGCATCCGGCCGCTGTCCGTTACGTGCAACGTCACACCATTCTGGATGTAATCATTCTTGATGGGACCGATATTCACCCACTGAGGCACCGCTGACGAAGACGCTGCAGCTCCCGGCAGTAGGTGTCCGAACTGTATACGTTCTTTCGCTGCTTCTTTTAGCAATTGAAACTGGAACTGCGGATTGCCGCCTCGACTCTCGCGCTGTGCCTCCTGGCGGGCTCGCGGGTCATCGGATTCTTTTGTGACGGCTGCGCGATCAATGCTTGAAAGATAAGGGCTTGTATATCCGGAATCGTTGGGATCGCTCTTGAGGTTGGGATTCTTCGCGAATGCGGACGCAAGCAATAAACATACACACAATCCTCGAAATGTGGCGCTGGTGGCCGAATTCATAGGAACGCTCCAGGTGGGCGAGGCGCCCAGAAAATGCGAATCATCATGGACTGAGGGGACGATGACTGTCAATAACTCAGTACTCAAAGATGTTCGATGGGAAAAAGGTTGGCCGCAATAGACTTTGATTCGGTGTTTTGTTATAGAACGGACCCAGAGGGCTCATTCATCTTCGCGAAGAACCTACTGAGGAGGACAAGAGAAGGCTAGTTCTTCTCCTCTGCTACCTTCAGCCGTGTTTCCGCGCGCTTCAGAGCGTCTTCAGCGTGGGTGAAGTCATCTTCGGTCTTGCCCTTCCCAAACTCTTCTTCCGCGCGCCTCTTCGCCTCCTGGGCCCGCCGTACATCGATGTCCTGAGCCCGTTCCGCAATCTCCGCCAAAACCGTCACCTTGTCGGGCAGTACCTCGGCGAAGCCCCACGCCACAGCCAAGTGATGGGTGCTACCGCCGTTACGATAGCTTATTTCGCCCACCGCCAACTCGGTGACCAGTGGCGCATGGCCAGGCAGGATCCCAAGATATCCATCCTTGCCCGGAATCTGCATCTCCTCGGCGGTATCGCGCACCACCATCTTTTCTGGCGTGACGATTTCGAGTTGGAAAGTGTCTGTCATGTGTCAAAACTGGCGTCCGACCGCGCCTGTGTGACTTCAGGAACTAAGCATGAGGTCAAAGGTCCGAGGCCCAACGTCCGTCTTATGCTGCTGCTTTCAACTTCTCGGCTGCCTCGAGCACCTCATCGATCGTGCCTTTCATATAAAAAGCCTGCTCGGGGATATCGTCGTATTTACCTTCCGCAATATCTTTGAAACCTTTCACTGTGTCCGCAACCTTTACGTAGCGGCCCGGAGCTCCTGTAAACTGCTCGGCCACATGGAAGGGCTGCGACAAGAATTTCTGGATCTTACGTGCCCGTGCCACGGTAACTTTCTGGTCTTCGCTCAACTCGTCGATGCCAAGAATCGCGATGATATCCTGCAAGTCTTTGTAAGTCTGTAGCGTCTTCTTCACCAACTGGGCAACGTCGTAATGTTCCTGGCCCACAACTCGAGGATCGAGAATGCGCGAGGTCGAAGCCAACGGGTCGACTGCAGGATAAATTCCAATCTCAGTGAGCGCCCGGGAAAGCACTGTGGTGGCATCCAAATGGGCGAAAGTTGTGGCGGGCGCGGGATCGGTCAAGTCGTCTGCGGGTACATAAATCGCCTGTACCGACGTTACCGATCCTTTCTTGGTAGAAGTGATTCGTTCCTGCAACTCGCCCATTTCAGTCGCCAGATTCGGTTGGTAACCGACGGCGCTGGGCATGCGTCCCAGCAACGCAGAAACCTCCGAGCCTGCTTGGGTAAAGCGAAAGATGTTGTCAATGAACAGCAGCGTGTCCGCGCCCTCGACGTCGCGGAAGTACTCAGCCACGGTCAGCCCAGTCAGGGCTACGCGCAGACGAGCGCCGGGTGGTTCCGTCATCTGGCCATAAATCAGCGCGGCTTTGGATTTTTCCGGATCGCCGGGCTTGATGACACCCGACTCTGTCATCTCCAGCCACAGGTCATTGCCCTCGCGCGTGCGCTCACCCACTCCCGCAAACACCGAGAAGCCGCCGTGTTGCTTGGCGACGTTGTTAATGAGTTCCATGATGACGACGGTCTTGCCGACTCCTGCGCCGCCAAACAGGCCGATTTTGCCGCCCTTCAGAAACGGCTGGATGAGGTCGATAACCTTGACGCCAGTTTCGAACATCTCGGCCGTGGTAGCTTGTTCATCAAACAGTGGTGCGGGACGGTGAATGGGCATGGTTTGGGTATGCTGAATCGGCCCAAGCTGATCTACGGGCTGGCCGATGACGTTCATCACGCGGCCGAGCGTACCGCGACCGACAGGCACCGAAATTGGACCACCCTGGTCGATGGCTTTCATGCCGCGCACCATACCGTCGGTGGCTTCCATGGCAATACAACGCACACGGCCCTCACCCAGGTGCTGCTGCACTTCGAGGATGACATTGATCGGCGTCGGCACAGTAAAGCCGTCGCTTACCACTTTCAATGCCTCGTAGATCGGAGGCATCGTGGCCTCAACGAACTGAACGTCCACGGCAGGGCCGGCGATTTGAACTACGTGTCCAATGTTCTCTGGCATATCACCTCAGCTCTTAGCTCCTAGCCTTTAGCTCTTGGACGGAACTCCTGAGAGCGGAAATTTCAAGTGGTATTAGAGCCTCGCTAAAAGCTAATAGCTAATAGCTGGAAGCTAATCTACTGTGCTGCCGCTCCACTCACAATCTCGATAATCTCTTTCGTGATTTTCGCCTGACGGGCGCGGTTCATGGCCAGGGTCAGCGAATCGATCATGTCGGTCGCATTGTTGGTTGCCGCGTCCATGGCGGTCATGCGGGCCGCATGTTCTGCCGCGACGGACTCCTGCAATCCACGAAAAATCTGAATGCCCACATACTTCGGCAACAGTGAGCGAAACAATTCTGCTGCTGGCTGTTCGTAGATGTAATCCACCGGAGCTGATGCGAACCTAGCCGCCTCGGCATCGATTTCACGAGTATCTGCCGGGCGGATGCCCACGCCCGCGCCCTTTGCGGCTTCCAGCGCCCGTTCTTTTTCCTTTTGAGTCATTCCCTCCGCTTGTCGTACCTCAGGCGCACCGATGTGCTCGATCGGTAGAACTTGTTCGACAACCAGACGCTGTGCGATTACAGACTTGAATTCGTTGTATACCAGGTACACCGAATCAATCTCTTCCCTGGCGTATCGCTCAATGACGCGATCCGCCAGTTCGGAAGCCATTGAGTATTCGACCTTATTCAACACGCCGACGCGCTCACCCACCAGCGTGATCCGTGCCGGCTCCGGCGATTCGGCCGTCCGCGGCGCAGCCGCGGGATAGCGCCGGCGCAGGAAATCGCGACCTTTCCGTCCAATAGCTTCGATTTCAATGTTCTTGCCAGCCTTCGACTCCAGAAAGCGCGTGGCTGCCTTCAAGATATTTGCATTAAAAGCACCGGCCAAGCCTTTGTCGCCAGTTACGACGATGAGCAGCACGTTCTTTTCCGGACGCTGTGCCAGCAAGGGATGCCGCGCTTCGCCTGTCTCCGGATCGTAGATTTCCGCCCTCGAAACCAGCGATTTGAGCACATTGGTCAACATCTGGGCATACGGACGCGCCGCCAAGGCTTTCTCTTGCGCCCGGCGCAATTTCGCGGCGGAGACCATCTTCATGGCCTTGGTGATCTGCCGCGTGTTAGTCACGCTGCGAATGCGCCGCCGAATATCGAGAATGTTTGCCATCGTTAGCTTCTAGCTGCTGGCTTCTAGCTCTAACCTTCCGCTCCTAGCCTTCCTTTGTGGTCTTTGCGGCGCTTCTTTGCGACCTTTGCGGTTAAAGGCTTTTAGCTTCATTGGCTCCAAGCTAGAAGCCAGTAGCTAGAAGCTACTTCGCCACCGCCTGTCGCTCCGCCACAAATGCTTCTTTGCATTGCTTGATGACCTTGCTCATCTCAGCCTTCAAGTTGTCATCGAGAACCTTTTTCTCCATGATCGTGCGCAACAGGCCGGGATTGGTGGCATCCGTAAACTTGTAAAGCTCAGCCTCAAAATCGCGCACCTGGTCCACTGGAAGATCATCAAAGGCCCCACTCGTGCCCGCAAAGATGATCAGAATCTGCTTCGAGAATGGCAGCGGCGAGAACTGCTTCTGCTTGAGTACTTCGACCAGCCGCTGTCCACGATTAAGCTGCGCCTGCGTGGCTTTGTCGAGATCGCTGCCGAACTGCGCAAATGCCGCGAGTTCGCGGTACTGCGCGAGTTCCAGCTTCATGCTTCCGGCCACCTGCCGCATAGCCTTGATTTGAGCGCTGCCGCCCACGCGGCTGACCGAGATACCCACGTTGACCGCAGGGCCGCACACCGCTATTGAACAAGTCGGTCTCGAGAAAGATCTGGCCATCGGTGATCGAAATAACATTGGTCGGAATGTATGCGGAAACGTCTCCCGCCTGAGTTTCAATAATCGGTAATGCAGTGAGCGATCCGCCACCGTTTTTGTCACTCAGCTTGGCCGCACGCTCTAGCAAACGAGAGTGAAGATAGAAAACATCCCCTGGATAAGCCTCGCGGCCCGGGGGACGTCGCAGCAAAAGCGAAATCTCGCGATACGACGCTGCATGCTTCGAGAGATCGTCATAGATCACCAGCGCGTGCCGCTTGGAATCGCGGAAAAACTCCCCCATCGCGCATGCGGCGTAGGGCGAAATATACTGCATGGGCGCGGGTTCCGACGCCGATGCCGCCACCACGATGGTGTAGTCCATGGCGCCGTAGTCTTCCAAGATCTTCACTACCTGCGCGATGGAAGACCGCTTCTGCCCAACTGCGTTGTAAATACAAATTAGATCGTTACCCTTGTTGTTGATGATCGTATCCAGCGCGACGGCGGTCTTGCCGGTTTGGCGATCGCCAATGATCAGTTCGCGCTGCCCGCGGCCGATCGGGATCATGCTGTCAATGGCTTTCAGGCCAGTAGCCATGGGTTCGCGCACTGGTTGCCTGTCGATCACACCAGGCGCTATACGCTCCAGTGCGATGAACTTATCGGTTGCAATGGGCCCCTTGTCATCAATAGGCTGGCCCAGCGAATTCACGACGCGCCCGACCAGAGCGTCCCCCACCGGCACACTCATGATGCGCCCGGTGCGTTTCACTTCATCGCCTTCCTTGATCTCGGTGTAATCCCCGAGCAGCACCACGCCGACCTGATCTTCTTCCAGGTTCATGGCGATTCCGGCTACATCGTGCGGGAAAGAGAGCAGTTCGCCAGCCATGACCTTGTCCAAGCCATAGACGCGAGCAATCCCATCGCCGAGCGTGAGGACCGTACCCACCTCATCCACCGCAATCTTGGACTCGTAGTTCTCGATTTGTTGCCGGATCAACTGCGTGATCTCATCTGCTTTGATTTGCGCCATAAGTTCAGCTCTTGGCTTCCAGCTTTTAGCTCCTCACGTTCTTTGCGGTTCTTCTTTGCGGTTAGACGGATCTCGATCTCAAGCTAGAAGGCATTAAGAGCTAATAGCTTCTCTGATCCTCTCCAATTGTCCCTTCACCGAGCCGTCGTAGATTGTGCTGCCCACTCTAACCATAGCTCCGCCCAGAACCGACACATCGCGAGAGTAGCGGGCGCGCACTTTCTTGCCGGTAAGCTTTCCGACTTGCGCTTCCAGCGCGCGTCGCTCTGTGTCGCTCAGCTCACGGGCACTGGTGATTTCCGCCTCGGCAAATCCCAGGCGCCGGTCCAGTTCATGTTCGAATTCCTTCACGATCGGTCCCAGGAACTGAACTCGCCGATGATCGATGAGCACGGCCATAAAGTTCCGAACCGGACGCGAGATTCCACTCACGGACGGCGATGGCGTCCAGCACGCCTCGTTTTTGCTCCGCCGGAATCGAAGGTGTTTCCCAGACTTCCCTCAATACGCGACTGCTAGCCACCAGCTCGACCAGAGATTGCGCTTGCTGCAGCGTCTTGCTCGGGTCCAGGCGTTGATCAAACACCACGTCAGCGAGGGCACGAGCATAGATGCCGGGGACGGAAGCCATGCGCTAATGCCCGCCCTTCCCGCCGTTCGGGCCAGCACCGTCAGGCTCGGTCCGCGAGAGCTGGTCGGCAAAGTTGCGTATCAATCCCTGATCGGTAACGGAATCCACTTTAATCTGCTTGATTGCCATCGAGACGGCGAGATCGGCGGCGTACGCCTTGAGTTCGCGGCGAGCAGACTTAGCCGCTGCCGCGATCTCCCGTTCGGCCGATTCCACAATGTTGCGCGCGTCTTCTTCTGCTGCGGCCTTTATCCGCGCCTCTTCGGCGGCCGCACCCGCTTCTGCCGACGCCCGCATCTTCTCGATCTCGACTCCCAATTGGGAAAGCCGGGCTTCGATATCTGCCAACCGCCGGTTGGCTTCTTCGCTCGCCCGTTGCGCCTCCTGCATCGCCTTCTGGATGGAGGTCGTTCGGTTGCGAAAAAGCCCAGGCAGGTTTTTCTTGGACAACCAGATGAGCAAACCCGCCACCACCG
Source organism: uncultured Acidobacteriota bacterium (assembly GCA_963729325.1). Lineage (GTDB taxonomy): Bacteria > Acidobacteriota > Terriglobia > Terriglobales > Acidobacteriaceae > JABCYV01. The sequence continues at coordinate 231,710 of CAVSNS010000033.1, forward strand.
CAAAATTCAGCAGAATGCTTAGCCAGTAAGCCTGGTCCAAGCTAAGGCCCGTCTTTGCCGCCAACCAGCTCACTGAGGTCGACCTCTTGAACTGCTCCTGATCATCCTCGCCTGCGGCCTCCCGAGTTTCGTGTGCGAGTTGGGAGCCTATGCCACCACCCGAATGACGTTTTTCCTGGCGTGCGGAGGAATTTGGATTAGGGGAGCTAGTAGGCTGATCCTGGGCGCGAGTGGCACTCGGCAACAGCAGGCAAATAAAAAGCGCAAGACTTAATATCTCAGCCGCACGCTGAATCCTCGGTCGAGGTCGCATCATTGACCCCCTGCCCGGCTTGGCGCCATTGCCGGTCGTAGCACAGTACGAATGATCTCGGAGGCTAGCCTTCCGATTTCTGCCTGCAGGCCTGCCTGCGCCGCCTGTTTTTCGTGCTCGATGACTGCTTGCGCCTGCTTTAACTGGGTCTGCGCCCGGGCCTGTGCTTGCACCAGCGCCGCGGCGCGAGCTTGTAATGCCGCCTGCCGTCGCGCCTCCTGGCTCTTGAACAGCGCCATGCGAGCTTCCCGTAAGCGCTGCTCATACTCTGCCGTTCGCGCTTCGGCCGCCGCTGATGTCGGCCGTGCCTTCTCGATTGCGCCTTCGGTTTTTGCGTGTCGCTCTGCCAAAATCTTGACCAAAGGCTTGTGGACAACCACGTTATAAATGGCGAACAGCAGCACCACCAGGATGATGGTGGGTATAGAACCGAGCAGTAATCCGCCTAGTTGTCGCAGTATCTCGTCCATTTGGGTGCTGATGTTAGTCTAGAGCGAAAGAGGGCTTAAAACCCATGAAGTTAACATTTTACAAGTATCCTGTCAACGCGGAGCAGGGGCTGTCTTGGCACAGACTTCTCAAGTTCAGGCTGCTTCCAGCCAAGCCTACTCATAAAATAAGACGAAAGAGTCCTTGACTTCTGAGTTAGGGAGTCTAGGATGTAGATATCACCTCCGATCCAATTCAGGATCGAATGGGCCGATAGCCAAGGACTGTCACCGCTTCTTGGTTGCCGGCCCATTTTAATTTTGGTACCAGTAATCGAAGGTCGTGCGGAGGAAGTTGAGCACTTTGAGCGAGCCCGCCTCTCGCGTCAGGACTTGGTCGGACAAAGTGCGGCTGGGAATCTCCTAAACTCCTACTTCTCCGGAACGTAATAAAGGCGAATAGTTTTCCCAACCAGCGCCACCGGCGGGTAGCGATCGATCCATCTGAGTGCCCCCGGGGGATAAGTACTGTGAAAGACGTCGCCAAAGCGCATGGATCGCATGCTTATCGCGATCCAGCCTGGGGTTGGCTGGAAGGGTTGCAGGACGTCGAACACAGGTAAGTTCATTTGCGTCATATCGGCGCTACTCCAAACCGCTACGCTGAAGTGGGAGACGCCTCTATCGCGCAGCGCCTGGGACAACCGAAAGAGATCCTGTCCGCAGTCGAGGTCACACCCCGTTACCAGCACCCTGCTGGGATCATGTCCGGCAAGCTCATTAAAATAGGAAACAAAATCAGTCCCCGCGCTAAGACTCGAAAACGTTTGCCATATCAAAAGGCCCGCTAGCACAAGTCGGCCCCAAAATCGTGCCTTGACCGGGGCCTGCCAAAGATACGATGCACCGCAACCTCCCATTACCGCGAGCAAGGGAAAGACCACAAGCACATGGCGAACGCCAGCGTCGTACTTCACAGGCATTGTCACAATCAGAATGGCAAGGGCGCATACCGCGGGAGCCAGCGCCGTCCATTTTTTCTGGCGAGCAAATCCGAATAGTGGAACCAGGCTGACGAGGCATAAAATAAGAAACGGCAGCGGAGTCTTCACGGCGACGCCCAGAAGGAAGAAGTACCACCATCCTCCGCTTCTTGATGTTTCCGAGCAGGTAGCCTGGAGGCGCGTCCTTATTCAGAACCCAACTGGTCGCAAAGCCCTTGAGCAGTGCCGGAGCGGGCAGCAACGAATCCCTCAGCACCATGTTCCGTGCAATACTTCGCACGGGGGCGGGAAAATGTTGAAAAGACGGCATGGCATCGGGAGAGAGTTGCATACTTTCGCGGACATGCCCAACTGAGAATCCGTATCCGCCCCAAAGGACAACTCCTCCCACAAGTAAAGCCATCCCGAGCTCAGCTGCGTACCTGATTCCGGAACCCTTCGACGTTATTTCATTGCGACCGGCAACTATCCACTTACATAGAAATATCCCGGCAGCCCCGGCTGGAAAAAACAATAAAGTCGTCATCTTCGATAACAACGCAAGGCCGAGCATAACTCCGAGCAGAAGACTCGATCGCAGGCTTGGCTTTTCCAGCCAATTCGCGAAGGCAAAAAAGGCTGCGAACTGCATGCATGCGGCGGGCACATCGGTATATGCCATACCGGAGAAGGCCAGAACAATGGGCAACGTCGTAAACAGAACTGCCGCCGCTAATCCAGCAAAGTCGCCGAATTCGCGGCGTGTCCAAAGAAAGACGACCACTGCCGTGATCGCAAAGAAAGGAAGAATCGCAGAACGCGCCAGGGAGAGATTCCGCAAGTAATGCCCATCGTCGTAGAGAATGCTGTTCCCGACATCGTTGTAGTTATGACTTCGCGGATCGTCCGGCGACCACTTTGGAAACCGTTCACCGGCTAGATAGAGGGGCAGCCCAATGGCAATCCGGCTCAAGGGCGGATGTACCGGATCGAGCAAGTAGGTATGCTTGTCGAGAAGCTCTATCGCGGCAGCAACGTGGCAAGGTTCGTCGAATCCCTGGGAATTCGCCCTATAGGTCAGGAGAATTCGGCCCACGGCAATCAGAATCAGAACTGCGATCGCCGCGATGATCGAGCTCTTCCGGTTCAGGGCGATTCTCCTCGGAGCTTATCGCACCACCCATTCCTTGACCCTTCTCAGCACTGATTCGGGTGCCTCCGCTTCCAACTCCACCAGGCCGTCCTTGTAGTGACGGGCGTAAATCCGCGAACGGGCCTCGAGCAGCGCCAGCATCTTTCCTTCTTTCTGAGGCACGCGGAGCCGAACTCGACTAAGAGGATCTTCCTCCAGCATCTGGTCGATTCGGTCCAACAGCGTGCTCATCCCGATACCTTTTGTCGCCGAAACTTGCACCGTCACCGCGTCGTCCCGCAGTGACTCTCGCTGCCGCGGAGGCAGCAAGTCAATTTTATTCATCACATGCAGCCGCGGCTTTCCGTCCGCTTCCAATTCCTTCAACACCTTTTCCACCTGCGCATCTTGCTCCGCGGACAGGGGGCTGCTGGCATCAGAGACGTGCAGAACCAAGGCGGCCCGTTGCACTTCTTCCAAAGTGGCGCGGAAAGCCGAAACCAGCGTGTGAGGCAAGTTGCGGATGAAACCCACCGTGTCTGACAGTAACACCTTCCGCCGGGAGGGCAAGTCGACCGAGCGAATTGTCGGATCCAAAGTGGCGAACATTCTGGGCGACTCCAGAACCGCGGCTTGGGTCAGAGCATTGAACAGCGTTGACTTTCCCGCATTGGTATAGCCGACTAACGCCACGGTCGCCACCGGAACCGACTCCCGCCGCTGCCGCTGTTGCGCTCGAATGCGCCGCACGTTCTCGATTTGTCCTTTGACGTGACGGATTCGCCGGTAAATTTTCCGCTTATCGGTTTCCAGCTGAGTCTCGCCCGGACCGCGGGTACCGATGCCGCCGCCCAGTTGCGACATCTCGATACCGCGTCCACCCAACCGTGGCAGCAGGTACTCGAGCTGGGCCAACTCCACCTGTAACTGGCCTTCACGGGTGCGAGCGTGCTTGGCAAAAATGTCGAGAATGAGCTGGGTGCGGTCAATCACCCGCGTGTTGACAACTTTTTCGATATTCCGTTGCTGAGAGGCGGTGAGGTCGTGATCGAACAGCAAGAGATCGGCGGAGACCGAAGCTGCCGCGCCCGCAATCTCTTCGAGTTTGCCTTTGCCAATCAAGGTGGCAGGATCGGGCCGGTCGCGGCGCTGCAGGAACTCGCCCGCAATCTCGGCACCCGCGCTCGTGGCTAGGGAACGGAGTTCGTCTAGCGATTCCTGGGCACTGAATTCAGGAATGTGGGGGACTTTGGAAGTTACAGCTAGCCTGTTTGCGTCGCGCGCCTGCTGCGCGCCGCCAGTAAGGGCGCCCTTTGTATGTTTGGCACCAACTACAGTTCGGGAGCGGGTGCGATAGTCAAGGCCAACTAGAAACGCGCGCTCCTTCAGTGTCCCAGTTGTAGCCAGGGAGGAGTGGAGATCGCTAGTCTTCCGGGAAACTGTGGATTCTGGACCGCGCAACGAGGAACGCCTTATCCTTCTGTGCCTGTGCCCGACGGCCGGGAACCCGTGATCGGCTCTGGCGCCGCGGTTGGGGTTGGGGCGGCAACCACAGTAGGTCTGTCGCCGTGACTGTGCACCGCTCTCCCCATCGCAACTGTAGAAATGGCATGCTTGAAGATCAACTGCTCCTGGTTATTGGTTTCGAGCACGACAGAATATTTGTCGAAGGAACGTATGCGGCCTGTCAACTTCACCCCGCTCAATAAATATATGGTGATATTGCTCTTCTCTTTGCGGGCTGTGTTGAGGAAGGAATCCTGAATGTTCTGCGCTGCCGGCTTGTTTTCCATTGCCGATCTCCTAGGCTCTTGCGACTACGAACCAAGCTCTCACGTCGGCGGCCAGTTTCTTTAACCTTACGATACGGCCTTGTCGTTCACTTTTCAAGCCAGCCTTTTGGTGGTGGTGCAGTTTGAGTCATCCTGGAGCAAGCGCTCTTTGCGCCACGAAGGATCTGGGCGAGCCGTGCGAAGCGTCGCTTCCTTTGCGACGCAATATCTCACGGTTGGCTCGCTTCCTTGTCAAACTGCACCAATACCAGCCTTTTCCACCAGTTGACATGCGGTCTTTGAAATGTAAACATGCCACCACCTCAAATCTACACCAGCCAAATATCGGGATGCGGCATGCGCCCCATCTCGAAGTCATTGTCAAAGGCCTGATGTTTCCATTCGTTTCGTGGCGCTCCACTGCCCTCGGGCGCCGGGGCCTCGCTTTACACTTTGCGGTTAGCGGAGAAAGTCTTATGCAGCATCTGATTGCTTTGGCAGTCTTATGGGTGATGCCTACTCACACCGGCACCGAAGCGCTTGCCATCCTGCTGCGCTGGGTCCATCTTGTGGCCGGAATTACCTGGGTAGGATTGCTTTACTTTTTCAATCTGGTCAATGTGCCCTTCATGAAACAGGTTGACGCTGGCATGAAGCCGAAGGTGTTTCAGTTCATGACCATGCCGACGCTGCAACTATTCCGCTGGAGTGCGCTGCTGACGGTCTTCGTCGGCTTCTGGTACTGGGCGCAAATTTACGTCGCGGCCGACGCGACGCGCATGGGCGTCAGCGGCGGGAGCACAATTGGTCTGTTCCTGCTGATCTGGATCGGAGCTTGGGGAATTCTGTTCTTTGTGATTTCGCGGGCGCCTAGCGGATACGTGCTCGGCGCCATTACCGCCGTCGTAGTGATTCTTGCCGGATGGCTGTTTGTGAACTTTACCCCGTAGGTCAGGATGACAACCACGTCCTCTCCATCGGCATCGGTGGCGGGACTCGGCTTCATTATGTTGTTTAACGTCTGGGGAATCATCTGGCCGAACAACAAAAAGATCATTCGAGGGACCCTCGCCGGCACTCCTCCCGCAAACGCGGCGGTCCTGGCCCGGCAAGCGTTCCTGGCGTCACGGACGAATCTGTTCCTCTCGGTCCCGCTGATTTTCTTTATGGCCGCCAGCTCCCACTACACGATTCTGGGGAGGTGACACCAAATCTCTATCGAAAAATAAAAGGAGGCTCTTTCGAGCCTCCTCACAAAAGTCCTGACTGCGGCAGACTAGAACAGCAACTTCACGATGATCGATATCGTACGGGAGTTGCTGGGGAAGACTGTCTTCGGTTGGTTGAAGTTCGCGTTCCCTGCACTGACGTAGCTCAAGTACTGCTGGGTAGTCGTAGTGAACGATTCCACGTCGTTCACTCCGTAGTTCGTGCCCGGGTTGCCGCTGGGAATGAGCTGCGAATGGTTCAAGATGTTGGCGAACTGCCCGCCCAGCCGGAATTTGAATCGCTCTGTGATGTTCAGGTTCTTGTAGACGCCAAGATCCAGGTTGTTTGTCGGTTGTGTTGCCAGCGTATTACGGCCGTCAGTCGCCAATGCCCCTTTTCCAGCTACTATGTAGTAGGCACTGGGGTTAGTAGCGAGATACGCTACGACCTGCCCGGCGTTCGGCCCAGCAGTAGCCGTCAGACCTGTGATGTCGCTGCCGAGCCCGCGATTGCCACTGCGATTGATCACCGTACGATCACCCGCAAAGTCACCATTCAGGTTGGAGTCGACAGCGGACTGCGCGGTCGCCCACTCCGGAGACTCATAGGTATAAGCTGGTGCGAACGTCCAATTGCCGACGAGATTCTTCATCATCCAATTGCCACCCTTGAAATACGGCAGGTCATACACCGCCGCCAGGGTGAAGCGATTGGTTCGAGACAAAGCCGAGACGCTTCTATCTGCGCCAATGTTCTGGAAATCCTGGCCACGGCGAGGAGTTAGATAGGAGGTGAAGAAATCCGCCGTGGAATTGTCGATGGTGCGGCTGTAAGTGTACGCTGCCGTAAACTGCAGCCCATTACTGAAACGCCGCGAGAGCGAGGTCTCCAAGCCGTGATAGTTCGATGATCCGAATGGACAATCACAGACTATGTTGCTGTTAAACCCTTGCGCTGTGTATTGCGGGATAAACGCTGGTCTCGCCGCAGATAAGCTGGCCACCGTGTTGGTCAGAGAATTAAGCGTAGCCTGGGATGGCGCTTGCAGATACGTGGGCAGAAAAGCCTGAGGGGTTACTCCGGCTTCCTTATTGATTCTTGTCTGATTGTCGAGGTGTACGCCTCGCGTTCCAACGTATCGAACTTCGGCCGTGTAAGACTTGTTGAAGGAGTGTTGAACTCCCAGGTTCCAATTGATCGAGTACGGATACTGCGTTTTGTTCGGAATCCAGTTCGAAGTAGTCGCACGGGCCGTGGCTTCATCAAGCGCTGTGACTGGTGCTGCGCCGGCAAACCTCCACCGGCATAGAAGCCTGGAGTGATGGCTGCAACATCATTCGTCGCACCGATTTGTGGAGGCACAGCCAGAATCCCGATGTTGTCGTAGAGCAAGTCATACGCCATACCGAACCCGCCGCGTATCGACGTCGTACCGTTAGTTCCTGGAGAGTAGGCAAAACCAATGCGAGGCGCAAAGTCATGCTTGGGGGCCTGCGGCTTGCCGAATATAAGTGGCTGATTCGTACCCGCGACGGTAATGCTGGGAGTGTTTGATATCGCGTTTAGAATTTGTTGGTTTTCGCTCTGCGGGGTGCTGTTGTATTCGTAGCGCACGCCAAGATTCAGCGTGAGGTGCTGATTCATACGAAAGGTATCGTTCGCGTACCAATAAGCCCCGTATTGGTTCCCATAGTATTCGTGTGCGCCCGTGCTGCGCTCGCCAAAGAGGTCAGGCGCAAAGTCTTCCATGAAGAGTTGGGTGCTGCCGTATTCGTAATCACCCCGCTGGCGCTGGGTGAAGTTCTGCGGCGTAATATAAAAGCGGTACTCACCGCCAAACTTCAGGGTGTGTTTACCTTTGGTCCAGCTCAAATTATCCACAACCTGGTAGAGGTTTTGGATGACGAACTGAGGTGCGTTGGGGTCGGGTCCAAGCTGCAGGCCCGAGCCCAGATCAAAGAATACGGTTTCTGGGAAATTGGCTCAGTCCTTTCCACGGAAAGTTACCTGCGGGGGTGACGTTGAAATATCGGTTGTAGCCAACCCGCAATTCATTTACCAGCGCAGGTGTGAAAGTATGGTATTCACCCAGGGTGAACAGGTAATACTTGAACGGCGTCGATCAGATAGAATTCCGGCAAAGCCGCATTCGTGTCGATGAGTGAGTTACGGTTGAAGATAAAGCGGCCGCGAATCTGATCTTTTTCAGAGATGTTAGCGTCGGCGCTTTGCACAAAGTTTTCGTAGTTCGCGAATGCCGCCCCAACGATCGGGACCGTACCGGTCTCTACGGTGCCTGCGGGACAGCTGCCGTTAGCAGGCGCACTGTAAGGAGTTGCCTGTCCAGGAAAGCCGCCCGACTCGCCCTGGGCAGCGGGGAGCTGGCCATTGTATTGGATGCAAGTCACCGCCGAACCCGCGGCAGCGAGCGGTATGTATGTCTTGAAGTTGGCGAAGTTGTGTGGCGTTGAGATTGGGGTCGGCCGCAATAGCGGCCAAGCCGGCGGCCGTAGGAGTAGACACGCTACCGCCGCTGGAAGCGAAGAGTCCCAATGGGTTACGCTCATAATTGGTAAAGAAAAACAGCTTGTTCTTGATAATCGGCCCGCCAAAAGTTCCACCGTAGCGGTTGCTGTCATAGCGCGGATTCGACTTGAGCCCCTGAATGACCCAGTAGTTGTCCAGGGCGTTCAGGTTGCGGTTTCTGAAGTACTCATACAGCGATCCGTGAAAACTATTGGTTCCGCTCTTGACCGTGGTATTGAATTGCCCGCCGGAGGAGTGGCCGAACTCGGCATCGAACTGGTTTTCCAGCACCGAAAAGTTCTCGACCGCGTCAGTTAGGAATCGTGATCAGATTGCCGGTCACCGACTTGTTGTTGTTGTCCACGCCCTCCACGGTGAAATTGTTGTCGCGAGGGCGCTGGCCGCCAACTGACGGTCCCGCTCCCAGTCCCAAGCCGCTGACGTTGGCAACGCCGGGGCTCAACAAGGAGAGGTTCAAAACCCCCCCCGAGGCGCCGCCCGTGGAGGTAACGCCCAAGTCTTCGGAGTATCTAGCCTCAAAGGTCGATTGCAGTTGCGCCGACGTAGTGTCAATTGTCGGCGCCTCTCCCGAGACTTCGACCGTCTCTGTAGCAGCCCCGGGCGTGAGCGTCACGTTGACCGTACCGGTGGCGTTCAGTACTACTGGAGCCAGCTCAGTGGTGGTTCGAAAGCCGCTGGCCTTTACGGCGAACCTGTAGTCACCGACCGGCAGGTTATCAAACCGATACTGACCGGTGTTGTTCGTCCTACTCGTGACTGCTAATCCCGTGGCCACATTCGTGGCAGCTAACCTCGGCATTTGCCACTGCGGCGCCCGTGGAATCCACAACAGTACCCACCATGTTGCCGCTGATGGCTTGGCCGTAGGCCAGGCCGACGCTCAGTGCTAGCAGGCTCAACAATGCGATAGCTAGCGCGAAAACCTTCAAGCTAGAGGCAGTTCGATTCATGCGATTTCTCCTCAAGAAATTCAAAATAGCCGGAGAAAGTAGCTAAACGGGGCTCGGCACGCGACCCAAATCACCAAGCACACTTGTGCAACTGCCATTCCAAAACAATCAGTAATAACAGTTAATGTTTTGTTACAGTTACTGTGGCGACAAGATGTTATTCATATAGAAAATCGGATAGACTGTCTCGTTATGATATGAAATCCTGTATGTCCTCAGGGCAACCCTGTAGTCCTTGAGGCAAAATAGGAGTGTGGATTCGGAGCTCTATCTTCGGGGAATCAAACTGTTCAACAGCGGCGCTTACTTCGAGGCCCATGAAGTGCTCGAAGACGTTTGGCGCGCCGCCCCGGTCCCTGAAAAGAAGTTTCTGCAAGGTTTGATTCAGGTTGCAGTAGGGCTTCACCATCACAGCAAGGGAAATGTCGTCGGTGCGCGCTCGCTGTTGGCTCGCGCCGTCCAAGAACTTGTCGGCTTATCCGGAAGACTTTGGCGGAATCCGGTTGCCGGAATTGCTGCACTCGCTCGCGCAGTGGCAGCGCGCGCTGGCGGAAAGCAAATCCGTCCCGCCGGCGCCGCGGTTCGTCGTCAATTTCTAGTCAATCCGTCCTTAGTCGGCGAAATACGCGCTCGGCATCCTGGCGCCGAGTTGATGAGTCTGGCAGAGTCCGCTCAGCATGACGAGGATCGAGACATCCAAAACCGGGCCGTTTCCTTTCATGAAGAGGCTCTCCCGACGAATCCTTGTCGCAGATTTCCGTTTGAGCTTCGTGCCGCGGTCAACCCACAAGGCAAACCATCCCGAATTACGAGGCCACAAATCTTGGCTCCCACTGTTTCGCGCACTGAAGCGCTGACTCGATAGGCACTTATCTCTAATCGTCATTGAAAACAGGAAACTTATTGGCTTTGTTTCGTAAAAAGCCTAGCTCCTTTTACCCAAATTAATGTTAAGAGGCGGCGGCACGTTTTCGCCTCTGCGCTGCCGTTGCAGACGCTCCAATTGGTCCATCGCACGATAAAGCTGTCTGTCTAAGTGATTTTCGTAGCGGAGAAGTTTATCCGTTGCATCTGCCGGAGGCAGGCTAAAGGCTTCGCCCTTCAGCGTCTCCTGTGAGTTCCTCGCGCCTCGAAAGCGTATTCCTCGAAGGGTTAATCCTCTCCAACTGATGGTCGATCAAATGTGACGACATCTGCGCGCTTCTCTCTCAGCTTCTTTGTCTTCCAGGGCTCCAAGTGGTTGGCTTTCCGCTTTGGCTGCGTGGCGGACCGGCGTACAGACACTGAAGCGCGAACAAACAGTCCCAAAAGCCGAATTCGCCGAAAAAAGCACCTTACGAATTCGTTCCGAGATATAACCATCGTTGAGCATTTCTGTCTTCGCTCTTTTCCAGAAGTGCACTCAGATATGCCAGGCCGGAATGATGTCCCCGCAATATAGTCTGGGCACTTGCATAGCAACACCAGTCAATCGAACAAGGTATCTGGTCAGCAGGATTCTCGGCGGCTGAAGAAACCTAAGTCCATATTGGATAAGGCCACGAAAAGATTGACCTGGTCTGAATTTCGCAGTACCCGGTCCACTGCCATCGTGTCAAGCCGCCTGCGTATTTCTCCATTCTCAGCACGAATTACACGGGCTTTCCTCCACCAACAGGTGGCAATCGTTTGTACGAGCGAATCCTCGATCACACCAACAGGTTCGTAATATTCCCACAGTCCTGTCGATCAATGCATGAAACTCTTCCAGATTCTCTTCACCGTCCCCCGCCGTGATCACGACCTCCCGGGCAAGCAATCCATGTTTAATGGCGTTTCGAGCCACAGTGCGTTTCCCCCGCACGGTTTTCGGTCCGGTGGCGCGAAGCGCGTTTCTACGGTTGGCCTGGACTTTGCGTTCCGATACCGGCCGTTTTCGAGCAGAATTTTCCGGTGACGGTTGGGTAGAGAAATTTTTTGAAGGTTGAGGTAGAGACATGGAAAGTGCTCCCGAATGACCGAGTATGAGCATCCGCGGCGCGAGCGTAGCCGTCCCCGTCGCTCCACCTCTTGTACCCTTTCTCGGGCTACGAGCTGTGGATTGTGCCCTTATCTATAAGTCTATGCGAAAAACCTCCGGGAGAGCGCGCGCAGGGTGTGTTACGAAAGTTACCCATTCTGTGGGGTGCGTTCGAAGGGAGTTGCGTGACTCGAGTGCTTGGCGCCAGCGCCGGTAAGCTTATCGTTCCGTTTCTTCGGGTAATAGCCAATCGAAAGATTTTACGAACTATTGGGACGACCAGAACGACCGTTACTTTCGCGGAATAGGCAGGGCCTGCGGGAATTCCAGCTAGTTTCCTCCCCTTAAAATCCAGTCGACGCTTTTCCGAAATCGTTCCGACAGTAGAATCAAAACTTCTATACTGGGGGCGGCTTGTCCCCTTTCAATTTTCGAGAGCTGACCTTGCCGGATGTGCAGAACGGCCGCTAATTCTTCTTGTAAACCGTCTCCCCTTAAGTTCCTAATCCGAGAACCGATTGCCACCAAATCCGTTTTGGGTCTATGGACGCCCAAAATCGCCTCTTGAGTTTATATTCCATATAGGATATTCTATATGGGATACTCTTATAGCCAGCCAAGGCCCAGCATTCCTTATTTGTACCCCATGTTGGGCGAGTAGCCAATTGACTTTACGGGATCTGAATCACGAAACAAAGACGGGAGCGGGCGATGAAGAAATCAAAAAACGCGGCAATGGCTGAGACTATCTGGGGGAAACTCTCCCAATTTGCTCTCGATGCTTTGGAGGACATCACAAGAACGCACGCCCTGCGCATTGCCTCGAGTGACCTCCTCTATCTAGGTGGTAAGTGGTATGTCACTCACTCCGGTCTCCTGGGAATAGCCCGCCGAAAGCGTTGCATAGGAATTCAGGTTCGTCCTGCTGCTGAGTTCTGTGACCCGGCATCTTCGCGTTGGGTGTTCAAGGCGACCGTTTACAAATCTCGAATCTGCAAAGGATTCGGCGGCTACGGCGACGCCGATCCGTCCAATGTTTCGCCCCTGGTCCACGGCGCCGAAATGCGAGTCGCAGAAACACGCGCCGTGAATCGCGCTTTGCGCAAGGCCTACGGCATCGGCATCTGCTCGGTCGAGGAGATCGGTTCGTTTGCCGAACCGACTTCTTCCTCTCGGGAGTCGAAGAAGCTTCCGCCCCAGCCCGTCAACGGGAACTACGGCGGCCCCAAGGTCCGCGACCGGCTGTGCCAGATCATCCGCCAGCACCAGCTCGATGCCACCTTGGTCAAGGCTTACGCCATCGACTTCTGCGGCACCAAGACCCTGCGCGAAGCCTCTCGCAAGCAGGTAGAAAACTTCGTCGCGCATCTGGCCGATTGGGCCGAGAAAGACCGCAACGCACTGCTCTGTCAGCTCAACAGCTATCTTGCCAGCAAGGAAGGTGCTGCGTGAGACGCTATTTCGAGTCTCTCCGCCCAGCTGATGTGTTAGCCATTCACTCGGTTCCGGACGGGCTGTTTCTTGTCCGGGTGGATCGAGCGCACTATCACTGGCACAAGCAGAAGTCTTATTACGAGATTCGCTTCGTTGTCCTCAAGCCCCGGCATCTGACCGGGTGTTTCATGAGCGGCCGCCTGTACTGCACCCCCAGGGCAATGTGGAAGCTGAGTTGGTTCCTGCGCGACTTCGGCTACGACCGGGAACTGTTAGACAAGAATGAGATCGATGACCAGGCCTTGGTCGACCTCTGGGGCGTGGTAAAGGTCAGCCAAGTCACGGTGCACGGCATCTCTCTCGTCAACTTCGATGGCTTTGCCCCGGCTGCGCGTTGGGAAGAGCTCTCTGTCTTTACCGACGGTGATCATCGTGGGTCCGAGGTGTCCTCATGACCTACAGCTACACCCAGATCAGCCAGTACCTTACCTGCCCGCGACGCTACAAGCATCGCTACCTCGATGGCTGGCGGGAGAAGGATACCCGGGCCGCGATGCTCTTCGGCCGAGCCTTCGAACAGGCACTGGCGGCCTACTTCCTCCGCGAAGACTCGACCGCGGTATTGTTTCGCGAGTGGGCGGCCTGCCAGAACCAAGGTCTGCAGTATTCCAAAGGCGATACCTGGGACCGAATGTTGCAGCAAGGGATTCAGCTGCTGGAGCGCTTCTGCCAGGACGACCGCATCCGCATTCGCCAGCCTCGCCGCAATCTGCAGATCAAGTTCACCCGGGCGGTCTCAGAAACCAATGACTTCGTGGCCTACGTCGATGCTATCGGGCACCTGGATGACACACGCTCTCTGCTCGAGTGGAAGACCACTGCCAGCCGCTACCCCGAGGAACCGGAGGGTCTGCTGGCCCTCGACCCACAACTGGTTTGCTATTCCTGGATGACAGGCATTGCCGAAGTTGCCCAGGTCGTATTCGTCCGCAAGCGGCTGGTTGAGGTTCAATACCTCCACACCACAATCACCGACGAGCAGCGCCAGGAGTTCGGGCGGTCTGGTTGAAGACACGATCAGGAGGATCGAGTCGGCCGAATTTCTGCCCCACAGCGGTATTCGATTTCCCCAGAACCCCTGCAGCAGTTGCCCATACCTAGGACTCTGTCTGGGACGACAGAATTTGGTCGAGGCCGCCCTGATCAGGCGGCCAGGAGCAGAAGATCTTGGCTGGCTTGACGAGCTTACGTACTAGGAATCCACCTATGCCGCCCAAGCTCAACCGTCGACGGGCCCTATTCGTACTGACCAAGATTGATGAGATCTTGGCCTGGGAACGGCGGACAGAAACCGAGCGCGACACCCGCTTCGTCGAACTGGGACGCTATCTGTGCGAAGTCCGGGCGGGTCAGTACTGGCGGCTGGAGAACCTTAAGTCGTTCGATGAGTTTCTAGAAAGGCGCTTCCCGGAATCGAGGAGGAAAGCCTACTACCTGATGTCGATCCACGAGCACTTGCCGCCGCAGGTGCGGAGAGAACTGAAAGAGGTGGGATGGACGAAGGTGATTTCGCTATCCTCATTTGGCCCACCTTCGCGTATTTGATTTGGCCCACCCCATAACCGATTGCCTACCCTGTCCTGGCCAGCCGGAATGGGGAGGCGATGGACAGGAGACGCAAGGTTGAGCTGTTCGAACAGATCCGACGAGAGTACCGCTTCGGAGTGGGAACGATTCAAGGAGTGGCGAACATGCTGGGCGTGCATCGGCGCATGGTGCGTCAGGCACTCGCCAGCGCGATCCCGCCGGAGCGCAAGGTTCCGGCGCGAACAAAGCCACAGCTCGGGCCGGTAATCGAGTTCATCGATGAGATTCTGCGAGCTGACCAGCAAGCTCCCCGCAAGCAGCGCCACACGGCACACCGCATCTGGGAACGGATTCGTCAGGAGCGCCCCGAAAGCATGGTGGCCGAGGCGACGGTGCGTCGCTACGTGCAGTATCGCAAGGAACAGCTGGGCATGACGACACGAGAAACGTTTGTGCCGCAGAGCTATGACTGGGGCAGTGAGGCGCAGGTGGATTGGTACGAGGCTTTCGCGGAGGTAATGGGCGAGCGGTGCAAAGTGTACTGTTTTGCCATGCGCTCGATGGCGAGTGGCGGGGCGTTTCATCGCGCCTACTATCACGCCACGCAGCAGGCCTTCTTGGAAGCGCACGAGTTGGCGTTTGACTATTTCGGCGGAATGTTTCGGAGCCTGCGCTATGACAACCTGAAGAGCGCAGTGAAAAAGATTTTGCGCGGCTATCAGCGGGAAGAGACCGAACGGCTGATCGCCTTCCGCTCGCACTGGGGCTTTCAGAGCGACTTCTGCAATCCGGCACGAGGCAACGAGAAGGGTGGCGTGGAAGGCGAAGTCGGCTACTTCCGGCGCAATCATCTGGTGCCGCTGCCGCGCGTGCAAAGCTTAGACGAGCTGAATCAACTTTTGCTCGATGGCTGCCGTGCCGAGGAACAGCGGCGGATCGCGGGCAAACCGCACACCGTGGGCGAAGCCATGCGGATCGAGCGTGAGCATCTGCTGGCGTTGCCTGCGGAAGGATTTGAGCTGGCCGAGACCAGCTTTCCTGTCGTGGATGGCAAAGGCTGTGTGAAAGTGCGCACCAACTGGTACTCGACTCCACTGAAGCCGGGCACGCGCCCGCGCGTGAAGTTGCTGCCGGCCTATGTCGAAGTTTGGCAGGAGCGGGAGTGCGTGGCGCGGCACGAGCGCAGCTACTCCCGTCAGCAACAGGTGCTCGATCTGGAGCATTACCTGGACGTGCTGGAACGCAAGCCGGGCGCACTGGCAGGATCGAGTCCACTGAAGCAGTGGCGGGAACGCGGACGCTGGCCAGAAAGTTTTGATCGTTTGTGGCAGAGCTTGCGCGAGCGGCACGGCCCACAGGCCGGCACGCGGGCGATGATCGAGTTGCTCGCGCTAGGTAAGCGCCACGGCTGGGATCGATTGCAACGAGCGATTGAAGAGTCGCTGGCCTTGGGTTGTACGGATGCAGCCGCGGTGCGGCATCTGGTCACCGCGAATGAACTCAGTCGTCCACGCAGCGAGCCGTTTCCGTTGGGCGGCCTCGAATGCTATGACCGACCGTTGCCCCAGATGCAGGAGTACGACCTACTCCTCGGCATCGGCGCTAGCGCGGAGGTGGCACGATGAACCCGCCCACGCAAGCTCTGGAACATGCGAGTGTGCGCCAGTATTGCAAGGCGCTACGCATGCCGGTCATCGCCGCCAATTTCTTGCGCTTATCCGAGCAGGCGATCAAAGAGCAGCGCAACCACATCGGGTATCTGGAAGCCTTGTTGGCTATGGAGGCGGAGGAACGCGACCGCCACGCCATTGAAAACCGTATTCGCGATGCCAAGCTGCCCCGGTTGAAGACGCTGGAGGAGTTCGATTTTAATCAGGCGCGGCAGATTCCAGCGGCGAAGATCCGCGAGCTAGCCGAAGGCGCCTACATCGAACGCGCGGAACCGGTGGTGTTCATGGGCGAGTGTGGCACGGGCAAAACGCACCTGGCCACGGGATTGTGCGTCGCCGCGTGCCGCCAGAAACGGCGAGCGCGATTCACCACAGCCGCGAACTTGGTCAACGAGTTGGTCGAAGCCCGGCAGCAGAATGCTGTGAAACGCGTGCTGACGCGTTGGTTGCGCTATGACGTGATCGTGCTCGATGAAGTGGGCTACGTACCGCTGGCCGACATCGGCGCGGAGTTCCTGTTTCAGGTGATCGCGGAGCGAGCCGAACGGGCGGCGTTGATCGTGACCACGAACCTGCCGTTCTCGGAATGGACGCAGGTGTTTCCCAATCCGCGCCTCTGCAAAGCTTTGTTGGATCGCATCACCGACCGGGCGCACATCATCGAGACGGGCACGGAATCGTATCGCTTTCGCAGAACGCTGGAGGTGCGGCAGAAAAAGAAAGCCTCGTAGTTGCGAGCGGAGCGCTTCTACGCAGCTGAGCCGAGGAAGGGATTCAGGCGCCATCCCTTCCTCGGCGCTCCATCCCGGCTGAAAGACGATTCGCTAGGAACGAAACAGGAACTTTACGACCCCAGGGTGGGCCAGATGAAAGTATCAAAGGTGGGCCAAGTCAGGTTGTCAAAAGCAGAAGGGGTTGGAACTGGCGAAGCTGGCACGGCGGGACGGGCAGGAATTCGATTGTGCAACCTGGTTGCACAAAGCCCGCTCGATGCCGAAGGAAGAGTTCAAACGGGAGGTCGAGAAGGAACTGACCGGGCGGGAAACGGAACCCTGGGAAATCATCTATTTCAAGCTGTACAAGAGCCAGATCCCGGTGATTGAGCAAGCGATCGAGACCGCGGCTCTTATGCTGGGGAGCGATAAATCCCGCGGTTATTGTCTGGAGATGATCTGCGCGGATTTCCTGGCGGGGGCCAACCTGGACAATCCCGACCTGCTTTTGCACTCGATCTCACGCTCTTTCAAATTCCTGCCGGCTGAACAACAACAGGCATTTGTGGCTCATGCCCTTGAGAAGGCATCGTGAACCAAATTCGAGCAAAGAAACCTCGGCTGCGACTCTCCCCCGAGTTGTACGAAGACGTCCGTCAGCAAGTACTACGTCGAGACGGTTGGCGATGCCAGAGTTGCGGCACCATGTCGAATCTTGAAGTGCACCACAAGCAGCTACGTAGTCATTCTGGAAGTGACATTGAAGATAATCTAATTACGCTATGCGACCCCTGCCACAAGTCGGTCCATTGCTCGAAGAGATCTCACTGGTGAGGTGGTGTTTTGGGCTCATAACCAAGAATCGCTAGTTTAAGTCCATCCCCAACCCCACACTCTGCGTTCTCCAGGTGGCCTGGAGAACTGTGCGGTCAAGGTCTAACCACGGCTGACTACCGCTAGCGGCGCTTTCTGCGGGCAACGGGCTTTGGCGGCTGTTCTCCTGGCGCCAGGACGCGCCGCACGATGGGCGTGTTCAGCTTGTACTTTCGCTCTACTACACTTCCGCTGTCGTCTTTCACGCGCAACACGAACACTGGCAACATGCCTTCTTTCTCGAAGTCTTCCTGCGAGACGGAAACCGGCAGCACGCCATTCAGGTTGCGCTCGCGGTAGGCGGTCTCGTAGCGGTGGCGTTTGACGTTCCAGGTGAAAACGCGGATCTGGTTATAGTCGAAAGGCATGCCGTCTTTGGGTTCGGTCAGGACCACCAGATATTGCGCGACTTTCTTGTCACCATCCGCAACCTGATTCAGCATAAAGAAAGCGACGATGCGCTGACCCTCGGCATATTGCGCGATCTCAAGCGGCGCATCGATGTCGAGCATGCGCCCCAGGACCCAGCCCACGTGTCCCTGAGCATCGCGAACGAGCCACCAGTCTTCCATCGGCGGAGCTACGGGCTGGGATTGCTTTCTGTCGGGAGCGGGTCTCGCGCCGCCGGGCAACTTCTTCTCGCTGGTGGCGCGCTTCAGAATGGAAACTTTGGAGCCCTGATCGAGTTGATAGAGGTGCTCCGCGTCCCGGTTGGGCTCCAGATGGGTGTTGGTATCGTTGCGCGTGACGGCGGGAGCTTGCGCCGGGGAATTTTGCTCCTGTTGAGCAAGTTTTTGGAATTCGTCATAGACCTGCTTGGGAACCAGAGCGCGCTGCTCGACCCATCCTTCGGCGCCGTCAGCGGCGCGGACGCGCACAAAGCGTCGCTCGCGCTCCAGCACCTGCACCGGTTCGCCGTTCTTCACGGTACCGGTCTTCTTGTAGACGACCGCGACCTGATCGCGCAGGATGGCTTGCGGGGCCGAGACGTAGGCGGTTTCCTGTACTCGGCGGCCGCGACTGCAAGCAGAGAAGGGCAGAGCTGCCAGTAGCCCGAGCAGTGACAAAGCCAGTCTGAAACCAAGTCTCACGGGGATCACCAGCAATATAGCAGCCGGAGGGGCCAGGTATCAGGTGTCAGGTCTCAGGAGTCAGGTTTCGGGTCTCAGGTCTCGGGCGTCAGGCCTCGGGTCTCAGACGGGAATAAGCGCAGGTTGAGGATGGACTGGAGCGTCGCCGCCCCGGTGCAGATGCCAATGCAGCGGATGTCAGACATGCAGGCGCGCGGCGCTACGGGGTGAACGGTAAAGCTTTTCGAACCGAAAATCCCCGTTGTCGGGTCGGTCGCTATTACTTGGAACGTCGTCGTCCCGTTCCCCCTGACGTCGTCGATGAGAACTCCGTTAGTCGGATCGATACTTACGTTCGGAATCGAGCTCGGGTTTGTAGTCCAGGTTACTGAATCCGTAACGAGAAACGTCCCGCTCGCGGTGGTGGCGGTGGCAGTGAAATTTTCGCTGGCGCCATACTTAATGTTGTTGTCGAGGAGAAGTCACCGTGATCTTGGTGATGCCGCTTACCGCGACCGTGATGGTAGCGCTCCCGCTGAAGGTGCCAGAGGAGCCCGTGATAGTGGATGTTCCAGGCCCGACTCCGGTCACGAGGCCACTGGTGCTAACTGTGGCTACAGTTTGTTGTACCGCTGCTCCAAAACACGCCTGAAGTAATTGTCTTGGTGCTGCCGTCGTTATAAGTGCCAGTTGCGGTCATCTGCACTGTCTTGCCTTGCTGGATTGTCGCCGTGGGGCCGACCGTGACGCCGGTTAGCGTCGGGTTGACGAAGAAGCCGGTGCACCCGATCGCGAGGGCAAGCAGAAAAAGGGTCGCAAGTGCAGCCAACAGTTGGAGTTGGCACTTAAAACGAATCATGATGGAAAACCCCGCCGCGCTCCCAAGGGCGCATGATTAGCTTATGTAAGCCAAATTGTAACAGAGACGATTCCCGACGCGGAGAAGCGCGTACCAGCCTGTGCAGCAGGCCGAATCTCCCCGCTCTGCGCTAAGGTAGAGAACGCCGACACCATGCAGACTTGCAGATTTTTTGTCGTTGGTCGTTCGTTGAAACCATTGAGGAGACTTCATCGGCCGCTTCGACGTCCAGTGAGAGCCGAACCTCTTCGCGATCTAGTAATCTTGTTTCCATCCGCCCATGAGAAGACTCGCCTCCTTGCTCTTTTCCTGCTTCCTTTTCGTGGCGTGTGCCACTTTGGCCCAAGGGCCGAGAGCGCAACCAGTCCGGCATGAAACGCCGAAGATTTGCTCTGCCTGCATCCGCGGGCACATGGAGTTTCTGGCTTCGGATGCGTTGCGAGGACGCGGCAGCGGCACGGCGGACGAACTACTGGCCGCTACCTATATCGCTTCTGAACTGCGCGCTTATGGTATCCAGCCGGCCGGTGATAACGGAGGTTATCTGCAGCGCGCAAACCTGATCGAACGGAAGTTCACCGGCTCGCCAACACTCACGATAACGACGCCCGGCGAAGGTAAGCAAACCGTGCTTACCAACGGGAAAGATTTTGTGGTCAGCTATCTGACCAAGCGAACAGTTCTCCGGTCCACTGCAGAAAGTAGACCTCGACAAAGGACAATTTCCAGATCAGAGAAGGTTCGGTGGTACTGATCACAGGCAAGGACCAGCATGACGCGCGGCAGACAGCTTTCGTGGCCGCAGCCCAGGGTGCAGCCGGTGTAATTCTCGCCGGCCCGAATGAACCCGAGCAGTTCGAAGCTGGCACCCGCGACTTGCCGCATTTGAAACCTCAATTGGAAGATCAGGCTGGCAGCGCACAAGGCAACATCAATGTGCTGGAGTTGAGTGCGGGCGCTATCAAGCTTCTCCAAGGCGTCCCGGAAGGCACGGTCTTGGAGTTTGAGGGCTCGGCTACGACGGAGGAGGGTCATACCTGGAACGTAGTGGGTAAGCTGCGAGGTAGCGATCCGAAACTGCGCAACTCCGCCGTGATGCTCTCGGCGCATCTCGATCATCTTGGGATCGGCCCGCCGGTAAATGGCGACAACATTTACAACGGCGCCGACGATGACGCCTCAGGCGTCGCCGCCGTTCTGGAACTTGCACGTGTGCTGGGTGCGGGGCCTCGTCCGCGGCGGACGGTGATCTTTGCTCTGTTTGGCAGCGAGGAGACGGGCGCGCTCGGCTCAGAGTATTTCGGCGAGCATCCGCCGCTGGCATTGGAAAAAATTGCCGCCGACCTGGAGTTCGAAATGATCGGCCGGCCCGACCCTGTCGGTTCGCGGCGATAGCCTGTGGCTGACGGGATGGGAGCGGTCTAATCTGGGCCCGGCGCTGGCGGCACACGGAGCCCATCTGGTGGCTGATCCGCATACTGAGCAGAATTTCTTTGCCCGCTCCGATAATTTCGGCCTGGCAAAAAAAGGTGTTGTAGCGCACACCATTTCAAGTTTCGGATTGCACTCCGACTATCACGAACCCAGCGACGATCTGGTACACATCGACTTCAAGCACTTAAACGCGGCTATCGGCGCGCTATTCGCCCCAATGGAGTGGCTGGTGAATTCAGCATTCAAGCCGGAGTGGAGTGAAGGCGGACAGCCGTGAAAACCGGGCGTCTGACCTCGGACCTCTGGCCTCCGCATTGACGGTCAGACCTAGGCCAGATGTCCTGTGGTCTGAAGTCCGAAGTCTGAGGTCCGAAGTCTAGTTCGCTCTCTTCGCCTTTGCGATACGCTCGTCAATCGGCTTGCGGCCGGCGAAGCCTTCACTGGTGCTGTGCCAATGCGTGATTCCCTTCTCGCCCAACTTCCAGCACAGCAACACGGTGCGGCCTTCCACTTTGCAGGGAAAGTCGAGGAGTCCGATATCGAGGTCTTTTACCTGCACGCCGGTGGCGTCAATTTCGGCGAGGGTATCTTTCACCCGCTGAATGGTTTTCTCGCGCTCGGCCTTGCGCCGGGCGAGATGGACAATGTTCAGAGAGGTTCCGCCGTTGAGGAAAACGCGATGGCCGACCGCTTGCAGTTCGGCATCGACTTCTTCGATCAGCTTTTTGCCGTCGATAGTGGCGTGCAACAGCGATTCCAACACCGGTAGCAGGGATTGGGCTTCTTCGAGAGTGAAGGTACGATCAGGCATAAGAAGTATGGATCTATTCTAGTTCAAGCCGGGAGAACCTGGGTAGTAAGTTAGTTTGCCGGCCGTAGGTTTTATCGCAGCACGAAGTTACTGCGGAAGGGCATCACGGTCCGCTGATTGCTACCGGTTTCTTCCCTGGGACGGATCGGCCGAGGTTGCCACGTCGACATCCAGATACACGTGCCTTCTTACGATCGAATCCCGGCGGATAGCAGCTTCCATCGGAATTGTAGCCGCCACATCTTAGTCGCCACATCCTGCCTCTTTGGGAGACTGGGCGAATTGCCATACATCGGCGAACGAGATGCCGCTTTCGGCGGGAGCTGGCGGCCGCTTGGGAAACGCGCATCCTGGCGAAGGCGGGCAGGCATCATTCGTCACCCAATACGCGATCTTTCTTCCGTCGGCATTTTGGCGGATATCATCAGCTGTGACGATGCTCACTCCGGGCGATTCTTGCGCGGCGATACCGGAGCAATAGATTCCGGCGCGAAAATCCAGCGGCGATAACGCCGTCGACCCAGGCATAAATGTATGCTTTTTGCTCTGGCAGCATCCGGCCGCCTTGCTCTTGATCGAGGAAGATGATGGTTGCAGCAGGGAAGCCCTCTCTCTTTGCCGCGGCCGCAGCAGCTTGCGCATCCGATTGGCCTAGCTTGCTGGCGTGGCTACGGTTTTCAATTCGGCGAAGAGGCGGCCGTTGAATAGGACCAGGAATCCGAAGCCGGCGGATTCGACGACGGCGCGCTTGCCAGCCCAGGTATTCGTCTTCTCGCCGGGCGGATTATTAAGCCAAAAACCCGTATAAGAAAATGTCTGGCGAAGCGCTTTCAGGCTGGCGTCGCCGGGATAGTCGTTGCGATCGAAGCCAAGGTAGAAGGAAGGGTCAGTGGGGTGAGATTGTGGACTGGTGTTTCGGGACGAAGGTGGTTGCCAATGCCGCTGCAGTACAGAGAACGCATACCCGATTCGTTAGTCACGAACCCCAGTGCTAAAGTTTAGTTTGCTGCGACGTCGCCACGACTGAAGCGTCCCTTAAAGTCGCCGCTGGCCCCGATGAGGCCTCCGCCCGGCATTCCTCGCCCGCTGAAGAACGCGGATCTTCGGAAGGACGCCGGGGGCCTCACATTCCGGGAAATTTGCCGAAGAAGATCAGTACCATGTCAATCGTGTCCTGGACGCCGTGGGCAACAATCGGAACCGCCAAATTGCGTCCTGTGCCTAGATAAATGAGTCCGAGCAGCACTCCGGCGATGCCTTCCTCCACGATGCCGGTTCACTCCTTGATATGAGTGGGCCAATCCAAATACCGCATTGACTACCAGCAGGCTAGCAGACCCAGGCAAGACGCGTGCGGTTCCCCAGGCCGGCGACGCGGTTCATCAGATAACCGCGCCACACCAACTCCTCTCCGAAGGCTGCGAGAGTCCAGGTAAGCGCCAACGCGATCAGGGTCCATTTGATATTTCCGGTCAGAATTCGAAAATCGGCCAGGTCTGGCTGTTTGCCCGTGAGCCGTGCCAGGAGTGGCTGAGTGACAGCGAGTTGAAAAGTTTCCGCTATGGCTCCGCCGATCAAGCCCAGGGCCAGAGTCACGCGGCCAATTCCGATAACGCGCGAATCCGACGTCCCGCCACCGGACTCCGCGCAGTCGCATTGAGGCCCACGCGAGCAGCAGTAGAAACGGAGTCTTGCTGATCGGGATGAGATGTCGCCAGTCCAGAAAGAAGATCAGGCCGACGATGGCAAATTCCAGTGCTGCCAGCCACCAACTCTCGCGCCAGCTTCGAGCAGGATGTGCAGATTTGAGTTGAGGCCCGACCGAGGTTGTAGCTGAGTCGGGTCTTGTTGCTGAATTCATTTAGGACCTCGGGTTTAGCCGGAGCTTCCGAGACTGGCGAAATTTGCGAATGCTCCCGAGCGCGACATAACTTGTGAGCAGGACTGTCCCGCCTCCGACACACAAGCCGATCGGTATCAACAGCCAGCCCAGCAGTTCGTGACCTTGGGGTCTGAAATCGGTCATTCCCAGCGCCAGGGAGTAATTGTCGGGGCCAATTTTCCAAAGACCAACCTTGGGGTTAAATGGTTTTATAAGCGCAGCCAGAAAGAATGCGCCTCCGAGCATGTATCCCACGGTGCAAACTAAGCAAACCAGACAACCGCTGACACTGAGCATGGCCCAATGGAAAACTCCGCGAAGGATCACCCAGGGGGCGCGGCTGCTCTCCGCCTGTGCCAGCAGATCGTCGGTTACATATTGGCTTGCCAACACCTCGGGGCTGCCCAACACCGTCAGCACGGATTCGAGTCGCGCGGTTGTCATCTCCCCGCCAGCGGCCGCTTTCTCCACAATGTGGCTGCGTAGCTCTTCCACGATGTCGCGTGCATCTTCTTCCCGGACGCCGCGCAGCCCCTGGCGCAGTCTGCGCAGGTAAGTGTCGATCTTCCGCTGCGAATCGCTAGCAATGGTCATCTCACTTCTCCTTCCCCAAAGGCACCAGAAGACTATTCAGACTCGCTGAGAATCGGGTCCAGGAGCGAGCCATGTCGCTCGCCCGCTGCTTTCCCAATGGGGTGAGCGAATAATATTTCCGAGGATGTCCGGCGTCGGACTCGACCCACTCCGAGCGCAACAGACCAAGCGCTTTCAGCCGATTGAGCAGGGGATACACCGTGCCCTCGGACACGATCAGATCGGAACCGTTCTCCAATTGCCGAAGAATCTCCAGGCCGTAGAGCTTTCGCCCCCAAAGCGACGCCAAGATCGCCAATTCCAGGCTTCCCTTGCGAAGTTGGACTTCCCAGTTTTCCGGCGAACCAGGCTCGTCCGAGTCTCATCGTGCCATGCCATATACTATGTATTACATAGTATAACGCTGTCAAGAGCCTTTCTACGGATATTTGCTGGTTGAATTTTGTCACTGATGATTACAAGGAAGATGGCGCGCGAACGATTTTAGCGGATGTGCCGCAAATGTCCGACTCTATCCCCCGATGTGGACCATGGTTCGGGAGGCGGGAACGAAATCGGGCTCGCCGATATGGTGGCGCTCTTCTTTTTTCTGCACCACGCCGCGGATGAACTCCGCTAGCTCTTCATCCGAAGCGCCGCGCCGCATTTGACTGTGCAAATCATGGTCCCAGACCGAGAATAGGCAAGTGCGGATTTTTCCGTCGGAGGTGATGCGGATGCGGCTGCAATGTCCGCAGAAGGGATGCGAAACCGGCGCGATGATTCCGATTTCGCCGAGGCCGTCCTCGAAACGATAGCGGCGGGCGGTTTCGCTGCGCGCATGAGGAATTTCCACGAGCGGCCGGTACTCGGCCATGCGGCGCAGGATTTCATCAAGCGTAACCACGATTGCGGGCGACCAGGTGCGATCCTCTTCCAGCGGCATAAACTCGATGAAGCGCACTACCACGCCTTCTTCGCGTGTGAACATTCCGAATGGAATGATTTGATCTTCATTGAAGCCGCGCATTAGCACGCAATTCACCTTCACCGGCCACAGACCGGCAAGGCGCGACGCGCGAATGCCCGCTAGCACGTGGTCGAATCCGTTGGGCACACGAGTGATCCGGGCAAAGCGATCAGGGTCGACAGCGTCCATGCTGACAGTGATTCGGCGGAGGCCGGCATCTTTCAGCGGCTGGGCCATCTCGGCCAGAAGATGGCCGTTCGTTGTCATGGCGATGTCGAGCTGGTCCTCCCTCGTTAAAACCGGCAATGGCGCTGTCAGAACCATGGTCGCTTCCGTTGGGTTTGTGGAAGGGCACGGCTTCAGCCGTGCCGATAAGGCCTCGAATAAGAATTGGGCTTTAGCCCCGGAGGGCGCAGCTTCGCCAGCTCGCGCACGAACTCCACGACCCCTTTGCGCAGCAGCGGTTCGCCTCCCGTGAGGCGAATCTTCGTGATTCCCATTCCCACAAGCACTCGCGCCATTCGCAGATAATCGGAGAACGGTAGATCACCATAAAGCGCGCCTTCGTTCCCGGTGCGGCAATAGACACACTTATAGTTACAGTGATCTGTGATCGAGATCCGGAGATCAGTAATCGGGCGGCCGAATTTGTCGGAGAGAACCACGCTTTTGGCTGTTAGCTCTTAGCTTTTGCTCTGCCCCTGCTTCCTAGCCCGCGGTTGAGCCAAGAGCTAAAAGCCAACTGGCTGAGAGCTGTTTGGAAAATGAGACGCAGGCGGGATTTCCCGGCAGGCGTTTCCTTTCCAATAGTCCTCGTGGGGACCGGGAGGTGCGAGCGTTTCCACTCGCACCCTCGGGAGGATGTGGCGCGGGCGCCTCGCCCGCGTGCTTCTCCCTCGCCGCCGAAGCCAAGGTATGCCCGAAGGCCACGGCGGTCGGAAACTCTCACCATTATAGATGCCAATAAGCCCAAGATGATCGAATTAAGGTTTGGTGCCTAACCCCTTCGCTATTGCAGCCTCGGCTAGCGGAACCATGATGCCGTAGCCTGCCTTGTTTGGGTGCAATCCATCCTCCGCGAGATCGCGTTTGAGCAGGCCGTTCCCGTCAACCATGGCACTGAAGTAGTCGACGTACACGTGGCCGCTGGCGGCACAGTAGTCCTTCACCCAGCGGTTCAGTTCCAGGATTTTCACCGGCGGCCGCTGCGCGAATGGGTTTTGCGACAGGGGCGTGTAGTTGTGCACGGGCAGGATCGAAGAAAAGACCACACGAATACCGTTCGCCCGCGCCAGCTCTGCCATCGACGCATAGTTGGCCTCGATGTCCTCCATCCGCTCGGGACCGGTGTTGCCTGCGATGTCATTGGTGCCCGCGAGGATCACAACAACTTTGGGTTGCAGGTCAATCACATCCTGGCGGAAACGAATCAGCATCTGGGGCGTCGTCTGCCCACCGATGCCGCGGTTGAGGTACGGTTTGCCAGGAAAATACTCGTCGAGATGCCACAGGTCAGTGATGGAGTCGCCGAAGAAGACGACGCGGCTCTCGCCGGCCACTGGTGGCTTGAGGGCGGCGTTGGCGGCGCGGTAGCGGGCGAGCTCTCCGAAGTCATCACGCAGTGTAGCTGCTTTGGAGTTGCGCCACTTTTCGAGCGCTTCCTGCGCTGGGGTTTGCGCCGACTGTTGCGTGGAGGGCTGAGCTGGCTGCTGGGCGATGGCGGAGGCTAGAACGAACACGACGAACGTGAATTGCGTCGCCCTGCAAAGTGATCTGAGATGCATGTTTTCTCCTGGGAGAGAACAAAGATAGCGTAGCGCAAGGTCGTCGCAAAAAGATTGAGCGTGGGCTCACGCCCGCTCAATGCGGTCACATCCCGTCGTAGTTCGGACCGCCGCCGCCTTCGGGCGGAACCCAGGTGATGATCTGATATGGGTCGGCGATGTCGCAGGTTTTGCAATGGACGCAATTCGACGGATTCAGGCTGATGCGTTTGCCGTTCGGTTGCGTGGAGTCCTCGACCATCTCATAGACGTTAGCCGGACAGAAATTCTGGCAGGGGTTGCCGAATTCTTTCACGCAACGCGCATTGCAAATGTTGGTGTCGTGAATAACAAGATGCGCGGGCTGGTCTTCTTCATGTTTCGTGCCAGAGTGGTAGAGGTCAGTGAGCTTGTCGAAAGTGATCTTGCCGTCGCCTCGAGCGGGGCCGAGGAGGTATGCTTCGTCGCCGCCATCCGCCGGCAGTTCGGCGAGCTTCTTCATATGCTGATAACCAGGCGTTGACGGATAGCGGTTATGCAGACCGCGTCCTCCAGTGAACTGCTGTAAGCCGGCGTGGAACAGTCCCGCCCAGAAACCATGCTCGAAGCCCTGATGGAAGTTGCGGACCTTCCACAGCTCATCTTTGATCCAGCTGGATTCGACTTTCTTCTGGAACGCGCCGAGCGTGGCGAAGGAGAAGTCGTTTTTTCTTAGCGCGTCGAAAGCAGTCTCCGCCGCAAGCATGCCACTCTTGATGGCTAGATGAATTCCCTTCAAGCGTTGCGAGTTGAGAAAGCCGGCGGAGTCGCCGAGGATCATCCAGCCATTGCCAGCGAGCGGAGGAATTGCCCACCAGCCGCCGTAAGGCAGAGACTTGGCGCCGTAGCGGATCATCTTGCCGCCTTCGAGCAGTTTCGCAACAAATGGATGCTGTTTGAAATCCTGCAGCACATGTTGCGGGTCGAGCCGCGGATCGGGATAGTCGAGACCGATCACATAACCAAGAGAAACGACGTTGTCTTTGCCGCCATAAATCCACGCGCCGCCATACTCTTTGGTGGTGAGCGGCCACCCCAGGGTGTAAATGACTTCGCCGGGCGCGATGCGGCCCGAGGGTACCTCCCATAATTCTTTGATTCCCTGGCCATAGGTTTGCGGATTGCGGTCTTTTGCCAAATCAAACTTGGTGATTAGTTGTTTCGTCAAAGAACCGCGCGTGCCTTCGGCGAGGATCACGATTTTGGCTCTTAGGTCGTAGCCAGGCTCGAAGTTCGACTTGGGCCGATTCTCTTTGTCGACGCCCTTGTCGTCGGTGCGAACGCCGGCGACACGATCACCGTCAAACAGCAACTCGGATCCGGCGAAGCCAGTAAAGATGGTGATTCCAGTTTCTTCTACTTTGCTTCCCAGCCATTTCACAAAGCGATTCAGCGAGATGACGTAGTTGCCGTGATCACGTAGCGGCGGCGGCGTGATGGGCAGCTTGAACTTGCTCTTCTCGGTGAGGAAATAGACGGCTTCCTTGGTGACTTCGGCGTCGAGTGGAGCTTCTTTCTCGAATCCGGGGAGCAGTTCGCGCATTGACCGCGGGTCGAGAAGCGCGCCGGAGAGGCAGTGCTGGCCGATCTCGCGCGCTTTCTCGAGGACATAAATATTCTCTTTGCTGAGTTGCGCGTCGGGGTGTTGCGCGTTGTGCGCGTCGATGAGCTGCGCCAGGCGCAAAGCGCAGGCCATCCCGGCGGGCCCGCCGCCAACGATGACCACATCGGCGGGCATCTGCGGGCGTTCGATGCCTTCAAGAGGTTTGCGGAAGATCAGCATAAGAAAAGGCTGCCACGGATTTGCACGGATCACCACTGATAAGGCGTAGTCACGATCCGTAACAATCCGTGCGAATCGTGGCCGAAGCTATCCTCCGGCTTTTGCCTTCTTTACTTCTTCAATCAGCGGCGGGACGACGTCGAACAGATTGCCGACCACGGCGTAATCCGCAATTTCAAAAATCGGTGCTTCGGAATCTTTGTTTATCGCAATGATGGTCCGCGCACCTTTCATCCCAACAATGTGCTGAATGGCGCCACTGATGCCGAGCGCCAGGTAAAGCTTGGGCGCGACGGTTTGTCCGGACGATCCGATCTGGCGATCCATCGGGAGCCAGCCCGAGTCGCAGATGGGACGCGAGGCCGCCAGTTCGCCACCCAGCGCTTCGGCAAGCTGTTTGGCGAGTTCAATGTTTTTCTGTTCTTTGATTCCACGGCCAACCGACACAATGATTTCGGCTTGGGTGAGATCCACCGCCTGCTTGGCTTCTTTGAAGACTTCTTGCGGTTTGTTGCGGATGACGTCATCCGCGATTTCGACGTTCACAGTCTCGACCGGCGCGGCCGTGGCTCCGGCCTCGACTTGGTCGCCACGAAAAGCCCCATTTTGGAAGGTGACAAACCACGGCGGATCGCCGGTAAAGCTGACATCAGCCGCGAGCTTGCCTTGAAACATTTGCCGGGTAAAAAGGAGCTTGCCACCATCCTTCTTATAACCCACGCAGTCACTGATCACGGCGCGTCCCATCGCAGTGGCCAGCTTTGGCACGAAGTCACGTACCTGGTAAGTGTGCGGCATTAACACGAGTTTGGGCGATTTGGACGCGATGACTTGCTTCAGTCCGGCGGCGAAGGCATCGGCGGTGTAGGGTTCGAGCTTAGGCGATTCGATCGCGTAGACTTTCGTGACCTTCTTGCCGGCGACTTCGTTGGCGAGGCTGGCAACACCGCTTCCCGCGACAGCGGCCTCGAGCGTCCAGCCGGTTTCGGCGGCTAATCCCTGGGCGGCGGTGAGCGTCTCCCAGGAGACGCGGTTGAGTTTCCCCTCGCGTTGTTCGACGATGACCAGGATTGTGTCAGACATAAATGATTACGTAGGGACAGTCGTCCTCGGCTGTCCAGCCGAGCACAGCTCGGCCCGCAAACTTACAGCACTCGTACTTCGTTGCGCAGCTTGTCCACCATCTTCTTGGCAATTTCAACCGGAGAGCCCTCAATGTGTTCTGTC
This sequence comes from uncultured Acidobacteriota bacterium, assembly GCA_963729325.1. GTDB lineage: Bacteria > Acidobacteriota > Terriglobia > Terriglobales > Acidobacteriaceae > JABCYV01. Next base: position 261,731 of record CAVSNS010000033.1, read on the forward strand.
TTCTTCGTTTTCTGCGGAACATAGAGGCGCTCGATTTTTTGCATGTTGGCGCCAATCGCCGATTGCACCTCGCCGAGCGGCACTTTCCGCATAGGTTTGTTCTTGGCCTGCTTGATTCCTATCAGCGTGGCATAGCGCAGCTTGTTGATACCCGACTGAATTGTGAGCACCGCCGGAAGCGGCATGTCCACGAATTGAAAATACCCGGCCTCGAGCTCGCGCTTGACCTTGATTCCACTGTCCGTTTTTTCGATCTGCATGATGATGGTGGCATGAGGCCAGCCCAGCAATTCTGCCAGCACCACGCCGGTTTGAGCATATCCGTAGTCGTCGGACTGCAAGCCGGTGAAGATCAGGTCGAATTTCTCTTCTTTAATCGCGGCGGCGAAAGCGCGCGCGGTGTTGGCGGCATCGAGTCCTACAAAGGCATTGTCTTCAAGGTGGATGGCGCGGTCGGCGCCTTTGGCCAGGGCTTCACGTAAAACCTGTTGGGCGCGAGCCGGACCGGCGGTGATCACGACTACCTCGCCACTGTGCTTCTCCTTCTGGCGCAGGGCTTCTTCGAGCGCGTACGCGTCCGGCTCGTTGACTTCGTAGGAGACATCCTCGCGAATCCAAGTGCCCGCCTCATTGAGCTTGAGCGGCGCATCCTTCTGCGGCACTTGCTTCATACAGACTAGTATCTTCAACTCAATCTCCCGGGAGGAAACCGGTAAGTATAAATGAGTGCTGAACACTTCGCGGATAGCAATTAGTAGGTGGCATAGGAAGCGGGAGCGTTGGATACCCCTGGCACCGGTTTGAAACGGCTAAAGGCGAGCGGCCAAGCGAGCCTATTCTGTGAAGACAACCGATTGCACGCCGGAAATTTCGAAACGCTTGCGGCAACGCATGTTCTTGCAGGCCATCAAGTCATCTTTGCGGAGCATGTAGGAGCGGGCTTTGGCGAAGCGGGCGCGATCGCGCTCATCGGCACGCCCGGAGATCTGCCTCTTCTTGGTTCGCACCAGCCAAATAACCTCGTACTCGGCGGATTGATGGCAATGGGGACAGTTCAGCGTAGCTGTCTTCTTTTCCGGCCGCTCGTCAAAAAACTCGCGCTCTTCCATGGGTCAACACTGATTATTACATCTTCTGGAAGATCGAGCTATGGCATGATGGAACCCGATGCCAAGGAAGAAGAACAAAGCGAAACGGTTCAGTGCGGTACAAGCCGTGAAAGAGCTGTCGAGAGAGCGGATTGGACGCTTCCGCCATCGCGGGTAGTTGCCCGACCGCAAGAAAAAAGACAAGGAGAAGCACAAACCGAAAATGGAAGAATTACTCGACTAAGTTTAGTCTCTAGCGGGCGACCACCCAGGATTTCAGCTGAAAGCGGCTGTAACAACGGTATTGGCAGTCAAGCTGTTAATGTTACACACCAGCCCGAGACACCGTGTCGCAGCCGGACCAGGTCACAGACGTAGCGCTGCCGGTCGGCGTCGCCGTCAATGTGATCGCAGTACCACTCGCAAAATTCGCGCTGCACGTCGATAGGCAGCTACTAATACCCGCCGGATTACTGCTGACGGTGCCAGTACCCGAGACGCTCACCGTAAGAAGCGGTCCGGCCGTACGGGTAAAGCACACCACGTTCGCGGTCATAGTGCCGGTCACGATAGCTCCCGATGACGACAGACCTCCGGCGCTGCTATTTGTTTTTACGGTTGCCGAGATGAGGGTATTTCCGCAAGCCATGCCAGTAGCGGTAATCAGCCCGGTAGAGTTCACCGTTACCATCTGTGGTGTATTCGAAGACCAAATAACCTGGTTCGTAATGTCCTTGTCCACTGGCGGGTGGATATAGGAACCGATCGCTCTTAGCTGAACGTTCAGGCCTGCGTCTTGGAACACCGGTATGGTTGCCGATCCGAAGGTTTCAGTCGTGGGTTGGATGGAGATGCCTACTAGTTGCTGGTTGTGACCGCAACTGGGTAGGAAAAGAGCGGCAGCGCTTACCAGGACAAAATTCAACCAGCTTCGATTCATCCCAACTCCAGGGTTAATCGATTTTTCATATTATTCTAGGGGCGTGCGCCAAATTTAGAGGAAGAAATTTCCAAAATCAAGCCAAATGCACCTCCGAGAACACCAATTCTGCATTTCGGCGCCGAAAGCGGGCGCCATTCCCGGATTTTGTTCTCAACTCCTCACGGTTTCCGCCACAAACTTAGTGAACTCCCTCACATCTCTTTCCGTGGTGTCGAAAGAGCACATCCAGCGCACCACTGAGTGCTCTTCATTCCACACGTAAAAGAAGTAGCGCTTCCGCAATTTGGCAATGGCCGGGCGCGGAATCTTGGCAAACACTCCGTTGGCCTCCACCTTGTAGACGATCTTTACGCCCGGGATTTTCCTCACTTCTTTCTCCAAGAGCTTTGCCATGCGATTGGAATGCTGCGCATTGGCCAGCCAGAGGTCATTCGACAGCAAGGCGTCAAGTTGCGCGGAGATGAACCGCATCTTAGAGGCTAGTTGCATGCCCTGCTTGCGCCGATACTTGAAGTCTTGGCTGAGTTTCCGATCGAAGAAGACGACGGCTTCGGCGCCCATGGCTCCATTCTTTGTGCCCCCGAAAGAGAGCACGTCCACGCCCAGATCGCGAGTGGCTTGACGCAAGGTTTGTCCCAGGCTCGCGGCGGCATTTGCGATGCGGGCGCCATCCATATGCAAAAACATCTGGCGTTCGTGCGCGAACCGGGCAAGCGCCTGGATTTCATTCGGCTTATACACCGTGCCTGTTTCCGTCGCCTGGGTGATGGAAATTACACGCGGCTGGACATGGTGTTCGTCGCCAATCCCGTGGTAGGCGCGTCTGACGGCTTCTACCGTGAGTTTTCCCTCAGTGGTGGGAATTGGGATGAGCTTGCAGCCGGTGAACTTCTCTGGCGCACCACACTCGTCGGTGTAAATGTGGGCCTCCTCGGCGCAAATCACGGCATGGTAGGACTCTGTTAGGGCCTTGAGGCTTAAGGTGTTAGCAGCAGTCCCGTTGAAAACGATGAAGACATCAATGTCAGGACCGAAGTGCTGCTGGAACTTCCGCACTGCCGAGTTGGTATAAGGATCGTCCCCGTATCCGACTACGTGGCCTTGGTTGGCGTTGGAGATAGCTTTCAGAATTTCGGGATGAATACTGGCGTTATTATCGCTGGCAAAACTACGGGCGGGTTTCATGGTGGAAGTAATTTAGCAGAGAGTCGGCTTCGGACTCGGGACCGCAGACATTTGCCGGCTGGGGAGTCTATGGCTGTGTTTCCGAGGACTTATGCATGAAGACCGAGGCATGAGATTTTCGGTATCATAAGGCTAACCTGGGACCTACTCGGACTGTCCAATGTATTTTGGCTCGGTTCGGGCTGGTATCGAATAGCGGAGGTAGGCGAGCGTAGGCCATGCGATGGGGACCGGTTAATGTTAATGGTCTGTAAATTGTCTGAATCCTTGTGGCCTCCTAGTCAATCTGAAAGTCAACCCGTAGGGTAGCTGCGGCGATTCGAAAGGGTAGCCGCTCTCCACCGGTGCTTGGATGTGATGATTGCGAGTTAGTTATGATTGACCACTCATCAATGAACGAGGCGACTGTCACGCGCCTGCAGTGAAAAGGCCCTCCTCTCCAGCTACCCTTCTTGCACTAAATGCTGGTGGATGGCTAATTCCTACCTTCTTGGATGAGATGAAGAAGACGACACTTTTGTACACGGTTTAAGAGGACTCATGGCGAAACGGATGTTACTGATGTTGGCCCTGGTGGCAGTTGTTGTCGCGGGCCTCGGCTTTGTGAAGTACCGCCAAATACAGGCCGCCTCACAGACCGTCATGCAACCACCTCCTGAGGCTGTGACTACGATTGTGGCGAAAGAGGAGAAGTGGCCGGCGACTCTCAGCGCTATCGGCAGTGCTGTAGCGGTGCAGGGCGTGACGGTGAGCGCAGACCTTCCGGGCACGGTAGCTCGGATTGCTTTTGAGTCGGGCCAATCGGTCAAAGAGGGAGACGTGCTGGTGGAGCTCGACACGCGACAGGAGCGAGCTCAACTAGCCAACGTGGAGGCACAGCGCGACCTGGCTCACATTAATTTTAATCGCACACAAGAGCTCGTAAAACAAGGCGTCATCGCCCAGATGGAGTATGACAACGTGGTGGCGCAGCAAAAGGCGACGGAAGCGCAGGTGGGAGAGATCCGCGCTACGATTGCGCGAAAAACCATCCGTGCCCCATTCTCGGGGATCCTGGGCATCCGCCAGATCAACCTGGGCCAGTACCTGGCGGCGGGTGAGGCCATAGTTTCCCTGCAGTCGCTAAATCCGATTTATGTGAACTTCGGCGTGCCCCAGCAGGAAGGGGCTAAAGTGACACGTCGGTCGCACGGTTCAGGTTACGAGCAACGACGCCGCTGGAACCGCGTTTACCGGGCGGGTTACGGCCATCGACTCGGTGGTGAACGAGTCAACGCGAAACCTTCAGGTACAGGCCACGCTTGCCAATCCTGGAGGCAAATTGCGTCCCGGCATGTTTGTGCAGGTAGAGATGGTGTTCGGGGCGGATCGTTCGGTTATTGCGCTTCCGACGACTGCCATCAACTATGCGCCGTATGGCGATTCGGTCTACGTCGTTTCCGACCTCAAGGACCCAGCCGGCAAGACCTACCGCGGGGTGCGCCAGCAGGCCGTCAAGCTTGAAGGCTCACGCGGCGATCAGGTTGCGGTCGTTTCGGGTGTCAAGCCCGGTGACGAGGTCGTAAGCTCGGGGGTCTTCAAACTGCGCAATGGCGCGGCCGTGCAAGTTAACAATAAGGTACAGCCAGAGAACAGTCCGGCTCCCAAGCCTGAGGACAGCTAAATGAGATTTACTGATCTCTTCATTAAGCGGCCGGTCCTCGCCATCGTCGTCAATCTGGTGATCCTGATTGCCGGCCTGCAGTCCATCCGTTCGCTGAGCGTGCGGCAGTATCCGCGCAGCGATATCGCGATCGTGCAGGTTACGACGGTTTACGTGGGCGCCAACGCCGACCTGGTTCGCGGCTTTATCACTACACCGCTGGAGCGCGTGATTGCCAGCGCCGATGGCATCGACTACATGGAGTCATCGAGCGCCCAGGGCCTCAGCACGATCACCGTGCACCTGAAGCTCAATTACGACACCAACGCGGCGCTCACGCAGATCCAGGCAAAGCTGGCACAAGTCCGCAATGACCTGCCTCCGGAATCGCAAGCGCCGGTCATCGACCTGCAAACCGCGGACAACGAGTTTGCCGCGCTGTACCTGGGTTTTTCTTCGGCGAATCTCGATGAAAACCAGATAACTGACTATCTGACGCGGGTAGTCCAACCGAAGTTAAGCTCCATCAGCGGAGTACAGCGCGCTGACATTCTGGGCGACCGCACTTTCGCCATGCGAATCTGGCTTAAGCCGGACAAGATGGCGGCGCTCGGTATTTCAGCTTCCTCAGTACGAGATGCGTTGGCAAAGAACAATCACCTTTCGGCACTGGGCCAGACAAAGGGCTCCATGGTGTCAGTGAACCTGATCGCCAACACCGATCTGCGGACGGCGGACGACTTCAAACAGATGGTGGTCAAGGAGGATAAGGGAGTCGTCGTTCGCTTAGGTGAGATAGCTGACGTCGTGCTTGGCGCCCAGAATTACGACCAGGATGTGCGCTTCAACGGCGAGACGGCGACGTTCATGGGGATTTGGGTGCTCCCTACCGCCAACTCCCTCGAGGTCATAAAGAACGTCCGCGCAGCCATGCCGGATATCCAGTCACAATTGCCTCCAGGCATGAAGGCGGGCGTCCCCTACGATTCGACGGCTTACATCCAGGACGCTATCAATGAAGTGCTCCACACGCTTAGCGAGACGCTGCTGATCGTCATCGTCGTCATCTTCTTGTTCCTCGGCTCATTCCGCTCGGTGTTGATCCCGGTGGTCGCTATTCCGATTTCGTTGATTGGCGCCGTATTCCTGATGCTGGCGTTTGGATTCACAATCAACCTCCTGACTTTGTTGGCGATCGTTCTCTCGGTCGGATTGGTGGTAGACGATGCGATCGTGATGGTAGAGAACGTCGAGCGGCACATTCACATGGGCAAGCCGCCAGTGCGAGCGGCTCTTGATGCCGCCCACGAATTGGTCGGCCCGATCATCGCTATGACGATCACGCTGGCTGCGGTGTACGCGCCAGTAGGTATCCAAGGCGGCTTGACCGGCGCGCTTTTCCGCGAGTTCGCATTTACTCTTTCCGGGGCGGTGATCGTTTCCGGAGTGGTTGCGCTGACATTGTCGCCAATGATGGGGTCGAAGCTGTTGCGTAGCGGTGCCAGCGAGCGTGGCTTCGCCGGCTGGGTCAACCGCCGCTTCGAGGGGGTGCGTCGCGCGTATTCACGGACGCTGTCGGGGACGCTCCAGTACAGGCCGGTGGTTTTTGTTCTCTGGGCACTGGTTGTCCTGTTGATCGTGCCCTTTTATATGTTCTCGCAGCGCGAGCTAGCGCCGGCCGAGGACCAGGGAGTGGTTTTCGGCGTTATCCAAGCCTCCGCGAACTCCACGATCGATCAGACCAACCTGTTCACGGACCAGGTCTACGACGTCTACCACGCATTCCCCGAGAGTGACAGTATTTTTCAGATCACCTCACCGAGCGGTGGCTTTGGAGGAATGGTCACCAAACCCTGGAGCCAGAGGAAAAAGACCGCTCAGCAACTCCTGGTCGAGTCTGTCGGACCATTGTCGAAAATTCCGGGCATCCGCGTGATCCCATTGACGCCACCGCCACTGCCGGGGGGCGGAAATTTTCCGGTTGAGTTCGTCATCACCTCCGCAGCGGAGCCCAGGCAGCTCATCGACTTCGCAAACCAGCTGGTGCGGAAGGCGTTCGAGAGTGGCCTCTTCATCTTCGCCGACACTGACCTGAAGTTCGACCAGCCGCAGTCCGAGGTCGTCTTCGACCGTGACAAGCTCCGTTCTCAAGGCGTGGATCTGACCCAAGCCGGCCAGGATCTCGCGACGATGCTGGGCGGGGACTATATCAACCGCTTCAGCATTCAAGGTCGCAGCTACAAGGTCATCCCGCAGATCAAACGCGTGGACCGTTTGACCCCGGATCAGCTGCAAAAGATCTACGTCACCGCCGCCGGCAACAAGCTCGTTCCGCTGTCAACGTTCGTAACTCTGAAGAACACGACCGAGCCGCGAGATCTGAAGAAATTCCAGCAGCTCAACGCGGTGACGATTCAGGGAGTGATCCCGCCGAATGTCCCGCTGGATAAGGCCCTGCGTTTCCTAGAGGACCAGGCCAAGCTGATCCTGCCACAGGGCTTTACGGTTGATTACTCAGGGGAATCGCGCCAACTGCGGGTGGAAGGCAGTAAATTCCTCGGGACCTTCTTATTGTCGGCAGTGCTGATCTACCTTGTACTGGCGGCGCAGTTCGAAAGTTTCCGCGACCCATTCATCATCCTGATGGGGTCGGTACCACTCGCCCTTTCTGGGGCGCTGATGTTTTCCTTCCTGGGACTGACCACACTCAACATCTATAGCGAAGTTGGGCTGATCACACTGGTCGGTCTGGTATCGAAGAATGGGATTCTAATCGTTGAATTCGCCAATAAGCTGCAGGAGAGTGGGAGCGACAAACTGCGCGCTGTCATCGAGGCCGCATCGACGCGACTGCGGCCCATTCTCATGACGACTGCGGCCACGGTGATGGGCCACTTCCCTCTTGTGCTGGCTAAAGGTCCTGGAGCGGGCGCTCGAAACAGCATAGGTATCATGCTGGTCAGTGGCATGATCATTGGAACGCTGTTTACGCTATTTGTTGTGCCCTCGATCTACGTGTTGGTAGCGCGGACGCATTCGCGAGAGTCTATCGAGGAAGGCGACGTGGAAAGCGCTGACATGGGTGAGCCAGCCGAGGCTTCCGTTTAGAAACAAGCATCGTGCGAAACAACTGAGTCTGCCCATGAAGCAAACGCCAGGGAGCCGCGCATGCCCGCCGACTGATAGTCTCTACGGCATGAGCCGTGACGTCCTGATCCTGCGCGAACCGGAAATCCGTTCTTTGCTGGATCCTCATGCTTGCATCGAAGCAATGGAGCGGGCGTTCACTGCTTACTCCACTGGGCAAGCACAACTGCCATCCGTAATCCAGCTTGATGTGCCGGAAAACCATGGCGAGATTCACGTCAAGGCCGGCCACGTGCGCGGTTGGCCTTACTATGCGGTCAAAATCGTCTCCGGATTTCTGGACAATCCAAAGCTGGGTCTCGCCGCAAATGACGGCATGGTCGTCGTGTTCGACGCCAAGACGGGCGCACCGGCCGCGATTCTCCTCGACAACGGATTCATTACTGATCTTCGGACCGCGGCAGCCGGAGCGGTCGCTGCGAAACACCTGATCGCGCAAAAATGTAGGCACAGTCGCGGTTATCGGGACCGGCGGACAGGCGCGATATCAGGTGAAAATGCTTGCCCTGGTGAGAGCGCTTGGCGAGGTGCGGGTTTGGGGACGTGATCCCCATAAAGCGCAAGGGTGTGTGGACGATCTCGGAAAATGCCGCGAGATTCCAGCTTGCCACTTCGCGGTTACCGAATCCGTTCAGGAGACCGTCGCAGCAGCGGACATCATTATCACCGTAACTGCCAGTCGTGAACCGCTTCTGCGAGCGAAGTGGTTGAAGCCGGGCGTGACTGTGATCGCGGTCGGTTCCGATGGGCCGGACAAACAGGAACTCGACGTGGATGTGCTATTGCGAGCGGACAAGATTGTGGCGGACAGCCTGCCGCAGTGTTTGCATCTGGGTGAAATTCATCACGCCGTCGAATGCGGTGCTATCAGGAAAGAGAAGGTCCACGCGGAGCTGGGCGAAGTTACTGCGGGCCTCAAGCCCGGACGAACTTCAGATGACGAAATCATCATTTGTGACCTGACCGGAATAGGAGTGCAAGATGTGGCCGCAGCGGCGTTGGTATTGGAGCGGGCCAAAGCCGCCGGGATTGGGAAGAAGATCGCGCAGTAGTGTCCCGTTCCTGTTTCTCTTGTCATCCCGAGTGCCGCCCGCGCTGCGCGTTTGCGCGGTAAGGGCGATCGAAGGATCTGCATTTTCTCCCTTTCCTGGGAGAACTGCAGATTCCTCCCCGCTAAAGCCGGCTCGGAATGACAACACTAAAGCACAAGAAAATCCGATCAGTGCTCGCTAAAAAGCCCATCTACGCGGCACCGCGACGGGCCGCGACCGCACGAACTGATCCTTCACGGTTTCCCTTCTTCTGCAGCTCCTTTAGAGTTATGTCCACACGTGCCAGACCTCGCAGTGTGTAGTCAATATCGTAGCCGTAGCCCACCCGAATGTAGCGGCCGACACCGAAGTGATCTCCCGGAGTAATCAGCACGGAGTGTTCTTTGCGCAACCGGTCAAAGAGCGCGGTGGAAGAGATCGGGAGCTTATAGCGGAAGAACGCGATTGCGCCTGCAACCGGCGGAATGTAAGTAAAGATGTCGTCGTGGGAATGGATCCAGGACTCCAGTCGCGGCAGATTGCGGCGGATGATCGTGCGCGTGCGTTCGAGAATTTTCTCGCGGCGTGCTGGCTCCATCACGATACGTGCCAAGCGATCGGACAACATAGTCGGAGTCAGCGTGGTGTAGTCGTGGTAGGAAGCGAGCTTGGCGATGGTCTTCGGTGGGCCGACAATCCATCCCAGACGCAGGCCTGGCAGTCCAAAAGCCTTGGAGAGTCCGGAAGTTATCAACAGCTTGTCGTAGCGGCCCCAAAACGTCGGCGTCAGCGGCTCTTTTACTTCCGCGCCGCGATAGATTTCATCTACTAACAGCCAGGCGTTGGTTTTGCGCGCAACCCGGAGAACCTCGTCCATTTCCTGCTCGTTGAGCACCGCACCTGTGGGATTATTGGGATTGGTGACGACGATCAGCTTGGTTTTCTTGTTCACCGCCCGGCGAAGGCCATCAACGTCCAGCGCCCAGCGAGGGTTGCCGTTCTCTTCCTTTTCCACAAGATAAAATCCGTTCGTTTTTGTGGCAAAGGCACGGGACAGGCCCCAGGATTGGAGATAGTTGGGTAGCATGACCGCTGCGTGATCGCCCTTTTCGAGCAAGCCCCACAAGGCGGTGAAATTGGCCTCCGACCCGCCGTTTGTGACCTGCACATGATCGCGAGTTGCGCCATACCACTCGGCGATGTGCTCACGAAGTTCGTCGGAGCCGTTTGATTCGGGATACTTCAGTCTAGAAGAGAGAACGGCAGCTGGGTCTGAGCCCTCCAGAATTTCGTTTGCACTCAACGGAAGAACGCCGCTCTCCGACAGGTTGTACTCCACTTCATTTTCGTATAAGCACTGCGTTCTTTCCATGCGGAAGAGATCGATGCGCACGGTTTCCTCCAGCGGGCGATAAAGCCCGAGGCGCCAAATCTAGCAGAGGAGGGGCTGCGGAGTAAATCGGCGACGACAACGGATTATGACCCAGGATAGCGTCTGTCTGCTTCTCGACTCTCTGCAGTGCCGCACCAAGAATCTTTCCCTGGCCGGGTTCTTGCACGAAGGCAATCAGCCGTAAATTCGTGTGATCGATTCTGGGATCGATTTTGATCGCGCACGTCCTGGGCAAAGGTCTTGCCTTTCTCGACCGTGCCAACTTTTGTCAGGCTTTGTACAACGGCGACGTGAGTCAGGTGCGCGGCCTCTGTTTTCGCCCGCGGCGACTTGGGATTCGGTGTGATTCAGTGCGATCACGACATAGACTTCCGCTTTTCGGGCCCGCACAGATTCCGGAACGGCATCGGCATCAACGTGAGCCTGAAGCGTGCCGGGATTCGCCAGCGAGATGGCGGATATGCGGACTGGAATCTTCTCGAGATCGAGATCGCGAGCCTTTTCGATGGCCTGCTTCGCAGAAGGGCCGTTGCTGCCAAGAAATTCGGTCGTGCCATCGACCACCATTTGCGGTGTGTAAACACTCTTTAGCCCGAGATGATCGGCGTATACGTTCTGGCGATCCGTCAAGGAATGCGAGGAGTGAGGATCCTTCCAACCGTCGTGGTCCCAATAGTCGACATGTTCGCTGAGCACGATCAACTGCGCGCCGGGAATTGCCTGAGACTGGTCCAACTGTTGCAGCAGAGCATCCGCCGGAGGGCAACTGGAGCAGCCTTCGGAGGTAAAGAGCTCAATCAGAACCGGGGACGACGGAGCGGTCTGGGCCGCGTTGGTTATCATCAACGTTGTCGCGAAGGCAAGAAATAACAGAACCGCCGACCTGATCATTCAAACCCCTCTTCTCGGACAACTACGCATTTGGATGTGCTCACCGCCCGAAAGTTACAACTTGAGCGATTCCTTGCCCGCTAGCCGAGTCCAACTCGATTATCATCTATAATCACAGAAATTCTCACCGCCATGAGCAAATTCCTTTCTCTGGGCCTGCTTCTTCCTCTATTTGCGTCCGCCCAGACGGCTGCTCCCAAAACGCCCGTGCCCCGTTTTCAGGATGTAGCCCAGCAAGTGGGACTGACCGTCTCTCATATCTCCACGCCGGAAAAGAAATATATCGTGGAATCCATGAGCGGTGGCGCCGGGCTGATCGACTGCGATAACGACGGCAAGCTCGACATCATCACCGTGAACGGATCGACGATTGATCGCTTCCGCCAGGGTGGCGATCTCATGATTACCCTCTATCATCAGGATGCCGATTTCAAGTTCACCGACATTACAAAGTCTGCCGGACTCACGCGCAAAGGCTGGGGCATGGGCGTAGCAGTCGCTGACTACGACAACGATGGTCTGCCCGACATTTATGTCACGGGCTTTGGCGGGAATGCGCTTTATCACAATCTGGGCAATTGCAAGTTCGAAGACGTCACCGATAAAGCGGGCGTAGGGGCGGGGGGATTCAGCACGGGCGCGGCCTGGGCGGATTACGATAAAGACGGACGCGTTGACCTGTTTGTTTCGCGCTATGTTCACTTCGATATCGACAAGCTTCCCGACTTCGGCAGCGACGAAAAGAATTGCCGCTTCAAGGGGATCCTGGTGCAGTGCGGACCATGGGGCATGATCGGCGAGTCCGATCTTCTGTTTCACAACCGCGGCGACGGGACTTTCGAAGAGGTGTCCAAAAAGGCCGGTGTGGATGATCCGAATCGATACTACGGATTAGGAGCCATCTGGGGTGATTACGACAACGATGGCTGGCCGGATCTCTACGTGGCCAACGACGCCGGCCCCAATTACCTCTATCGCAATAAACACGATGGGACGTTTGAGGAAGTGGGCATGCTCTCCGGGGTCGCGCTCGGCGGCGATGGGCAGATGCAAGGCTCAATGGGCGTTGATTGGGGTGACTATTTGCACGAAGGCCGGTTGTCAATGTTTGTCACCAACTTCACTGAGCAACCCGACACTTTGTACCGCAACTCAGGCAAAGATGGATTCTCTGACGTGACATATCCCGCCAAGTTAGCGCAGCCGACCTACCCTTACGTGGGCTGGGGAACTGCTTTTTTCGACATGGATAACGATGGCTGGCTGGATGTTTTCATCGCCAATGGACATGTGTATCCGCAGGTGGATTCCATACCCGGCGGTGCCTCTTACCGCGAACCGCTGCAGCTTTTCCGCAATAAGCGGGACGGTACCTTCGAAGATGTTTCCAGCGTCCTCTCCGGAATTCCGCCGCACAGTCGTCGGGGTGCGGCATTCGGTGACGTTAATAATGACGGAAATATCGACGTGGTGCTGATCAATGTCGGCGAGCCTCCGACGCTGTTGCTCAATCAAGGCGGGAACACCAATCACCGGGTACTGTTCAAGCTTGTTGGCACGGTGAGCAACAAGATGGCCATTGGGGCGCGGGTGACGGTCAAGGCGGGGAAACTAGTGCAGTTCAGCGAAGTGCGAGCGGGCGGAAGCTATCTCTCGCAGAACGATCCACGCTTGCACTTTGGCTTGGGCACAGAAGCTTTCATGAGTGAAGTCGAAGTCAAGTGGCCGAGTGGCAGGATCGAAATGCTGCGTAATGTCCCTGCGGATTTTATTTATACGGTCATTGAAGGAGAGGGGATCAAGGAAAAGTTGGCGTTGCCCAGAATATGATGGTCGAATTCTGAACCATCTCCTGTATGTTCGATTTGTGTGACGGTGGTCCCTAGAAGTTCACAGCCCAGTCTTCATCAGCGAGAAGAGAGTTGAGAAAATCCGGCGTGTAATGCGCCAATCCATGCAAGATTCAAGAGTCCCCACGATTTCAGCGGTCCTTCGACAGTTGTGCCCGAGATGCCGCACCGGCAAAATATTTCGCTCATCGATATTTGCAGGTTTTCCCAAGATGCACGAATGCTGCCCGGTTTGTGGTCTCAAGTTTGAGCGGGAAGCAGGTTATTTTCTGGGCGCCATGTACATCAGCTACGGCTTGGCCCTGTTTACCATCGTCGGACTCTCCGTACTGCTCTGGATCTGTACCAACTGGTCGCTGCAGAAGACAATCGTCTGGGCTCTTTTGCTGTTCGTGCCGCTCGCGCCTGTCCTTACTCTCTTTTCCCGCGTGCTGTGGATATACCTCGATCAGGCCATCGATCCGGAAAAGCCGTTGGAGTGAGTCTGACAAAATCTGTCACGGCATTGATTTGTAGCGTCAGCTACCCCGCATCAGCCCAGTCCGAGATCATAACCTTTCTTGTAAACAGTTGATTCTTATGAAAAATCCAGGTCTCGAATCTCATCTCAATTGTGGCAGCTCAAATGCCTGATTCTGCGCAGACAATCAAATGCGCATAGAGATTTCGAGCGTCGCACCGGGGGCCCAGCTTGGAAAACGGTAAGGGAAAACGCCGTCACAAACGGATCAAAATGGTTCTGCCGGTGCGCATATCCGGCCGCGATGCCTCTAACAATCCGGTAAATGAGCTTGCTCATACGCTAGATATAACTCCCAACGGCGCTCGACTGGGCGCGATTCGCCATGTCCTAAGAACGGGTGACAAACTCACCCTGCAATACCACCAGCGCAAGATTCAATTCCGGGTTGTTTGGGTCACGCAACTCGAAGGGACAAAGGAGTATCAGGTCGGCCTGGAATCTACCGGCACAAGCGGCGAAACATGGGGATTGGAACTTGCCGACTGCGACACGGCGGATGAATACTCCAAACCCGTAAACGCCTGACAACCGCAATAACGAATAGTTTCGTCCCTACTGCATATCATCTTCGTGCTGTTTTCCTGATTTTCTTGTTTTCCTTATGGCTTTGCGAAGTCCTAAGATGGAGATGATGACGCCATCTCATCTGCGGCTTCACTGTAGGTTTCTCCGTTGAGTCGAGGCAGCACAGCACTCGTAGTGCTTGCTCTCGCGGGCGTTGTGGAGTTGGTCACGCCGTCGGCGGCTGAACAGCCCATAGGCCAGACAACAAACACATTACAGACCCAGAGATCTGACTCGCGTCATACGCTACCGCTCTCGCCTTTCTATGACACTCCCAATCCGCTTACCTGCGGGCAGGCCGGGCGAGCTGATTCGTGCGGAGCCGTTCGATGAATACGCGTTGCCGTATGACGTGTCAGCGGTTCGTTTTCTCTATCATTCACGGGCGGCAACTGGCGAGGACGTTGCCTCGTCAGGCGTAATTCTCGTTCCCGATGGAAAGCCGCCGGCTGGCGGATGGCCAATAATTGCTTGGGCGCACAGATTCAGCGGCGTTGCCCGCACATGCGCTCCATCACTGATGAGGAACCTATACGTCGGGCCATTCCTCTCCATGTATGTCGGGCTAGGATATGCGGTGGTCGCCACCGACTATGCCGGTCTAGGCACAAATTTTCGTAATGCGTTCCTGGATCTACGGTCTAACGCGATGGACGTTATCTATTCCGTAACGGCTGCGCGAGCTGCCGATTCCCCAGCTCGGCTCGAGATGGATTGCGATGGGGGAATCCCAGGGCGGCCTGGCGGTTGTCGGAGTCGCCGAGATGCAGAGTGAGATGCGCGATCCCAACTATCTGGGTGCCATTGCAATTTCAGGCGTCGCCGATATCAAGGATATTTACGAAGCCCTGGCCCAAGAGCATTCGCGCGGCCTGCCATTATTCCTCGCCTATGGAATCAAAACCGTCTACCCGCGATTCCAAGTGAGTAACATGCTAACGGACAAGGCCCTCCCGTTGTATGAAGAGGTCGAGAGGCAATGCAGTGTTTCGGATAGCGCGTCAGAACTTTCTACCGGCGAAATGCTTAAGAAAGATTGGGAGAACGAACCGTTTGTGAAGCAGTTCTTCAGCGTAAACACGCTCGGTCAAAAACCTGCCTACGGCCCGCTTCTGATAATCGGTGCTGAGGACCCGGAGATGCCCATCACTTTGACGGCCAGGGTGGTCGCACGTATGTGTAAACAGGGGGATCGAATTCAGTTCTACAAGTATCCGGAATCAGGTAGCCTGCTCGGAGACTCCGTCGCTGACCAGATCGCGTGGATTCAGTCACGTTTTGCCGGTCGTCGCGCACCCAGCAATTGCCCATGAGCAACCCAGCGGCTATGCTCTAATCCGTCTCACGCAAATCCGCTGCGGCGGACTTTCCCGAAGACCCTTCCTGCTGTCGTTTTTCCCACTCCGCTTCGGTAGGAACAGTAATAGTGTCGAGCTTCTTCTTTTTCAAGCCAGCATTAATGGTCGGGAGTTGCTGGTCCGTCAGTTTGCGGAAGTCGACGATGACGTCTTCCAGTTCACGCCCCAACGACGCAGCTCGAGCGACCTGGTAGTCGCCCGGTCGGCCCTCGTAGATGTTCACATTGCCGTACAGTTCCCCGAGGTGTTCCCGGATGCGCTCTTCTCCCGTAATCATGCCGCCCTCTTTGGTGGCGACGATTCTCGAGCGAAGTTTGTCGCAGCCGTCGGTGAGCTGTTGCAATCGGGCACGTAGGGGATCTTTTTCCGAGAGCTTTGCAGCGCGGGCACTGGCTGATTCACGTACTGATCCGATCGCGCTGGCAGCATAGCTCATGTGACCGAGCAAATTGTAGAGCTTCATGGCCAGATCGAACTGTGCTTTGCGATCTTCAATCGTGAACTTGGCCCGCGGATCCAGAACCACTTTCAGTGGTGCGGTGTAAACCTGGTCACCTTTGGTCATCTTGACGGTGTAAGTTCCAGGCATTACGCGAGGACCTTGGGTTGCTCCAAAAAGGGCACTGGCGGCCGGTGGGACCACCGGCGGTTTGAGCCGCATCGACCAAGTCGCGCGATTCACACCGCGATGTTTGCTGCCGCCGACCGTGTCCAGCAATTTGCCATCGGGATCGAAAATTTCGATCTTTAAGTCTCCGAAAATATGCCGCCGCCTCTGGTAATACGTAATGAAAGCATCAGTCGGACGACTAGGTCCGACGTATGTTTCGTCACCCTCAGGCCAACCACCGTTGGCATTGAAGTATTGGACGGCTGGTGTTCCTTCGATGAGCGTCGCTTCTTTCTCCATCAACTCGGGCGTGAGAGCGCGCAACGGAGAGATGTCGTCGATGATCCAGATGCCACGCCCATGAGTAGCCATGACGAGGTCAGATTCGCGCGGATGCACTACTAGATCGCGCACCGCGACGGCGGGAAAATCGCTTCCCTTGTACTGCGCCCAGCGCTGACCCCCATCGACGGAGATCCACAAACCAACTTCGGTGCCGAGAAACAGGAGGTTGCGATCCACCGTGTCTTCCTTGATGACATGGGCGTAGCCGCGAACCCCATTCTGTTGCACAGGTAGAGCGGTCCAGGTCTTTCCGTAGTCGGTGGTTTTGTAAGCGTAAGGCTTCATGTCACCAAAAGTGTGGCGATCGAAAGTGGCGTACGCGGTGGCTTCGTCGAAGCGGCTTGCTTCAATGGTAGAAACCCACGAGTTCTTTGCCAGATCCGGAACGTTGCCCACGACATTGGTCCAGGTTTTCGCGCCGTCGCGTGTGATTTGGAGATTGCCGTCGTCGGTGCCGACCCAGATGATCTGCCCATTCTTCGGTGATTCTGAAATGGAGTAGATCGAGGTATGCATTTCTGCCGCGGAATTGTCGACGGTGACTCCGCCTGACTCCTCCTGCTTCTGTTTTTCCGGATCGTTGGTAGTGAGGTCAGGAGAAATGCGCTCCCATGACTGACCGTGGTCGCGAGAGCGGAACAGGAACTGCGCACCGATATAGATCGCTCCCTTCTCGTGGGAACTCATGTGGATGGGAGTGTTCCAGTTAAGGCGCAATTTCTTCTCGCCGTACTCTGGAAGGGGCTTGATGTTTCGAGTTTCGTGAGTGTAGCGATTGACGCGGCCGAGCTCACCGCCCTGTGACTCGGCGTAGATGTAGGCGGCATCGGAGGGGTCCTCAAACATCCAGAAGCCGTCGCCGTTGTACATGTTTTCCCAACGCGAGTTGGTAACCCCGCCAGGGTAGGATGAGTCACCCACCCAGGCGGAATTGTCTTGTAACCCCCCATAAACGTGGTAGGGGTTCGCGTTATCCACGCTCACGTGATAGAACTGCGAAACCGGCAAGTTGAACTGGTGCTTCCAACGCGTTCCGCCGTCTTCGCTGCGCCAAAGGCCGCCGTCATCGCCTGCATAAACTACATTGGGATCGGCCGGATCGATCCATATGTCGTGAAAATCGCCATGAGCACCGCTGGAAACGATGCTGAAACTCTGCCCGCCATTCACGCTGAGCAATAGCGGTCCATCCGGTTTGAAAATCTTATTCTCATCCTTAGGATCGACGATCAGATTACCGAAATAGAAAGGACGCCAGATCACAAACCGGCTGGAGTCCAAGCGTGTCCAAGTCTTGCCGCCATCATCGGACCGAAACAGCGCGCTCTTTTTTGACTCGATGTTGGCGTAAACAACTTGCGGCTTGGCAGGCGCCACGGCCAACGCGACTCGTCCCCATGGCTTTTCGGGCAGTCCCTTGCTGTTGGTGTCGTTGAGTTCCGTCCAGTGCTCGCCGGCGTCGGTGGATTTGTACATTCCGCTACCTGGACCACCCGACCGAAATGTCCAGCCTTTGCGGCGGAAATCCCACAGAGAAGCAAAGATAGTGTTGGGTTCCTGCGGGCTCATAGCGATAAGACCGCAGCCCGTCGAAGCATTGGCCCCGGCGAGGACCTTCCTCCAGGTCTTGCCTCCGTCGGAGGTTTTGTAAACACCACGCTCGTCGTTGTCATCCCACAAATGACCGGTCGCGCAAGCGTAAACAGTGTTGCTATCCTTGGGATCAACTAAGATCTTCGCGATGTGCTCGGAATCCTGCAGTCCCATGTTTGTCCAGTTTTCGCCGCCATCGGTGGACTTGTAGATTCCATCTCCAACCGAAACGCTGTTTCGCACCCACGACTCCCCGGTGCCAACCCAAACAATCTTGGAATTGGATGGGTCGATGGCGACCGCGCCGATCGACTGAACACTCTGCCGGTCGAACACCGGCTTGAACGTGGTGCCGCCATTCACGGACTTCCATACGCCGCCACTCGCTGAACCCGCAAACACTGTAAGGCGTCCATTCTCAGTCACGGCCGCGACAGCCGCAATGCGTCCGCTCATAGTGGCGGAGCCAATGTTGCGAGCGGGCAGTCCTGAAACCGTGGCGGCGTCGAACTTGATTGGTGGCTGGGCGGAAACAGCGATCGACAGAAACAACATTCCCATGGCCAATCCCAGGTTACGGGCACAGCGTGCACGAGCAGTCATCTGTAAGAATCCTCTTAGGGAATTCAAGTCATTACCAACGATTGGGCCGGTTAATTCTTCGCGGTTTCCTGCTTTTGAGGTGCTTCCTTCTTGAGAGACGCCGGGACCGCGAACTCGGAAGTTTCCAGTGGCACATTCACTTCGATCTTTTCATAAGTGACGTACTGCCAGGAACTGGGATCATTCTTGGGGCCGGAAGCCACCGAGAACGGGAACATCACACCGCCAGCCTGCTTATAAGAACCGAGATCGATGACATTTTCCCGGATCGAGCCGCGAATAAATTCCTGCGTCTCTTTGCGGATTTCAAGATACGTGTCCGGATCGAGGTAGTAATAAACGATGTCACCGTTCTTCAGTGTGACCTTCAACCGAAGGGCATCATCGCCATCGACGACGTCGTGACCCAGGTACTCGACTTTGTTCCCCTTTTCCTGGTACTCGACCAGCGGCCCGTCGAAATCCGCGTCAATTAGAAGGTCCCGCATATCGTCGTCTCCCATGAGCATGGGGTCCTTCTTTCCGCCGAACGGCTGGATTTGCCAGCCTGTCGACCCGTCATAGGCCTGGACGGCGGTCATACCCTGAATGGAAAAAGTCTCTCGCACCAGTTTCGGACGCATATTCTCCTGGCTCACCCTGCCGGGAGGGAGGCTTGGACCCTCTATTTTGCCGGTCATGCGCACCGTTTTGATCGCCTTCATCTTGTCCATTCCACCTTTAGCCTGAATGTTCTTGTTAACCAGTTCGTCGGCGGTTTGGGACATCCCCAAAAGACTCCAACAAAGTATTGCCAGCAGGACTATCGAATTACGGCGCATGCCAAGAGCTCCTCTGAAAGATTGCACGGGGACAAAACAGTCCTTCACGTCCCTTCGACGTGCTTGTCGGTGGTTTGTAACCAAATTGTCGGGAATAATAATGAGAACAGAGTCGGATTTTGGGGAGGTCTGATCCATCACGCGCGACTACGGTCTGAAAACCATCGGCTTTGGGACTGCCTACTCTATTCGATTCTTCAGCCGATGACAAGCCAGCCATCCCCGATACGATTCGAACATTTGCTATTCTTCTTTCTTGCAAACTCGAATTTCCGTCCAGCATTCTGGAAT
Organism: uncultured Acidobacteriota bacterium; assembly: GCA_963729325.1. Classification (GTDB taxonomy): domain Bacteria; phylum Acidobacteriota; class Terriglobia; order Terriglobales; family Acidobacteriaceae; genus JABCYV01. The sequence continues at coordinate 281,609 of CAVSNS010000033.1, forward strand.
CGGCAGCTTACTACGCATGGCGCGTCAGCAATGAGACTTTGGAAGTTCAAGAAATCAGACCGATATACTGATTCTTGAGCGCCTAACGGCCCGGTATGAGGAATAATGGAAATATGAACCGATCCTTAGCTTCAATAGCTTTAATTTGCGCGCTTCTGCTGACGGTTTGCTGCGCTCGCGCAACAAGACGCCGCTCCCGTCGAGCCAATGGATCAAACTCCGCTGTTCCACGTCAAGGTAATTTCGCGCAGCACCAAAGCGGTGAATTATCGCCATCGTGGCGGCTCCACTACCGTGGATTTCAAAGGAACTGCCCTCATGCCCGAGGCCAGCGGCCGGGCCAAGGTCGACAGCAAAGCAGGACGCCTGGAGATTAACGCTGAATTCGCCCGCTTCCAGCCGGCAACCATGTTTGGCCCGGAATACTTGACCTATGTGCTTTGGGCCATCACGCCCGAGGGCCGTGCTGTGAACCTGGGAGAGATCGTGCCCAACAGCGCAGGGAAAATTAGCCTGAACGTCACAACCCAGCTCCAGGCCTTCGGCTTGATCGTGACTGCGGAACCTTATTTTTCCGTGACCCGGCCCGGCGATAAGGTGGTCGCGGAAAACATCATCCGCCAAGAGACCAAGGGTCTGGAACAGCCCATTGACGCGAAGTTCGAGATGCTCGAATCCGGACAATATACCGTGGATATGCCGGCAACCCAGCTTCCTGCGACCACGGCTGATCGCAAGACTCCGCTCGACTTACTGGAAGCGCGCAATGCCGTGGCCATTGCCAAAGCAGCCGGGGCAGATCAATATGCGCCCGATACGCTGCAAAAAGCCGAAAATCTTCTTGCCCAAGCTGAGGACTACCTGCGCCGGAAACAGGGCAGAACTCCCATTGGCACGGTAGCCCGCGGGGCTACTCAAACCGCGGAAGACGCGCGGGTGCTGACTCTGCAAAAGAAAGAGCAGGAAAGGATCGCGGCGGAAAAGCGCGCCATGCAGGAGGCCCAAGAGAAGGCTGAAGCAGAAGCGAAAGCGTCGGCTGAAGCGGAAGCGCAAGCCAAGACTCAGGCCGAAGAAGACGCCCGCAGGCGTGCTCAGGCCGAAGCCGAACAGGCTGACGGCGGAAAAAGCCAGAACCAAAGCCGAGCTGCAGCAAGCCAAGGCCGACGCAGCCCGGTCGGCAGCATTGGCGGAGCAGCAGAAAGCCCAAGCTGCCGCAGCAGAAGCGATTCGTCAAAAGGAAGAAATGCGGGAGCGTCTTCTAAAGCAGCTCAACCAGGTTTTGGAAACCAAAGACACAGACCGCGGCCTTGTGGTCAGCATGCCGGACGTGCTCTTCGACAGCGGTCAGTACACGCTGAAACCTGCAGCTCGGGAACGGCTAGCCAGAATTTCAGGGATTGTGCTTGCGTATCCGGATCTTAGACTGGAAATCGAAGGCCATACTGATAGCATCGGCAGCGAGCAGTTCAACCAGTCGATCTCTGAGAAACGCGCCGCCACGGTGAGAGACTACCTGGTCAATGCCGGGGTACCGATCAACAGCGTGATCGCGCGCGGCCTTGGCAAGAATAATCCGATAGCCGATAACTCCACCGCCGCGGGGCGAAAACTGAATCGCCGCGTGGAGATGATCGTTTCCGGTGATGTAATCGGGAACCAGGTGGGACCGAACCCGAATCCCGGAGGTCCGCAATAGGAGGAGCAACAATCGGACGGATCTTTGATTTGCGAATCTCGCTCTGGTATGAGGCCGCTACGCAGCTCCTAACTATGCTGCCTTCTTTTCGCGCCTTACCCTTGCCCATCGTGCCCGTTGCGCTGCCGCGATCTTCTTCCGGGCGGCAACGGATAAGCGTGACCGCTTAGCAGTTCCCTTGTTCCCATTGGCCCCAGGCTCCACGATTTTGGTCAGAGTGGCTACAGCCTCTCGAAGGCGCTTCAATTGTTTCTGCTCCTTGCGGAGTTCCTTCAACACACGACGAGTAAGGTTGTTCATAAGTTAGTCCTCTAGATAGGTCAGTTCCAAGGCGTTCCCTGCGTCATCCGCGGCCGTCCGCAAGTAGGAACGGTAGTTCTTACCGGCGCCTCGACCGCAAAGATCACGTCGCGTCTATCTCTTGATGTCGCGGCAAAGCATTATACCCCTCAAACCCTTAGCAATAGGGCTAGTCCGGGCGGAAGATCCGGGGTCAATCGAGCTTGACCCCGATGTGAGCTTCTTGTCGCGTTAGTTAGTGAAGGACGAACTTAGCAAGCTGCTAAGTATGCAAGGAGGCCAAAATGAAACCGCATCCCTTCGCCTTGTTGGTAATCACAGTTTTAATTGGCAGCGGCAGTCTGGCAGCCTTTTGGTCTGATGCCCCTCGTGGAAGCGACCAGCACGCTAAGAAACAAGGTTTGAGGAACAGCGATCAGACTGAGGCCACGCTGACGGCGAAGCGTATGTACGCTTCGGCGCAGGCATCGTATGACGAACATAACTACCAGGACGCTCTCGAGACTCTTAATGAAGCTGTGCGGTTGGACCCAAGTTCCGCGCCGTCCACACTGCTGAGAGCGCTTACCTACTTTCAAATGGGCAAATACAATGAAGCTGCCCACGACTTCACCGTCGACATTCAGCTTGAGCCCAGCCACGGCGCTGCCTATTTTCTCCGCGGGCAATGCTATCTCAAATTGGCAAGCTATCAGAGTGCGGTCAGCGATTTTCAAAAGACAGCAGAGCTGGATGCGAATCTACGTACTCAAGCGATGGCATGGTTGAGGAAAGCTCAGGCTGCATCCCTTGCAGGAGGAAGTCACGGGAAGACTTCCTCTGCTGCGGACGCAGTGTAAGTCTCAACAGTCGACGCCGGCCTTACCATTATTTCTGGTCGACTTCTCCCAGCGGAACAACCTTCGTACCCGTACGAAATTTCTTATAATCCCGATAGGTCACATCCTCTTCCACGTTGTAGTCCTTCAGGAGGGCCAGCCGCACGTCGACCTTCACGGCCACGTGCTTCGGCAGCCAGGCTTCCTCGTTCACCCGGGTCTGTTCGACTACCACGCGTGAGCCCTTGTGGATTCGTGCCAGAAACCAGCCGAGCGAAACCGTGTCGATGCACTGCGCGTCCAGTTTCACCCATTGTGATTCGGCTTGATCGATCCATACCCGGAAGCGGAACTTGGGCAGGATCCTGGCCTCCTTGCTATGCGGCTCGAAGCCGGGGCGAGGCTCAGCATCGATCACGTAGGTTTTCCGTCCTTCGAGATCGTCAATATTGGTGAGGTGGAAGTTGTAGGCGTCGGTCACCTCACGCACAAATTGCCGGTCCTTTTCCCGGTTTTTCTCTTCCATTTCGAGGCGCTTCGTGCGCTGATCTTCGCTTTCGTTCTTGCGCTTATCGATGACCTTCTTGATTTTTTCTTCTTCCTTGGCCGCATCTTTCTCTGAAAGCGGCTTGTCGTCTTTGGCGATGAGGCGCTGCACTTGTTCGTTGTAGAGCATCATGACTTCGTAGGTCTTGGATTCGATGGACCGCAACTCGCCCTTTCTCTTCAGCTTGTGTTCTTCCTCGCGCTGAACGTAGGTGTAGTCGCGTTGCTTCTTGTCGTTTTCCACGTCGTTTTCGGCCGCTCGGCGAATGAGTTCCTTAATTTGGTCGTTGGTAAGCGTAGTGACGTTTTGGTCTGAGGGTTTGAATTCGGTCGATGCGGTGTCGGGGGTGCCCGTCTGGCCCGATGAGGTCCAGGCGAATAAGGCTAGGAGCAAAAAAAGGACGATCCGCATCACCTGCATAGTTACGTGATTGGAACCCAGTAAGTTCCGATAAGTCTCGTTTCTTCCGCCAGAACTCACGACGACTTTGCGGACTTATGCGACTTCCCGGTGCACTCCGCCTCGAATAGCCTTTCGTCTATCCGGTGCAGCCGCTTTTCCACGCCCGGCCGCAGCAGCTTGGTATGAGGGATCTCGAACAAATAATCCACAATGAACCAGATCGGTCTCTCCGTAGTCATCCATTCCAGATGATCGAAGCGGGCCAGGTTTACGGGACGGGAAAACGTACGCAGTGTGCGCTCCCGGCGCAAGTTGAAATAGAGGTTGAAGTAACTCATGGCCAGCTCGCGCAAAGATCGGTAGACGGGTTCGCGGTAACGGCAGCCGGCATAATTCGATTTCGCAATTGCGCCCCAATGCCCATCGATGCGGTAAATGGCAAGCACATGGTCGGTATCATGCTCGGCTTCTAAGTCCCAAATCAGTGGCGGGAAGCCGTTTGCACGCAATGCGGCCGCAGCGAAGATGGCGCCCTCGAGACAGTGGGAAGTTTCCTCGCGCAACACGAAGCGCGGCGACCAGGCAGTGTCCTCGAGGTGATAAGGCGTGTCGTCGAGGAAACGTTGAATGCCGTACGGGTCTTTGAAGCTGCGCAACTTGCGGAGTTCGGCAGGGGTGAAGCGGTTTTTGGCCTCGGCCATCGTTATCCGCAGTTTAGACGATTGGTAAGGCAGAAGCGCATTAACCACGGAGGACACAGATCCGTCGTTTGATGTCAGGGCTGGTTTCAATAGCTTCCTGATTTAACTCATTCAAATATCTGCGCCAGCTCCCTCGGCGTGTCCACCACCACATCCGGCGGAGCTTCGCACAGCGTGTGCGGAGCAAAACCATAGGTGACACCGCAGGTCCAGATGCCGGCATTGCGGCCGGTGATCACATCCACGGAGGAATCTCCCACGATGAGGGCTTCTTCGGAACGCGTGCGAGTTTGATCCAGCAAAGTGCGCGCACCCAACGGGTCTGGCTTCTTGGTGGGGAAGCTGTTGCCGCCATAAACGTGGACGAAGAACTCGGCCAGTCCTAGGGCCTCCACGATGGCACGCGACGGATGCACCGGCTTGTTGGAGAGAACGGCCATCTGGCGGCGACCATTGGAGTTGCGGACGACGGCTAGAGTCTCTGAGATTCCGTGGTAGAGGTGCGTGTGATCGAGCTTGTGGACGCGATAGTAGGCCAGAAAGTATTCCACAGCCGTCTTCACTGAAGCTTCATCCTTGGGGTCGCCCAGGGCCCGCCTGATCAGCACTGGGGCGCCATCTCCCACGTACGAAGCGATTACCTCACCCGGCAATTCGGGACGTTTGAAGTGCCTGAGTGTCGCGTTAACCGAATGAACCAGGTCCAGCCGCGAGTCGATCAACGTGCCGTCGAGATCAAAGATAATCAATTTGATCTTGTGGGGATCGAATTGGCGGTGGAACTTGATCATTCATCTACCGTTACTCCAGTATATTCGCGACCCCTCGTCTGGATTTACAATGCATCTGCGGGTTTCAAACTCGCCAGCAGGAGAACGGATGGCGACGCTAAAGACAGATCCCAAACCAGCCAGCCTGACCGACAGCGATATTAAGAAATCCAGCAAAAGCTATGAGGGCCTCTCCCCCCAGCAACTGATTGAAGCTTATCGCGTCATGTTCACCTCCCGGCGCATCGACGATCGGGAGATCATGCTCAAGCGTCAGCAAAAGATCTTCTTCCAGATCTCCGGCGCGGGGCATGAAGCGGTGGGCGTGGCCGCGGCTCTTGCCCTGAAGGCGGGTTACGACTGGTTCTATCCTTACTATCGGGACCGCGCGCTCTGTCTCACGCTGGGTGCCACTCCTTACGAAATGTTCTTGCACGCCATGGGCGCGGCTGACGATCCCAGCTCCGGTGGCAGGCAGATGCCCTCGCACTGGAGTTATCCGCGACTTCATATCGTCACCGGATCATCGCCCACGGGAACGCAGATTCTGCAGGCCGTGGGCTGCGCCGAAGTGGGCCGTTACCTGACTGCCCATCCCCAAGCTGCGCAGGAAGAGCAACGGCGATTATCGCCAGTTCAAAGAGGCGGTCTTCCACCCGGACGAGGTCACCTACGTTTCGCTCGGCGATGGCACCACCAGCGAAGGCGAGTTCTGGGAGGCGCTGAATACTGCGTCCAACCTACGGTTGCCCCTGATATTCGTGGTGCAGGACAACGAATACGCCATTTCGGTGCCCGTCGAAGTGCAGACTGCGGGCGGAAACATCTCACGCCTGGTCGCGGGTTTTCCCGACTTCCATTTTGAAGAGGTTGATGGGACGGACCCGGTGGCGAGTTACGCGGCATTCACCCGCTCGGTCGCGTACTGTCGCGCCGGGCATGGTCCGGCTTTTATCCACGCCCACGTGATCCGGCCGTATTCGCACTCACTTTCCGACGATGAGCGTCTTTACCGCCCCGATGCCGAGCGCCAGCGAGATGCCGCCCGTGATCCCATCTCGCGCATGCAGATGTTTCTCATCCGCGAAGGCATTCTCGATGAAAAGGGCATCAACCGGCTGGAGAAGCAGGTGGACGATGGTTTGCAAGAGGCGGTTGATCAGGCCCTCAAAGCCGCTCCGCCCACGCCGGACACAGTCACCAGGTTTGTCTATTCACCGGATCTCGATCCCACATCCTCCGCCTTTGAGACCCAGCCTGTGGCTGCAAAGGCGGAAGCGCCATCCGCGGATGGCAAAAAGCTCGCACCAAAGACCATGGCCGATCTGATCAACGCTACCTTACGCGACGAGATGCGGCGTGATGAGCGCATCGTGATCTTCGGCGAAGACGTGGCCGACTGCAGCCGGGAACAATATCTGCAACAGAAGACGGTCAAGGGCAAGGGCGGCGTGTTCAAGCTGACCGCGGGACTGCAATGTGATTTCGGCTCGGATCGGGTATTTAACTCGCCGCTGGCAGAGGCCAACATAGTCGGTCGTGCCACGGGGATGGCTACTCGCGGACTCAAGCCGGTGGTCGAAATCCAGTTTTTCGATTACATCTGGCCGGCCATGATGCAATTGCGCAATGAGTTGCCGCTAATCCGCTGGCGCTCGAACAACGGATTCTCCGCCCCATGCGTGATACGAGTGGCCATTGGCGGATATTTGACTGGCGGAGCCATCTATCACTCCCAGTGCGGCGAGAGCGTGTTTACGCATATCCCCGGATTGCGCGTCGTGTTTCCTTCAAACGCGCTCGATGCGGCGGGCCTGCTGCGCACCGCCATTCGCTGCGACGATCCTGTTCTTTTCCTCGAGCACAAGAGGCTCTACCGTGAAACCTATGGCCGCGCGTCTTACCCGGGGCCGGATTACATGGTCCCGTTCGGCAAGGCGAAAATCGTGCAGCCGGGAACCGATCTATCCATGATCACCTACGGAGCAGTCGTACCGCGCGCTCTTCAGGCCGCGCAGAAGCTGGAGCGCGAGCATGGCGTCAAAGTCGAGTTGATTGACCTGCGCTGTCTGAATCCTTTCGACTGGGAGACGATTGCCGCGTCCGTCCGCAAAACCAACCGCGCAGTAGTTGCCTATGAGGACACATTAAGCTGGGGCTACGGAGCCGAGATTGCAGCCCGCATTGCCGATCAAATGTTCGATCACTTGGACGCGCCGGTACGCCGCGTCGCCGCCCAGGACACCTATGTCGCCTATCAGCCGATTCTGGAAAATGCCATCCTGCCCCAGGTCAACGACCTGTTCCGGGCCATGAAGGAACTGGCGGAGTACTAAGGGGACTGATGAACGACTGAAGCTTTCCAATGACTTGGTTTGGATTCCTGCAGGGATGGGGATTATCGGGGCGCGGGCTCAGAGCAATTCAGTGTGCAGCCTGCGATCTCTGGGAAAGAAAATCGTCTCGGCACTGTTTTGCGGCGGAGAGCAACTCTGCGAACTCGGGAGTGCCTCGCAGCTTCGCCCACACGGAATCATTCTGCAAACCCGTGTAGGCGCAAAAGTGCCCGGCGATCGAACTCTTAAGCAGTTGCACGGCTAAATCCTTCTGCCCGCAGAAAAGAAAGTCGCCCGCAACAACGTAACGTGGTTCGGGGTCGGGGTCGGCGAGTATCGTGGCCGCCACTTTCCGGGCGAGGGATCCCACATCGGCGGACGAAGGATTTTCGATGCACGCCAGCACCATGCCGTAGTCGAATTGACTTATATCTTTGAATTTCTCAGCGATTTCCTTCGCCTGTGCTAATTTTCCATCGCGAATGTAATGCCGCATGATGTTGTTCGATGCCCACACTGATCCCAGCATCGAGCTGAAGAAAATCCATCGCCCGCGCGTAGTTACCAAGTTGGTCGAACGTGAACGCGCACCCGCGCAACATAAAGTTTCCGGAATCCAGGGACAAGGCGGCGTCACACTCGTGCGCGGATTCCTCGATGGCTCCTCCATAGCGAAGGACATATCCCAGCGCAAAGTGGGCCTGTGCATTCTCTGGATGCCGCGTTACCAGCGCCTTCCCGTCCTGGTAGGCCTTAGCCAACTCACTTTGTTCCACCCGATTGGTGATCAGCCACGCCGACTGCAAAAATGTAGTTAGGGTCAAGGGAGATAGCCCGTTCCAGAGCTGCGTTTGAGCGCTTGCGCATCGCCTCGCCGCCGTTCGAATAGGCCCCATCGTAATGGTAGCGAAGTCCGAGATAGGCCCACGCCGGCGCGTAGCTGGGGTCCAGCCCCACCGCGCGTTCCAGCATGGCAATGGCATCTTTGTTCGGAAGCGGATCATGCGGCAGCGCAATACTCCGCAGATAGAGATCGTAGGCTTCTTCGTTCTTGGGATGAGTGCCAACTTCCCCTGAATCGGTTCCTCCACCGAGTGCGGGGACCAAACCCTGCCGAACTTTCGCCGTAATCTGGCTCCGCATGGCAATCATGTCGGGAGCAGCAACGGTCATGGTGTCACGCCAGAGCGTGCGGTTGTCCGCGATGTCCACGGCTTCGAGAGTGATCTGAATCTGGTCGCCTTCTTTCAGGTAATGCCCAGTGACGACGTCGGTCACATGCATGGCCTTGCCGGCTTCCTGCAAGTCGACGGTAGGCAGAGTCGTACTTGCTGGTGGTAGCGAACGGGCGTATGGATAGGGAGCGAACGTAACTGAGAGCGGTGGCGATTTCATCGGCCAGAGCCAGCCGCAGAGAAATCCACATCCTTTATCGGAGCCCAGGTTCTGCAAAGGAAGAACGGCCACGGTTTTCTGACTGGCGGTGATCGCAACGGGCGCGGAGCGTTGCTTGCCGAACCAAAATAGAGCAGCCAGCACCATGACCGCAACCGCGGCAAGTACTCCGGCGATCTTTCCATAGGAATGGGCATAGGACCGGCTCTGCGTCGAAGCCGCAGTCACTTTGTCCGCAGCCACAGCGTCTGGCGCCGATGACGATGACTGTGAGGGAGATGGGACCTGCACGCCGGACGAGCCAGATCCCGACGGCCTTGGAGTAACTTGAGACCCGCTTTCCTGTACGGCCGCCACTGATCCCGAACTAGCTCGTGCGCCTGGCCGAGACTCCGTTTCCCGTTTCAGCCGTTTTAAGTCAGCCCGCATATCCGCGGCGTGCTGGTATCGCAGCTCGCGGTCCTTCTCCAGCGCCTTGTTGATGACGTCTTCCAGCTTGGCCGGAAGGTCGGGGTTCAGCCGCACCGCAGAAACCGGATCACGATCCAGAATTTCGTGCGAGATCACTCCCGACGTTTCCCCGCGGAAGGGCAGCGTGCCGGTAGCCATCTCGTACAGCACCGCGCCGAAGGAAAATAGGTCGCTGCGCGCATCCAGTTCCTTCGCCCGCACCTGTTCAGGAGACATGTAAGCGACCGTGCCGAGGGTGGAACCAGGACTGGTCAGGTGCTCCTCGTTTAGCGTCTCCTGGGCCGTTGGTCCTGCTGCGTCTAATCCTCTGCCGACTGCTGGCATCACTTTCGCCAGACCGAAATCGAGAATCTTGGCATGTCCGCGCTTGGTGATAAAGATATTCGCGGGTTTGATGTCGCGGTGGACGATGCCTTCCGCGTGAGCGGCATCGAGCGCGTCGGCAATCTCGATTGCCAAGCCCGAGCAGAACATCCGTCTCGATCGGTCTGCCCGCGATGCGATGCTTCAGCGTTACCCCGTCGAGAAACTCCATGACGAGGAAGGGGTGGCCATCTTGCTGCCCGACTTCATAGATGGTGCAGATATTGGGATGATTGAGTGCTGATGCCGCCTGCGCCTCCCGTTGAAACCGCGCCAAGGCTTGAGCGTCTTTGGCGACGTCATCAGGTAAAAACTTCAAGGCGACAAATCGGTGGAGGTTTATATCCTCGGCCTTGTAGACAACACCCATGCCGCCACCACCAAGCTTTTCGACGATCCGGTAGTGCGAGATGGTCTGGCCGATCATGAAGTCGCACCATGGTAGGCGGGGTGCGAGGGCGAGTCAATGAGAGCAGAGGAGTTGGCGGTGCTCGAAATAGGCAAATGTTCTAGGTCGTGACCTTGGAAGTAACCGGCGAGGATCACATTCGTCAGCGCGTGGTAATTCCCGGTCCTACTTCTTGAGCGCGCTCGTGTGGGTGGCGACACACAGCCATTTGCCGTTCAGATAGACCCAGGTGTCCGTGAATCGTCCATAGTGATCAAAAGGCTTACCTTTGTTGAGCCCTTTGGCGTGATAGATTCCGGCTACCACGGCCGCGTTTTGATACATGAAGACCCGTTCATCCTTGTTTGCCATAAGGCTGGGAGCGTAGGAGAGATCCATATTGTCGGCCAGGAACTGAGCCTTCGTCATGAAAGTGCCATCGTTGTCGGTGCTGATGAAGCTATCAGCCACCAAACCTCCCAGTGCCTTCGAATCGTGGTTCAACTGTGCCTTGTTCCATGCATTCTCCAGGGCAAGCAGCAAAGCCTCGTTCCCGTGTGGGGACTCAGTGGAATTCTGGGCGGCCAGAGAACCAGCGAGCCAAAGCAAGCACACTACAACTTTTATTCTCATCCGGATGGTCCCCTTCGTCAGCGATCCAATCTAGATCAGGAAAACGTCTCTCGGTTATTTCTTCTCCTGACTCTTGTCCTGGTCCTTACCCTGAATCGAAAGCAGCTCCACCTCAAAAATCAGGGTGGCGCCAGGGCCAATGTCCGCGCCCGCGCCGCGGTCGCCGTAGGCGAGGTCCGCCGGAATGAATAGTTGCCACTTGGATCCGACAGGCATGAGCTGAAGGGCTTCGGTCCATCCCTTGATGACGCCGCCCACCGGGAAAGTAGCGGGCTGGCCCCGCTTGTAGGAGCTATCAAACTCAGTGCCATTGATCAGCGTGCCCCGGTAATTGCAGACGACGGTATCGCTCGCAGTAGGTTTGGGTCCAGTGCCTGCCGTCAAAATCTTATATTGCAGACCGCTGGGCAACGTCACCACACCGTCTTTCGCTTTGTTGGCGGCCAGAAATGTTTCCCCTTCTTTCTTGTTCTCGGCGCCGGCCTGTTGCATCTTTTCCTGTTGCTTCGCGCGGACTTCGGCTTGCGCCGCCGTAAGCGCGGCTCTGGCCTCATCTTCGGTGAGCAGCGTCTTGCCACCCGTCAGGGCGTCTTTCAAACCACGGGCCAAAATATTCGGATCGACCGCGACTGCCTGCTGGTGCAGGTTCTTCCCCAGATTCATCCCCAGGGCGTAGCTGAATTTATCTTTTTGCGTCTTGAGGCTCAGCACAGTCGAGCTTTTTGCTGCAGTTGCTGGCCGACTCTTTGCCGGAGGGTTGGTGGCATTGCTCGTGGGCGGGGTCTGCTGCGCCTGAGACCAGATGCTAAATAGCAGCAGCATCCCAACCGATGCAGGTACAGTGAAGGCGAAGTATTTTTGCATGAAGCTATTGTCACATTGGTTTATGCGCTGGGCAAATTGGAAGTCCGAGAATCACAGGCGAGAGCTCTGCTCTCTCGGTGGAGAGTTTAGGACCCCTTAGACCTTCCGCCACCGCCGCGACGAATGCTATCCAGCGCGATTGGGCCTGCCCCGAAGAAGATGAGAGCGAAGGCAATGGCGGCAAGAGCAAGGGGAAACTGATAGCCACCGTTCCCCAACAACCCATTTTTCCAGTGCACCTTCACAATCGCCACACTCAGGTCGATCAAAATTGCCAGTGCCGCGCAGCTGGTAAAGAGCCCGGCGATAAGCAGGATGCCTCCAAAGAATTCAGCGGCCGCAGAGAGATACGCCAGCCATCCGGGCAATCCGAGGCTGCCGACAAACTGAACGTGGTGCGACAGCCCGCCAAAAATCTTGGGATACCCGTGGCCAACCATGATGACGCCTAATACCAAGCGCAGAACCAGCAGCGCCAGGGGTTGCAGACGATCGAAATAGCGCAAGGCTTCCTCCACTGAAGTCCGAACAGGTTACACGTCGCACAGCAGCTTCCGATAGCCCGATTCTGGTGAGTTTGGGATTACCGGCTGCAATTGCCAGTTATCCTTCGGGCGTCATTCACGTTTTTCAGCAAACCACCCAGGGTTTTTGGTACGTAGTGCAAGGTTCGTACGGCGGAACCTGGCTACCTGCTGATAAATCAGCGTTGGACTTACGTCGCAGCCAGTTTCTTTTGGCTTTCCCACCCGTTCAAGAACCCTCGTAACGTCTCTAGTACTTTAGTTATGCCTCGACAGCAAACTTTGAACCGAGTGTATAAACACCACATCATATAGTAGCTACTCATCATACTTCTACGGTATATAGCATCCATCCGCAAGTTCGCCGAAGTTACTTTCCAGAAAACAGGCATAAAACCCAGTAAAACTCGGAGATATGCCTTGACCTCATGTCTTTCCGGGTTGATATATGCTCAGTCCACCAAAATTCACTCGAACGCTGATTTGGAGCGAGGAATTTTCTCTCAAGTTTGCTCTGCGGGCCGGAGATACCGGCTGCGTCAGGGCCTGATTCTGTGGAAGGAACACGAACTATGGCCGACTCGCGAGAAGTCATGAACATTCGCCAGGCGTCGCAGTACCTGGGAGTGAGTCCGGACACGCTCTACAAATATGTAGGGGAACAGAAAATCCCCGCTTTCAAGCTTGGCAACCGCTGGCGCTTCAAGAAGTCGAGGCTGGACCAGTGGATGGAAGAGAAGTCGAGCCAGATGGAAGCAAAAGGCAAGAGGAAACCGAAGGCGGCTGCCAAAGCCGCTGGGCAACAGTAAAAGGCGGGCACATGTTTGGATTCGGATCGAAAACGATTGTTGGTCTGGATGTGGGCTCTTCCAGCATCAAGGCGGTGGAGCTGAGGAAGGGTCGCAATGGGATCGAAGTGGCGCACCTTGGTTTGGAACCGCTGGCTCCAGATATTGTCGTGGACTCCATGATTGTGGATTCCGGCACCGTGTCGAGCGCGATTTCGAAGCTGTTCACTGAGAACCAGATCAAGTCCAAGAGCGTGGCCACGGCGGTAAGTGGGCACTCAGTGATCGTGAAGAAGATCTCGCTGCCTTCGATGAGCGATCAGGAATTGGCCGAGACGATACAGAAAGAAGCGGCACAGCATATTCCCTTCGATCTAGCCGATGTGAACCTCGATTACCAGATCCTTTCCGAAGACGCCGGCAACCCGCAAATGGATGTTTTGCTGGTCGCCGTCAAGAAGGACAAGATTCTCAACTACACCAACGTACTCTCGATGGCGGGCAAGACACCCGCTATTGTGGACATCGATGCCTTGGCGCTGCAGAACTGCTACGAGTACAACTATGAACCTGCGCCGAGCCAGGTGGTGGCTCTGTTGAACCTGGGCGCCAGCGTCATGAATATCAACATCGTGAAGGGGACAACGCCGTTGTTTCCGCGCGATGTCAGCGTGGGCGGGCACCAGTATACGGACTCCTTGCAGAAGGAACTGGATCTCAGCTTTGATGACGCCGAGTCGCTGAAGCTGGGCCGCAAGGTCGGCACCGTCAGCGAAGACGCCAAGACGCCCATCTTGCAGCAAGTGACCGAGATCATCGTGCTCGAGATTCAAAAGACATTCGACTTCTTTCGCGCCAGCGCGGCTGGCGAGCATATCGAGAAGATCTACCTGGCGGGGGGATCCTCGAAGGTCCCAGGACTGGTCGATGCCCTACGGCAGGAATTCTCGCTGCCGGTCGAAATCTTCAATCCATTTCAGAAGATTGCGCCTCCGGTGGAAGGACCGGGGATAGAACTGATCGAGCAGAACGCTGGCCAGATGGCAGTTGCGGTGGGTTTGGCCTTAAGGAGTTTTGAAGACCTATGATCCGAATCAACCTGCTGGGAACGTCGAAATCAAAGGGCAAACGCGGCAGCGCTGCTTCCTCCGCGCCGGTCATGGAAGTGGGTGATGTTGGCTCACCAAAAATGAAGGTGCTGGTGGTGCTGGCTCTGGCAGCTTCACTCAACCTCGTCTACTGGTACCGGTTGGACAAGCAAAAACAGGAGATTGCCTCGCAAATGAAAGTTGCGGAGCAGAAGAATCGGGAATTGGCCGATGTGAAAGCGCGTTACTTGGAGCGGCAGCGTCAAGCCGAGAGCTACAAGCGCCGCGTCGACGTGATTGATCAGCTCCGGGCCAATCAGGCCGGCCCGGTGAACCTGCTCAATACCATCGGAACCACGGTCAATGGGACCGAAGCCGTGTGGCTGAACTCGATGAAGGACTTGGGCGGTAACGTCGATATTGAAGGCATGGCATTGAGCACCGATGCCGTGGCTAACCTGATTGCCAACCTGCAAAAGACGGGATATTTCCGCAATATTGAAATCAAAGAGACCTTCCAGGACGATACCTTCAAGGAATTGCAGGCCTTCCAATTCACGCTGACCTGCGAGAAGGCGAAGTCCTAAGGGCGAAAAATTATGGCGAACTTCAACGAAATGTCGGGTCTCAAACAATGGGCAGCCCTGCTAGCAGGGGCGGCACTGATCACCGGCGCTCTGTACTTCACCCTCTTCAAGTCCCAGCGGGAAGCGAACGCGGTCGCCCAACAGAATCTGGAAACCAAGCGGCGCGAAAACGCGGAACTTGAAGCGTACCGTCCCAAACTGGCTGAAATCGAGCGCCAGTTGGCCAGCCTCAAGCAGCAACTCGAGATCGAACGCAAGATCGTCCCCGACGAGAAGGAAGTGGACGGCTTCATGAAAATGATGGATGCAGAAGCCATGAAGGCCGGCATCGAGCTCCGGCGCTATACCGCCAAGCCACTGGCATCGAAGGACTTCTACACGGAATTGCCTTTCGAGATGGAACTGGATGGCCCCTATTACTCGATGTTGAATTTCTTTGACCGCGTAGGCAAGTTGGAGCGCATCGTGAATGTTTCGGGCTTGCTGGTGGCGAATACCAAGAAGCCCACGGATGCGAAGGCGAAGCATACCTATCAGTACGCGCCGAATGAGAGCGTTGTAGCCACCTGCACGGCGACCACATTTTTCAGTCATGACATGGCACCGCCTGCAGCAGCCGCGCCGGTCAAGAGATAGAGGAGCTTATGAAGCTGACGACTGGAATTCTGGTATTAGGAATGGCGGCGGGAACTGCCTGGGGGCAGAACCCAGACGTCATCGAAAACACGAAGAACACGGTCAACAACGTCGAGCAGAAAAAGGCGATGGATGAGAACGCCGCCATGGCAACCACGCCGGCCGCTAAACCGGCCGCGCCTGCCGGCGGCACGGCCCAGAGCTCGAGCAAGCCCAAAGCCGCGCCGGTTGTACACGTGGCCGCCCAGCCCAAGGTAGTCGCGAAGCCCACTGCAGGCCAAGCCAAAACCAAAGTCGGGGCCGTAAAGAAGACGTCACAACCGCAGCAGAAGATCGCAGTCGCGGACCAGAAGAAACCTGCCGACCCAAAAAAGGAAGACACCAAGAAGATCAACTTGACCGGACAGCGGGATCCATTCGTCAGTCCGGTGGTGAATCGCAGCATGTTGGGCTCGGGCTGTAACACCGGGGGCAAGCGCTGCCTGGCGATTGACCAGATTAACCTCAAGGGGGTGGTCAAGTCGGATACGGGCATGATCGCCGTCGTGGTCAATGCCCTGGATAAGGCATATTTCCTGCATGAGAACGACCCCGTCTTTAACGGATACGTCGTGAAGATCACAGGTGACTCGATCATTTTTAAAGAGACGTTTCAGGACAAGCTGGGCAAGTCATTTACGAAGGAAGTGACCAAGAAGATTACGACGCCGGCAGTTTAGGCGGCAGCAAGCAGATTGGTCAATCCGATCTGGCAAAAGAATTCTGAAAGAAAGATCACGGGGCGAGCCGAAGCGCAACCGTGGGGAGAAGGGAAATGCGAAAGCAACTGCTGAGTGTTTTTCTACCGCTGCTGATTCTAGTAATGATTGCAGCCGCGGCTGAGACGCCGAGCACGGGCACCGAGACAACCAAGAGCTCCGCACTGCAGAGAGTGAACGTGGTCCGCGGAGTTGACGGGATCAGCGTGGAGATCACGTCTCGCGGGCAAGTGACGCCACAAGCTGAGCACACTGGACCGTCCCGCCCGTTTGGTGGTCGACCTGCCCAACACCGTGGCGGCCACTTCCCGAAGCCAGATCAATGTGGACAGCAACGGCGTGAAGGACGTGCGCGTTGGCATGAACGGCCGTAAGCCTCCCACCACGCGGCTGGTGATTGATCTGGAACACAAATGCCGGTACGAACTGGTGCCAGGCGTGGGCAACACACTGGTTCTGAAATTGCACTCCGGCGCTAATGTTGCCAAGGCAAGCCCGAAGCCCACGATTCCAGCCGTCCATAACACGACAACGGCTGAGGTTGTGACGCCGAAGACTGCTACGAAGGAAGTCGCAGCAGTCCCCGCCAACCAGGCGACTCTGGTCATGGCATCAGAAAAGAAGCCGGCCCCTTCTTCTGCTACTGATTTTGTGTTTGTTGAACCTTCCTATCAAGCGAAGGACGCATCGACGATCGAAGCTGCTAAGCAAGCCGTAATCGAGCCTTCGGCTCGGGCACAAGCCGCTGCCGAGAGATTCTCCGAGAAACCAGATGGTAACTTGCTACCCCAGCCGAGTGCGGCCATGCAGGCCCAGGCCAGCAACGCGGCCCCGCAACCCGCCGTCAACATGGCTGCCGAGCAGAAGGCGCAGGCCCAGCAGCAGCCCGCCGCAACCGGCCCCAAATACACGGGTGAGCCGATTTCGGTCAACCTCAAGGACGTAGATCTCAAGGACTTCTTTCGTCTGATCCACGAGATCAGCGGATTAAATGTGGTGCTCGATCCCAACGTCAAAGGCACGCTAACCATCGTTCTGGATGACGTGCCATGGGACCAGGCCCTCGATATCGTCTTAAAGAACAACGACCTGGGACGGCAGCTCGAAGGCAATGTGCTGCGCGTCGCCACCGTAGACACCATGCGAAAGGAAGCTGAGGGAAGGCGCGCCGAGCAAGAAGCCGAGGCTATGGCCGTGGAAAAGCAGACGGTCACCCGTTTCCTGAGCTATGCGCATTCCAAAGATGTGGTGCCGACGGTCAAGAAGTTTCTCACCCAGCGCGGAGATGTGATCGCCGATGACCGAACCAACGCTCTCATCATTTCCGACATTCCGATCGTGATGCCAGGGATCGACCGCTTGTTAACGCAACTGGACCGCAAGACCCAGGAAGTGGAAATCGAAGCGCGCGTCGTGGCTGCAACCCGCAGCTTCGCGCGCGATCTGGGCACTCAGCTAGGTTTCGGCTGGGGCAATGGGCACACTGCTGCGGGCGGTGCTGGCAGCGTGGGAACCTCGCCTCTGTTTACCAATGGCCTGACCCCGGGCTATATAACCATCGGTAGCGGGGCCACAAATCAACAGATTCCGCTGTTCTCGAATCTGGGAGTCGCTGCGCCCACTAGCGGTCTGAGCTTCATCAATGCCAGCAACAACGTGCGCATTGACGCCATTCTGACCGCGGCCGAGTCGCGTGGACTGCTCAAGATTCTGTCCCGTCCGCGTGTCGTAACCCAGAACAACATTCAGGCGCTGGTTCGCCAGGGCGTCAGGGTTCCGATCGTGACCCAGGCGCAGTTGGGCGGTCCGCCCACTGTGACCTATGTCGACGCTTTCTTGCGGCTGACCGTGATACCGCAGATTACGTCGGAGAACACAATCTTTCTGAACGTGGATGTGGAGAACACGACCCCAGACTTTGGCCGCACCGTTCAAGGCAACCCCACTCTAATCACCCAACAGGCAACCACCCAGGTGTTGGTCACGGACGGCGGTACAGTCGTAATCGGCGGCGTGATCCAGACCCAGAATTCAGTCAATATTGCTCAGGTGCCGTTGCTGGGCAATATCCCATACCTGGGAAATCTGTTCAAGCACCAGACCGTCAGCACATCAAACCAGGAGCTGATCTTCTTCATTACGCCACGCATCATTCAGACCTAGGGCTGACCCTCCAGGAGCAAGTTAGCAGTAAGACAGCCGCCGGATACCTGAAGAACCTGTCAGGACCGGCGGTTTGGTTTTTGACCAATGCTCACGCGAATCATAGTCAAAAGCATCGAGGGAGCAGCCTGCTACACTCGGCCTGAATGGATCATGTAGGACGCCAGCAACGTCTTCAGGAAGGCCTATCTGGCCAGCGGTTGGATCTTCTGTTGATCACGCATCTACCTAACATCCGCTATCTCTGCGGATTTTCGGGCAGCGCCGCCGTACTTCTCCTCACTGAATCTCAGTGCGTGTTTTTGACCGATGGACGATACACCGCGCAAGCCCACGCCGAAGTGCAGGGAGCACGGATAGTCATTGGCCGCAAAAGCCCCCTCGCGGCGGCTGCGGAGTGGTTAAGGTCAAATCGAAGGAGCCTCGGCCGCAAGGCACAGTTCAGGACGGGGATCGAGGGAGAGCACTTAACTGTTGCTCATCGCCGACAGTTGGCTGAGATGTTGCCGTCTAAATTCAGACTGCAGGAAGCACCACCTCTCGTCGAACAGGCCCGCATGGTGAAGGACGCCGACGAAATTAATCTAATTCGCGCCGCGGTCGTCTTGGGAGCGAGTTTGTTTGACGTCGCGCTAGAAGTGATCCGCCCTGGTGTTCGAGAAACCGACGTGGCCGCTGAAATGGAGTACGCGGCGCGAAAGGCTGGCGCTTCGGAGATGTCATTCCAGACGATCATCGCTTCCGGTGAGCGTTCTGCTTTGCCCCATGGCCGGGCCTCAGAAGCTGCTATTCCGGCTCGCGGATTCGTGGTCTGCGACTTCGGTGTTATACTCGCAGGTTATTGTTCGGACATGACCCGCACTGTGCACGTGGGCCGTCCTACGCGCGAAGCCCGGCATGTTTATCACTCGGTGCGGGATGCGCAACAGGCGGCGGTCGCAGTCGTCAGGCCCGGCGTGAGTGCAGGCGAAGTTGATCAGGCGGCACGCAAATTATTGCAAGAACAAGGTTTAAGCAAGTATTTTACGCACTCAACCGGGCACGGCGTTGGCCTGGAAATTCACGAAGCGCCGCGCTTGGCCGCGCAGCAGTCCGAGTTGCTTCGGCCCGGAATGGTTATAACGATCGAACCTGGCGTCTACATCCCAAAGAAGTGGGGCGTTCGGATCGAAGATATGGTTGTGGTCACCGAAGCAGGGTGCGAAGTCTTAACGCCTTCCAGCAAAGAACTGATTGTGGTTTGAGGTTTTCCTGACCGGGCATGGAAAATGACGCCTGGCAGTTTGCCGTGCCTTCCAGGTCGGCGCGAGAAGCAGAAACCGGTCCTCCCGCACGATGAACCAAAAAGAACTGAAGGAACTCATCGAGTTCTTAATTGAGAAGGACATCGCGGAGTTCGAACTGGAACGCGGTGACGTGAAGGTGCGCATTAAGCGCGCCGCGGAACCGTCCGGCCCGGGGCACGACACCCGCTTTATTGCGGTGCATGCCGCGCCTCCTCCAACTCCGGAGCTCGGTGCTGTTCCGGCCGTGACCAGCCCATCCCCAACGCCTGCGGTTTCGAAAGAAGGTGTACCAGCCTCCGAGGAAGGCTTGCACATGGTGCGTTCGCCCATCGTGGGGACGTACTATGAATCGCCATCGCCAGGATCGCCACCTTTTGTGAAGCCAGGAGATACGGTGGAAGTCGGACAGGTGCTGTGCATTGTCGAAGCCATGAAGTTGATGAATGAGATCGAGTCCGACGTGGCCGGTGAACTTGTGAAAAAACTCGTTACCAATGGCCAGCCCATTGAGTATGGGCAGGAGCTGTTTGCCATCAGGCCGAAGAAGTAAAGAACTGGGAAAGCTTAAGGCGCGTTGACGCGCCTTTTTGTGTCTGGGGAGCTGTGCTTAGTAGCAGTCGATGTTCAAAAAAATCCTAATCGCCAACCGCGGCGAGATTGCCCTGAGAGTGATCTGCGCCTGCAAAGAACTGGGGATCCGCACCGTGGCCATTTACAGCGAAGCGGACCGCAATTCGCTGCCCGTCCGCTTTGCCGATGAAGCCATCTGCATTGGCCCGCCCCAACTGGCGCTGAGCTATCTCAATATCCCTGCCGTCATCAGCGCGGCAGAAATCGCCAACGTAGACGCCATTCACCCGGGTTATGGATTGCTGGCAGAGAACGCCAACTTCGCCGAAGTTTCCGAGGCCTGCAATATCAAGTTTATCGGGCCACCGCCGGAAATTACCCGGCTCATGGGCGAAAAAGAGAAGGCACGAGCGGCGATGAAGAAGGCGGGCGTACCCATCCTGCCGGGTTCCGAAGGAATTCTCGCCAACGACGGCGAAGCGCTGGAGTGGGCACGCCAGGTCGGTTTCCCGGTGATCATCAAGGCGTCGGCCGGGGGCGGCGGCCGCGGCATGCGCATTGTGCGCAGTGAAGAAGAGCTCCCCAGCCTGTTCACTGCGGCGCAATCGGAGGCCGCTGCTGCCTTCGGCAATGGCGATCTCTACATGGAGAAGTTCATCGAGCGTCCACGGCATATCGAGTTTCAGATCCTCGCCGACCAATACGGCAACGTGGTAAGCCTGGGCGAGCGCGAATGTTCCATCCAGCGACGTCATCAGAAGCTGCTGGAGGAATCTCCTTCCACAGAAGTGACGCCGGAACTCCGCGCCCAGATTGGTCAGGTCCTGTGCCAAACCCTCTCCGGAATCGGTTACGTCAACGCCGGCACGGTGGAGTTCCTCATGGACGAAGACCGGCGGATGCATTTCATCGAGATGAATACGCGCATCCAGGTGGAGCACCCGGTCACGGAGATGGTCACCGACGTGGATTTGGTGAAGAGCCAGATTCTGCTGGCCGCTGGCGAACGCCTCGAGAACGTTCTGCATGGCCCCATCGTGCATCGCGGACACGCCATCGAATGCCGCATCAACGCTGAGCATCCGGAGAAGTTCACGCCGTCGGCGGGCAAGATCACGTCTTTTCATCCTCCGGGCGGAACCGGGGTGCGTATCGACACCGCCGCCTATGCGGAAGGAATCATCCCGCCTTACTATGATTCGCTGATTGCCAAGCTCATCGTGCGCGGCAAGGACCGGGGAGAAGCGGTTTCCCGCATGGCCCGCGCCTTGGAGATGTTCATTGTGGAAGGCGTGTACACGACGATCCCACTGCACCGAAAGATTCTTGCCGATCCTGATTTCCGCGCCGGGAGAATAGATACGACATTTATTGAGCGATTCCTGTCCAAGCAGGGGAACAAGAAACCAGCCGCGTAGGGTTACCTCGCCGAAATCCCTCGCCAAACTTGCCCGCCACCGGCCGAAACGTGTGGTGAGTGCTAACGCCTTGTTAACGCCATTTGGGACTAACCTCAGCGTAGAATTAACGATTGCTTTGGGAGATTCTCTGGATCGGATTGGCTGCGTTAGAAAGGGTAAAACAATAGCAAACCTCATACTGGTTACCGGTGCCGCAGGCCGCGTCGGCGGGACAGGGCGTACCGTCACCGAACTGCTGTTAGAGCAAGGCAAAGCGGTGCGGGCGATGGTGCGAACTGAGGATGAGCGCTCGCAAGCATTGCGCGACATGGGTGCGGAGGTCGTGGTCGGCAATCTGCTCGATCTCGATTCGATGCATAGGGTGATTGCCGGCTGCGAGACGATGTACTTCGGCATGTCGGTTTCGGATGCCTACCTGGCCGCGACGGTCAATGCGGCGGCGGTGGCGAAGCATCACGGCGTGAAGGCGTTCATCAATATGTCGCAGATGACGGTCTCTCAGATGAGCATTACCGAAACTACTCCGAGTCCGCAGCACAAGCTGCACTGGCTCGCCGAGCAGGCGCTGAACTGGTCCGGTCTGCCGGTTGTGCACGTGCGGCCGACAGTGTTTCTCGAAGGCTTCTTCCTGACTTTGACTCCGGATTCAGTCCGGGAATCCGATCAGATCAGGCTACCGTTCGGGGAGGGCAAGACTTCGCCGGTGGCAGTGGAAGACGTCGCACGTGCGATTGCCGTGCTGCTCGCCAATCCGCAGCCGCACATCGGCAAGATCTATCACCTGACCGGTCCGCAGTCCGAGAACATGCATTTCTTTGCACAGGAGTATTCGAAGGCGCTGGGCCGCACAATCACCTTTCAGGACATTCCCGTCGAGCCGTGGCGGGACGAGCTGCTCAAGCGGGGCTTGCCGGTTCACCTGGTGAACCACCTGGCGGCGTTGGGCGATCTGCATCGCGCGGGGCGCTTCGACCGGATGTCGGACGACGTGCGCACACTGACGGGGCAAGGGCCGCTGAGTGTGCAAGATTTCGTCCGAAAGAATGCGGCGGCATTTACCGCATCGGCAAAAGCGGCCTGAAATGGCTGTGCATTCGAGTGGATTGACGTAACATCGCCGTTACACTCAGAACCCTCAATGAGTGCCAACGCCTGTTCACGTCAGTCAGATAGTCGCTGCTGCCTACAACGAAGACCTCCAAAGCCTGACATTACAGAGGTAATTAGCGCGACTCGATTCTTGCGCCTACGATAGGCGTGGCAAATCGCGGCTGCGGGTCAGGACAGCAGCCATCATGGAGCATTTATGGCTTCTGCAGCTATGGCATATGGGGAGCGTCGGTTCGGTGCAACTTACGCGGCGCGCATTTTTTTGGCTTTGGGAGTAGTTGGATTGGTCGTCGGACTCTGGTCCGCGCAGGCTGACCCGCGCACCTCAGCACATCCAAATCTGCTGTGGGTTTCTATCGGACTGCTGTTGACGGTGCCTGTCTTGTGGGTTGTCCTGGGTAAGTCCGTTCTGATCATCAATGATTCAGGAGTGCGGCGGGAGTCCGCGCTGGGCCAGCAGGAAATTGCCTGGAGCCAGATTATGGAGACGCGCTACCGAGTTGTTCCAATCAACGTATACGCGCATTTCGGATTGCTGGGCGCTGTGCTCGCCATGTCGAGCAAGTCCGGCGCCGCACAGCTCACACTGGAACTGATTGGCCATGATCGCAAGAAGCTGAAGGTCACATCGAATTTCCGCAACGCGAAGGAGGCTATCGGGATTATTCTCGGACGAATTATGCCTCCGATGGTGCAGAACACAAAAGCGAGGTTGCAGCGAGGAGAGACAGTGCAGTTCGGTGGCATCGCACTCTCGGCAACGGCTGTCACCTGGAAGGGCGCTTCCATCCCGGTATCGGAAATCACTAAGGCCGAACTGGTGCGCAGCAATCTGCAGATTAAGCGGCAGGGAAAGTGGCGCAGTGCGATCAGCGTCAGATCGGACCAGGTGCCCGATGTTCTGGTGTTCCTTGAGGTTCTGGAATCTCTGGCGCCTCAGATCAAGTCAACGGGAATCGACCCGCTGGCGCGTGTGCGCATGTAAGCTGAGTCCCTGCATGATCACGCTTCCCCGCCTCTACGCAATCTTGGATGCTGCCTTCTTCTCCGATAGCGATGCTTTCTTGGCCGCGGCGCAGGAACTCGCCGCGGGCGGTGTCACCCTGCTGCAATACCGCGAACAAACTCGGCAACGCTCGACAAATGCTCGAGCAGGCCAGGCAACTCAAACATCGACTGGGAGACTCCGTCAAACTGATCATGAATGATCGAGCCGATTTGTGCCTCGCGGCTGAGTTCGACGGGATTCATCTCGGCCAGGACGATTTGTCCCCCGAAGGGGCGAGAAAAGTGATCGGCGAAAGCCTCTGGCTTGGCGTTTCCACTCATAACTCCGAGCAAGTCACGAAAGCTGACAAGACTTCTGCCGACTACATTGCCATCGGCCCGGTATTCTCAACGGCCAGCAAGGCAACCCCCGATCCGGTCATTGGCCTCGAAGGCGTGCGCCAGGCGCGGGCGTTGACGCGCAAGCCGCTGGTGGCGATCGGTGGCATTACTCGTGCCAATTGCCGGTCGGTCATCGAGGCGGGAGCAGACTCCGTGGCGGTGATATCTGACTTGTTACGGGATCCTCGCAAATCAGCAGAGGAATTCTTACGCATCTTAGGATAAAGTATGGCCGGAACGCGGGAGAGAGTCTGCCCTGAGTTGAGTTGAAAGGCACCCGCGCCACGCGAGTTCAGGAGTTCCGTGAGTACTGAGATTAAGGAGTCAACCACCGCCGCAATTGCGGTCAGCGACTGGGAAACCCACAGCCATCAAGACAAAGAACTAGTCAAGGCACTGGGGTTGACCAGCGCCACCATGCTGGTGATGGGGTCTATGATCGGCTCCGGCATCTTTATTGTGTCCGCGGAAATCGCGCGGGAAGTGAACTCGCCGGCGTTGCTGATTGCGGCATGGGTGGTGACCGGCTTCCTGACCATTGTCGGGGCCCTGTCTTACGGCGAGCTGGCGGCGATGATGCCGCGGGCGGGCGGGCAGTACGTCTATCTCCGCGAGGCCCTGGGCCCGCTGTGGGGATTTCTTTACGGCTGGACGCTTTTCCTTGTGATTCAAACCGGGACCATTGCCGCCGTGGGCGTGGCTTTTGGCAAGTTCCTCGGCATCTTCATTCCTTCCGTTTCATCTTCAAACTGGGTCCTCCACTTCGGGAAAGTGCCTCCTATTGGAATTGGACCCATGGTTCTGGGCAACATGGATGTGGGGCTGAACACGCAGAACCTGGTGGCGATTCTGGTCGTGGTCGCGTTGTCGGTGATCAACATCTTCGGCGTAAAGACCGGGGCACTGATTCAGAATATCTTCACCACGGCTAAGGTTTCAGCTTTGCTGGGCGTGGCGTTGCTTGGGCTGTTTATCGGAAGGAACGCGCAAGCTGTGGCGGCCAACTTCCACGGGAATTTCTGGAACAATGCAGGATTCGGCGCTCAGCATGCCGTGCAGGTGGGAGTCGGAGGCCCGATGATGCTTGTGGGCACACTTACGATTCTGGCCGTAGCCCAAGTGGGGTCGTTGTTTTCTGCCGACGCCTGGAACAACGTGACTTTCACCGCCGGCGAGGTAAAGAATCCCAGCCGTAACCTGCCCTTGTCGCTGGCTCTGGGCACGGGCGTGGTGATTGCTCTATACATTGCCTGCAACTTCGTTTATCTGAGCGTGCTGCCGCTGGATGGTGGTCCCACAGGCGCGACCATTCTTGAACGCGGCATCAAATACGCTGCTGAAGATCGGGTTGGCACCGCCGTCATGACCCAGATGTTAGGGTCCGCGGGCGGTTTCCTGATGGCTTTTGCCATTTTGCTTTCCAGCTTTGGCTGCGCCAACGGGCTGATTCTGTCGGGAGCGCGCGTCTACTACGCCATGGCCAAGGACGGGCTGTTCTTCCGTAACGTGGCGAAATTGCATCCTACATATAAGACTCCGGCGGTTTCGCTGATGGTGCAGATGGTCTGGACCTGCATCCTTTGCGTCTCCGGGAGTTACGGGCAACTGCTGGATTACATTATCTTCGCCGTGCTGGTTTTCTACATCCTGACGATCTTTGGACTATTCGTCCTGCGGCGCACTCGTCCCACCGTCGACAGGCCCTATCGGGCGATTGGTTACCCTGTACTTCCGGCGATTTATATTGTGATGGCTTTGTTTATTGATGTCGTACTATTGCGCTATAAACCGCAATATACCTGGCCAGGACTGATGATCGTGCTGCTGGGGATTCCGGTCTACTACCTGTGGTCGCGGCATTCCCGTCAGGCAGCGGGAAGCGCCTCAGCTTAGCTGCGAAGGAGCAACCTAACGGATGACAAATCTGCTGGCCACCAAGCCGCTAAATCTGCTGATGGAGGAGTCACGCGAAGGCGGCGAACACTGCCTCAAACGCACTCTCGGACCTTTTCAACTCACGGCGCTGGGTGTGGGCGCGATTATCGGCGCCGGCATTTTTGTCATGGTCGGGCTGGGAGCGCAGTACGCTGGTCCGGGACTCACGCTGTCGTTCGTTTTGTCCGGGCTGGGCTGCGCGTTTGCCGGTCTGTGCTATGCCGAGTTCGCTGCCATGATTCCGCTGGCGGGCAGCGCTTACACCTATGCCTACGCTACGCTTGGCGAGTTACTTGCCTGGATCATCGGCTGGGATCTGACGCTCGAGTATGCCATGGGCGCCAGCACGGTGTCTTCGGGTTGGTCGAACCACTTCATCGAGCTGCTGAATATCTTCCACATCAAGATGCCGCTATGGCTGGCTTACGATCACTGGACAGCATTGAAGACCGCCGAGAATATTGTTGCTCGCCAGATAGCCCAGGTCTCGGACCCATCCCTGGTGCCAGGCTCGCAACCGTTCCTCGACAAAGTTACCGCCATCGTGAGTTCGCAGTCTCCTGAGTTGTTGCAGCGGGGGCACGATTTGCTGGGTGCGCCACACTTATTTGGAATGGAAATCGGCCTGAACCTGCCGGCCTTCCTTATCGCTCTGGTGATAACCGCGATTCTGGTCATCGGGATCAAGGAGAGCGCGAGATTCAACACTGGGATTGTGGTGATTAAGGTGTCAGTCGTGCTTTTTGTGATCGCGTTGGGCTCCCGGTACATCAACAGCAGCAACTGGGGTGTTGATTGGAGTTCGTTTGCGCCCCATGGATTCGCGGGAATCGGAGCAGGCGCGGCATATATTTTCTTTGCCTACATCGGGTTCGATGCAGTCTCGACCACAGCGCAGGAAGCCAAGAATCCACAGCGGGACTTACCCATCGGCATGATCGCCTCGCTGGCGATCTGCACCGTCTTGTATATTGCCGTGGCTGGTGTGCTGACAGGGATGGTGCGCTGGCAGCAAATCAACATCGAGGCGCCAGTCGCGCGCGCATTTCTGGATCGCGGCCTGAGCACCGCGTCGCACATCATTACGCTTGGCGCGCTGGCTGGGCTTACCAGCGTGATGCTGGTGATGCTGCTCGGGCAAACGCGTGTGCTCTACGCGATGGCCAATGACGGCCTGCTGCCTAAGAAATTCTTCGCCGCTGTCCATCCCAAATTCCGGACCCCCTGGAAGAATACGATTCTTGTAGGACTCCTGGCGGCAATTGTGGGCAGCCTGACCCCCATCGACGATATCGGCAAGATGGTGAACATCGGAACCCTGCTGGCATTTGTGATCGTGTCGATTTCCGTGATGGTCTTGCGGTATACCAATCCTGGCCAGCCGAGGCCGTTCCGCACTCCGTGGGTGCCGCTGGTTCCGGTACTTGGCGTTATCTCAAACGGATACATGATGTACAAGCTGGGCTGGGTCAATTGGGCTCGGTTAATCATCTGGTTAATCATCGGACTTGTGATCTATTTTAGTTACAGTCGGCATCACAGCAGAGTGCAGGCGGCTCTACTGCCGGTTGAGCCCAAGCCCGCACCTTCGATGGCGGACTGAGATCTACACTCAACCCAAACGGGGCCTTCCGCACGGACGCGGAGGGCTTTTTTGCTTTATAGTCGGGAGTTGGTCGTAGGTCATTGGTCGTTCGTCGTTGGCCAGGTCGCCTCGGCGTTCGTATCATCCTTCAATATTGAGTTTACTCGGCGCGAGCTCACGACCAACGACCAACGACTAACGTCCGAACCCCCATGAAAATCGTCACTGCCGCCGAAATGCGCGAGATTGATCGCGTCACCAGCGAGCGCTTCGGTGTCCCCTCGCTGACCCTGATGGAGAATGCGGGCACCGCCGTGGCCGAATTTACGGTGTCTCAATACCCCGCGGCCAAGCGCATCACAGTCATCTGCGGCAAAGGAAACAATGGCGGGGACGGCTTCGTGATTGCGCGAAAGCTGCACGAATCTGGCAAGGATGTGCGCGTCGTTCTGCTGGCCGACCGGGCGGAGCTTCGTGGTGATGCGGCAGAAATGTTTACCAAGCTTCCGGTTGAGCCCGTGTCCGCACGTTCCTCGGGAGAATTGGCAAATGAAGCAGCGCGGGCATCGCTTCATGCCGATATCCTGATTGATGCAATCCTGGGGACGGGTTTTCGACCACCCGTAACTGGGTTGTATGCCGAAGAGATTGCGGCACTGAATGCCAGTGAAGCACCGGTGGTCGCCGTGGATATCCCGTCCGGCGCTGATGCCGACGTGATGGGCGAACAAACTGGCGCAGTCGCGCGGGCCGACGCAATTGTTACTTTTACCGCGCCGCGGCCAGCGCATATTTTCGGACTCCTCACCCACGGTCCGATTTTAGTTGCGCCGATCGGCTCGCCGGACGAAGCCATTGTTTCCTCTCTACAACTCAACGTGACCACACCGCGAGACGTGGCGCCGCTAATCGGACCTCGTCCAGCCGACTCAAACAAGGGAAACTTCGGGCACGTGCTCGTTCTGGGCGGATCCCTGGGGAAGGCAGGCGCGGCTGCAATGGCTGGCATGGCCGCCCTGCGCGTGGGCGCAGGTTTGTCCACCGTCGCAAGTCCCAAGTCTGTGCTGCCAACGGTGGCCGGCTTTCATCCCGAGCTCATGACCGAGCCGCTGGAGGAAACCGAAGCCGGCAGCATCTCGTTGCGCGCCTTGGAATATGGTCGAGTCGACCGATTAGTGGAAGGCAAGACGGTGCTGGCGGTTGGTCCCGGCGTCTCGCGAAACACGGAGACTGCAGAGTTCGTGCGCAACATTGTGAAGGATCGCAAAACGCCGACCGTCCTGGATGCAGACGGCCTGAATGCATTCGAAAACCATGCTGCGGAACTGAGCGGCAAAGATCGGATGCTGGTGATCACGCCGCATCCCGGTGAAATGGCCCGACTGATCGGATCGATCACCGCCGCGGTACAGCGCGATCGCATCAACATCGCGCGAAGTTTTGCCCGGGAACATGAATTGATCGTCGTGCTGAAGGGCCATCGGACTTTGATTGCGCATCCCGACGGGACGGTCTGGGTGAACACAACCGGCAATCCTGGGATGGCGACCGGCGGAACAGGCGACATATTGACCGGCATGACTGCGGGCTTAGTTGCGCAAAATCCAAAGCGGGTTTTGGATGCCGTAGTCGCAGCGGTTCATCTTCACGGCTTGGCGGGTGATGTGGCTCGCGAAAGCATGGGTGAGCATTCCCTGGTCGCCACGGATCTTCTGAAGGCCTTCCCCGAAGCCTTTCGTCGAGTGCGAGAAACCGCGCAAGAAAAACTGGCCCGCATCTAAGTCTAGTATCGGTGAAATATTAATCAATTCTTATTAGGCTATGTGCCTGTAACCCGCGCGATTACTGAGGTTTGCGCATTCTGATGTACTCGAATCCGGACACGTTCTTCCGTAACCTGTCTCGTGCCGCTCTGCAGTGACATAGTGATTCTTGGCTATGACTCACTTTCCCCAACCGCACCCTCAGCGGCGCGCTCCCCGAGTTCACCTAGGCGGCTCGATTGCAGCTCTGGTCATGTTGGAAGATGGACAGCGCGCTAAAGCCAAACTCCAAACTGTTTCCGTAACCGGTGGCCTGCTGCGTTTGGGCAGGTCTTTGGAACAAGGCGATTTTGTCGAGATTGCTTTTCAGACGCAGTCTGGCCCGGTTCATGGCATGGCCGAGATGCTGACTCCCGTGCGGGCACCGAGTGAGGGAATCATGCAGCCCTTCCGCTTCATCGCGTTGGGGGACGATGATCATCGCACGTTGCGCATGGTGGTCGATTCGGTAACGGACCGCAGCTTCCAGGGAATCCGATCCAGTCAGTGGGCGGTTCCTAAATCACACTGAGAAATTTGTCCGCTACTCGCGTCGCTGCGCTCCTGCGTTTCACCCTCGATATACTGGTCTGGTGGAGTTGAACCAAATGCTGGCTATCTCATGCCAGGGTCAACTCCCGCGATCAGGATGAGCACGCAGGAATTCACCACACAATCAGCCGAAGAGACCGTCGCCCTGGGACGCAAGCTGGCCGCGATGCTAGCTCCTCCCAAGCTGGTGCTGTTGCGCGGCGAATTGGGCGCGGGCAAAACCACGCTAGTCAAGGGCATCGCCGAAGGTTTTCATGCCGCCTCCGAGGAAGACGTCACTAGCCCCACCTTTACCTTGGTCCATGAGTATCGCGCGCCTTCGGTGAACCTCTACCACATTGATCTGTATCGGGTGGATACCGAGCGCGAGTTGGAGACTCTTGCTCTGGATGACCTAATGGCCGAAAACAGCGTTCTCCTGATAGAGTGGGGAGAGAAGTTCCCACACTTAGAGCGCGAGCGGAATGTGGAAATCGCTCTACAGCGGGTGGGAGAGAGCGGGCGGAGAATCCAACTTACTACCCGTTGACTCCGTGAACCGGGGCGCATTTTTCTTTGCCGGAATTTGGAGCCTGGACAAAATTGAGAATTACGGGGCCTGCACTTGCCTGCTTACTAACTGGTGTTTTGTGCTTCGCCCAATCCGCACCGCAATCTCCAACACCGGGTGTTAACGATAACAAGTCGGCGGGGCAGCAGCCGCCGTCTCAGTCCGGGGACAAAGGCAAAGGCGACAAAGACGACAAATCCCAGGAGCAAAATGGCACCTCCAAGGACCGGCTTTTCTACGCCCTGCCAAATTTTTTGACCCTGGAAAATGCCGGCCAGGTTCCCCCCCTCACCACTGGACAAAAGTTCAAGGTAGTGGCCCGCGGCTCATTCGACTATATTCAGATCCCCTGGTACGGTTTTCTGGCTGGCATAAGCCAGGCGGAAGACAGTGAGGCCGGCTATGGTCAGGGAGCCGAGGGTTACGGAAAACGTTACGGGGCGTACTATGCCGATGGAACGATTGAGAATTTCATGACCGGCGCCGTCTTGCCCTCGCTCCTCCATCAGGATCCTCGTTTCTTTCAATCGGGCCAAGGAGGGTTCTGGCGCCGTACCGAATATTCGATAAGCCGGATCTTCGTGACCCGCACCGATTCTGGAGGTCAGCAATTCAACTACTCTGAAGTTTTCGGCAGCGCGCTCTCGGCCGGTATTTCAACTTATAGCTATCATCCCAGAAGCGATCGAAATATCGGGAACACGCTGAGCGTATGGGGCACGCAGGTTGGGTACGACACAATCACGATCGTAGTGAAAGAATTCTGGCCTGACATCCGCCGTAAGCTGAAAAAGAAAAAAGGATAGGGAAGTCGGCGAGGACTGCGTTACGGCAATTTCGAAGACGCGGCCGGTTGACGGAATGGCCGCAAGCAAGCCACGGGCGCATTCCATTCCCGCAGCATCGCAAACAGGATGCAGGCGGCGAAGAGAGCGAAAACCAAGCGTCGGCTCGAGCTAGGTACCTGCATTCACTATGATTCTACGCGTTCCAGGCGCCATCCGATCAATTTGAATCTTGTCGCGGAATCAGCCCGAAACCCCGCGCAGTTAAGCCGGAGTGAGGGACCTCGCGTGGGGCTTTCCCGATGTTTGTGCCGCTGCACGCCAGATCCCCTCGCCGAGCTCGGGATGACGCAAGCGTAGTTCAAACTGCGCGCCGCAAATAGCGCGGATGCGTCCTTTCAAAATCCCATGATGTTGTATCCGCAGTCCACGTAGATAACCTCGCCAGTGATGCCGGAGCTCGCATCGGAAGCCAGGAATACACCGGTGGATCCGACTTCGCTTACCTCCACGTTGCGGCCGAGAGGAGCGCGTTCTGCATGGGATTTGAGCATATCGCCAAATCCTGAAATGCCACGAGCTGCGAGGGTTTTGACCGGCCCTGCGGATATGGCATTCACGCGAATCTTTTTCTTACCAAGATCGTAGGATAAATATCGGACCGAGCACTCCAGAGCGGCTTTGGCCACCGCCATGACGTTGTAGCGCGGCACTACTCTCTCAGAAGCGTAATAGGTCATGGTGATGATGGAGCCGCCATCTTCCATGAGCGGAGCGGCGGCGCGGGAAAGCGCGATCAGCGAATACACGCTGACGTCGTGAGCGATGCGAAAGCCTTCGCGGGTAGTGGTGATGAATTCGCCCTTTAATTCATCGGCGGGCGCGAAGGCCACACTATGCACCAAAACGTGCAGCTTGCCGTACCGTTCTTTCAGTTGGCCGAAGACTCGCTCAATTTCCGCATCATTCGACACATCGCACATGAAGGCTTCGGCGCCCGGCAAGGAGAGAATCAGGTCCTTGGCTTCCAATTCCATCCGCTCGTTCTGGTAGCTGATAGCGAGCTTGGCGCCGGCGTTGTGCAGTCCCTGCGCAATCGACCATGCGATCGAGCGTTTGTTGGCCACTCCGAAGACAACGGCAATCCGACCTTCAAGGCTGGATGACATGCAGGTCTCCTGATGAAATTTGAAGAGAAAGAATAGCAGCCAGGGCTGCGAATTTACCACACCAAGTCACTGACGAGTCGCAGATTGCCGGATTTTCGGATCGACAAATTCAAAAGCCGAAGCGCGCCAGCTGCGAAATCAATCCCAAAAATCCTAAAATCCTGTCAATTCGAAAATCGCTATTCCACGGAAGTCGTCTCGGGGACCGGTTGCGACGTCCCCACCGGCCAACTCGCACTGACAAACGCCACCGCATACACCAATCCGATGATGGCAAAACCGGCGACCAGATTAAGTTGCGCTACGGCACCTACCAGAAATCCCAGAACAATTTGCAGACAGGTGCCGGCAAAATAGAACGTATTCTGCACCCGTCCCATGAAATGCGGAGGCACCTGCTCCATGATGCTGGTATTCATGGCCACACCGCTGATGCCGCGTCCGGAACCCATCAAGCCGTAAATTGCCACGGCAATTGCCAGCCGAGGAGATACAGGAGCGACGATCATGCATATCGCCAGCATCCCCATGGAAATGGCGACGGATCGTCGCGCACCTAGCCAGGCTATGACCTGCGGCGCGTACAAAGCACTGAGAAAAGCGCCAGTGCCCCATCCGGCGTTGAGCCAGCCATAGCCGACAGCGCCGGCGTGGAACACTAGGTCACTCAGCGGAGCGGTAACCACGACCGCGGTCAGCATGGCGCCCAGGAACAGCGCCCAACTCGTTCCCAGCAGAATCACGCTGGGGTGGTCGCGGAGAAACTGGAAACCTTCACGCATCTCACGCACGAAGCGCTCGAACGCAGTCTCAGCCGCCACGATGTCGGCGCGCAGTTCCGCCGGCCGGGGCACCACGTGGCGTCCTTTGCGCACGGCAAAGTAGCAGAGGAACGAAACTACATAGGTCGAGAAATCAATCAGCAGGACGCCGCCCAATCCAATGTGGTTGTAGACGAATCCCACGATCGATCCGGCGATCAGCCAGCCTCCCTGAATGCCCGCCAGCAAGAAAGTATTGGCGTGGACGAACTCTTCTCCGGGAGTCAATTCTTGAATGAGCGCGGTTATTGTCGGCCAGAACATCCAAAAGCCGGCTGCGACCAGCGTGTTCATCAAGTACAGCTCCCAAACTTTTGTTTTGCCCAGGAACGCAAGAATGGCAACTGTGAGGATGATGACGGCGCGAGCAGCGTCGAGCATCATGACCAGCCGGCGGCGGTCTTCACGATCGATGATGACGCCGGTGAAAGGGAGCATCAGCATGGCCGGGATAGTTTGCAAGACGGCAAACATACCCAGGGCCATTTCGGAATGCGTGGCCTGCAGAATATACCAGGCGACCGCGGCGGAGTTCATGCCGCTGCCCAGCATGGAGATCAGGTTGGCGCCGAAGACGTAGCGCAGCGCTCGTTTCTGCAGGATGGCGCGCATACTCCAATTTAAACGATGACGGCGACGACGCCAACCGGAGACTCATCAACCACAAAGGACACGAAGTAGCACGAAGGTAGTGACGGCTTAAAGGGTTTCGCTTCGTGCTACTTCGTGTCCCTCGTGGTTGATGGGAAACTAGCTCTCCCCGCGGCACCGGGCTCTGGCGAGATTTTTGCAATGGGCCATCGGAACTGGATGCGTCGCGCCTCCCAGAACAAATACACAATCAGCAGCAGCATTTCTGGCTCAATGGGGTGTTTGTAGCGGGGAAACGGATTCACCAGATAATAAGGAAGCGGATAGAAGACCAAAAGACAAAAGAGAAGAAACGCTCCGCACTTACGATTGCGAATGGTCAGCCAGAGTCCAGCAAAGGCAAGAACGCTCCCCAAGAAGAAAGTAACGTGGCGCGCGACGATCAGATCGTACCCGTTGACGATCGTCGCTTGTGGAGTGCCAATCCAGAAATAGACTGCCCGTTCCAGGCTGAACCAGATGAACTTCTCAGGGTGCTCGCGGACGAACTGCCCGACTTCCTGCCGCTTTTCATCCATGAAGCCAAGCTCTCCCAGTTCTTGGAATCTTCTCATTGCAGCGGGATCGTTGCCGGGGTGTTCGTTGCGTGTCCAAAGTCCGGTCAAGCGGTCGTTATTGGCCATGTGCATTTCGAGCGGAAGGTTGTCGCGAATGAACACATACCTGCCGAAAACGGCGTGGTTACGCGTCAGCCAAGGGCTGACGACAAGAGCTGCGGTTAATAGGCAAAGAAGCACTCCTCCGAGTTGACGGGAGCGATTCGGCAGCCAATGCAGCAACCAGATCAAACAGAACGGGAGCATGACCAGAAGCGCGGTGTTGGTCAGAGTAATGACACCCCACAGGAGTCCAAAGACGATCCACGCTCGAGGACGGGGTGGCTCGTGTTGCATGCGCAGGGTAAGCAGCAAGACCAACGTCAGGAGAAACGCGCTCAGACTGGTTTCCCACACCACGCGCACGGGCCAATAAATTGCGTACGGAAATACCGCCCAAGTCCAGGCCGCAGCGCGGGCGACTTCAACTCCGTAAATTCTTTCCGCGATGCGATAAAGGGGGATGCAAGTGAGCGCTCCAAAAATACTATTGAATGCCAGAATTACCCACGCCGCAGCGTTGCTGTAAACACCAAACGAGCTTGAAAACGCCCGCCAGAATATACGGATAAAGTGGCGGTGCCCAGGCGCTCGGGTCCGGTTGGCAGATCGGTGGGAGAACTGAAGCCTTGTCCGGTGGCAATGGAGCGGGCGATGCGTCCCATCTCCCAGCCAAATTGGAAGTGATCACGGCGCGGCGTGATGCGATAGGTATGGCCTATCGTGATAACCGACAATCGCAGGAGCAGCGCGACCAGGACGATCAAAAGAAGGGAATGCCTCCAAGTTTGTCCCCGGAAAGACCCCGCTGGAGTGCGCGGTCTCTGGCATTGAGATGAACTCTCCGAGGCTGCGTGAAAGTCCGTCTCATCGCCATCTTGCATGCGGCCAGACTACAGCATGTGCAGATTCCGTGCCATCAGCCCCGTCAGCCTAAGTACAAACTTGCGCACGAATTCATTCGGAGCTACGATGCCCCCGCACAAATGCGGAGGTGGTTTATGAGACACAGTCGCTGGCCCGTCGCGCTACTGGTTGCTCTCTACACGGCGTCCTTTTCTCTTGTCCTGCAGGCACAAGTGGACAGGATCATTATTCCCGCGGGCACGCCCGAAGATCAGGCCCTGCAGGCGATCTCCAACGAACCGGACGCGCAGAAGAAGGTGGTCATGTATCAGGATTTCGTCCAGAAGTTCGCTTCGAATCCCGCGGCCGTGGCCTATGGCAACTGGCAGATTTCGCAGTCTTATCAGGCTACGGGAGATCTGCAGAAGGCGCTCGAGTATGGAGACAAGGCCCTCATCGGATCTCCCCATAATCTGGACATTCTTGTCTCGCAGGCCGGCATAGCGCAACAGATGAAGAATAATGCCAGGTTGATGGACTACTCCATGCGCGGGGGCGAGGTGTGCAATTCATTCGCTAAGGAGTCCAAGCCAGCAGGAATGAGCGACCAGGAGTTTGCCTCACACGTGGAGGACGAAAAGAACTCAGCGAAAAGCTCGTGCGAATTTCTCGAGGCCACTGCTTTCAATGCGATTGCTACCGAGAACGACGCCAAGACGCGCATCAGCTACATCGAGCGCTTCACCCCGGCCTTTCCTACCTCTCGCTTCGAAGACCAGGTAACTTCGTACGCCATGGTTTCACTCTCGGAACTGAAGGACACCTCTCGATTGGTTGCATACGGGGAAAAGACTCTGCAGGCGAACCCCAATAGTTTGGCTGCTTTACTGCTCCTCGCAAACACATATGTTGAGGATCCAAAGCCGGGCAGTCTGAACAAGGCCATCACATACGCTGAAAAGGCGATAACAGTGGCAAAGGCCGAATCTCCCGACGCCGATCGCTCCCACAAAGTGTCCGCAGGCGTGGCGCACTACACTATCGGCTATGCCTATTTAAAGCAGGATAAAACTGCGGCTGGCATCCCCGAGTTAAAGACCGCGGGCACCCTGCTCAAAGGACAGGACGACCAGTCCTATGCTCTGACCATGTTCCGTCTGGGTTTTGCCTATGCCAAGCTCAATCGTGTGACCGAAGCGCGAGACGCGCTCAACGAAGCCGTGAGAATCTCGGGGCCGGCGCAACAACCTGCGCAAGACCTCCTAGCGAAGGTGAATGCGGCCCGCGCGAAAGGCAAATAGTCATTGCAAGAATTGAACCTGAATCCTGAGGCCCGAAAGCCCATTCCTTAGTGTTTCACCAATTCATCCGACAGCAGGCGAGCTTTGAAGGCGAGATTGTGTGCCATTTGCAGATCGCCGGCAGCGTCAGCAACCTTAGCTTGTTCGACGTAGGATTGAATCTGCTTCATCGTGTCCTGCTGGCTGGGGGTGAGTTGATGGCCAGCAAGCTTTTTTAGATTTGCGTCAGTAGAGTCCA
Source organism: uncultured Acidobacteriota bacterium (assembly GCA_963729325.1). Taxonomy (GTDB): domain Bacteria; phylum Acidobacteriota; class Terriglobia; order Terriglobales; family Acidobacteriaceae; genus JABCYV01. The sequence continues at coordinate 318,444 of CAVSNS010000033.1, forward strand.
GCAACTCGGTAGTGTTCTGGCGCTGATGAGAAGCCTGTGCGTCGGTAACGCTGGGAGTAATCTCCGCCTTGGGATCCGTCGTGCTGCCATTGGGTACCACAGTCTTAGCCGGGCTTGACTCCGGCTGTGCGGTGGGCTTGCGTTTTCGGTGACGCTTCTTGGTAGCGGCGGCGGCAGGCTTCTTGGCGGTTGAGTCAGGCTGCGGATTCTCAGATTGTGTAGCAGGAGCGGGAGTTTGTGGCGGCGCAGACGGTGGCTCCGGCTTGCTTTGCGCTGGGGGCGTAGGTGTTTCCGGCGGAGGAGCGGTTGGAGGGGAATCCTGTGCCCGCTGGTTCTGTTTTGCTATTACGGGCACTGCAGAGCTATCCGCGACGCCGATCGATGGCGAAGCGACGAGCCCGCAGACGATGAGGACAGCGGCCAGAGACATATTCAAACTCGTGCCCGGGGCGCTCCGGGCGATTGGTGCGATTCTACGCTCCGGAGCGAGGCATCGCTACTCTTCCACTGCTTAGGTGCGAGTTGCTGCCTCTTTCAAGGAGTCCGACCGGGATTCAGCCATAGGGAGGCGGAGCCGGAACGTTGTGCCCTGACCCTGCACCGACTGGAAATCTACTGATCCGTAATGCCATTGCAGAATCTGGAAGGTTTGCGCCAGTCCGATGCCAGAGCCGGCTTTCTTGGTAGTAAAGTACAGCTCGAAAACCTTTTCCTGGAGTTCATGCGGAATACCGCTGCCTTGGTCCCGAACCTCGGTGACCACGATCTCGTCTTCCCGCCGAGCCGAAACCGTCAGCAGTCCTCCCTGTGGCATGGCTTGCACGCCGTTGAGAACCACATTCAGGATGGCCTGCTTCATCAGGTCGGCGTCCACCTTGACAGATAGCGGCTCTGGCGGTAATTCGCAAGTTAAGGTGACCCCGTGTTGTTCCGCATCAGGCGTGGCCAGCGTAGTGACGTCCTCCAACAGCCGGCGCAGGTCGATTTCCTCTAGGCGGAGATCGCGCGGCCGAGTGAAGTCGACCAGGATCTGAACCACACGGTCCAAACGGTAGATCTCGCTACCGATGATATCCATGTGCCGCCGCGTATCAGGATCGATCTGTTGCAGCTTGTTTTGCAGCAACTGCAAGTGCAGCACGATAGCGTTGATCGGATTTTTGACTTCGTGGGCGACACCGCGGGTGAGCCGGCCGCTGGCGGAAAGCCGGCGCGACATCTCGATTTCATCTTCGATGCGCCGGACCGACTCCGCATCGCGCATGGTAAGCAGGGCGCCGATCTGCGCTCCTCTTTCCTGAATGAAGTCGAGCGAGATCTGCACTCGCTTTCCGCTCGGCGACTCCACTTCGCGCTGCAGAATTGCGCTTCGCAGTTGAAAGGCCTCCAGCACCTGTACGCCCAGAGGCGAATCAGAAGAGAAAATTTCTTTCACGGTGCGGCCCAGTAACTCTCGTCGTGGCCGGCCGAGGAAGCGTTCCACGGAAGCGCTCACCAGCACGACATGCGAATCACGGGTGAACAGCATCAGACCGTCTTGCAGGTTGCCCATGATCTGATCCACGTTGTCCTTCAAGGCGGAAAAGATCTCTTTGGCGTCACGCATCTGGCGGCCGAGATGCGCGATCTTCAGCGTAACCAACCCGTATTCATCGCGCCCAGCGTCCTCGGTAACCGCTTCGGGATTTCCTCCGGTTACGCTATCCAGGCTGCGGCTTAGGCGCTCCAGAGGACCCAACGCCAGACGGGAGAGTCCCGCCGCTAATAACATGGAAAGCAAAATGGCAAGAGCAGATAAGATGGCCGCCCGGCGCAAGTGGGGGGTGAGTTCGCTTTTCAGAAAGACAGTGGAAACGCCCACGTGGATTATGCCGAAGGCAGCGCCATCCAATGTGAGCGGCAGGCGCACATCGTAGACGGTAGGGGAGTTGTACAACAGGCGAAATTGCTTACGGAAGTCGGCGTTCTTTACCAGTTGGAAATCGGGCCGAACAGGAATGCGCTTGCCCACTAGGTCCGGATTCGTGTGGAGGATCGCATTGCCGTCGGCATCCACAACAGCCGCGTCGTAAATCATCGGCCAGGTGCTTACTACCGATTGCAAAGCATCGTTCAGATTGCGATCGGTGCTGAGATAGTAGGCAATCGCCCGGCGCACTGCTTTCGGATCAGCAGTATTCACCTTGGTGCTGCTCAAGTCCGGGGCAGCATTCGCCGCCAGGTAGGCGAGATTGGAAGTCAACTGGGAGGCAGATTCACTAGCCGTCGTAACCCCCTGACGCAGCAACTCCGAGATATAGATGTAGGAGAACGCGGACGCGAGCACTACCACCATCAAAGTGATGGCGAGCACGAGTTTTGTTCTTCGGCGCATGCCCTCTCGTCAAGCGCTTCGACGGGCTGGACTAGTTCGAATAACTGCCCGATACCCTGATGCTGACCAGCCGCCCAAGCGACAGCCTAGGTTTATCCTTCCTTGGCCGATGCCGCTTCGGCGGGCGCGCTGCCGTACTCCTTGAGCTTATTATGCAGGGTTTTCAGGCTGATGCCGAGAATCTCGGCTGCCCGGGTTTTATTGTTGCTGGTGGCTTCAAGAGTTTTCAGTATTAGCAGTTTCTCTGCCTCTCCCACTGTGGTGCCCACTCCCAGACGTATGGCGTCCGGATCGTCGACCGGGGGCCGGACCGTCGACAACCCAAACCCTGGCGGCAAATGCTTGGTTTCGATCACGGCACCGTCGCAGACGATCACAGCCCGCTCCAATGTGTTGCGCAACTCACGTGTGTTGCCGGGCCAAGAGTAATTGCGAAATAGATTGAGCACAGCCTCGCTCACCGCCGCTACCTTTCGCCCGTGCTTGGCGCTCATTTCGCCGAGCAGGGTCTGCACCAGGTCGGGAATATCTTCTTTGTGCTCCCTCAGCGGTGGCATATGGATGTTAAACACGTTCAGTCGGTAGTAAAGGTCGTTGCGAAGCTCGCCGCGGGCCACTGCATCTTCCGGCACCTTATTCGTGGCCGCGAGTACGCGAACGTCCACCGTGGTCTCCACTTTGCTTCCCAACCGCCGCAACTTGCGGTCTTCAAGGACCCGTAGAAGCTTGGCTTGAGTGGGGACCGGCATTTCGCCAATTTCATCCAGCAGCAAGGTTCCCCCTTCCGCCAGTTCAAAGCAGCCGGTGCGTCGCTCCAGCGCGCCCGTGAAGGCGCCCTTTTCGTGACCGAAGATTTCGCTCTCGATTAGGGTTTCTGGAATGGCGGCGCAATTGATTGGAACAAAAGGTTTACCCCGGCGAGGGCTGAGCTCGTGGACGGTACGCGCCACCAGTTCCTTACCGGTGCCGCTGGCCCCGGTGATTAAGACGGATGCGGTGCTGGGAGCCACCATTTCAATCAGGCGGAAAATTTCTTGCATTTTCTTGGAGGGACCGACAAGACTGCCGAGAGAGCCTGCATCCCGCAACTTACGGCGCGTGACCTCGAGTTCAACCCGCGTGCCCAGCAGAGTCGAGGCATTCTGCAGAATAGTGCGCAATCGCGCCGTATCAATCGGTTTGGTGATGTAATCGTAAGCGCCCATACGCATGGCTTGCACCGCGCTGTCAATCGTGCCTTGAGCGGTGACTACGACGACCGCTCTAGTCTGGTCATCAGTTGCCAATTTTTCGAGAAGCTCCAGGCCTCCCATGCGCGGCATTTTCATATCGGTGACAATGATGGAAGGGGACCAACTAGCTATTTTCTCCAAACCCTCCGCGCCATCTCTCGCGGTTTCGGCGCGGTAGCCCCACGCGGACACTAGCTCAGCCAGACCTGTCCGCTCATTGTCTTCGTCCTCGACGATCAGTACTTTTTCCTGGTTCATAGATTTGCGGCCAGCAGTCATTATTGAGGCTCAGCCGATTACCTGCAAGCCTGTGAAGCCCCTAACCAGCTTAGACCGCAGCTTCGCGTTACCGCAGAAAGCGAAAATATCAATGTGAGATTTTCGGATTATTGGTCGCGGCTCAATTTAACTTGGCAGTTCGCCTAGTTGACTCTGCAGGAACCCTGCGAATAATATGCCGGGTGCCAACCGTTGGGTTAGAGTTTGTGGTTCTGAGGCTCGTTGGTTTGATGGCATACGTCTCGAGAATTTTCCATGCGGGGAATTGGTCTACGCTACCGCGATCTTGAGATTGCCCATGAACACTAGGTTGACCCGTCAGTTTCCGGAGGATTGCATGTCACTTCGTAGCAGGAAAAGCAGTCGGCGTGTGCCGTGTCTCGCAATCGCGATGACGGTGGTCGCAATGCTTCTGTTGTCGGTCGCCGCGCTGGCTCAGGAACAAACCACGCCTAAAGCCGACGTTTTTATCGGCTATCAATGGCTGGATCCGCGTGGGAGTGTACCGATCGCGGGTACTAATCCGGTTCAGTCCCAGAACGTTGGGGGCATGCCAAAGGGTGCTGGCTTTGCCTTCGCTTATAATTTTACGAAGAACCTCGCCTCTGGAAGCAGATGCCGGAGTGAACTTCGGCAAAGTGGCCAAGAACATTGAGACGGTGTCCGCCGGTCCCCGCTTGACTTGGAGAGGGGAGGGCATCAACTACTTTGCCCACACACTGTTTGGTTGGAATCGTCTAAATGATTCCTTTAGTGGCCCCCACAACCGAATTGGAGCGATTCTCGGAGGGGGGATCGATATTCCTGTCAGCCGTGGCTTCGGCATTCGTCTGTTCGAAGCTGACTATCAGTGGGTGCCCGAGAACTTTTCGAACGTAGTTCCTCCGAGCCAGCCTGGCTTGAGGCGCCCAAATTGGGGCGGGGTTCGCCTGCGAAGTGGCATCCTCTTTTACGTCGGTGGAGCGCCGGAGGTTCCACCCACAGCCAGTTGTGCCGTACAACCCAGCGAAGTCATGGTGGGTGAGCCTGTGACGGCGACGGCGACCGGCAGCAACTTCAACCCCAAGCATGATCTGACTTACACTTGGAGCAGCAGCGGCGGAAAGGTCACCAGCAAGGACAACACCGCCAATATCGATACCAATGGCCTCGCGGGCGGCAGTTACACCGTGACCGCGCATATTGCCGATCACAAGATGAAGAAGAATGGCGAGGCGAGTTGTACAGCAAATTTAACCGTCAAAGAGCCGCCAAAGAATCCACCTACCATGTCATGCTCCGCGAGTCCGGCTTCGGTTCAGGCCGGCACGTCTTCCACACTTACCTGCAACTGCACCAGTCCAGACGGCGTGCCAGTGACGGTCAGTGGTTGGACCGCCAGCGGGGGCAGTGTCTCGGGCAGCGGAGGAACGGCCACCCTGGACACGACCGGCGCTTCCGCGGGCCCGATCACGGTGAGCGCGACCTGTACTGACTCCCGTGGTTTGACGACTTCGTCTTCGAGCCAAGTCAACGTGGAGGTTCCGCCTCCGCCTCCGCCGCAGGCCAGCAAGCTGAGCCAATGCGACTTCCCTAACGTGAACAAACCTTGGCGCGTGGACAACACCTGCAAAGCTATTCTCGACGACGTGGCGAAGAACCTGCAGCAGAATGCTGACAACAAGCTCGTAATTGTCGGCAATGCGGAGCCGACCGAGAAGCGCAAGAATCTAGCGGCAGAGCGTGCCGTCGATTCCAAAGCTTATCTGACGGGAGGTGAAGCCAAGCAGGGAATTGACCCAAGCCGCATCGAGGTACGAACGGGCAGCGGGGGAACGAAAACCGCCGAATACTGGGTGGTTCCTGCTGGCGCCACGTTCTCTGGCGAGGGCACGCAACCAGTGAATGAAGGGGTGGTGAAGGCGATTCCGGATCACCCTGCGGCGCCCAAGAGAAAGGCGGCCAAACCGAAGGCGCAATAGCGCAACAAGTTAACTGCTACTGGACAAGGCCGGTCGAGGCTGAAACTCGACCGGCCCTTTGTCTACCTCCCTTACGTAACTTGATCGCAATGAGTTACGCTGTCACTCTGGCCCGGTTAGCCACATTGTTTCGTCAGGGGCAAATCCACCTATGAAATCGGCGCTGATTCGGGCAATCTCTTGTAAGTATATGATTATATTGGTCGTTGCGTTCTGTGCCACCAGGTTTATGGGCTGCTCAGTGGACGGTCCTAGGGCCAGATGGAGGGGATGTCCGCAGCCTGAGTTACGATCCGCGCAATCCGGATCACATTTTCCTGGGTACCAGCACGGGAAGTATTTTCTCCTCTGAGGATGGCGGGCATAGCTGGTCGCGCTTCGCGCATTTGGGAAGTGGCGACGACTACGTGCTGGATCACATCTCCATCGATCCACACAACTCCAAACATATATATGTTTCAGCCTGGAGCGTCGAAAACCAGCAAGCCGGCGACCTATTCCGCAGTCATGACGGCGGCAAAAACTGGGAAGCTCTTTCCGCGATGCACGGAAAATCGATTCGTGCCATGGCGCTCTCTGCTTCCGATTCCAAGGTATTGGTGGCGGGCGCTCTCGACGGAGTTTTCCGCAGCCGGGATGGCGGCGACAGCTGGGAGCGAATCTCTGCCTCGAATCCCGAAATCAAGAACATCGAATCCGCTGCCATCGATCCCAAGAATCCGGACGTGGTATACGCGGGCACCTGGCATCTGGCGTGGAAAACTAGCGACGGCGGCGCCACGTGGCGTCACATCAATAAAGGCATGATAGATGATTCGGACGTGTTCTCGATCATCGTCGATGCCACGAATCCATCCGTGGTATTCGCCAGCGCCTGCTCGGGAATTTATAAGAGTGACAGCGCCGGCGACCTATTCCAAAAACTGCAAGGAATTCCATTCTCGGCGCGGCGCACTCGCGTCCTGAAGCAGGATCCGATCAATCCCGCCACGGTCTATGCCGGCACGACAGAAGGGCTATGGAAGACCCTGGATGCGGGCAAGACCTGGAAGCACGTAACCAATTCTGAAGTCGTAGTGAATGACGTAATGGTGGATCCGCGTAACTCGAACCGCGTTCTGTTGGCCACCGATCGCAGCGGCGTGATGGCTAGCGAGGACGGCGCGCAGACTTTCCTGGCTTCCAACCACGGTTACACCCACCGCTACGTCACGGCGATTCTGGCCGACCAAAGTGATCCTAATAGCATGCTTGTGGGAGTAGTAAACGACCGTGAGTTCGGCGGAGTTTTCTCCACCCATAACGGCGGCCAAAGCTGGCAGCAGAAAAGTTCTGGCCTCGGTGGTCGCGATGTATTCGCGCTTAAGCAGGCCAGTAATGGCGCTCTGATTGCCGGCACTAACCGCGGCATCTTTATGCTGGATCGCGATGGTTCCGAATGGCATGCGATTAACGCCATCGTTAACGAGAAAGTCTCGGTCCGCGCGGTTAAGAAGGGCACAAAGAAAACTTCCGTAGCCACGAAGACCGCAGTTCGCTCAGTGCTAGACGCTAAGGTGAACGAAATCGAAATCACGCCGAAACGCTGGCTGGCTGCCACTTCCGCGGGTTTGTTCACTAGTACGAACCAGGGCAAGAGTTGGAGTGGGGGTCCGGTGGCTGGCAAGACTGAATTTGTTTCGGTGCAGGCGAAGGGCAACCTGGTGGTTGCCGCCACTCGCACCAACGTGCTGTTTTCCTTGGATGATGGAGTCGCCTGGCAGCAGGCTGGACTGTCTTCTTATGTGACCAGCCTTTCTGGCTTGGCGATCACTCCTGATGGCGAGATCCTGGTCGCGTCGCGGGAAGGCGCTTTCCGTAGTACGGACTCCGGTACCACCTGGGAACACATGGTGAATGGGCTGCCCGACAAGAACATCAGTTCGATCACCTACGACCAAACCGGCAAGCGCCTGCTGGCTACCAGCACGGCCACGGGTGTGATCTTCGCCAGCCAGGACGGCGGGCGGAGCTGGCATCGCGGGCCTGACTCCGGGTACCCTTTGCGCCGCATCAGCGTGGTGCACGGACGTTTCGTGGCCGCAACCCCGTTCGACGGCGTGATCGTTCAGCCGGAAAACGGACCACAGAGCGCAGCCGCAGGCATGGGCGACTCGTCAAACTAGTCTGTCTGCCGAAGAGCTTTACAAATCCACGGAGGAGCGGCCGAAATTGGCTGTCTCCTCCGTTTTAGTTTGAAACCAGTAAGAAATCCTCCAGCTAGCTCGACGGCGAATGAGGCGCTTGCAGATATGCCCAGCGCTCGGCAATCTTCCGGTTTGCGATCCTCCAGATGACAATGCCCGAGAATTGAATTGATTTTTTCGTGGTAGCGTCGGTTCCCGTCCATTTGTTCCTTACCACGACTTTATCGTCTTCGGCGATCAGGTCTTCGATGTCCACGTGAATGTCGGGAAACCGTTTGTAGGCGCCGCCGACATACTGTTTTGCCCCGGCCGGCCCGGCAACGTCCCCGGCGGCACATCGGTGCCGTGATCCACGAAGTCCGGCGCGAAATTGACATCAGCGATATCCAGATTCTTGCGATTCACGAACTCTTCAAAGTGATTTCGAATGAATCGCTTCATTTCCGCTTGCGTCATTCCGGTCTTCGCGTTCACCGCCTCCATCCAGCCCTCCTACGCTGTGGCACGCTGTTCGGCAAAGCCATCCGCGAACTCCGCCAGAAACTGATCCATCGTCCTCGAGGCCTGTCCGAGAAGCTTGGGAAGCGTATCGTCCACCTCAGCGCCCTTCCCTCCGGTGTAGTACGCCTGTAAATCCAGCAAAGCTGAAACTTGCCATTCCGGCATTCCTAGTTCGAGCATGGATTTCCTCTAAGCTTCTTCTGGAATGTCTACATACCGCACTTTTCGGCCGGTCACGCGGGAGACCTTGTCAGCTACTTCCCCGTAGGTGAGGGCCTCGGGTCCGTTCAGTTCGAACGTCTGGCCTTGATGCTCCGGCGATGTCAGCACCTTTGCGGCCACGCGAGCCAGATCGCGCACGTCAATGAAGCTTATGCGCGCATTTCCCATCGCCACGTAGAAGGCTCCTTGTGATCTGATGCTAGATGCGTAATAGGTTTGCATGTTTTGCATGAAGCTGTTCGGGCGCAGAATCGCGTAGGCCAAACCGGAAGCCTTGAGTTTCTCCTCAACCTTTCGGTGCCAACTGGGAAACGATTTCGGATAGTCTCCCGCCCCAAGAGCGGAGTTCAACACTACGTAGTGGACCCCACCTTCCCGGCAAGCGTCTATCATGCTGCTCTCGAGATCCACTAGTTCGCGTATCGGCGAGCACACGAGATACACAGTTTCAACGCCGTCCAAAGCTCGCCGCAGACTTGGCTTGTCCGCAAAATCGGCCACGCGAGTGGGTGAGCCTCCGGATGACTTCGCCGCGTCCTCCCTTGAGCGATACATCGCGCTCACCGGCTTTCCGCTGTTGAGGACTTCTCGCAGGACCGCACTTCCGACACTACCTGAAGCTCCAGTAACTAAGATCATGTTGCCTCCTAATAGCTACTGCATCACGCGGGCGTGGATATCGGTAAAATTCCGGAACCCCGTGGTTGCTTGGCCTCAGACAGGGTACAACGCGCCGAGCGCCGCCGGAAGTACGTACAATTTTGTAAGTCCTGTGAACTCCTGGCTCGGTTGATTGGTGAAAATATCGAACTGGTTACGTCACTAGCTGACGATCTGGGTTCGGTCATGATCAATCCGTCCCAGGTTCAGCAGATCGTGATGAACCTGGTGCTGAACGCCCGCGACGTCATGCCGGATGGCGGCCGCGTGACTGTGAGGACGCGAAACTGCGCGGACTTTCTCGCTCATCCGACTGACCAGAAATCAAGCCTGACGCCCTGCGTTGAGGTCACGGTCACCGATACTGGCTCCGGCATGAATGTAGAAACACGTTCCCATTTGTTCGAGCCTTTCTTCACGACCAAGCAGCCCGGGCTTGGCAACGGGTTGGGACTCGCCACCGTGTTTGGCATTGTGAAAGAGCGTGGAGGAACCGTCGTAGTGGAGAGTGAGCCGGGCCGCGGCACTCAGGTGTCCGTTCGCTTGCCGCGGGTTGCTCCAGAATTGGCCCAGGAAGACGCCCAGGAACCCTAATCGTAGAAATCCGAACTCAAGGCGAGGTGATTCAACATGACAACCGCGGTTGCTAGCGCGCCCATCCTGCCCCAACTCGAAGGTGCGAACCTGCTGAATCTGATGATCGTGGATGACGAACGCGCTATTCGGGAAGCCTGCCGGGAAGTTGCCCAATCCCTGGGTTTCAACACCTGCGTGGACGACTCGGCCGAGCATTCTTACCGCATGCTGGATGCCCAAGGCGTCGACGTGGTGCTGCTCGACCTGAAATTGCCGGGTGCGGGAGGGCTCGAGGCTTTGCACCAGATCCGCGAACGACGTGCCGACGCGGTGGTCATCGTGGTGACCGGTTATGGAACGGTGCAATCCATGAAGAATGGCGCATACGACTATGTCACCAAACCTTTCAGCATGGACGAACTGAAGCTGCTGTTGCAGCGTGTTTCCGGACACTTAAAGCTGAAAACCGAAAATCGACTATTGCGGGAGAAGATCAAATCCAAACAAGGCTTCGGTAGCATCGTCGGCCGGGCGCCCGAGATGGAGAAACTTTACCGCATCATCGCCAAGGCCGCGCACAGCAACCACCCGGTTCTGATCCTGGGAGAGAGCGGAACCGGCAAGGAAATAGTGGCACGATCCATACACTACTCGGGACCATTCCATGACAAGCCATTTATTCCCGTCGACTGCGGCTCACTGGTCCCGACTCTGATCGAGAGTGAGCTTTTCGGGTACGTCAAGGGAGCCTTCACCGGCGCGGTACAGTCTCGCGAAGGCCTGCTCGCCATCGCCGAGGGCGGCACGGTATTTCTGGATGAGGTAGGTGAGTTGTCGGTGGACCTCCAGGCCAAGCTGTTGCGTTCGATTCAGGAGAAGGAAATCCGGCCAGGGGGAAGCACCAAACGCGTCCTCATCAACGTCAGAATACTGGCGGCCACGAACCGCGACCTGGAGCAGGCGGTGGCGCAGGGCACGTTCCGGCGTGATCTCTATTTTCGGCTGAATGTCCTCAGCTTGCGGATTCCGGCATTGCGCGAGCGTCGCCAGGACATCCCGCTGCTGGCGCCGCACTTCCTGGAGCGGCTGTCGCGGGCCTCGGCACAGGAACGGAGCCTGAACGACGACGCCATGAAGGCCTTGTTGACCTACGATTGGCCAGGCAACGTTCGTGAACTGGAAAACTGCCTGGAACGGGCCTGCGCCTTCACCAGCGGCCCCATGATCCAGGCGTCCGATCTACCCAGCGCCATTCAAAGTGTGCAAAGCACGACGCCAGCAGGAGGAAACGCCGCGGCCAAAATTGTCCCCATCGCCGACTTGGAGAAGCAGACCATCATCAACACTATCGGGCAACTCAACGGAGACAAACTGCTGGCGGCGAAGCTGCTGGGGATTGGTAAAACGACGCTCTATCGCAAGCTGAAGGAGTACGCCGCCCAGGATTAGGTTGGCAGAGTGGGCGGGCCAGGCCAGGTGCGATGCATCGAGTACAACTTTTTCACCCGCCGTTCCACTCCCCACCTTTGCAGTACCACGAAGGGCCACCCGCCGTTGTTTGCGGGTTGCCAGAAAGCAACCGGCTCGAAGGGATTTTTCTCTTAGCCGCCGACGCCGAAGGCGGCGCCAAAACCCTATCCCCGGAAACCCGCCTTCGGGACCGCCTTCAGGTCTACAGCGCTATTGCCAGCCGGCCCGACACCCGATTTTTTCACAAACAAGATCAACGCTCCCGAAGCATGAGGATTCAGCCTGCCCTGGGGCATTTGGACGAGCTCGTCGTCGGAAACCTTGAGGCTGTTGCAATCTAGGGAACTGAGGGCTTGGGGACCGGGGCTGACAACGATTGTCTGTTGTTGATCGGATTGAACACAAAACGCATGGCCCCAGGCATCCGTTCTTTGCGAGGGAGCGATCCAGGTTGCTGCTGTGCTGCTTTCCCAGCGGCCTAGCTGATGCTCACTCTTACGGCCAGCGTCAGCGATAGCCAGAGCGGAGTGCCACGTCTCGAAGTACCGCTTGTCGGGTTGCAGAGCTTGCGGGTTTTTCTGGTAGAAAGCGAGTGCGCCTTCACTTGTTGCTGTCCCTGGCTGTAGCTGAGCATCGCCACGAGCCAAGGTGCTTCCGACGGACGCCTCCAGCACATCCGCCAGATGTCGAAGCCCGCCACCCTCTTTCACTGCGGGTTGGAATGCTCGGTTGATACTCCATCCGACGAAGAACCGTTCCGCTCAAAGCATACGTCTCTCCGAATGTAGCAAATGCTTGACTGAACTTTAGCGCTCGGCCCTGAGTCGAGGCAATCCTGTAACTGTCCTCAGTGCGGGAACAACGTTAGGGTCTCCGAAGGGCTACAAGCGAGCGGTCGTTTGGCTACCTTAGCTTCCAGGGCTATTGATTCCATACATTCTTGAAGCTAGATCGTGGTTGCTGCTGCTGTCATGGATTCCGTGCACATGGCTGATCGGTTTTCTCTGGATGTACGTTGGCAAGTACCTGCTCCCCCCTAGCTAGAAGGGTACTCTCCCGAACATACTCCGTTTCAGGGGTTGGGCTTGGGACCCAAGTAACTCTCGCAGCAATTTCCGACTACAATTCCCCTGGCATTTGCGCGGGTGTTCGGGAAGCGGAGCGGGCGTCCCGTCATGGGAACGACAGAAGCCAGCGCCGCTCTAAACGCAATGCTTTCATCAGTCAAAGTTGTGGCGGCAGACGTGCAGGTCAAAACGAATGATTCTACTCATTACGCCCGACGCGAAAGGTGGCGACTGGGCAGTGAGGCTCGAGGAAGATATTCGGGAGCCGGTGGAGGTCGAGGCCACGCTGCGCGAGGCAGCAACCAAACTGCGCGCCCACGAATATTCCGCACTCGTGATTGATCAGTCGTTCCTGGAAGCCGAGCCCGATGACAGCGAGATGGTCTTACAGCATGTCGGGACGGCGATCCCTGTTTACATAAATTTTGCTATCTGCGGAATGGAGCGAGTAGTGCGCGAACTGCGTGCGGCTCTGCACCGCTGCAAGCGAGAGGTCCTGCTAGCGCGGCAAGGCGCGGAACAAGGCCTGCGCAATGAATTAAAAGATACGATAACGGCGATCCTACTATCCTGCGAGCTGGCCCTTCAAACCCCCAACCTTCAAGCCACAGCTGAGACTAAAATGCGCGCCGTTTATGAACTGGCTCGGGAAATGCCCATCAAACTCGAAGCCTCGACCTAAGCCGCCGCCCTCCTGGTTGTCGTTCCGCATGAAGGTTACAAACCCCCGACAAAAAGACAACGAACAGTTGACCAACAACTGACCGCTAAATGACAAGGTCACCTTCCGCCCGCCGTAGGCTTGTCTCAACGAAAGAGATTCAAGCGAATCGAACATTTGGGGGACAAAGCAATGAACAGGGTTTCACTATTCGCATCTGTGATCGCGCTCAGCATGGGAACGGCCTCAGTGTTTCAGGCTAACCGTCAGCCGAACAGTCTGAGCGCGAGCGAAAGCATCAGCCACATCACCGATGGCGCATTCCGAGATGGATTGTATCTGGGAAGACTTGCAGCCGAAAATGGAGTTGCGCCCCATGTTGTCAGAGGCCGATGGGCGACCGAGGCGGATCGAGCGTCTTTCACCGCAGGCTACCAAAAGGGATACGAGGCCTTTCTCGCAAACCAAGAGGCACACTAAAGCCAGTGCTCGAGTATTGCCTGGTCCTTCCTGTGCAATAATTTGCGCACTGCGTCGATAAAGGTTCCAAAAATCCTTCGGTGACCGCCGGTTCTCACACTACAATAATCACGCCTTGAATCAGACGTCTCACGTACACTGATGTCAGCGAGAGACAGGAGCTGCGAGTGCACGTTCTAGTGACTGCCGATACGCTGGGTGGGGTCTGGACTTACGCTCGCGAACTGGTCACGGGACTGGTAAGCCGCGGAGTGCGTGTCACGTTGGTCAGCCTCGGCGAGATTCCTCTGCCCGAGCAAACCTCCTGGATGGATAATCTGCACGGTCTGGAATACCGTCCGACGGCATTTCGTTTGGACTGGATGCAGGAAGGAGAGTTGGATCTGGAAGCTTCCTCCGCTTATATCACGGCTCTGGTGCAGGAGTTAAACCCCGATCTTTTGCACCTGAACCAGTTGTGCTATGGCGGCCTCCCAGTTGAAATTCCGCGTGTAGTCGTGGCCCATGGGGACATGATCAGTTGGTGGAAAGCGATTCATGGGAATGAGCCGAAACAGACCCGCTGGGTGAAGTGGTACAGAGAAATGGTAATTCGTGGCTTGGAGCAGGCCAGTGCCGTGGTTGCGCCCACGGTCTGGATGTTGGACACTCTCCGGGCCTGCTATACGCGTCCGCGCCGCGACTCTGTGATTTACAACGGACGCAACCCAATCTTCTTCAATCCATACGTAAGCAAGGATGATTCCGTCCTGGCTGTGGGTCGCCTGTGGGATGCCGGCAAACAGGTTTCTCTATTGACCCAACACGAGCACCCACTCCCTGTCTGCATCGTCGGATCAGACGCCCCGGTGACATCTCCCAAGGTTCCCATTCGAGCCGACGTCAAAGTTGCCGTCGATCGGGTCTGCATGGCGTTAAAAGGTCCGCAAACCGAGGCGCAGCTGCGCACTCTCTACAGCCGGGCCTCCATCTATGCTGCCACGTCGCGATATGATCCTTCCGGCACGACGACGGTAGAAGCCGCGCTTTCGCGTTGCGCCATCATTGCCAACGACATTCCTTCTCACCGGGAACTCTGGGGCGATGCCGCTCTCTACTTCCACTCGAATGACGCTAACAGCTTGGCGGCTGTGATTCGGCGGCTGAGCGATGAGCGTGACCTATGTCGCGGCTATGCCAATCGCGCCTATCAGCGCGCCCGCGAGTGCTTTACCGCCAAACGCATGATCGATGAATATTTGGATCTGTATCAGGACCTACTTCCGGCGCAATCGGCGGCCGCATGAGTGGCAGGCTGAGTGGTGCGAGGCATCCCTAATTACCAACGGATTTGGGGCGGCCACAGGAATTCTTCATTCCGCTAGAAGCCGTCGGCTCGAAGCTGCTATCTTCATTATCCGTACTCACACTCATTTTTTAGCGGAGGTCTCATGGCCACAGTCAAAATTACGATCAAGAAGAATGGCCCGTATCGCGTAGAAGCTCCGGAAGGCTCGCTCGAATTGGTCGACGCGGACGGCAACAAGTACGACCTCACTGGTAAACCTGCTTTTTCTTTGTGCCGTTGCGGCGGCTCAGTAACCAAGCCCTTTTGTGACGGAACCCATAGCCGCATTGGTTTCCAAGCTGCAGAGTCAGCCGTGAAGAAAGCTGACGGTACGAGCTGAACCGCGGCGTCAGACGGTTGTTTAGAAAACTCAAATTTCAGACTAAGCCTGCGTGCGAAGCTATCTGTGAACAATTCGCGAGATCGAGAGCTAGGCATGGGCCGCGAGATCACCCGGCGTGACTTCCTGAACGGAGTCGCGGTGGCCATCGGAGCGCTGGCGCTGCCGGATTTGGCTACGGCGCTCGGGGAAGCGGGTGGACCGACGTCCACTAACTCGAACCCCACGGAAAAGCAATTTGCTCCGGAGAAAGCTCCAGACTACTATCCACCAGCGCGGACTGGAATTCGGGGCAACCATGACGGCACGTTTACGTTTGCGCACAAGCTGCGAGATGGAGACTTTTGGGAAGGGGCCGGGAAGCCCGAGGTGAGCGGCGAGACTTACGATCTGGTGGTGGTGGGAGCCGGCATCAGCGGGCTGGCAGCGGCGCACTTTTACCGCAAGAGAATGGGTCCACAGGCACGCGTTCTGATTTTGGATAATCATGACGACTTTGGCGGGCACGCTAAGCGCAATGAGTTTGAGGTGGGCGGACGGAAGGTGCTGTGCTACGGGGGCACGCAGTCGATCGAGAGTCCATCTAAGTACAGCCAGGCCGCCAAGGATTTGCTGGCGGAGCTGGGTATTGATCTACAGAAGTTCTACCAAGCTTTCGACCAGAAGCTGTTTCTGTCCCTGAAGCTCGGCACGGGCGTGTTCTTCGACAAAGAAACGTTTGGGGAAGACCGTTTTGTTGCGGGGAGAAACTTGCTGCCGTGGCCGGAGTTTATTGCGAAGACGCCGCTCTCGGAGGTGGCGAAGCGCGACCTCACTCGGCTCTACACCGAAAAAGTGGACTATCTGCCGGGTCTCTCCGTGGAAGAAAAACAGAACCGGCTGATGAAATTGAGCTATGCCGACTTCCTGACGAAGATCGTGAAAGTGCATCAGGATGTACTGCTGTTCTTTCAAAAGAAAACGCACGATCTTTTCTGCGTTGGCATCGAGGCAGTGCCAGCTCTGTTCTGCTACACAGAGGGCGACGACTACGATGAGTTTGGATACCCCGGTTTTGAGGGTTTGAAGCTGGGCAGAAGCCAAGGGCGCGGGAACGACGTGAAACCCGACCCATATATTTTTCACTTTCCGGACGGCAATGCTTCGATCGCGCGGCTGCTGGTTCGTTCGTTGATTCCGGAAGCAATTCCGGGACACACGATGGAAGACGTGGTAACCGCGAGGGTGGACTACAGCAAGCTGGATATGGTGTCTTCCCAATCAGCGGCGAAGACTCGCATTCGGTTGAACACCACGGTGGTGAAGGTGCGCCACGTGGACGAGGCGAAAACGGCGAAGGAAGTGGAAGTCGCTTACATGCGGGGCGAACAGCTGCGTTCGGTGACGGCGAAAGCGTGCGTGCTGGCCTGCTACAACGGGATGATTCCGTATCTCTGCCCCGAACTGCCAGAGAAGCAGCGGGATGCTCTGGCGTTGCTGGTAAAAAGCCCGTTGGTGTATACGCACGTGGCGATCCGCAATTGGACAGCGTTCCAGAAGCTGGGCGTGTTTCAGATTGATGCGCCGGGCAGCTACCACAACTATATTTCGCTGGATTTCCCGGTTCCCTCGGAGACTACAAATTCCCCAGCAAGCCCGAGGAGCCGGCCGTACTGTTTATGCTGCGGACTCCGTGCAAACCCGGCTTGCCACAACGAGAGCAGAATCGCGCTGGGCGAATGGAACTGCTGCGCACACCATTTTCAACTTTCGAACGCAACATTCGTGAGCAGCTAGGGCGCATTCTGGGCGCCGCGGCATTTGATCCGGCGCAGGATATTGAAGGCATCACGGTAAACCGCTGGGCACACGGCTATGCCTTCCACGACAATCCGCTGTTCGATCCCGACTGGTCCGAGGAGGAAAAGCCTTGGGTGCTGGGACGGAAGCAGTTTGGCAGGATTGCCATCGCTAACTCGGATGCCGGGGGCTCGGCCTACACAGACGCAGCCATTGACCAGGCGTTCCGAGCCGTGGGGGAGATCATCAAAGCGTAGCTTTCTGCTGCCGCTTAGGCTTTATCTATCTGAAAACAGGGGAATAAGAGACTGGAGAGAGTTATCTGCCTACTTGACTTTGTCCTAATTAGTAGCTATTATAGTACGTATTAGGAGGCACGAGGTGCCTGCGACTCCAGTGGTTCCTGATTTGGGTCTGGATCTCAGGAAGCTGCCTGACCTGACGGACGCGGCGACGCGCAAGAGACTCAGCCCCGCCGCGATTGAGGCGTTCTTCAAGATCGTCGAGAACTGGGATCTGAAAAATGAAGATGCCATGGCACTGCTCGGTGGCTTCTCTCACGGACGGTACTATGGGCTCAAGAAAACTCATCAAGGTGTGCTGACGCAGGATGAGCTTACTCGGATCTCTCTACTGATCGGCATCTTCAAGTCCCTGAATATTCTGTTCACCGGAAGCTGGCGAACCAATGGGTTTCTCGGCCCAATGGTAATCCCGTGTTCAACAACGCGCCACCTTTGGTCTTGCTCGTTCAGAGCGGCATGCCAGGCATGCTGCTGGTCCGCCGGTTACTAGACAGTCGTCGCGGCGGGAGGTAAGTGCGCGTCCCGGCTGCGTGCAGTATCGATCAACGAGACACGCATCGACTGATTCCAGCGCGATTTGCTGACGACGACGCCTCCGTACTCACCCGCCTGACCAATGACGAAAATCTTCTTAACGGAATCTTCGAGCTCGACAACGCAACCAATGACCGCCTGTGGGCGGAATCGGGACGCTTACCGGGCATCGACGCCAGGGAGTTGGTGTTTGGGATTCCCTCCTACCGGATCATCAACGCCGCGTTTTGCCATCCCGCACCGAACGGATCGCGCTTCAATTCCTCAGATCGCGGCGCCTGGTATTCTGCTTTTGAATTGCAGACGGCGCAGGCGGAGGTGGCTCACCATCGGCAGCTTTGGTTGCAAGAAACGCAATGGGATGAAGAAGATATTGTCGATTATGTCGATTACCTGGCGGACTTTCGCGCCGAATTTAATGACATTCGAGGCGCGAAGGAACATTCGGACTGCCTGTCTCGTGACAGCTACATTGCCTCGCAGGCGCTTGCAGCACAGCTCCTAAACCTGGGCTCAGCAGGAATCGTTTATCCCAGCGTGCGCAGTACCGGCGGAACCTGCATTGCCTGCTTTCACAGCAGAGAATGTGCGTAAGGGGGACAGCTTCACATTCGTGTTCCCGACTCGAATACTCCCTCGAAAATTCGCCACGCCTAGAGTCTGGTTCACCACGCTCTTACGGCGCAGGGGTCTGAGCGGCTGAGCGCGCCGTGGAAGGGCACGGCCTCAGCCGTGCCGCCGCTTGATTTTGGATTTGACACCGAGCGGACGCCAGTCCACGAGGCAGGCCTTCAGAAAAGTGGCCTGCTTCAATGAATCGTCTTGGTCTTCCGCGACATGTAGTCCATCAGCAGGTACTGTCCAGCGTGTAGGGCGTGGTGAAGTAGGCTTTGCCGCGGCACATCTCCGTGACCTTCTGCACGAATTGCACCAGGCCATAATCTGACGCCAGCATGAAAGTATTGATCAGGATTCCGGCGCGCTTGCACTTCGAACCTCTTCCAGCGTCTCGCTCACCACTAGCGGATCGAGGCCGAAGGCATTCTTGTAGATGCGTCCATCTTCGAGCGTAGCGCTGACGGCTTGCCGTCGGTGATCATCACAATCTGCTTCATGTCCTTGCGCTGGCGTTGCAGGATGCGTTGTGCCAATCGGAGTCCTTCGCGTTGTTAGTGTAATACGGTCCTACTTTCACCCGTGCCAACTGGGAGAGTGGCACTTCTTCCGCCGAATCATGAAACAGGATCAGCGAAAGCGAATCGCCCGGGTACTGCGTGCGGATCAGATGCGAGAGCGCCATGGCGACTTCTTGGCCGGTGTAAACCGGTCTTCGCCGTAAAGAATCATGGAGTGCGAGCAGTCGAGCATGAGGACGGTCGCGCAGAGGACTGGTATTCGCACTGGTGTACCTGGAGATCGGAATACTCGATATTCAGTGGCAATTTAAGACCTTCGCGCTCGATGGCGCTGGAAAGGGTAGCGGTGATATCGAGGTTCAGAGTGTCGCCGAACTCGTAGTGCCGGGAGGCGCCACTGGTTTCAATACCGGTCGCCAAATCGCGTGTATCGTGCCGTCCGAAACTGGATTTTCCCAATGATCCCATCAGATCGCGTAGCGTCTTAAAGCCGAGGAAGTCGAGACTCTTATCAGTGATTTCGAACTTGGCCTGTGGCTGGGCCTCGCCGACTTGTCCACCCGTGCTCGCCTGGCGCGAGGGATCGTGCGGTTGGTCGATGCTGATGTAATCCTCCTGCTCCATACGTTCGATCAACTGTTCAATTAGTTCATCCAGCGTGCCATCCATTTGCATCTGTTAGCAGCCGCTCACGCATTTCCTCGTCCAGAAAATTACCATTCGAGCAATGCCTGTTCCAGCGCGCGGCGCAGGTCGTCGAGTGTTTGTTCGCCATAGAGAAAGTCGCTATGATGTAGTTCTGGAAACCACTTTGCAGCAGGTAGTCTGAGAGAGCGCTGAGCAGATCCTCCATGCTCATTTCGCCGGCGGGATCCGGAACGTACTTGCTGTAGCGAATGCGCTTCATAAAGGCAGTCGTTGGTCCTTAATCGGTGGTCGTTCGTAAGACGCGTTATCATTGCCGCCAACGACGAACGACCAACCACTGGCGACCTAGTTGTACGGTCGTCTGCCCGCGAAACGGCGGTTCCTCACGTTCGAAGGGTTTCTCAGCCTGCTTCGGAGGTTTTTCTCCTGCTGTGAAAACGCGCTCTTCATTTCGTCCGAAGCGCTTGTGCGCATGCAGACCTTCCAGGACGAACTCCGCCGCCGACACCTGCATTTCCGGACTATCTTTCGGGCCGACAGTCAACTTGCCCAACTTATCCATCAGGCCCTGGATGGCCGCAGGGATTCAGGGCCTCAGCCGCACCGGCGGTATCGGCCATTTGGATTTCTCCGCCCAGATCGAACCACTGCACGATCTGCTGTGTATTCGCGCCGTTGAAGTAGCCATCGTAAGTCTTAGCAATCTGCGGTACGTATCAGCTCGCGGCTTACGTGATCCGCGCCCTTCATCTCGCCTTCATACTCCAGTTCAAGCTTGCCCGTGATGCCGGCAAAGCGGCATACACATCGCCAATGCGAGGCACAACCAGCTTCTCGTCATGCCGGATGGCACGACGCTCCGCGTTCGAGATGACGTTCTCGATGCACGAAATCGGCAGGCGTTGGCTCACGCCGGAACGCTTGTCGACCTTCTTGTCATCGCGTGCCGCGAAGGCGATGCGCTCGATCACCTCTTGCACAAATTTGGGAATTTCCAGCTTGTATCCGTCGCGCTGCGTCCAGGCCTCTTGCACCGTGATGGCAATGCCTTCTTCCACCGTGGCCGGATAGTGGGTGCGAATCTCCGAACCAATGCGGTCTTTTAGCGGCGTGATGATCTTGCCCCGTGCCGTGTAGTCCTCTGGATTGGCGCTGAACACCAGTGCCACGTCGAGCGGCAAACGAATGGGGTACCCCTTAATCTGCACATCGCCTTCCTGCATGATGTTGAACAGACCCACCTGAATTTTCCCCGCCAAGTCAGGCAACTCGTTGATGGCGAAGATGCCACGATTCGCCCGCGGAAGCAGGCCGTAGTGAACCGTCAGATCGCTGCTGAGTTGATGTCCGCCCCGCGCCGCCTTGATCGGATCAATGTCTCCGATAAGGTCCGCAATGGTGACGTCGGGCGTGGCCAACTTTTCAACGTACCGTTCTTCCGGAGAAAGATACGCGATCGGTGTCTCGTCACCCTGCTCCGCCACGTCTTCGCGGCATCGGCGGCAAATTGGCGAATAGGGATTGTCGTGGATCTCGCAGCCGGCAATGTAGGGAATCTGCGGATCGAGTAGGGTGGTCAGTGCACGCAGGATCCGGCTTTTCGCCTGCCCGCGCAATCCCAACAGGATGAAATTATGACGGGAAAGAATGGCATTCACGATCTGCGGCACCACGGTGTCGTCGTAGCCGACAATGCCAGGGAAAATGGTTCCACCGCAGCGCAGTTTCGCCACCAGGTTGTCGCGCAACTCGTCCTTCACGCGGCGGGATTGCAGACGTTTTTCGGAAAGTGGACTCTGGCGCAATTCGCCGAGCGTGCGCGGGAAACTCATGACGTAAAACCCCCAAGGGAAAACTGCTTAATGAGACCGATTATACGCCCGCTCCAGTCACGAACTGTTTTCCGGGGATTTTCGGATTCCAGACACCGTTTGGACCGACAGCGGTCAGAGGATTAAAGAAAAATGCGAGCAGATTTAGGGAAGCACGACCGTTTTGAAATACTCTGGAATCATCACTTCCGTCTTCGCTGAAGCGGATCGAATCTCTGTGGAGAATTCTTTAGCGTTCCGGTTCGCTTCTTCCTCGGAGTGCGAACCGTAGGAATCCCAATGCGTCGGGAAGACGATGCTGGAATACCCCAGCGCACGCATTAAGCGACCAGCATAGTCGTAGCTTTCCTTTCGGGACTCGCCAGCGTCCACCAGCGCGATGTCCGGCTGCAATCCGTTCATCTCGCGCTCTATGAAATTCATCGAGCCCATGATCAAAATCTTGTGTCCTTCGATGCGCAAGAGATAGACAAGACTCCCACCCTCGACAAATGCCGACTCGTGGAGGGGCGCCTTCAATCCTCGCGGCGCAGTGCCGGCCCAAGGAGAATTCAAATAGTGTTTCTTCCAGAGTGGGGAATGAAGGCTCGGAATGACGCGAAGGGAAAAAGCTCCAAAATCATAATCTTCTCCACCGCGGACGGTAATCAGCTTGCTTTCGGGTACGGCATAGGCGCGAGCGAGGTTTGCAGCCGTTTCGTGGCCGGTGATAACCGCACCCGTCTTGTTTGAGATGTACGGGGCGTCCAGCATGTGGTCGACGTGCCCATGAGTAATCAGAATGTAGTCGGCCCTGTGGATTTTTGCATCGATCTGAGCCGGGTCGGGAGCGATGATTTCATCTCTGCCGTCGTCCGTGTTGGAGTCGCCACCCCGCTTGGTCCGAAACTGAGAAAGATACGGATCGACGAGAATCGTCGTCTGCGCACCTTCGATTTGCCATCCGGCGTTCCCCAGGTAGGTCAAACGAACTTCCTTGCGAACTTCGTTGCTCGGATGGTTCGCTCCACCAACGCTGATCGTTAGTACGATCAACGCGAAAAGTTGAAGAAGTCTGGTAGGTCTCACAGTATCCTCTCGGAAGATGGCATCTCGTGCTCAGCCTCTTTCTTGTGGAGTTAGAAATCATTGAATTGAACAAGGCTGGCCACATTCACATTGCGTGGCCGTTGCCACCGGCCTTCTGGCGCACGTGTACGCTCCGTCGCAATTTAGGCAGAATAGCTTCGAAATAGGAGATTACGGCTTGTATGCGTTCGGCTTCCGACTTCATGCCCAACAAAGTCTGCTTGAAATCGGGATCGAGCGGAAGTGAACCCGCGAGATGAAAAGAAAGTTGGGAGCCTTCCACCTCCGACAATTTCTCTGGTTCCGCGCCGGCCAGGGTCATAATCTCTCCGTGCAGCTTCTGCGCCTGCGCGAGTTCGTCGGCAGTGGCTTTGCCGGGTTCATCTCTCAGATAGAGAACTTCGGCCTGTAGAAATGAACGGTCCTGGTTGACCTGCATCACTTCGAAGCGTTCGCGCCCCTCAGTCACAATGTCCATCCGTCCATCGCTATATTTCTTCGTCACGGTAAGGATTTCCGCCGTACAACCAATCTCAGCAACCCCCTCGTCTTTGGCGCGCACCACTCCAAAATGCTTTTCCTGGGCCAGACACTCCGACACCATCTCGCGATAGCGTGGTTCGAAAATATGCAAGGGCAAAGGCGTGCCTGGCAGCAAAACCACGTCCAGCGGAAAGAGCGGCAAGAGCGTGCTCATGAAACCTTCGTGAATATCAGGGAAGAAAGAGCATTCAATTCTTCGATTGTACCCCAGCGCTTGACTTGGCAAGCCCAGGACGATACAAGCTCCGCATGGCTTCTGAGAAGATCGAAGTTTCAGGGAAAGTGGTCGTTGTCACCGGCGCCTCCATGGGCATTGGCGAAGCGATAGCAAGAGTTTTTGCGGATCGCGGGGCGCGAGTCGTGCTGCTGTCGCGTGATGCAGGTCGCGCTGAGGCCGCCTGCAACCGCCTCGGTCATCCCGACCGCACGCTTGCACTTTCCTGCGATGTGCGTAACCGCGAGGAGATTGATCGCGTTGTGAGTCTTACGCTGCACCACTTTGGCCGCATCGATCTCTGGATCAATAACGCCGGCCGCGGAATGCGAGATTCGATCGCCCAAATGGATATGACTGCGTGCCGCGATACTTTCGATATCAATTTCTTCGGCACAGTTGCCGCCATGCAAGCAGTGATCCCAGTCATGAAGCAGCAAGGCTCGGGAACGATCGTCAACATCTCGAGTGTCGCCGGGCATATTCCAGTGCCTTTCATGGGGATCTATTGCGCGACGAAGTTTGCCATGAATGCGGTCGGCAACGCCGCCCGCGTAGAGCTGAAAAGCGCAGGCATCCACGTGATGACCGTGTGCCCAGGTTACGTGCGTACCGATTTTGGCGCCAACGCCATCAAGGGCAGGGAACTGAAGCAAGTACGTCCCGGTTCAGTTCGTGGAATCACAGCGGAGCGCGTGGCACGAGCTGTGCTGCGTGGGTATCGGAGACAAAAGCGTGAGGTCATCGTGCCCTGGACAATGCATCCCGTCGTCAAGATTTATCAGTTGTTCCCAGGATTGGTGGAGTGGGCGATGGCCAAGATGGCGCGGACCACGTGAACAATTTGCTAAGAGAATGACAGTCCACAGTCTGAAGGCTATCCCATTTCTTCTAACATAGCGGTCATTTCCGATTGCGCATGAGTGTTGCCGGTGCGCCTCGCCGAAGAGATCCCGTCAACCAGCATCCTCTTGGCTTCGTCGATGCGCCTGGCGCTCACCAGGGTCTGGGCTGCCATGTGATAGGCGGCGGTGTAATCGGGATGATTGGCGAGCAGTTGCGCAAACTCTTGCAGTGCGCGCTCGACTTCGCCGCTCTTCGAATATTCCATTGCGAGGCCGTAGCGAGCAAAGGCGTCAGTCGGATTCTGCGAGAGGATCTCGCTCAGCATTGCAATACGATCCATGTAAGCAGATCCTGAGGTATCAGGGATAGTCTCAGTCAAGAGCTTACTACAGGCCGCAATGGTGACCTCGGGACGAAAACGCATTGGCGGTTCTATCGATACTGGTGAGCTGCTTGCCTGGCGAGTAAAATGGCCGATCACTACAACAGGAGCCCAAGTTTGGCCTGCCCGTTTTTCATGCCGGTGCGGAAGTCGGAAGATGGTGTCTGGCAACACCCTTCCCGTCTGCCTTTAGGGTGTGGATGGACCGGTTTTTGCTGCGCTCCGGGTCACGAGAGAGTCCAACCCACCGATGAGGAACTGAGATCATTTTGCAACCTGGGCTACGCCACGAACTGCCCTCGCTTGCCCCAAGAGCGAGCTTGCGACGCGGTGCGTTTCGGCATCGCGCGCGATACCGGATCACAACTATTTCTACTGTTCGTGTGTGAAGCTGGCCATCTTCCCACAACCCATGGAACATTACAGTACGACTTATCGTTGGGACTGTGGGTCGTCTCCCATGCCGATCCGCGAATTCAGAAAATGGCGGAGTGCTATCTGGAATCCTATTTATTGCGTCGCATCCCGTCGCCCCAGGCGGGATCCTGTCCAAAGGAAACTCATGACTCGTCAACCTATGAAGCAAAGTGATGATCTGATGATGGCCCGTCCGGTTCGGGATTCGCAGTCCGAGATGGCCGAGATCGTTCTTCCCAACGATGCCAATCCGCTCGGCGCCTTGCTAGGTGGACGCCTTATGCATTGGATCGATCTTGCCGGCGCCATGGCCGCGCATCGCCACAGCCGCAACTACGTGGTTACTGCCGCCATCGACCATTTGGACTTCTGGGTTCCCGTGCACATCGGTGACCTGGTTATCCTGCGTTCCTGCGTCAATCGCGTGTTCCACACTTCCATGGAAGTCGGAGTAAAAATTTGGGTAGAGAATATCTGCTCGACAATTGCCAGCACGTCAGCTCGGCCTATCTGACATTCGTCGCCATAGACGGTGCCGGACGCCATTTGAAGGTACCAGCCATCATTCCAGAAACTGACGAGCAGAGACGTCGCTACGAAGATGCCGGCCGCCGCCGTGAAATCCGTCGCGATGAACTCGACCGGCGCCGCAACAAGCTGAGTTAGCAATTACTAAGTTGTGAACCGGGTCATATCCTGATTTGCTTTTCGCGATCATTCTCAGTCGCTGAGATGAATCGGATTTCATAATGGATAGCGCGCTGCTGATTCATCGTCTGCATTTCGCGTTCACAATAACCTTCCATTATTTATTTCCCCAACTGACCATGGGACTAGCGCCGCTGATCGTGGTGCTCAAGAGCCTTGCTTTGCGCCGCCACGATGAGATCTACAACCAGGCGGCCCGATTCTGGGCACGCATCTTTGGCATCAACTTCGTGTTGGGCGTGGTGACGGGTATTCCGATGGAATTTCAGTTCGGCACCAACTGGTCGCACTTCTCACGCTTTGCCGGAGGCGTGATCGGCCAGACCCTGGCCATGGAAGGCATGTTCGCATTTTTTCTGGAGTCGGCGTTCCTGGGGCTTTTTCTTTACGGAGAAAAGCGGCTTAGCTCCTCGCGCCCACTGGTGGTCGGCGGTTGCGGTATTTCTCGGGTCATGGCTGTCCGGCTATTTCATTATCGCGACCGATGCCTGGATGCAATACCCCGTAGGTTACGAGCGTGCCGCCGATGGATCAATTCAACTCGGCAGTTTTTGGAAGCTGGTACTCAATCCCTGGGCCGGATGGCAGTATGCGCACAACATGAGCGGCGCCGCCATCACCGGCGCGTTTGTGATGGCCTCCATCG
The DNA here is from genome assembly GCA_963729325.1 of uncultured Acidobacteriota bacterium. GTDB lineage: Bacteria > Acidobacteriota > Terriglobia > Terriglobales > Acidobacteriaceae > JABCYV01. The sequence continues at coordinate 344,838 of CAVSNS010000033.1, forward strand.
GAGCGTTTTACTTGCTATGGGGCAAGTACGAGGAGTACGGACGCATATTCGTAAAAGTGGGCGTGGTGGCCGGTTGCTTGTTCAGCGTCTTACAGGTGTTCCCGACCGGAGACCAGCAAGGGCAAATGGTCGTTTCGTCATCAGCCGCCGACCTTGGCGGCCATGGAAGGTCTCTTCACCGAGCAAGCGGGAGCACCGATTGTTCTCATCGGCCAGCCCAACGTGGATGAAGGAAAAATCGACAATCCAGTCATCATTCCGGGGGCGTTGGGTTTCTTGACCTATCGCCGCTGGGGAGCGCGAATGCAAGGCCTGGACGCGTTTCCTCCTGAATTTCGGCCGCAAAACATCACGCTTCTCTATTACAGCTATCACATCATGGTAGGGCTGGGGACCATTTTCATTGCCATCATGGTGTTGTCCGCTTTGCTGCTATGGCGAGGGAAGCTGTTTCAGGCGCGCTGGATGCTCTGGATACTGCTGCTGAGCTTGCCGTTTCCTTACATTGCCAACACCGCAGGTTGGATGACGGCGGAACTTGGCCGCCAGCCTTGGCTGGTCTACGGCTTAATGCTTACCGCGGATGGTTATTCCAAGACAGTCTCCGCGGGCAACGGCATGTTCACGCTGCTCGGATTCATGGGAATGTACACGGTTTTGGGAATTCTATTTCTGTTTTTGGTTCGCCGCGAGATCGAGCGCGGTCCCGCAGCGGAAGCGGTGGGCCACTAAGAGCGCTTAGGCACCTGAGGTCACTAGCTGTCATGGAAACTCTTTGGTTCGTCATCATTGCCGTCATGCTGACTGCTTACGTTGTCCTTGATGGCTTTGATCTCGGAGCCGGCGTGATTTATCTCATCGTGGCGAAAACCAGCGACGAGCGCCGCATGGTGCTGCGCTCCATCGGGCCGGTATGGGATGGAAATGAAGTCTGGCTTGTGGCGGCAGCAGGCACATTGTATTTTGCCTTTCCCCAACTCTATGCTTCGAGCTTCAGCGGCTTCTACCTTCCACTCATGATGGTGTTGTGGTTGCTGATGCTGCGCGCGATTGGCATCGAATTTCGCGCGCACATCGACAATCGTGTGTGGCAGGGTTTCTTCGATGTTGTTTTCTCCGCGTCCAGTGCGCTGCTCGCCATATTCTTCGGCGCCGCGCTCGGCAATGTGGTCCGCGGTGTGCCTCTTGACCATGAGGGTTATTTTTTCGAGCCGCTGTGGACCAACTTCAAGCCCGGGCCGCACCCGGGAATTCTGGATTGGTACACAATCCTGATCGGTGTCGCTGGCATTGGTGACTCTCACAGTCCATGGCGCGCTTTACGTTGCCCTCAAAACAGAAAATGACTTGAGCCGGCGGGCCCGCGACATTGCCGTCATGCTCTGGCCGGTTCAGCTTCTGTTGACTTGCCTTAGCTTGATAGCCACCTATTTCGTCCGGCCGCACGTGATGAGAAATTACGGCGTACATCCTGTCGGCGTGCTGGTACCTATCGTCGTTGTCGGCAGTCTGGCAGTAATGGCTTGGGCAAATGGACAGGGGCAAGCGCCAGAACAAAAACAAAACAAAAAAGAGAAGCTGGCCTTCCTGGGATCAACATTGTACATCACGGGCATGCTGGTGGGAGTCGCCTTCGCGCTCTATCCGGTAGTGCTGCCAGCCAGCACTGACCCGGTGTACAGTCTGACGATCACAAATTCCGCCGCTGGACATCACGGCCTGGTGGTGGGCCTTATTTGGTGGATCATCGGAACCGTGCTGACCCTCGGATATTTCGTGTTCGTCTACCGCATGTTCCGCGGCAAAGTGCGATTGGAGGGCGAAGGATACTGAAAGCCCTCACGTCTTCCTCTAGACTATCCAGTCTGTACTATCGCCCTGTATGAATTCTCGTCTTGAAGGCAAGATTGCCATGGTCACCGGCGCGGGCAGCGGCATCGGGCGCGCTTGCGCTCTCGCTTTGGCACGCGAGGGCGCCCGAGTCGCGCTCATCGGCCGCCGCAAAGATCGCCTTGAAGCTGTCGCCCGCGAAATCGGGAACGACGCTCTGGTTGTCGCCGCCGATGTCTCGAAGAAACCTGATATTGACCGCATGGTCGAGCAGACAGTCGCCACTTTGGCGGCCTCAATGTCCTCGTCAATAATGCCGGAGTCCTTCACGCCGGAACTGTGGAGCAGGTCACGGAGCAGCAGTGGGATGAAACTTTCAATGTGAACGTCCGGGGAGTCTGGCTGCTCTCCCGCGCTGTGCTGCCGCAGCTGCGCAAGGCTGGGGGCGGATCGATTATCAACATCGCGTCGGTGCTGGGTATCAACGGGGTCCGCAATCGGGCTTGCTATGCGCCCTCCAAGGGGGCGGTGGTGCTCCTCACCAAGTGCATGGCCATCGATCACGGCCACGAAAACATTCGCGTGAACGCCATCTGCCCCGCGTTTGTGGAGACTGAACTGACTGCCGCAGTGCTCCGCAAGGCTCCGGATCCCGAGGCCATGCGGCGAGAACGAATCAGCGCACATCCCATCGGCCGCCTGGGTCAGCCCGAAGATATTGCGGGGAATGGCGGTTTACCTAGCCAGCGACGAATCTTCCTGGGTGACGGGCGCGGTGTTTCCCGTGGATGGTGGATATTTGGCGGTTTAGACCCAGCAGTCAGCAATCGCGCAGGGCCTTCCAACCCTCCCCTGCCTTGTATAATCGATACTTCGGTCGCTCCTAACCGCCGATCTGGAAGGTGATCCCTTGAGTTCCCCCATGCCCCCTCGTCCCGGCCAACCACCGCAAGGACCGCAACCGCTGCCTGGTCTGGATACAATCGTCGCCGTTGGTTCCGGCAAAGGTGGGGTCGGCAAGACCACGCTGGCAGTCAATCTCGCTATCGCGCTGGCCAAGCTGGGACACAAAGTCGGATTGCTCGACGCCGACGTTTATGGTCCGAACGTGCCGCTGATGCTTGGCATCAGCGCTCAGCCCAAGGTTCTGCCCGACAATCGCATTGAGCCGCTGGAAGCTCACGGCGTCAAAGTCATCTCGGTGGGATTTCTGAATCCTGGCGATAAGCCTCTGATCTGGCGCGGCCCCATGCTGCATTCCATCATCAAGCAGTTTCTAGGCTCGGTGGTTTGGGGAAAGCTCGACTACCTCGTGGTCGATCTGCCGCCCGGAACCGGTGACGTAGCACTCTCGCTGATCCAGACGGTGCCGCTGACCGGCGCGGTCGTGGTTTCCACGCCATCAGATGTTTCCTTGCAGGACGCGCGCAAGGCCATCGAAATGTTCCGCCAGATGAAGGTCGATGTGGTCGGCATCGTCGAGAACATGAGTTACTTTGTCTGCCCGCACTGCCATCAGGAAACTGATATTTTCTCTCGCGGAGGAGCAGAAAAGACCGCAACCCAATTTGGAATTGCGTATCTCGGCGCGGTGCAACTCGATCCCGATATCCGCAAAGCCGCCGACGGTGGCCAGCCCACAGTCCTTGCCGGAGAAGATTCAGAGGCCGCCAAGTCGCTCTACGAATTTGCCCGCAAGGTCGTGGCGCGGGTGGAAGAGATCAAGTCCAAAGAAAGCGAGAGCGTAATCCAGATCCAGTAGAGAAGCATCGTGGATTCAGACTGCTCGGTACGAAAACGAGACGCGTACGTCCCTATCAGGGGTGATGGCGGAAAGAATAACGTTGTGCTCTGCGGATGAGAGTTCTACTCTAACCGGATCGTGGATCTCTCGCAATACCCGCTCGAAAAGCTGTTCTATTTCGCGGCGGGGGTCATTCCGGGTTTTGTTGCCCTCCTCATTTTCGAAGTCGCTGCTCCCGGTTCGTTCAGGTGGTTTTTCGCGCTCGGGTTCCTTGGGTACAAAGCAAAGCTCAGCTTGATCATACTCACCGCTTTTGTGGTCGGAAAGCATGACCACGTTCCTGTATAAATTCCTGGCGGCGGAGCCATTCAAGGCGGGCTGGGGTACAAACCGCCGCAGTCTTACGAGGTCGCTCCGTGGCGAGATCCCGGTTGGCGCTCGGTACTTAGAAACTATCTGGGAGCAGATGCTCCAGATGACACGCGTCCTATGCGGGAGGAGCTGTACGACCTGAGGCTGCAGCAGATAGACCTGCAACCCGAAGCGCAGCGTTCATTCGCAATTGCAAACTTGAATGTTGAAAAACTTAAGACCGAGAGCGACGATTTTTATTGGGCCCGCTGGTACGACCAGTACCACAGAACGGTTCTCCGGCCAGCCGATCGAGATGTCCTCTTTCATGTGCAGCGAGGCCTCAGTTTCAATCTGGAGACCGCCGCGGTCTATGTTCTGGTCAGCGCTCTGGTCGTTCCTAGGGTTCGGCACTGGTGGTGCATCCTGCCGGCCAGTCTTTGGACTGTGAGTCTGATTCTTGAAGAAAGTGTGGCCTTCAGGCAAATGACTGACAAATGGTCGACGCTCTCAGCACAAATCACACACCTCTCCGAGCTTGGTCGCAATAGCGCCTTTCGCAAGCGGAGCCCGGAAGCATAACTGAAAGCCCAAACGGTGAGATTACGTCCAGTGCCTCAGTAGGTTTGACCCAGAGTCAGTAGCCGGCTTTATTCTCCGAAACGCGCCAGGCGGAACAGCGGATCCGGATCTTTGCCCTCCATCACCAACTCCCCCACCATCTCACCCAACGCCGGACCGTGCTTAAAGCCGTGACCTGATCCTCCGCCGACCAGCCATACCCTTTCCGAGTTCGGATGGCGATCAATGATGAAGTTGTTATCGGGACTGTTCTCATACTGGCAGACACGGCTTTCAAGCAGCGGCGCGTTCTTTAGCGCGGGAAAGCGAAAGCCGAGATACTCACGAATAGCGCGCAGCCCGTCAGCACTTGGCTCACGCTCGCCTGAAGTCGGATCGAACTCTGGGCCGCGAGTGTCATCGGCGACCTTGAAGCCGCGTCCATCGCTGCCCGGGATGCCATAGATGAACTGGTCACGATGGTCGGCCCATACCGGCAGTTTTTTCTCGCTAGAAACGGTCGTCTCCCGCGGGTACACCGAAGAAAAATACATCCTGCTTGGTGGGGCGGATGCGTTCACCGATAGTCGCAGGGAAAAGTTTGCCCAGCCAGGGTCCGCAAGCAAAAACATAGTGATCAGCTTTGAGCTTTGATCCATCCGAAAGCGTCAGGCCGTCCCATTTGCCGCTGTCCAGATCACGCGACACAACCGCTGCCTGCCTGTATTCACCGCCCTCGGCGAGAAATCCCTCCAACACTGCTTGGCACGCGATCCGCGCCGTCAGAAATCCACTCTGAGGTTCGTAGATTCCCCAGCGTACGCTCTTCCAGATTAATCTGCGGCCAGCGCTTTTCGAGTTCCGCCGAGGACAATTCTTCATAGGGAACGCCAGCCTCGCGTAGCAGTGGCAAAGACCCCCGTTCATACTCATCGTCACCGCGGGCCGCCATCCAAAGCACGCCGGTGCGATGCAGAAGCTGACGATTCCATCGCTTCTCGTGCTCCGTCCACAATTGCAGCGCCCTGACCACCATCTTGGTATAGGGCTGGTTCGGCCCGTAGGTGCCGCGGATCACGCGAGTCTCTCCGCCGGAAGAAGCGCGAGAGTTGCCCGGTCCCCAGGCATCGAGTAAAGTCACCCGCGCGCCCCGACGCCTCAGGTACAAGGCGGTCCATCCACCGAAAGCGCCGGCTCCAATCACACAGACATGGATCTTTGATTGCATTTTAATTTCTGCCGGATGGTCACCGGCTCGCTTGAGCATATCCGCTAGAGTGAACCTAAGAAAAGGAAAGCGGCCGGCAAGAGTACTCAACCCGCCAACCGCGGCGCAGCCCTTCAGCCAGGAGCGGCGAGACGTATGGCGTTCGCCTTGTCGATTCAACTTCGTCGGTTGGTGTAGTTCTGACATGTCCGATAAGAACGTGCGAGAACATAAATCTACCGCCGGAAGCTTGTCAGCAAATAGCATTCTTGCACCGAGAGTGCTAATGCTTGACAGGGATGGCAGGGCTTCCTAGAATCAAAAGTGGGGAATTGCGCGCGTCACTCCGTCTAACTGTTTGTATCTAAATATATTTAGCGGAGGGAATGGCGCAAATGACATCCGAGACGACTTAAGCGGACACATACAAGGGAGCCAAATGCAGGCGGGACCACCGATCGGCGAACGGGAACGCGAAATCCTGACCGCTATCGTAGAGACTTTTATCGCTACTGGCGAGCCGGTGGGATCGCGAACCCTTGCGCGAGCCAATCGCGAGGGGCTGAGTCCGGCCACCATCCGCAACGTCATGGCCGACTTGGCGGACGCGGGGTTTCTGGAGCAGCCGCACACCTCCGCTGGCCGCGTTCCGAGCGCGGAGGCCTACCGCTACTACGTCGAGCAGCTTACTGGCGAGGCGCGTTTGTCTCATGGGGATGAAAACATCATTCAGGATTCGCTGCATGGCATTTCCGATGTGCAGGAATTTATGGAGCGAACATCGCATGTGCTGTCGCTGATCTCGCGAAACGTTGGTGTCGCGGTGGCGATCGGCGGACCGAAGAATGCGCTGGAGCATGTCTATTTCTCGCGACTCGGCGATCAGAAGGTGCTGGCCGTCGTAGTCACGCGGTCAGGGTTAGTGCGAGACCGCGTGCTGCGTCTCGATCTCCCGCAAACGGATCTCGATGAGGCAGCACGCTTCATCAATGAAAATTTTCGCGGTTGGACAATGGATGCGATGCGAACCGAGCTTGCCCGGCGTCTTGAGCAGGAACGTAGTGAATACGATCGGCTGATGGCTTCGGTCGAACAGCTCTACCGCCAGGGAGCGCTGGCTGCTGAAGACTCCGCCCAGGTGGTTTTCGTGGAGGGTGCGGCGAATCTGGTCGCTGGCGAGCAGGATCGTCAGCGTCTGCAGGAATTGCTGCAAACATTGGAAGAGAAGCAGAAGATTGTCGAACTGCTGGGGGCTTATCTCGACGCGAAGCAGGAAGCAGTGCGAGTGGTAATTGGATTGGACGAAACTTTACCTTCCATGCGGAACTTTGTGCTCATTGGAGCGCCGGCCCGCGTGGGTGGCGAGGTGATGGGATCGCTCGCGGTGATTGGTCCGACGCGCATTGATTATCAGCACACCATGAACGCCGTCTCCTATATCGCGCGCCTGTTTGACAAAGTCTTGAACGAATCTGAGTGAGTGTCTTATGGCAAGAAGCAACGGAAAAACAGAGATCAAAGATCGAGAGTTGGATACGGAGCACGAGTTGCCCGCATCGGATGAAACCGCGGATCAGACTATGCCAAGTGATGCCCCGGAGGGCTCCCGGGCACCTAGCGTCAGCGTAGCGGACTCCGAGTTGGACAAACTGAAAGCGGAGCGCGATAACCTTCTCGACCGCCTGGCCCGTTTGCAGGCCGAGTTCGAGAATGCACGCAAGCGGACTGCGCGCGAACAGCAGGAATTTCGCGAGTATGCACTTGCGGATGCCGTGAAGACGCTTCTGCCTGTGCTGGATAGTTTCGAGCGTGCACTGCAGGCCGGTTCCGCAGAGAAGTCGGAATTGCGCGGTGGGATTGAACTCATCTACAAGCAACTGCAGGACGCGCTGCAGAAGCTGGGCCTACGAACGATCCCCGCCAAAGGCGAGCCGTTCGACCCGCGCCTTCACGAGGCGGTCGAAATGGTAGAAACTACCGCCGCTGAAGATCATCAAATATTGGACGAGCTGCAGCGCGGCTATAAGCTGAAAGACCGCCTGTTACGTCCTTCCATGGTGAAGGTCGCTCGCAATCCCAAACATTAATTCATCGAGCATTGGAAAGGATTTGGAGCCATTCTGACCAGCAACGGAAAACGCGACTACTACGAGGTGCTCGGGGTGACGCGGGGCGCCAGCGAGCAGGAAATTAAGAGCGCGTATCGCAAGCTAGCGCTGCAGTTTCATCCCGACCGCAATCCTAATAATCCTGACGCCGAAGAAAAGTTCAAGGAAGCGAGCGAGGCTTACGCGATCCTGGCGGACGGCGAAAAGCGCTCGATGTACGACCGTTTTGGCCATGCGGGGGTAGGAGCCGCCGCTGGCGGAGGCGGTTTCGATGCCAGTGTCTTCCAGGATTTCGGCGATATTTTCGGCGAATTCTTCGGTTTCGGAGACGTTTTTGGCCAGGGATCTCGCCGTCGCAGCCGTACTCAGCGGGGCGCCGACCTGCGCGAGGACGTCAACCTGGCATTCGAGGAAGCTGTATTCGGCACCGAGACCACGGTTACAGTGAGACGCCACGAGACCTGCGAGGATTGCCGAGGCTCTGGTGCCGCGAGCGGTAAGACGCCAGTGACATGCCGGTCATGCGCGGGGCGCGGACAGGTACGTTATCAGCAGGGCTTCTTCAGCATCGCACGTACTTGTCCTACGTGCCAGGGCACGGGCAGTGTGATTACTGATCCTTGTCCAAAGTGCAAAGGGGAAGGGCGTGTGCTTCGTCAGCGGACGGTGGACGCGAAAGTTCCGGCCGGTGTGGAAGACGGGACCCGCATCCGTTTTTCGGGGCTGGGTGAAGGAGGCCTTCACGGTGGCCCGGCCGGCGATCTTTATGTGGTCCTTCACGTCAAAGAGCATCCGTTTTTCGAGCGCGAGGGTAATGATCTTCACTGTGTGATTCCGATTTCATTTGCGCAAGCGGCGTTAGGAGCGGAGATTGCCGTTCCCACGCTCGAAGGCGAACAGATGCTGAAAGTGCCGGAGGGCACGCAGTCGGGCACCACGTTGCGCATTCGCGGCAAGGGTGTTCCGGTTCTCAATAGCCGGGGCAAAGGCGATCTGTTCGTCGAAGTTCGAGTGCAAACTCCAGGCAAGCTGAACAAGCGTCAACGCGAGCTGCTGCAGGAGTTGGAAGGAACCATCCGCGTGGAGAACAAACCGCAGCGGCGCACTCTGCTGGGCAAGGTCAAAGATATCTTCGGGTAGCCCACAAAAAATCATTCACCACGAAGGACACGAAGTAACACGAAGGACGACAACTCCGGGCCAAAGAGGTTGTGCTTTCGCTTGTGTGCACCTTCGTGCTCCTTTCGTGGTTTAAGGTTCCGTAATCCATGACTCGCCGTCGCTGGATCGCCGACGAAGTCTCTGGCAAACATGCCGCTCTTACCGGGAACCATGCCGAGCATCTGACGCGCGTGCTCCGTGCCCGCGTTGGCGAGGAATTCGAGATATCAATCGGCGCCCGTGTTCATCGCGGTCGCATCACCGGAATCGAGAAAAGCCGGGTCGAATTCGAGTTGGGTGATGAAATCCCCGCCAAGGCCATTCCCCACGTTACCGTCGTTCTTTCCATCTTCAAATTTGATCGGCTGGAATGGGCTATTGAAAAGTGTACGGAGCTAGGAGTGGCTCGCATCGTTCCGGTCATTGCACACCGTACTGAGGCAAATCTCGCCTCGGCTGCTTCTAAACGCCGGGAGCGATGGCAGCGCATTGCTCTGCAGGCTTCTGAACAGTCGCGCCGTACTTCGCCTCCGGAGATTTGTCCGCCTCGTGAAACTCAAAGAGGCAGTGGCGCTGCCGCGGCGGCACTCGTATTGTCCTGGCGGAATCGGAACAGACTCTGATGCTGAAGGATGCTCTTCAGTCTTCATCCGGCGACATTGTGCTCGCATTTGGCCCTGAGGGCGGCTGGACCGAAGCTGAGATGAGATTTGTTTCGCGAGGCTGGTTGGGTCTCCGCATCTCTCGGAAGCACGATTCTGCGCGCCGAGACCGCAGCAGTTGCTGCGCTTGCCGTCGCGATGTCCGAAGTGCAATAACGGGTTCACTTCATCACAGAATATCCTCGCCCGTCTCTGGTATGCTCCGCTCAATGGCAACTTCCAAGCCCATGCCAAGTGTCCGCCGGTTCGAAGCAGACGAACGCCAGCGTGAGGCCATCGAACATGTTCACGGGCCCATGCTGGTGGTGGCGGGTGCGGGCACCGGGAAAACCACCGTACTCACTCGGCGGATCGCGCACCTGATCCGCCAGGGCCACGCCCGTCCAAACGAAATCCTCGCGGTTACCTACACTGAGAACGCAACCCGTGAGATGCGCGAGCGGGTCCTGGAAGAACTCGGCGGGAGCGACATCGCCTGGCTTGCGGGTATCCACTTTTCATGCCTATTGCAACAATCTTCTCATTGGCTGCGGGAAAAAATTTGAGGTGCTCGACGATAAAGATCTATGGATTTATTTGCGCAAGCGCCTTCCTGAGTTGCACCTGAACTACTTCGTCCGAGCGGCCAAAGTCAGCCAGTTTCTCGATGACTTGCTCGACTTCATGCGGCGCTGTCATGACGAGCTCGTGGGGCCCGAAAAGTACGCGGAGTACGTCCGGCGGCTCGGGTGCGGCGAATTGCCTGTCCCGCGAGTAAGCAAATCGAAAGATGCGGATAGCCTCAGCAATGAAGAAGTGCTCGGGCGTTGCCAGGAAATCGCCAATGTATTTATGACGGTGGAGCGAATGCTGCGAAAAGAAAACCTGGGCACCTTCGGCCACATGATCACGCGGGCCTACGATCTGCTCACGTCAGGACACCGACCTTCTTGCCAAAGAGAGGAGCCGGGCACGCTTTATTCTGGTGGACGAGTTCCAGGACGCAAATTTCGCCCAGATCAAGATTCTTCAGATGCTAGCCGGCGAAGAATGCAATGTTTTTGCAGTGGGCGATCCTGACCAGGCAATCTACCAGTTCCGCGGCGCCTCAAGTGCGGCGTTCGAACTCTTCCAGCGCAAATTCCCGAGTACGAAGCTGGTCGCGTTAGAGAGAAATCGCCGCTCTACCACGCCAATTCTGAAGTGCGCATTCGCCGTGATTTCGAGGAATCCGGATAGCTTCGCAGGAAGCAAGGGATACGCCACTTCCATACCGGCGCTCGCCGTTGGTGTCGGCGCGCGAGGAGATTGCACTACGTGAGGGCGCGGAATTGCGAAGTGTGCCCGTGGACGCCGTCCTTCTGACCGCCAAAGATGTTGAGTGCTCGGACGTGGTCTCGATCATCCAGGAACGGCGTGCACACTCTCGCTGCCAGTGGAAAGACATTGCCGTTCTCTACCGCCAACATTTGCATCGCGATCAATTGGCCGCCGAACTCGCGGAGAACGGCATTCCGTTTTCCATTGAGAACATGGACGTAATGGACACGCCCGAGGTGCGCGACCTCCTTGCATGCCTGGGCGCCATCGTCTCAGAAGCCGACAGCGCCAGCCTTCTGCGGGTTGCTGCCCTGCCACAATTCACAGTCGATCCAGAGAAGTTGCGTGCCGGAATAAAAGCGCTTCCGCGAGATACGAAAGATGCCGGCGTGGCGTTGGTTCTGCGCCAAATTGAAAACGGCCCGGTCGTGCTTGATGCTTTACGCCAGACCCGTGACGAAATCGCCAGCACACGAGCCAAAAGCATCGCTGCTCTGGACATCGTCATCCGCCGCTTTGGGTTAGATCGTAATTCACGGCCCCTCGTCGCCGTGGTGGACTTTGTCAGCAACTGGCAGAGTAAGCCGATTACGAAGACAGGCGAGCTTCCCGAACTACTCGAGTATCTCGAATATTTTCGTGAGGCTCGTGGGACCATCCCTTTGCCGCCGCGAGACGAGGACGCCGTGCGTTTGATGACGGCACACTCCGCCAAGGGGCTGGAGTTCGATCATGTCTTCATCATCCGGGCGAACCCTAACTCCTTCCCCTCATCGTATAAGGAGCCTTTGGTTGAGTTTCCGTCGGAGCTGCGCGACTCCGACTCGGCCGTGCACGGAAACCACAAAGCGTTGCACGATGAGGAGGAGCGGCGATTGTTCTACGTGGCCATGACTCGGGCTCGAGACTCGCTGACCATCTATGCTCGCCAGGGCAAAGGGAAGGACGCTACTCCGCCGGGATTCTTGCGAGACTTGCTAAAGGATCAGGCTCTAAGCCGCTGGCTTCGCAAACGTCAGGCGCGCGCTTTCCAAACCGATTTGTTCGGTGAAGGCCGGACTCCTCGATTTACTTCGCGAACCAGCCAATGGCTCTCCCTGCCACCATCCGGCAACTTATGCGCGAAGTTGAGCGCGAGCGCTGTGCAGACCTATGAAACCTGCCCATTGCAGTTCAAGCTGGAACGTGACTGGAGGATTCCCGGAGAGGTTCCCGCAGCCATGCAGTACGGCGCAACCATGCATCGCGTGCTCCGTGCTTACTACGATGCGGTGCGTTTCCGACGTCCGATGTCAGACGATGCTGTGATCGAACTTTTCCGGACGGATCTGAGCGCTGCCGGGATCGAGGATCGATACCAGCACGAACTTTACGAGAAGCAGGGCATTGCGCAGCTTGGCGAGTTCCTGGCCGCTTCGCGCCGCCATCCTGTTCCTACAGTGCTACATCTGGAGGAGCCGTTCGAGATCAAGATCGGCAACGTGACTGTAGCGGGACGAATTGATCGTATCGATCAGGCTGACGAAGGCAGGGTCGTGATTACCGATTACAAGACGGGAAAACCTCAATCCCAGGAGGATGCCGACGAGAGCTTGCAGCTTTCCATCTACGCCATGGCTGCTCGACAGAAATGGGGCTACCGCGTAGATCATCTGATTTTCTACAACGTGGGAGAAAACAGTACGGTGATCGCTCCGCGGGACGATCGTCAACTGGAAGAGGCGAAGCTGAGGGTTGAGGCTGTGGCGACAAACATCGACGAGGGGAAGTTCGATGCCAAAACTGGTTTCCACTGCAACTTCTGTCACTACCGGACGCTTTGTCCGGCTACCGAAAAGTCTGTTCAGGTACCCAGCGTTCTCAAGAAACCCAGCAAGAGCAACTCAGCGCCAGAAAGGGGACTAGTCTTTGTGTTTTCGGAAGGCTCGATCGCCGGAGAACTTCGCGGCCAAAAACTTAGGGGACGCTCTCGCGCCCCCAGGTCTGTTTTTTACTGATCGTTCTTAGTGTTTCTTTTTCTTCTTTGCAGCTTTCTTCTTCGGTGCCATGGTTCTATTCTCCCTTTCCATTTTTCATGGACTATAGCAACGGTCGTCTGTTGCAACTGATTGAATGTATAGAGTCAATAAAAAGTGATGTCAAGAAAAAAATGATGTGTTCGGACGCTTACGACCCGCACACTAAAGTCACCAGATCGAGCTGAAGAAGAAATTTTCGTCAGCGAACGATGCCGCAATCGGTTTTAGTCGACAAAAAATAGTTTGATCATGCTTCGCTTTGCATTTCCGCGGCGGTTCGGATCCCGCTCTTTATCGCCGATTACGCTCTGGTAAATTTCAACCCGTCGGTCTTGCTAGACATCTATAATTGCAGATACGAAATCGCCGCAGGAGCACGAAGAATGGCTGTTCAGGACGATGTTGTGATCATCTCCGGTTGCCGCACGCCGGTGGGAAAATTTCAGGGGAGCCTCTCGGATCTGAGCGCGACTCAACTTGGTGCGATCGTCGTGCGCGAGGCAGTCAAGCGCGCCAAACTCGACCCCAAACTAGTGGATGAATGCATCATGGGGAACGTCGTTTCCGCCGGTCTGGGGCAGAATCCGGCGCGGCAGGCGGCATTGTTCGGAGGTATTCCTCCTGAAGTAGGTGCCATGACCGTCAACAAGGTTTGCGGCTCCGGACTGAAAGCGGTCGCGCTAGCAGCTCAAGCGATAGAAACCGGAAACAGTGCAATCGTGGTTGCGGGCGGCATGGAATCGATGACCAACGCGCCTTACCTTCTGCCGCAAGCGCGCAAGGGATATCGTCTGGGAAATGCGCAGATCGTCGACTCTATGGTGCACGATGGGCTTTGGGATATTTACAACGACTACCACATGGGAATCACCGGGGAGAATGTCGCGGAGAAATATGGGATCACCCGGGAAGAGCAGGATGAGTTTGCGGTGAACTCTCACCGGAAGGCGGTGGCCGCGATCAAGGAGTGCCGCTTCAAGTCGCAGATCGTTCCCGTGGAGTTGACGCCCAAGAAGAAGGGCGGCGGCTCCCGTGATTTTCGATAAGGACGAATCGCCCCGCGAAGATACAACCATCGAAACTTTGCGTGCTCTGAAGCCGGCATTCAAGAAGGACGGTACCGTGACGGCGGGCAACGCCCCGGGAGTCAACGACGGCGCAGCGGCAGTCGTGGTCACAAGTGCCAAGCGCGCCAAGGAACTCGGCGCGGAACCTATGGTCCGAATCGTGGCCCAGGCGACGAGCGGTATCGATCCCAAATGGGTTATGATGGCGCCCGTGAGTGCAGTTCGCAAAATTTGGGAAAAGACCGGATGGAAAAACGAAGACGTAGACTTGTATGAACTGAACGAAGCGTTCTCGGTGCAAGCGCTGGGGGTGATGCGCGAGCTGAAACTCGACCCCGACAGAGTCAACGTGAACGGCGGAGCGGTCGCAATCGGGCATCCTATCGGCGCCAGCGGTGCGCGCGTCCTGGTAACGCTCATCTATGAAATGATTCGTCGAGATGTGCATCGCGGCATCGCGGCGCTTTGCCTGGGCGGCGGCAATGCCGTGGCGATGGCAGTCGAGCGGTAGCCTTACGACCACAATTCATCCGGTGTCACCACTTTCGAGATTTCTTGCACTCGTTCGTACGCCCTTCTTTCTAAAATTAATGACGCCGGCCGCGCCTAAAAGGCCGGGCCGGCGTCAGTTTAAAGTAACGGGCAATTGTTGTCGGCGATCTCTATTTGGGGAACTGGAACATGTCAAAGAGATCGTCTAAAGCTGGGTTGTTGAGCGGCACATAAGGATTGCCGCTCGCGGCAACCGGGTTCGGGAAATTGTCCCGGCTCCGGCTGGTTAGCGGCTTCAAATTCCAATTCCGCTCGATGAATTTCAGAATTGAAACGTGGTCGGCGTAGCTGTGGTTGATGTGGCCGCCATTGGTGAAGGGCGAGACGATGATCAGCGGAATGCGTGGCCCGTCGCCGAAGAAGTCCAGCGGCTGGATGTAGCCGGAGTCGTAGTAACCACCGCCCTCGTCAAAGGTAATGAACAACGCGGTATCCGCCATCAGGTCGGGCTTGGCGGTCAGGTGATCGACGATGTTCTCCACCATGCCCTCGAAGAGGTCGAGCTTGGAGGACGCCGGGTGGCCGTCCAGCAGGCCGTCCGGTTTGACGTAGGACACTGCCGGTAACGTGTCATTATCGATGGCGGCGAAGAAATCCGTCGCATCCTTGATATGAGTGGTGCGTTGGGCCGGGTTACCCATGATCGAGTTGGTGTAGGACTCGAAGTTGCAGATGTTGCAGTAAGCGGCGCCCACTAGCACGGTTGGATCGGTGCTGTCCGGATCGTGCTGGAGTTTAATCGCGGCGTTGTAGGCTCCGCCGTAGTAGGCCCAGGAGATGCCCTTCTCGTTGAGCGCGTCGCCGATTGTGCGGACATTGATCGGCGGAATGGAGCCGCCTTTGGCGATGCCGGCAGTGTCGACCGTGCCATCTGGCAGGAAGCCGGGCGAGTCATTATTGATCATGTAGAAATGTCCTGGTACGCACTTGGGATTGGGAGCGATACGGGAGAGTTTTCAGGTAATCCCGGATCGGCTTGATGCCGGGCTGAGTCGGATTGCCGCACTCGGCGAAGTTGCCATCGAAAAGCAGGTCCACCGTGTAAACGTTGTCGGTGCCCGGGAGGGGATCGGGATTGGCGATGTGCGAAGGCGGCGTCGTTGGATGGCCATTGCCGTCGCTCCAAAAGATCGCATCGCCGGTGCCGAGCATCACGTGATTGGCGCCGGTGCCGCCCATGAACGATTGATGGAAATTGTCGCTCATGGTGTATTGGTCGGCCAGGCGCTTCAGGACGGGGACATCGCCAAGTTCGACGTTGTAGAACGCCATCGAATTGCTGCCACCGTTGTCGTCAATTGCCGGAGGATTGTCAAAGACCGAGTCGAGCTGATCAGTGTAGGTGGTGATCACGAAGGGATAAAGGTCGCTCAGGCAGCCGGAGGGGTTCTGCCGCGTGGCGTTGTTCATGCTGCAATCGGATTGTTGCCACATCTCGAACAGCCGGTGGGTTGTATCGCCGGTGTAGGAGTCGTAAGGGAGCCTCGCTCCCCTCAGTGGAAACGGCCCACCTGGTAAGCTGTTGAAATTCTGGACTCGCGTATCCGGATCAGGCTGGACAAAGGTCTGCTTGAACTGGGTTGCTGCGCCGGTCGTCAACAGCCTTAGATCGTCGAGGTCCAAAGATGGCTCGACCGCTGCCAGCAGGGATGTCGGCGTACCTGGGGGGAAGGGCGGCTTGGTGGGCGCAAAGTTCAGGCTGGGCGATGGCAGGGTCTGATACGGCACCTTCTGATTCGGAGCCAGGCTGATGAAGTATTTTGAGTTGTATGGCGCGATGGCCTGGAATTGTCCCGCTTTCGAGAAATGTGGGCCAGGCGTGCCGTCAGCGTTGATGATCCCTTTGGACCGCAGGTTGGAGATTGAATCCGCGCTCCGCGGCACGTATGTCGCGAAAACGTGGTCGAAGGTGCGGTTCTCGCCGATGAGGACAATGACGTGCTGAATCGGCGTTGCGGTTGTCGGAGCGGCAGCGCTGCTGCCGGCATTGTTACTCTGGCCCAACGCAGGGTTAGCGAACGACATGGACGCGACCAGAAACAAGCTGAGCGTCGCGCGCCTTCGCGACTTTCTTGGAACGGAAGTGTGTAACATGGATTCCTCCGGTAGGTAGGGGTTAGAGTGCGAGAAGGGTATCCGGCGCACGTTACGGATTCATTAACGTATCGTGAATGCCAGATGAATACTGTCCGTGGTCATCACTTCAAACACGACACACCCGCACACCATTGTGCGCATCAGGCGCCGCTGATTTATGAACTGATTCGGCGAACGTCAACAGCGGAATCGCAGCGCTTTGCCTGGGCGGCGGGAATGCTGTGGCGATAGCAGTAGAACGGTAGAAGTTCGGACCGAGAGCACCAGAGCCCTCGGTCCGCTTAAACTTTCATTGATTTGAAACACGGGTTTGCTGGAAAGCGACCGATTGCCAACTCCCGCCTTTCTTCACATAAACCCGAGTGAACATGACTTGGCCGCTGGTCTCTTTTCCCGCCAACGTCCCTTTGACATCAGCCTTACCGGTGACTATCGCTGTGTCGCCATACACGCGCACTTTCCCATCGGAAAGTTCGTTTGAGGTGAGCTTGGTCCGGCCAGTTTTGAATCCATTTACCATCTGCGACTTATCTGACATTTGGCCATACAAGTTGATGAACGTGTAGTCGTCGGCCGTCTGCTTTTCCATTGTCGCCACATCCCCTTTTACAGATGCGGCCGCGCGATCGGTTTCGAGCTTCTTCACTTCTTCTTCTGTGCTGGCGGCCCACGCCAAGCCGAGCAGCACGGTAAGAGACAAAACTAGTGCGACAGCGAACCCAGTGCATCTCCGGTTCACGGAATTGCCTCCTTAGATTTTTCTACGAGATCAGTTTCTTGAGCCTTTTCGACGGTTACGGCGGAACAGCTTAGGATGCCACGTCGGCATCGTCAAATTTTTGGGATATAGGCAGTCGACCCTTCGTGTCCTTACACGACAAATCCCCCACTAACGTTGATCGATTGGCCGGTGATCCAGCGCGCCGTCGGCGAACATAAGAAGACAACTGTGTCTGCAACCTCGTCGGCCTCCCCCAAACGTCCGAAAGGACTGCGGTCGATGGCGCGCTTCCGTACTTCCGGATTGGAGAAGTGTTCGGCGGTCATATCCGTTGTCACATAGCCTGGGGCAACGGCGTTCACACGAATTTTCCGGGGCGCTAGCTCCAGGGCCCAACTCTTAGTGAATGAATCCACCGCCGCCTTGGTGGCGCCGTACAAACTCCTCCCCGAACCGATCCCAACTCTTGCTGCAACCGAAGACAAGTTGACGATTCGAGCTCCGTCGCGCAGCAAAGGCAGGGCCGCTTGCGTCACCAGGAATATGGATCCAACGTTCACATCCAGCATCACTCGCAAATCGTCGGGTGAAGTCGCTCCGAGTGGAGTCTGTCCCCAGATGCCCGCATTGTTGACCAGAATATCGAGACGAAGTCCCGCCAGAGCCGTGAACATCGTTTCGATCGCGTCGGGCGATTGCAGATCAGCCTTTAGCAACTGTGGGGGACGGGGAAGTTCGCGCGCCACCGCCTGTGCTGCCGCTTCGTTGCGGTTGTAATGGAGCAGGATCTCCGCGCCTGCTTCCGCAAGACTAAGCACGATCGCCCCGGCCAATGCCGCGCGAGCCGCCAGTGACCAGCGCAGTTTGTCCTTCGAGAGCTCCCATTGTGGAACCGGAGTGGTGATTATATCTGTGGATTTGATTGGATACTCGCCGTAGGCAATGTCACCGTAAACACTGCCCCTCCGCCGGGACCGGAAGCGGCTTCAACATTTCCTCCGTGCTCACGCAAGATCGCCTTACAGATGCTCAGCCCTAGGCCGGTGCCGCGGCCCGGCCGCTTGGTGGTATAGAAAGGATCGAAGATATTGGGCAGAATGTCAGGCGGAATGCCGGGCCCATCATCTTGAAACGTAGCTGAGACTGAGCCGGCGCTTTTTTCGAGGCGAATGCGGAGAGTGCCGCGATCACGCACCTCGCGCATAGCTTGCTCCGCGTTCAGAATCAGATTCAGGAACACTTGCATCAATTGGTGGGGATCGCCTTCTACAGTGGGCAGCGACGGTGCCGGCAGAAAATCTGCGGTGATGTTGCTCTTGCGCAAGGAATAGGCGTGCAGATGCAGGGTCCGTTGAACCAGATCGCTGATGTTGATCGAGCTCTTGCCCGGAGCGGGTGGGCGAGAGAAATACATGAGGTTCTGCACGATATCGGCGGCGCGCCGCGCCTGCTGTTGCAGCATCACCAGTTGTTTTCGCATCGGCTCAGCGGCTTCACCTTCCTGCAGCAATTCAGCCACGCCCATGATGCTGGTTAAAGGATTGTTCAGTTCATGGGCAAAGCCACCGATCATTTGCCCCATCGCGGCCAGGCGTTCGCTTTGAATGATTTGTTGCTCCAGCTTTTTCTCGACGGTGATGTCGCGAACGGAAACGATCACCCCGCTTAATTTGCTTTCCGCGTCATACAGCGGACTGGCATTGGCGCGCATGGTCCGCCAGCTTCCGTCGTGGTGGCGCGCGGCGTATTCGGTGAAGCCGAACATCTTGCGGCCCGCTATCACGTCACGGTAGAGGGCTACGAATTCCGGCGAGGGCTCCTGCACTTCTTCTACCTTCTTCCCCACCAGATCTTCCGGCCGGTAACCGAGCTGATCACGAATGCGCGAGCTGACAAAGCTGTAGCGTCCGTTCAGATCGATCACCAGGATGAGATCAGGGAAGCTTTCCAGGAGGTAGCGCTGGAATTCCTCTTGTCGGCGCAGCGTTCTTTCCATCTCACGCCGTTGCGTGACATCTACCAGCGTGCCCTGATAGCGGATGATCTTCCCCGCCGAGTCCCAAACGGCGCGTGAGGTATCGAGGAACGTACCAACGCTTCCATCCTTGCGACGCAAGGTGATCTCTCGCGTGCGCTCGCTACCGCGATCGTCGGCGCTTCGTCCCAGCACCGAATTCTGGGTAGCATCTGGGTTCAATGCGCTGGCTTCCAGCGGCTAGAAGTTCGTCTTTTCCTCCATATCCCAGCATCTGAACCAGCGCCGGGTTGGCCTCGAGCAGCTTGCCTTCTGGGGTGCTGAAGTAGACGCCTTCCTGCAGAGTTTCGAACAGTTCGGTGAAGCGCCTTTCCTTCTCACGCTCTTCAGTAACATCCCGGGCGAGCGTGCTAACTCCTACGACGTCATTGCCCTTTACGATGGCGTTCAATACGCAGTCGAAGTACAGCACTCGCGTGCTTTTCTTCAATCGGACGCGCACCACTCCTGACCAGCGCCGCCGGTCGAGAAAACGGGACAGACCGGGTTCGATATCGGCGCGTTGCGGTTCTTCCAGGAATTCGTCCAATTTGTGTCCGACAATTTCCTGATAGGAGATACCAAGCTGTTGCGTCATCCGCCGATTGACGGTTCGCACCGTGCCATCCAAAGAAGTGGCAAAGGCCACATCGTCGAAGGAGTCGATCAGTTCCTTGAAACTCCGTTGCGAGCGGGCGATGACTTGGCTGAGTTGGTCGAGTTGGTCGTCTGAGGGCGCGACCCCGCTGCGCTCCTGCAAGTCGTGGAGCAAGTGCTTGAGCTCGGAGACTTCCCGGCGACGGCCGTATACGTATGCTGCGAAGAGAACTGCCAATACCACCAATCCAATGGAGACCACTCCAAGGTGGTAAGGCAGATTTTCTAATCGCTCCCAGGAGAGAGCGGCAAACCCGGTGGCCAGCAGAACGAGAAATCCCAGCGCCAGACGCCAGAGGTGGGACTCTTCCTTCTCCAGGTGGCCTGGGGTGCGTCCTGGGCGCTCGGGTTGGTTTTCGTCGTCCGTCATAACTTGCGCCCGGTTCTACTACTTTGGGGAGTTTATGTGATTGTGCAGCGTAGCCGAATCCTAGTCCACGTTGGGAGCGCAAACAATGAAAACTGGGCTGGGTAATTCAGTTCGTAAACGGAGTGCCGTCCGGTCGTCACTTGGCATTGTGACGACCGTCACAAAGCCTTGGGGAGCCGCATCGCGTATTGTGATTAATTACCCAAATTGTCAGCCGCTTCCTTCGTCACGATAGCTGTGAAGAGTCTGTCAACTTGAAACACTGGACCGATGCTCTATAAGACCCTGAGTGCCGCGGTGTATGGGGTTGACGCCAGCATCATCGAGGTCGAGGTCGACGTTTCCGGTATCAAGACGCCGGAGGATCACTTCCATACTGTTGGCCTGCCGGACGCAGCGGTGCGCGAGAGCCGCGACCGGGTCCGGGCGGCGTTAAAGAATTGCGGCTACGACATTCCTCCCACCCAGATCACCATTAATCTCGCGCCGGCCGACATCCGCAAAGAAGGCTCCGGATTCGACCTCCCCATGGCGCTGGGGATCTTGGGCGCTTACGGCGGCCTGAACAAGAAAGAGGTGCCGGACTGCCTTTTTGTTGGCGAACTATCATTGGACGGCGGTGTGCGCGGTGTGCGCGGAGCACTGCCTATCGCCATCGAGGCCCGAGGCAAGAAGATTCCCCGGCTGATTGTTCCCGAACTCAATGCCCGCGAAGCCGCTATGGTCGGAGGAGTTGAAGTTTACCCGGTCCGGTCTTTGCTCGACGTCATTCGTTTCGTGAACACGGGCAACGGCGTGCTGCCACTCAAAGTGGACAGCGACATGCTCCTGAGCGAGGCCCAGCACTTTGTAGTCGACTTCAAGGATGTCCGCGGTCAGCAATCCGCCAAGCGAGCTCTCGAAGTCGCCTGTGCCGGCGGTCATAACATACTCATGATTGGACCTCCGGGCTCAGGCAAGACCATGCTGGCCAAGCGCATGCCCACGATCCTGCCTCCATTTACCTTTGAAGAAGCGCTGGAGACCACGAAAATACATAGTGTCGCAGGCGTGCTTGATCCGGCGCTGGCTTGGTCGGCGTGCGCCCCTTCCGCTCGCCTCACCACACGATTTCTGATGCCGGCCTGATCGGGGGTGGCGCTGTGCCTCGTCCCGGCGAGGTTTCGCTCGCGCACAATGGCGTGCTATTTCTGGACGAATTACCCGAGTTTCCGCGCAACGTGCTGGAAGTCATGCGGCAGCCGCTGGAGGATGGCACGGTTTGCATCGCCCGCGCCGCCATGTCGCTGACCTTTCCCGCGCGCTTCATGCTGGCAGCCGCTATGAACCCTTGTCCGTGCGGTTACTTCAACGATCGCTCACGGGAATGTCACTGTACGTCGCCGATGATCCAGCGTTACATGTCGAAGATTTCGGGGCCACTGCTGGATCGTATCGATATCCATATTGACGTGCCCGCCGTGAACTACAAAGAGATGCGGTCCGGCTCCGAGCCAGAAAACTCCGCTAAGATTCGCGAACGCGTCATGCGCGCGCGGGAAATTCAACTGCGCAGATTTTCTGTCTGCTCACGCGACAAGCTCTACGGCAATGCCCAGATGGGCCCTCGCCACATTCGCACGTTCTGCGAACTCTCGGCCGACTGCGAACGTCTGCTGGAGCGCGCTATGGCCCAGCAGGGTCTGACCGCCCGTGCTCATGACCGCATTCTGAAAGTCGCCCGTACCATCGCCGATTTGGAGGGATCTGGAGCGCTAGAGCCCAAGCACATCGCCGAGGCTATTCAATATCGGACCCTGGATCGGACGTTCTGGGCATAAGGGGTGCACAGAGGGGAGCGGCCGACAAGGCTGCGAATCTAGCAAGGTGAAAGTCCTTGTGCCGTCAATTGCCTGTATTCGGTCGGCTAGCATATCCGGTGCGTGCAGAGGCAACGAAGCACGTTCTGCCCGGATGTAAAAGTCTCGGCTGCCCTGCGGCAGGTTGCGCAGCGGTAGGAACGACCTGGGAGACGAGCAAACTCGGAGGCCTGAACATAAAGAAATGTCTGCAGCCTCGAAAACACCCCCCGCGAGAAGTCGTATTCGCGGAGAGAAGCGGGAAGCCGACCCAGACCTCTCTGGGGGAAGGCCGATGACACGGAGGAAGAAACAGGTATACGCACTCCGTGGGACCGCCGTGGTAGGGGACCAAGCATCCGAGGAAAGATTGGCAGAGACAACGTCGGGAAGATCCCGGTGGCAGCAGGGGCTGGAAGCAACCTGCGAAGACTTCTTGCCCGAGGTTAAGGCCGAAGGAGAGAAGAGCCAGACGGGATTGGCGAATGAGTCCGTAGGAGCAATGACCGAGGAGTAACGTTCTCGCAGGAGATGGTGTACCCGTCTCCCCAGTGGGGGGTAATACCGACATTGGGCAAAGGGACTCTGGGCACCTGGCGGCTCCATCGAGCAGCGCGGCGGTCAGACACAGAGCTGGCGCAAAGCCGACGCGGCAATGGAACGAGGCTATGGGCAAACCGCGGAAGTCGGGGCGTATGCGGGCCAGCGCTTAAACCCTGCCAAGCTGGAAAGGCCTAGGGAGGACAAGCCAGGGCTTCAAACCGGACCCGGGAAATCTGGCCGTCCGGCATTATAGGGGGGCCTCGGGAAACGTGGCCATGGTGGAATTGTGAACCCACCTCGCAACCGAAAGGGCGAGGCTGGTAACCCTCCACCTGTAAGCCGGCGCGCCCGAGCTCTATCCCAACCCCACTATCGCCCGCCCTTTCGCAAAAAGCGCGAAAAGGACGGGGCACCCAAGGTTGAATTTTGGGAATCTTCCCACGGCCTACTCTTCGGCGAAGGGCTGGGCCACCCGCCCCAGATCTCACCCTACACGCCAATAAATACTTGACCTGCCACCACTTTCCGGGTAGTGTAGGCAGTTCCACGGGCCATTTTAGCTGGATATCCGTCTGACGTACCTCCGCTATTAACCGGGCTAAATCCAGAAACAGAGAAACTTTCGGCCCAGGCGGAGCATCTATACGAGTAACCAGAGCTTTCCCGTACAACCCATCTGAATTGAGTTACTTAGGTCCTCTGGCCGGGAACAGCCTGCCGGAAAGATGGAATATGGGTGACTTGCTCAGGGATTAGGAGAAAGTCTAATGAAGCGTTCTGATCGCGTTTTTGATGCTTTACATACTTTGCGAAACCGTTATATGCTCTGTCAGCTTGCGTCCAAGGCTACCCGGAAGTTTCACAAGCCCAACACCAGAATCCAAGAGACGATGAACGAGGTCTTGGAGCGGATTGCAAGCTCGGAGCGGCAATCGGTTCTGTCCGAACCGGAGAATGTGAACGAGGCACAACGGCGGGCTGCTTAACTTCAGCCCCGCCGCTTAGCCCCGCAGGTGGATTCTTCTCTTTAGCGTAACCCCCCTTTTGAAAATCTCCTCGCAGGTGAATAGATGACCATTGCAGAACTCAAAGAAAAGAACATAACCGAGCTGACTAAGATCGCCCGATCTTTGGATCTGCCCGGAGCCAGCGGACTGCGCAAGCAAGACCTGA
This sequence comes from uncultured Acidobacteriota bacterium, assembly GCA_963729325.1. Lineage (GTDB taxonomy): Bacteria > Acidobacteriota > Terriglobia > Terriglobales > Acidobacteriaceae > JABCYV01. Next base: position 368,811 of record CAVSNS010000033.1, read on the forward strand.
TCTTCAAGATTCTCCAGGCGCAGAGCGAAAAAGAAGGCCACATTTTTGCCGAGGGCGTGCTGGAAATCCTGCCCGACGGCTACGGCTTTCTGCGCTCGCCCGATTACAACTATTTGCCGGGCCCGGACGACATTTACGTCTCGCCCTCGCAGATCCGCAAGTTCGACCTCAAGACCGGTGACACTATCAGCGGCCAGGTGCGTCCTCCGCATGAAGGCGAGAAATATTTCGCGCTGGTCAAGATTGAAGCCGTCAACTTCGAATCGCCCGATGAAGCCCGCAACAAGATTCTGTTCGACAACCTGACGCCACTGTATCCGCAGGAACGTCTTAAGCTCGAGACCGTCCGCGAAAACGTCAGTGCCCGCGTAATGGATCTGTTGACACCGATCGGAAAAGGGCAGCGCGGTTTGATCGTTTCTCCGCCGCGCGCCGGCAAGACCATGTTGTTGCAGAACGTAGCGAATTCCATCACCACCAATCATCCGGAAGTGGTGTTGATTGTTCTGTTGATCGATGAGCGACCGGAAGAAGTCACCGACATGCAGAGGTCGGTGAAGGGTGAGGTTATTTCCTCGACTTTCGACGAGCCCGCCGCCCGCCACGTACAAGTGGCGGAGATGGTGATCGAAAAGGCTAAGCGCCTGGTCGAACATAAGCGCGATGTAGTTATTCTGCTCGACTCCATTACCCGGCTGGCGCGCGCTTACAACACTATCGTTCCGCCCAGCGGCAAGGTACTTTCGGGCGGCGTGGATTCCAATGCGTTGCAACGTCCGAAGCGGTTCTTTGGCGCGGCCCGGAATATCGAAGAAGGCGGTTCGCTCACCATCATCGCCACCGCACTGATCGATACCGGCTCGCGCATGGATGACGTGATCTTTGAAGAATTCAAAGGCACGGGCAATATGGAAATTATTCTTGATCGCAAGCTGGTCGATAAGCGTACTTTCCCGGCCATCGACATCCAACGCTCCGGCACGCGTAAGGAAGAGTTGCTGATTCCGAAAGAAGACCTGACGCGCATCTGGGTGCTACGCCGAGTGTTGAATCCGCTCTCTCCCGTAGAAGCGATGGAACTGTTGATCGACAAGCTGAGCAAAGCCAAATCGAACGGGGAGTTCCTGGCCAATATGAGTTCGCTGTAGTTCGCGATGCTGCGAGCGGGCTTGCCTCGCCCGGCGCTGCGCTTTCGACACCTTGCCCCTCGGTCCATTTCTACGATCTTCCCAGTGCACAGCCGGACGACGATTTCTGCTAGATCACTACCGCACGTATAATAGTGGGCTTCATTTTCCCAGTCTCCCGAGGTTATCGTGCGATTTAAGACTCTTGGTCTGATCATTCTGTTGTGCGTGCTCGCAGCGGTTCAATCAGTGCCTTGCCAGGCACAACAGCAACCCCCGCGCCCGCCTGACTATCCACCCAATCGGCCGCCAACTCTGGAGGAAGAGCAACACGCCAAGATAGAGAAGGAGATGGCCAAAAAGGCGAACCAACAGCGTCAGGCCGAGCTCAAACGCGATACAGACAGGTTGCTTAAGCTAGCCACCGAGCTGAAGCAATATGTAGATAAAACCAACGAAAACACGCTCTCACTCGAAGTACTCAAGAAGGCAGAGGAGATTGAGAAGCTCGCCCACAGTGTGAAAGACAAGATGAAAGGCGGTTATTGAGCACTCTTCCCGGTCGGTTCGCGGTTTTCCCTTAAGCTTTCAACCCAAAATTTTCCGATTTGCCGGAACTTCCGCCTATAATGTTGCAACTCAGTATCAAGAAGGAGTGAAAAGTCCCATGCCTCTACCTCAGACCGAAGCTCCTGGACGGCTGCAAGCGGAGCTGATGTCCCGCGGCTTGCGTATGACTCATCAGCGCCGTACTATCCTCAGCGTGGTGGAGACCGCCAAGCAACACCTCGATGCAAGCCAGCTTCTTCGTCGCGCCCGCCGGCTCGATCCCAGGATTGACCGGGTCACCGTATACCGCACACTAGCTTTGTTGAAGCGTCATGGCCTGGTGGACGAACTCGATCTAATGCATATGCAGGGGGAGAAGCATTATTACGAACGCCGCCCACAGAGAGATCATATTCACATGGCTTGTTTGCGCTGTGGCAAGATCACGGAATTCGAAAGTGACCTATTCGACCGGCTGAAAGGGCAGATCCAGCGCGATTGCCAGTTCCACATCGTGGTCACTCGTCTGGAAGTCGGTGGTTACTGCGCGCAGTGTCGCACCTCCTCATCTTCCTGAAGCGCTCGGTGTTGCAACTGGTTGCAACAATCCTGAAACAATAAACGCCAGACGATCTTGACCGGAGAAGTTCTGATCTCTACGATGGATTTCGTCGCCAATATACATGCAACTGAGTTGCAATAATGATTAAATTTGACCGCCTGATTCTGTTTACGCTCTCCACCGTAGTCTGCTCCATGGCACAGGAAAGCCCTTATTTTGTTACCTACAACCATCACATGGAGGAACCGGGTAATCTGGACATTGAAGTATCGAGCACAACCAACGTTCCACGCTCCGGTCAAAAGTATTATTTTGCTCCGTGCATCGAGTTTGAATACGGAGTGACCGCAAGGTGGACGACGGAACTTTATCTGGAAGGCCAGTCTACCTATGGTGACAGTACAATCTTCACCGGCTGGAGAATCGAAAACCGGTTTCGGCCGCTGAAACGCGAACACTGGATCAACCCAGTTCTCTATCTGGAATACGAAAACCTTAGCGAAGCGAGCCGTATCCAGAAGGAAATCGAAGGCGGGGCGCCTGATGTCAGTTCCCCAAATGCCGAACTGCGCCAGATCAAAGTCCAGGAACTGGAAACTAAGCTTATCGTTTCGCGCGATGTGCATGATTGGAATCTGGCGGGTAACTTCATCGTGGCAAAAAACTTTTCGCAGAATGCGGGTTTTGAATTCGGCTATGCGCTCGCCTTCTCCCGGCCATTAGCGACGCTGGCTTCAGGAACGAATTGCCGATTCTGTCGGGAAAACTTCTCCGCCGGGATGGAGCTCTACGGCGGCCTGGGGAGCACGCTTGGCTTTGGCCTCCATGACACAGCACACTATGCAGCGCCGGTTGTCGCCTGGCTGGTCAGCGACAACACCACCCTTCGTTTCTCCACTGGCGTCGGTCTGACTCACGAGAGTAGTCCTGTGCTTTTTCGATTCGGGTACAGCTACGAGATCCAGGGAATTGGCAATAAGCTGTCGCGACTATTCGGAGCTAAGAGATGACCCGCCCCGTGCTGATGGGGTTAGGCTGTTATCTCGCGCTGTTCGCTGCGATGCTGGGTCAGAACACCGCATACCAACCTGATCCCGATTGGCGCGCGCCGGAAGAAGCGGCATCCAAACCCAATCCGCTTGCCAATCGGCCCGCGGCCGCCGCGGGAGGGAAGAAGCTCTTCCTGCGAAACTGTGCGGAATGCCACGGTGAGGATGGCAGTGGAATTATCAAGAAACACTCGGCAAATTTACACCTTCCAGTGGTGCAAGAGCAGAAGGACGGTGTGCTCTATTGGAAGATTACCAACGGTAATCCAGATCGCGGTATGCCATCGTTTAGCAAACTCCCCGAACTGGAACGCTGGCAGTTGGTGCTTTTCCTGCGAACGTTGAAACCCGCGGAGAAGCAGCCATGATCTTAAAGACTTCCTAGTCAGCCGCTGCGTGGACCCTGGCGATGCTTTCTCCCTTAACAATGCGCATGCCATAGAACGACCGGTAGACAAAGAAGAACGATACAAGGAAGAAGCCTAGCGCCAGCACGTTGGTGAGAGTCGAGCCCTGCGTTGCAGTCAGAGTCACCGCCAGCTCAACCGCCAGCAATCCAAAAAGCGTAGTGAACTTGATAACCGGGTTCAGAGGCGACAGAAGAAGTGTCCTTGAACGGGTCGCCGACGGTGTCGCCGACGACCGTGGCGTCGTGCAGCGCAGTGCCTTTCTGCTTCATTACGACTTCGACAATCTTCTTGGCATTGTCCCAGGCGGCCCCGGTATTGGCCATGAAGATCGCCTGGTAGAGGCCAAAAACAGCGATGGAGATCAGATAGCCGATAAAGAAAAACGGATCGACGAAGGCGAAGCACAGGGTGCCGAAGAAAACCGCCAGAAAGATGTTCAACATCCCTTTCTGCGCGTACCTGGTGCAGATTTCCACCACCTTTTTGCTATCGGCGACGGAGGCTTTCTCCACTCCTTCGAGCTTTATATTGGCCTTGATGAACTCGACCGCGCGATAAGCGCCGGTGGTCACTGCCTGTGTGGAGGCGCCCGTGAACCAGTAAATCATGGCGCCACCGGTGATCAGGCCCAGGAAAAAAGGCGCATGCAGCAAGGATAATTTTTCAACATTCTGCGTAAGCCCGCTGGTCAGCGCCATGATGATGGAGAAGATCATGGTAGTGGCGCCGACCACCGCCGTCCCAATCAGCACCGGCTTGGCAGTTGCTTTAAAGGTGTTCCCCGCGCCGTCATTGGCTTCGAGCAGATCCTTGGCGCGGTCGAAGTTGACGTCGAACTTGTACTCTCCCTTAATCTGCTGTCGAACATTGGGGACCTGCTCGATCAGCGATAGTTCATAAACGGATTGTGCATTGTCCGTGACCGGACCATAGGAGTCGACCGCAATCGTCACCGGGCCCATGCCGAGGAATCCGAAAGCCACCAGACCAAAAGCGAATACCGGCGCCGCGATCATCAGCGCGCCCAGGCCCATGGTGCTGAAGTAGTAAGCGACGGACATGAGAATGACCATCGAGAGTCCGAGGTAGTACGCGGAAAAATTTCCCGCCACGAATCCCGAAAGGATGTCCAGCGACGCCCCGCCTTCTTGAGCCGAGGTTACTACTTCCTTCACATGCCGCGATTCCGTGGAAGTGAAAACCTTAACCAACTCTGGAATGACCGCGCCCGCCAGAGTGCCACAGGAAATGATGGTAGCCAACTTCCACCATTGGGAGCTGTCACCGCCAAGTTCGGGAACGATGATCGAAGAAATAATGTAGGTCATGGCGATCGAAACGATCGACGTAATCCATACCAGCGAAGTGAGCGGCGCCTCGAAGTTCATTTCAGTGGCGTTGCCGAACCGGGCCTTGGCGATGGCGCCATTGAAGAAGTAGGAGACGGCGCTGGCCACCAGCATCATGACGCGCATGACAAAAATCCAGACCAGCAGTTGCACCTGCACCGTCGGATTTTTGACTCCAAGCAGAATAAAAGTGATCAGGGCCACGCCGGTGACGCCGTAGGTTTCGAAGCCATCCGCCGACGGTCCCACAGAATCGCCCGCGTTGTCGCCGGTACAGTCCGCGATCACGCCCGGGTTGCGCGCGTCGTCTTCCTTGATCTTGAAGACGATCTTCATCAGGTCTGAGCCGATGTCGGCAATTTTGGTGAAGATGCCACCGGCAATGCGCAGCGCCGCTGCTCCAAGCGATTCGCCGATGGCGAAGCCGATGAAGCATGGCCCCGCGTAGTCCCCAGGAATGAACAGAAGAATGAACAGCATGATCAGCAGTTCGACGCTGATCAGCATCATGCCAATACTCATTCCGGCTTCGAGTGGAATTTGGTAGATAGGATACGGTTTGCCGCGAAGGCTGGCGAACGCCGTGCGCGAGTTGGCGAACGTGTTTACCCGAATCCCGAACCAGGCCACGCCGTAGCTGCCCGCAATGCCGACCACGCTGAACAGCAAAATGATCGCGACCCGCATCGCTTCAAACTTCAGCAGCACCCCAAAGTAGAGCAGGATGATGACCGCGATGAACACCCATAGCAACATCAGAAATTTGCCCTGAGTGATCAGGTAAGTCTTGCAGGTCTCGTAAATCAGTTCAGAAATCTCGAGCATGGCGCGATGCACCGGCAGATTCTTCAGCCGGGTGTAGATCGCCAGGCCGAATCCCAGACCGAACAAACAGAAAAGAATTCCAATCGTCAGCAAGCGATGACCGTCCATGCCGAGAAAGGTCACCTGCGAGAGGTCTGGAAGCTTCAGGCTGGCTTCGCCGCCGGCTTCCTGAGTTTGATTGGGCGAGGGCGGCAGAAGCGCCAACCGTCACCGCAGCGAGGGTGACGACCACCGTCTTAGCAGAAGCCTGGACGAATCGGCATCCGTGGGACGCAATACCAGCGAGCCAGGTGCGCATCGGGATCCTCCGGAATCAGAGCTAGTAAGGATGACTACGTGTTTGAGCCTCACCGTCCGGCACACAGCACCAGCCAGACGCTCTTACTCAGAGCGCCGGGGAGCGTTTGCCGGAGTTCCGAACACGCTTCCACCGCAAGACTTGAACAGGAGTGCTAAGCTTGGCCGCGTCGGATGTTCTGCGCCAAAAAGCCCGCGTTCAGGGAGTGCAGCCTCCCTCGGGCGGGCTCGACACAAAACCAGTTTTTATAACATGTTAGGCAACCAAGGTCAAACGGGGCGGGCAGCTAGGCGCCGTCTTAAATACTGCAATTAAGACACATCAGCGGCTGGGGTCTGGTCAATGCCGAGCGGCAACTAAGATGGTGACGGGACCCGCTGTGGAAGGGCACGGCTTCAGCCGTGCCGCCAGAACGCGATCGGGATGCGGCTTAAGCCGCTGAGGGAGCCCGTCCGCGACCGTTCCTACGGCTTCACTCCCAACTGCCAAAACAGAAACGAATAAACGTCGGTCTGATCCTCAATCTGCTTCGTGATGGGCTTGCCTTGGCCATGGCCGGCTTTGGTGTCGATGCGCAAAAGAATCGGACGCTCACGGCTCTGACCATTGGCGGCCTGGGCCTGCATCAGTGCGGCCATCTTCTTGGCGTGCATGGGATCGACACGGCTATCGCTGTCTGCCGTCATGAACATGATTGCCGGATATTCCGTGCCTGGTTTCACGTGATGGTAGGGAGAGTAGGCGTAGAGCCAATTGAACTGTTTTGGGTCCTCAGCCGAGCCGTACTCTGGAACCCAGAACTTCGCGATCAGAAAATTCTGATAGCGAAGCATGTCCAGCAGCGGAACCTGGCAGACTACGGCACGA
>CAVSNS010000034.1:0-85516 GCA_963729325.1 uncultured Acidobacteriota bacterium
TGCGGGTCTCATCGCCGGCGGTGGCGGAGATGACTAAGCTCCTGGAGAACATTTACCGCTGCGTGAACATTGCTTTGGTCAACGAGCTGAAGTTGTTGTCGCTGCGTATGGGTTTGGATATCTGGGAAGTGATCGCAGCGGCTTCCACCAAACCGTTTGGCTTTCATGCCTTCTATCCCGGGCCTGGATTGGGTGGGCATTGCATCCCCATTGATCCTTTTTATCTGGCATGGAAGGCGAAGGAGTGGGATTTCCGCACTCGCTTCATCGAACTGGCGGGCGAGATCAACGCCAACATGCCGTATCACGTGCTGGAATCGGTGTCCAAAGCCTTGAATCAGCACAAGAAGGCGCTGAACGGGGCCAAGGTACTGATTCTGGGCGTGGCTTACAAAAAGGACATTGACGATCTTCGTGAATCGCCCGCTCTCACGATCATCGAGTTGCTGCAAAAGCAGGGGGCCATGGTCAGCTACCACGATCCCTATTTCCCGACGGTGGGCAAGGGACGAAAGTACGATCTACAGATGAAATGCGCGACGCTGGAAAACCTTGGGCAGTACGATTGCGTGCTGATCGTGACCGACCACTCCGACTACGACTACGAACGCATCGTGCGTGAATCACAACTGGTGGTGGACACGCGCAACGCTACCCGCGGCATCCGCAGCCCGAAAATTGTGCCCTGTTAGCGAGTGGAGACCCGACAGGCACAACAGGCCGAAGGTTGGATGATCAAGTTCTCACCACAACTGCGTTTTGCCCTACTCGGTGCGATTTCTCTAGCAATTTGGTGGCGTCCATTAACCAACACGCTTGTGCTGGCGGCGAACGATGGCCAGTACACTCATATATTCCTGATTGTTCCCGTGAGCGCTGTGCTTATCTTTCTGGAGTGGCGCTCGGTCGACGGCACGCTTGAGCCGAATGTTCCGCTTGGTTCGGCGTTAATTCTGCTCGCTTCTATCATCGGCTGCTTTGGCAGCTTTGGGGCGGGGCGGGTATCGCCCGACGTCCGACTTTCTCTGAACATGGCCGCGTTGGTAACTTGGTGGATTGCAGCCTTTGTCTTTTGCTTCGGCACTCGTGTTGCTCGGAGCTTGGTCTTTCCTCTTTGCTTCCTATACTGGCTCGTACCGATTCCGGAAGCCATCTTGAGTGCGGTGGTCAGCGGCTTACAGCGCAGTTCCGCTTGGACAGCCCGAGAGCTCTTTGTCTTGGCTGGCGTTCCGGTAAGGCAAAACGGTGTTCTGCTGTATATCCCACGGTTGACGATTGAAGTGGCTAAAGAGTGCAGCAGCATTCGTTCTACGCTGATGTTAGTGGTCACGGGTATGGTGCTGGCACATCTTTTTTTACGCTCGATGAGCAGGAAAATTCTGGTTGTGCTCGCGACGATTCCGCTTTCGATTGCCAGGAATGGATTTCGAATTTTCGCTCTGTCAATGCTGGGAATTCACGTAGATCCGGGATTCCTGTTTGGAAACCTGCACCATAGAGGCGGGATTGTGTTTTTTGTTTTGGCGCTGGCGGCGATTTTATTTCTGCTCTGGATGTTACGCCGGAGCGAAGATCAGCGATCCCTGGCGCCAGCTTCAGATCTGACCGGCGCTTGATTGTGTTCTTTGTGACTCGGAGGTCCCGCAATCGTCCTCTCTACGGAATTGCGGCCGCCGTTTGATTCGAATATGAACTCTCTTTCCAGTCCGAATCCACTGCGGTGGTGACGTAGAAATAGGTAAGCCCGGATTGAACCGTTACGTCGTCATAGCTTGTGCTTGGTTGCGGCGTGGAGGTCAACCTCGAGTAAGGCCCTCCATTCTTTATGCCGCGATAGACGTTGTAGCCCATCACCTGAGAGGCGCTGGGATCCCACGACAAATTCACGCTATGTGTCGACAATTGAGTTCCATTGCCGCTGAGGACTTGCGACCCGGGGGAGTTTGAGGCGCTACTGACAAAATTGATGCTTCCGGGAGAATTCCCTGTAGCCTGCGGAGCAAAGGTAACTGTAAATGAAATGCCCTGTCCGGCCGGCAACACGATAGGGAAGGTGATTCCGCTGACGGAATACCCTTCGACCGCTCCATGCCGCTGACGACACCGTAACACTGGCGTTAGTTGCCGTCAGAGTGCCTGGCAATGCCTTGCTCTCGCCGACCAGCACACTGCCGAAGTTCATTGAGGAGGGAGACACGGCGAGCTGCGCGCTGCCCGTGTTAACCGACTTGGTAGCTGTGCCAGTGCCGCCGCCACAGCCGACGAACACCGCAATCGTCAGGCCTAGTAACAGGAGGTAACCTCCTGTCCGATGTTTGCAGTTCTTCACAGCGATCCATTCTTCGTGATGGCGGTCGAGGTTGCTAGAGGTCAGAGGTGCATCATCGCGAGGGCAGTGATACGACAACTTACGTAACTTTCCTGTTGCTCGATTTGGCGTATTAAAGCCGACACTTCAGTTGTGTAGCTAAAGTCGTGAAAATAAATGTATTAACTAACGTGGCTGACACGGTCACCGATGGAAGGTTTTACGGGATCGGGCTACGGTGAAGGGACCACCGCCTTCACTTGATTCGAGAATCCGCTCTCGATGCCGCTCGAATTCAAGGAGGTCGAGACGTAGTAATAAGTGTTCCCACCCACCACCGTGGTGTCCGTATAAGTAGTGCTGGGATCGACAGTCGGGTTGATCTGGATGTAAGGGCCCCCTGAAACAGAGCCGCGATAAACGTTGTAACCGACGACCCTTGAACTACTCGCATTCCAACTCAGATTGACGCTATGGCCGGTTGTCGAAATTCCACTTCCGGTGACGGCTTCCGCGATTGGCGAGTTCGACGCGTTGCTGACAAAGGAAATACTGCCGGACGCCGTGCCAGAGCTTTGAGGCTTGAAATTCAGACTAAACGATGCGCTTTTTCCGGCCGCCAGAGTCAGCGGGAACGTCACTCCGCTCAGCGTAAATTCCGAATTATTGGTAGTGGCGGACGAGATGGTGACGCTCGACCCGGTTGCGCTGAGCGTAATTGGCAGGCTCTTGGTCGTCCCTACCGTTACGTTATTGAAATTCGTGCTGCTGGGAGACTCCGCTAACTGTCCAGAAGCCGCGCCGGCACCTGACAACGATATTGTGAGCGATGAATTCGACGCGGTTGATATCACCGAAATGCTTCCTGACGCGCTACCTCCGGTCGTCGGGGCAAAGACAGCGCCAAAGGTGAAGCTTTGTCCGGGGGCGAGAGTCAGCGGCAAACTTAATCCGCTCACTTTGAACGCAGCGCCAGTCGGACGGACTTGGGAGACGGTGAGGCTGGAACTGCCTGAGTTCGTCAAAGTTTCAGGAAGAGTTTCACTCTTCCCCGGCGGCACGCTGCCAAAGCTGACGCTCGCCGGGCTGGCAGCGAGGCGGCCCCCCCCGGTTACGCCCGTGCCATGGACATCAAGGAAGAGGGGTCCGTATGCGGTGTTATTGATCACTTCAAAATTACCATCCGTGTGGCTGGTTGCACGGGGAGTGAAGCTGATACTGAATTGGACACTCTTTCCCGCCCCGAGCGTCATCGGCAGTGATAGGTTGTTTAGGATAAATCCGGAAGCCGCCGGGTACAGTCTGGAAAGCGTTATCGTGGTCGAACCCGTGTTGGTAAGTTTCGCCGACTGCGTTTCAGTTCGGCCCACAGGGACCGCGCCAAACCAAAAATGACAAGGAGCGCAAGTTAGAGGGTCAGAACCAGCACTGCCTCGCTGCCACAGATTCGGATCTGCACCGTTTTGCGCAAGACTGATCTGACAGGTAAGGAAAAGTGCGAATAAAAGTGCGAATAGAACGGAGAGAGAGACCTATGGCGGTATCTGGGGGAGGCCATGGCCGTAAGTCTGCAACATTCGTGAGTGCAGTCCTAGGTCTCACTAGGACATGCTAAATAGTCACAAGTTTGCAAACCCTTTCCATAGTGGCTTTGAACCGCGTTTTGCGAAAAGGCAGTCGCCTGGGTCGCTAGGGACTTGGAATGACGGCTGGCGCTTCGTTCGAATGGGCGCTCTCCCTTCCGCTGGCGTCCACCGTCGTCGCCACATAATAGTAGGCTTGCCCGGGTTGGACGGAACTGTCGACGTAGCTGCTGCTGTTAAGCGCCGCACTGATTTTCGAATAGGGCCCTCCCGGGTTATTACCGCGATAAAGGTTGTAGCCGGCAGTCGAAGCGCTGGCATTCCAGGAAAGATCAACGCTGTGCTGCGGCGCAGCCCCGGTGCCGGTTAAAGCCTCGAGGGCAGTGGAATTGGAAGCATTGCTGACATAGGAAGCATTGGCCGATGCCGCCCCGCTGCTTTGGGGCGTGAAGGTCATCGTAACCGGTGCGCTCTGACCGGCGGCGATTGTGAGCGGAAACGAGAGACCACTCAGGGTAAATTCTGTGTTGCTCATGGCAGCGGAGGAGATGGTCACGGCTGAACCGGTGGCGCTCAGCATTACCGGCATGCTTTTGCTTTGTCCCACCCCGACGCTGCCGAAATTCAGGCTCGTAGGATTGACGCCGAACATCCCGGCGGCAGTGCCGCTGCCCGACAGAGAGATGGGGAGAGTCGAATTCGTGGCATCTGAAACCACCGAAATATTTCCGCTGGCGCTGCCCGCCGAGGTCGGGGAAAAGATCGTTCCAAAGGTGTAGCTCTGTCCTGCAGTCAAGGTCAAGGGCAGGCCCAAACCACTTAGGCTGAAGCCGGCGCCAGTGACGTTGGCCTGAGAGACGGTCACACTGACGCCACCGGTATTGGTTAGGGTTGCGAACTGATTGCTGCTATTCCCCACTTGCACATTGCCAAAGCTGGCGCTGGCCGGGCTGGCACTGAGAACGCCTGGTGTGAATCCTGTGCCGGAGAGAGAGACTGCGACCGCAGGATTGAGCCCATTGCTGATCACGCTAAGACTCCCGCTCGATGATCCTCCCACCTGAGGCGTGAAGCCGACGTTAACGGTTACGCTCTGGCCCGGCGCCAGAGTAAGAGGCACGCCTAATCCAGCGGTACTGAAACCGGCGCCGATGACATTAACCTGAGAAACAGTCAGGCTGGAGCCGCTGGAATTAGTTAACGTCTCGGACTGAGTGCTGCTGCGCCCAACCTGTACACTGCCAAAGTTGAGGCTGGTAGGACTGGCGCTAACTGTGGCTGGCTACCACTCCCCTGCCGTGGACGTAAAGAGGAAGGGTCACGCTGGAAGCGTCGCTGTGTAAAGACAAAAATTCCGTCCACATGCCCACTCACTTGGGGGTTGAAGCTCACGCTTAATGGCAGCTTCTGGCCTGGACTCAAAGTCAGCGGCAGATTCAAGCCGCTTATTCCGAATCCCACCGCACTCTGGGTCATCGTCAGAACCGTAATAATCGTCGGCCCTGTGTTGGTGAGGAAGGCTGGTTCGGTCTTGCTTCCGCCCACTGCAACCGGTCCGAACCACAAATTGGCAGGGGAGCATTGCAACGGCCCAGCGTTGGGTGCGGCGGCTAACGGTTGCGCCAAAGTCATCGTGGAGGTCAGCGACATCGCCAGACGCGAGAAATTGAAGAAGCAAAGGGCTTGAGACAGTGTCGATGGAAGCAATGCATGATACCGACAGTTTTGTCCCTTCCTGCTGCAAGGGAGAAGGTATCCATGGGCCATCCTGACACCATCGGGTGCGATGCGATCTTCCTCATGCGGAACTGGCCCCGAAATGGAATCTAAGCCGCAAACGCATTGTAGCGACATGTCGGGAAATCTGTGAGTTATCGGCATCCTCTTGAAAATCTGGATCAAGTGGTTGCAGCGGCGAATTAGAATAATGCTAATGGTTCCACCGGTCTCCATAAACCTTCCTGTTGGTACGGCCACGCTTGCGGAGCCAGGTTCTCCCGAGGCGGGTTCCCTGCCATCCCCGTTGGAATTAGCAATCGTGATCCCTACCTTCAATGAAAGAGAGAACATCGAGGCCGTCATCGCGGCTTTGGAAACGACACTCGCCGGAACAGAGTGGGAAGCAATCTTCGTTGACGACCACTCTCCCGACGACACTGCGGAATGCGTCCGCAGCTTGGCCGCCACGAACCGGCGGGTTCGAGTGTTGGAGCGCATCGGCCGGCACGGTCTCTCTTCCGCCTGCATCGAGGGAATGCTGGCCACTCCTGCTCGTTACATCGCGGTGATGGATGCGGATATGCAGCATGATGAGAGCATCCTGCCGAAAATGCTTGAACGAATTAAGTCGGAACACCTGGAGGTCGTGGTTGCGAGCCGTAACGCCCTCGGCGGGAGTATGGGAGAGTTCTCGGACCGGCGTGTCTGGCTGAGTGCCTTGGGAGCGCGAATCAGCCGCTGGGTGTGCCATTGTGATGTGTCCGATCCCATGAGCGGTTTTTTCATGGTGCAGCGCTCGTTTTTTGAGAGTGTTGCTTCCCGGTTAACCGGAACTGGTTTCAAACTCCTGGTTGACCTGCTGGCCTCCAGCCCAGTCCCAGTGCGCATCGGCGAAGTTCCCTACCATTTCCGCATGCGTCAGCGGGGCGAGAGCAAGCTTGATATCAACGTTGAACTGGAATACCTCTATCTTCTGGTGGACAAGACAATCGGGGGAGTTCTCCCTACCCGATTTGCCCTCTTTATCTCGGTCGGTTCCCTGGGACTCTTGGTTCATCTGGGAATCCTGGGGCTGCTTTATACCCGGCTTGGTGTGGACTTCGCGGTCTCGCAGGTGGCCGCCACGGGCGTGGCCATGACGTTCAACTTCATTCTGAATAATATTGTGACCTTCCGCGACCGGCGGCTACGGGGATGGAGAATCGCGACCGGTCTACTTACTTTTTATGCCGCCTGTTCCTTGGGAGCTTTCATTAACGTTGCCTTCGCCCGGAATCTTCTTCGAATGGGTGTTCCCTGGTACTTGGCCGGAATCGCGGGCATTGCCATCAGCTCAGTGTGGAATTACGGTGTGAATACGATTTTGACCTGGCGCCGCCTCCGGGCGTGAGTACAGACAGTCACTCTATCCAGAAACCTAGGGATTCGGAATTACAGCCTGGACTTGGTTAGAGTTAACACTCTCAACTCCATTTCCATCGACGGCAGTTGTCACATAGAAATAGGTGTTTCCAGCGACGACCGTGTTGTCGATGTAGGAAGTGGCAGAATCGAGGGTGGAGTTGATCTGGGAATAAGGTCCGCCCGAGGTGCCGCCACGGTAGATGTTGTAACCGGTCACGCTGGAAGTGCTCGCGTTCCATGTCAGATCCACGCTGTGTTGCGGCGGCGCTGTGCCGTTGCCAGTCAAAGCCTCGACCGGCGACTTGGCGGCATTGCTTGTCAAGGATACGCTATCCGAAGCCGCGCCAGTGGCTTGGGGCGTGAAGGTCACAGTAATGGTCGCGCTACTGCCGGCAGCAATGCTGAACGGAAAAGACTGCCCGCTCAGAGCAAACTCCGAAGTGCCCGTAGCGGCAGAAGAGACGATCACGGTGGAACCCGTGGCGTTGAGCGTAGCCGTCATGCTCTTGCTCTGTCCCACAACAACGCTGCCAAAGCTTAAGGTGCCCGGACTGACCGTCAGCTGACCGGCAACCGCGCCGCTGCCCGACATTGAAATCGCAAGATTCGGATTCGAAGCATTTGAGACGACTGCAATGTTTCCGCTCGCACTGCCCGCTGAAGTCGGAGTGAAGACAGACGCCGAAGGTGAAGCTTTGTCCTGGAATCAGGGTTAATGGCAAGGTCAGTCCAGTTACGCTAAACCCGAGTGCCGGTGACGTTGGCTTGTGTGACGGTCAGGCTGGAGCCGCCGGTGTTGGTCAGCGTCTCCGATAGTGTCTGACTATTGCCGACCTGAACGCTGCCAAAACTGAGGCTGCTGGCGGTAGCGCTGAGCGAGCCCGGCGTTGCGCCGATTCCAGACAGTGGGATGCTGAGGCTAGGATTCGAGGCATTGCTGGTGATGGAGAGATTGCCGTTGGCGGATCCACCAGTCGTCGGAGTGAACGTCACATTGAAGCTTGTAGTCTGACCAGCCGCCAGAGTCGCAGGTAAGCTCATACCGCTGATGCTGTAAGAGACAGCGGTGGTCGCCGCAGTAATGGTAACGTTGGAGGCGCCAGTGTTGGTCAGAGTCTCAGAGAGCGTCTGGCTATTGCCAACTTGGACGCTGCCAAAACTGAGGCTGCTGGCCGTAGCCGTGAGCGATCCAGATGTGACGCCGGTGCCGGACAGTGGGATGCTGAGGTTAGGATTCGAGGCATTGCTGGTGATGGAAAGATTGCCGCCGGCCGATCCGCCGGTTGTCGGCGTAAACCTCACATTGAAAGCTACGCTGTGTCCGGAAGCCAAAACGACCGGCAAGTTCAGTCCGCTGACGCTATAGCCTGTGCCCGCTACCGTTGCCTGAGAGATCGTCACGATCGCACTGCCGGAGTTAGTAAGCGTCTGGGACAAGGTCTGGCTGCTGCCCATCGAAACAGTTCCGAAATTCAGGCTCGACGGATTTGCCGTAACTGAGCTTGACGCCACTCCTGCCCCGGAAAGTGTCGCAGTAAGAACAGAGTTCGAAGCATCGCTGGCAATAGCAAGATTGCCTCCCGCGCTGCCTGCCGAAGTTGGAGTAAATGTGAGGCTGAACGTCTGGCTCTGACCAGCGCCAAGCGTCAATGGCATGGGCAGTCCGCTTACGCTAAAGCCGGCGCCTGTCACTACGGCTTGGCTGACATTCACGCTGGAGCTGCCGGAGTTAATCAGTGTCTCGGAAACTGTCTGGCTGCTCCCCACCTGCACGTTCCCGAAGCTTACGGCGGATGGCATCAGACTCAACTGACCGGGCATGGCTCCGGCTCCAGTCAACGGAATCGTCACGGTCTGCGGATTGGCATTTCCCGAGTCTCGCGCTGAAGCAGACGATGGATTGATCCGGAACGAAACATTGGCGATTGCAGAGCGAACTCGGTTTGCCATTCCTGCTGGAGGCCACCAGAGAGGCGCTCGTTGTCACCGATATCGTTCCACTCTGGTTCCCACTACTTTTCGGGGTGAAGGTCACACTGAAATTCGTGCTCTGGTTTGCCGGCAGCGTGAATGGCAGGTTCATACCGCTGACCTGGAAACCGTTTCCACTCACTGCAACTTCTGAAATTGTCAGATCGGATCCACCGGAGTTGGTGAGAGTCGCGGAGCGCGTTTGGCTTCCTCCCAGCATCACGTTGCCAAAACTGATGGGGGAGGGATTCACGCTGAGCTGGCCTGCATTTACAGACTGTCCCGCCAGCGCCACGCTAATAGGCGCGGACGCTGTGCTGGAGATGGCAAGCGAACCCGAAGGTTTTCCTGAGTTTTGAGGAACAAATCGGATGGCGATAGTCGCGCTTTGATTGCTCGCCAGTGTTAGCGGAAACGAACCGCCATCCAGCTGGAAGCTGGAGCCGGTAACCACCACTTGACTAATGGTGACGCTGGAAGATGTAGTGTTAAGAATATTTTCAGAGACTACCTTACTGCTGCCAACCACGACGGTGCCGAAATCCAAATTCAGATTGCTCACAACCAGGCCTGTTGCCTGCACGCGGTTGTTCGCGTTTAGCCCCCGCAGCCCAACATTATTGTGGTAAGGGCAAGAAGAACAACAGCGGCTTGGCACCGAACCCGCAGATCCTTCACGGAGCCCTCTATCCAGCCGTAGGCGCACATACGGCGGGGGAATTTGCACTTGCAGACCGCCTTGTCCCGATTCAGGAAGGCCTCGAAACGGAGGTGACTGCAGCTAAAGCCAGTCTGCGTTATGGGTTGGAGGCACGGGAAGGTACCGGAAGGGATAGTGGTGCGCTGGCGGAAGGCCGATGACCAAAACGGAACATGGCAGACAGTTTGGCCGACGTTACTAACGACGTTGGCCTTCTGCTAACAGCCCTACGGAATGACAGCCTTTATTTCCTGGGAAAATTTGCTTTCGCGGCCGCCCTCGTCTACAGCCGTGACTACGTAGAAGTAGGTCTTGCGACGATTCACCGTATGATCGACGTAGGTGAGCCCCGAAACTCGTGAGGCTATTTTCTCGTAGGGTCCTCCTCGCTTGGTGCCGCGATAAATGTTGTAACCAGCCACGGTGAAATTTTTGCTTGGCGCCGATGCATTCCAGGTCAAGGTAACGCTATGAGCTTTGGGCTTGGCAGCGAGAGGCAAAACCCCCGGCCCGCCCAATCCGGCAAATAGTATGGAGACAACCGCGCTCTGCCAAATCCGTTTTGTGTTCATCGGGCGCGTCTCCTGTAAGTTGCTAATCATAGAGGAGATAAAGTATTTTACTCTGTGCGAGCCCGTGGCCGTCGTTATCTCGGCCTTTCCGATTTAAGTGGCGCTCGACCCCGTTCCAATAATAAGCTTCTCAAGATAGTCCTCGCAGAGGCCGCTTTCGCCACGGAGCCGTAACCCTCCCACTGGGTTTTTCGTGGATGATGAGCTTCGCAGTGGCGTGCGCGCCTTTCTTTGCCAGCAAAGTTGCGCAAAACTCAGATGCGCCAATAACCGTTGGCGGGCAGGCGGGACTTAAGACGAACGGGAAACGATCATGACGAAAACTGGAGCACAGATTCTTTGGGAATGTCTGGAGCGTGAAGGCGTGAAGCACGTCTTCGGATATCCCGGCGGCGCGATTCTGCCAGCGTACGACGCACTCAAGGACAGCAAGGTTCATCACATCCTGGTGCGCCACGAGCAAGGCGCAACCCATATGGCGGATGGCTATGCCCGCGCCGGCGGAGAGGTGGGCGTCGCAGTCGCGACATCCGGCCCAGGCGCGACTAATATGGTCACCGGCATCGCGACGGCTATGCTCGACTCTTCGCCGATCGTTTGCATTACTGGGCAGGTGGGCAGCAAGCTGATCGGCTCGGATGCGTTTCAGGAAACCGACATCACTGGCATTACTTTGCCAATTACCAAGCACAACTATTTGGTGACTCATGCTTCCGAACTGGCCCGTACTCTTCGTGAAGCATTCTATGTTGCTCGCTCTGGACGGCCTGGGCCGGTTCTAGTGGATATCACCAAGGACGCACAGCAGTCATCCTGCGAGTTCGATTGGGAAGCGGCCAAACCGCAATTGCCTGGCTACCGTCCTGATCTCTCACCCGCTCCCGAGGAGTATGCGGAGGCGCTGGAGCTAATCCACAAATCCAAACGACCCGTGATTCTCCTGGGCCACGGCGCGATCGTGTCTGGCGCCATCACTGAAGTCCGCGACCTGATCGAACGCACCGGTATTCCGGTGGCACTCACGTTGCTGGGATTGGGCGCGCTGCCGGCTTCTCATCCCATGAATCTCGGAATGATGGGCATGCATGGTGAAGCCTGGGTGAACCACACGATTCAAGAAGCCGATCTACTGATTGCGCTGGGTATGCGCTTCGATGACCGCGTCACGGGTAACCTGAAGACTTATGCACCAAACGCGAAGAAGATCCACGTGGAGATCGATCCCGCGGAGATCAATAAGAACGTCAAAGTGGATGTGGCGCTGGTTGGTGATCTGCGCGAGGTTTTGCGCGAACTCTTACCGCGGCTTGAGTCGACCGATCGCAGCGAGTGGCTGGATTGCATCGACCGGCTGAAGGGCGATTCCGCTGTGCGCGATATCCAGAACCTGCCCGATAATGGGCATCTCTACGCAGCGCATGTCATCAACGACCTGTGGCGGGAAACCCGCAACGGTGAAACCATCGTGGTGACTGACGTGGGCCAGCACCAGATGTGGGAAGCGCAATACTACAAGCACGAAGAACCACGCTCCTTGATCACTTCGGGGGGCTTGGGCACCATGGGATTCGCCCTGCCCGCGGCCATCGGAGCCAAGGTTGCGCGTCCGCAGGCGGAGGTCTGGGTGGTGGTCGGTGACGGCGGCTTCCAAATGACGATGTCGGAGCTGGCCACGATTGTGCAGGAGAACCTCAAAATTAACATCGCCATCATCAACAACGGATATTTGGGGATGGTGCGGCAATGGCAGGAGTTCTTTTACGAGCGCAACTATCAGGCAACACCTCTGCTGAATCCTGATTTCGCCAAGCTAGCCGAGGCTTACGGCATCCAGGGTGTTACCGTGACCGAACGCTCTCAGGTTGTTCCAGCGGTGCGATCGGCGCGCAAGCACGATGGGCCCGTGCTAATTAACTTCCAGGTCGAGCAGGAGGACACGGTTTACCCCATGGTGGCTGCCGGAGCGTCTTTGCATGAAATGATTCGCCGGCCAAGTCCCATCGTCGAAACCGCGAGCGACGAATGAGATGGGGGGCGTTGGATTCCTTCGTGATCCTTCGTGCCCTGTGTGGTTAGCTCGACAAAAAAGATTAAACCACCAAGGACACGAAGGTACACGAAGTTGCCATAGAGATGCACAAGTCGAGTCGCGGACTAAAACGAACATGATGAACACATTTGTTGTCTACGTAGAAAACAAGCCGGGCGTGCTGACGAGGGTGGCATCGCTATTTCGCCGCCGCGCCTTCAACATCGATTCGCTCACCGTGGGACGAACGGAAAAGCCCGAGGTCTCGCGCATGACCATCACGGTTGATGCTGACCGCGATCAGGCGCGCCGCATCGAGGCCAACCTCTACAAGCTGGTCAATGTCCTGCTGGTGGAAAACATTACCCATCAGCCGTCGATCGTACGCGATCTCGCCATGATTAAGGTGGCCGCGACCCAAGAGGGACGCTCCCACGTGCTGGAGTTGGCCAGCGTATTTCGCGCGCGCGTGGTGGATGTGGCGCCGGAATCGCTGACCATCGAAATCACCGGAGCAGAAGATAAGATCGACGGGCTGCTCGAGGTGCTGCGTCCTTATGGCGTACTGGAGATGGTGCGCACCGGTATTGTAGCCATGCGCCGCGGAAGCAAGTCTTCGGTTGGAGTCTCACCAACTCAGACGATGCCGCAGGTTGCGCTCGACGATGACGTCTCGTACTCGGTGTAACCAAATAACATTTTTGGACGAAAGGGATTCCCATGGCAAAAATCTATCTTGATAGCTCTGCTGATCTAGGCCTCATCCAGGCGAAGAAAGTGGCGATCATCGGCTACGGTTCCCAGGGACACGCGCACGCGCTCAACCTGAAAGACAGCGGAGTGCAAGTTCGCGTCGGGTTGCCAAGCACGAGTGAGTCACGAGCTAAAGCGCAGGCGGCTGGACTGAGCGTGAGTTCGATCGCTGACGCCGCAGCCTGGGCCGACGTCATCATGATGCTGGTGCCGGATACGACACAGCCGGAAGTTTACAAGCGGGACATCGCTCCTCATTTATCGGCAGGGAAGACGTTGATGTTCGCTCACGGCTTCAATATCCGCTTCGGGACGGTCAAGCCACCGACTAATGTCGACGTTTCTATGATTGCTCCGAAGGCGCCGGGACACCGTGTACGCGAGGTCTTTGTTGAGGGTGGTGGGACACCGGCTCTGTTAGCAATTCACCAGGATGCCAGCGGATCCGCCAAACAACTGGCGCTGTCTTATGCCAAAGCGTTGGGCACGACCCGGGCCGGCGTCATCGAAACCACGTTTGCGGAAGAGACTGAGACCGATCTGTTTGGTGAGCAGACGGTGCTCTGCGGCGGCGTAAGCGCGCTGGTGAAGGCGGGTTTCGAGACTTTGGTCGAGGCTGGCTATCAACCCGAGATCGCGTACTTCGAGTGCATGCACGAATTGAAGCTTATCGTGGATCTCATGTACCGCGGCGGTTTGAACTATATGCGCTACTCGGTGAGCGACACTGCCGAACACGGCGATTACACTGGCGGCCCGCGCATTATCACCGACGAGACGCGCCGGACCATGCGGCAGATGCTGAAAGAAATCCAGGACGGAACCTACGCCCGCAAATGGATTGCGGAGAACGAGTCCGGCCGCGAGTGGTTTGAAGCTACGCGCGAGAAACGAGCAGGAACACCAAATCGAGGCAGTCGGTGCGCAATTGCGTGGCATGATGACTTTCCTCAATCCCGTGAGCGTGAAGGAGCGGCGCAAGCGAGTTCCGGTACGCGCCTGATTCTACTTCCGAAGCCCGACGATTGGCGATTGCCGCTAAGCCCCTGGGCGCCGGTAAGCGCCGGCCAGTCTTGAAATCAGAACTGCCAGGTACAGCACGCCGAGGATGGCTTCAATCACGGAGAGCGAACGTGCCTCGGCCGAGACAGGAGTAATGCCCGCCGCTCCCAGTGCGGTCATGGTTCCAAAGCTGTAGTAAACGAAATCCATCCGTTCGGGAACGACGTGAAGATTTGCCACCGGATCGAGGTAAAAGGCGTGTGGCTGGAGTGTGGCCACCATCCCGTAGAGGCTGGCAAAGCCGAATCCCACCAGCAGATAGACGCAGAGCGCTCCAAAGATGGTTTCCGAATTGGGCTGGTCATGGGAAAAGACGCGGCGGAAGATGACAACGACAACAAACGCGTCAAACACAAAGCTGAGGACGATGTTAAGGATCGAGACGGAACTGGCGTCGGCACGGAAATTCATGATGCGGTGCAGAAATGCGGGAATTGCTAGAAGTAGGGCGAAAATGATGAGGCTCCGCCGGAAGCTGATCGCGTACACGCTGAGCAAAATAGCGGCGCTTCCGAGCACGCGGAAGGCGTAGTAGCCGAAGCCGCTGTATTCTGCATAAGGATAGAGAATCAGAGATCCCAACAGGAAGAGGAACAGCAGAAAGAACCTGCGCGCGGCCAAGGCCGACGAGCGATGCGAGCGGGTCAGAGTCTCGAGCTGAAGATTTAGACATCGGTGATGCAGGATTCCGCCGCCGATATTACACCTGTTTTCTGCGTAATCAGAACACGCATCTCTTCAACAAATCACGATGCTGCCCCGCTAGCTACGTGGTTCTTTAAGCCCCTTGGACGTTGGTTCCTTCACAATGCCTTTAACTGCAATGTTTTTCACTTCGCCTTAGGACGCACGTTAGAGTCTACTCCATAAATGCCATGCTGTGAATTAGGTACGAGCTGCGTGCCTGGTATGCTGATTGCCCTTTTGCTTGGCATATTGGGAGTGGTCTCTCGCGTTTCACCTGCGCTCCCGAGGATGAAATATGCTGCTTCGCGGTCTGAGGTCTTTTCTGCTTGTGGTGATCAGTTCGGCAGTAGGTTTGGCTTCGGTAAAGAGTCTGTCGTTCCAGGGATTGGCTCGACCATCGATTTCCGGTCACGAGCGTCAAGTCTGGACTTCAGCGGCGCATGATTCCGAATTCGCCGCCGTCGAACACCCCGCCACACGTCCAGGTTGTGAAGCCACGCAACCGCCGCAAGCGTTGGCCACGCCCGATCCGCTGGTAGACGAACCGGAGTCGAATGCAAAAGTCACCGTCAGTTTCATTGTGGGCACCGACGGTCGGGTCCACAGTCCGCTGGTTCTAGCGAGCGCTGGTTCTTCGGAAGACCGAACCATACTGGACGCGGTGCGCACCTGGCGGTATCGCCCCGCAACGTGCAACGGAGTTCCTACCGACGCTGAGGCGAAGGTCGAGTTTTCCAGCCGCTAAGAATTTTTTCGACTAAAATGAGCACATACCTTCGTGGACCACAAAGAAAAACCCGGACCGCCCAAAAGTTCGCCAATCGGTCCGAAGGGAGAACTTATCCCTGACCCGGCAGTCGATGAGTTTTTCACACGACTGAAACAAGATATGCGTCATCCCCGGCCGGGGACGGAGTCGATTGCTGCCGCCCTCCAGGTCGTTCAACGAATGGCGCTTGAGGCTGAGAGCGAAGAATCCGTGGACCACACCGACTTCCAAGCAGCGGCACGCACCTGTATTGCCTGTGGGAGCGCGAACCGCGCGGAGCACAAGTTCTGTGCCACCTGCGGCGTCCCGCTGGTGGAAGCAGGGGAAGAACCGTCAACCGCGCCAGCGACGTTCAAGTCGAACGTGGCGCCTGCCCCAGGGCAGCATCACTACCACCATCATTATCATCACCATTATTTCCCCGCCTCGGACGGCGCTTCGCGGCCGCGAGCGCTGAGCCTCGCGTTGCTGCCGATGCCGTTGGACGCGAACCCGCCGCCCGAGGGCGGGCTCCCGCGGGTGCTGTCGGCTTGAGCCGGGCGGAAGCTGCTGTTCGCAAATTGACCCAGGATTGGGTCCAGGCCTGCAACACCAAACAACTGGATGATCTGGTGGAACTCTACGTAGCCGACGCGCTGGTGTTGCGCTCCAATGTCCCGGCGGTGCGCGGGACGGCAGCTATTCGTGAATTCTTCTTTGGCGTGCTCGATGCTGGATTGGGCGAGGTGGAACTGGAGCCGTTGCGGGTCGAACTTTTTGGCGATCTCGCTTACGAAGCCGGCCGCTGCCAGATGCTGGTTCCAGTTGCAATGGGAAAGCGGCGCGAAGAGCGTGGCAAGTACCTGGTTATCCTCAACCGCCAAGCCGGTGGCGAATGGAAGATCGTCGCGGACTGCTGGTCGAGCGACCTGAGTTTGGGGATCGCGAGTGAGCCCGCGGCTAAGCCCAGTGTGCCGAATCCGGGCAGCGCAATGCCCCGGCCACCACGTAAACCGTGACGACGGCAGCATGATTCAGCCAAGTCATGCGCCCACTCCCAGCTTGCTCAGATCTTCTCGCAGTTGCTTCGCGTTCTTCACCTCAATTGTGTGCATGCCCAGTTTGCGGGCGCATTCAAGATTCAGAGCACGATCGTCGATGAAGCAGCACTCTTCCGGCGGCTTCTGGGTCACTTCGAGCGCCAGAAGGTAGATTTCCTGTTCCGGTTTCCGCAATCCCACGAAACATGAGCTCACGAAAAGAGTGAAGATCTCCCGCAAGCCGAAAGTCTGAATCCGATACTGATTCAGCTCCTTCGATTCGTTGTTGATCGTTGCCATCAGATACTTGCCCGACTTCGCCAACTCTCGCGCCAGGGCCAGCGTATCGGGGTAAGGCTGCGACAGGGAGAACATGTACTCTTTGAAAACCTCCCGTGCAAACGGTCTGGGACGATAGAAAATCGTCCGGTCAAGATACTCGTCGAGACTAATCTTGCCCCGCTCGAACGACGAGACCACCATTTCGTGACGGTCGGCGAACTCTTTCTCGTCCAGGTTGAACTGACGAAAGGCTCGTTCTCGCTCTTCACGGTCCCAGGCATTGTTCAGAAGCACGCCGCCCACATCCCAAAAAATTGCGCTGATATGAGGCAACAGGATCCTCCCCGCACTCACTTTTACCGAAGTGAGTTGATCATACACGGCCCGGTTGCAGAGAGTCCGCCTCGGGAGAGGCTGGTTCGCGGGCCCGCCGCACAGCGAAACGGTGTGGACTCAAGGAAGGGGAAACGATGCCGATGAATTCTTGCAGTGGATAGATAATTGTGACGGCGAAAAAGAACGTGGGAGCGTTGTCGCAATGAGGAAGACCGTGCTCCTGGTCGTTCTGCTTTCCTCGGTTGGATGCGCCCCTGTTCGACGAACGAGGCTGGTCATACCCACCGGTTGCATTGGCATAAGCGTTCATAGCTTTACCCAGCCATGCATGCAACAGGCGGATGGCAAGTTCATCTGCAACGGCGTGGTGATCACGGCCAGATGTATTGCTCAGTCGGGAGGGCAAGGTCAGAACGTCAAGGAGCACGGGGCCCCAGGCCGTGGTCAGTGACGGTATACGCTGGTCTCGGGGTGGTAATTCCGCCAATCAAACCAGTAATCTTTGAGGGCGGGCAGTGGCTGCAAGCATTTTCCTTGGGCCGGGCCGGCTGTCGCACAGCCTTGAAAATTCCATTCGCTCCCGAAGGTAGAATCCACCAAGATCCAGTCACTTCCACTCTTGCGGAACAATTCAATGTCTTGTCCGTCAAGACGGCTCACAAAAGCGCGCACCGATTTGCCGTCAGGCCCAACCACCAGCAGGATGGGAGTTCCGCCAAGCTGGTCCTGAATCGGCGATTGTGCCAGCACTGCGGACATAGGATAGGCTCGGGTAGCTCCGCCGATTTCCATCCCAATCAAGACATCCCGCGACTGTAGCGGAGTTCCGGGGAAGTTGATGACGACCGGCAGTTTGGCCACCTTTGGGTTCCCAGTCGCTTTCGTATTCACCCTGGTATTTGGCCACCGGAGCGAGCACCTTTCCCGCGGGCGACTCCTGCTTCCACAGACCGAATGTCAGTTCGTCGCTCAGTACGGAATCGAGTTGTTGGCCCTTGAGAGGGCCAAAGATGGCCTTGCCGGTGATCTGTTGCCACCAGCTTCCGGTTTCGTCGTCGCGCATCAGGAAATTTTGATTGTTGATTCCCGCCAGGCGGAAATGCAGTGGCCTTCCGTTCAGTGTTCGTTTCCACACCAGACCGGTGTGACAGAGCGTTCAATAGGTGACGGCGATGGGCATTCCATCCACGACGTCGTTCACCACGTGGTGATATGCCATTTCGCGAATCGGGTAGGCACGAGCGTCAGTGCCGAAACGAACGGCAATAACCATCTCGGAAGAATCCAACTTTGTGTGATCGGCGGATTCGAATCCGAGGGTTGGGACAGGATGGAACATCCACTCGAAATAATCGATCCGTGACATCACGACGGCGCCACAAGCCAGGCATAGGCCTAGCACCAGCGGTACTCGTTTCCAGACCGAGATGCGAGGCCACAAGACGATAGCCAAAACGATCGCCCCTGCGGTGAACACCGCTGTCCAGAGTGGGGCGTGTTGACGCAAGGCCATCGCCAAAACCAGTCCACGAGGAGATTGAAACCGGAACGGGCGGATGATGAAAGCCGGAATAAAAAAGAGGCTGAAGCTGGCGGCGACGAGCAGCGCAAATCCAAGGCTGGGGATCATGCTTCCGCTCTTTGTCTTCACTGCGCTGCTATCGACAGTTCTCATCTTAAGATCCTCTGCCTCCGCAACTCGTGACTCGGACGCTCTTCCAGCAGACAGCAAAAATATAGAAAACAGGATCGAACCGCAATAGTTGATTTATATCAGACAAGAAAAAAGCCCCGACCCTGCGTACGCAGGATCGGGGCGCTTGCTCGAGTGCTTAGTAAGGACGTGAAGTCCTGACGGAAACTAGTGTTGTCTACGTCGCGGAACATAGGCGTTCCTGGCGGCAGGTCGCCGGGTTCAGGAACAGCGTGTCGAAAGAATAGTCACGCGTGGGCGGCGAGTACACCGTAGTACAGCACTTGAAGATCCCAGTGGCGTACTGCGCGTAGTACAAGCTGACCAGCGAGCCTTCGTAGTGGAGCGGCGCTCCCCAAGCCTCGATGTAGCGCAGGAAGTTGTGCACGCCGCCATCGGTTCCATAGTCGTTGGCTGCGCCCCAGGTAGTCGGCTGCTGAAAGTCGATGTTCTTTCCGGCGGCAACAGCGAGGCGATAGTAGGTCTCGCTTCCGGGGCGGCTGCCGGGGCTGGTGGGATTATTGAAGCCATTCACGTCGCTCCAGCTATTTGAAAGCACCGTGACCGCGTCCGCAATCACGGCGGCGGCGGCGTGGTTAGCGTCAATCCAACCGTGGTCGGCCAGGGCGGCATTGTAGTCGCCCAGAATATACACGGGATTCTCCGAGGCGACGGTGAAGCCGCCGGTGTAGCCGGACCTGGTTGGCAAGTTACCGCGAGTGCCATTTATCAGCCGGAGCACGTGGCGGGCGCCCGACACCCGGTTTGCTCGGGCGATGGTGACGCAAGCCAGCGCGGAAGAAAGGATTGGGGCTTGGCGGGGACAACGTTGGTGCTGACCCCAAAGCCATCGCCAATATTGGCTCCCCCCAGTTGTCGAGTAGTCCATTGCCGTCCACGTCCTCGGCACTCTCCAGCAATCCGTTAGGAGTGCCGGTGGGGTCGGCGGAATTGATCACATCCTCCAACCCGGATTCGCCCGTCTTGGTGGGTGGCACGACGTTGGCGTCAGGGAGCATGCCCCGACGGTCGGAGAAGTAAAGCACGTAGCCGTTTTGTTTGGCGTTATCCGTCAAGGCGCCATTTCCGCCAAACGTGCCATTCAACCACTGTCTCAGGTTCCACACGTCCAGCTCAACGGCATTCATCACGCCGTTGGGGGCGCAGCCGGCTTGGCTGGTGTCGCGGACTTCGCCTTCACGCGGATCGTAGAAATTGATCGGGTACTAGTTGTAGTTGCGAGTTGGCCCCGGTGGCTGGCGAGCGCGCTCACGCCTGCGCCGTTACCGCGAACCGCCAATTGCTGGAAGATGAGGATTGCCTTGGGGTGTGCGGTGTTGGGCGCGCCAATAGCTGTGTTCGGGATGCTGGTGCCGCGGCCGAATCCAAGGGACAGCCACTCTGCCGTCACTGGTAGCCACGTGCCGTCTGCCTTCTGGATCTCCACTCTGAGCCAGCCGTCAACCAAGGGCCACTCGGTTGCACCAGTGGGGCATACAAATTGTTCCCATAGATGTGAAGCGGAGCGACAAAGTTGGGGTCAGAGGTTGTTTTGGCCTCGCCGAAGTAGCTCGTGCCCACTACCTGTCACGGCGATACCGGCTTGCGCGGTGCCAGCGCTGCCATGTCCGCGGTACGGTAGGCCGGAGAGCAAATGGGATTCGAGACTAGCCAGTTGGATATCCTGAGCGTCGATTTTAGTGACGTCGCCATTATGGTTCTCGGCCGGATCGTCGCTGATCTGAACCCGGATCTGGGCCTGGTTAAATAGTCTCGAGGAAGATAAAGTCGAGCCCAGGACCTCGCCCGGCGCCGGGACGGCGAATGATTTGTACCGGGCCTACGCCAGCGCCCACAAAAGGCAGCGACAAAATATTGGCTCCCGCGCTGCCATTGAGCAGGTAGCCGTGATAGTTGCTCACGGTCGTGTTCCAGCCATTGGGGGTCGGGACGGCGGTGTTGGTCGCGCTGGTGGGGCCTGCCACCTTGCTGCCTTCGTCAATTCCAGGTTGAGGCAACTGGGCCCGGGAGCGGCGACGTCACAACCGGCCGGGGCGCTCGGAATATAGACCGAGCCCGTGTAGTTGACGGCGGTGGGGTAGCCATTGGCCAACTGCTCACGAATCACTTCACCTGCCGCGGCAACTTTGTCGTGCATGGTGAGGGTGGCCTCCACTCGGCGATGAAGAGGTTGCCATTGGCGTGGACTCGACCGGCGAAATCAAAGGCGGGACCAGGGAAGTAGCTGAAGATCGCCATCAGAGAAGACACCAAACTGGAAAACTGGGATCAAAGCGACTTCGACGGTACGAACCATGCGCACTTCATCGCCCAGCGGCCGCTGCGCGGTCACAGCAAGGGTTATAGGAATGATCTGGGCAATCAGACCTTGGTTATTGCCGGAGGAGATGGTGTTGGTCGTGCTCTTATAGCTGCCATCCGGATTGGTGCCGTTCGTGGGGGTGAGGGTGTACTCCGTATAGGCGACGCCAGGAATGGTCGGAGGAAAAGCTTGCAATGCCCCGATGTTGCCCGCGTTGGGCGCCTGGCTGGAGGAGAACAGGTTGGCCAGGTCGGCGGTCATCTTTTCCATGCCGCCCTCGGCGGCGTGGTAGGCCAGACCATTTTCCAGGTCGTTGCCGCCCACGCGAGCCTCGGTATTTACCATGTACATCAGCCCCAGTGCGACCCCAGACAACAGCAGTAGCAGCAGCAGGGTTGCAATCAGGGTAAATCCTTGTGAATGATGTTGTTTAGCATCCATAATTGCTGGTCTCCTCAATCTCTTCCATCCTTACTGGTAACGATTGCGAAAACTCATGTCACGCACGCTAACCGAAGTCGACAGGTCCATACCTTGGAACCCCGGTCTCCCTTTCATCTGGCTGCGGGCGGACATGCTGGCAATGTTGACTTTACGAATCTGACTGGGGGCGTAGCCTGCGCCGACGATATCTTTTATGTTGGAGGTGTCGATGCTCGCGCTGTTGATGACGTCATAGGTGAACTGCAGATCAGCGATGTTCTCTGCGACAGGCGTGGGAGTCTGGCCATTCACCTGGCGCATGAGGCGAGGGGGCAGGTCGTCCGCCGTGTAGCGAATTCCGTCCGGCCCGGGGTTAAGATCCATGTAGTAGGTGATCACCAGAATCCGGACAGCAGGAACAACGATCGTACTCGGTGGCCCCGGTGGGGCTGGGGTGCTGATAGCGTTCATGTTGCCGCTCGTCGCAGTACTCTGATTGATGTGCAGAGCATCCAAGTCCGCGAAAGACAACGTAGTGGCGGTAACCCCGGTTACCTCTGCGACGGCCGTACCGCCGTTGGTCACCATGATCAAATCACCGACCTTGATTCCGATCGCGGGATCGTTAAGAGCGGGAACGCTCGGACCGGGAGTGATTTGGGCCAGGGTAATGCTGTTGCCCGCGGGCCCAAACGCCGTCACTTTGTATTGATTAATGGAAGCAGTGGTATCCGCGTAAGCGATGGTGATAACGTCCGTATTCGCGCCGCCAGCACTGAGCGGTATGCCCGCTCCAGGGCTAGGAACTATTCCGTCGAGATGTTGGCTGGGATAGGCGATGCCCGCCGGCGCGGTGCCTGCGACGTAACACTTCGTTTGATCGCAACCATAGATTGGGTTAGTGGGGCCGCCAATGGGCAATTGCACTCCGCCAGTAGGAAGACCGGCGCCGGCCAGGCTGATGTCTTGAGACAATAGGCCGACTGCTGCCCGGCCGTTCTGCTGCATCTCCGCCCGCTGGCTGACCACGTAGGTCGCATTCAGGGCTTGCGTGAACAGTTCCGTCGCGGAGGCAATCAGAATGAGCCCTGCTGCCATGGCGATCATCAATTCCACCAAGGTAAAACCGCGAGTCTGCATGGTTCGTGTACGTCGCATATTCACCCTTAGTCTCTACCGGTATTGCGAAATGTAAGCAGTCATCACGTAATTCTTTGGGGCTTTGTTGCCTGTACTCGCGTTGTACTGCACAGTGATCGTGACCGAGCGAAGAGAGGAATATTGGTTTCCGCTAGCGTCGTTCAGGGGCCCGATTACGATTTGCCGCGAGTAGTTGTTGAGCGGCCAGAACACGTCATCGGCGGTTCCAAGAATGCCATCAGGGCCCGGGCTGATCAGACACTTGCTGGGTCCCGGACAAAGTGGGTTGGCATTTAAATCGTCCGCCGTGCCTTCCAAGCCATCCGGTCCCGGATCCAAGATCTGATTGAAGCCATCTACAAAGATGCCGCCGTTCGCCACGTTCTGGATTTGACTCCATTGGATCTGTGCAGTGTCACGTGCTGTAAAGATGCTCTCCAGGGTCTGCGATGCCAATTGCTTGGCAATCATGTCTTCCTGAGCAGTCTGAGTGGAAGCCAACGACAAGCCAAAAACAGCCAGCATGGAGACGAGGCCAACCGTCAGAACTACGGTCGAGATCATGACCTCAATCAAGGTGAAGCCTTGCTCCGCTGTGCGAGCCGCCGAACTACGCCGAAATTTGTTTGCCATGATCAATTGGCCTGCCATTGTGATGTCCCAGAGGTCGTATTTTTGTATAGCCGCCACCCGCGCATGCGTCCCGTCAGGCCATACAGCGTGATAGCGCGCGAACTGTAAAGGTCACCCGGATGCGCCAAGTAGACGACGCCATTGTTAACGTTGCCGGCCAGATCGTAGGCTCCGCCGTCCGGCGTGAAGTAGACCGTGGCGCCTCCGCCTCCGCTACCCTGATCGAAGTCAAGCGGTGAGATGGCGGTTCCGAAACCGTCCGGAGTAGTCGTTGCCGTGGTTGGAATCCCTGGCTCGGTGTCGAAATTGACGTCGTATGGGAGTTGGAACGTATTAAGCAACACAGGAGGTGGCAGTGCCGGTGAGCCCTGATCCTGGCGCCATACCTGAATGGTTTGTGGCAGGGCAAAGGTCACGAAGTACGTCTTACGATTGTCGACGGCTAACTGTCTCGTATTTCGCATTGTCTCCAAGGTCAGGTTGTAGGCCGTCGTCACGCGACCGTCCCTCAGCGCCCCCTGGATGCTCATGATCGCGAATGCGCTTATTACAAACGAAATGCTCAAAACGATAAGCAGCTCAATCAGAGTGAAGCCACGGCTCTTGCTGGATAGCATGTGCCCTTTCTGGGGATAACTTCTGCCGCCATCGAGTTGATGAAAAGAGTTCATGAAGAATTCCACTCTGCCATCGCCCCGGGGGTGAGCTAGGCTTCCTAACCGCAGATCAGAGGGAGGTTCTACGTCAATCGGCGGGCCTGCGGTCTGCCCGCATCAACGCTCATCGTATGGAGTGGGTGGGGGGGCGTCAAAGCACCAAAGTAGGAGATTGCAGCGTTGGACCTACGTAACGTAATCGAGGGAAATAACTCTGGTCACTTTGGCACTTCGGCGACGGGAAGCAGCTCGGGCGGTTCTTCCGGCGAATTTCAAGCGCCACGTTTCGCGGCCATACTTTTGCCCGATTTCTTGGCCGGCTTGCGCGGTGGTGGCACATAGGCGCACGAGCGTGAGTCATAGTGCTCCGCCAAGCATGCGGGGCACAACTGAAGTTGGTGCACACGACACTGAATCACAGGGGTTTCGCTGGCACATAGCTCACAACCACCACGAGCCCGCCGGTTCGAGGATTTGCTTTCGTTCCCCGGGGTCCCCCCTGCCTCTTTGGATTGCAACGCTCGGGCCTTCGAATAGATTCCCACAGCGGCCAAAAACGCGCCGATCGACAACAGGGATGCGCCTAAACCCAATAGAGAGGCATCGTGATGATCGCCCAGAGCAGCGGGGAGGACACAAATTCCGCAAAGCACCGCCAACGCCCCCGCCGCGATGATCCAGTTGCCAGCCCGTGACGTCATGCTTAATTCCTTACGGCTACGGCCAAGATTTTGTTACCAGGAACCCACTCGTAACCGCCAAACCCAACCATATCCCGTTGTCAGGTTGATCTCCAGATGACGAAAGTCACTCTGACATCTCACTGCGATTTTCCCAGCGATGACCGTGGTAACTTGTCGCAGCTTACTCGGAGACCTAACATGCTGCGAGTATGGCGCTTAGATCGCTTGTGGTGTGTGCGGACGCAAAAGCAGTTCAGGTCCTTGGTCAGCTTCTTTCCGAGTTGAGCATCGGGGCCGAGCACTGTGGCGAGGCGCAGCTGGCTGCGTCCCGTGTGCTTGCGCAGCCTTTTGACGCGATTCTGGTCGACTGCCAGGATCAACAGGCGGCACTCGAATTAATCTCTGCGGCGCGTTCCACTCCCATTAACCGGAGCTCTCTTATCATCGCTATCGTGGACACACGAGATCAAGTGCGTGACGTCTTTGCCAAAGGCGCCAACTTCGTCTTATATAAACCGATCACGGCGGAGCGCGCGGGCAGCAGTCTGCGAGCCGCCCGGAGCCTGATGCGGCGGGAAAAGCGCGGCAAGGAGCGGGTTTCTGTGCACGCTCAGGCTTCCATTGCCTACGCTAACACTGAAGATGTTGCTGCTATCTTGCTGGACTTGAGTGAAGACGGCCTGGCGTTACAGTCAGAGCGCAAGCTGCCGCCTCGTTGCAAGGTGTATTTCCAGTTCACGTTGCCGGGAAAAACGCCCGCGGTTCGCCTCTCTGGCGAGGTAGTCTGGCAGGATGCTACCGGGCGCGTCGGCATCCGTTTTGCCGATGTGCCACAGGCTTCACGCCGGATACTGAGCCAGTGGATCAAAACCAACTTGTCCCAACAGGTGAAAGTTGACCCAAGCCTGCCTCCCGTTTCACAGCAGCCCGCGACACGGGCCAATGCCGGATTTGGTTTGTTGTCCGCGTCCTCCTCCAACCGCAGAGAGAAATCTCGTTATGCCTGCCGGTTGGGCGCCGACATTTACCGCGCAGGGGAGAAAGTTCCTCACCGTTGTACGCTAAGCGACATCAGTACCGGCGGCTGCTATGTGGAGTCGCCAGCGCCGTTTCTGGCCGGCACCACCGTCCAAATTGTAGTGCGCACGCTCGAGATGAAAGTGCAAGTGTTAGGGACAGTGCTAGCGACGCATCCGGGCTTTGGCATGGGAGTGGAGTTCAGTTTGAGAAGCCCGTATGAACGCGAGCAGGTTCAACAACTGATTGCTTGCCAGGTAGAGGTGTAAACCATCGGCGTTAGCGCTGCGCGGATAGTGTCTTCGCTTCTGCAGCTTTCTGGAAATAATCTAGCGACAGCCGCAGCCCGGTCTCGAGATCAATCTTTGGTTCCCATCCCAGCAGGGTTCTGGCCTTAGTAATGTCAGGCCGCCGCTGCTTAGGATCATCTTGCGGCAGCAGCTCATATCGTATTTTACTCTTCGATTCGGTCACCGCCAGCACACGCTTCGCGCATTCCAGAATAGTGAACTCCGTCGGATTCCCAATGTTAACCGGCAGATGCTCCGAGGATTTCGCCAAGCGCAACAAGCCTTCGATTTCGTCGCTGACGTAGCAAAAACTACGAGTCTGGCTGCCATCGCCATAGACAGTCAGGTCCTCACCGCGGAGCGCTTGCTTCATAAAATTGGGGATGACGCGACCATCATTAAGCTGCATGCGCGGCCCATAAGTGTTAAAGATACGCGCAATGCGCGTGTCCACTTTATGAGTACGGTAATAAGCCATGGTTGTGGCCTCGGTAAAGCGCTTGGCCTCGTCGTAAACCGAACGCGGTCCAATCGGATTCACGTGGCCCCAATAAGTTTCTTTTTGCGGATGCTCCAGAGGGTCGCCGTAGCACTCCGAGGTAGAGGAGACGAGATATTTTGCGTTGTATTTCCGCGCCACGTCGAGCGCATGAAAAGTGCCCAGCGAACCAACTTTCAGGGTCGCAATTCCGTGCGCCATATAATCCACGGGGCTGGCAGGACAGGCGAAGTGAAACACATAATGCACCTCGCCACAGTCAAAAGGTTGGTTGATATCAAGCCGTCGAAATTCGAAGCGAGCATCGTTGCGCAAGTGGTCCAGGTTGGAAGCTTTTCCAGTGAGCAAATTATCGATCGCGATAACGTTGTGGCCTTCGGCCAACAAGGCATCGCACAAGTGCGAACCGAGGAATCCGGCTCCTCCGGTCACCAGGGCACGTCGCGGATCGGTCATTTCTTGAGTTTCCCCGAGCGAGCGGCGGCTGCGCGCGGCTGCGGTTCAGATGCCGTGGCTGGTCGGCCCACACTGTAGTAGGTAAATCCGCGCCTCGCCATCGTCTCAGGATCGTAAAGGTTACGGCCGTCGATCACAATGGGATACTTCAACTGCTTACGCAGGCGATCGAGATCCAGAGCGGAAAATTCTTCCCACTCGGTCAGGATCAGGAGAGCGTCCGCGTCACGGGCCGCGTCATACGCACTACCCATGAATTCCACCTTCGATTGCAGAACCTCACGTGCTCGTCCGGTTGCGGCCGGATCATAAGCGGCGATCTGGCAACCTTCCTGCAGCAAAGCTTGCACAAGGAGAATTGCCGGAGACTCGCGGATATCGTCCGTCCCGCCCTTAAAAGCCAGACCCAGCACTCCCAGGCGCTTCCCACGCAGGGTCCAAAGCGCGCTCCTCACCTTGCGCAAGAAACGTTGCCGCTGATCTTCATTGATGCGCATGACTTCATCAAGCAGGCGGAACTCGTATCCACACTCTCGCGCCACCGACCGAAAGGCCATCAGGTCCTTAGGGAAGCAGGAACCGCCGTATCCAATACCAGGATTCAGGAAACGCGGCCCGATACGGCTGTCGGTACCAATGCCCTGACAAACCTGCTGCACGTTCCCTCCCACCGCCTCGCAGATCGAGGCCACGGCGTTGATGAATGAAATCTTCATCGCCAGAAATGCGTTGGAAGCGTGCTTGATCAACTCCGCGCTCTTGGCGCTGGTAATGAGTAGAGGAGGAGGAATGCTGGTCCGATCCGGCTGGGGAATCGCATCCGACTGCCGATAATAGCTGCCGTCGGTGAGCGGCGCATAGACCATACGCAGAACCGCAGCGCAGCGCTCGCTGTCGGCCCCTACCACAATCCGATCGGGATATAGGAAGTCAGTAACTGCCGTCCCTTCGCGTAGAAACTCCGGATTGGAAGCCACATCAAACGAATCTGGAGGGACCGCGTTACGCAGGATAATCTTGCGAATCCAATCGCTGGTATAGACCGGGACGGTGCTTTTCTCCACCACCACCTTGTAACGGTTGATAGCTCCGGAAATACTTCGCGCTACCGATTCCACGTAGGAAAGGTCCGCCTCTCCCTGTTCCGTGGGAGGCGTGCCCACAGCAATGAAGATTACCTCGCAGGCCCCAACGGCCTCCCGTATGTCATCGGAGAACTGCAATTTGCCTCCCCGATGGCGTTGTACCAACTCAGGCAGAAACTTCTCGTGAATGGGAACTTGCCCAGCCTGCAAGGCCGCGAATTTTTCGCGATCGTTGTCCACCAGGATAACGTCGTGGCCCAGATCGGCGAGGCACGCCCCCGCCACCAGCCCTACGTATCCTGATCCAATTACTGCGATGCGCATCCCTGGGCTCCGATCCATACTTTAACAGCTTTTCGGAGCCCCGGAGCGCACTGCCAAGAGCAAGGAAATGTGAAATTGCAAAATGGGAATCGAAACTCAAAACCGAGACCTGAGACTAAGAGCCGGAGCTTTGAACCTCTTCCGTCCGCAAGAAACTTTTGCCCTTGCGTTCCGAGCCTAGACCGAGCACGGTCATCAGCAGTGCGATGTTTGTGATCTCGAATGCGGCTAGAGCCCAGGCGTAGCCGAGCCGGTCGCGCAGGGCATACTCAATGGTATTCGTTCCTGCGGCAAAGAAAACGCCGAGCTGGTACGCCAGACCAGGCATTAGCCCTCTCACCGCATCGGGAGAAAGCTCATTGAGGTGCGCTGGAATGATTCCCCACGCACCCTGTACGCCGAACTGCATGGCGAATGCGCCCACGGCCAACGCCGCCAGCGATCCACCGAATGCCCAGGCGGGTATTACTGCCAGAGAAAGCAGCAGTGCGGCAATCATGCTGCGACGCCGACCCAGTCTCTGCGAAAGGTGCCCGAAGGTGATCGCTCCCATGATCGCCCCAACATTAAACAGAACCGCGATGTAGGAAACCACCGCCGGTGTGAATCCACGCGCCGACTTCAAGAAGTCGGGATATAAATCCTGAGTGCCATGCGAGAGAAACGTCATGAGCGTTATCAGCAAGACCAGGTAGGAAAATCCTCTTCCAGTTGCTGGTCACCACGCGCAGGATTGCACCCATGGTCGGTGCTCGATGCTGGTGCCACGCTTCCGGCTCGCGAACTCTGCCTCCGAATATAGAAAGCCAAAAGCGCCGGGACGCCACCCACCCAGAACATGGCGCGCCATCCCCATGCCGGTTGCACAAACCGCGCCGCCAGTGCCGCCAGCAAGTAGCCGATGGAGTATCCACTCTGCACCACACCGGACAAAATGCCCCGCCACTTGGTCGGCGCGCTCTCCATGGCCAACGACGCACCCACACCCCATTCGCCGCCCATACCGATTCCGTAGATCGTGCGCAAGAGCAGGAATACGGTGTAATTCGGCGCGAACCCGCACAACAATTCGACTACAGAGAAGAAAACCACGTTCGCCATGAGCAGCTTGCGGCGGCCGTAGCGATCCGCGAGCAGGCCAAAAAACACGGCGCCCACGGGCCGCATGGCCAGGGTGTAACCAATGGTCGCGACGATTGCACTCTTGGGAACGTGAAACTGGACCGCCAACGTGTCAATCAAGAAGACGATAACGAAGAAGTCGAACGCGTCGAGGGTCCAACCCAGGAAGCTGGCGGTTACCGCATGCCATTGGTCAGAGCGCGAGAGCGCGGCATTGGGACTGCTGCCGGGAGGAATTGTCATTTCGAATGTGGCCATAAGACCATGATTGGACCGCCTGTGCAAATGCAGGGGGAGCATTTGGCTGATCCGAATACGGCAAGTCCAGACCCCGTCCGCCCCTCCATTTCTGTTGACAAGCGGCCCATTTCGGGGGAAACTCCGCTCACTTACACTAAAAGAACTAGTACCGGAGTTTATTTTCGTGGGCCCCACTGCCCCGGCGACGGTAAGCGACCAACCCTCTGATCGCAAAGGGTTAATAGTGCCTCCTCAACCGATATTTCGGCCCAATCCATCCCCGCCTTCCCGGCCCAGCGTTCCGCCTATCTCTTCGACCGATCGTGGGCCAGAGTGGCTGGACGACGAATCCGGGCTTTATCTGGCAGAGCTGGCCGCCACTCTGGCGTCTCATGGCGGAGGCGCCTTGTCCGCCGATCTTGCTTTGGATCTGTTGCTCAATGAAGTCGTGGAACAGGCATGCCTGGCGACGAATGCCAGCGGGGCCGCCATCGCCCTGGCCCGCGAACGTGAGATGGTCTGTCGCGCCACTACCGGGATCAATGCTCCGGGTCTCGGTGTTCGCTTGAATACCAACTCCGGCCTTTCCGGTGCCTGCTTTCGGACCAGAGAAGCACAGTGCTGTGATGACACGGAGAACGACCCGCGGGTGGACGCCGCTGCCTGTCGCGAGCTTGACGTCCGCTCGATCCTGGTGGTTCCGGTTTTGCATGATCAGGAATTGCTGGGTGTCTTCGAGATTTTTTCCACGCAGCTCGCAGCCTTCGGGCAGCGCGATATTCAGATCATGGAAGGCCTAACCCGCCGGATCGTGGAGAATCTACGCTACGCTGAAGCCAAGCCAGTCGCTCCAGTCGAGATTAGGCCCTTACGAGCAACTGTCGCTGCGGTGCATCCTGAGGCGGAGTTCGCTTCGCCCGGAATTCTCTTCGGAGGGCCGGAGCCGCCCGTTACCCGAATCCGTGGGCGAGATTATTGGACGGGGATTCTGATCGGCATTGTGGTAATGCTGGCTTTGCTGTTGGGTTGGATGGTTGGCCGAGTAGGACGGCAGAGGACCGCAAGCCTGGCTGGAGATCAAGCGATTGCGACTTCTCCTGAGCAGGAAATAGCGACCACGCCGCAAGCAATGCCGACTCCCGATCCGACCGTTGTTAGTGCCCAGCCGCCTCCCCAGAAAGAAGCAGTTGACGCTCCGGCGGCCAACCCGTTTTCTACTCCCTCGAAGAAGGCTGGAGCCGCCCCGGGCGGATTGACGGTGTACAAAAACGGCAAGCTCATTTACACAATGCCTCCGACACAGAAATCCCATGACGCCGGAACCGAGCTCGCCGGCTTGCGGTCGGATGAAACAGCAGAGAAAACGGAGAACGAAGCTCGGGCTGGTAATAATCCGGTAGCCGTTTCAACCGAGACTGCATGGGAACATCTCGCGCTGCGAGTCGAGCCTGATTATCCCGAGCAGGCCAGACAGAAACACCTTCAGGGCCCGGTAGTTCTAAAAGCTCTGGTCGGAAAAGATGGCGGGATTCGTAAACTGAAGGTCATCAGCGGTGACACTCAATTGGCTACTGCCGCCACAGCTGCTGTTCGCCAATGGCGCTTCAAACCCTACCAGCAAGACGGCCAGCTGCGGGAATTTGAGACCCGGATCACCGTGAACTTCACGCTGCCGCAAAATTAGTTGATGGATGTCTATCCGTTTGCCAGTTCCTTGGCGCGCTGTGCGGCTTTGACCACTGCCTTGATCAGCGTCACTCGCAGCTTGCCCTCCTCGAGCTCCATGATGCCGTCAATTGTGCAGCCGGCTGGCGTAGTTACTGCGTCTTTCAAGAGCGCTGGGTGGTCTCCAGTCTCGAGAACTACGGTGGCCGCTCCGAGGGTGGTTTGCGCTGCGAGCAGTGTGGCGATATCGCGAGGCAAGCCCACCTTAACTCCAGCTTCGGCCAGCGATTCCAGGATGATATAGATGAATGCCGGCCCGCTGGCCGAGAGTCCAGTGACCGCGTCCATGTGCTTTTCATCGACCACTACCGTCTTTCCCACGACGTCGAACAATGCGCACGCGGCTGCTACGTGGGCGCTATCGGCAAACTTCCCTTTGCACACCGCGGTCATCCCACAACCCAGGGCGCAGGGTGTGTTGGGCATTGCCCGCACCACGGCTATTTCGCTGGCCAACGCTCTTTCAATTTGGCTGGTGTGAACCGACGCCGCCACGGAGATGATCAGCTGTTTCTTGGAAATATTAGGGCGAATCTGCTCGATCACTTCCTGAACCACCTGGGGCTTCACGCAAACTAAAATGATGTCCGCATCGCGGACGGCGGCGAGATTGTCCGTGCCCACCGGGATCCCTAATTTTTCAGTCAGGGCGCGGGCACGCTCCTCGTGCTGGACCGTCGCGAACGTCGATTGTGGCGTGAGCTGCCCTTTTTCCAGGAGAGCCTTCAGCAGAATGCTGCCAATCTTGCCCGTGCCGAGAACTGCCACTCGCTTTCCTGAAAGATCAAACCCCATCTGCGTGCCTCCGATTCTGCCTTTTTGTGTAGGAAGACGTTGCTAGTGAAGATACACTGCAGCCGCACTCTGCGCGAGTGAGGGTGGGAGTCGGGAGCGAAGTCGAGGAAGGTAAACGATGCAGTTGCAGCCACACTACGTCATCGCGAGCTTCGCGAGGGATCCGGCGTGTAGAAATGCATGGTTCCAGGATAAGTTCCGCGCGCGATACCCGTGCGACAACCGGTGGAAGCGCGGGTTTCGGGAGACGCCCAGTAAGGATGCCGAGGATAACGTTGGCTTTGCCCGGAGGTCGGAGTCGTAATCAGCCGAGAGTCCTTCCGGGTCGCTCAGGGCTTCACGTTCAGCGTCACCAGCGCGCTGTGACTGAGAGACCCCATTGCCGCGGTCACTGTGACTTGATAGTTTCCCTGCGGTGTGCCGGGCTGGGCAGAGCCTCCACCACTTAGGCCTCCGCCGCATGCAGCCTGGAGAATCACGAGCAACAGGACGAGGCTAAGGACTGCGCAAGCCCCGATCTTTTTCCGGCGAGAATTATTCCCGGCAAAACCGGCAAATACGATTCCCGGCAGTGGCAGCCACAGCCAGTAGAGTGACGCTGTGAGCTTCCGCAGCTACTTTTGCGGATGCTGGAATAGCACCGGCGGTTTGGATCGTAAGGATCACATTCGTATTGCCGCTACCGCTAGCCACCTGGATCGGGGCGAAGGCGCAGGTGCTCACTGCAGGCAAGCCGGAGCAGGACAAAGTCACATTGCTGGGAAAGCGTGTTTCCAAGGACAGTCGGATCCACATCGAGACTGTAGGTGGCGATTTGCCCAGCCATGATCGTCACCGGGCTCGTGTTGTTGAAGATTGTGAAATCGAACGTGCTGCCAGGAATGACCGTCAGCGTCGCAGTCATAGTCTGGGTGACAGAGCCTGACTTTGCGTTCACCGTGATCGTGTAAGTTCCGGGAGCGGTGCCTCCCGGGGACGGAGTGGTTGCTAGCTTTAGGGTGACATTGGTGGCTGCACTGCCGGCTGCAATTTGCGTTGGGCTGAACGAGCAATTGCTTAGCGGAGGCAGACCGGCGGTTGCGCACGAGTACGTCACAGTGCTGACGAAGGTGGAAGATCCAGTCGGCGAGACCCCGAGAGTGTATGCCGCCGTTCCACCAGCATTCACCGTTTGAGGCCCGGAAGTGTTGGTGATCGAGAAACCGGTCGTTCCCACGACCACTAACGACAAATTCTGCGTTTTCGGCGACGGCGCTCCCGTCGCGTTCGCCGCGATAGCGATTGGAAATGTTCCCGTAGGTGTGCTCGCGCTGGTGCTCACGGTCATCGTGACTGCAACCGGAGTCGTCGAAGTCGGATGGACCGAACTCGAAGGCTGGAAATTGCAAGTCGCTCCCGCCGGTAAGCCGGTGCAGGAAAGCGCCACGGCTGCGTTAAACGATCCCAGGCCCGTCACTTGAAAATTTACCGGAGCAGAAGTAGCTGACTGACTGACCGTCACGCTCGCTGGAGATGGCGTGGTCAGGTTGAAGTCGACTACGTGCAGTGTGAGCAGGAAATCGCGCGTGACCGTGTTCGTGTCGGTCCCTACTCCGTGCGCATTGAACTGATAGTCGGTTGCCGTCGGACTGCTGGCGTTCACGGTGAATGTCGCGCCGGAGTTGCTCGGCGTGAGGCTAGGGGGCGTCGCCGAGCATGCAGGTGGCGGCGACGTGGGTACCACTGACGCAGCTCAAGTTGACCGGGCTGTTATATCCATTCAGTGCCTTGAGGGTTCCATTGAAAACGGCGGGCTGGCCGGCAAATACGGTCAACGGATTATTGGAGACGGCAAACTCAAAATCCGGAGCAGCGACGAGTGTGAATTCCCACATTCCACGGCCGTAGGTCGAAGCCCGTAGTTTCTTGGTCCCGCCAGAGTTGAACATGCCCAAAGCCGTGACGGCTACATTTGGCAGATATCCTGCGTTCCCGCTGCTCGGGCGCCGGTCCAACTTCAGTCCAGCTCGGGCTGGAGGTGCTGCTGGAGAACACTCCTATGTCGGTAGCCACGTACACCGTCCCGTTGCAGGAGTTGAACCGGCGTCGATCAATACTGCGTTGGCCGGGGCATCTGGCAGGCTGTTTGGCGCGGTGCCAGTGAAGTCCGTCCACGATGCGCCTGCATTGCTCGTCTTCCACACATGGGAAACGTGGAAACCCATGATTGTGACGTAGGCGGTGTTGCCGGTTGCGTCCGAGGTGTCGATCGCGACTGCGGAAACAGGAAAGCCTCCTGGGTTGATCGCACCCGTGCGGTCGAGCCAACTCCCGGGACCAACGCTGGCGTTCGGAGTTACCCAGATGTGACCACCTGTGGGCATCAGTGGCCCGAGGCCATCCGTCCCGGCGTAAATGACGTTGGAGAATCCGTTCGAATCCTTGATCCCTCCGGCGGCCACCGAACGCACCAGGTTGACTTCGTTTCCGGTGCAGCTGCCAGCGCCTCCAGTTTCGAAGTCATTGGTTAAGACTGTGAAACTCGTGCCGGCCGTTGTTCCCCGCCACACTCGGCACGTACCCACGATGAGTTCACCGGAATTTTGCGGATCCAAAATATATGGCGTGTAAAACGCGCCGAAGTCCCCGCCCACCGTGGCGTTGCTGACCACCTCGGTAAAATCCTGCGCATGACAGGCAATGCCGGAGCTGCATCGCTGAATGCTGACATCAGTGTTGGCGGTGAACCACTCCGTCGGGTTGTTGGGATTGATCGCGTTGTAACCGCCGTCGCCCGAGTTCACATTCAGCCAATTGCTGCCGCTTTCCGACGTGGCCGTAGCCGGCGAGCCATTGTCTTGCGTTCCTCCCAGAATCGTCTGCGGATCGTTAGGATGCTGCGAGAAGGAAACGAACTGCGTCATCGAGCCCAGCGTCTGATTCAAGCTGTCGAATTGATTGCTGCCACCACACGTCCGCGTGGTCAGGCCGGTATAGCCATCCAGTGCGCGGTAGATTCCCCCGTCATTGGCGAAATACATGACGACCTGCGTGTTGTTATTGACCTGCATGAACGCCAAGTCGTGCTGATCGGGATGAACGTGCGCGATCGAACCGAAGTCAGGCGGACAGCCATAAACATGGGTTAGGTTCAGGAAGGTGGCGTCGGGAGGCGGCGCCGGCACGACGTTCGGACTGCAAGTGGGAAACGTATTAGAGACGACGCATTTATAGAGATTAATCGCGCCGGCATAGAGATCGGTCGCGGTTGCTCCGTCGGGTACGGCCGCGAGCTCAAGATTGTAGCTTCCCTGGGAAGTTCCGCAGCCGCCGAAAGCGTCGCCGCAATTGGTGATGCCAGTATCAGTGAGCTCGGTCCAGGAATTACCGCCGTCATTTGTTCGCCAGATGCCTTGATCGTTGTCGCTGCTGTCGACGTACCACACGTACATTTCGTTACGGCCGGGCACGACGGCAAGCTCTCCGCGATAAATCGGACAAGCCAGCGAGGTGGGATTGGCCGGACAAACGAACGGGCTCAGCCC
The DNA here is from genome assembly GCA_963729325.1 of uncultured Acidobacteriota bacterium. Lineage (GTDB taxonomy): Bacteria > Acidobacteriota > Terriglobia > Terriglobales > Acidobacteriaceae > JABCYV01. The sequence goes on from CAVSNS010000034.1 coordinate 35,823, forward strand.
ACCCGGTTGGTTGGCGAGGCGGCTCCAATTGATTCCGTCACTCGACGAATAAAGGCCGTGGTATCGCAGCGCCGCAAAAAACACTCCGGCGACCGCGTTGTAGACTACCGAGCTTGCTGAATCAGGCGCGATAGTAAGCCCTCCGTCTTTGATATTCGCGTAGGTCCAGGACTGACCACCGTCGGTCGAATAGTAGAGTCCGCGGTTGGCGGAAACCGGATTTTCCAGGCCTTCAATCACGCCCTGGGTTGCGCCTGCCGCCGCAGCCACTACCAGGTTGGGAGTCGCCGTGCTGAAAGCGATCTTGCTGAAGCCCAGCCCCGCGAACGAGCGCGTGCCCGTGCTGTCCTGCGTAGTCAAAGTCCAGGTATTGCCGGCGTCGGGAGAGCGAAGGATGCCTAAGCCGTAGTAGGAATCTGCCGAGCTGTCGGTTTCTCCCGTACCTACAAGGACAACGTTACTGTTTCCTGGCTGAATGGCGATGGAACCGATGGCCAGCGTGGCTTGCGTGTCAGTGAGCGGACTCCAAGTAACACTTGAAGGATTCGGGCTAAGCGGGCCAGCATTGAGAGACTTCCAAACCCCGCCGTACGCGCCGCCCACATAAACCGTATTGCCGGTAGTGTCGGCTGGATCAACCGCAACGGCCGTGGCGCGTCCAGAAACCCAGTTGTAATCCTGGCCGCCGAATCCGGTCGCATCGGATGCCAGTGGCGCCGGTCCCAGGGATTTCCATCCGGCGGCTGCGGAGAATGCATTGGCCCCCGTCTTCTGCTCCGCGGCAAGGCGCGCGGCTCGCAACTGCATCTTCTGCAGGTGAGCGCGATAGCGTAGTGAGGCCGCCGACCGTCCAGGGACGACGCGCCCGTGCATGAACCATTGTTTGCGCCGGCCAGCCTGGTCTTGGTCGGAATCGCTCGGCGACGCGCCTTGCGCTCGAGCCTTTGCGCCCTGTCCGAAAGAAGCGGCGCTGGCGAGAATTAGGAATGAGAATGCGAAAACAAAGAAAGACCTGGGGACGCAAATGGCCATCTGGGAGACCCGTCTAGTCAACGACTACCATGCGTCACCCAGGACTGGAACCCTCGGCAACGCACAATTTTCGTTTCTGTGTCTAAACGGGAAGGCCAGGTGGATAGTAGAGGACTACACGAAAGTTGACTTGACAGGCGCCAGTTGCTCGCCTTCAATCTCTCCCAGAGTTGAACGCGGAAGCCACGCTATGTTCCATGACCAGCATTTCGCTCCCTCGTCAGGCGAAACAAAGCTGACAGCGCGTCATCGATTTTCCGCCGTTCCTCGGGACTGATGTATTCATCCTGGGTCAACCGCCTATGAATGGCCTTGTGAGCAGCATCAATGCGTTTATCTAGTTCGGTCGGGTTATATTCCAGCAGAGCCGCTTCGTACAGCTCGCGCCAATTGGGTTGAGACATAGACCCTCCTGTCACGTTGCGTGTCATCTTAAGCAGATGGGGAGGTTTAGTAAAGAGCTTCGTTGGATGCGCTCGGGGTGGAGTGCTTTCTGCAAGAGTCGGAGCATTGATGTCTCTGGCAAGAAGCGGATTGGTTGGCCAAAAATTGCGCTTACAGCGGCTCTCAATCGGTGAAATCGGTTGCCTACAGCAGTAATCGGTGACCCCGCCAGCCCATACCGCATGCTCCGATGATTGCAATTCTTTGGTCAGGTCCTTCGGTAACGTCTTATTTTCCCAACATGGGAACATAATGGGTTAAAGGGTGACTCAACTCTTGCAGACCGAAGCCCATAATCGACCGCCGCGAATGCAGTTTGCACATACGACTCCGGCCGTCCTTCGCTTCCAGAATGGACGCCGCATACGGGGCAAGTTGCAAGTCATTTCCATCACCGGCGGACTGCTGAATTTGTCGAGCCTCCTCGAACGAGGGTCTCAAGTCAAATTGATGTTCCTGACGGACGCGGGGACAGTACTTGGCACAGCAGAAATGTTGCCTTCGGTCTCAGACTCCCTGCAGCCGTTCCGATTTGTTGCGATCGATGAAAACCATGAGCGCAGGCTCCGAGATGTCATTCAGTCATCGGCCGATCAGAGCCGTCGTGAACAGCGATCGATGTTCAACGACAGAGCATCGTGACGTAACGCCAGCAATTCTCAGTTGCTGAAATCACGTGATTTACATTAGTTGTCGGTGAACAGAATATTACTTAAGATAACCTGGCCCAACCCAAAAGGAGACAGTCCATGAAAACGCTTCTGACATTGCTCTTGGCGTGTGCTTGTTTGCCCGCTAGCCTTTGCCGACAACGAGAAGGAACAGGAGCGCGTGAAAGAGTCTGGGGCAGTCTTGAAAGAAATCCTCAACATCCCCGACGACATTCCTCAGGATCTGCTAGACAAAGCCGAGTGCCTGGTCGTTTTACCTTCAGTTAAGAAGGGCGCGTTCGGAATCGGCGGTAGCTTCGGCCGGGGCGTCATGATCTGCCGCAGCGGACAGCACTATACCGGCCCATGGGGACCGCCCGCCATGTACGCGCTTGAAGGCGTTAACATCGGTTTCCAGTTGGGCGGCGAAGCCACCGATTTCGTCCTGCTGGTGATGAATCCCAAAGGAGCACGGTCGCTGCTGAGCAGTAAAGTCAAGCTTGGCGCCGATGCCTCCGCTGCTGCTGGCCCGAAGGGACGCTCCGGCGAAGCCGCCACCGACGTCGTCATGAACGCCGAAATTCTCTCTTATTCCCGCGCCAAAGGATTGTTCGCGGGCATCTCGCTCGAAGGCTCGACCTTGCGCTCCGACGGCGGCGCCAACGAAAAGCTGTACGGTCGGAAGCTAAGTGCGAAAGACATCATTCGACTGGGCAAGGTGAAGACTCCCGCTTGTGCCCAGGAGTTAGTAGCTCTTCTCGACAAGAAAAGCCCCAAGAATCACTCCGACCCGAAGTCGCTGCAATAACTCCCAGGGCCCTCACCACAGGACCTCGCCGAAGACTGTGGAGCCGTCGATGGTATTTCCCTGCTGAGTGTCGTCTTTTCGCAGCCGTTTTCGATATTAGTGTATAGAGGGCCGGATAGGTTGCTGCTCCCTATTTTGCCGGCCAGGGGTGTCGTATGACCATAAAGTACAAGGCGATTTGGATCGCAATGCTGATTTTTCTGGCGGTTGCGGGAAGTGGACAGGGAGGCCCTGCGATCGTCCCTAATGGGGCACATTTCCCGAATCCCGGTGGCACCTCGAGCACTTACAGCACGGCCGGCGGCATTGATCTGACCGGGCCGTTTTTTCAAAGCATTGGAACAAACGGCCGCTCCTGCGGGTCCTGTCATCAGCCGAGCGATGGGATGTCAGTTTCCGCTGCCCATGTGCAGCAGCGATTCGATACGACCCAGGGCCTAGACCCTATTTTCCGTACGGTCGACGGTTCCAACTGTAACCACGACATCGACGTTTCCACGGTCGAAGCACGCAGCGCCGCGTATAGCCTGTTGCGGACGCGTGGTCTAATCCGGATTGCGATACAGGTTCCGCCCGATGCAGATTTCGATGTCGTCTCCGTGGATAATCCGTACGCTTGCAGCGAGACCGATACCATCTCGCAGTACCGTCGCCCGTTGCCGTCCACTAATCTCAGTTTCTTGAGCGCGGTGATGTTTGACGGTCGGGAATCGTCCCCGCTTACGGGCACAATCAAAATCCTTCCCACAAATTATCCGCAGTCGCTGCGCAGCGATCTCCTGCACCAGTCGGTGGACGCAACGACGGGGCATGCACAAGGAGACGGCACCAGGCCCACACCCGCCGAGCAACAGCAAATCGTGGACTTTGAGATGGCGTTGTTCACGGCGCAGGCTACCGGCAAGGGTACCGGCAACTTGGACGCGCGGGGTGCCACTGGTGGTCCAAAGCCGCTCATCAGTCAACCGTTCTTCATCGGGACCAATTCGCAAATCCCCGTGTTCGAGAATCCAGCCAGTGGCCCCTTCAATCCAGCGATCTTCAACACCTTCGACGCTTGGGCGGGACTACCGTATAACGATCCTCGCGCAGCGGTTGCGCGCGGACAGTTTGTATTCAATTCCAAGCCCATCAGCATCACCGGAGTGGCTGGGTTGAATGACGATAAGGCGGCCGGCGGGCTTGTCACCGGCGGCATTCCGGTGATCGCCGGATTCTGCGGCACGTGCCACGACACGCCGAATGTTGGCAACCATTCCTTCCCCACGCCCTTGAATATTGGCACCGGTGACCCCAGCCCGGCAAATCAGTCCATTAACTTAGGAGGCCTCGACATAAGCTATCTGCCGAAGATCACGGTTCGCAGCAATGTCACGGGCGAAGAGAAGACCACCAGCGACCTCGGGCAGGCATTGATCGATGGTAGGTTCGACCACGTCGGGAAGATCAAGGGACCGATCCTGCGCGGTCTATCCGCCCGCGCCCCGTATTTTCATAACGGGTCGGCTCAGAGCCTGCTAGACGTCGTCCATTTTTATGAAGTGCGCTTTGGCGTCGTCTTCACGCCACAGGAAGAAGCGGACCTCGTCGCCTTCTTGAGCTCGCTGTGACACCTTCTGGCGGAGCGCTGTCGGTATTGACGACATGAGTCTTAGTCAGGCTGCTTTGTTTGGAAGCGATGCAATCTTCCCCAGCTTCACCAGGCGCGCCACTATTGATCCGACCGTGCGATTATGAGTCTTGGCGATTTCGTGGAAGTCGATGCCGCGCCGGACTTCTTCGCAGACCTGAGCGTCTTCGGTTCGAGTCCATGTCCTGCCCGCGTTGGCCGGCCGCGTCCGCTCCCGCTGCTCCAGTTGGGCGAGCGCTCCCAGGGCACGGTTCAAAGCTTTTACGGTTTCCGGCTGCCGGCAAACCGAATCGGCTTCTAGGGCTTCCCCAGTTTGCGGATTCACTCCATTCGCCAGCGCTCGCATGATCTTCAACGCCTCCTGAATCTCCATCGGTCGCATCTCCTTTGGCTCGAGAGTAGCCTTGGCAGGTCTGCTGCCGTTGTGATCCGCGAACATGCCGCCACTCAGAACGCCCGTTTTGGGAATCACAGATCGCCCGTCTCTGCGTTTACACGTCTTTGCGCCTTTAATTTGGTGAAGCTCGCGAAGCACCTACCCGCGAAGGTCGCCGAAGAAAGGCGAAGACGCAGAGAATGTGACTTCCAGTCTCCATTTACGTATATTGGTTCGCGCGGGAACGAAGAACTCAACTCCATGGATTGGCAGGCATTTGCACTCACAATTCGGCTGGCGCTGTTGGTGGCGGCAATCCTGATGGTACTGGGGCTGCCAGTCGCCTACTGGCTGGCGTATTCGCGCTGGCGTTGGAAATTTCTGGCCGAAGCGGTGGTCGCTCTACCCATTGTTCTGCCACCCACCGTCCTCGGTTTCTATGTTCTGGTAGCGCTCGGCCCTCGCAGTCCGCTCGGCCGCTGGTGGGAAACTCTAACCGGCCACACCCTGGCGTTTACCTTCGAAGGCCTGGTTATTGGATCGATCATCTACAGCTTGCCTTTCGCGGTGCAGCCCTTCGCTGCTTCGTTTTCCGCAATCGATCCGAGGTTGATCGCAGCCTCAGCAACCCTGGGCGCCTCCAGGCTGCGGACTTTCTTTCGCGTAATTCTGCCCTTATCCGTCTCCGGGCTCGTGACCGGTGTGGCGTTAAGCTTTGCTCACACTATGGGAGAATTCGGGGTGGTGCTGATGGTGGGCGGCAATATCCCAGGCGTTACACGCACAGTTTCGATCGATATCTACGACAAGGTGCAAGCCTTCAACTTCACCGCTGCCAATGTGACAGCGCTGCTGTTGCTCATGATTTCATTTGCGATCCTGTCGGTGGTGTACGCTCTGAACCGCAGAGTGTGGGTGATATGGCGCTGGAAGTAGCTTGTTTGTCATCCTGAGCGTAGTCGAGCGATTCGCTCGCGAATTGCTCGACGGAGTCGAAGGATCTCTACAAGCCGGGGTTTTTGCGCTCTAGACTTGATATGGACATGGCGAACGCCCACGCCGATTCGATCGAGACAGTCCCATCGGTATCCACGGCCGCATCTTCCCAGGGTCTTTCTGTACAAGTTCGCAAGCGGTTTGCCGATGGTTTCGAACTCAACTCGGAGTTCACTATTCCATCAGGCATCACCATCGTTTTTGGCGCGTCCGGGGCAGGGAAGACAACGCTGCTTGATTGCATAGCCGGACTCACCGTACCCGACGCGGCCCAGATCGCAATTGGGAGCCAGATTCTTGTGGACGATGCGCAGGGAATAAATCTTGCGGTGCGGCTCCGCCGGGTCGGCTACGTCTTCCAGGACCTCGCGCTTTTTCCTCATCTCAGTGTCGACAAAAATATTCAGTATGGACTTGCCGCCACTGGATGAAAACGAGAAGCGTTTGAGAACCGATGCGATCCTCGAATCTTTCCGCATCCCGCAGCTTCGCGGTCGCAAGCCCGCCGAGATTTCCGGCGGCGAGCGCCAGAGAGTTGCGCTGGCCCGCGCTCTCGTGACCGATCCTTGCGTCCTTCTGCTCGACGAACCACTGGCAGCGTTGGACGCCTCCACCAAGTCGAAGATTATCGATGACTTGCGCGCTTGGAACCAGGCCCATCGTATTCCGATCCTTTATGTGACCCACAGTCGCGAGGAAGTATTCGCCCTGGGGGAACGAGTGCTGGTTCTGGAAAATGGCCGGATTATCGCGCAGGGCACGCCTCATGAAGTGATGACGGCTCCGCGTCAGGAAACCGTGGCGCAGCTGGCCGGCTTCGAGAATATTTTTGACGCGACGGTACTTGCCGCACATCCGGATCGTGGCACCATGACCTGTCAGATTGTGGGCAGCAGCGTTGAGTTGGAAACGCCGTTGGTGCGGGCGGAAGTAGGTTCGGTACTCCGCGTCGGAATCCGCGCGGGCGATATTTTGCTGGCCACCGTCCGCCGGCTGGGCTGAGTGCACGCAACGTGATTCAAGGCCGCATCATTTCTCTTGCGCAACGCGACGTGATGGTGGTGGCCAAGATCGATTGTGGCGTGCGAAATAGAAGTTCACCTCACTCTGGCGGCCCGAGATTCACTTCATCTTCAGCCCGGACGCGAAGTTTGGCTCGTGGTGAAGACTCACTCCTGCCACCTGATGGCAAATTGACATCCAAAGCCTAGACACCGCAAGTAGACGCCGATATCATCACTAGCGCTTCCGCGCTTCCACGATCTGCTCCATCTCGATTACTCCCACCCACTGTCCATTCCGCTTCTCGCCGTAAATCAGCCGGCCCCCGAGGATCTGGGCTGCAGCCTCCGGGGGGACATCGCTGTGATAGCCAAAAAAACGCCTCTTCCATTCCTGCCACCGTTCCCAATGCTCGAGCCATGGATGAGCGGGCTCCCACTTGGTGGAGAAAACCAGCGCTACGTCGAAACTGGAACGGAGATCGGCAGCCGACACGAGCTGCTCGACGGTAAAGTTTTCAATGCGGAGAACTCGCATCGGCCGTGTCACGTAGCCGAGATAAGGCCAGGTCAGTTCATCGCTCGCCGGCCACGCGGTTAGTACTCTTGCCCTGCGATAACGTGCCTCAAGGAGAGTCTCCGCATCCTGGTGCAACCGAATGTAATCACGATAGGCGAGATTGTCCTCGAGGGAAAATCCATAAGGAGGATTCACGAAGAGCGCGGCTACGAATGCCAGCACCACAATCGCTACCACACCTCGCCACAACCGCACTCTGCGCCACAAGGTGGACACGCAGACAATAATTACCAGCGGAACTACCGGCAGCATGTAACGCGCCAGCACGGCCCCGCCCACCAGGGCCATTGCCACCACATAAGTTACGACTACCGAGAGGAACGCAAATTGCACCGCCAGCGCGATTCGCGGGCGCTCTCCATTGGCTCGGTCTCCGTCATGCAACGGCGGCAGCCACATCGCCAGCAGCGCCGCCAATGTGAGCACATACAGATTGAGATATCCCGTCACCTGAAATATCCGAAGTCCCAACGCGAGCACGATGCGCAGAGGATGCAGGGTGGCCTCTACGTTGTAATGGAAAAATTCAGGGTTGCCGAATACAAAGCCGGTGCGCTCGTAGTGATATGCATACCAGCATCCGAGCGGAATTAGCGGCAAGAGAAGTAAGGCGGATTTCCAACTGCGCTCCTGAGTCAGACAAAGGGGCTCACTCTGCTCCTCGTGAGTGAGCAACGGACAAAGGAACTCCCATAGAAACAAAGCCAGAGGAGCCAGGATCGCCGTCTCCTTGGCGAACGCAGCCGTCGAGAACCAAACCGCCGTCGCAGTAAGACGCTTGTCCACGTAGGAGCGCAAGCCCCAGAAGGTCAGTCCGGCTGCCGCGAGGTCCAAGTGGGCGAGTGAGCTTTGCGCGAAGAATACCGGATAAAGTGCGGTGCACACCGTCGCAGCCCATGCGACTTCGATATTTGCGACTCTTTGCGCCAGCCGGAAGACACCGAGCAGAGAAAATGCTGCGAGCAGCAGCATCGCCGTACGGGTCACTGCGGGGGAGTAGCCAGCAATCTTCCACCACGCAGCCAGATATGCCATCACCAGGGGCGGGTGCGCATTGGATGGAGTTGAATGCGGAACCAGGATTCCAGTCAGAAGCAAATCGCGGGCTGCGGGTACGTAATATCCGGCCTCGTCCCAGAAGTAGGGCAAACGCAGGAGCGGCAGGTGCAGTACCAACACAGCAAGAAAGAGCACCGCGAAAACTAGTACGGGCTTCAATTGTGGTGCTGAGAGCGCGGCGCGCGACCCCGACGCCATTTAGTGCACCGGCCCAGGCGACATCATCCGCGGATCGAGTTTGATCTCGCCAAACGTGCTTTCGTAACCGGCCACGTTCTGCTGCAGGATGGCGGTCAACGCCTTGGCCTGCTGCGGGCTCAGATAAATGCCCTGGAAGTTCTGCACTTCCACTTGGGTTTCGCTCTGCTGCTGCAGGGTGCCAAACACCAGGTAGAAATCCCAGACATTCACTCGTACCTGCACGCTGTTGGCGTAGCTCTCACGATAATCCGGCCGATTGACCAGCTTGATGTTGGGCTGCGTTGGATTCGCCATAGGCTAGACAGTGTAGCGTAGCCAGAGCCCGCAGCCGAAATCCCGAGCGATTCGTCTATGCCTCAAATTGAATCAGCCTTCGTTGATCTGCCAGGCGATACAATAGGACAAATCGAGGATCGCCGGGATGGTGGAATGGCAGACACGCACGGCTTAGGACCGTGTGCCGCAAGGCGTGCAGGTTCGACTCCTGTTCCCGGCACCATTCTTGACCACGACGCCTTCTGCCGCTAGTCTTAGAAACCCATCCCCATTTTGCTACAATCCCAACCCGAGGGGGAATACATGGACATACTCGCGCAGTTAAAGGCTGCACGTGACAAAGCCGCATTCGAGTTAGGTCGACTGGAGGCTGCTGTTTCTGCGTTATCAGGGTTCAACTCAAAGTCAAACAGGTCCGCCGGGAGGCGTCGGAAGATGTCGGCGTCGGCTCGGAGGAAGATCAGTCTGGCACAAAAAGCACGATGGGCGAAGAGAAGCTCGAACGGTAAAGCTCTTGTGCGGCTTAAACGGCATGTCTCCGCAGCATCCAGGAGGAAAATGGCGGCCGCCCAACGCGCGAGATGGGCGAAGTTCAAGCAACAGAAGAAAGCGGCGTAAGTAGGAAGAAGTGATGAAACCCGCTGCTGAGTCTGGCGGGCTTAAATATTTGTGCAGAAGGGTGCACGCCCCACCTAACCCGCCGCTCCCAACGGCGGGTTTTCGATTCTACAGGTCAGTGCGGTCTATATGATCCGATGGGCCCTGCGCCAGCTCCCAGAGTATGTTGTCACCAATCATGTCAAGGCGCAAGTTGATTCTGAGGGTCGATGACAATGCTTCGATAGGGCATTTGCTAAGGAGAGCATTTGGGACGTGGACAACTTTGGAGCAAAAATAGGGCCGCCGACTTTCTGTTCGGCAGCCCATAGCAATTATGTTTCGAGCAGTCGATACCCTTTACGGTCAGCCCTAGAATGCGTGGTCTTCTAAACCACAAGTGCAGGTACCGCGGCCGCTGCCCAGAATGATCTCGAACGAGCAGAACTGTTGCAAGCCAGCCAGTTCAGACGCCGCAAGGTTCGCATCGTGCAGTTCGGTCTCGGTGATCGCGTACCCAGAAGTTGCCCTCTGGATGTGCGTGGCCCAGCCCCGGATTCCAGCGGTTGGACTACCCTTGGTTGGATCGCAAGACCCGGAAGGAGCGTTCGTCGAAACTACCTTGATCACGCCTCTGACGTTCACGAAAGAGGTTAGAGAATTCGCCAACAGGTAACGGTTGACGGATTCTGCGATAAGGCCGTCGGCGGTTACCGGGCAGCTGCAGCACTCCTGCATCTCCTGGCTGTCGTCGAAGACGTAGAACGCCGCACAGAGGGAGCCCCCTGTGTTGCCGTCGTTGATGACCCGCACTGTCGCATCCGGTGCGCCAGCTGTATTCGCATTCGAGTAGTACGTAACCGCGTAGGTGCTATTGTCTTGCGCCACCGCGGTCGCTGAGATTACTCCCAGCACAAGGGCAATGGCCAGTATGGACAAGATCGTACACACTACTTTCTTCATTCAAAATCCTCCTCATTGGGCGGCGCGAGCTGGGGGAGGAGAAATTAGCTGGACGCCCTCGCGCACTTTAACTCGTCGTTCGAACTTTGCAACTACCCACGTGGATTAGTCCTATCCCCAAACCAGGTTCCGGCGGCTGAAGTGGCCACTACCGCAACATCGAGATAGGCGAACGGAGAACGAAGACTTTACCCGGTAGCGGCTAAAGTCGATGTCTTTCTGGAATAGGAGGCATTTTCCCTCGCTCATTCCTCCCGGCACAACTATCTTCCCTGCGGGGCTGGGAAGATCAGCCCGCGAGTCAGAAACAGGTATTCAGCGTTCACTGAACCTGGTTCAGCCCCTGATAGATGAACATGCCCGCGATCACCAGGAACATGAGACCTGAAGCCCAACCCAGGCCTTTCACCAAGGGGTTAATCTTGTTCACCTTGGCCATGAGCTCCATCTGTTCCCGGGCCATCGCCGATGCCGACTCATCCAGAAAAAGCTGATCGTCCTCTTGCATAGTGAGGGTGCTGCGGTAAATCAGGAGGATGATCAAGACGGCCGTCAGAATGCCCCACCCAATCAGCAGCCACACTAGAAAAGGAGACATAGGCCACCTCGATAGCGATTTCGAGCCGTTCCCCGCTGCTGCTCAGGATGTGAGGCCGTAGCCCACAACGAGCCCCAGGGACGGGCCCTACCGGCGCATTATAGCTCCGCCTGGCAAGCTCACGCATTTTTGTTTCCGGTCTGCGTCCTGAAGGGACTCCGGATCATCAAAGTTTGTTGACAGAGCCAGGATTGACAAACTGCGGTTGGTTTTTACCCGCCTCTTTGGCTGGCTTTGCTATAATGATTTGAGTCCTTTTTTCAAGGAGATATCTAATGGCCACGACATCCATCCCGGAAGTACAGCCCGAAACCAAGGCGAAGACCGCGCCCATCACTTTAACCGCAAATGCCGTCGCCAAGGTCAAGGAAATCATGACCCAGCAAAACCCCGTCCCTGCCGGGCTGCGGGTGGGCGTTGTCGGCGGCGGCTGCTCCGGTTTCTCATATTCGATGTCATTCGAAAACGCGTCCGGCATGATGGATAAAGTGTTCGACATGGACGGTCTTAAGGTCTATGTGGATGCTACTTCAGTGATGTACCTGAATGGCTGCGTGGTCGATTACGTCGAAACACTCGAGGGCGCCGGTTTTAAGTTCGAGAATCCGAACGTAAAGAGCACCTGCGGTTGCGGCTCCTCGTTTAGCGTCTAACGTCAGCAGGGTTTGAAGCGACAATACATCTGGATTGTGGAAGCCTTGTCATAGAGTGACGAGGCTTTTCCTTTTCCAGAAGCTGATTTTATTGCTGCTGTGGAGGCGGTTGGGTTGGAGGCTGGTTCTGCTGGGGAATCATATTGGGCGATCCGAACGCCCCGTTGGCAGGCCCGAAACCACTGCCCGCCGCCCCTGGAGCCACCTGTTGAAGATTGGGAATCGCTCCCTGCAATGGGGGTTGGTTGGGCGTGCTCAGCAGACCACCCCGATCCGTAGCGGGATCGTAGATAAACTGCCACTCGTTATAGTGGTTCTTTTTGTTGAATTCGCGGATGGTCTTGTCTTTGCTGATGCTGGCTACGCCGACGATTGGCCCACCTCCGAATACGGTGGCAGACAGTTTGTCGCCGGTGCCCGTTGCTCCTTGAGACGAAATAGACTGGAGTTGCCCGCTGGAGTCGGGTTGATCCGTGTCCTGGGTCTGGGTAGCCGCGACCGCTGATTGGGCTTGGGCGCCGGCGACCGCTGATAAGGTGGCGGCAGCCGCCAAGCCCCCTGACGCGGCTCCGAACCGGGAGGTCGCGAAAGCGGAGTTGCCGCCGAGCGCAGTAGCCCCGGCGATCCCAGGCCCGAAAGAGGTCTTAACGTCTCCCTGGTGAAGTATTTTGAAGTCCTTGCCCGTCAGCGGATCTTTGTAACGCTTGCGGAGATAGCGGATGTTATTGGTGTTTTCCAGTTGCTCGAGCCGCACTGGGTAACCGCCCGTCTTTTTCACAAAACGCCGGATCGCCCGCGAGTATTGCACTCCGCGATGGATCAATTCCTCTTCGCGGTCGCGCTTGACCTGAAGCGCGATCGTAGGAGCCACGGCCGCGGCCGCAATCGCCATCAGCGTTACGAACAGCATGAGCGTGAGCAGGATGTATCCCTCCTCACCACGCTGCTTGCTTCGAGTTCTGATGCGTGCCGCCACGGTGCTAGAAACTCTCCTGGTCAAGGCTCACTGCGCCTGAGTCAGCGGGATACTCTGCCGGTTGTTATTGAGCACGTCTTCTACTTCCACGGAAACCGCTGTGATCCGCGAAACCTTATAACGACGATCGATGATGTCGCCCTCAGCCGCGATGAACACATCTTCGCCCTGTGACAGGAAAACTTTTTTAGGCTCGCCCGGCTTGTTGGCAAATCCGAAAAACTTCAGATTGATGGGGGGCGGCGGAGGCGGTCCCGGTGGTGGCGGAGGAGGCATTTTCACGTCAGTTGCAGCAGGATGAGTCGGCTTGGGAATTTCGGCCTCTGCCAGAAAGATGTTTCGTCCCGCACCCTTATATTTCGTGTCTTCACTAGCGCTGAGCCAATCGAATCTCAGCGTGGGATCAAGAGAACGCGGACCCACATTGCCCTTCTTACCGCCTGGTCCAACGCGGGATGCGACGGCGGGAGCAGGCGCGACGGGAGACGGCGCCGCGGCGTTAGAGCTTCCTGAACCAAACATCCATCGGCCAACCAACACCACCGCGAGCACGCCCAGGACGATGGCCGCGATCAGCTTGTTTCGATTTTCCGTCCCCACCTGCACTTAGCCACCCGTCTTCGAATACGTTTCCAGTTTCAATTGCAGCTTCACCACCCGCGACTGTTCCCCGCCTAATTCCACGCTATCGATGATAAAGAACAAGGGAGCCCGCTCCACCGAATTGACGAAGCGCACCAGTTGTAGATAATCGCCCGAGAAATCGGCCTCAATCTTTACCGGCTGCAAGTCGGGTGGCGCTGCGATCTTCTCTGTTTCCTTGGAACTGTACTTGATCTGTCCGATCTTGACCCCGCTCTGTCCGGCCAGCCTGCCCAGTTCGGCTGCAATGGCCGAGTCCTGCGCCGGCAGACGCCTCTTGTAGAAATCATCAATCTGCAATCGCGCTGCCGCTATCTTCTTATCGATATCCCGCAGGGGTTCAACTTGGTGGGTCTTCAGCTGAATCTCACTTCCCATTTGCTGCAGTTGCTGGTCGCGCGAACGCGCCGATCCTACCAGCGGGGAAAAAAGCACCACCGCTGCCGCCACATCCACGAGGGCCAGGGTGGCCATCGCCACTTTCAACTTCTGCCGCGTGTCGCGCAAATCCGGCATTACAGTGTTCCTCTCCGATTGGCGACTTCGGGGACATACAGAGCGTTGATATCGAACCTTACGTTGTCCCCTGATGGTTGCCCAGCTTGAGTGGCCTCCGACTCGATATGGGTCCTCTGGAAGCGCTGCGAGTCTTCCATTCTGCGCACCAGATCGAGCGCTCGATCCCGCGACTCGCCCGCCACCACCAACTTAATTGCCAGTTGATTGTCGGACGTCATTTCAGGTTGAATCGAGACCACGTGCAAGCGGGGAGGCATCACCCGCTCCATGTCTTCGAAGACCTTAGTCCAGGAAAAGGCCTTACGCAGAAAGAGATCGTTCAGAAACTGCGAGCGGTCGCGCGTGCTGCGGTTTTCCGGCCGATTCAAAATCGCTTCCGCGTCGGCCTTCTGCCTGTCGAGCGCGGCGATCTGCTGCTCGCCCTTCTGCACCAACCTGCGGGCCCTCTGCGCCGCCGCCCACCCATGGACGACGCTATAAAACAGCACTAAAGTGAGAATGCCCAACCCGGCCAGTGGCAGGCCCCAGCGCCACCAAAAGCTGCGTGCGTCTTCGTAACGCTGAGTCGCGAGGTTTATATCAACGCGCATCAGGAAAGCAGGGCCCCCACCACCCCAGCCATTCTCCACTTCGGAATTGCACCCACGCTACTCCCCAGTTGCGATCCGCTTACCAGTTCCCGGACCTCGGCGCCGGTTTGCGCCCGCAGCGCCGGAGCGGCTCCGCCCGATTCCGGCAGACCTGCTACAAAAATCTGGTCGATGTTCAGATGATATGTGTCCTGGAAGAATACGACAGAAGGATAGACTTCTTCTGCCAGTTGCTCGCCTGTAATGGTAACGCCACGCGTATTCTCCAAGGTGCGAAAAAGCAACAACTGTTCCTGCTCAAGAATCGCAATACTGGTGGTTCGAGCATCCACCTTGATCACCAGAGTGGGCAGGCGGGCATCGGCCGCGCCCAGGGCAGCCAGCATGGATGGCAATACAACGCCGGGACTGTATCCAGCCTCGCGAAAAGCAGATTCGTAGTCTTCGATCACGCTCGTCAGCGCTACTGCCGCGATCACCCGTACACCATTATTCGATGGTTGGGCGTGATAAGAAACCTTGGCCTTGTCCATGTCAAAGGGCAGCGATTTCTTCAGGCGGAAGCGCACGACGCCTTCAGCCTCTTCGGAATTCGCCGGAAGTGTATCGAAATCCAGCAATACCACTCGAACCGCCGCATCTGGCAGCACGGCAATCACGTCGCGGGATCGGCCGCCAACGCTGCCTAAGGTGTCACGGAGGGTCTGAAAAACCGAGCTACGCTGTCGCAGATTGGCTTCGATCAAGTCGGGGACTACGCTGCCCGGCGCCAGTTCATGGGAGGCGCAAACCTCTACCAGTTCGCCGTTATCGGACACCCGGCCCGCCAGCACACGGTCGGCGGCAATCTCGCAAGCCACTTTCGGCTTGGACCCGGATTTAAAGCTATGACTCATGGTTTCAGGTAGTGTAAATGAAACTCTGTGGCGGCCAGAAATGCAATAACTGGAAGGGCACCAGTGGCATTGGCCGAATGGCGACTTCGCAGAGCCTCTTGCACAGCCAGACTCTTCTACCGCATGCTCTCAATGAAGGTGACCTTGTTAATTTCCTTCAGCGTGGTCATGCCCAGCCGCACTTTGTCCAGGGCAGATTCGCGCAGGAACCGCATACCCTCCTCACGCGCTGCCCGGCGGATCTCCGATGTTGGTTTCTTGACCAGAATCATCTCCCGGATGCGGTCGCTCAGATCGAGCAGTTCATGGATCGCAGTACGTCCGCGGAATCCTGTTCCGGCGCATTCGATGCACCCCTGGCCTTCGTAGAACGAAACCTTGGACCACTGCTCGGGATCCAGACCACTGGCCTCGAGCGTCTCCGGCGGGTAATGAACCACCGTCCGGCAGGATTCACAAATCAACCGTACAAGCCGTTGCGCCAGGATGCAGTTGAGGGCGGAAACAAAGTTATAAGGCTCGACGCCCATGTTCAGAAAGCGGCCAATCACGTCGACCACGTTATTCGCGTGCACCGTGGTAAATACCAGGTGCCCGGTGAGCGCCGATTGAATGGCGATCTGCGCCGTCTCGGTGTCGCGGATTTCACCCACCATGATCTTGTCGGGATCATGGCGCAGAATCGAGCGCAGGCCGCGGGCGAAGGTTAGGCCCTTCTTCTCGTTCACCGGAATCTGAGTGATGCCGCGGATCTGGTATTCCACCGGATCTTCGATGGTGATGATCTTGTCTTCGTCGGTCTTAATCTCATTGACCGCCGCATAGAGCGTGGTGGTCTTGCCGCTGCCCGTTGGCCCGGTGACCAGCACCATGCCGTAAGGTTCCGCAATGTAGCGGCGAAACTTGCGCAAATCGTCTTCGTCAAAACCCACCACGTCGAGAACGAGCTTGTGGAACTTCTCGCTCATCGACTCTTTATCCAGCACGCGCAGCACGGCGTCTTCACCGTGAATCGAGGGCATGATGGAGACACGGAAATCGATAGGCCGCTCCGGATTGCCGTATTTCACGCGGAAGCGGCCGTCCTGCGGCACGCGCCGCTCCGAGATGTCCAATTCGCTCATCACCTTAATGCGCGAAATGATGGTGGAGTGATGCTCTTTCGCGATCGGAGGCATGGCCTGAGTGAGCACGCCGTCGATGCGGAACTTGATGCACACCGAATCATCCTGGGTTTCGATGTGAATGTCGCTGGCTCGCCGCTGCAGGGCGGTAAAAATCGTGGTGTCGACCAGGCGGATGATCGGGCTGATGTCTCCCTGCGCGGTCAGCCGGTCAATGGAGATGCTTTCGTCGCCAGCGCCTTCGTCCTCGCGGATGTAGTCCAGGGTGAAGCCTTCGCTGGCTTCTTCCAGAACGCGCTTGGATTGTTCCGTCTTCTTGAGAATTTCGCTGATCTGCGCCAGCGTGGAAACCTTGGTGACGATGCGCTTGCCCAGCAACAGACTGATCTCGTCGATCATCATCAACTGGCTGGGGTCGGCTATGGCGATGGCCAGGCGTCCGTCGCGCGTCTCCTCCAGCGGGATGAAGTTGTAGCGGAACATCAGGTCCACTGGAATCTTTTTGAAGAGATCATGATGGAGCTGAAAATTGTGCAGGTCCACGAACTCACAGCGGTAACGCCGGGCGACGTCCTGCGCCTTCTCCAATTCATTGGCCGGAGCCACGGGCGCGACCTGGCCGCCGTTCTCCCCATTCGCGAAACTGTCTTTCTTTTCTGCCATTCGTGCCATTTCCAAATCCGCCTGCGAAATCTATCTGCGAAAACCCGCAGCGGTATCTAGTGAATTCCTCCGCCAGACCCTAACGTAAAGATCGGCAGATACAGAGAAATCAACACTCCGCCCACAAAAACCGCCATAATGATCAGAATTACCGGTTCGATCAGTGCCATTGCCGCGCCCAGCGCGGTCTGCACGTCCTCCTCATAGAATTCCGCTACCGAATTCAGCATGGCCGGCAACGCCCCGGTAGACTCCCCAACTTCAATCATCTCGACCGACAGGTCAGGAAACATCTTCTGTTCTTCCAAGCTTCCAGACAGCGTCCGGCCTTCGCGCACCCGGCCCGCCGCCTCCGCGATGCCATTCAGGATCCGCCGGCTGCTCATGGACGCGCCCGCGGTTTCAAGAGAGGGAACCAGCGGCAAGCCGCCGGCCAGCAAGGTAGACAGCATGCGGGCGAAATTCGCCACCTGATATTTCAGCCAGATTTGGCCGAGCAGCGGCATCTTGAGAATAAAGCCGTCAATCTGATCGGCGCCCCGGTCGGTATTCTTCCAGCGCCACAGGAAAAATATCAGCAGCACCAAACCGATCCCGAGGTATGGTGCGTACTTCTGGGCCCCTTCGCCCACTGCCAGCATGAACACAGTGACCACCGGTAGCTGCGCGTTCAGATTCTCAAACAACTTGGCGAATTGCGGAACAACATACGTGATCAGGAACACCACCATGCACATCACCACAATCACCAGCAGCGTCGGATACACCAGCGAAACCGCCAGCTTTTTCTTAAAGGTCAACGCTAACCGCTGGAACGCGATGTAGCGTGACAAAACTTCTTCCATGTTTCCGCTCTTCTCGCCCGCCAATAACGTGGTGGTGTAAATCTTGGGGAAAGTGCGTTGCGCCGCGAAGGCATCCGAGAGCAGCTCGCCGCCCTTGACTCGGTCACGAACGTTTTCCAGCAACGAACGGAACTGACCCGGCTTTTGCCGCTTGATCAGCAAGTCCAAAGAGCTCAGGATCGGCAGTCCGGCCTTGATCAGAGTCAGGAACTGCTGATTAAAGATAACGAACTGAGTCTGCTTGACCTTCCGTCCCCCAACTCCCAAACGCCCGCCGGCAAAAAGCCCTCGCGGTTTGACCCAGTACACCAGGTAACCCTGCTGCACGAATCGGTCGCGAACCTCGGACTGGGAATAGCCGTTCTCAACCTGCTGCAGCAGGCGTCCGCGCTCATCCGCGACCTTTACCAGGAATTCGGCCATGTCCCGTTAGATTACCGTCCTCTCTCAAGTCTAGCATTCAAAAGCATTAACCCGGTGTGAATATGCGACTGCAAACCGCCCTCATAGGTACCGCTGGTAACGACCTTTCTATCTATGGCAGGCCGTCCCCTTGACCGGGTAAACCAAGTAAAACCAGAAGTTTGCAGTCCGGGGAGCGGAGAACCGCCGGAACCAGGATCAAGGACCAAAATCGCGCTCGACAACTTCCACTCCTGGGGGAGGAACAAAGTGGAAGTCTTGGCTGTCGACTTCCACATTTTCCTTCTGATTGTTAAAGCGATATTCCGTAACCGATTCATCCACCCCTTCAATTAAGATGCGCGCAATCCGGTCATCAGGGCTAATCTCCAGGATCACTTGGCTTAAACGATCCGCCATGGCCTTCGGAATCCCCCGAATCACTACGTTGCCTGATGTGACGGGGGCAACATCAGGAGCTAAAGACAATTCTTGCAATTCCTTCTCCAGCTTGGTCTTACCTAGTAGGAGGCCCAGGGGGGAACGCAAGTCATCAAGCTTGCGCACTGGGGTCTTCGTCACCTGGCGATCTCCGGGAACGTAGAACCATGCGTTCTGGCCGTCGCTCAAGAAAAGCTTCTCTTTGGGAGAACGGTACTCCCATCGCATCTTGCCGGGTTTTTTTAGCCACAAGGTCCCTGATTCGGTTCGCTCTATTCCCGCTCCGCGATAGATTTCGGTAAAGTCCGTCTCCAGTGTACGAAGATGGTTGTAGTGATTGTCCACGGCTTGCGCAATGGCATGAACATCGGCTGCGGGAGCGGCAAGGCTCACCGAGAGCGGCAACAACAGGACAATCAACGGCAAGAGCAGCAAAGCGACTGGCACAGATCTTTCAATTCTACCGGCTTGGTATGAAGCCCCGCGACGCGACATAGGCCAATGGCAGGATAGGTCAGTTGCGGCCAGAGCCCTCGGACACCGACTTATGCAGGTCCTCGGTCGAGGCGTTCAGGAGGTTGCGTAGCACTGCCACCTCCGCCGCGATTCCAGTCCGAAGGGCGGGATCGACGTCGGGAGCGAAGAGGGGAGAGTGATTTGACGGCAGAGTTTCTCCAGAAGCTTTGGCCTGCGCATATTTCTGTGGCTCTGCTCCCCCGAGTGCAAAGTAAAAGGACGGAACACCTTGTTCAATGAAATAAGAATAGTCCTCCGAACCCATAAGGGGGTCGACTTCCAGCACATCCTCTTTGCCCAGTGCGGATTCGAGCGCGCTGGTGAGGCGGCGAGCCAGAGCGGGATCGTTATATACCGCATCGGTTGATTCGTAGTGTTCGATTAAAGGCTCGCGCTCGTACGCCTGCGGCATCCGCCTCGGCCTTAGTGATACGTGCAATCGCCGCCAGAACCTGTTTGCGAACTTCGGGCTTGTAGGTTCGTACCGTCACTCCCAGCTCGGCTTGGTCGGGAATAATGTTGTTCTTGGTTCCCGCCTGAATGTACCCGACGGTGATCACTGCCGCTTCGCGTGGCTTCACTTCGCGGGAAGCGATGGTCTGTAAAGCCACGATGGTCCGGGCCGCGATCACGATGGGATCGATGGTTGTATTGGGGGCTGAACCGTGTCCGCCCTTTCCGTAGATCGTGATGCGCAGGGAATCGGCATTCGCATAGCGATATTCGGAGCCTACTCCAACCTTTCCGGCAGGGGACTCGTTACTGACGTGGAGAGCGACGCCGACATCGGGCTTTGCGAAGCGCTTAAAGACGCCGTCGTCAACCATCCGCTTGGCGCCGCTGATTGTCTCCTCAGCCGGCTGACCAATGAGCATGAGCGTCCCATGCCAGGTGTCTTTGCTGTGTGCCATGATCGTAGCGGTAGCGACCAGGGCCGCCATATGCAGGTCGTGTCCGCAAGCGTGCATCACTGGAACGTCGCGCCCGGAGTCATCTTTGGTGTGGATTTTGCTGGCGTAAGGAAGACCGGTTTTTTCTTCCACCGGTAGCGCGTCCAGTTCGGTACGCAGCATGACAGTTGGGCCAGTGCCATTCTTGAGGATGGCGACGATGCCCGTCCCGCCAACATGTTCCGTGACGTCATAGCCAAGGCTGCGCAGGCGGCTTGCCAGCTTCGCCGCCGTTTGCGTTTCGTGCGAAGACAATTCCGGGTTCTGGTGTATGTCCAGATAGAGCGCATGGGCGTCTGGATAGACAGTTTCGACTTCTTTGGACGTTGCGGCGGTTTGTGCGAATGTCGGGGCAGTCAAGGCGGTCAGGAACAGAAGTTTGGCGAATCTCATCGTGGTGGGAGGATATCTGTAACCACAGCTATCGCCGCAAGTTGTCTTGGCTCAGACGGTCAATGGTACGAGTGCCAACCGGATCCTTGCGATATTCCTCATTTGGGTAATCTTTTTCGCCAGGGAAAATTCAGGAGGCCGAGCTGGAGTGGGTGAACGTGATCAATTCCGGTAAGGCCAGCGCCCGCGCCTCTCTGGGGCTGGCCCGCGTGACTGCCTCCGTTTCCATGTACAAGCGCTCCAGAACAATGATAAGCAAGGCTCACGAACTCGATCCTCACGATCCTGACGTCCAAAAGTATTGGATGAACACATTAAAGCTGCCAGAAAGAATTAAGTATCTGGAGGACTATCTTTCCTATGAAACCAACGATGACGTAGAAACTCGCGCCCGCATGCAACGCTCTCTGGATTACATGAAGGCCAGGTCCAGGGAACCCAAGCGCAAGTGCCGCTTGGTGAGCAAAACCATCTCGACCGAGACCAACCTAGTACGTGTTCTTCGAGATGCAATCACTTGCGTGGTTTGGTCTTGCCGTCGCGGTAAACGGAGAAAGATCCAAACTCTTGTTGGATACTGGAGCAGGCGGAATTTTGATCGATCGGCGCTTGGCTGAAAGAGCAGGACTTAATGAACTCTCGCAAACCCGTATTGGCGGCATCGGAGATAAGGGTGAAACTGGCGGTTACGTCGCGCTGGCCAATTCGATCAAAATCGGAGACCTCGAGTTTCAGGATTGTGCCGTAACAGTGCTGGACAAGCGATCAGTGATGGACGAGGATGGCCTCATAGGAGCGGACGTTTTTGAAGATTTCCTGGTGGACATTGATTTTCCCAACGAGAAGCTGCGCTTGCAAGCACTCCCCAAACGTCCAGACGACGAGCCCACTCAGCCGATTGGCCTGCAAACCGACAAAGACAATCCTGATTCGCCCGAAGAGCAATCGGACAATAAAACTGCGTCCGCGGCGCCTGCAAAACCCGTGGACACCGGCCCGCGGGACCGGTTCATAGCCCCGGAGATGAAGTCCTACTCTCAAGTTCTTCGCTTCGGGCATTATGCTGCTGATTCCAACCAAAGTCGGGGATGAGCCGCGCAAACTCTTTCTCATCGATACTGGTGCATTCAGCACCCATATCTCGCTTAACGCGGCGCGAGAGGTAACAAAAGTTCACGATGATTCGCGGCTTGCATATCAAAGGTCTGAGCGGATCCGTGAAGAGTGTATATACCGCCGACAAGGCAGTTCTGCAATTCGGCAACTTGCGTCAACCGACTCAGGATCTAATAACCCTCGACCTTAACTCGATGAGCGACAGGGTAGGTATTGAAGTTTCCGGTATTCTGGGTTTCGCGACTCTGCACGTACTTGATATCAAGATCGACTACCGGGACGGCTTGGTGGATTTCATCTACAAGCCTGCGCCCGGGCACTGAACGTGCCGCGCATTAATTTCACGCAGCATAGATCGATAGTACCGGCTTCTCCGATTTTTTTCAGCGCGGTACACCGAGCCACAACGGGCTCCAGCAGCGGATTGTGGTAGATGACATAGACCGGTCTAGAACTTCGCTGCAGGGAAAGATCGAGATTGGCAATCAGCCGCTCTAACCCCACTTCCGGCAAGGGATTGAACAAATAGAGAACAGTCGGCTCCGGCGGAAACATAAACTCGCGGGCGTCGCCGCAAACTGACTCCACCGCGAAGCACTTCTGCGCCGCGCTCTTATAGTTGCTAATATTTTCTTCAGCTACACGATGCAAGCGTGGCAGCAGTTCAACTCCCACGATGCGTCCAAACGGATAGCCCGCCGCCATCAGCAGGACCCGCCCCTTGCCGGAGCCCAAATCGATGAAAGTAAACTCACGGAAATCGATTCCCAGGTGCTGGAGCATCTCGTGGAAGACTCCAGGTTCGGTGGGTTGATAAGGAGAGTTGAATACACCAAGCAGACGATCTCGCCAATTCACGGTCGCACTGGTTGTGTCGACCCGGTATTCCCAGTCGTAATCCACGATCGCCATAGCGTTGCCGCCGCCGCCCGGGTGTGGACTCAGATACGAACTCCCACGTCGCGGTAATGAATCGCCGAATGGTACTCGACCATCCCTCACGCGACACATTCTCTCGCCACCATTGGTGGAGCGTGCTGCGCAGGCCGGGTTCGTGGGCGCGTCTGGGAGTCACCAACGCTCATCCTAAAACATGAAGACATCCTTCGCACTCAGCGCAGACTCTCGGGCACAAAGGGCTGCCCTCAATTTACTTCGTTTGCCTTCGTGCCCTTTGTGGTGACGTTTTTCTAGTCTGAAGGCAGGAGATGGGGCGGTGGCGCCACGTACCCGGGAGGCGTTCCCTTTTCAATGAACGGCAGGTCGTCAGGGTTGAACACTTCCACCCGGCCGTCAAACATCAGCCTGTATGGATTGCCCAGCGGGTCCACGGGAATGCCGCGCAACATTCCGGCTCTCTCGAGATCCGAAAAGCTAAGCGGAAGCAGGCCGGTTTGTTCGCGGTAGCGGGCGACGAGTGCTTCGAGCGCAGTCACATCTTCGTCCACCTTGATCGCCCGCAAGTGGGCGGCCGCGTTGGCTCGAACTGATTTATCCTGCGTAGTTTGGTAGGTAGTGCTCCAGATTGCCCGTGCCATTTGCAGATCGCCCGCATGCTCCGCCATTTGCCCTGCCAACATCTTCAGATAGGGATGCGCATTCGGCACCTGGGAGCCGCGGGCAAATGCCTCGGCCGCCCCCGCGTAGTCTTTCAGGTCCATGTAGTAGATGAAGCCCTCGTTGTAATAGAGCCGCCACTGATCGGGATTATTGCGGATGCCGAACTCTTCCAGTTCAATCGCACGCTTGGGCATACCGGCGCCGTCCGGCGGTTTCGGAGACATAAAATTGGCCCCGTACTCGTAAGCCACCAGCAAATGAGGATCGAGCGTGGTGGTAATCTCCAGCAACGGTGCCAGCAGGTCAAAGCGCCGATCCCGGTTGTGCAGTTTGCCGCCGAAATACTGCACCGCGCGTGTCCAGTAAATGTCGGCCAAGAGGCCATCGTATCCAAGACTCATGCGCTTGAGCACTTGGGGAGAAGAGATGTAGAGGACTTCCTCCAGCGTGGCTCCGCGTTCGTACCCGGTCGAGCCGCCGGAGAAAGACCACCGACCCAATCATGCAGAGGACGAGCAGGAGGCCAAAAGTGACAGTGATCCGTCGCGACGGTCTCATTTCAGGTTCCGGTGTTCGAAAATCAACACTGCTCCGCACAGCGCCATGGTGGCATAGATCAGCGCATAGATCGTGTTGTACGAAATGAGCTGCCCTGAAACCGGCTGCTGATGCGCCACCGAGCTGATGACATTCAGGGCCGAGAAGTTCGGCACCAGATACGCTGCGCCGGTGGCCAGCCAGCGCATGACTCCATGGGTCATCGCGGCGAATCCGCGCAAATCTTCCGCGAAGCTGCCAATCACGAACAAGGCAAAAGCAAACACCGCCGACAACAACGGGGAAGAGAACGAGGAAAACAGCAGCGCCAGCGCGGTGATAATCAGAAATTGCAGAATGATGAAATAGAGCGCAACCAGCACCCAGCTATCCGCCCTCTGGAAGTGGCGGGAGACGTAGAGCAACGCGCCAAAAACTCCGATGGCCATGAAGAACGCGTTGACCACGAGCGTTCCCGCCAATCCAAAGAATTTGCCGACAATGAACTCCCAGCGCCGCACCGGGCGCGAGAGCACTGTGTACAGCGTGCGCTCGCTCGATTTCCTTGGAGACCAGGCCAATGCCGATGAAAATGGCAATGACCATGCCAAACAGCGACACCGCGGTCAGTCCAAGATTGATGACCACCAGGCGTTCGATTTCGATGGAAATCTGCCCCACCAGAATCGCCGCTCCCGACATCAGCAGTGCGAAAGCTATCAAGTTGTAAAGCACACGATCGCGCACCGCTTCGCGGAAAGTATTCGATGCGATGTGTACGATGCGTCCGCTCATGATCTCACCCCCGCAACCGCCTCGGCCGGCTGTAGCTTCTGCACGAAATAATCTTCCAGGGAGGTCCGCACCGGGATCACTGAAATCAGCCGCAGCCGTTCCCGTCGCAAGGCCTCAATCGCGGTATCCTGGTTCGCTTCCGAGAGCACGGCACGAACCGTGTCACCAGTCACATGGCACTCCGCGCCTAGCGCCCGCAGGACGCCGGCACCGCCGTGCCTTGCCAAACGATTTCCACTTTACCGTGAACGCTGGAGGTGAGATCGGCTACCGCTCCCACTCCCCGCAATTCGCCCTGATGAATGATAGCGACGCGATCGCAAGTGCTTCTGCGTCCGACAGGATGTGGGTAGAAAAGAAAACCGTCTTGCCTTCCTGCTTGAGCTGTTCCATCAGATCGCGGACTTCGCGGCGGCCCATAGGGTCCAGCCCGGACATGGGTTCGTCAAAGAATACAAGTTTGGGATCGTGCAGTATGGCTTGCGCAATCCCCACCCGCTGCAACATACCCTTGGAGAATTTGCGCAACTGCACTCCGCCTACATCCGGTAGTCCCACGCGCTGCAGCACCTCATCAATCTTGCGCGACCGTTCTTTCGCCGCCACTCCGGAGAGCTGTCCGTAGTAGTTGAGCAGTTCACGGGCGGTAAGGTAATCGTAAAAATAGGGCTGTTCGGGAAGAAAGCCAATTTGCGCCTTCATCCGTGGATCGCCGACTTCCATCCCCAGAATGCGAGCTGAACCAGCAGTGGGAAAAACCAGACCCATCAGAAGTTTGAGGGTAGTCGTCTTGCCCGCGCCATTGGGTCCCAGGAAGCCGAAGATTTCGCCTTCTTCCACCGTCAGATGGAGAGGTTTCAAGGCGCACTTGGGCTTCTTTCGCCAGAATCCCACGCTGTAAGTTTTTTCCAGACCAAGAATCTCTATCGCAGTCATGTGTACTACCTCAGGAATCTCCTAAGAAATTATAAGAGAAATCATATGAAAGATGAGAGCAGTTGGGAGGGTTGAAGGGGTTACGGAAGTCATTCGCCAGTCAAGAGCTACTGGAGCAAGAATTGGCAAGCTGGAATTTGGCTTACGGCGTGCTGCCGTTCTCAGATTGACGTCAAGTGCTTTACTGCATAACCGTAAACGCGCGGCAGGCCGCCAGGGTGGTGACCGGCGAATTGCCGGGAGCTCCAGCGTCGAAGCGGATCACTCCATCTTCGGTCGAACAAAAGTCGCGCACGCCACTCCTGTTGTAGTCGGTTGGAGAAGCGGCGGAAACGAACGAAAGGTTGGTCACGCCGTTAGGGAGCAGCCCAGTTGCGGCGAATACGTAGCCGCTCTTACCGCCGGAACCGACGATAGCAGTCGCCAGCACGTTATCGATAAGGCATGCGGCTACCGGGGAAGGTACGCAGGGAGAAACGCCGCCCAGATTGCCCAGCGCTAGAGCATAACCGTTAGCGGGGAACGCTTCATTGTAAGCAAACTCTGAGGTGTTGATGCTGCGGATTGAATTAGCTGCCGAGGCCTCGTCGGAGGCAATTCTCGCCCGCAGCAGATTGGGAATGGCGATTGCCGCAATGATCAGAATGATTGCCACCACGATCAAAAGCTCGATCAGAGAAAAGCCTGAGCTCCGCCCTATCGCAGTCGATTTTTTGCTGGTGAAGATCATAACTTTCAGCTTTCATGCTGCATTTTATTGGCCAATCCGATGTCGTTTCAGATTGCGCTGTGTTTATAGCATCTAGAGCGAATTCAAAGGATTACGGGGGACAGAGTGAATTCAGGCCCTTCCATAAGGCAGTAAGCCAGAATGTGGCAACTCTCCGATGACAAAACTCGTCGCTGGCAAAAATAGACGGGAGCAACGGATGTTCCGTTGCTCCCGTGGTTTCTACCCTCCCCCAGGTACGTCGCCAAACTTCCTAGTTCAGCACCGCGTACGGAGCAGCTGCGCAGCTCCCGGTGGCGACACGCACCGCAACAGAAGCTCCGCCATTGGGATCAGCGTGAATTACACCGTCCTCGGCCGAGCAGAAACGTCGAACGCCGGTCTGGTTATAGCTGAGAGGCGCCGAGCCAGCCTGGTACAAAACGTTGGCCGCTCCAGCGGCGCCAACCTTGCCCGTGGCGTTGAAGTTATAACCGCTCTTGCCGTTGCCGACGGGGTTGCCGTTATTGGACAGAACACCGTCAATCAAGCAAGCCGCAAGCGGAGTCACAGCTGCGGGGCACACAAAAACTCCAGCGCCCGGCCCGAGGCTGGACAATCGCGGTCGCATAACCGATTGCGGGATTGCTGGTTTGGTAGGATACTTCGGCGGTGTTGATAGTACGAATCGAGCTGACTGCGGACGACTCGTTGGCTGCGATACGTGCCCGCAGCAAGTTCGGAATAGCAATCGCGGCGATGATAAGAATAATCGCCACCACGATCAGCAACTCAATCAGTGAAAAGCCCTTTTGTTTACGCATCTCTCGTTTCCCTCTTCTCCATTAATCAAGCTCGGTCGTAGCAGCCGACATTTAGGTAATCAGGTTTGCACGTTTAGCAACCACAACCCGAGAATTCCGCCGCGATATTCGGTCTTAGCGTCTCCCGATGTTGTATTTTGTCGCGGAGGAGTAACGATTTGTGTCAGTTTGGAAAGAGACAGATGAGGGCATCCCAAATTATTTGTTTTATTTTTTCCAAGCTGGAAAAATAAAAACAAATAAGTAAAGAGCATCGGATGTTGCCATCCGATGCTCCTGGTTTGTACCCTCCCCCAGGTACTTCGCCAAACTTCCTAGTTCAGCACCGCGTACGGAGCAGGTGCGCAACTCCCGGTAGCGACATCCACCGCAACCGAGGCTCCGCCATTGGGATCGGCGTGAATTACACCGTCCTCGGCCGAACAGAAACGGCGCACGCCGGTCTGGTTATAGCTGAGAGGCGCCGCGCCGGCCTGGTACAGAACGTTGGCCAGCTCCAGCGGCGCCAACTTTGCCCGTGGCGTTAAAGTTATAACCGCTCTTGCCGTTGCCGGCGGGGTTGCCGTTATTGGACAGGACACCGTCAATCAGAGCAAGCCGCAAGCTGAGTCACAGCTGCGGGGCACACATAAACTCCGGCGCCCGGCCCGAGGTTGGACATAGCGGTCGCATAACCGACTGCGGGATTGCTGGTTTGGTAGGCTACTTCGGCGGTGTTGATGGTACGAATCGAGCTGACCGCAGACGACTCGTTAGCTGCGATACGTGCCCGCAGCAGGTTTGGAATAGCAATCGCGGCGATGATCAAAATGATCGCGACCACGATCAACAACTCAATCAGTGAAAAGCCCTTTTGTTTACGCATCTCTCGTTTCCCTCTTCTCCATGATCAGAAATTTTGGTCTCAATAGACCCAATTGCCGAATATGTTCGCATTTTAGCGGCCAGGGTCGTAAGTCACCTAGGACCATCGCTCCCAGGGTCTAGCTGCTTTGTTTCCAATGATCTCACGATCTTTGGTCACTCAGGTAATTCTGCCCAAATTCATCTTCAAGGGTCAAGCGTGTCAGATTGTGTCGGGCGGGATTGACAATTTGTGTCAATTTGGGACTGGCTCAAATCATGGCCCAACCGAGAACCGCTTACTACTGTCTTACAATTGCCGCCTATCTCCATGAACATCCCCATCGACGCCCTGCACATCGAGCCCGACATCGCCTGTGCCTGGTCTCTGCCGTCACGGTTTTACACCGACCCCGCTGTCTTTGCGGCGGAGAAAGAACGGATCTTCGCTCGCACCTGGCAAGTGGTAGGTCACCGCCATCAACTCACAAGCCCTGGTGACTTCTTTACTACGGATCTTCAAGGTGAGCCGTTGCTTTTGGTGCGAGGCGCGAGCGGCGAGCTGCGCGGATTCTACAACGTCTGCCGGCATCGCGCCGGCCCGCCCGCTGAGGGCTGCGGCTCGCGCAAACTGTTTCGCTGCGGGTACCACGGGTGGACTTACGGGCTCGATGGAAAGTTGATCAGTGCCACCGAAGTCGACGGCGTGCAGGATTTCCGTCCCGAAGACTTCGCGCTCAAGCCTGTGCGCGCCGAGGAATGGTTCAACCTGATTTTCGTAAACCTCGATCCCAACGCTGAACCCCTGCTGAAGAGCCTGGGCGAGCTTCCAAAGCAGGCGCAACGTTTCGGATTCCAGCACATGAAGCTCTTCGAGCGCCGGACATATGAGATGAAGTGCAACTGGAAGACCTACGTGGATAACTATCTCGAGGGCTACCATCTGCCCAGCGTGCATCCCGGACTGAATCGCGAACTGGACTACAACGCGTATACGGTCGAGCCCTACTCCGGTCACGTGCGTCAGTTCAGCCCGATTCGCGGAGCCCAACCCGGCGACAGCACACCCCGCCGCTATCAGGAAGCTCGCGACGATTTGACCACGGACTATTTTTGGATCTTTCCCAACTGGATGCTGAACTGCTATCCCGACAACGTATCTCTGAATATCGTTCTGCCGCTAGAGACTGAGCGCTCACTGGCCATCTTCGAGTGGTATCTCCCGGAGAAAGATCTGGACAGTCAGGCGGCGCAGGACGCGGTCAAATTCAGCGATCAGATTCAGATCGAAGATGTTGCTATCTGCGAAAGGGTGCAGAAAAACCTGCACTCCCGGAGCTACGCGCGTGGACGTTACAGCGTGAAGCAAGAGAAAGGCGTGCACGCCTTTCACAGGATGTATGCAAGAGCGATGCAGGATGCGTGAAATTACCAGCGGCTGGAATTTTCGGTTTAGGAATTACAAGCGGCCGGAATGCAGCCTTATCCCATCCTTGGCGTTCTTCGCGCCTTCGGAAGATCTTCTCAAAAGAGTTTTAGCTGCGTCCCGCCCTGGGAGAACACTGGATTCACTCTCGAATCTCGACGATTGTCGTGGCGGATTCCATACTTTTCACGCAGGCGCGCCATAAGCTGTGAGATCCGCTGCGCGTAAGCCTTCGGCAGAAACGCCCGCTCCTTGTAGCGGCGCTGATAACTTTCGGCGAGATGAGGGAATTCTTTCTCCAGGAAAGGCAGGAATACGGCGGCCGAGCATGGCTTCAAAAATAGCGGATTAGCGAAGATGTGTTTTCCCCCCGCTTCGGCCGTGGCACGAACCACTGCTTCCAAATTGCGGGCCGCGTCAGTGATACCGGGAAGTACCGGCGCACAACTCACACCGGTGGGAATTCCGGCATCATTCAGTTTGCGTACTGCTTCCATTCGCAGGTCGGGCCTGGGGGCGCGCGGCTCCAGAATGCGAGCGAGGTCGGCATCCAAAGTGGTGACGGTCACGTTTACTGACAGCCGATTATTTCTTAACACTTTCTGCAACACGTCGATATCCCGCAACACCAGATTTGATTTTGTGACAATCCCGAGTTCCAGCCCCTGGTGCCGGGCAAATTCTTCCAGGATCGTGCGCGTCACCTCATAGCGACGCTCCGCGGGTTGATAAGGATCGGTTGCCGTGCCGATGGCAATGTCCTCTCCTGTTTTTATCTGGCGCAACTCTTGCCGCAGTAAGTCCGCAGCGTGCTGTTTGACAAAGATCTTCTGCTCGAAGTCGATTCCGTCGCGCATTTCCATGAATTCATGGGTATAGCGTGCGTAGCAGTATTTGCAGGCAAATTCGCAGCCCCGGTACGGATTGATCGTCCAGGTGAAAGGCATGCGGACACCCGTGCAGCGATTGAGCAGGGAACGGACGGGCAAGGTGAAGTATTCGACGTTATGTCCCTGGCGAAGCGAGTCGCCGTCCGCAGCCAGGCGGGCGATGCCTACCAGTTTGGGCTTCGAGTAGGGCAGAAGAGGGAGAGTAGCCATAAGTCGTATTCGCTTTTTATTCGCTACCAGCATACATCTCTCAAATCGAGTCCGTCAATAGTATTCACGCTGCACCTCTGCAATTGTTTGCACAAGGAAATCCTGCACCGTGAAGTCGGCCGTCGATGCCTTCTTTGTGCTGAGTTGCCCAGATTCCGCGTGCGGAGCGGGTTTTCGGTTGACAATTGTTTCGTGTGAGGCGAGAATCCGGAACGACTCTGGGTGTTTAACCAAGTCGCAACCGAGACCTTGGATCCTCTAGTCCCCCTCCTCGGGTCTTCCCCACAAGCAGCGAACGGATGGATCGTTCCTGAAACTCGCTATTGAAACCAATCTTTGGCACGCGGGTGCGTTCATGTCGGCCCGCCATGGAGTGTGTATGCTTCGCTCTCAACAATCGCGGCTTCTGCCACGCACGATTTCCGCCTGCCGTATCGCGTTGCTAATGGGGATGTGTTTGTTCGCATTAGCGAACACAGCCTGGCCACAACAGGAGCACTCCGTACCTCAGGCCCTGCCGGCACGACCGATTCACATCGTGCGCATGACCGTGAATCCAGAAGCGCTGAAACCTAACGCACCGATTCCTCTTGCTCCGGCGGCACACCTCGATTATTACGGCGGACCTGTCGTCTCCAATCTTCAGGTGGTCGTAGTTTTCTGGGGATCCGGCGTAAGTTCGGTGGTTACTGCTGGCATCGGCGGCTTCTTTCAGGGGATAACCGACAGCACCTACTTCGATCTGCTGAGCGAATACACCACGAATGTCACTCCGATTGGCGGAGGCACGGGCACGAACCAGTCAATTGGGCGAGGAAGTTATGGCGGCGAATTTACCATCTCACCGTCGGTTTGTAATGTCACTCCTTGTGTTGTTACCGACGCCCAGGTTCAGGCGGAAGTGCTGAGCCAGATCAATGCCGCACACCTTCCCACACCGGCGCTCGACGGTAATGGCAACGTTAATACTCTGTACATGATTTACTTCCCGCCCGACGTAACCATCGACCTAGGCTCGTCTGTCAGCTGCGTGCAGTTCTGCGCCTACCACGGAACTACCAGCAACACCTTCAACTCCAAAAATCTAGCGTACGGGGTGATGCCCGATTTCGGGGCGCCCTCGGGGTGCAGCGTTGGTTGCGGCGGAGGGACTGAGTTTCAAAACATAACATCGGTTTCGTCACACGAGATGGCCGAAACAGTCACCGATATCGACGTCGGGATAGCAACGGTCTTTGGTCCGCCCCTGGCATGGTATGACGCAAATTCGAATGACCAGGATGGAGGCGGAGAAATTGGAGATATTTGCAACGGCCAGCAATCGGCAGTGACAACTCCGAACGGCACCTACACAGTTCAGCAAATCTGGTCTAACCAATCAGGCGGTTGCGTCACTATCGGTTCCCATCCGGCTTTTCAATTGACTGCGCCGAACTCAGCCACGTCTGGAACGTCCTTCAATTTTACGGTCACAGCAAAGAATCCTGTCGGCACCAGCACCGATATCAGTTTTGCCGGCACAGTTCACTTCACCAGCAGTGATCCACAGGCCGTTCTTCCCGCCGATTTCACCTTTACGCCTAGCGATCAGGGAACCCAAGGTTTCGGTGCGACGTTGAAGACTACGGGCGCTCAAACGATTACCGCGACTGACACCGTAAACAACGCAGTTAAGGGTACAGCCACGGTGAACGTTGGCAATGGGGTACTAGGCGCTCTTACTTTCACGCCCACAGCCCTAACTTACGGCAGCTACGCCACGGGCACTACGAGTGCCGCCAAGAAAGTCACCTTGACCAATCTTGCGGGTGGAACCGTCACCATCTCTTCTATCGCGATTATGGGAACCAATCCGGGGGATTTCTCTAAGACCACTACCTGTGGCGGTACTCTGTTGGTGAACAAATCGTGTACCGTGAGTGTAACTTTCTCTCCCGGAGCACTGGGGGCGAGATCCGCCACCTTGGTAATTACAGACGACGCGAGCAATAGCCCGCAGCAAGTTCCGCTTTCGGGGAAAGGAGTGCCGCAAGTAACGCTCACCCCATCAAGCCTGACCTTCATAGGTACGACTGTGAGCCAAACGAGCGCGGCCAAGATAATTAAAGTGAAGAATAATCTAAAGACGACGCTGACCTTCTCCGGAACCCCGTTTACGTTCACAGGAGCAGATCCGGGTGATTTTAGCGAGTCGGCGACCACCTGCGGAGGCACTCTGGCAGCAGGTCAGACCTGTACGGTCAGCATTACATTCACTCCCACTGCTAAAGGAACTCGCACGGCGGTGCTGAACGTGTCCGATAGTGCCAGCCCGAGTCCGCAGACTGCAAAGTTGTCGGGGACCGGCAAGTAACAGTTGTTCGTCCGGGCAATGCCCACGGCTGAGGGGAGACCCCAGCCCATTCCTACTGCCCAAAAAATCGGCTAACAAGCACCCAGACGCAGGCCAGGGTAAGAATCGGACCTCCCCAAATGTAGAGAATCGTCTTACCCGCTAGCTCCTGAACTACATCGCGTTGGCTGCGCCAGGAAATGAAATAGGGATCAACGGTTCGGCCCTTCATCAGCACGACCCGCGGATGCAAGTCGAATTCCCCGGATTTTGTAGACCGACGTGGATTAGCGGAGGCTGGAGGATTGAATCGCGCCGTTTCCATTCCTGGCAACTCGAACGCCAACGCAGCCCGACGCTGCAGATCAGCCGCGGCCTCACTCAAGAATCTGGCATTTTCATGTCCGAGATGTACCCGGCGATGACTCGGCGATTTCTTCCTCCGGATTCTCCTGAAGCGTTCCCAGTACGAAAAGCGTGTCGCCGGGCCGAATGCAATATTCCTCGAGGATAACTGGATACTCGGTCGAAACACCGTGGCGGCCAAGGAAACCGCGCATGTAGTTCGGAATGGGGGATTGGGAGCTTTCATCGTGGAGCAGCGGAATAAGTTGCATCTCCGCGCCACGGAGATCAACGAGCAGGCGTCCGGTGCCGTCATCGAGGAAGAAAGGAGCGCAGAGCGTCTCTTCGGCTAAGCTTTTTCCACGGGATCCGCCTGGCGAATCTCCGCTCAGCCTGGCGACTGAACGGTAATAGAAGCATTCCTCTTCCGACAGCGGCGCAATCAGAGTGTACGGGCCGACCACTTTCCCGCTGACTTCAATGAGCCCGAGTGCCGCGCTGCGGATGGTCGAGCGCGGGATATCGAGAATCAGGCGCTTTTGCCGGAGTAGTCCAAAGCCGCGGACAAAGAGGTAAACGCCAATGCCGACACCCAGCACATACCAGACTGCGGAATCAGCGATTCGGGTCAACAGGTTGTCAACGATCGCTGGACTCGATCCGCCGGCCATGATGGTTGGCTACTGCGCTGGCTTGACAGCCGGTTTTGCTGCTGGTTCCTGCGCCTCGCTCGGAGGCGGCGGAATCGAGATATCTACGTTCGTCACAGGGCCCAGGGACGCCAATGGCTTATCGAAGTCAGTCGTATTCCCCACCACCAGCACGGCAAGTTGGTCCTTGTGCAGATATTTGGCAGCCACCCGCGCCACATCCGCCTTTCCGACTTTTTCCACTCCGGCTCGGTACTGTTCCAGAAAATCGGCGGGATATCCGTAGAACTCGTACGCCATACGCTCGCGCAGGACTTTCTCCGGCGAATCAAAGTTGAAGACGAATGAGTTCAAGATGGAATCCTTGGCGCGCTGAATCTCTTCGTCCCCGATCGGTTGCTTGGCCAGCCTGTCGACCTCGTCATAGAGCGCCTGGATCGACTCCACGGTGGTTTGACTCTTCGTCCCCATCGATAGGCGCAAGATGCCGGGATGATCGAAGGCTGAGCCAATTCCTCCGCCTACGCCGTAGGCCAAGCCTTTCTTGGTACGAATGGTTTGGAACAAGCGGGAGGAAAAGCCTCCGCCAAATGCTTCATTGAAAACCTGCGCCGCATAGTAATCAGGATTGTTGCGTTGAATGCCGAGCGTCACCATGCGAATGTTGCTCTGATTCACATCTTCCTTGGGAATCAGATAGTAGCCGGGCTTGGCGGGTTGGAATTTAATCTCCGGTTTCTCACTCGCCGGTCCAGCGGGCCAGGAGCCAAAAGCCTGGCGAAGTTTGGCTTCCATGGCTGCGGAGTCGAAGTCGCCGGTCACACCCAGAATAATGTTATTGGGATGAAGGTGCGCGTGGTGCCAATCGAGCAGGTCTTGCCGGGTGACGGCAGCGACGGTTTTATATTCCGCAACACGCGCATAGGGACTCTGCGGACCGTAAGCCAATTTGGTCGACTCGCGGGCGGCGATTCCACCGACGTCATCGTTGCGTCGCGAGATGGCGTCAAACAACTCCCGCTGGGCGAGGTCAACCTTTTGTTCCCGGAACTCAGGTGCGCGCAGCAAATCGTTGACGACCTTGAACACATCGTCAAAATCCGCTTTCAGGCAGGACCAGCCGATCGTAGTCGAATCCGGGTTGCCTCCCGTCTCTACCTTCGCTGCCCGAATTTCGAGGTAGTCGTCCAGTTGATCACCGGTCTGAGACTTCGTGCCGCCAGTGCGCCAGACTTCGCCGTAGATTTCCAGCATCCCAACTTTGTCGGCTGGTTCCGAACGAGAGCCCCCGCGAATGCGGATGCTGCCATCGATCAGCGGCAGTTCATGGTCCTCCTGCAGGAAGATCACCAAGCCATTGGGCAGCTTGATACGCTTGGGTTCTTGCGGGTGAAAAGCCGGAAGCGGTGCAACCTTGATCTGATGCCAGTCGGAAGCTTGTGCCGTCGCTGGGGGTGCAGCGGTTATGCAAAAAAGGACAGCGGCGCAGATGAACGAGACAAGCGGTTTCATTGGGCACCGCCTTTTTGGTCCGACGGCGCCACAGTTTCGATGATTCCTACGGTGCGGTTGGTGGGAACGAAAGTCTGATTCGCCACACGACGGATGTCGGCTTTAGTGACTTTGTCCAGATTCTCCACCTGGTGGAAGAGTTCCCGCCAATCGTCGTAGCGTGACTGGTACAGTGCCAACTGGATAGCCAGACCCTCGTTATTCGCCAAACCGCGCAGCAGATTGGCCTTGGCTCGCGTGGTAATCATCTTCAATTCCTCGTCGCTGATGTCCTCTTTTTTCAGGCGTTCGATTTCGGAGTGGATCGCTTCTCCCATTTCTTCCGGTTTATGGCCAGGCATCGGAAAAGCATAGAACGCGAACAGGTGAGGATACTTATTGCCCGGTAGACCCGTGAAGCCGGCCGAGTCGGCGGCGATCTTTTTATCGCGTACCAGCGCCCGATACAACCGCGAAGTGCGCCCGTTCGACATCAAATCGGCAATGGCGTCGTACACCGCGTCATCTTTGCTACGGTAGTCGGGGCGATGGTAGCCCTCGAGATAAAGTGGCTGTGCCGTCTCCCGCAGCACCACACGGCGCTCGGAATTCTGCGACGGCTCGGTGGTGGTCCGCTCGTCGGGTTTCTCATGAGACGGAATCCGGCCGAAATACTTTTCGATGATCGGCATCGCTTCCGAGGGCTTAACGTCGCCAACCACCGCCACCACCATGTTTGAAGGAATGTAATACTCGTCAAAGAATTTCTGCGCGTCGGTGGCGGAAAACGAATTCAGGTCAGACATCCAGCCGATGGTCGGACGATGGTACGGATGCGCCTGATAGGCCGCAGTTACGAATTGTTCCAGCAACCGCCCCACCGGATTGCTGTCGGTACGCAGGCGGCGTTCCTCGATCACAACGTTCCGCTCTTTGTAAAACTCGCGCATCACGGGGTGCATGAAGCGCTCCGATTCCAGGTAGGCCCACAGCTCGAGCCGGTTTTCCGGCAAAGAATAGTGGTAGGCGGTCTCGTCCAGATTCGTGAACGCATTCAGTCCCTCTACGCCGTTACTCTCCAGAATCTGAGGGAATTCGTTCGGCTTGACATATTTTTCCGCTTCCGCAATGTCATCCTGCCAGGTTTTTTCCAGCTGCTTCAGCTTCTGATCATCGCGGCCGGTGCTCTTGTCGCGCTCGGCGATGTAGGCGGCATAAGCTTGTTCCACTTTCGCCAGTGCAACCTTCTCGGCTGGATAATCGGTGGTGCCAATCTTGTCCGTCCCTTTGAAAGCCATGTGCTCGAACATGTGAGCAAGCCCAGTCTTGCCCATGGGATCCTGCACCGAACCAGCATCCACATGCGTGAAGAATGAAAATACTGGCGCTTCCGGGCGTTCGCAGATCACGACAGTCAGGCCGTTAGCTAATTTCTTGACCGTGATGCGCTTCTCGAACGAAGCCAGGTCTTGTGCGCCCGCCAAAGCGGCCGAAAGGGCAAAAAGTATGGTTAGAAAGCTGATGGCACGGTATTTCATTGGACCTCCACGGCGGTTGGGCGAAGCATCAAAGGAAGAACTTGAAGTTACGTTGGGAGCAGGGAAATTGTCAAACCGCACTCGTCGGTCGTCATGTCTGTCATCCTGAACCTGGTTGAGCTTACAGCTATACTGAACGGGCATCCACTGACGGCAACGCAAGCGAGAGAGGCGGCTTGAGCAAACCACAATCCATCGAAATCGAAGGCAAGCATCTAAGCCTGACAAATCTGGACAAGGTCCTGTACCCGGCGACGGGATTTACCAAGGGACAGGTCATCGACTACTACGCTCGCGTCGCGCCAGTTCTCGTCCCACATCTTGCCGGACGACCATTAACTCTGAAACGCTATCCCAACGGTGTTGACAGCGAATATTTCTTTGAGAAGAACGCCACCGCTCACCGGCCAGACTGGGTGAAGACCGCGCCCATCTGGAGCGAGGGCAATCGCCGCAATGTGAATTACATTTTGGCCAACGATCTCCCCACCGTGGTGTGGATGGCGAACCTGGCAGCGATCGAACTCCATCCTTCGCTTTCGCTGGCCAAGGAGATCAATCGTCCAACCATGATGGTTTTCGATCTGGATCCCGGTCCTCCGGCCAACATTGTGCAGTGCGCTCAGGTCGGGATGTGGCTGCGGGAAATCTTCGAGCACTTCGGCTTGCAGAGCTTTCCCAAGACGTCCGGCTCGAAAGGGTTGCAAATTTACATTCCGCTCAACACGCCCACCAGCTACGAGGCCACCAAGCCCTTCGCCCACGCGCTCGCCCGCTTGCTGGAGAACGAACATCGAGAACTGGTGGTCTCCGACATGAAGAAACAGCTGCGAGTGAATAAGGTGTTCGTGGATTGGAGTCAGAACGACCAGCACAAGACCACCATCGGCGTGTACTCGCTACGCGCTCGGGAACATCCCACGGTGTCCACGCCGGTGAAGTGGGAAGAGGTCGAGCAGGTCTTGAAGAAAAAAGATGCCAGCCTGCTAGTCTTCGAAGCGCCTCAGGTGCTTGAACGAGTGGAGAAAATGGGAGATCTATTCGAGCCTGTCCTGAAGCTGAAACAGAAATTGCCGAAGTTGGCGGCTGATGTAGGCGCGGGCGTCCTCGCCCGTGCAGCGAGCGAAGATCGAGAAGCAGCGCCCGGCCAGCGAACATCCGCCACCGTCAAAGATGGACTCGAAATCAGCGCCCAGGCCGAATCGCGCAGCAGGAAACGAAGTAAGACCGTCAAACCTGGTAAGCAAAAAGCAGGGAAGAAGAAGACCAGGAAGATATAATCTGGCACGCTAGAGCGAGCGCGAGACGCTCACCCCAGCTCAAAGGTCAACCATGGCCCAACTCTACGCCGGCACATCCGGATGGGCGTATCCGAGCTGGAAGCCGGATTTCTATCCCGCGAAGCTTGCGCAGAAGAATTTCCTGCAGCACTACGCGACGCAACTGAACACAGTCGAAGTCAACTTCACTTTTCGCCAACTCGTAAAAGAAACCACTATCCAGAAATGGATTGCCGAAACACCGCCTCATTTTCGCTTCGGGATAAAAGCCCATCAGGTCATCACGCACATCAAACGGCTCAAGAAAACGGAAGACTTCATCCCTCGCTTTCTAAGCACGATCGAGGGGCTGGCGCGGGCTGAAAAACTCGGGCCGCTGCTCTTTCAACTTCCGCCCAACATGAAAGCCGATTCCCAGGTTCTGGAGGAATTTCTTGGCGTTCTGCCGCGCGCTGTACCTTCGGCATTTGAGTTCCGGCACGTCTCCTGGTTCTCCGATGAAATCTTCAATCTTCTGAAGTCTCACAATCGGGCCCTTTGCGTCGCGGAAACCGAAGAACGGTCCACGCCCGGATGTAGTGACTGCCGACTTCTGTTACTACCGTTATCGCAAGCCGACCTACACGCCCGACGAGCGCCGCGCGATGGTGGAACGGACTCGAGAGCATATCGGGCAGGGCCGCAACGTGTTTGCTTATTTCAAGCACGAGGAGACGCCGGAAGGGGCAATCTCCGCGGTCGAGTTGCTGCGTGCAATGGCGGCATAAAGTGAAAC
The DNA here is from genome assembly GCA_963729325.1 of uncultured Acidobacteriota bacterium. GTDB lineage: Bacteria > Acidobacteriota > Terriglobia > Terriglobales > Acidobacteriaceae > JABCYV01. Next base: position 74,901 of record CAVSNS010000034.1, read on the forward strand.
GGGGCAGAGATCCTTCGACTTTCTGTCCATCCGCAAGCGGATGGACAACTTCGCTCAGGATGACAAGAGACTCGCACCCGCTTAATCACTTTCCCCTGCGTCCGATAATGCGCATACTCAAACTGTGGCCTCCGAAGCCAATGCCCGCGTCGTCCCCGGCTTTCTCGACTACCTGAAAGTAGAAAAAGGCCTGGCCCCGCTCACGATTGCGGCCTACACCACCGACCTTGCCCAGTTCGCCGGATTTCTGCAGAAACGCAAACGTACGTTGCTCAATGCGCGCCGGAACGATGTGCGCGATTTCATCCAGCAGTTGTTCGCCAACGCCGTGGACGGGCGATCGGTGGGGCGAAAGCTTTCGACGTTGCGCCATGTCTACCGCTATCTTCTACTCGACAAATTGATCGAACACGATCCCACGCTCAATATCGACTCACCCAAGCAATGGAAAGTGCTGCCCAAGTCGCTCGCGCGCGACGAAATGGACGCGATACTGAGCCGACCGCAGTCGGCATCACGGCGCAAGCAGGACGAAGCACTAGCCGCGCGTGACCGCGCCATGCTCGAGGTTTTCTACGCTGGGGCACTGCGCGTCTCTGAAATCATCGGAGTCAAGCTCGAAGATCTGAAACTCGATCTCGGTTATGTACTTGGTGCGCGGCAAGGGTGACAAAGAGCGCATCGTGCCGCTGGGAAAATCAGCTCAGCATGCCTTGACCGAGTATATGAAGCATTCACGCGTGGTGCTGATGGCGGGCAAGACCACTCCGCTTCTATTTTTCAGCCGGGGTGCGCGAAAGCTGACCCGCCAGCGAGTCTGGCAGATGGTGCGTGCCGCTTCCGTCGGCACTGGTCGCAATGCAAGTCCGCATATGTTGCGCCACAGTTGCGCCACCCACATGGTGGAAAATGGCGCCGACTTGAGAACCGTACAGACGATCCTTGGGCACTCCGATATTTCGACCACCCAGGTGTATACGCACTTGGCACTCGATCGGTTGAAGAACGTTTATCAGAAGCATCATCCGAGAGCGAAGGCGAGATGAAGAGCACGCGTTGCAACACGAACCGCTCGCACCACTGCGGAAAAAGCGGTGGCGCAATTTCTTCGTTCCTTGCGCGAGCGCAACGCCTCGGCGCACACCATCAAGGCATACACTGGCGACCTCGCGAACTTTTCAACTTATGTCGGATCGCGTCCGTGGAGAAGCATCGACCACTTGACCATTCGAGGATTTCTGTCCCATCTTTACGAAAAAGGGCTGGGCAAGACCTCGGTTGCGCGGTCGCTGGCGGCCGTGCGTTCCTTCTATCGTTGGATGGCGCAGGAAGGGGTCGTCGAACAGAATCCCGCCGCGTTGGTCGCAACTCCGAAACTGCCGAAGAAACTCCCGCGCGTCCCTACCATCGAAGAAATGAACACTGTCCTCGACGGCCAGATGCCGGAAGTCGCCGCCTTTCCCGAGCGCGATCGGCTAATGTTCGAACTGCTCTACGGCTGTGGTATCCGCAACTCGGAACTGATTGGCATCAATCTCGACGACATCCGCTTAAGCTCGGAAGCGATCCTCATCCGCGGCAAAGGGAAAAAAGAACGCTACGTGCCCTTCGGTGACTCGGTGAAGGTGGCGCTGACTGCCTATCTGCCGGTGCGCCAGAAATTGCTTGCCGAGCGCAAGAGGAACACGCCGGCCTTGCTCATCAACCACCGCGCCGGCCGCCTTACCACCCGCAGCGTCGGGCGAATCATCAAGAAAATCGCGGTCGCCAAGGGACTTTCTCCCGACGTCCATCCGCACACTCTGCGCCACGCTTTCGGCACGCACCTGTTAGAAGAGGGCGCCGACCTGCGCGCTATCCAGGAGATGCTGGGCCACGAACGGCTTTCGACCACCCAGCGTTATACCCAGCTTTCGATGAAGCACGTTCTTCAGGTGTACGACCAGACCCATCCGCGGGCAAAATAGACGGCGGCAGCAGCGGTTTCCAAGTATGAGTCTTCTCGCTGTTCTCGCTCTGCGATTCGTTACTTTCGTTTCACCAAACTCGGCCTATTTGCCGCGAGGACAGATACCATTCATATACAGCGTATAAGAGGTTGCACTATGAGACTCACCGGTTTTCTGCTGGCTTTGCTCTGTGCCGCCGCGTTACTGGCGCGGGGCCAAGACAACGCTGATCCTGCCAGTGTTCGATCGAGAATCATTGCGTTAGAGAAGGCCTGGAACCAGGCTTACAAGCTCGGTGACACCAAAGGGCTGGACGCTCTCCTCGATAATGAGATGGTACTGATTAACGATGACGGCACGGTGCAATCCAAAGCCGAGTTTCTTTCAAGCATAAAGGCCAGCAACTCCCAAGAGCAGCAAGTTGCCCCCGAATCGATGCACGTGCATGTGTACGGGAATGCCGCCGTCGCGACTGGAGTATTTCGCGCCAAGGGGATCGAGGCAGGGAAGTCCTACGTGCGGCGCGAACGCTTTGTCGATACCTGGATTTACAAAGACGGGAAGTGGGTGTGTGTCGCCTCGAATGCAACCCCAGTCCTGCGCTGACGCCGGCCCAGAGTGTTCCTCCAAGTAATCTCCTGCCATCAGCGACGTTCAGCGCGCAACTCTTCCCACATGGCCACCACCCGCGCTCTCAGCTCGGCAGTGAGCCGCTCATATGCCGCTTCAGAGGCTTCTGACTCGGGTGGGGGATAGATAGGATCACCAAATTTCATCTGCACGGGCGCGAACTTCTGAAAAAACTTCTTTCCCCGTGGCCAGACCTCATAAAAGCCTTCAATCGCAACCGGAACGATCGGCACTTGCGCGTGAACAGCAAGAATGGCAGCGCCTTTCTTGAAGACCCGTGGCGTGCCGTCAATGCTGCGTTCGCCTTCCGGGTAGAGAATCATAATCCGTCCATGCCGCAAGCCGAAAATGCCGGCGCGCATTGCGGAAACCAGGTTGGCATCCGGATCCAGCACCATCACGCGCAGCCAGCGGGCCAGAACGCGCATTGGACCCGAGCCAAAAATCTCACTCGTTCCCCCCGAAAACAAATCGCGAAAGGCGGACCAAGGCAAAACGCTGCTCAGTATTACAGGATCGACAAAGCTCTGGTGATTCGAAGAAATGATGTAGGGGCCGTGCCCGGGAAGCTTTTCCAGGCCGGCAACACGCAGGCGCAGTCGATCGGAAGCGAAGATCTCTATCAGGCGACTCAAAACATAAAAGACATGCTCGGCGAAGCGTCCCGGAGAGGCGAGAGCAAGGACCTCCGGATCGGTCGATTCCTGTTGCAACAGCGCCCTCCAGCCAGCAACTTGGGCGCGGGATAGTTGTCTTTCCCGAGGCAGCGCTTTCCCGCACTGTATCCACCAGTTCGCGCACAGTGTAGATGTCAGCCAGGCGTGACTCCTCGACATCGCCGCCGAGCTCTTCTTCCAGTGCGACCAATAGTTCGACTCGCTGCATCGAATCAAACCCCAGATCGAGTTCCAGATTATCGCCGGGGCGAATCACGTCGGGAGCCGATTTGGCAGACTCGCGAACAATCTTCAGCGCGCCCTGTACTTCGGGCTGCTCCAGCCACGCTGTATCGTCGGCGCTCAGCGGACGCTCGGACGCAACTTCCGAATCGTCCGACTGACCCCGCGCCTGGTTCGCCCGCACCCGCTTCTCAATTTCGAAGCGCTTCAGCTTCCGGGTCGTGGTGTGAGGTAGGTCCTCTGGCCAGATTTCATAACTTCCAATGCGTTTGGTCGACGGCAGTTGCGCCGAGAAGGTTTCAATGTCGAAACGAATGACTTCCTTCGCATTGCTAATCCTTTGCCGCTTGAGCATCTCGAAATTCGGCACGATCACAGCATGTAGCCGCTCCGACGTAGGATCGCCCGGCTTTGCCTCCAACCCCATCACGCAGATTTCCTTGATGTAGGGCGATTTGGAATAATGCGCTTCGATCTCTTCCGGATAGATGTTCTTACCATTACTGAGAACGATCACGTCTTTCTTGCGGCCGGTGATGACCAGATTGCCGCGAGCGTCAAAGTGCCCCAGGTCACCCGTCAAGAGCCAGCCATCTTTCAGAACAGCAGCGGTTGCATCCGGACGGTTCCAGTATCCCTTCATCACGACTGCGCCACGGATCGCGATTTCGCCGGTTGCGGGACCACCTTCTTCCTGCGGTTGCGGGTCGATGATTTTTCCTTCCACGCCGGGCAGTGGCGGCCCAACCGAGCCAATCACGTTATCTTTTGGAACAGTTAAGAAAGCAGCGCCAGTCGTTTCGGTTAAGCCGTAGGCTTGCAAACATCAATCCCCAGCGCGTAGAAATCCCGTCCGATCTGGGGATCAAAACGCGAGCCGCCGGTTATCAGATAGCGCATCTTGTCCCCGAACGTCTTGTGGATAGGCCGGAAAAAGAGCCTTCCCGTGTTCCAGCCCAAGCGGCGGGCGAAGCGCGTGATTGACATCATGGCCCGCAGCGCGTGCCGCGCTAAGCTGCCGCGCTTCTGTATTTCTTTGAAGATGCGGTCGTGGATCAGGTAAAAAAACTGTGGCACCACGGCGAATGCGGTGATCTGCCGTTCCTGCAACGCTCGCAGAAGCTCGGTGGTATTGAGTGTTTCCAGATACACAACCCGCGCGCCTTTCACCAGAGGCAGCAGCAGGTTGGCCATCTGCGAAAGTACGTGAAACAGCGGGAGCACTCCGAGAACCGCATCGTCGGGACCGATATCGAGCCGGGCGAATACGGACTCGACCTCGCCCAGCAAGTTGGCGTGCGTGAGCATCACGCCTTTGGGATCGGCGGTTGTTCCCGAGGTGTAAAGCAGGGAAGCAAGGTTGTCGGCGGAAGATTCAACCGGAGTGAAATTGCCCGGCCCCGCTGCGAAAATACTATCGAGGTTTGCTACAGGTTGGGCGGGAATTCTGCGTGTAGGCGCAGATTTCTGCCTTGCTCGAGCTGAATTCTGTTCGGCGGTCGGCGTCGCCGGTGATGATTCACCCGCGCTTACCAGCACGATAGGAATGTCTAGCTCGGCGACCGCGGAATGCGCGGTAGGAAGATGTTTAGCGTCCGCGAACAATAACGAAGTGCCACTGTCTTTCAGCAACTTCGCGACCTGGTCGGCGCGAAATGCTGTATCCAGGGGAACCGCGGTACAGCCCGCGGCAATGGCTCCGAGATAGGCGGCAACCCACCGCGGGTGATTGTCGGCGAGAATCGCCAGCCGAGCGCCGCTCTGAAACCCGTTTTCCGCCAGCCAGCGTCCAACCGATTCCGCCTTCTGCCGGGTCTCCGCGTAGGTATAGCTCTCGGTGCGATCGCGCCGCTGAATTTCCAGCGCGCGATTTTGCGGCCAGCGCTCGGCGCATTCGCGGAAGCGGTCGTAGAAGGTCGGCATCGTCAGCGGGAAATCTTACATGAGAACGCTGTGGGACCCCAGTAACTAGAGGTTAGCGCCAACGTCCCTTGGACCGCATCTAATGTGCTAGGCTTCTAACAGACCGGTCGGGGTGCGCCCGCGAAGGAACTCCAGATTTGATCAACACCGTCATAGCCAAGGTCTTCGGGACCAAGAACGAGCGCGAACTCAAGCGCCTGATGCCTCGAGTGGAGGCCATCAGCGCGCTTGAGCCCGAGATGCAGCAGCTCTCGGACGAGCAGCTGCGCGCCAAGACAGACGAATTTCGCCAGCGTATCCAGGAACGTCTCAGCCGTATCCCGGACGAGCCGGAAGCCGATCCCGACCGCGCGAAGCAAATAGAAGACGAGCGCCGGCAGGCCATCAATGAAATTCTGGATGAGATTCTAGTCGAAGCTTTCGCCGTGGTCCGTGAGGCTGGCCGCCGCGTGCTCAACATGCGCCATTTCGATGTGCAAATGATCGGTGGCATGGTTCTGCACCAGGGCAAGATTGCTGAAATGAAAACCGGCGAAGGAAAAACGCTGGTTGCGACGCTTCCCGTTTATCTCAACGCGCTAAGTGGGCGCGGCGTGAATGTCGTCACCGTCAACGACTACCTGGCCAAGCGCGACTCGGAGTGGATGGGCAAACTGTATCGCTTCCTCGGGCTGAGCGTTGGCGTCATCGTGCACGATCTCGATGATGAAGAGCGCCGCGATGCTTACGCCTCCGATGTCACTTACGGAACCAACAACGAATTCGGCTTCGACTACCTGCGCGACAACATGAAGTTCGACCTCAAGGACTGCGTGCAGCGCGGCCACAACTTTGCCATCGTCGACGAAGTCGATTCCATCCTGATTGACGAAGCCCGCACTCCACTTATCATCTCCGGCGCGAGCGAAGAGTCGACCGATAAGTATTTCAAGGTGAACCGCATCATTCCCAAGCTCGAGCGTGGTGAAGAGATTGACGTCGCGCCGGGCGAACCTAAGCAGCTCACTGGCGACTACGTGATTGACGAGAAGCACAGGACGATCACGGTCAGCGACGAAGGCTGGGAAAAAGTTGAACAGCTTCTGGGCATTGGCAATATTGCTGATCCGGAGAATTGGGACCTTAAGCATCACGTCGAGACTGCTATCAAGGCGCATGCTCTCTACCGTCGCGATGTGGAGTACGTGGTAAAAGATGGCGAAGTCCTCATCGTCGATGAATTCACCGGACGCCTCATGCCGGGCCGACGCTGGTCGGATGGCTTGCACCAGGCTGTGGAAGCCAAGGAAAACGTCAAGATCGAGCGCGAGAACCAGACCCTGGCGACCATCACCTTCCAAAATTATTTCCGCATGTATAAGAAGCTCGCCGGGATGACTGGCACAGCGGAAACCGAAGCTCCCGAGTTCGACAAGATCTACAAGCTGGAAGTGATGGTTATCCCAACGAATAAGCCGCTGCTGCGGGTAGAAAATCCCGACACCGTCTATCGGACGGAAAAAGAGAAGTATTATGCCGCTTCCGACGAGATCCAAAAGCTGAACCAGACCGGCCAACCTGTACTGGTTGGCACGACCTCAATCGAAAAGTCGGAGCGCCTCTCCGAGTTGCTGAAGAAAAAAGGCATCAAGCACGTGGTGCTCAACGCCAAGTATCACGAGCGCGAAGCTGAGATCGTCGCTCAGGCTGGACGCAAGGGAATGGTGACGATCGCCACCAATATGGCCGGCCGCGGCACTGACATCTTGCTCGGCGGCAATCCTGAATTCATGGCCAAGCAGGAGTGCGTGAAGAAGGGACTAGCGCAACTGCTGCGTGCCGCCCAAGGCAAAATTCAAATCGACGTGGACGAGACCAAGAGCACAGTCTGGTACTACGCTGGCAACGAATATGTCGTCCCCACCGATCAGTGGACAGAAATCTTCAACCGCTACAAGCAGCAAACTGACAAAGAGCACGACGAAGTCACGGCGGTAGGTGGTCTGCACATCTTCGGCACCGAGCGCCATGAGGCCCGGCGCATTGATAACCAGCTTCGCGGTCGCGCTGGTCGCCAAGGCGATCCTGGGTCCTCTCGCTTCTATCTCTCGCTCGAAGATGACCTGATGCGCATCTTTGCCAAGGAGTGGGTTTCGAATCTGCTCCAGCGGCTGGGCATGGAAGAAGGCATTCCGATTGAATCGCGTCTGATCACGCGCCGTATTGAAGCAGCGCAAAAGGCGGTCGAGGCCCAAAACTTCGAGGCCCGCAAACACCTGCTCGAGTACGACGACGTGATGAACAAGCAGCGCGAGGCCGTCTATGGTCTCCGCCACCAGTTACTGGAAGGCGTGGAGCAGAAGGAACTCATCCTCGAAGATTACGTCTCAGGAATTCTCAGCGATCTGATGGACCAGTTCTGTCCGGTTAAAGTTCATCCTGAGGATTGGGACATCAAGTCGTTGAAGGATGGTATCTTCACCCGTTTCGGTGTGGATATTCTGGCCGAGGGAATCAAGCCCGAAACGCTTAACCGCCAGGAACTGGGCGACGCAATTTTTGACAAGCTCAAAGATCGCTACGACGCCAAGGAAAAGCTCATCGGTCCTGACGCCATGCGCTATCACGAGCGCATGATCATGCTGAGCGTGCTCGACTCGCAATGGAAAGACCACCTTCGAGATATGGACCACTTGAAGGAAGGTATTGGTCTGCGTGGCTACGGACAGCATGATCCACTGGTCGAGTACAAGCGCGAGTCTTTCGACATGTTCGAAGCCATGATGCAGCGCTTCCAGGAAGACACGGTCCGTTATCTCTATCTCATGCAGATTCTAGAGCGACCCGCTGAGGGCGGAGCCGTCACGGTTCAAGGCTCGGCTGGCGCTGGGAGTGGCTCCGATGCCGGCGTTCCGGTTCCTGGATTGGGCGGCGACGGCAATGGCCGCCGCGCGCCACGGGGCGTGGCCACTTCCGTCGATGAGATCGAAGAGGCTTTCCAGCGCAAAAAGCGCCGCGAACTCGATCAGGCTCGCATGGCCGGATCGGGAGATCTGCAACCCGTGCAGCAAGTGGTTCGCGGCGCCGCCAAGATCGGCCGCAACGATCCCTGTCCTTGCGGCTCGGGCAAGAAGTATAAGAAGTGCTGCGGCGCAAACGCGTAGCTCGCAAATGATCTGGTTTGATGATTTCTAACGGTTACATTGGTAACCCGGCTCACCCCGTGGGTTACTTTTTCCGCCGTGCCAGTCAGATAAGATTCACCTAACAAATTGATATTTGATGTCTTGGAAGGGCGCGAGGTGGTCGTGTGTCCGCGAATCGTGAGGACCGCCTTTGCCAACCGGCTTGCGCTCCACGTCGGCTTGGTGTGTTCTCTGTATGCACGCTGAGATAAAAATTCGTCCGCACTGGTGGATCGCTGCTTCGGGGGCGCTGGTGCTGGAGCAAGTTGTGCTCGCCCTTACGCTGAAGCCAGGCTTTCTGGCTACCGCGCAAGAGGACATCAGCATGCTTGTGCTGGTCCTGTTCGCCATCGGCGTCATGACCCGCAATGCCCTGCGAAGCAAGGGCCAAATTCGCGTCTTCTGGGCGTTTCTTGCAGGCAGCGGCTTCCTGTGGGCGATCAGCGTGTGGGCGTGGCTCTACTACGAAGTCCTCATCCGTAAGGCCATGCCTGACGACTCGATCGGCGATCCGGCACTCTTCATCCACATCGTGCCGCTGATGGCGGCGGTCATTCTGCGCCCCGACCAGCCGCAGGGACGCCGCAAGCTCTACCTGCAGACTTTAAATCTGCTCCTTTTGTTGCTCTGGTGGGTTTTCTTATACGCCTACGTCGTGGCCCCGTACCAGTTCCTGTCTCGGGATAGCAGCGTCTACGGTCTCCGCTACGACATACTGTATTTTCTGGAAAATCTTGTCTTCCTCTTGACCCTGGGAATCTTGGTGGCGCGCGCCAAGGGACCGTGGAAGGGAATCTATCTGAATCTCTTCGTGGCGGCATGCTTGTACGCATTCGGTTCGCAATGGGCCAATACCGCGATCGACATGGGCTTGTACCACTCCGGAAGCCTCTATGACGTTCCTATGGCGGCGGCGGCTTGCTGGTTCATCTGGGTCGGATTCAAAGCGGCGGGTCTCAAAGCAGATCCCGACAGCACGACTGAGAATCGCAACCGCACCATTGGCTTGGCGCCACAATTGGTGATGGTTGCCGTTCTCTCCGTTCCTTTGATGGGCGTTTGGGAAGTCTTTTGGCCGAATTCGGATTCGCATATCCACACCTCGCGTCTGGTCATCTCGCTGCTAACCGGTTTCGCCCTGGCAGCGTGTGTCTCTCTAAAGCAATACTTGCAGGACCGCGAACTCCTGTTGCTGCTTTCCGCCACGCAACGAAACCTCGATAAGATGCACAGCCTGCAGGACGACCTCCTTATTAAGGAAAAGTTGCTGCGTGAGCACAGCACCGAACTTGCCCGAAAAAACTTTGAATTGCAGGAAGCTTCGCTCACCGATCCCCTGACCCAGGTTCGCAATCGTCGCTACCTTGAGGAGACGCTGGCCGCTGATGTCGGTCAGGTCTTGCGCGACTACCAGCGCAGCGAGGGATCGCGTCTTCATCCCGTCGACCATCGTGACCTTATCTTCTTCATGGTCGACGTAGATTTCTTCAAGCGAGTCAACGACGAGCATGGCCACGTAGCCGGCGACGAATTGCTGCGCAAGTTTGCCGAGCGCCTCGGCCGTGTGATGCGCAAGTCGGACGTGCTGGTCCGCTGGGGCGGGGAAGAGTTCGTGATAGTAAGCCGGTCAGCCGACCGCTCTGGCGCCGCCCCATTCTGTAGCCGGATTCTAGAGGTCACCGCGGCCGAGCCCTTCGACTTGGGTCATGGCATTAAAGTCCGCAAAACCTGCTCCATCGGGTGGGCGCCTTATCCCTGGAGCAAGAACGATGTCGACTGGCTCTGTGCTGAGGAAGTAATTGATTTGGCTGATCGTGCCATGTATCTGGCCAAGACTTGGGGAAGAAATCAGAGCGTGGGCATTCTTCCTCCCGATGAACCCGCGGTTGAAGGCACAAAAACAATCGTTGAAAACCTGCTGGAGGGAGAACCCGGCGAAGTCAACTTGGTAAAGACCATGAATCCGGTCACCATTTTGAAGGATTATGAGCTCGGAAACGCCACCGCAATCCTGCCCGAGAGCCCCGCTTCCGATCTGCCGGCAGACGCTC
>CAVSNS010000035.1:0-32773 GCA_963729325.1 uncultured Acidobacteriota bacterium
ACATCTCTAACAATGTCGGCCCTGTCAAACACTTTTTGAGCGCACTGCTCCGTTCACTTCGAAGAGTGGTCTTCGTTCGTTCGGTTTTGACTTCTGCACATTGACGACCACGGCTCGTTCGTAATCTAGCGGTCGGTTTCAGTCCGGTCGCGGTAGGGACGCCGGTTGCCCAGCGCCCCCCGCACAGATCCGCACGTGCGGCATTACCGCATGCGGCTCCTACCGCAGATGTTTGGCGTCGAAGCGGAAGTAGGGATATGGATGAAGGATTTTGGGCGGAGGAAGCCATTGCTCAACGAAACCAGCAAAGCGCTTCCACGATGATCCGGCTTTTCTGGCTACGGCGATGTAACACCCGCAACCAACGTTTGCTCACCTCAAGCCGAAAACTCCGAAGACTGACGATATTGCCGGGGACGGCATGATAGTTGAAGTAGCCCTGAACTACGCTCTTCAGCCACTTCCCAACCTCCGCCAGCGGCTGATGCATTCGCTTCCGAAGCTCATCCTTCACCTCTTTCAGTTTGGCGAAGAGTCGCTTACGAATGGTCTTGCGCAGCACGAGGAACTTGCCGTTCTTTCTGGCTTGTCCACAGATGTGGGTGAACCCCAGAAAGTTGAAAGTCTCCGGCTTGCCCTTCCCCTCGTTGCTTTTTCCGACTTGCTGCTACAAAACGCCCGAACTCAATCAGGCGCGTTTTATCCGGATGTAACTCCAACCCGAACTTCCGCAAGCGTTCCCGCCAGTCTTGGAGGAACCGCTCCGCATCCGCTCGATGTTGGAACCCTAACACTGCGTCGTCCGCATAGCGGACCACGATAACTTCGCCCGCGGACCGATGCGTCCGCCGGTGTTGTACCCAGAGGTCGAAAGCGTAATGAGGTAGATATTCGCGAGCATCGGTGAAATCACCGATCCTTGCGGAGTTCCCGCCTCTGTCTTCGACCATCCTCCATCTTCCGAAACACCAGCCCTCAGCCATTTCTTGATTAGGCGGAGGATCCGGCGATCAGCAATGCGGTGCTCGACGAATTTGATCAGCCATTCGTGCGATAGAGATCCGAAAAAGTCACGAATGCTGCGTCTAGCACCCAGTTCACCTTCTTCCTCATAATCCCGATCCATAGCGCATCCAGCGCAGCGTGCTGACGCCCAGGCCGGAACCCGTACGAGAATCCCAGAAAGTCCTCTTCGTAGATCTGCCCAAGGACCGTTCCCACAGCCTGTTGGACGATTTTGTCCTCCAGGGCAGCAATGCCCAGTGGCCGCTGTCGTCCATCCGCTTTGGGTACGTAGGCTCTCTTGGAAGGTCGCGCTCGATACGTCCCCCGGTGCACACGTCGGTGTAAATCTCCAGTCGCTTGTCCAGGTCCGTCTCGTATTCTTTCCACGTCAGTCCATCCACTCCTGGAGCAGCGTCTCGCTTCAATGCATAGAAGCTGTCCAGTAGTAGAGGAACCGTGACGTGGTGCAGTAGCGCAGTGAACTGTAGCCGTTTGTCCCTTCTTGCTGCTTCCCGCACACGGTGCAGGCCGCTCAACGCGTTGCCCCAACTCTGTGTCTGGGACGCGGTCGTCTGCTCCGTGTTCTCCTTGGTCGGTCGTCTTCCCTCTGCACCCTCCGCCGACGGCTTTCCGCCTTTGTTCGGGCGTTTCGCAGGTACTACACGACCGTCCGACTCCCCACCAACGTTCATGTTGGACTTGTGGTTCATCGCCTTCTCCAACCGGCCCGCTCAATACTTCGTGTCGGGCGCTGGTGGGGCCTCCCGGTTCTCGCGCGTGAAGTTTCCATGCATGCAGGGGCTTTCGACCTCGCAGAGTCCAGCAGGTGCTCGCGATTTCGCATTTGTTGGTGTTGCCTTCCGCCTTTGGGTACGGCGTCGGCACTCTGATTTTTGAGAATTACGCGGCTCAATACCCTGCCCGCATGTGCCCCTATCAACGCTTCGCGTGCAGCCTTGCGACTGATCACGCGTATGACTCAGGGCCGGTGTGGGTTGCTGGCCCTTCACCGTACGGCTCTTTCATCCGCACCTCCACACCGGTTTATCCCGGCGCACACCCAAACATCTCTTCGATCCAAACTTCGACCATGATTACTTCTTCGAACTCCCTTCACAGGGAGCGGATGCCCATTCAGGTCCAAAACGCCAAGGAATCCAGACTCGCGCGCCAGTTCAGGAGTAATATCTGGAAACCCTATCGGTTGAATGGAATCGACCTCAATCTCGCCTTCCCCTATACGGTACGGCGCCTTTACTCTAACGTGGGGACGCATCCAGATTCGCACGCTGCAAGTGATTTCTCCGCGACGTACTCCCTCGCGAAGTCGTTTAGCGAACACCATGAATAGAGTTTACGAAAATACTTCACCGTTGGCTAGGTCCCGGTTAGTCGTTACCGGTAACTTGGCTACTGGGACCCACGTCTCCGGTTAACTGGGATTCTCGGTTTTAGCGCGTTCGCCTACTTGAGCAATTTGAAAGTGGAGAGCATGGCCAGGAAGTACTTCTCGTAAGAAAAATCGTTGTCACCGGCCTCTCTGTCCCAACTGACGAGAAGGACTCGGCCGCTCGGCAGCGTGCGATATGCGGCGCCCAGTTCCTCGAAAGGTTTGCATGGATTGGATTCCATGCAAACAACCTGGATCGCCCCGGTGAATCCGTTCGCATCGACGGCCACTCTTTTGAGACCAGCGCCGGGACCAGACGATGTGTGAAGTTTCACCCAATCGGATGGCGCTGACTGGCGCAGATACCACTGGCCACCGGGCTTCATGTTCCAGTCCTCGACGGTTCCGCTTGTCCCGGTAATCTGGACATCAACGATCACTCCGTCATCGAAAGAACCCCCTCCGTCCTTCGACTGGCTAGGACCATCCATCTCCAAACCAAACAGGTCGCGGGTCTCCCCTGCGAAGGCGGGGTGCTGGCCAGGCGAAGGCGGCTTGCCGTCGTCGTTCTGGTCGCCTGGGATAAATTGCCAGTTCGCCGGATAGCTAATCTCTAAACCGTATCCGGAACTGAGGTAGCGCTTCCAGCTAGGGGTTTTCTGTGCTGCGGCAAAAAGGATCGCCGTGGTGAAAAGAAGAACGAGAACGCCAGCTGTTATCCTTCGGGTCACGTAGCCAGAGTAGTTCAAAAAAGGCTTCGCGCCATTCTTTCGCGGGCATCGTGACACTCACACGTCAATCCCCACTGGGAGTGATCGGATACCGGGAATTGGGGCTTAGACGCTTTCCGCCCTGTCGGAAACGGTGTGTTCCTGATAAGTCCTAGTGTTGTATCGGAAGCGCGAGTGAGCAAGCTGCACACACTCGCACGGTATATTTGCGCGCTTTCGATACAACGACTTGAAGGAAGACGCTGGGGGTTGCAGCGGATGCGGGCTAGTGGACCCGATCTAACGGCTATGGGAATTCAATCTTTTCGCTCACCTGTAAGCTGTTGGTTTTGCGGTACTTAAAAACCGAGCATGTGCGAGAACCGGAATGGCATGCGCTACGTTGGGGCATGACGTGCGGAGCATAGCACGCGGAGCGTCCGCCGCGCCAGCGGCTTAAGTTCTAAGTCGGGTAACCGGACAATGAGAATCACGCCTTAGGCATTCGAAATTTCTTCTCTATAGCAATCTCATGGCTAGTCGTTGGGAGGCGGCTGACCATGAAGCGCAAAGCCAAGAATAGAAAGACCCGACTGAACTCAAGGCTGGGCCTACCGGATTTGGAGAATTCCAAGGTGGCGGTGATCGTTAGCCTGCGGTCATTCGAATCGCAGCGCAGTTATCGGCACTCGATCGACGAATTTGTCGCCTGGTATTGCTCTGCTCCACGGTTGTCGTTCAATAAGGCTGTGGTCCTCCGATATCGCCTTCACCTTGAAGATCGCCACCTCGCCGCAGGCACCATCAACGTGAGGCTGGCTGCGGTACGGCGGCTGGCGTATGAAGCCGCCGATTCCGGGTTGCTGAGCCCCGATCTGGCAGCAGGCATTCGACGTGTAAAGGGCGCAAAGAAACTCGGGTGCCGGCTGGGAAATTGGTTGACCGCGGAGCAGGCCCGTATCCTCTGGCAATTGCCCGATCCGACCAGTCTAAAGGGCAAGCGGGATCGTGCGATTCTTGCGGTGCTCTTGGGTTGCGGTCTGCGGCGGCGGGAACTAACCGAGCTGATGGTTGATCATTTTCAACGTCGCGAGGACCATTGGGCCATAGTCGATTTGATAGGCAAAGCAGGGCACGTTCGGACGGTACCGGTGCCCACGTGGGTGAAAGAGACGATCGACGATTGGCTGAGGGCAGCCGACATTACGCATGGAAGGTTGTTCCGTTGTGTCTGCCGGAAAGGAACGACATGGGGCACGGAAATGACCGAGAAAGTGGTTTGGCATGTTGTCAAACAATACGCCGGGCAGGTTGGAATTCTAAAGCTCGCACCGCACGATCTTCGAAGGTCATGCGCTCGCCTCTGCCACAGTGCGGGTGGCGAGCTGGAACAAATTCAATTCCTGTTAGGCCATGTTTCCGTGCAGACTACAGAAAAATATCTCGGCTGTAAGCAGCGACTCAGAGAGGCAGTCAACGACCAGATCGGGATCGAGCCCGGCTCCAAACTCGTGCCACTTACGGCCAATTCGACCGGTTGATTTCCGGTGGCCATTCTGGCAGTCCAATCTCAAAGGGAACCGGGAGAACGGATATGCAGATCGACCTTCACGGCTACCATCCCCGTGAAATCGTGTTCAACGGAACACTCGCTAAGATTGTGCAGCAAGCTTGGGAAATGGGGGAGGGCGAGCTTACCTTGGTTCATGGCCATGGCCGCAATCGAGGAATCAGTCCAGGGTTTGTAAATACGAATACTGGATATTTTGGTCTGTGCATTCGCCAAGCTCTCCGCAATGACCGGTCGCTACGGCGATGGATTAAGTACACGACCCTTGATTGCTGGAACATGGGCTCCACGTCGGTCCGACTAAAGGCAAATCCAAGTCCCACGAGAAAACACCTCGACTGCCTGTAAGCCGACGGGATCGTCCGAGCTGTTGGGCGGTACATGTGTGGAGTCGAGGTGTGGCGCGGTGGTTTAGGTGGAGCCTATCTGTTACCGACCCTTTCGTCGGTCGGTGCCTCACTAGCTCCGCCATGCTTCCGTTTCCACACCCCGCTCATCGAACCGGACGTGCGGATTTGCCGCATCCGGCTCTCGGAGAAGACTCACGCAATCGCCGAGGCCATTGCATGTGACGCTGGCTGCAACTTCTGAAAACAGCTTGGGAGTTGTCAGGCTCTTCGCCAATCTCCCTTTCGTCGTCGCTTCTTGCGTCCGCCTTCAACTGAGGCCCCTTCCTCCGCCGGAGTTACCCGGCTTCGTTGGTACTACGAGCCTCTCCGCCATCCCAGTCGGCCCGGCCTTTCTCTCACGAGCTGCCCGTTGATCGATACCGCGATCACCGCTGGGACTTCCCGTGTTGCGCATGGTCCACTTTGCCTGCATGCCGTCGCCAATACCCCGGCAGGTCGCATGGAATTTATTCGCTCGTACGATTCCATTCGCTTCGGCCTTCCCACGAACCGGGGCGGGTCGGCTCCTGCATTGTCAGTTTCGAGGCCTGCTCAGCGTTCACTCACGTTACGGCCTGCACGCTCGCCAAGTCGCCTAGCGACTCTCTGCACCAGAGGCTTCAGCAGTCTCGTTGCCTCCACCGCTGCTCTGATTGCTACCGGGTGGAGCGAACCAGTTCCCGGGCGGGTTTAACTCCCGCTGTGGACCACCACCTTTTCACGGCGCACCCGGTTACCCGTGCTAATCGGGAGTTAGACCCCGGAAACAAGAATTGCCATACTAGGATTCGAGCCTAGAAAACCTCACGTGATTTTTTCATTGGCTTGCCAATCGCGAGCAGGAAGATGGCACTCTTGTCTTTCGCGTGAGGCGAAAAGTAGTGAATCACGTCGTCGTCGAAAAAGGTCAGCCCGGTTGCACCCAGACGCTGGGCGTACGCTGCTAGATACATTTTGCCGCCTATCACACCTGCCTCCAACTGGACGGCGCGGTAGCCGCGATTCCCACATCGCTCCAGGATGCGGTTTAAATCGGCGAGAAAGAAAACGTCCACGCAGGCGTCTGCGGGCAGTTGCTGCTCCAGTCCAAGATGGTGGGCCTCGGCGCGGAATTCTCCTTCCTTCAAGAGCTCCAGCGCGTTTTGCTGACGGCGGAAGAAGTACGCGCCCGGCCTGAGTCCTTGCACCGCATGGACGATCAGGTAAAGGTCATTGAGCTGTGTGCCAAAGGGCTCAAGGAAGTCAGCGGGAGTGCCTCGCGTGGCGGAGTCGAGGATGGTTGAGAGTTCGGATAGCGTAATCGATTTAGTTGGATCGAATTTTCGAGAAGAGCCGCGACGCTGGATGACCTCCTCGATGGTGTCCTTTGGTTCTTCTTCTTTCGATAGCGGGTGAAGCCAAACCGCCTCGCTAGCCGTATTGTGAGATACAGAGACCGGTTGCTTCCCGCACCATTGCGCCACTTCCTGTTCGGAGTCAAGAGAAGACGCGTCGTGCATCTCGAGCATCGCGGGATACTCCACCTCACGTTTCGAAAGCACGATTGTTTCGAGCCCCAGCGCCGCAGCCTCTCTCGGGGCAGGTGACAAACGCTCCGACGTGCGCCCAATCGGTACAAGGCACCAAGAGACCTCACGGCGGGTGTCAAGATCCAGTAGGTTGTTTACCTCGACATCCACGAACCCGAGTACGATCTCGGAAGGCAGCCCGGAAGCGGCAGAAATGGCCAGCGTGTTCGCCAGCAGCGTACCGTGGTCCCAACCGAAATGGCGATAGGTGCGCGCCTGGTACTTCCAGGCGTTTCGCCAGTACGTTCCCGTGCAGATTATAGTCGCGGGCGCCCGAGCCACCGTGGGTCGCAATGCCGTCGCCCGAGCCAGGTTTCCGCGGAAATCACCCTTTCGCAGCAGCCGTAGCGATACTTCCGCCGGATTGAAGTGGTACACGCCGGCATCCAGGCCCTTCAGGCCGCCGGTCACAACGTACAGTTCGATCTCGTAGAGAGCTCCCGTGCAGGCCGCGGCTCGAAAGTAGATCTCTCCACCTGGATCTTTGCGCTGCTTGGTAATTCCCGCCGAGAAATAAAGGATACGCGCCAGGTCTGGCAGGTCAGGGGCCACCTCAACGCTCCACGGTAGTAAGGGCTGTGCGATGGCGGAAAGCGCGGCAACACCTGTTTGCGGCACGTCCCGCGGCAACGGAAGCGGCTCTATCGTTGGATATATTTTGAAAGGCAGCGGTCGATTCGCCCAGTCCAGGAAATGGGGATCGCTGCGAATGCTCCAATGGGAGTGCTTTGTGCCATCGTGATACTTCCAAGTCGCCTGAGTGTCGCGGTTTTTCATCGCTTATCACATCAGACTAGCATGTGCTTAGGCCAGGTACGAACGCAGTGAACCTTGCCACCTGGGAATGCGCCGTGGTCTCGATGTACGCGGAGCGGTCCACCTGGACGTATAACGTGCTTGTACCTCTCCTAGCTGGTTCAAAAACTCGGGAAAAGGTTTTTTGAACCCGTGGCCAGGGTAGTTCGGACGCTTCGAAAGCCATATGTCCGGTAACGCAATATAAAAGGGCGCCCCTTTTGGAGTAGGGTTTTGAGTGTTCGGCTCGAACCCCTCCAGAAAGGAACACCCGTCTATGACTAGCACTAAATATATCGGCATGGATGTGCACAAGGAAAGTATTTCGATTGCGGTCAGGAATGATGCCGGAAAGATCGTGATGGAATGCGTGATCGAGACCAAAGCGAACATGATTCTGGACTTTATCCACGGGCTGCGCGGAGAGTTGCAGGTCACTTTTGAAGAAGGAACCTGGGCCACCTGGTTGTACGACCTGCTGAAGCCGCACGTAACGAAACTGGTGGTGTGCGATCCGCGGAAGAATAGCAGACAGGGGAACAAGAATGACCGGATCGATGCACGCGAGCTGGCCGACCGGTTGTACATGAACAAGCTCAGCTCGGTCTATCACGGCGGAGCAGGAGTCCGCACGCTGAAGGAACTGGCACGCAGCTATCTGACCATCAGCAAAGATCTCGCACGAGTCATGACCCGGGTGAAGGCGATCTATCGCAGCTGGGGTATTCCTTGTGCCGGCAAGCAAGTCTATGCGCCGCGTCATCGTGCCGAGTGGCTCGCGAAGATCACCGAGGTGGGGGTGCTCCGCCGGGCCGAGTTTTACTACCAGCAACTCGATGCCCTGAGGTCGTTGCGCCACGCAAGTACGGCGCGATCTGCTAGCCGAGAGTAAGAAGCACAAGGCGAGCAAACTGCTCTGCCAGATCCCTTCGATCGGTCCGATCCGGGCGGCGCTGTTGATCGCGCTGATCCAGACACCGCACCGCTTCCGCACCAAGCGACCACTCTGGAAATACAGCGGTTTTGCCATCGAAACGCACAGCAGTGCCGATTACCGTAAAGTCCAAGGACAGCTAGAACGAACCAAGAAGCAAGTTTCGGTTCGCGGACTCAACCGCGACTGCAATCACGATCTGAAGAACCTGTTTAAGAGCGCCGCCACCATCGCTTCCGTCAAACCGGGTCCGTTCCAGGAGTTCTACGCGGCCTTGGTGGCCAAAGGCATGAGACCGGAGATGGCACGCCTGACCCTGGCGAGAAAGATTGCCACGATCGTATTGATCGTATGGAAGAAAGGAGTGAGCTTCGACGCCAAATATCTGAAACCACAAACAGCTTGAGTGTCTCTGATCGAGTCCGCTCCATCCCGGGGATCTTCTCTGGCGGTGGCCGTCAGGTTCTCGAGACACTCTGGTTCGAGAGCGAGTCTCAGCTGATAAGTTAGGCGCTGCGTGCTTCGGGCACCTAGTCTCACAGCCGACCCTAGGCCCTCTCGGACAACCAGAAAAAGCTATGGGCCACGAGTCCCGGATAGAACTATGGTCGCCAAATTTGACCACGTTCTGCTTTGTTGGTTTCGGAACTGACAGGCTTCGTTGCGAAGAAGCGATGAAAACCGCTGGTAGAGAAAACCCAAACCGCTGGGTCGACATTGTCCAGCAACCGAGCACCTGGCGCGGAAGGTCAGAACAGATCTCGCTCGATCAAGTGGGCTGCGAAGCAAGAAAAATTCCGGCCGATGCAGAAGTGTTTTTTCTTGACTTCTACCTTTATAGAACTTATCGGGACTCGATGGTCGCGCTTTCAATTTGGCGCGTTCGCCTGGGAACTCTTCAATCCCTTGGTCCCGTGTGTCAGCGCCAGTGATGTCGCCAGCTACCATCCATCACTATGCTCGCGTCTTTACCCGGTTATGGTCTGTATACTCTCTACTATCTCTGTGAGAAACTTTCTGCGGATTCGCATGCTTCGCTCCCTGCTCTTAGCTGGCTCGCTCCTTCTTGTCGCGGGGCTCTGTTTCTCTAGATCCCAAGAGCAGCAACCGCCTGTTCCCCCGCCAGTTCAGGGTCCCTCCATCAAAGTCGAAAGTCGCATCGTTGTGGTGGACGTGCTTGTCACAGACAAACAAGAACAATCCGTTCCCGGCCTCCACAAGGATGACTTTCACCTCTCCGAGGACGGCGGCCCGCAGATTGTCACTACTTTCGAGGAACACAAAGGCGCCGCTCCTAACGAAATGAAGTTGCCGCCGATGCCGCCCAACGTCTTCACCAATTTTTCGACCGCTCGAGGCGCCGATTCCGTCAACGTTCTGCTGCTCGATCTTCTCAACACCCAGCCGCAAAATCAGGCCTTTGTCAGGGAGCAGGTTATCAAATATCTCGACGAAGTTCCGGCAGGCACACGGCTCGCCGTTTTCGCGCTCGGTTCTCACCTCCGCATCGTCCGCGGGTTTACGACCGATTTTTCCGGCATCTCGGCCACGCTGGAGGACAAGAAACTCGGCGTAGCGCCCGAGGTCTCTCGAGATCTGCAGACTGACGCTAACCAATACAGCGACGCGGAAATTCTTCGGCAAATGCGTAAGAGTCAGGCTGCGCCCTCGGCCATTGATGCCGTGGAGTCTTTCCAGCGCGACGAGACCGCCGAGCGCGCAAACTCCCGTATCGAGGTGACCTTACAAGCCTTCCAGCAAATCGCCCGCTATCTTTCTGCGATTCCCGCCCGCAAAAATCTTATCTGGTTCTCAGACAACTTCCCGGTCAGTTTTTTGCCGGACACTCGGGGCAAAGTTCCCAAGAATCAGGAGCACGTTCAGAAAACCTCGGACATGCTCACCGTGGCACAGGTCGCGATCTATCCTGTCTCTGCGCTCGGAGTTCTCGGAGACCCTGCCTTCGATGCAAGCAAACTGGCCGGTTCGCGTCGTGAACTCGAAGCCCGCCTTAGCGCGAATCAAATCGCCATGGAAACTATCGCCGAGGAGACCGGCGGCCGCGCTTTTTACAGCACGAACGCGTTGAGCGACGCGGTCAAAGACGCTGTGGGCAACGGCTCCCACTACTACACGCTGGCCTATTCACCTGCCAACGGAAAGAACGACGGCAAGTTCCGCCGCATCCAGGTCAGCCTCGCAGACGGCAATTACAAACTTTCTTACCGGCGCGGCTACTTCGCTGACCAACCCGGCTACGAAAGCGCTTCCCAACAGGGCGCAGACGACCCCATCGTGCCGCTTATCGGTTTAGGCATGCCGGACTTCGACCAGATCCTGTTCAAGGTCCAGCTCGTGCCGAAGAATCCGCAGCCTGCCGCGAATGCAAGGCGTGCGGGAAGTAACACAAAATTGAAGGCCCCATTTACCCGCTACGATGTCAACTTCGCGGTGGCCCTACCCGACATCGCGATGGGCTCAGACCCCAACGGCACGCGTAGCGGCAATATTGAAATCATGCTCGTCGCGTTCGGCCCGAATGGCGACATCCTGAATTTTGTCAAGAAGCGGAGCACTTTAACAATGGATCCAAAAGTGTATGAAGCAACGCAGCAAGTGGGGATGCAAGTTCACGAGGAAATTGATCTGCCCGCAGGTGAAATCTATCTCCGCGTTGGCATCTATGATCTGAATTCCGGCAAGTGCGGAACTGTAGGCGCTGCCTTGACTAGTTCAGCGGCGCAGCTATCGAAGAAATAGCTTGAGCCGTGTGTTGTCCCTGCGAACCGCTTTGTGCTTAGCTCGATTCGGTTTTGATGTAGACTCTGCCGCGCCCTTGCAAAAGGCCAATAACTCATGCGGAGAACATTCTTGAAGCTAGTGCCGATTCTCGCCTTGCTACTGCTCACCACTTTTTCGAGCCTCGCTCAGGAGACGGATGGATTCAAGCCGTCCGAAACCAACGTGTGGGGCGCCGATTATCCACGCGTCGACAGCGCCGGCAAGGTGCAGATCCGCGTGAAGGCTCTCAACGCCACTGCGGTAAAGGTCAACTTTTGGAGCGGCCCGAAACTCGACATGGCCAAGCAGACAGATGGATTTTGGCTGGTGACGACGCCGCCGCTGGTTCCTGGCTTTCACTACTACACGGTTCAGATTGACGGCGCTGATGTCAGCGACCCGAATACGCACTCTTACTTCGGCGGAGGGCGCCCTGTAAGCGCTGTAGAGGTTCCCGAGTCTGGCTCGACTTACTATTCCCCTCAAAATGTGCCTCACGGGCAAGTCCGCGAAGTTTGGTACTTGTCGCAGGTCACAGGAAGCTCGCGGCACGCCCTTGTTTACACGCCTCCAAAGTATGAACAGCAGTCCGCCGCGCGTTTCCCCGTGCTTTATCTGCAGCACGGAGCAGGCGAGGACGAGACCGGATGGACCAGGCAGGGTCGTGCGAATTTCATACTGGACAATCTGCTCGCAGCCGGAAACTGCAAACCAATGATCGTGGTCATGGCTTATGGGTACGCTGCTCGCGCCGGACAGCCGTTTCCGGATTTCATGAGCAAGCCCTTCGGTTCGCCAGAGATGCTCAAAGGTATGCAGGATATGGCTTCCACGTTTGAGGATGACGTGACAAAAGCCCTCATTCCGTTCATCGACTCGAGCTTCAGAACACTAAGCGATCGCGATCATCGAGCGATGGCAGGACTTTCCGGCTCTGAACGAGAATTCGTAGAGACACGCATTTTAGGCTGCTTTCTGAAGAACGATGAATTCGGTCTTGGTGACCGCCATGCGCTGCGCTTTGAGCAACAGGTAGACGAGATTTTTGTAGCCGCGGCCCCTTCTAAAAAGGGTTTTGATGTTGCCGTTGATCGCTTCGACCACACCGAATCGTATTTTCGTTCGACAGTAGTTCAGGATTCCGTCTAAGTGATCTAGCAGCATGAAAGCTAGATTTTGAAACGGTAGCAACCGTTGCCACCGCAGTTGATTGATCCAATTCTGCAAGTAGCGCAGCATGGCCCCTTCATAGCGGTAGGTCCACAACCGCTCCAAACTTTCCTTTAAAAGGTAGGCTTTCATCACCCTCCGGTTGAGGGCGAACAGCTCGTTTAGCTGCTGCCGTTTCTGGCTGTCCAGATTCATCCAGCGAGTCAGCAGCAGCCAGCGCTTGCCCTTCACGACACCGCGTATGCGCCCACCTTTGCGGAAGAACTCCGCTCGGCGCACTTCATCGATGGCTTTGTTGGCATGCTGCAGAACGTGGAACTTGTCGTAAACAATGCGGCAGTTCGGAGCCCATTGTGCAATGCTGTTCGTGAACGGCCGCCACATGTCCACGCAAGCCGCCTCAATACGCTTCCGCTGAATTTCTCCCAATTGGATCCGGAAAAACTCATCGAGCGTTTCTTGCTTGCGGTCCTGTCCGAACCACAAGGGCTCGCCGGTCTCCAAGTTGCTGACCACGGTAATGAACTTCATCTGCTTGCCAAAGTAGATCTCATCCACGCCCATCTGTTCCAACCGCTCCTTGCGTCGCGTGGCATTCCAGCGCTGCAGATACCGCAAGTCGATCGCTCGCACCGGGCTGGCCACCAGTCCGAACTGCCTAGCCACCTGGCGAACTGATGCGCTTTCGCACGCCAGCCCCACGGCATCCTCAAAGTCTTTGCTGAACGGCGCTTTGCCCGGTACTTGCGGAATCTTCTCGATCCTTACCCCGCACTCCGGACAGCACACCCGGTATAGTTCGATGATCACCGTGGTCTGATACTTCCTCCACGGTAAGTCGCGCACCTCGCGCTGGTAATAATCATGGGCGTCGCTAAACTTCCTTCCGCATCCCGAACAGATCAGTTTGCGGTTGCCCCGTTTTCGCCGTACCCACAATCGCAGTGTCATGGCCGTCTCATTGATTTCGTGCCTAAAGACTCGGTAGCCTGGCCAATTCAAGATTTTCGTGAATTCGTTGTCGCGCATTCCCCCGAGTCTAGCCGAACCACCACCTCACGGAAACCCGCTCTCTTATTGGGCCTCTACGAATTCTTGCTCAGAGCCGACTTTCCATGGGTGGTATGCAGACCTTTCAAATTACTCTCGATTACCTGGACCTGTTTTCCTACATTGGTGGATTCAGTGGCGCCGGCGGGATGCTCGTCTTGGGCGATCGCAAGCTTGATGCGGGTAAGGACTATAACGGCGTGTTTGCCGACCCTGCGGCATTCGCGAAGCGTGTGCATCTGTTGTGGCTCGGCGTGGGTACCGTGGAACCTGAGCGCATGCGCACAGGTCTCCAGCGCCTGCACAATTCGCTCACCGAAGCGAACATTCAGCACGTTTTCTACGAATCTCCTGGCACCGATCACGAATGGCAGACCTGGCGACGCGACTTGAAGAACTTCGCCCCTCGCCTTTTTCAGTAACCACCTCTGGGATCGGTTCGACAGCGAGCCGCTGATTTCTGCCGCCCGGTAGAATCCGTAGTGCGTCCGACGAAGGACTTCTTTGAAGGAATGGCTCCCTGGCTGAGACCGATTCGCATCGCTCGCCGTTGTCGATCGAGGCAGCCTTAGGCAGCAATTTGATTTCGTACTCTTAAACAATGCTCCTGGTTAACGCGATTATCGGAAATTGACGTACTGGGACTGGCACTTGATTGCATAACAGTGTCGGCTCCCTCGAGCTGAGTACACTTTGGTTGCTTGACGACCAGAGGCTCGGGAGGAAGGAGCCGAACATGTTGATAGGCGTAGATTATCACCCGGGCTTTCAGACAGATTGCATTTTTGGTGGAGGAGACCGGCGAATATAGCGAGCGACGATTGAATCACAGCGATGGGGAGGCCGAGAAGTTCTATCGAGACCTGCAGCTGCGAGGAGTCCACGTGCGAGTGGGGATGGAAGCAACTGGATATTCCCGCTGGTTCGAGCGCCTGCTGGCAGAGCTGGGTTTTGAGGTGTGGATCGGCGATCCCGCGGAGATCAAGGCCAAGCGCGTCAAGAGGCAAAAGACCGACCGCAAAGATGCGCAACTGCTGCTGAAGCTGATGAGGGAAGATCGTTTTCCGCGGATCTGGGTACCCAGTCCGGAAAATCGTGATGTGCGTCAACTGCTGTGGCACCGGCATCGGCTGGTGCAGATGCGCACGCGGATCATGAATCAGCTACAGGCTCTGGCGATGAATGAGGGCCGGCGCTGGAAATCCAAGCTGTGGAGCGAACAGGGACGAGCAGAACTGGAGAAGCTGGCGTTGGCTCCGTGGGCCAGTCGGCGCCGACGCGAGTTGTTGGAGCTGCTGGACCGGATGAATCCGACCATCGAGGAGTTAACCGCAGCCGCGGAGCAGGAAGCCCGGAAACGGCCCGAGGCCTTGCGGCTGATGACTCATCCTGGCGTGGGCCCGCTTACGGCCCTGGCCTACGTGTTGATCATTGGAACTCCGAGCCGATTCCGTCGTGGCAAGCAGCTCGGCAACTACGTGGGGATGATACCCAGCGAGGACTCCAGTGGCGGCAAGCAACGGCTGGGGCACATCAGCAAGCAAGGCAACTCGTTGCTGCGCTTCTTACTCGTGGAGGCGGCGCAAGCCGCGGCACGGAATAATCCAGACTGGCGACGTCGGTACCTGCACTTGGCGATGCGTCGGCACAAGAGCATCGCCAAGGTCGCGATGGGACGCAGGCTGGGAGTGCGTTTGTACTGGATGTGGCGAAACGGCTGCGCGTATTCGCCGTCGATGGAGTTCGGTTCGTACGCGGGACAGCTCGGTACCGGACATGGTGTGAAGTAAACACCGTGCACTTGGTTGGGCATCCCGCTCCCTGTAAAGGGAGTTTGAAGAAGTAATCATGGTCGAAGTTCGGATCGAAGAGATGTATGGGTCGGACTGAAACCGACCGCTAGATTGCGAACGAGCCGTGGTCGTCGATGCAGAAGCCGAAGAAGAACAACGAAGACCACTCTTCGAAGTGAACGGAGCAGTGCGCTCAAAAAGTGTTTGACAGGGCCGACACTGTTAGAGATGTGTGGAGTCGAGGTGTGGCGCGGTGGTTTAGGTGGAGCCTATCTGTTACCGACCCTTTCGTCGGTCGGTGCCTCACTAGCTCCGCCATGCTTCCGTTTCCACACCCCGCTCATCGAACCGGACGTGCGGATTTGCCGCATCCGGCTCTCGGAGAAGACTCACGCAATCGCCGAGGCCATTGCATGTGACGCTGGCTGCAACTTCTGAAAACAGCTTGGGAGTTGTCAGGCTCTTCGCCAATCTCCCTTTCGTCGTCGCTTCTTGCGTCCGCCTTCAACTGAGGCCCCTTCCCTCCGCCGGAGTTACCCGGCTTCGTTGGTACTACGAGCCTCTCCGCCATCCCAGTCGGCCCGGCCTTTCTCTCACGAGCTGCCAGTTGATCGATACCGCGATCACCGCTGGGACTTCCCGTGTTGCGCATGGTCCACTTTGCCTGCATGCCGTCGCCAATACCCCGGCAGGTCGCATGGAATTTATTCGCTCGTACGATTCCATTCGCTTCGGCCTTCCCACGAACCGGGGCGGGTCGGCTCCTGCATTGTCAGTTTCGAGGCCTGCTCAGCGTTCACTCACGTTACGGCCTGCACGCTCGCCAAGTCGCCTAGCGACTCTCTGCACCAGAGGCTTCAGCAGTCTCGTTGCCTCCACCGCTGCTCTGATTGCTACCGGGTGGAGCGAACCAGTTCCCGGGCGGGTTTAACTCCCGCTGTGGACCACCACCTTTTCACGGCGCACCCGGTAAGCCGACTACACAGGACTTATCGTCCACTTGAGCACGGACGAGATTTTCTCCATTCCAGAAGTCAACTCCGCACGTCTAAATCTCTAGCCTGTGCTATATTTTCTGGACAGGAGACAGAATATGCGAATTGGAATGGTTTCTGCTCTCTGGATCTTACTGCCGTTGATTTCCTCTCCACGTCCCGCACTAGGTCAGTCCACCAGTCCACAGGCTGCCCCAGGCCTTCCTTCGGAAGCTGCCCGCGCCGCCGAACACTCGGAACCCCCAAGAGGCACAGAATCTGGGGGTGTCGGCCGTATCTATCTCAAAAACGAGCCGAGGAATGTGCTGCGGTTCCTCAACGATCCACAAGGAGGGGCAGGCGCAACGGGAATCCACTCGCCGGTTGAGGCGAGCCGCTGCGCTCACATCGTCATATACCAGGCGCCGACTATGGATTCAGAGATAATCAAAGAGGCCCCCAGAGCATTCGCTCGCAACATGCCAACGTTCGAGGGACTGCAACCCTGTTGCAGAGACTTCCGTATCGTGATCCCACAAGGGGATCTCCCGTTTGTGAGTCCTGGGCGAATCGGCGCACTCGCTCCGAACCCTGGGATGCTGTTATACGGAATCCGGCACTGACTGTCTTGAATTGTTCAGCGTGCGCAAACAGTCGAAAACAAAAGCACAAAACCTTCGAAGGATAATCCTGTCCATCAATGGCCAACAGCCTACGTCCTGGTAAACGCTAGTGCTTTACCGGATGCGCGTTCTCGGTGAGGGAGTGAACGGAGGCGGGGATCTCCGCGCGCGTCCGGTAAAGCCGTTTGGACGTGGCCGCCCGTGGTTGCGGTGGACGCGGGCGCTATGCAAATTCAATTGCGGGAACGAGCGGTATTAAGCCGTGCTGAGACTGTGCTGCAGGGCACGAGACATGACACCGTGCGCGCGGAAATTGGCTACGGCGAAAAAGTATCGCAAAGACTGTGTTTGAAGAAGCTGGACGGACGGATCGATTGGGCGACCAGGCGCAGCGGTACGGGGCGCCCGGAAGGATGCAGAGTGTTCGAGTTGGAGAGAGTGGTTTCATGCCGCAGCGCTGATCTGTGGTGGAGAACGAAGTTGGATTTCAGCAGCGGAGAGCCTTTCGATGACCTTCATCGCTCCACCGCATTTAGGGCAGCGCCAAAGACCAAGCGCTTCTTCAGTGGAAGCAACGTGTTGTCCAGCTTGCGGCTCTTGGGCTGAGCCCAGTAATTGAAAGCAGAGAGGCAGGAGCGTGGCGCGTTTGCGGTTGGCCAAAAAGCCGAAGTTACGGATGCGCACAAAGCCTTGCGGAAGGATGTGCCGTAAGAAGCGGCACAGGAACTCGTCGAGCGATAGAGGCAGCAACTTCTGTTGGTTGTGGTCAGCGGAATCACGCCAGCGAAAGGTGACTTGGCCATCAGCGAAGGAGACCAGGCGGTGATTGGAGATGGCCACGCGATGGGTGTAGCGGCCCAGATATTGCAACACATATGCGGGACCACCAAAGGGACGTTTCAAATAGACCACCCAGTCTTGCCGGAACAGTGGCCGCAGCCAGGCAGCGAAGATCTTGGGTTGCGCAAGAAGCTGCAGGTCTCCCTGGAAGTTGAGCTGGCCATTGTGGAAAGCCTGCTTAAGAGCGTCGACGAACTTGCCGCGAAAAACTTCCCGCAGCACTTCCTTGGGAAGAAAGTAGTTATCTCGTGAGCGAACCCAGCGGGTGTGATCGGGCGAGAGGCCGCCGGCAGGAACGACACCATGAACATGCGGATGAATTTTGAGTTTTTGGCTCCAGGTATGTAACACGCTGAAGAAGCCAATCTCTGCGCCGAGGTGTCTCGGATTGCGAGCGACTTCGAGAAGGGTTTCGGCACTGGTGCGGAACAGGAGATCGTAGAGGATCTTCTTGTTTTGCAGGACCAGTGGCGCCAAGCGGCTGGGGAGTGTGAAGACCACGTGCAGGTAGCGGGTCGGGAGAAGCTCACGTTGACGCGCAGCGATCCAGCGTTCCCGTGCAGCGATCTGACACTTCGGGCAGTGGCGATTGCGGCAGCTGTTATACGAGATGGTGGCACGATACCCGCAGCGGGTGCACTCATCGAGATGACCGCCGAGTGCGGCGGTACGACACCGGCGAATGGCCAGCAATACTTTGCTGTGCTTCCAACGGAGCCAGTGGCGATTTCGTTCGATGAAAGCATCTCCCGCGGCGCGGATCAGGTCGGCCACCTCCAGCGGTGGCCGGGCCATCTACTCTTCCTGCGGCGAACGGCCTTCGAGCGGCAGCGAATCCAACGGACTTGAGGCTGCATGCAGGTGACGTTGGGAGAGATGCAGATAGCGGGCCGTCTCTTTCAGATCGTTATGACCTAACAGGATTTGAATGGTGCGCAGGTCAGCACCATCCTCGAGTAGATGGGTCGCAAAACAGTGACGAAGGGTGTGAGGGTGAATATCTTTCTGGAGGCCCGCTCGCTGGGCGGCTTCCTCGCAAGCGTTCCACACCACCTTGGTGGTGATCGGAGTATCACCGGTATGCCAGCGGTTGCCAGGAAACAGCCAGGCGCTGGGCTTGCGCGGTAATCCGCGCCCGTGCTCACGCAGCGCCTCGAGTAGTTTTGGGCTGAGCATCACATCCCGGTCTTTGCGTCCCTTGCCGCCCAGGATGTGAATCACCATGCGTTTGCTATCGATGTCGCTGACTTTCAGGTGTGTCAATTCAGCGCGTCGTACTCCGGTGGCGTAGAGCGTCATCAGCAGAGTGCGATGGAAGGAAGTGCTGGCGGCCTGAATGAGTTGAGCAACTTCTTCCTTGCTGAGGATCGTTGGCAGGCGATGCGCCCCTTTCGGGTAGGGAGTGTCGGCGATGCTCCAGGCTCTCTTGAGCGTCTTACAGTAAAAGAACCTTAAGGCTGCCAGCCGGACCGCGACGCTACCCGCTGACAACTTGCGCTTCTCAAATAACTCCGCTTGGTATTCGCGAATGTGTCGAGGGCCTAAGCGATCAGGGGAGCAGTTGAAGTGTCGAGCAAAATCTTCGACTGCGCGGATGTAGGAACGTGTGGTATGTTGAGCGTAATTACGGCGCTGGAGTTCTTCCAGCATTATTTTTCTGAGATGGGTCACAGGGACCTCCTTGTGACCCAAAATTTATCTCAAGCCATCAAGCAACCAACACTCCACTACCTCACGCGAAGCGTCCGCCGCCGGGCGGCTACGTCCAAACGCGGTATCGGAAACTTGAAGTACTGGGACTGAAGTTGTCCGGCACGGCTTATCGGGACCTAGCGAACGCTAGAAATGAGTCGTCCGAGACGTTTCTCGGTAAGCGCCGTTGGGACGGAGGAATAGTCGGCTGGAGGTGTAGTCGAACGTCACGGTAAACCGCCGCAAGACTTCCGTTCCGATCAGTCGACTGGTGGCTTCGCTAGCTCCGCAACAACTCACAACGATGGGTCCTCCCATCACATATGGACCGATCGCAAACGACGACGCTGTTGCGATGGAGCCCTCCACTGGAGTTCCAAGGCCGACACCGCTTTTACTCGGAGTCTTGTTTTGCATCGATTTCACGATCGGATGATCTACAGCATCGCTGGAGCCAGAATCTATGAAAAAAGTGTCCACGATCGGAGAATGTCCGTCGATTTTCAATGTCGCTTTTATGAACGGCCACTTATTTTTGATTTCGAGCGGCAATACCGTTTGATTCTGCGCCGGATGAAATGCGGAGGGCCGTTCAACGGTCACTACCTTCTTCTCGAAGTCGACAGAAACAACAAACCTGGCGAAAAAATCGTAGCCCAAGATACCGTCGACCCGCACGCCAAGATTCGATTCGAGCGACTTAAGGTCGGTCGCGAAGCAGTCGTAATGTGTACTCTGCAGGCCGGGGAGCTCGATCATCACGTCGTGGATTGCCTGAATCGGAATCCGTCCTGCTCCGGCACCCTGAAGCGAGCTTTCTTCTTGAGTTTTCAAGCCCAGTCCCAGTGCCACACTCTTATCGATCAGGGTACGAGTTGAGCCGCTATCGAGCACAAAGTTCAGTTGCGCTGAACCCGCGATGCTTACGGGAAGGATGATCATGCCTTGCTGGGAGGTGAAGCTGAAGGTGGCTTGCCCGCTCTCTTGAGCAAATGTATCTGGCACTTGACCATACGTGGTTGTTGTTGCGTTGCCAAACATGGCCGTAAGGACCACCAAGGCTAATATTTTGAACTGTTGACCCTTCCGAAACCTCGCTCCGTGAACCACGCAATCGATTGTGTAACGAGAGGCGTCGGCGAGCATGAAGTCAGCTTATCGCAAAGTTGGGCGTGGTAATACGGGGAGTGCGACCGGTAAACGCTGCTAATCGGAAAGGTGGAATTCGGTCGGAAACCAATGTCTGGTTGGACTCCTAGCCGTGGTACAAGTTGACACACACTTACTGACTGATGGAGGTGATCCAATGAAGTGGAACAGGTGGATTCGGGTGTCCCACCGCTGGCTGTCCATTGCCTTTACGGTGGTTGTTATCATAAATGGCATCGCGGTTGTCGAAAAGAAGTACACCAACAAACTCGGCCTCTTGGCGGTGTTCGTGCTCGCGTTGCAGTATTTCACCGGTCTGTACTTGTTTGGGCTTCCGTACGTTGCGAAGTGGCGAAGCGGCTCACGCGCCGACTGAAAAAACTTTTCAGTACCTCCTCCGTAACCGGAGGTGTGGAAATCGGTCCAAAATCAGTTGTCCGGTTACGACTTATCGGGACTCAGCGCAGAAGCTTAGCGGCAGTTTCACAGATAACTACTGCAGCTGCGCGTACTCCGCCCTGGCCTGCCTCAGGATGGGGATGTCGAGGTCGGCATCTTTCCACAGAGTAAGGAAATCCTTGTAAGCGCCAAGCGCTCGGACGCGGGCGGTGCCGGTATCCGCGTCCTGCGAGTTTTTTGCTTGCAAGGCGTAGGCGCGCGCCAGTCCCAGCCGGGCGAGCGCGCCCCAGGGAAAGTTCTCTACTACTCCGCGGTGGTCAATGAATTTCTGAAATTCCGTTGCCGCTCTGTCGCCGTCGCTCAGCGCCAGATAGGCTTCCCCGCGCACGTAAACTGGAACCAATGTCGCCGAGAGGTTGGTGGGTGAGCCAAATTCTATGGCGCCGGTCTCGTTCAGGAGTTCCACAGCCCGCTTCGGGTCTTTGCGCTCCATCGCAACTGCGGCCCGAACCGTGGGCAGCCAATACCTTTGGACCAGCGTGTCCAGAGGGCATGTCTTATCGACTTCCGCCGCCAGCTTTTCGGCTTCAGGCGTGTGTCCTGCTCGCGCCAGCGCCAGCGCCGTCATGACCCGCACATCACGGTTGGATGCAAGTTTCATTGCGGCATTCGCTTCGGCGCGGGCGTACTCTAAGTTACCCAATTCGACTTCGCGCAACGCCGATTCAGCCTGATACAACGCAGCTGTTTCTTTGGCATCGTTGTGCACGGCGGAATTCATTGCCCGTCGCGTCAGCTCCCGCGCATTCTTCATTTTCCCATACCAGGCTTGAGTGTCCGCCTGCTGGGCCAGCAATACGTCTTCCGTGCCGGGCTTCTCCCGTTGCCGCCAAAGCGAAACGCTCCATCTGTGCCGGATCTCCATTCAAAAACGCCAACATGTAGCGGCTCGCGAGTAGGCACTCGTTCTCCAGCTTGCGGTCGTCCGCCCGTCTATACACCGCCTCTGCGTCCTCCAACCGGTTGAGGCTCATGTAGGTGCTGCCCAAGTTGGAATAGTGGCTCACATCATTGGGTTCCAGACTCAACGCCTCACGGTATTCGGTTAACGATTTTTCGTAGTTTCCCAAAATGAAGGAAATAACTCCCAGGTTCCCGTAAGGCACATAGTTTCTCGGGTAGGTCTGCTGCCACAGTTCGTACGTCTCCGCCGCCTTCTCCAGTTCTCCAGTCACGTTCGAGTAGTAGAAGGCCTCGATAGCGAACCGTTCCCGTTCGCTCACTTTCTCCCGCAACTCGTACGCCTGGCGGGCATATTCCGCCGCCAGACTCGGTTCGTTAAGGTTGGGGTAACAACCGCCAGGCGCTGTAGGCATAAGCAAAATTCGGGTCGAGTTCTACCGCGCGTTTGTAGAGGGGCAGCGCGGCGGTTTCGCCTGTCGCAAGGCTCCGTCTTTCGCCCAGGCTGTAGAGCTTTCAGCGCTTCCAGCGATGGCGTGGTTGCATCTGCGAGCGGTGTGGCGTATTCCTGCACCGTGCTGAGCGACTCACCCAGTTGGCTCCGCAAACTGACCGCCGCAGCGTCCAATGCCTTGAGTACCCCTTCCTTACTCGCAGCCTGCTCCTGCGCTTCCGCCAGCAGGTCTCCGGTTTGGCAGTTCGCTGCTTTCAACCCAATCACGTACTGACTGCCCAGTCGAGCGATGGAGCCGGTCAGCATAGCCTTACTGCCGGTGCGCTGGCAGACCTCTCGCGTCACTTCCGGCGTCAAATAGTCTGCCACGGGATGCCCCATCTGCTTCAAGGTTTGATTGATCTTGCTTTCGGAAATCATCGAGAGAAACGGGGATTGCTCAAGCTGAACCGAAAGCCCTTGCCTCAGAGTATCGTCAAAGACAGGGTCGCTCGTAGTATTCGTGAAGTCACCGATGACGATGGTGTCCGTCGGGCTTAAAGCGTGTGCGTTCCGGGAAGAGACGAGCCAAAAAGCCACGAATGCCAGTGCCAGTAAAATCGAACTAGCCGCCATCGCTAGACGGGCGCGCTTGTTCTTTTTCGCGTTAGCAGTGACGCGGCAGACTCTGCCCGCTGGCCAAGAACCTTCTTCGGAGTTTCAGGGCTCCCAACCTCTTCGGTGTACAAGTTGTAGAGATGAAGATGGACGCCATGCTTAACCTCGACCTCTCCCAGATCGTGCAGCGTCGCACACCAAGAACTCACTTGACCGAGCACGTCGGCTTCGGCCTCGATACGAGAATGTGTCCGGCGTCGCCGCAGTCCATGACCCGCTGCGCGAAATTGATGCCGCCACCCGCGACGTTACTGTTGGCGTTGATGTCCGCGACGCGGTACACGGGGCCGCTGTGAGTTCCCATACGCAGCTTGATGTCCGGATGGCCGTGGAGAGCTTTCGTCAGCTCTAGCGCACAGCGAACCGGAGCCTCTGGATCGCGGAAGAAGACGAGCGCCATCCCGTCGCCGGTAGGCAATCTGGTTAGCTGATCGTCGGCCTGTGCGCGAATAAACGACGGAGTGGTGCGAACGGCGTCTTGCAATTCGCGCAGCACTTGTTGCTGGCGGTCCATGTGCAGCGTAGAGTAAGCAATAACGTCCATGAACAGGATATGGGCTATTTCCAAAGCAGGCACCGCGCTTGGGCCGGAGGCTTCAGTCACCGTTGAACTCTCTGGCAGGCTAGCTGGAGATGGGACTTCTGGGCGCACATCTTAGGTTGCGCTCAGTGGCAAGTCAACGAACCGTAGCGACGCGCGTAGTAGGCGTAGTAGGTCCTAGGGGGGAGGGTGCACGTTGCATTGCAGGGAAGCCTCCCCTCCCTTACGGCTACTACAGTTACTACAGCTACCACAAACGAAGGAGGCCCTCTAAGCGAATCCAGGGAAATCGTCCCAAAACCACTTGTCCGGCACACATTACCGGTAAAGTGCATACGACGTCCCACTGTAAGTATTCTCGGGTGCGGGTGTTACGATTAGCCACACTATGTGGAGCTGGAGAAGAAAACCGCCTAAGGATGGATTTCCGAAGGGATTCAGGGTTCAGCAAATTGGGATCACGCGTGCTCTGGCCGTTTCCGATCTCCCCGGCACCGAAATCGCAAAGTACTTTCGGGAGCACCCTGCTGTCGCTAAGGCTCTGGTTGACGAGTCCTCCGACAAGCGATATACCCCATCGACTTTCATTACCGAGAGCGCAGACGGGTCATTTAGGGTCGGGTGGTTTACCAAAGACCTGCGATACGAGTGTGCTAGGGAGTTTGAGAACCTCGCTGACGCAGCGACAGACTATCTTTTGTTCTCTCTCGGCAAGAGTCGATGGACTCCGACCACGTGAGGGGAGCCGGTTCCAAGTGGGCATGGCTCCCGATAAGTCTTAGTGTTGTATCGGAAGCGCGAGTGAGCAAGCTGCACACACTCGCACGGTATATTTGCGCGCTTTCGATACAACGACTTGAAGGAAGACGCTGGCGGTTGCGGCGGATGCGGGCTAGTGGACCCGATCTAACGGCTATGGGAATTCAATCTTTTCGCTCACCTGTAAGCTGTTGGTTTTGCGGTACTTAAAAACCGAGCATGTGCGAGAACCGGAATGGCATGCGCTACGTTGGGGCATGACGTGCGGAGCATAGCACGCGGAGCGTCCGCCGCGCCAGCGGCTTAGTTCAAGTCGGGTTACCGGACATTGAGGCACTTCTCCGGCAGCGTTAATCGTCCAAGTGGATTGTGCGCAAGCACCGTCATCCCCTCAGGCTTGCCTTTTATCCGCCGCGTTAGCCCGCTGGACAAGACATTTCACACGTTGTCGTCATTGCTACTGCTCCACGCGAACAGTCTGGTTTCTTCATCGCGTACTAATTAACGTAGTTCTAATTGGGAACCATACACTCAAGGAGGGTGTGTATTTGATCGTGAGGCTTCTATTCGTTCTCAGACTTGCTTTGATTGCCTGCATTGCTGCGGCTTCCAGTGGACAAGCGTTCGCGTGTAAATGCATGAGCAACTATCACGGCAAGAGTATTGGGAGGCGGCCAAGCTTGAAACCGACGGGTCGGCTGCAATTTTCGACCTTTTGATAACGGCGTTAATCAGGCATGTGGATTGCTTCCGGCTAGCCCGTTGTCAGTGCGTGCCATGAAGAAATCGCAACATTCTGAACAGGCGCGTTACACGACAGACCTAGTGACGTCAAGCGACCGCACGAGCATCACCTACCGTTCGCTCGGCAGTGGTCCGGGCATCGTTCTCGTTCACGGAGGCATGTCCTCGCCTCACAATCACCTGGAACTCGCAAAGGCGCTCGCTGATGCATTTTCGGTTTATGTTCCGGAACGCCGCGGCCGTTGCGGAAGCGGCCCCTTCGGAGCCGATTACTGCATTCGAAAGGAAGTGGAGGATCTGGAGGCGCTCCTTGCGAAACCGGCGCCAGCAACGTTTTCGGGGTCAGCTCAGGAGGGCTGATAGTTCTTGAGGCAGCGCTGGTTTCGGGGATGATTCGGAAAGCTGCGATCTTTGAACCAGCACTGTTCTTGGATCGAACAGTTCCGACTGCAGTCCTGACGCGCCTGGACCGGGAAATGCAGGCGGGAGATGTCGCGGCGGCACTGATAACCGGTATGAAAGGCGCAAAGATGGGGCCCGCGATTCTCCGCGCTTTGCCTCGTTCGGTGCTCGAATTCCTCGCGAACGCGGCGATGAAGGCGGAGGATAAGCACCCCAACGCCGAGTATCTGCCGGTGCGAGCCCTCGCCTCTACACTGCACTACGACACTCAACTCGCTGTCGAGATGAGCGGCAAGGTGCAACCGTTCGGGTCCATTCGCGCCGAGGTCCTCTTAATGGGCGGAAGCAAGAGCCCTGCGTACCTCAAGGTAGCGCTTGACGCACTTGAGCAGGTTCTGCCCAACGTCAGACGAATTGAGTTCCGCGGACTCAATCACGCGGCTTCCTGGAACACCGACCGGGGCGGAAGGCCGAAGCCAGTGGCGCACGAGTTGCGACAGTTCTTTTCTTGAATCACGGATCGTCGGCGACTCGGACGTTACCCTCAGCCCACGCGGCTAAGTCCCGATTAGTCGTGCCAGGCACTGAGAACCCTTTGGGTCAGCACCGTTACCCCATTATCTGTTTGTCGTGGGACTTTCGTTTAAAGCGATATCAATCACAGAACGCAAAGATTGTTCAGACTGGGTTCCCGTGTAGTAGCTCAGTATTTTGCCGTCGCGACCGATGACAAGGAGCGAGGGGATGCCTTCGACTTGGAATTGCTCAGATACCTTATCCTCTGCATCAACTAGAACCGGTAGATTCCACGGATTGCGTGCCATCCACTCTTTTACAACCTTTGCCTTTTCATCGGAAATGCCCCACGCTTCCAAGCCCTTCGCATCGTAGTCATCAACGATTTTCTTAACTATTGGCATCTCCGCTCTGCATGGACCACACCAAGTCGCCCAAAAATCCAAAAGTACAATCTTGCCTCGCATCGCTGATAAGCGGACTTGCTGACCATCCAGGCTAGGCAAAGTAAAGTTTGGAGCTTCCCGGCCGACCCATTCAGGTCGTGGCTCCGGCTGATCTGAGCGGTTTGCACTCTCGACCAGCCACTCTGGAGGAGGCTGATTAAGCTTCACCGAGTCCACGGTGTAAACCCAGTGCCAAAGAGCAGGATCATGACGCCCTTGCAACTCTGCAAACTCCTCCTTCACAACCAGGAGCCGATCGGCATCGATCCAATACTTGACCTTGCGTTCCCCGGGTTTCCATCTCTCTCTTCCATAGACAATTTCAAGAACGTGGCACTCGATCGTAACGCCATCCAGATTTAGTGTCTCCGGGAGGAGCTCATTTATACTCTGGACGTTCGCAGCTATCTCCTCATAGTGTCCCCAGTGGGTCGGCATCGCTACGCCAGCTTTCAGCGAATCTGGCGAGGCAGGCCTTCCACTAGCGTCGGTGAGCTTGCCACCGTGGAACGATAGAACCTCTTCATACTTCAAAACGGTGCTGTGTTCGGGGACA
The DNA here is from genome assembly GCA_963729325.1 of uncultured Acidobacteriota bacterium. Classification (GTDB taxonomy): domain Bacteria; phylum Acidobacteriota; class Terriglobia; order Terriglobales; family Acidobacteriaceae; genus JABCYV01. The sequence goes on from CAVSNS010000035.1 coordinate 26,868, forward strand.
AAGCTGTGCCCGGCTTCGGCATCGATTGTATGGGTACGCATCTCCAACCGGGGGCCAGGGATTTGCACGGTCAGATGGCCTGCAAACTCGAAGCTTCGCAGGTTGTGGTAGTTTTCCGAAATTCGTTGAACCAAATCGAGACGGCTCTGAGCGGAAGTCACAGGGCCGAGAACGAAGGCAAGCGCGGTCACGCAGGCTTTCCAAGACGTTCTCATTTAATTTCACGCCGCATATCTGGGAAGTATAGCTGTTCGGCTAATTGCCGTGAAGATTATGTCTGATCAACGCGCTCGCCGGAAGGTGTGGAGTCCTGGTACGAGACTTGTCCGGTAACCCGACTCTCCAGGACTTGGTAAGAAATATCGGACTGCGTCACGTTCGCCGCGAAGGATTTCTGGGAATGTACCGATAAGATCGATAAGAGATTCGGACTAAGAGGACCAAGTCAGACCCGCCGTATGTTTGGGGCAGTGGCTCAAAAGGGGCTCCGCTCTGAATCGCGGATTGTGCAGCAGCATCTATATCCTTTATTCCCGAGGTGCACGCGACACTGAGGCCGTCTTTGGAGAGTGACCCATCTTTTCGCAGTTGAACGCGAATCACCACCATCCCTTCTTCTCCACTCGCCACGGATTCGGGCAATGTCGAAAGAAGGTTGCGAGAAATTGAAGCCACCAGTCTACCCAAATAGGGTAGAACTTCGCGCCTGGAGTAGTCCTCGGGAACCTCGACCTGAATATCGACCGGGGATTTTGGCGGGTGTTGCCGTGAGGGTGGAATTGGCTCCAGTGTTTGGCAACCGGCGGAATCCTGTGCCAGCGCTGGATGTGGGCAAATCACTAGAGCGAGAAGTATAAATAATCCGTTGTATGCGGCAATTCGTCGTCGCGGCATGGAAACGTCCCTGACCGAAGGCATGACAACTGTACCGCACGTTGGACTGTCAATTCCATGATGAACGTTACCCAGCGCCCGGTAAACGCGGTATCTCTAACGACGTCGGCCGTGTCAAGAGTGTCTTCTCTTCTTTTCTACCAAAACGCGGAAACACTTCTCCGTCGGCGCATGGAGTGCGTTTTTTCTGCCGCTTCTGTTCATCGGTGTCACCCTAACCTGCTCAGCCCGTTTACGATCATCCACTCAGTGTTGCCCACCAAACATCTCTTCGATCACCATCGACCATGATGAGTTATTCGAACTCCCCATTCCTAAAGGGAGGCGGGTAGCCTAATCAACCGGCCGGTGACTTTTCGCACCATACCGCGTTTCTGGCATCCCCGCGCCGGCATCACTGCTTTTCTGCTGCTTCTGTCCACGACGACAGAACTCGTGGTACTCAATCTGATCCCGCAACATGATCCACAGTCGGATTCCGAGCTTGCGAGCCACGGCCACGCTCGCCTTCCCCAGGCCTTTCTGTACCAGTTTGCGGCGGTAAAAACGCTGCAACTCAGGATCCTTGCGTGCGGCATACGCCCCCGCTTCACCCCAGAGAAACCGCAACAGCGGGTTGCCTTGTTTACTCAGCCCCCCGAGCCGCTGTCGCCCTCCACTAGAATATTCACGTGGAATCATTCCCACATAACTAGCCAGGGCCTTGCTGTCTGCGAATCGGGCGGGATCGCCCAGAAACACCTCGGTCGCCAACGCGGTGATCGGCCCCACTCCCGGATGGCTCATCAGCAGCCGTGCTCCGGGACGTTGGCAGGCTTGCTCCTCGACTCGTTGGTTCAGTTTCTCGATCTCCACTTCGAACTTCTCGTACATCGCCTGCAGTTCACTCCGCCGATGGGCGGTATGAGGCGCCAACGACAACGATGCGATCCTGCTTTGTCCGTCGTGGCTCCACAGGGCCGTGCCTCGTCGTAGGCCATTCGCTAGCAGGCTGCGGAAAAATCGTTCTGAGCCAGCAATTTCTTGGGCGGTTTGAGTCATGCGGGAGTTTTCGAGCATCTGAGGCGTGATTTCGTGCTACCGAGCGCCCCAAAGAAGCGTTGCAGCTCCGTTCCGAGACACTGCGGCCCGGTCGAACTACGTCGGAACTACGCTGTGCATCAGGTTCCGCATGCGCACCAGATTGTAAGCCGCGCACGCGAACGTAAAGATCCAATCGACCTTCAGCGTCCCGCGATGCCGCACTTTGCGCAACAGCGCAATCGTCTTCAGCCAGCCAAAACATTCTTCGATGCGCTTCCTCTTCTTCTGACTGATCGCATAGCCCGCGTGCCGCGCCGTGCGACTGTCGATGGCGCTGCCACCTCTTCGCCCAAGGTTTTGCGCCACATGCGGCGTCACCCCTAGGTTCCGACACTCGCGCACGAAATCCGCCGTGTCGAAGCCCTTGTCTCCAGCCACCGTCACCCGCTTGCTTCCCGGAAGTTCCTGCAGCTTTTCCAGCGCCGCATAGCGCTCGGCCGTGCCCGTGGCTTCCCACACCCGGCTGTCCACAATCAACCCGTTGCGATTCTCCACCAGCAGATTCCCGCTGTAGCTCAACTTGGCCTCCTTGCCTGGACCTTTGCGCGCCAGCTGCGCTTCGGGATCGCTTTTCGACTCATGCGTCTCGTTCGAGCGCTTCTCGCCGCGATAATCCACCGTGGGATTTCCAGGATCATCCGGCGGAGGCCCACTCTTCTTGTTCTTGGGCTGAAAACTCTTCACGCTGGCCCAGGCTTCCAGCAAACTTCCATCTACCGTGAAGTGCTCGTCCGAGGCCCAGCCCTGCCCGCGGGCTTGCTCCACCACCAGCGCCAGAAACTCCTTCGCCACTTCGGCCTCTAGCAAACGGTCGCGGTTCTTGGTGAACACCGTGGCATCCCACACCTCATCGTCCAAATTCAGCCCCACGAACCAGCGAAACAATATGTTGTAGTCGATCTCCTCCACCAGCAGCCGCTCGCTGCGCACCGAGTACAGCATCTGCAGCAACAGAGCCCGCAGCAACTGCTCCGGCGGAATCGACGGACGGCCCATTTGGGAATACATCTTGGCGAACTCTGGCGAGAGTTCCTTGAGGACCTTATCTACCATCGTGCGGATCGGCCGCAGCGGATGATCCTTGCGTACCCGCTGCTCCGGTGAAAGGTAGCTAAACACATGCCCCTGCTGCTGATCGTTTCCTCGCATGCCTAATCAGACGCACCGCGCGCCGCCTCGTTACAAAATTCCTGGCTTTTTCAGCATCCTGCTATGGCAATGGACTGCAACGCATTTTGTATTCGCGTCCGCATGCGTACCCACTGATGACGGTGGCGCAACAAAGACCGCAAATCCTGGAGCTCCTTCGAAGGCAACCAGATCGCCGGAAAGCGATTTTCTGCCAGCAGCTTCAGAATCAACTCCGCATCTCGCCGATCATTTTTCTGCTTCCGCGGCGCGGCTGCGCGAATCTGTGCCGGATGACCGACCAGGCATTCGATTCCCAGTTCTTCCATGAGATTCAAAAACCACTGCATCGATCCGGTGGCTTCGATACCCACGCGCACCGGGCGTGGAAGCGTGGAATAAAACTCCCGCACGTTGTCGCCTTCGTGCTGGAGAGTCACCTCCCGTACCTCTCCCGTTGTGGTGTCCAACATCGCCAACGTTTGCTGGCGAGCGTGCAAATCACATCCTATAATTCGCATCTCGGCCTCCTTCGGTCCGAGCACTGTAGGGTGAACACCGAACAGCTTACTCGGGCCGTCGCGAGGCCGGCGTCGTTATGGCATCAACCGGACAAATGGGTACCAGGCCGGGATTTCTTCGAGTTCTCCTCTGCACAGTCGTCGCCATCAATGCCGTCGGCGTAACCCGGCAGGGCTGAGGGTTCTATTATGACTGTGCTTCTTTCTTCGTAATTGGGAAGTCTTGTGTGAAATTCACTGTGCGGTCACCGCTTGAGAGTTCGAGAACGCAGGAAAGCTTTGTGCGATCAGGGGAGAGCGACAACCGCTCCATGATTTCCAGTTCCTGCCCATCGAACGATTGCAGGGTCTGGTGTACTAAAGCCTTTTCGTCCCAGTAGGAAAAGCCTTGTCGCCCAAAAGGAGTGCCCTGGTGCATCCCCATACTTCCACCTCCGGCCATCCCTCCGACCGTTCCTGGTTTACGGGTCTCGCGGAACCGTTGCTCGACCCGCTCTTTGTACTCCTGGGAGCGCCGTTGCATCTGCTCGATTTCCGGCTGCGGCTGCGGCGGATGGACGTGGCGCTCAAGCATGTTTCGAACAATTTCAAGCCGAGGCTCGGGCAACTGGTCGATGAGGCGCTTTGAGTTCGTCACGAGTCGCCACGGTGGAGAGAGAATACCCTGTCTTTCACTCATGATAAAGAACATTACAACCGCTAAAAACATTCGTGACAGGGAAATTTCAAAACAAATCTGTGGCAAGTGCCTGGTAAAACGCGGTTACCGTACAAGTGGAGTCCTGGTACGGCACCTGTCCCGTTACGGAGGATGCCCCGGGTTTAGTTGAAACTTGAGAACAAGAAGCAGCGGCTCTCGCCCGAACTCGGATAGAGTTCGGGTTGAGAATCCCTTTTTAAAGGAGAGAGCCGCCGTGAGAAACAAATACCAGAGGAAAGACCGCAAGTCCAATCACAAGTTCGAGGTCGTCGGAGGGCAAGAGTTGTTGGTGCGGGTGCCGTTGCCGATAGCCGAGGTGTGGGCAGAGATGCAAGCGCAGGTAGAGGAGCTGACCGGGCAAGCCGGGCTGCAGATCCTGCGCGCCATCCTGGAAAACGAAGTGACTCACCGTGTGGGACCTCCGCATCGGCCCAATCCCACCGCTGGCTGCGTGCGCTGGGGAAAGCAGCCGGGTTATGTGGTTTTTGCTGGACAAAAAATTCCGCTGGAACGACCACGAGTACGAACCCGCGAGGGCCAGGAAGTGGAACTGGAGAGCTACGGTCAATTGCAGCAAGACGGAAAACTGCAACGAGCGGTGCAGGAGCGCATGGTGGCCGGGTTGTCCACGCGGAACTATCGACGAGCGGTGGAGAGTGTTCTGGAAGGCTACGGGATCGAGAAGAGCAGCGTGAGCCGGCAGTTCGTTGCGGCCAGTAGCAATCAGTTGCGGGTGCTGTGCGAACGGCGCCTAGAAGATCTGAATCTGGTGGTGCTGATGATCGATGGCATCCACTTTGGCGGCCAGGTGCTGGTGGTGGCGCTGGGGATCGCGGAAGGCGGAGAAAAGCACGTTTTGGGGGTGTGGCAAGGAGCCACGGAGAACACCACGGTGGTCAAAGGGCTGTTGGAAGATCTGGTGGACCGCGGACTGGATCGCCAGCGGCGGTATCTGGTGGTGATGGATGGATCGAAAGCGTTGCGAGCCGGTGTGGAACGTGTTTTCGGTGAACAAGTGGAAGTGCAGCGTTGCCAGATTCACAAGCGGCGGAATGTGAAGGAGTACCTGCCCGAGAATTGCCAGAAAGACTACGATCGGCGGATGCGCAATGCCTACGCGATGAACAACTACGCGGAGGCCCAAGAGGCGTTGCAGAAAATCTTCCGGCAACTGGAAAGGATCAATCCGAGCGCTGCTCGGAGCCTGGAGGAAGGGTTGGAAGAAACACTGACGGTGCATCGCCTGGGAGTCGGAGCGGTGTTGCGTCGGAAACTGGCCACCACTAACCCGATCGAATCGTGTTTGTCGACGGTGCAGCGGGTGGCCAGGAACGTAAAGCGTTGGCGCGAAGGAGATCAGCCGCTGCGCTGGACCGCCACAGGACTCTTGGAAGCAGAGAAGAAGTTCCGACGCATCAAAGGCTATCAAGAAATCCTGTTGCTGAAAGAACGCCTGAATCCGTCGCGCATTCAGCAGAAGGAGGTCCGGACAGCAGAAGTCGCTTGAACTTTGGTTGCAGGTAGGCTTACAGTGCCGAACATCGAGAGTCGCTGCAATCAACTAAAACTCGGACATCCTC
>CAVSNS010000036.1:0-50731 GCA_963729325.1 uncultured Acidobacteriota bacterium
GTCTATTGATCTTCCAGCGAATCAATTGGCGCCAGTGGGGAAGAATCATCCACGTCTCGAAGGAAATCGTCTGGATCTCGCCTGTGGTTGATGTTCTGTTTTTTGTGATGGTCGCGCTGGTGGTGTGCGTTGGTCTCGCGCCTCTGGCCGCGCCTCCCGGTGGTCCGAGTGCTTGCCTTCGTGCTGACGTTTCTAACGGTTTACGATTGGCTCACATTAACCAACCGTCTCTATCACCGCGCCTGCTGGTTGCTGGCGTTGGGCGTGGCGGTTGCATTCACGCGATGGCTGGCCAAACACGAACTGGTCGCACTGAGATTTTGGAGAAAGACCGCGCCTTGGATGGTTGCACGCATTTTTCATATTTCTTTTAGCGATTCAGGGTGGTAAATGGATCCACGAAGAGTACGCCGTAGCCAGGCTGCCGCAGGCCGCCGCTGGATCGCCTAACGTTCTGGTGATCGTCCTGGACACCTTACGTGCCGATCATCTTTCCTCATACAACTATTCCAGACCAACCAGCCCCCAAATTGATCGCATCGCCGGGCAGGGAGTTCTTTTCGAGAACGCGGTAGCGACTTGTTCCTGGAGTCTTCCGTCGCACGCCTCCCTCGTAACCGGCCAATATCCTGCGCGGCACGGCCTTCAGAATGTGCAGCCCATGCCGTGGTTGGGGTGGGGAAATGGCAGCATGGCGGGTTATCCCACGTTGGGAGAAGCGTTGCAGCGGAGAGGATATCGGACGGGCGCTTTTTCTGCGAACCGGAACTTTTTTACCAGTAACGTCGGCCTGGGACGCGGTTTCCTTCATTTTGAAGATTACTTCGATTCTATGGCGGATTCGTTCATCCGCACTTTATACGGAAAAGAGTTTGCACGCCTCTACCTCAACCGCACCGAACATAGCAAAGTGATTCGCGCGCTTCGCTATTTGGGAATCGACTCTATTCTTGATAAAGACGATGAAGGATCAGGCAACTATGGCGGGGCATTTGCCGTCCGCAAGCGTGCCAGTGCGGTGAACCAGGAAGTCTTACGATGGATCGAGCGCGACCGGCAACGCCCTTTTTTTGCTTTCCTCAATTACATGGATGTGCACTATTCCTATGGGGGGCCGCGAGGCTATCCAAAGCCTGAATGGGACCGAGGGACGACCGTCGATGAATACGATGCCGGTCTGAGGTATGTCGACGATTATCTCGGTCGGCTGCTGGCGGATTTGCGACGGGATGGACTAGCCGAAAATACTATCGTTGTGATCACATCTGACCACGGTGAATCGCTTGGCGGGCACGGCATGAATTATCACGGCATCTCTTTGTACTGGGATCTGATCCATGTGCCCTTGATTATTTTCTACCCGGGACATGTTCCGGCCGGTCTCCGCGTGACGACTCCGGTGACGAACGCGGCGATTCCCGCCACAATCATGGAGCTAGTCGAGCATGAATTCTCCGGGGAGTCCTGACTCGGCGAAATTCCCCGGTCCGCCTTTGGCCGCACTTTGGACCAAGCCCGAGGTAGGATCCAAAGTGGCCCTATCCTCTTTCGGAGCTAGCCCGGAACGAGTTCATTAATACCGATGACAAGGCGGTGGTTGGAAAAATACCTACGGCGGCGGATGGCAACATGGTATCGATGGTCACTCCACGTTGGCATCTGATTGTGCACGAAAAGCTCGGAGCTCAACTTTATGATTGGACGGTCGATCCTCGCGAGCTCAACAATCTCATCGATACGCGTGAAGGCCAGGCCACTGCTGTAGGCTTGAGCTTAGAACTAAAGTCGGGAATCAGTCGGAGGGACGGGAATTAACGATTTTGTGAACGCGCGCTTAAGGCAGAAGACGATTGGCTGACTAGAATTAGAATCCGAGCAGCAGATCACTGCCCCGCGCGTAGAGGTGAGATCAGCAGTCGGCCGGTGGCTTTTTTCTTAGCATCGGTCTTGTCATGCTCATATGCAAGGTCCATTGAACCCTCCCCGCTCGTGGAAGCCTGCGCCAGCAGCGCGGCCAACGAGCGAAAAGAACGTCCCATGTCCTGTGCCTCGTGGAATGCCACCGGAAGCCCCTTATCAATAGCCGGAGCGATTGACTGGTAATTGTTGGGGATTTTCCAAAGCAGTTTGCAATTCGTGGCTTTTTCAACGTCTTCGTCGGTGAATCCCGGAATCTTCTTGTAACGGTTCAGCACCAGGCGCACGCGGTCGCGGCTGCCGCCTTCTTCTAGAAAAGTGCGGATGCGACTGGCACTCCATAAGGAGACGACGTCGGCCTGGGTGACAAGCAAGACGGCGTTCGACAAATCGCAAAGCTGCCGGCCAGTCGAGTCCAGGCGGCCAGAGCAATCCACAACCACATAGCGGAATTGCGACACGAGGAGATCGAAGAGCCGGGCCAATTCAGCCACTGACGGGGTCAGTGATTGAGGCTGCTGCGGACCCGCCAACAGTTGTAACCCGCCTTTGCAGTGCGTCATCAAGCCTTCGAGCAGCGATCCGTCCATGCGATGCAGGTTCTGTAAGGTGTCGGTGATGCCGAATGTCGGCCGGGCGTTCAGATGGAGTGCCGCGTGGCCCAGGGGAGCGAAATCGACCAGCAGCACGCCGCCGCCGTGAGCTTCCTGCAAAGCTATAGCTGTGTTCACCGCCACCGTCGTCGCCCCTGCTCCTCCCTTGGCGCTGGTCACGGTGAAAACCCGAGCCCTGCCGCGGAAGTGCGGGCCTTGCTTCGGGAAGCGGCAAAGCGCGAAAGAGCCTCAACTAAAGCTTCGGGAGATAATATCGCGCTCGATGTATTCGCGAGCGCCGGCGCGCATAGCGGAAACGATGGTCGATGGATCAGCCATCTCGCCAACCGCGAAAATAGCAATGTCGCTGGTGCTGTGGCGAATCAGTTCAATGGTGTTAATAGCCCGCTGCACATCTTGCGGGTCAATATCGACCAGCACTACCTCGGAGCGGACGTCTTGGATCTGACGGAGGACGGAGTCGGTGGCGCTAGCCGGAAATCCCACATGACTGAAAACATTCCGGCCCATCCGCGTTCCCTCCAGCCGATGCTGGAGGATCGAAAGCCGTTCTTTGTCTTCTGTAAGAAGGGTAAGCGCTATGCCCTGCATGGCCGGGGCCTCAGTCTAATTTCCGGTATCAGCATGTTATGGAGTGATGACGATCGCGCCAAGTGACTTCGGTAACTCTGGGTGAACGCGTTGACCACAAGTTGCTCCCTTGCAAGCGCTGCAATCTCGATCCGGATGACATAACTAAGTGGAAACCACCGGACCGCTACGCCAGCGGTGTTCCCGAGGAAGAGGAGCCCCGCCGCGAACTAGCATTCTAAGCAAAATCAACCGGATTGAAAAGGAGGAAAACCGGGGAAGTGCTTAACCCACGGGCAGTCCGCAGGATTTCATCTCGAAAGCCCCAAACTTATTTCCACCAAACTAACGCAGCGCAGCAATCCGGGGATTGAGTTCCTCTGCAGGTCTTCTCTTCCCGGTTTTGCTGGTGCAAAGCGGAGATCCGGGCGAAACTTGCCGAAGCCTCCACCGTGGTCTCGGCTGCAGGCAGATAGTCGTAAGCTTCCAAATAGACAGCCACCCCGAACGTGTTCCCTGCCACGGGCTGAATCACACGCTTGACTGTGCCGGAGCAACGGACGCGCATATCCTCGCCCAACGTAATTTGGGACGGCATCACTAGAGTCAATTCTATGGCTTCACCGACAGACAAGGGCAGATCGGTGTACAACAATGCGCCGCGCGCACTTAAATCCTGGGTGAAAGCAGAGGCTTCGCGCGCACTGCGGGGCAAGCGCAGGAAAACGGGAAGATGAAGGGCAAAGCGTTGGGCGGCGCGGCGCTCCAGATGAACCGGATCAGTGCTCATGGCTTCTCCCATCGAGGCGTGTGCGACGCGCAACTTCTCAGGAATTCCACAATCGTTCTTGCCGCTATACTGGCCGTAGGGCAACGAACTGTGCCCCGACCGATCGCTGACTGCCTACTCTACTCCAGCTTGCGGCCGCTAGGAAGTTCTAAATTGGTGGCGAAGGCGAGCACGGTCGATTTTGGGAACGTAACCCGTCGAGCAACCACTCTTCGGCATCCATAATTACGGACTGAAGTGACCGACTCAGCCATTTCGAAATCCGCTGTTGATAGGACGCCGTCCGGCCCCAACGCAGCACCGGAAAATGGCAGATTGCCCCCCACTTTGCGTGCGCTCCGACATCGCAACTTCCAGCTCTTCTTTGCTGGACAATTGATCTCCCTGATCGGGACGTGGATGCAGAGCGTTGCCCAGTCATGGCTGGTGTACCGCCTGACTGGTTCTGCGCTGCTGCTGGGCTCAGTCGGATTCGCCAGCCAGATTCCGGTGTTCCTGGTGGCCCCAATCGGCGGCATCGTAGCCGACCGCTATAACCGGCAGCGGGTCGTAATCGGCACCCAGATTGCATCGATGATACTGGCTTTCATACTCGCGGTGTTGACGCTCAGCAGACTCATCCAGGTGTGGCAAATCTTCGTTCTGGCTGGATTGCTGGGAGTCGTCAATGCCTTTGATATTCCCGGAAGACAGGCGTTCCTGGTGGACATGGTGGGCAAAGAAGATTTGATGAACGCCATTGCCTTGAACTCATCCATGTTCAACGGAGCGCGGATTATAGGTCCGGCGATTGCAGGAATCCTGGTAGCGAAGATTGGCGAAGGCTGGTGTTTTTTCGCTAATGCAGTGAGCTACATCGCAGTGATCATCGGACTGCTCATGATGCGGGTGCCACCGCGCTCGTATCGGAGGTCGAGTGGCTCGCCGATGGCGCACATTATTGAAGGTTTCCGTTTTGTGCGCCACACCGCGCCGATTCGCGCGATTCTGCTGTTACTTGGGCTGGTCAGTCTGGTCGCCATGCCCTACACCGTCCTGATGCCGGTGTTCGCCGACAAAATTCTGCATGGGGGAGCCCGAGGCTTAGGGATCTTGATGGGCGCAACTGGCGTAGGAGCTCTGGTGGGAGCACTGACGCTGGCCACTCGCAGTGGAGTGCGCGGATTGGGACGCTGGGTGGCGTTTTCCTGCGGCGGATTTGGAATGAGCCTGGTTCTGTTTTCGCTGTCGCGTTATTTCTGGCTCTCGGCTGCCCTGCTGCTGCCGGTGGGCTTTTTCATGATGCTGCAAATGTCATCGTCTAACACATTGATCCAGGCGATGGTGCCCGACCATTTGCGCGGCCGGGTCATGGCGGTTTACTCCATGATGTTTATGGGCATGGCGCCATTTGGAGCACTGTTCGGCGGTGCGTTAGCCGATCGACTAGGAGCGCCGATCACGGTCTCCGTAGGCGCAGTAGCTTGTATCGGAGGCGCAGCGTGGTTTGGCCGGCACCTGCCCAAAATTAGAGTCGAAGCGCGAAAGTTGATTGTGGCCCAAGAAGCTGCTGGCGGTGAGCCGTCCCAGGAGGTTACCGCGAGAGTCTTTGAAGATTAAGTGTGGGACTTTATCTATCGTCCTGTGCGTAACTGGCGAACCGCCTCGAGTAACGAGAAATGTCCGAAGGGTGCCGGTGTTAGGGTGAGAATCAGCATGAGCAATCCCAAGACCGCGAGCCAGCGCCGGCCCGTGCTGATTCCGATCCATTCCTCTACCATTGGGTGCCGCATACCGCTGATGCGAAGGAGAACTGCCCAGATCAGCCAGCCTGACCAGAAATAAATTCCCATCGGAATCAGCGCGAGTATGGTCAGACGCGAGATCATTCTGTGTGCACGAGGCGCGAGAGCGAAAACGATGTGTCCGCCGTCGAGCTGGCCGCCGGGGAGAAGATTTAGCGCGGTGGCGAACATACCTACCCACGCCGCCATCGCCGTAGGGTGCAGGCAGATCTGATCGAAAGGCAAATGGGAGATGCTGCCGGCGAGACCCGCACCCGCAAGCATATTGCGCACGAGTTTGAAAATCAGCGGAAAGCCCGGCACAAAAGCAGAATCGGGTAGGTACGACGCTGCCACCAAAGGCTTAGAAAATCCCAGGGCCAGCACCAGCACCGGCAGCGCAACCAGGAATCCAGCAATCGGCCCGGCAATTCCGATATCGAAGAGCACGGAGCGCGAACGAATGGGCGAGCGAATGCGAATGAACGCCCCCAAAGTCCCAATCAGCGTGGGAAATGGAATGAAGAAGGGCAGGGTCGCTGCTACGCCATAGTGACGGCAATAGAGGTAGTGTCCCATCTCGTGCGCCAGGAGAATCAGCATCAGACTGAAAGAGAAAGGAATCCCCAGCGCGAGATGCGCGGGGTGCAATGCCCAACTCAAGGGAAAGATGTCCAGGCCGCTGTCACCGATATAGAGCGTGGGCAAATTGTGCTGGAAGTTAAACTGCATGCGCGCGCCCACTACGAGCGTGGTGAAGATCGTCGCCAGAAAGAGAAGCAAGTGCAGCCAGTAGCGCTGCTTCAATGGAGGGGAGACCAACACCTCAAGCGGCCGGTAGTACTCGGTAGTCGAGGAAAGTGGGGGAGTGAGTTCAGACATCTGGAATTCCGGCGGCGGGCCATCCTCAGCGCGGACGGGTCGGTTTCGACCAGGTCGAGCTATCGCGCCCACGCAACATCAGTCGATCGACTGCAACTCCTTGCCCGGCTTGAAGCGCACCGCCTTACCGGGCGGGATGGAAACTTCCGCCCCCGTGCGGGGGTTGCGCCCGATGCCCGTCTTGCGCGGCCGGACGTTGAACACGCCAAAGCCCCGCAGTTCAATGCGATCGCCCTTGGCCAGCGAGCGCTTCATACTCTCGAACACCGTTTCCACGGCCAGTTCGGCCTTGGTCTTGGTGATGCCGGTCTTGTTGACTACTTCGTTGATGATGTCGAGCTTGATCACGGGCGGCTCCCAGCGGCGGAGTCACAGCAAGTGCACCAAGTGGTTGATGCTAAGGGAGATATGTGAGATTGTCAACGGGAGGTCCCGCGGAAGGAAACTGAGAGAGCCTCGCGAAACGACTGAGGCTTACTTCCTGCTGTTTTCCCCTTCTTTGTACATGTACTTGATGGAAGGCTTGTAGATCATCAGATTGGGCTGGCCGTTGCGGTTGAGTTTCAAGCAGGTCTTGTCATACCACTCGATGGTCCCGCGGATTTCCTCGCCATCTCGCAACACGATGACCATGGGAGTCTTGGATTGCATTTGCTTCTGATAGTAGAAGTTTTCCGCGTTGGTTTGCTCGGGAGGCGCGCTTTTGCGGCCTGCACCGCCACGATCGTTTCGCTCAGGGCGCTCCGGCCGGTCGCGGCGTTCGACAATTGACGGCTGGGCGTGATGATGCTCAGTGTGATTCAAAGACGGCCGGATCAGTTTGCGGTTGGAGAAGCTTTCCGATTCGACGGGCCGCTCGGCTGGAACGGAATCAATCGCATCTTTCATGGCATTACCCCGTTCGACACGCTTTTTCTCGCGGGCCACAACACGGCGCTGCTGTGATTGTGGGTACTGAAGGCGTGAAATTTCTCTTACCGTAGCACAGGGAACTGGAGTCTGACAATGCTCAAGTTCCGCTGAAAGAAGCGGTTAGCGGCTGGTCCTTAATAAGTTCCTGCAAATGATGAAACCTAACTGCTTTTTTCCAGCGCTGTCGCAAAGGCATCGAGCGAAAGCGACCGCAACAAATTGCGGCGCATGCCGCGCTCGACATCGTTCAGACGGTCGGCGGCGAAGGCGATCCAGACGAAGTCTGACAATTCAGCCAGCTTTTTCAATTCACCTAGGATGTCTGTGTTGCGGACCAATTCTGGCGCGCCGGAACTGAGGAACATCAGGTCTTGCAGAAGTGCGTACAGCCTGCGCAGCAGATTCTCCGTCTTTTCGCGGCCCTCAGCACCCGCGCGAAAGGTTTCAGTTACTTTAAACAGCTCGCTGTGATCGGCACTCCGTAGGGCCGAATTCAGAATGGTCAGGGCCTGGGAGCGGGACGCGGTGTAGGCGTCAAGATCGAAGTTGCAGGCGCGTCCGACGGCGCCTTCGGAAAGACGAGCTGCCAGCGCGCGCTGTTTCACATTCCAGTCCGGACGATGCTTCCCCAGATACTTTTCGATCTCCTCCGGGGGCAAAGCAGCTAGTGAAATTGTCATGGAACGCGAGCGAATCGTGGGCAGTAATTCACCAGCATTCTCAGTCAGCAGAAATATGGTGGCAAACTCGGGCGGCTCTTCAAGGATCTTGAGCAGGCAGTTGGCGGCTTCTTTCATGAAAGCAGAATCAGTGAAGATATAGACCCGCTCCTTCGCGTCACCGGGCCGGTAGTAAATGGTCTCAATCACGCGTCGCACCTGGTCCACCTTGATCATCATCTGCGGCGGGTCGGGCGGAATCACTAGCACAGTCAGGATGCGTCTGGACAAAGAGTCGCGTTTCTTTCTTGTCCGTATCCCGTAAGTTCTCACGAGCTTCGACGGCCTCATCGAAGCGGGTTTCCAGCTCCTCGGACTGCGCTATGCGGATACAGTTCGAGCACTTTCCACAGAAATCAGGCAGGCCATCCGTGAAGACGGGTGAAAGGCAATTCATCGCTTTTGCTAGCATCAACGCGAGCGTGTATTTGCCCGAGCCAGCGGGACCAGCAACGATTACCGCCTGAGGAAAGCGATTGCGCGCCAGCATTTCGCGCAAGCGAGCGACGACGTCAGCGTTACCGTGGAAGTCGGCAAATCCCATTATGCGTTCTCATCACAGCGCGGCGTTTGAGTGGTCTCCGGAGCGGCCGCAGCAACAGAGGGAAATCGGAACTCGACTTTAATTCATGCCGTTTTGGCGGCCAATTTCAATCGTTGCCGGACAATTTCCAGAATCCGCGCGTGAGTTTCTCGAGCGGTCCCGCGCGCATTTACTACAACCACTCTTTGCGGCTCACGGGCAGCGATTGCCAAATAAGCACGTCGAACCCGGGCAAAAAAGGCCCGGCTTTCCTGCTCAAAGCGGTTCTCATCGGTTTTCCAGTGTCCATTTCGGCCAGCACGTGTGTTGTTGCGGCGCCGGGCGCGTTCCACGCTGGCGGCAACATCGGACTCCATCAGAATCGTCAAATCAGGTTTCAGGTCTCCGCACAGGATCCGGTGCAACTCCAGCACCGGCCCGCTGCCGAGTTTGCGCCCACCGCCTTGATAGGCTTCCGTCGAGTCGGTGAAGCGGTCGCAGAGCACCACGCGCCCTTCGGCGAGCGCGGGCTGAATGACTTCTGCAATGTGCTGTGCGCGCGAGGCGAACATCAAAGCCAGCTCAGCCAGCGGGGACAAGCCGGAGGTCCCAGTGTCGAGCAGAACGTGTCGGATTTTTTCTCCCACGGCGGTTCCACCCGGCTCGCGCGTAACCACCACGGAAAAGTCATGGGCTCTCAGCACATTGGCGAGCTTTTCCAGTTGCGTGCTCTTGCCGCAACCATCCAGGCCTTCCACAGTGATGAACTTTCCGCGATGAGCATGAGGTGGCAAGAGAGAATCATAGCATTCGGAAGTCGGCAGGTAGGATCAAGGACCAAACACACGAAGGTCAATCGCTGATCTGTTCTTCGGGCTTGGCTTGCCTTCTGCTATATTCTCTGCCCTTGATTGATTCTTACTCTAGTAGCCATAAAAGGGAGCGTGTTCATGATTGTTCTCGCCCGCCGAGTTTCCGGTCTGGTATGTCTCCTCATAGTCCTGTCCAGCTTGCTTCTTGCCGCAAACCCTCCCCATATCACTCTAGTGCTGGATGCGACGCAGGCTCCCCGCAAAATGTTTCACGCCCGCATGACGATTCCGGCCAGTCCAGGCACGCTCACTCTTTACTATCCCAAGTGGATTCCTGGTGAACACGGGCCAACGGGGCCGATCGAGGAGTTGACGGGACTCAAATTCACCGCCAACGGCCAAATTCTGAAATGGCAGCGGGATTTGTTAGATGGTTGGACCATCCACGTCGAGGTGCCGGCAGGCGCTGCGAGCGTGGAGGCATCATTGGATTTTGCTTCGCCTCCCACTGCCGGGGGGAAGTACACCGCAGGTCCTTCAGCCACCGACAAGCTGGCGATCATCAACTGGAACACGATGCTCCTCTATCCGGCGGGATGGAAGTCAGATGAATTGATCTACGAAGCCAGCCTGCGGCTACCCGCAGGGTGGAAGTTCGGCACCGCGCTGCCGATTGCCACGCAACCCGCAGAGCAGCGCAACAGTCCACCGCAAATTACGTTTAAGCCGGTATCCCTGACCACATTGGTGGACTCGCCCGTGAACACCGGGGAGTTTATGCGGGTGGTGGCACTGGGTGAGAATCCTCATCATGAGATGGACATTGCCGCTGACAGTGCCGCAGCTCTTGATGCTCCGGCTGAAGTCTTCGACCACTACAAGGACCTTGTCGCGCAAGCGCAGGAGTTGTTTGGAACCCATCATTATCGGGAGTACTACTTCCTTTACAGCTTGAGCGACCATGTGGCGCACTTCGGCCTTGAGCACCATGAATCGAACGACAGCCGGCGCCCAGAGCGCGCTCTGGTGGATCCGGACTTGCGGCTGCTATCGGCTGGATTGTTGCCGCATGAGTTTGTCCACTCCTGGAATGGCAAATTCAGGCGGCCTGCCGACCTTGCTACCCCAGACTACGAAAAACCCATGCAAACAGATTTGCTATGGGTGTACGAGGGATTGACGGAATACCTGGGAGAAATCCTGAGCGCACGCAGTGGGCTGGCCAGCCCGGAGCAGTTCCGTGACGCCCTGGCGATGAACGCGGCAGAACTCGATCATCGTTCCGGACGCAGGTGGCGCAACTTGCAGGACACGGCGGATGGGGTTCCAAGTATGCAGGAAGCGCCGCATGAGTGGGAATCGTGGCGCCGCCCCCTCGATTATTACGAGGAGGATGAACTGAACTGGTTGTGGGCGGACACGATCATCCGGCAACAGACCAATGGCAAGAAGTCCATCGATGACTTTTGCCATATTTTTCACGGAGGTCCGGGCGAACCGCCTGAAGTCAAGAGTTATACCTTCGACGATGTTGTCAACACTCTCAACCAGGTTGCACCCTACGACTGGCGCGGCTTTTGGACAGCGCGACTTACCAATCATGGACCAGCCGCGCCGCTTGACGGTATGGAAGCCAGCGGTTGGAAACTGGTGTATGACCCGAATGAATCCGAGCGGATGCGTGCCTGGGAAATTGAGCGCCGGGAGGTCGATGCCGAGTATTCAATCGGCCTGCTGCTGAAGGACGATGGCGAAATCGTAGATACAGTTGAAGGAATGCCGGCCGCAAGCGTGGGCATCGGTCCGGGCATGCGGATCGTCGCAGTCAACGGGCGGCGGTTCTCGGTCGACGTGTGGCATGACGGCCTGCGAGCCGGGAAGAATATTTCGGCTCCGCTCGAACTACTGATTGAGAACACTGACTATTACAAGACCTACCAGATCGATTACCACGGAGGGGACAAATACCCGCATCTGGTGCGAGATGAATCCGCGGGCGATGTGCTGAGCTCGATCATCAAGCCTCGGTAAGGACTTCTCGCGTTTACAACGCGTGACTAAAGGTTTTCGCTGATCCCGGCGAAGAGATCCGTCTCCGGCTCAACCGAACCTGATTTCATCGTGGCCGCGAGGTGAAACAACTCGCGGGCTCCACGCTTGCGCATATGTCCCTCAAAAAGTTGCAATAGCGGTGACTGGCTCGTGTGAGCTTTGAAGGCCGCAATTTTGGTTTCGACGTAGGCGCTAATGTCAATAACGGCAGTCGCAGGCGACAACGTAATCGGCTGGCGATCGGGAAGACTGAAATTCGCCGTTGCGTAATACAACTTTTGGGCTCGATGAGGAACCAGGCGGTCGTTAAGCTGGTCGGGAAAACGATTGTTGCGACCCGCCCAATGAAAAGCGAGAGTGGCGAAGATGGACGCCATCGAATGATCGGTGTGTCCGGTGACGCCGCCCTCCGGACCAAAAGTAAGCACGACTTGCGGCTGAAATTCCCGGACTTGAAGTGTTAGGTCGCAGACTACATGGTAGATATCCTGGCGATGGAGCTGGCCGTCAGGATAGTCGAGCACAATTCCTCGCGAGACATTAAGAATTTCGCAGGCCGCGGCAAACTCTTTGCGGCGGATGGCAGCGAGTTCCTGATCGTTGCGAGCGCCGCCCCGGTGGGTTGCTGCCTGGCCTGGAGTGAGGCAGATGACACAACTTTCCACGCCGCGATCGCCGTACAAACGAAGAGAGCCGCCAAATCCCCCGGCCTCATCATCCGGGTGGGCGGTGATGACCATCAAGCGCATCTTGGGGATTGTACCGTGCAGGCGTTTGAAATCCTGACAATGACAGGAACTTAACCTACCTGCGCAGTCACTTCGTCCAAAGATTCGCCACCATTTTCCGCGAGCATGAATGCCAAAACTTCTTGCGGTACGGGCGCATTCCACACTGGAGCAAACGATTGGCGATGCAACGGAGACGGCCCGTGTTGGCGCAGAGCCGCAAGATGATGAGGAGTGCTGTATCCCTTATTCGAGGCCAGCCCATACACTGGGAACACCGGGTCCCATTGCCGTACCATGCGGTCCCGCTCCACCTTGGCCAGGATGGAGGCAGCGGCGATCGAGGCAGAAAGCGCATCCCCGTGAATGATCGCTCGCTGTGGTAGTTCGCAATCGAGGTGGAGTGCGTCAATCAACAAATGGTCGGCGCTGGGTCGCAAGCTCAACACCGCTTGGCGCATGGCAACGCGTGAAGCCTGATAGATATTGATCTGATCAATTTGGGCTGCATCCACGGCGGCGATTGCCCAGGCGATGGCATGCGCGCGGATGCGCTCGGCTAGTACGTCACGCCGTTCCGCCAGCAACAGCTTGGAGTCGCGAAGGCCACGCACGCGATATCCGGGATCGAGGATGACGGCGGCTGCGACTACGGGTCCGAACAGCGAGCCGCGTCCGACCTCGTCGACTCCGGCCACCAGACGGGCGCCACCGATCCAAGCCCTTTTCTCGAACTTAAGAGTGCAGCGGAGTCTCTTCAGTAGCCGAAGCTTGAGGGCGGACGGAGAGAGTTTCCGCTCATTCGCGACTTTGACTTTCGGGGACACGGAGCAGGATTAGCCGAGTGATTAGCTAAAGGCTTATCTTCGCTGAGTCGCGCCAGAGGTGCAAGTGTGGAAAACCGGGAAAATCGTCCGATGTCTCCCGATTTGGTGGCCCATCGGTAACTCCGTGCTTGTTACGGGGGTAAATTGACCCTCGTCATCCCCGATTGTTACTTTCAACTCAAGGGGTTGTCCCCGGGGGACCTATCTTGGCGGAAGAAATTTCCAATTCATTGCCTGAGCGCCTGGCCCGGCGCATCCACGTTGCCCTTCCTGTCCGTGTTACTTACTGGGATAGCGCCATCAAACCTTGCCTCGAAATGGCGTGTACCTATGATATTTCCGAAAAGGGTGCAAGGGTCACGGGTCTACGCAACGTCAAGACTGCGGGCGAAATCATTGCGGTCGAGCGCGGACGCAACAAGCAGTTTTGTCGAGTTGTCTGGATCGGCGAACCGAATTCAGAGTTGGATGGTCAGATCGGAATTCAATGTGTTGAGTCCGACCGGATGATGTGGGAAGCGGAGCTGCGCGACATGCAGGAGGTCTATGATCCGATCGTGCGAGAAAGCAGCGTCCGGCGCTCGAATTTCTCAGCCGGCAGCGCCCAAAACAATCGTAGGCGTCACGAACGCTTTGACATTGAAGGCCTGGCGGAATTGCTCAAGGACGGCCCCAACAGCACCTGCGGCGAAGCTGTTTTGAGAAATCTGTCGGAACTGGGTTGCTTGATCACCACCAAACAGGACCTCCCGCTGGGTACCGAACTGAAATTGGTTCTGAATGTTGACAGCTATGATTTGAGTGTCAAGGGACAGGTCCGACATGCTGACCACCAGTTGGGGTTGGGGGTCGAGTTCCAGGAGATTCGCAAGGGCGATCGCCAGATCTTGCGATTCCTGCTGCGCAAGCTGGCTGAGCGGCAACTGGAAGAAAACTTCGAGCTAGAACTGCAAGGCTAAATCCGTCCCACCAACCGCGTACCTCGACAGCAACTATTGCGGAACCGCCTCAGCCGTGACGCGTTCACGTTCAATGTCTTTCAGGCGGGCAGCTTTCCCTCGCAGGCTGCGCAGGTAATAGAGCTTGGCCCGACGGACTTTCGAGGAGCGCAGCAACTCCACTCTCTCGATTACCGTTGAATTGACGGGGAAGATGCGCTCGACGCCGTGACCGAAGCTGATCTTACGAACAGTGAAGCTGGCTTGCGGGCCACGGGTGCGTGCGATCACTACCCCTTCGAAGGCCTGCAGACGTTCCTTGTCGCCTTCCTTGATCTTCACCTGAACCCGGATGCTATCGCCCGGAACGAAATCAGGAATATCAGCGTGCTTGGCCTTAGCCAGAAGTTTGTCAATGATCAGGTTGGTCATGATCTTGTCCCCTCGTTCTAATCATTCTGCCCGTCGTCTGGGCCAGGAATTCTTTGTCCTCAGTGCTGAGCGTTGCCCGGTCCAAAAGATCAGGTCGATTGCGCATTGTTTTCTCCAGCGCCATGCGACGCCGCCAACGCCGTATTTCCTCGTGATTACCCGAAACCAGGATTTCGGGTACGGGCAGTCCCCGAAAATCCGCCGGGCGCGTGTAATGCGGATAGTCCAGCAATCCGCCTGAACTGCAAGTTGAACTAGGGCCGTTCCCGGACCGCTGTTCCGTTTGTGCAGTGAACGACTCCTGCCGCGTAGAAGCTTCGTTGCCCAGCGCTCCGGGAAGCAGCCGCGTGACTGCATCCACAATTACAGCCGCACCCAGTTCGCCCCCGCTCAGAACGTAGTCTCCAATCGACAGCTCGCGGTCGGCCATGTGTTCGCTGACGCGCTCATCCACGCCTTCGTAACGCCCGCAGATCAGAACCATGCGCTCGAGAGCCACTAGTTTGTCGGCTTCACTCTGATCGAAGCGTTTTCCCTGCGCCGAGAGCAACACCACGCTTTCCTTGGCTTTGCCTGCAAGTCGTTCTTTGCGCGGCATCATCTTCAGTGCTGCAATACATTCAAAGATCGGTTCCGGCTTAAGGACCATGCCTTCGCCACCGCCAAACGGGCGGTCATCCACCGTGCGGTGACGGTCATGCGCAAACGCCCGCAGGTCGTGGACTTCGATTGCCGCCAGACCAGCTTCGCGAGCCCGGCGGATAATTCCGTAATCCAGAGGCCCGCGAAAAAAGTCGGGAAAGATCGTTAAGATGTCGATCTTCATTGCGCGGACCTGACCACATTGTCATAACGAGCGACGAAGCGACTGACTCAAGATGACAGCTTCCTGATATTCCTCTGCTGCTCTTTCTCTTCTTCGCTTAGCGGCGCGTTTACCTCGAGCAAGCCTTCCGGCAGCCTCATGCAAATCTTCTTGCCTTCGAGATCAATGCTGGCCAAGTAAGCCTCGGCGTAAGGAATCTCGTATTGGTTCAATCCTGCCTTAACGATCAGCAACGGCGCTTCTCCAGCGCCGAACCGGACATCATCAATTCTGCCAATCTCGCGGGAGCCATCGAAGACGACGCAGCCGACCAAATCGCTGACGTACGTCCAACCCGACTCAAGCTGCGCCCGCTGATCTTGCGGAACCTGCAATTCACAGCCAGCGAGCGACTCGGCTGCAGAGATCGAATCGACGCCCGCAAATTTCAGAACCAGGCGCCCTTGATGCGGCCACAGAGTCTCGACTTGCAGTTCTCGTCGAGCGCCATCTTTCGCTAGTGCCAGCAATCTTAGCCCTTCCACGAATCGCTGTGGAGCGTCGCTGAGCACCTCAACCGCCACTTCGCCGCGCCGGCCCTGCGTCTTCAAAACGCGGGCCACAGTGATGAACTCGCCGGCTATTCCAGAATCTCCAACTCGAAGCGCTTGTGCAACCTGAGCCCAGATGCGCTGAGCAACATGCGCATAGCTCGGGCAGTGCGCCCCTGCTTCCCGATTACCTTGCCCAGATCGTTGGGGGCCACCGCTAGCTCGAGTACGGTCTCTCCCCCCTCCTCGACCTGGTTAACCGAGACGGCATCCGGTTCGTCAACCAGCGCCTTCGCGACCTGCTCGATGAGGGCCCGCACATCACCGCCCGGCTCGCTAATCTTTTGTTCGCCCAAGCGCGTTCCTAAATGCGAGAAAATTTTCCGATCAGCTCGGCAGATCAGGCGACGGAACTAGCGGCGGCCGGAGCTGGCTTGGATACAATCTTGTTGACCCGGTCCGACATTTTGGCGCCCTTGGATACCCAGTAGTCAATGCGCTCGCGCTTCAATTCTATGCTGGCAGGGGCTGGTGCGCGGGTTGTAAAGGCCCACGACCTCGACCGGCCGGCCATTGCGCGCGCGTTCCTTTTCAATGACGACTACCCGATAATGCGGTTGCTTGCGCGCACCCGTGCGCGATAAACGAATCATTAACACAGAACGTAAGTTCCTTTCCTAGTTGCTTCCGGAGGGATAAGGCAAACCATTATTTTCACAGAATTGAGAGCGATTAGCAATAGGCGCGGTTGACGTTCGCTTGGTTCGGACTTCGTGCCCCTTTCTTCCTGCGTCATCCCGAAACTCGGCGTAGTTCAGCCGGGTGAGGGATCTCGCGTGGAGCCTCCAGGACCACGCGATTCCCACGCCAGCATCCCTCGCGAGGCCCGGGATGAATGCGGTGTGATGAAAGTCATCGGGCCCGCGCCAACCACCACCGACGTAGTGCCACCACTGACCACACGGCCTCTACAAGTCCAAACGGCCAAGCCCCCTGGAGAAATCCGTAGGCCGAACCCAGCGCACAAGCTGCGGCGAAGCCCAGAATAAACCACGTACTTCGCTTCTCCAATGCGTAGCAAACCAGCATCAGCGTCACGGCAAACAATCCGAACAGCGTCAGCGGCTTCATGCCGCCACTCTAGCATTTTGCTTGAGCTCTAAAATCGGCCGGGTCAAAACCCGTAACCACAGCTCTAACTTGCAACTCACGCCAGGTTTGCATAGGTTGGTCGAATTAAACGACAGCGTCTGAGCCTGCAAGTCGGACGATGAAAGGAAGGAATCCATGAAGAAGAAAATGATGAGCACCTTTACAGTAATGGGTCTGATGCTAATGCTGTCCATGCCTTCGCCCGCATTCGAACCGCATCCGGAAATTCAGGAGGCCCTGGAAGCCCTGCACAAGGCCAAAGCTCACCTGGAACGTGCGAGCCATGACTTCCATGGCCATCGCGTCGATGCGATCCGTGCCATCGATGAAGCCACTCGCCAGCTGGAAATTTGCCTGCAATATTGACAAAAAGTGCCGCTTGGTGCTTCGCTTGCGCAGCGTTCCTTTCGATGTTCAGCGGGACGCTGCTCTAACTCCGCCCTTTGGATCCGGGGCTCGAGTCAGCGCGGAAGAGGTCTGCAGGATATCCATGGGCTCGGGACGGTTTCTGTAGTCCTCGTCCACGGCGGCGTAGACGACCGTGCCGTCGCATTCAAGGATGTAGGTCGCTGGAATGGGCAGTTCCCAACTGTCGTCTCCATTCACAAATGGCAGATTGATAAACGCGCGCCGAAACACAGCTTGCTGATATTCAGGCACACGATAGACGAGTCCAAACTGGCGGGCGACTTGATTGCCGGCATCGCTCAATAGCGGGAAGCCTAGCTTGTGTTGGTCGGCCATAAAGAATGACTGCTGCACGGTCTGTGGAGAAATCGCCACCAGCGATGCTCGGGCTTCCAGAATTTGCGGTAGGACTAGGTTCATAGCTTCCAGTTGTCCAACGCAGAAGGGACACCAGCGACCACGGAAAAAGCAGATCACCAGCCGGCCCTTGGCCAGCAGATCACCTGAAGAAATCAACTTGCCGTTGTGATTTTTGAGTTCAAATGCGGGCGCCTTCGCAGCCATCCGGAGCGCGCCTCCGGCAATCCCCGTTTGCTTGAGCTCAGCGATTACTCGGGCGTGAATAGCTTGCGTTTCCGCAGGAACGTATTTGGCAATGAGTTCCTGGCGCTCGGCAAAAATCTCGCGCAGTGAGCGGATGTCCGTGTTCGGACGCAGATTCTTCGAGGGAGCGCCATTTCATAAGACGCGAGTTGCTAGTGGTAGTGCCAGTGCTAGTGTCAAAAGCAAACAAACCCAGATGCTCGGACTGGCCACTGAGCCACTAATCACCGAGACTGTTCCTACATTCCCGGGAGTTTCATGCCCGCGAGCTTGCGGGCAAAGCTCGGTTTCCCGATCTGCTTGAACATCTTTCGCATCTGGGCATATTGCCGCAGCAGGTTATTGACTTCCTGCACGCTGGTTCCTGACCCACGGGCGATACGCTTGCGCCGGCTGCCGTTGATTACTTCATGATGCAGACGCTCGTGGCTGGTCATCGAGTTAATGATTGCCTCCACCCGGCCAAGTTGCTTTTCGTCGACCTTGTCCGCGTGCTTCTGCATTCCGGCGAACGGGCCAATGCTGGGGAGCATTCCCATCAGGCTTTGGATTGATCCCATTTTTTTGACTTGCCGTAGTTGATCGCGGAAATCTTCCAGTGAAAATCCGTCTCCGGCCAGCGCACGGCTGGCCATCTCCTGGGCTTTTTTCTTGTCTACGTTCTGCTCGGCCTTTTCAATCAACGAAAGGATGTCGCCCATGCCCAGAATGCGGGAGACGATGCGGTCGGGATGAAAGGGCTCGAGCGCGTCGTATTTTTCACCAACGCCGATGAACTTGATGGGCTGGCCCGTGACCTGACGGATGGAGAGCGCGGCTCCTCCTCGTGCGTCGCCATCCATTTTGGTGAGAATCACGCCGGTGAGCGCGAGCTTTTTGTGGAATTCGTCGGCAGACTTGACCGCGTCCTGGCCGGTCATGGCGTCGGCGATGAACAGGATTTCCTGCGGATTAAGCAGTCGCTTGAGCGACTGCATCTCCTCCATCAGTTGGTCATCGATGTGGAGGCGGCCGGCAGTGTCGACGATCAGCACATCCGAGCCGGTGTTAATGGCTTCGCGGCGCGCTTCTTTTGCCAGACGTTCGACCGTTGCGGTGTTGGCTTCTCGAGACTTCGCCTTCATAGATGTTGGCTTTGATCGCTTGCGCGACAACTTTGAGCTGCTCTCGGGCCGCAGGACGGTAGACGTCGACCGAAACCAGCAGCGGACGATGTCCGCCATTTTTCAGCCAGTTGGCCAGCTTGCCTGAGGTCGTGGTTTTGCCGGATCCCTGCAATCCCGCCATCAGCACCACAGTCGGCGGCTGAGAGGCGAATTTGAGCCGGGCCGTGTCGCCGCCCAGGGTCTCGATCAGTTCGTCGCGAAGAATCTTGATGACCTGCTCGCCGGGTGAGAGCGCGGTCGCCACCTGCTGGCCGACAGCCTTTTCCTGAATGTGATCGATGAGCTGCTTTACGACTTTGAAGTTGACGTCGGCTTCGAGCAGCGCCAGCCGAATCTCCCGCAGAGCCTCCTGAATATTTTCTTCGTTGAGGACGGCCTGGCCTCGCAGGGTCTTGAACGCGCGCTGCAGCTTTTCCTGAAGGTTCTCGAACATGCGATAATGGGTTATTTTAGCAGCCAGGTCGTCCACCGTATTACTTGACGATCTACCGCTTCGTTTTCGTCGAAATGGTTTACTCCGGCTAACCTCGCTCCAAGGCTTTTGGCGCGCTCAGAGGCCAGGCGTAGGAGCGGTCCTAAAGGAGAAAGCTATGGTTCGCACGATCATGTTGGCCATCATGCTATGTGTTGCGGCGACTGGTCTGCCGCCGCCGAAGTTGCTGACTCCTCCGCCGGCGGATTTACCGTGAAAATCACTCTCAGTATTCAAGCCGCTTCCGACGAGGTCTATCGCCGGCTTATTCACGTTGGCGATTGGTGGAACTCTGAACATACTTTCTCCGGCGATGCGCACAATCTGAGCATTGAGGAAAAGGCGGGTGGTTGTTTCTGCGAAAAGCTGCCCAACGGAGGCGGCGTGCGGCACCTGCAGGTGCTCTTTGTCGCGCCGGGAAAGACACTGCGGATGGGCGGCGGCCTGGGGCCTCTGCAGGGCATCGCGGCCAACGGCAGCATGACCATCCAACTATCTCCTGCTGGAGCTGCCACCAAACTCGATGTGACCTACGCTGTTGCCGGCTATATTCCATCTGGCATGAATACCCTGGCGGCGCCGGTGGATTCAGTGTTAACCGGCCAGTTCGTGCGCCTCAAGAACTCGGTGGAACGCGGCGATCCGGCGCGGAACGAAGCAGAGAAACAGAAGTAGGAATACAGATGCCCCCGATGGGCGCGCCATTAGGAGGCTTTCGGCGTGCCAAACACCTCTTGGGCCGCCGCAACCGTGGTGCAATGGATCCTTACCGGTTGTGTCTGGCGTCTCCGGTTGAAGACGGCCAGAGATCAGAGCCGATCTTTCCAATATCCCGGTCGTCGATGGCCATGCGCGATGGCGAGTACTTGGACCACCGCGAATTTCTCCCGACAGACTACTGCAAACGGGAAACGCCGGGGCGAATTTCCGGGTGCCGTGCTCGCCAACGGGCGCAGATGGGTGAATCTCCAGCGACTTAACGGCCATTGAGGATGGCCGAGATTTGCCGCCGCGCCTCCGCCCACGGAATGGGTTTCACCTTGCCAGAATCCAGCTCCGCAATGCGACGCGCAATTTCCTGGCCCCACTCCTCCTCGGCTGACGGATCCAAGGTGTCCTCCAGGCTTTCGAGAAGTGAGCCCGCCAATGGGGCGCGCGCCTCCGCCGGAAGTGCTAGCGCCTTCTTTAGAAGTTCGGAAACCTCTTGCGTCATGACCAGTATTTTACCTCCTCCAGCGAGCGAGGGCTGCGTTGTATCTCAGGTGCTAAAGCGCCGACTCAATTACTCTTCCGCGCGGCTGAGGCCGAGCGCTTCCCATTCCTGTCGCTAACCAAGAATTCAGTTCCAACGCAAGCCGCGATTTTGAATTCACCCGAACACATCCTTCGCCGCCACAACCGTATTGCAATGGATCGTCACCGTGTCTTCCAACCGCCGAGCGTATCCGCCCGCATAGGTCACCATCACGGGAATATCTACGGGTGCTGGCCACCCGGAAGACAAGTTCATCGCGTTTCTTCAATCCGTCAATCGTCAGCGCCAGCCCGCCGAGTTGGTCCTCTCTATAAGGGTCGGCACCGGCGATGTAGCAGATTAAATCCGGCTCGAACTGCCGCAGTCCGGAGCTTAGGGCGTTGTCCAGCCAGGCAAGGTAATCGTCATCCCCGATGCCGTCGGGTAAGTCCACGTCGATCGAAGATGGCGGCTTCCACGCCGGGTAGTTATTTTCCTGATGGAGGGAGATAGTGAAGACGTCGCCCGCGTGAGCATTCCGTTGTTTCGTCGGGACGGACGCATTCGGGGCCGAAGTAGCTCTCGAAGGCAGCGGATCGCTGGGAACACGCGTGCCGGCAAAGATGGCCGCCGTCCCGTTGCCTTGATGAACATCGCAATCGACGGTCATGGCGGTGCGAATCTTGTTGTCGCGCTGCATGCGACGGATGGCGACAGCCACGTCGTGGACCATGCAGAAGCCTTCGCCATGGTCGGGGAAGGCGTGGTGAAATCCGCCGCCGATGTTGAAACCGATGCGATCTTTGAGGGCACAGTCGGCCGCCAGAATCGATCCCCCCGCCGCCAGCCAGAAAGCTCGTACCAGTTCGGGCGAGTAGGGAATTTCCATCTGCATTTCTTCGAGGGGAGACAGCGTGCCAGTCTTCAGCTTGTGAACGTACGCCGGCGTGTGCACGAGCAAGACATCCTGATCGGATGCAGGCTGCGGGGTAAGGAAATCTGATGGCTCGGCCACACCGGTCTCAAGCAGGCGGTCATGAATGAGGCGGAACTTTTCGGCAGGGAAGACATGCTCGCCAATCGGGAGGTAATAATCGTCGCTGTAGA
This sequence comes from uncultured Acidobacteriota bacterium, assembly GCA_963729325.1. Taxonomy (GTDB): domain Bacteria; phylum Acidobacteriota; class Terriglobia; order Terriglobales; family Acidobacteriaceae; genus JABCYV01. Next base: position 21,978 of record CAVSNS010000036.1, read on the forward strand.
CTAGCTTGAAGAGAAGCATGGCGATTGCGCCGAAACACTCCATGATACTCGCCGGTAAAATGACTGTATCTCCAAGTAAGCTCATCGCATCTAAACGTTGACAGTGATCCACTCAAGTCTTATCATGGTACCGCTTTCAATAGTAAAGACATTGATTGTAAAGCACTTATAAGTAAAACGGAGGATCCAAATTTATGGCCAAGATTATCGGTATCGACCTGGGAACCACCAACTCTTGCGTTGCAGTGATGGAAGGTGGCGAGCCTAAGGTGATCCCTAACGAAGAAGGAGGGCGCACTACGCCCTCGGTCGTCGGCTTCACCAAGACTGGCGAGCGGCTGGTGGGGCAGGTGGCGAAGCGCCAAGCCATCACCAATCCGGAAAACACGGTTTATTCGATCAAGCGGTTCATGGGACGCCGCTATGACGAGGTGACCGAAGAAATCAAGATGGTCCCTTACAAGGTCGTGCAGTCGGGCGACCACGTCGCGGTTCTCGCGCAGGGCAAGGAATATACCCCTCCGCAGATCTCCGCCATGATTCTGCAAAAGCTCAAGAAGGCGGCGGAAGATTACCTGGGTGAAAAAGTGAACGATGCGGTCATCACCGTGCCCGCGTACTTCAACGACGCCCAGCGCCAGGCGACCAAGGATGCCGGCAAGATCGCAGGGCTGGACGTAAAGCGCATCATCAACGAGCCCACGGCGGCGGCGCTAGCCTACGGTCTCGACAAGAAGAAGGACGAAACCATCGCCGTGTACGACTTCGGCGGCGGGACGTTCGATATTTCGATTCTAGAAGTCGGCGAAGGCGTGATCGAAGTCAAAGCCACCAACGGTGATACTCACCTGGGCGGCGACAACATCGACCAGCGCCTGGTGGACTGGCTGATCGACGAGTTCAAGAAAGACGAAGGCCTCGACTTGCGAGCCAAAGGCAACGAGATGGCCCTGCAGCGTCTGCGTGACGCGGCGGAGCGCGCCAAGATCGAGCTCTCCACCACCATGGAGACCGAGATCAATCTGCCATTCATTACGGCGGATGCCGGCGGGCCCGAAGCACCTGGTTAAGAAGCTGACCCGGGCCAAACTGGAATCGATGGTAGAAGACATCATCCAGCGCTCGGTTGGTCCCTGCAAGCAGTGCATGAAGGATGCCGGGGTTGATGCCAGCAAGATCGATGAAGTCGTACTGGTCGGCGGGCAGACCCGCATGCCGCGCATTCAAGCACTGGTCAAAGAGCTGTTCGGCAAGGAACCTCATAAGGGCGTAAACCCGGATGAGGTAGTCGCGGTCGGCGCTGCTATCCAGGGTGGCGTTCTTGGCGGCGAGGTCAAAGATCTGCTGCTGCTCGACGTTACTCCGCTGACGCTGGCGATCGAAACCCTGGGCGGAGTGGCGACGCCAATGATTCCGCGCAACACCACGATCCCGACCCGGAAGACGGAGACCTTCTCCACCGCAGCCGACAATCAGACGTCGGTTGAGGTCCACGTGCTTGCAGGGGGAACGTCCGATGGCGGCTCAGAACCGTACTCTGGGCAAGTTCCACCTGACCGGCCTTCCCCCGGCTCCGCGAGGATTGCCCCAGATCGAGGTGACGTTTGACATCGACGCCAACGGCATCCTCAACGTTACCGCGAAGGACAACGCCACGGGCAAGGACCAGAAGATTACGATCACGTCCTCTTCTGGGCTGAGCAAGGATGAAGTCGAACGCATGGCCAAGGAAGCCGACGCGCACTCGGCCGAGGACAAGGCGAAGCGCGACGAGATCGAGTCGCGGAACCAGCTCGACTCCATGGTCTATAGCGTGGAGAAAATGCTGCGGGAGCACGGCGACAAGATTTCCGGCTCCGAGCGCGGCGAGGTCGAGAACGCGGTGGCTGACGCCAAGAAGGCACTCGAAGGCTCCGACAAGAGCGCGATGGACCGTGCCCGCGAGAACCTGACCAAGGCCTCGCACAAGCTGGCTGAGCAGATGTACAAGGCGGCCCAGCCACAAGGGGCGCCAGGCACTGGTCCGGAGGCTGGAGCCGGTTCCGCTCCGGGTGGCGATGGCCAGGCAAAGAAAGACGAAGGCGTAATCGACGCCGAGTACGTGGACGTCGAAGACAAAAAATGATCGCGCTCAGCGGGGCTTGCTCAAGCCCCGCTGCGATCATCCCGAGCGTAGCGAGGGATCTCGAGCTTTGGCCACGGGTTATGCGGGTCGGCACGGATAAGAAACCATCCGCCAAAATCCGTGGCTAGATTTTTGGACTTAATTTAAGGGGAGACTGAAATTGCAATTCGAAATAAATGGTCAAGATTACTTTCTAAATTTTTCCGAGGACGAAGCACGCTGGTACGTGTTCGCGCCGACTGCAACGGGATTGAATCGGATTCCTGTGTATGTGGATTCGCCCAAGTACGACCGGATAGGCATTCTGGAAAAGCGAAGGCATAAAATCCAGAACTAAAATCCAGAACTAAAATCAACTAGACGATGGCGACCACCACCAAGAAAGATTACTACGAACTTCTCGGCGTGAAGAAATCTGCCTCCGCCGAGGACATCCGCAAAGCCTTTCGCAAGCTGGCGCGAAAATACCATCCCGACGTCAATCCCGGCGACAAAGCGGCGGAAGAGAAGTTCAAGGCCATGTCCGAGGCCAACGATGTCCTGAGTGATCCCAAAAAGCGCAAGATTTACGATCAGCTTGGCTTCTATTCTGACAACATCGATCCTGCCGCTGCCGACGCCTATGCGCGTGGCGGCCCAACTGGAGCTGGCGGATTCGGAGGTTTCCCGGGAGGCCAGCCGGCGGGCGCCGGTGGCCAGGGCGCCAACTTTGATTTCAGCGGCTTCGACTTTTCGGACATGTTCGAAGGCGGGGGTGCGGGCAGGAGAGCCAGCAGCTCGGGAAGCGGCGGCTTCCGCGACATTTTCTCCGGAATTTTCGGCGGACGCGGCGGCGCGGCCGCCGCCGAGGGCCCTGAACCTGGCTCGGATCTGGAATATCAGGTCAACGTCCCCTTCTGGACCGCGATCCGGGGCGGGGTGATGCGATTGAACATTACCCGCCGCGATGTCTGCGGAAATTGCCACGGCAACGGATATATCGAATCGCCCGGCAAGTGCCCGGAATGCGGAGGCACCGGACAGATCACCCAGACCGGCGGCCGGATGAAGTTCAACGTGCCCTGTCCACGCTGCCACGGAACCGGCAAGAACATTTCCACTTGCCCAGTGTGCCACGGTGAAGGCACCGTGGAGCGCACCGAACCGCTGGAAGTTCGCATTAAGGCGGGCACGCGCGACGGCCAGCGCATCCGCCTTCCGGGCAAGGGCAATGCCGGAGTGCACGGCGGGCCGGCGGGTGACCTGTATGTAATCATCCGCGCCGGAGAGCATCCGGTCTTTCATCGCGAGGGCGATGACATCCGCATCACTGTGCCCGTGACCGCCACTGAAGCGGCATTGGGCTCCAAGATTGAGGTGCCGACCATTGATGGCCGCACGCTGCTCAAGATCCCACCAGGAACCCAGTCTGGACAGAAACTGCGCCTGCGGGAGAAAGGGGTACCCTCCGCCACCAAGGAAGGCGCGCGCGGGGACGAGATTGTCGAGGTCAAGGTGACGGTTCCGACGCCCCGCGATGAGCGTACTAAAGAGCTATTGCGTGAGTTGGCCAAACTGAACCCCGAAGATCCCCGCGCGGAACTGTGGAAAGAGATCTAGGGGCTGACGAAAACCTGTCGCCGCTGCGTTTGGTTCCCTACTTCCTGCTTGGATCATCTGCCGGATTGATGTAGTTAAGCTGTGCCGGCGACATCCCATGAATCTGGATGACCGTCGCTCCTTCGCTCATTGCATAGTGGTGCATATCGGGATCCAGATAAGCAAAGCTGCCGGCGGGAAAGCTCATCATGTGATCGGCATCGAACTTGTCTCCCATGCCAACCTTTAACGTTCCGGACAATACCGACACGTTCTCCCGCTTGGGATGCCAGTGGGGAGAGACTTTGTAGCCGGTAGGCATCTTCAGGCGAATGGTGTAGTCCCCGGTTGCTGCCATGGGATCACCTTCCAGGACAGCCATCTGCGCACCGGGCGGTAGGAAAGGCGGTGCCGGTCCGAATTTCACCTGGTCCGGGGTAAAGGCGTTTGGCGGAGGGGCGGATTGAGCCGCGGCCATCGTCGCACCGAGAAGAACGACTAAGAAAAGTGGCCTCATGAATCCCGCCTCCTTGCGGGAGGAGAATCATAACCCCAGAAAACAGAAACCGGCAATCAGTTCCTTCCGTCCGAAAAGGGTCACATTACTTTTTCCCATTACCTCCGTGCCTGCCCTCCCGACTGAAAAAAATTCAGATTCTTCTTTCACTCCGCATCTAACTTGCGTATGCTCACGTCTGCGAACTTGCTTCCAGCCGAATCTTCAAGACGCAAGCATCGCTTAAGGAGGAAGCCATAGAAATTGGCAACAGCTACCGCGTCTACTGAGTATCATTCACAATCCCTCGCAGTTCTCCCCCGGAAAAAATCTGTTCGCCTCACGCTCTGGCCGCTGGTCGCCGCCACCTTCTTTATGGTGTCGGGCGGAACCTATGGCACGGAAGACATCGTCCACGGCGCAGGTTACGGCAAGGCAATCCTGATTCTGCTGCTCACGCCGATTCTCTGGAGCTTGCCGACTGCCTTCATGATTGGCGAGTTATCCAGCGCCCTGCCCTTCGAAGGCGGTTACTACGCCTGGGTGCGCCGCGCCATGGGCAACTTCTGGGGATTTCAAGAAGCCTGGCTCTCGCTGGTAGCGTCGATTTTCGACATGGCTATCTATCCCACACTGTTTGTTCTCTACCTCGACCGCCTTTTTCCCTGGTTCGCGGAGGGACATCGCGGTGTGATGGTGGGACTTGCGGTAGTAGTCGTTTGCGCGTTGCTGAACATTGCTGGTGTTCGCGTGGTCTCGACGACCTCACTCTGGTTGTTTTTCGCCTTATCGGCACCCTTCATACTGATCGTGGCCATCGCACCCTTCAAGTTAGGGGCGCTGGCGACTGGCGGTGACTAAGCCGACGACTTCCAGCGTGGACATCCTCGGCGGTCTGCTGATTTGCATGTGGAACTACATGGGGTGGGACAATGCCTCCACCATCGCAACCGAAGTAGAACGGCCACAGCGGACTTATCCTCGGGCCATGTTGGCGGCGGTGGTGATCGTGGCTCTGAGTTATATTGTCCCGGTGGCGGCGATGTGGATGACCGGGCTTTCGTCTAGCGCCTGGGAAACTGGATTCTGGGCGGACATCGCAGGTCTGCTCGGCGGCCCACTCCTGCGCGTCGGACTTGCGCTCGGAGGCATGATCAGCGGTTTCGGTATGTTCAACGCCCTGGTGATGAGCTACTCTCGCCTGCCCTTGGCCATGGCCCAGGATGGGATGCTTCCGCGCATCTTCGGCAAACTCCACCCGCGTTCGCGTGCCCCTTGGGTAGCGATTGCGGTCTGTGCCATGGGCTGGGCGATGTGCCTTGGGCTCGGGTTCGAGCGCCTGGTGACAATCGACATTCTGCTGTACGGCGTCAGTTTGAGTTTGGAATTCATAGCACTTGTCGTTCTGCGCTTCCGCGAGCCGGAATTGCATCGCCCCTTCCGTGTCCCCGGTGGGATGTTCGGTGCCTTTGCCGTCGGGATCGCTCCCATGCTGCTGCTGGGCTTCTCAGTAGTCCGGAGCCAGACGGAGCAGGTCTTGGGAATGAGTTCCTTCGCCTTCGGGATGCTCTTGATCGCCGTAGGAGTGGTAGCGTATTTCCTCAATCACGCGCTCAAGCCGATGGGCTGGGCGGCGGCCGCAAGAAAACCAGAGACAGCCGCATAAAAACTGGCCACGGATTAGCACGGATCAACGCGGATACTGAGACTGATCCGCGTAAGTCCGCCGAATCCGTGGCCTCTTTCTTTTGTTATAGACTCTGATCGATGACTAAACGCAAATCCAAAGGTGCCTATATGTTGAGCCGCTTTGCGGGCGTGAGCGGAGCGGGAGCGCGCTGGCGAAATCCCGAGCGTAGCGAGGGAACCCTTGACTAGACGAAAATCCAAGGGGGCTTACATGATCTCAGCCGTAGCCGAGATGTATGGCATCCATCCGCAGACTCTGCGCCTCTACGAGCGCGAGGGTCTGCTCAAGCCTTCGCGCACCGAAGGCAACACTCGCCTCTACACCGACGAGGATTTGCAACGCCTGGAATTCATCCTTTCGCTGGCGCGCGACTTGGGAGTGAACATCAGCGGCATCGCTATCATCCTGCAAATGCGCGAGCGCATGGAGGAGATGCAGCGTCAGATTCAGGATTTCGTCAAATACATCCAGGAAGAAGTGCTTTCGCGCGCGAGTGCCGCGGCTGATCCCTCGCGCGGCGCGATCGTGCCGGTCCGGCGGCCTTTTGTGACGCCCGCGCCACAACCGCTTCGTAAGAAGTAGCCACGAATATTCAGTCGTACTTCTCGAACAAAATTGACTTGCGATCCCAGCCGAGTCCCTTCAACAATTCACGATTCGCTTTGATCATCTTGTCCAGCCCGCAGATGTAGGCATGCATGTCGCTGCGTCCCTGCACGATGCCGCCGACATGTTCTTGGACGTAGCCACGCAGGCCTTGCCAATCTGGGCTTCCCCGACTGAGCGTTGGCAAGTAGTGAAAGTTGGCATGTTCGGCGGCGAGCCCGAGAAATTCATCGTGATAGTAAATGTCTTTCTCGGTCCGGTTACCAAACAGCAGCCAAAGCTGCTTGCTCTGATGTCGGGCGGGATCGGCCAGCAGCCAGTGCAACATGGAACGGAAGGGAGCGATGCCGGTGCCGGTCGCAATGAAGATGGTGTCGCGCAGTGGGGGCCGCAGGATGAAATCGCCGAATGGTCCCTGGCAAGAAATCTCTTCGCCTTCCTTCATATCGCAGAGAAAGTTCGACATGAATCCGTCCTTCACGCGGTTCAGGCACAGCGCGAAGCGGCTGTCAGCTGCCGGCGGCGATGCAATTGAGTACGCCCGGGTGATCTCCTCGCCGTCGAGCTTATTGGTTTTGAGCGAAAGCCATTGTCCGGGAACGAAGCCGAAGCGCGGCAGCGCCTGCATTTCGAATTCGAGATGCTTGGTGGGTTCTGAGAGAGCGACCGAGCGAGTCAGGCGCGCGGTGAAAGTCTGGAACGGAGTCATCTATCTTAATAGATGACGAATGCGCTAGGGCGGACGCGCTGTTCTTGCGCCTTCAAGGCCGAAAAAAGGAAGGGCACGGCGTTGACCGGGCCAGGCTCGGGTGCGCGATCGTGGGCGCGATATACTCGTTCGCCATGCCAGTAGTGATCTCCATGCTCCGGGGCGTCAACGTCGGTGGTCACAATAAGATCAAGATGGATGCGCTCCGGGCGCTCTGTGAATCCCTCAAACTGCGAGACCCGCGCACCTATGTACAGAGTGGCAACGTAGTTTTCAGGACTGAAGAGCGGGACCTCGGTCGCCTGGCCAAGCGGTTACAGAATGAGATCGAGCGGAGCTTTGGCTTTCGTCCCGATGTCATCTTCCGCACCACGACCGAACTGAGACAAGCCATTGCGAGGAGTCCGTTCGCAACACGGCGCGGCATCGAGCCGAGCAAACTCCTTGTTATTTTCCTCGCCAACGATCCGGGCCAGGAAGCTCGGGACCAGGTTCTTAGGATAAAAACCGATCCGGAGGAACTACGGATCGATGGTCGTGAGATCTATATCTATTATCCCAATGGTATGGCACGTCCGAAACTGTCGTGGGCAGTTATAGAGAAGATACTAAAGACACGCGGAACAGGCAGAAACTGGAACAGCGTCACCAAGCTGCTCGAGATGGCAGAGGCAATGGAAGCTTCCGAATGACTTCCTCCCTGAACGATTCCAACATCGCCCTTCCCGGGATCGGGAACTCATCGTCATTGAGTCGTCTACGGACAGCCGGGCACTGAGGCTTGGCAACCGAACTGCAACATGGGAAAGAGGGGACGGGTTTGATGCTCGAAAAGACGACGTGGAGACGCCAGGAGGTTTTGTCATGCCCAGGAATACTGCTGCTCCAAGCAACGAGACCACATGGCGCACCCTGCTTGGTTCTTGTGACGATTGGCCCATTCCGACCGCGGGGCCTCGCATATCCCAGCAGCAAACAGACCGCTGCGAGCTCTGTTGTGAGCCTCAGGCGGCGACCGGCCATTTGTGACGAACTCAGCAGGGGAGCGGGCGACCCACATCGCATGCCTCGGAGGATCCGACGTTCTCCGGCGTTGAACATCGACAACGGTGGAATTTGGCAACGTTTGCTGCGAAGGTTCATCGCGGGCCAGGTAGGTTCCTCGGACAGCCATTGGAGACTATCCGAAAAGATAGTCCGTATCCGATAAGATAGGAGCCGTTTTCTGCGTGAAAGCCGTTGGGGCGTATTTGCTGCGGGTTACAAACCAGCCCAGCTCTTTGTCGCAATCTCGAACAACGGCATCGCGCGTGCTACTTAACGAGCGCGGAGTCGTGCTGGGGTCGACCCATCCGAGGAGGTGGATCGTGCAGATACACCATCCCGTCTGTATTCCTGGTGGAACTTTACATTGCAGTCGATGCGTGCCACTACTGTTTGCTCTGGTCACCGCTCTTGCCGTGATCGGGCCGGCGAGTTACGCGCAGGACTGCCCTCAATGCAACACAGACTCCATCCTACCAACTGGCGAGTGGTTGCTGACGAAACATGTGACCGAAGTCAACGTGCTTTTTGTAGCCATACACAATGGCAAACCCATTGACGGCCTCTCGCCAGCGACCTCGCTGATTCAGGACGATAACAAAGCGCCTACGGCGATCTTGGGTTTTCGCACCGAGCGGGACTTGCCGTTGCGGGTGGGTGTGGTGGTCGATACCAGCAATTCGGTGACCTCACGTTTCCGGTTTGAACAAGAAGCAGCCAGCGCGTTTCTTCGCCAGCAAGTGAATAGAGGCGATGACTTGGCGTTTGTGATGGGATTCAGCGATCATCCCAGGGTAACGCAGGATTTCGTCAATGATCCGGATCTGCTGTCCAAAGGTGTGGCTCGGCTGACCATCGGAGGCGGCACGGCGCTCTACGATGCGGTTTATCGGGGTTGCCAGAAACTGCTGCACCGGCCGGAGCAGGATGTGGTTGCGCGAGTACTGGTCGTTCTGACCGATGGCCAAAATAATGCGGGGGTCATTAGCCTGGACGATGCCATCGCGGCCGCCCAGGAAGCCGGGATTACAATCTACGCAATCAGTACGAACTACCGTCCGGAGACGATCGCGGAGCGAGACATGGCCGACAGCGGGAACGCAAATCTCCGCAAGCTCTCGGAGCAGACCGGCGGGCCGAGTGCTGCATCCCGCCAGTCCGAAGGACGTGGAAAAAGCTTTCGCCAAGATAGGCGAGGAGTTGCGCAGTCAGGTATGCGATTTCCTACAAGCCCGCGGACTTCAAGCCTGACGGCCGCTATCGAAAAATAAAGATTGAGGCGCGAAAGACGGGAGAAAAACTGGAGATTCGTGCGCGTAAAGGATACTATGCTCGGCTCGCGTCTTCCCTAAGTTCGGAACTCTACAGAAGAGGCCCTGAATGTAGCGTCGCCTTCGCGGTAGCCAGCGGACGACATCGCAAGGGGGTCTATCAAGCATCGCGGATTATTGCACCACCTCTCCGACGTAGACAGCAAAAGGCTCCAAAGAGAAGTGTGCGAGATCAGGCTCTTCCTTTGTGGGCATCGTGCTGAGCAGGGTGTGTGATTTCGCAGAAGCAAGGCCCTGCTGCGAGAAATCGAAGGTAACCGTTTGGGGAGTCGCTGACATGTTCAGCACAACCAGCACGGACTGGGTTGCAGTGCGGCGGAGATAGGACAGAACATGCGGATGGTCCGGATTAATTGAAATGTAGTCGCCGTCAAGCAACGCAGGGTTGTTTCGTCGCACGGTCAATAGCCGCTTATAGAAATTAAGGACGGAGTCAGGGTCCTTCAGTTCAGCGGCGACGTTGTGGGTTTTGAAGCTAGGGGCAACGGGCAGCCAAGGCGTACCGCGAGTAAAACCGGCGTTGGGACTGTCGTCCCACTGCATGGGAGTGCGTTCGCCGTCGCGGCCTTTCTCTCGCGGCCATCCCACCTTTCCGATTGGATCCTTGACGTCTTCTTTCCGAAGCGGGTCATTGTTCTGCATTCCTATTTCTTCGCCGTAGTACATGATAGGCGTGCCACGGAGCGTCAAATAAAGGCCTGCCATCAGCTTGGCGATGGCGTCATTATGCTGACCGTCGCCGTATCGGACATAAGAGCGAACAATATCGTGATTGCTGATGACGTACACCGGCCAGCCTCCGGCGGACTCGAGGGCGGCAATGTGCTCTCGAAATGCGGGGGCAGACAACATGGGGATCTTGGTGAAAGCCAGGTCCATCGGCATTTGTAACTCAGGGTCGTGGTTTCCGTAGTACTGCTTCAGTTCAGAGGCGGTGCCCGCCCAGGTTTCCCCAATCAACACGGCGTCATGTTCGTCTGCCACCTTGCGTAGATCGCGCAGGACGCCATGCACTTCCGGAAGATTGTCGTTGTAACGGTCCTCCATTTTTGGATCCCCGAAGTTGTTGACTCCCGGCAGCAGAGGGTTGTCGTGTAAGGCCGGATCTTCGAACAGATTGCTGACCGCATCCAGGCGAAAGCCAGCCACGCCCCGTGTGTACCACCAGCGGGTCACATCAAACATCGCCTTTTCGACTGCGGGATTTCGCCAGTTCAGGTCCGGTTGCTCGGGATAAAAGCGGTGATAGTAATACTGGCTGGATGAGCGGATCGAACTTCCATGCGGAACCGCCAAAAATCGATTCCCAATTGTTGGGAGGTTGGCCCGGTCCCCTGCCATCGCGCCAGATATACCAGTCCCGATGCGCTGAGGTACGCGATGATCGCGAATCGACGAACCATTTGTGCTGGTCAGAGGTGTGGTTGAGGACAAGATCCATAATGATCCGGATGCCCCTCTTCCTGGCTTCTCGTTCCAATTCATCAAAATCCTTGAGCGTGCCGTAAACCGGATCGATGTTCTCGTAGTCGGAAACATCGTAGCCAAAGTCTACTTGCGGGGAGGGATAGCAGGGCGTAAGCCAGATGGCGTCAATTCCCAGATCTTTCAAGTAGCCGAGCTTGGAGGTGATCCCCTTGAGATCGCCGATGCCGTCGTTGTTACTGTCGAGAAAACTCCGCGGATAGATTTCGTAAAACACCGCATGCTGCCACCAGGGCGCATCGTCTTTTTGGGGCGATGGTGTGCCAGCCGCTGAGTAAGATGCCCTGAGGCATAAGAGTAGGATCAGAAACGTGAAAAGTTTTCTAGACATCGTGAACCCCAGTTGGACAGCGAATTTGGTTCCTTGGTTCCCACGTGGTCCTACTTAATGTCAGCGCCTTGCAAGCCGCTCTCAAGCGGCATCTCATTCCACTCGGTACACGCTCAAGCTGGTTGCTGGTATAGAAATCTGCACAGTCTCCTCTTGGACTTGTGCCTGTCCAAAGCCGAACAGTTTGTCCAGTCGGCGTGTGTCCTGGAGTGGCCCTCCTTCTATCTTTAGGGTCACATTACGACGTACAACGGCATTGTTGAAAATAACCAGCAACTTTTCCTCGGAGGTTTCCGCGAACAAATGCGTAAAAGGTATCGTCCCAGGCAATGTGCCATTGGTGGCCGTGGCGCAAGGCCGGATGCGACCGCCTTAACCTCAGCAACTCTTGTACGTGAGCGAAAATCTCCTGCTCATCCGGGGTACGGCCAGAAGCGACAAAAGCATTGTGCGGATCACCGGGAAAACCTCCGGGGAAATCCCGCCGATTGTCAGGGTCGTCCCCTCCGTGCATTCCAATCTCGTCGCCGTAGTAGATCTGGGGAATGCCCCGCAAAGTGAACAGCAACGAAAACGCAGCTTTCAGTTTCTCTTTGGAATTGTCCGGCTCTCCTGCAAAGCGGCTGGTGTCGTGATTACCGATGAAAGTGACCAGCGTCTCAGGATGGGCGTAGAGCCAGTCATGCTGAAGGACGTCAATCATTCGCTGCACGGGCTGTCCGCGGAGCAAAACATCGCGCAGAGCGTGGTAGAGCGGGTAGTCAAAAATCGTAGAAACGCGAGAGTCTACGCCATCGAACTGCTTGCGGCCACCGTCGAAAAACGAGGTAATAGTTACGTCGCGGTCCGAAACTTCTCCCAGGCTGTCGACCATGGGATAGACCTGGTGGAGTTGATATAGCCATTGACTCCAAAAGCTGCGGGAGGAATATGGAAATGTGTCCAGCCGGAAACCATCCAGATGTGCGCTTTCGGTCCACCAGAGCGCATTCGTCAGCAAGTATTGCGACACTAGCGGGTCGTCGGTGTTGAGGTCGGGCAGCATGTTGGCGAACCAGCCTTCGAGAACTCCGCGTTTCTGATCGGGCGTCGCATGAGGATCCGTCAGCGGCGAGAAGGTGTAGACGGGGCTGAGGTGCTTTTCTGGAGTTCCGTGAAACCAGGATGGCGATGGTGGTTGCTTGATCCACGGGTGCTCCGGCCCGGTGTGGTTGACTACGTAATCGATCAGCACCTTCATTCCCAGCTTGTGTGCATCGGCAACCAGGGCCTCATATTCCTGCAACGACCCCATGTGATCGTCGGTAGCGTAGAAGTCCACCACGTGATAACCGTGATAGTCGGAGTTGGCGTTCTTCCAGATGGGGGTGAGCCAGAGCGTGTTCACCCCGAGATCATGCAGATAACCAAGGTGTTCACGGATGCCGAGCAGGTCGCCCCCATGGTAGGCCTTGGCTTGGTTGCGGTCGTACGAAGCTTTCGATCCCGATGGGCGGTCATTGCCTGGGTCGCCGTCCGCAAAGCGGTCCGGCATGATCAGGTAGATGACATCATCCTCGCCAAACCCCCGAAAGCCGTCGGAGGTATTTTTTCGAGCTTGCAAGGGAAACTGCAAAGTCGTAGAAGCTTCCGGCGTCTGCAAGATCAAGTTCACGGTCTCCGGGTGTGCCAGGTTGGTGTCAAGCCACACAAAAAGATAGTGGCCGGTGCCTTCTGCCTGAACCCGCATGACTTTTATGTCAGCAGAATCGGTGCTAACTTTGGTCTCCGACAATCCGTCACCGCTGATCAACAGCATTGGGCTGGGCAATCCGACCCACCAGTTTGGGGGTTCTAGCTTGTTAACTGCCGAGGCGCGGTTGAACACCGCGACCAACAAGAGAAAGAATGTCAGCGCGCCTCGCGCTCGGACTGACCTCGTGGTCGGAACCATTTTCCTTAGAGAAATCAGGAAATCGTATCGTGGAGATACAGCTAACCGGTCTTTAGTCTTTGCATCGTTTGCCCGTCCACAATCGAACGAAAGAAGCATGCGAGAGGAGGGACCAGACCAACCCCTCCTCAAACATCCGTCAGAAGCTGAAGCGAAGAGCGAACTCAATCTGGCGCTCGGAGCCCAGAACAATGCTCTTCACCGTTCCGAAGTTGCCGTCGTTAAGATCCCCCGTAGGGGTGCCAAACTGGGGGGAGTTAGTTATGTTGTAAAAGGCCGTGCGGAACTCGGTGTTCAGCCGCTCTGCAATCTTGAAGTTCTTGGCTACGGTCAAATCCAGGAACTTCCGCGCCGGCCCGTTAAAGGGATCTCGAGGCGTGGTTCCAGGAGCGACGTAGACGCCGCCCACTGTCGGTGGATCTACAAACGCGGTTGTGTCGAACCAGAGTTTGTTCGCTGCTGTGTTTGCGATGCCATTCAGTTGGTGAAGCGGTCCCACCAGATTGGGCCGAGTGTTCGGCTGGTTCTTACTGTCCTTTATGTCGAAGGGCATCCCGCTTTGCAGAGTGAGCACAGGAAGGATCTGCCATCCCCCCATGATCGCTTGCTCGACTCCATTGAAATTCCCTCCCCACATTTTTCCGTGACCAAAGGGCAATTCCAAAATCGCGTTCAGCACGAAACGATGACGGATGTCGAGCAGCGAATTCGCCCGCTCATGCCGCATGTTGAAAAGATCAATGTAATCTTTCTGGGAATCCAGCGCACCCGGTGAGTCGTCGATGGTGTGCGACCACGAGTACGCAGCGTTGAATTGCACTCCGTTTGAAAGGCGGCGTTTCAGGTCGACTTGCAGCCCGTTGTAATGGGACGTGCCATTGGTGATCATGGTATTTACGTTGCCCAGACCAGCGAATGGGAACATACCGCTCGGCGTGTTGTACTCCTGCCGGTTCAGGTTGAACAGCGACATCAAAGTGACACCCCGGGTTCCCACGTAAGCGAGGCTGAGCGAAGTATTGCTGCTCAGCTCGTGCTGAAGCTGCAGATTGTACTGTTCAGCGTAGGAATTCACATCATTCTTGGGATAGGCAATGACGCTCACATTCGTGGGCGCGGCGAGATTGACATTTAACGGGCCCTTGCCCGGTAGTCCGTTGGGATTCACGTTAGTCGGATTGGGATTGACACCAGATGGACTATTGGGGGCCGCGCCGCCAAGATTGAAGCGAAATCCGTCCTCATATTTGAATTGCGACTGCCCAGAGAACGGAGGATTCTGCGCCAGCTGGTTGTCAATACCACCACGGTCTAGGAAGTAGAAGATTCCGTACCCGCCACGGATGACAGTTTTGCCGTCAGATCTCAAGCTGTACGCGAAGCCGATACGCGGAGCAAAGTTGTTGGTATCGGTGTTAATCAAGCTCTTGGGGTAGCCGTTGGTTCCGGGGAGAACCAGCTGTCCGGTGGCGAGATCAAAGTTCGCTTGCAGGTTATGGGTCTCATGGGGCCAAGTGTACAAGTCGTACCGCAGCCCAATATTCAAAGTTAGTCTGCGGCTGACCCTCCAGTCATCTTGTGCGTAGTACCCCGTTTCGTAATTCCGGGTGTGGGAGAAACCCAACGCAGGGCCCACGAAATAGTTATGCACAAAGCCTGCGAGCAGGTCGGAAACCTCGTAACCGGTCGGACTGCTGCCGCCGCCATCGCCCCAGAGATTAAAGAAACCCTTTCCGGCAAACGGCCGGAAGAGGTTCACCTGGCGTAGGACCAGGTTGGTGCCGAATTTCATGGTGTGGTCGCCCTTGATCCAAGACAGACTGTCGTTGATCTGCCAAGTCTGCTCCGGGACCAGATAGGGTCCATAGTCTCCGGTGTACTCGATTTGGTTGTTGTTGCCTCCGATCAGCGCACCCCCTCCCAATTGGGTTGAGGTGTTGGCGTTTGGAATACCCAGATTCTTGGATAGCGGGACGTTTTCGAAAGGAGGCGTGTAGCCCAGGCGGCTGCGAATCCAACCTAGACGTAGCTCATTTAATAGATTGGGCTTGAATGTATGGGTTTCGCCCAGGGCGAAAGACTTGGCATCGGTGAATTGGTCGCCCGAGCCAAATCCGGCGGGCAAGGTGGGCAGACGCGAGGTGGTAGTTTCGTTGTCTTTCGCGTAGCTGTAGCGGCCGAACAACGTATCCGAATGCGTGATGTTCCAGTCCGACCGAATGTCAAAATCATCGAATTTCTGAATATTCTGCCGCTGCGTGAGAAAGTTTTTTTGAATGCAAACGCCCTGGGCATTGGATTTCGCACACAGAGCAGCAGCACCCGTGAGATTGGGTTCAGGAAAGGCCTTCAAGTAGTTTTGTCCGGGCGCGATAATCTCGCCGGACGGAATCAGATTTCCGGCGAGGGGTAATCCGGTGACTGGATCCTTCAATTGAACCGGCGTGGCCAAGGTGAGGAGTTCGGAGAAATCCCCGTTGCGCATCTTGTCGGTCGGGACAGTTGCGGTTTCTAGACCCAGAGGCAGTGATTGCCGAAGTCCCTGGTAATCGCCGAAAAAGAACAACTTGTCTTTGATGATCCGTCCGCCGATTGTGCCTCCGAATTGGTTGCGTTTGAACGGTGCTTTCGGAGTGTCTTTTCCATTGGTGATGGGGTTGAAATAGGCCGTATTTGCGTCCAGGACGCTGTTGCGAAGAAATTCAAAGGCGCTGCCGTGAATGGTGTTGGTTCCGGACTTGGAACTCGTATTTATCACGCCTCCGCCGGCCCGACCCACTTCAGCCGGAGCAATGCTGGTATCCACTCGGAATTCCTGGAGGGCTTCTGCCGGCGTGAAGAAAATGATGGTGTTCACCAACGACTCGTTGTTGTCGATCCCATCCAGCATGAAATTGTTATTCTGCGGGCGCAGGCCGTTCACAGAAAGGGAAGCCCCGCCAGTGTTGTTGTAGCGGAAGGTTTCCGCCTGGTTACCCGACCCGGTCGCCTGACCATCAACTTTGCCCCGAGAGACGCCCGGAACCAGGGTGGCTAACTGCGTAAAGTTGCGCCCATTCAGCGGTAGCTCCGTGATCTGCTTTCCGGTTACGACTTCACTGATATTTGAACTGGCGGCTTCCACTAGAGGCACGTCGGTGTTAACTTCGACGTTTTCGGTGACCTGGCCGACCTCCAACTGCAGGTTTAGAACCGCAACCTGTTGCGTTTGCAAGGTGATCTTCTGGGTGACGGTCTTAAAGCCAGTCTGCTTGGCTTCCACCTGGTAAGCGCCAGGCGGCAAGGCAGGGACTACGAAGTTCCCATCCGCTTCGCTATTCACGGTCACCACGCGCTGCGTACCGAGATTCGTAACCGTGATGGAGGCTCCAGGCAGGACCGCACCGGTGGAATCGCTGACGGTTCCGGTCAGACGGGCTGTATCTGTCTGCGCGACAAGCGCCGGCAAGCTCAAGGCCATCAATGCAAATGCAAAGATCGTCGCGAGAGTACGGGCGAACGATCGCTCAGATACGGTTGCCATATTGATCCTCTCTTCCATCACCAAAGGGCCAAAATCGTGGACCAACGTTCATAACTGAGTTGCGGAACCTCTCGCTGAACCATCTGAGGCGCAGCTTGGTATTGCGGCACCAGAGCCACACCAACAAATGTTCACTGTGAGCCCGGGGGGCACATCTATAATTCCGATCTCTAGAAACGGAACGGCGCAGTCTGTGCTTCTCAGTGCTTTCTCGGAAGTTTCGAGAGGTTTGATACCGTTACAGTGGGAACCCCTTTAGTTGCGGTGATTTGACACTTTTGTTACTGTGATGTTACATCCCGTGACGTTGGTGTCCCCCTTTATGTCGGAACGGGACCAATTCTCGAAACAAGTCGATCGGCTTGCCAACAGCAGTACGCTTCATGGCTCCGAGTCCCTGCGCAAACTGCTTCGCTATTTGGCTCAGCATAGCCTGGATCATTCTGCATCAAGTGTGAAGGAGTATCAGATCGCGACCGAGGTATTGGGTCGCCGGGCAGACTTCGATCCGCAAGTGGATTCAGCCATCCGGGTGCAGGCGGGTAGGCTTCGTGGGAAGCTAGCAGAATATTACGCCTCCGAGGGCGCCGACGATCCAATCCTGGTAGAACTCCCCAAGGGTACCTATAAGCTTCACTTCCGCCATCGCGTGGCGGCACCAGGTAAGGAAGGGTCGAATGGTAGAGAGCCGAGATTGGTCGAGCCACAGCAAACGGAACCCGGGTGGAGGATCGCCAGCATCGCGCTGTGTGTTGCGCTGCTGGTTTCGCTGGCTGTGATCGCGACGCTAGTAATTTCGCGGAAGGCCCCTACCGCGATGGGTCGGGGAATCGAACAGGTTCCAGCAGAGTTTCGAACGATCTGGAAGCCGTTCCTAAGCGGGGAACGAGAACCTTGGCTCGTCTTCAGCAATGCCGCCTTCGTCGGCCGGCCGGAAACTGGAATGCGTTACTACAATTCAGTGCGGGATTCCAGCGGCCAAATCTGGGACCACTACACCGGAGTGGGTGAAGTCCTAGCGGTGCACGATCTGGACCAGGTGTTCGGAGTGCTTCATCACCGGATTCGGGTTAAGCGAGGTAGTCTATTCTCACTGGATGATGTGAAGAATAATGACCTGATCTTCCTGGGCTCTCCCTCCGAAAATCTGACATTGGGAGAAATTCCGAGCACACAGGAGTTCATCTTCCGGCGTTTAGCAGAGGGGGCACGGAAGGGGGACTTGGCGATCGTCAATGTGCATCCCCAAGCGAATGAACCAGAGACTTTCCTTGCTAGCCCATCGACTTCGACGCTGTCCGAGGACTACGCAGTAATTGGGCTGATGCCAGGTCTAGATCCTGCTCGCTCTGTGATGATCTTTGCCGGTACCACCACGTTTGGCACGCAAGCCGCTGCCGAATATGTGTGCCGGCAAGATTCATTGCGGGACTTGTTGTCGCGGCTATCGATATCGAGCACCGGAGAGGTGCAGCCCTTCGAAGCCTTGCTGCACGTCAAGGTAACCCGGGGAGTTCCAGTTGAGACGCAACTACTGGCCGTGCGGGAGAGAACTCACTGACTTTTGAGTATCCCGATTTCGGAACAAGGATGCTGGGGACTGATGACCAGGCAATTACAGGGAAGGCTGGAGGCGCGGGTCGGAATCGAACCGACGTATAAAGGTTTTGCAGACCTCTCCCTTACCACTTGGGTACCGCGCCGTATGGTCTAAATTAGCGTCATCTGCAAGAAAAGTCCATCCGGCGCGAGGCAATCCAACCCAAGCGGAAAAGCGCGATGCTGCCGCTGAACGCAAATCTGGTGACTGTGGTAACACGGCCCCCAGGGGCACGAAACTGGGGCCGGCAACAACTTCAGGCCTACCGGGAGCGGTCAGCCCATGGCAGGAACGGAATCCAAGAGTCCTTGGTCGAGTGGCAACGCCCACTTCTTCGCCAACGGTGCGATCTCCGGCCTTGGCTGTTTGGCAGAATGTCGGGCCGGCACTAACTCAGAGCGAACTCCTTGCGGACGCAGCAGCAGCTGGCGGATTCGCAGTTTGGCTTTGTGCAGTTGCGATTTCGAATTGCCGACCGAACAACCGAGGATTTCTGCGATTTCCTGGTGCTCATAGCCCTCGACTTCGTGTAGCAGAAAGATTGTGCGATACCCCCGCGGCAATTCTCTGAGGGCATGAGCCAGGGCGACGCGGTCGACGCAGCCGGCCAGGCGATCGTCCTGGGTTCCATATTCCCGGCGGATATCATGGGCGCCGTTCTCGACCTTGCAGGGCGCGTCAAGCGAAACCTGGCACAGCGACTTCTTGCGAAAATGCATCAGCACGGTATTGACGGCGATGCGATAGAGCCAGGTGGACAACGCGGAATCTCCGCGGAAGGTGGCGAGCTTACGAAACACCTGCATGAACGCGTCCTGGGTAAGATCTTCAGCTTCCGCAGCGTTGTTGGTCATACGCAGGCACAAAGAATAGACTCGTGACTTGTGCCCATGAAATAGTGCGGCAAAAGCATCCGAATCGCCTTGCTGAGCGCGCTTGATCAAATCGGAATCCAGAGGAATGGTACCGATGTTAGCAGCGCCGCTGTTCACTGGTGTCTCCTTTCAAGTCCAAAATGACGACATGGAGTAAGCTTGGCCACATTGACATTTGGCAGGGTAGAGCCAGAGGCAAGGACGGACTATCCGGTGCACGCTGTAACTGTTTCCCTATCTTTCTGTACGCAACGGCGAAGGCGAAACAGCGCAAAATATTGCAGACTGACGAACTGTTCTCGCAAGCTTTCGACACCAAACCCACGAAATGTCCGGCATTCGTTGGTCTCGTCATTCCTCGTTACCGAGTCAGAGCAAGTCCGGCTACAGGGAAATCCTTGGAAGGAATACAGGGTCGACAGGATTGGCCGTGGGAGTTACTTAACCTATGCTCACGCGAGTTCAATTTCCTCACGTGTCTACCTATCGAGCAGGAGCTAGGGAAGCAGAATCTGGCTCCTGCTTCTCGCCTTGCCATTGCTGCGGGACCTCGGGAGTCCATCGGTAGCAAATGTTTTCCTGATTGCATTTGGGCCTGTGAGCTTACCTGGCTGAAAATGCCGCTTGAGAATGCGTTGACTTGAAAATGCGTTAAGAAACGTTGAGTAGAGGGGACGTCCCGAAAAAAATACAGAACTAGCCGGATACCTGCACCCAGCACAAGTGAAGTATCTGTTAGTTAGACCCGACGCGAAAGAGGCGGAAGGCAGGCGCTGGCTGTACAATCCCATTCGTTAAGGGCGCCTGCCTCCGCCCCATATCCTCGTTCGAGGTTTCCGATTGCTCAATCAGACCGCTCCAATCGTGTGGCCGGGAAAGCCCTACCCGTTGGGAGCAACCTGGGACGGCGAAGGAGTAAACTTCGCAATCTTCTCGGAGCACGCAGAGAAGATCGATTTGTGTTTCTTTGACAAGAGTGGGCGCCGCGAAATTCACTGTGTCTCCTTGCGAGAACAGACTGACCAAGTCTGGCACTGCTACTTGCCGGAAGCTCGTCCTGGCCTGCTGTACGGCTACAGGGTCTACGGTCCTTACGAACCAGCTCACGGGTTGCGCTTCAATCATCACAAGCTCTTGCTTGATCCTTATGCCAAGCAGGTCCAGGGTGATTTGAAGTGGAGCGATTCGCATTTCGGCTATCGGATCGGTCACAAGCTGGAAGATTTGTCTTTCGACCGGCGAGATAACGCATCCGGCACCCTGAAGGGTGTTGTTGTCGACTCATCCTTTACCTGGGGAAGCGATCAGGCACCGCGCATTCCCTGGCACCACAGCATAATTTATGAACTGCATGTAAAGGGCTTTACCATCCGCCATCCCGAGGTCCCGCCTCCCCTGCGCGGCACCTATGCGGCCTTGACGACCGCGCCAGTGATCGATTACCTCAAACGGCTCGGTATTACCGCGGTGGAGCTCATGCCGGTGCACTGTTTTGTGGATGACCGCCGACTGGTCGAAAGGGGTCTGCGCAACTATTGGGGTTACAACACCATTGGTTTCTTTGCTCCAGAGCCGCGATATTCCGAGACCGGAACGGTTAATGAGTTCAAGACCATGGTAAAAGCGCTCCACTCGGCTGGAATCGAGGTGATTCTGGATGTGGTTTACAACCACACTGCCGAAGGGAACCAACTGGGGCCGACGTTGTCATTCCGCGGAATCGACAACCCTGTGTACTACCGGCCTGCCCCAGATAATCCGCGCTTTTACATGGACTACACGGGGACCGGCAACACCCTGAACATGCGGCATCCCCGGGTTCTGCAACTCATCATGGACAGCCTTCGCTATTGGGTCCTCGACATGCATGTGGACGGCTTTCGCTTCGACTTGGCCGCGACTCTGGCGCGTGAACTGCATGAGGTAGATCGCCTCGGCGCATTCCTTGACATCATCCACCAGGATCCGGTGTTGTCTCAGGTCAAACTAATCGCGGAGCCGTGGGACTTGGGTGAGGGCGGCTACCAAGTAGGCAAATTCCCGGTAGGCTGGGCCGAATGGAATGATCGCTACCGTGATGCGGTGCGGTCCTATTGGAAAGGAGATGGTGGACAGATTGGAGAGCTGGCCTACCGAATTACTGGGTCAAGTGATCTGTACGCGCGCAGCGGACGGCGGCCCTATGCCAGCATCAATTTTGTCACCGCTCACGACGGTTTAACCCTGCAGGACTTGGTCAGTTACAACCAGAAACACAACGAAGCCAACGGCGAGGAAAACCGCGACGGTACCGACAACAACCGGAGCTGGAATTGTGGAGTCGAAGGACCTACAGACGACCAGAACGTGAAAGCACTCCGGAATCAGCAAAAACGTAATTTTCTAGCCACACTGTTGTTGTCGCAGGGAGTGCCCATGCTGCTGGGCGGTGATCCCATCGGCCATACCCAGCAGGGAAACAACAATGCTTATTGTCAGGACAATGAGATCAGCTGGATCAATTGGGATCAGGGATCGGCTGACTTGGAGTTGTTGGCATTCGTCCGGCGTGTGATCGCTTTGCGCAAGGATCATCCTGTTTTCCGTCGCCGCAATTTCTTTCAAGGACGAGCGATTAAAGGTTTCGGCGTCAAGGATATTCTTTGGTTGATGCCCAATGGTCGCGAAATGACCGATGAGGAATGGGGACAAGAATCAGCCCGAAGCCTGGGAGTGTTTCTTTCGGGAGAAGGGCTTGGAGAGGCAGATGAACGAGGGCGTCCCCTCAGCGATGAGAATTTTTTAATTTTGATGAATGCCTACCATGAACAAGTCCCTTTCCAATTGCCGGTGTTTGCGGTGGGAAGGGGCTGGGTAGCTTTGGTCGACACGTCATGCCAAACCGCGAATGGTGCTCCCACGTTCTACGATGCTGGGACAAGCTATCCGTTACAAGCGCGGTCTTTGGTCTTGCTGCAAGAGCGCATGGGAAATCAGGTGCGTAGCCAGGACCGGCGGCGTGAAGCGTAGTCACGCCATGCCATTCGGAGCGGAGTGCCGCGACGATGGCAGCGTTCGGTTCCGGCTGTGGGCGCCGAAAGCTAGAAGCGTCGAGATACTGCTCTGTAATCCGGAATCGCATCAACTGTCCTTGTCAAGACAAAGTGAAGGCTGGTTTGAACTGGTCACCGATCAGGCTAAGGCCGGCTCGCTTTACCAGTACCAGATTGGCGGCCAGTCGAAAGTGCCGGATCCGGCATCACGTTTTCAGCCTTCGGACGTGCATGGACCAAGCGAGGTCGTCGACCCGGCGGACTTCGAATGGGGCGATCAAGCCTGGCTTGGCAGGCCTTGGCAAGAAACAGTCATCTATGAGTTTCATGTAGGCACCTTCACGCCAGAAGGTACCTTCGCCGGAGTGCAACAGCGACTCGATTACCTGACTGACCTGGGAATTACCGCGCTCGAATTGATGCCAGTCTCGGATTTCCCCGGAACTCGAAACTGGGGCTACGACGGCGTGCTGCCTTACGCCCCCGATAGTTCATACGGACGGCCGGAGGACCTGAAACGGTTGGTGCAGGCAGCACACGCAAAAGGGTTGATGGTATTTCTTGATGTTGTCTACAACCACTTCGGCCCCGAGGGGAACTATCTGAGTGCGTATTCTCCAGAGTTTTTCACCGATCGGCATAACACGCCTTGGGGCGACGCGATCAACTTTGATGGCGAGGGGTCTCGCGTAGTTCGAGACTTCTTCATCCACAATGCTCTGTACTGGCTGGAGGAATACCACTTCGACGGACTACGTCTGGACGCGGTGCATGCGATTTTCGATGATTCCACTCCTGACATTCTTACTGAATTGGCGGAAACAGTTAGAAACACTTTTGGACCCAACCGCTTCGTCCACCTAGTGCTTGAAAACGATGACAACGATGCGCACTACCTGGAGCGCGATGAGAAAGCTCGCCCGCGTTGGTATAACGCCCAGTGGAATGATGACATCCATCACGCACTACATGTTGTGCTCACTGGAGAGACCGACGGATATTACGCTGACTATTCAGAACAGCCGATTCGACAACTAGGCCGTTGTCTCGCAGAGGGTTTCGCTTATCAGGGTCAGGTTTCCGTTTACCGCGGCGCGGTCCGCGGGCAGCTCAGTTATACTTTGCCACCGACCGCTTTCGTTTCATTTCTGCAAAATCACGATCAAATAGGAAACCGGGCCTTCGGCGAGCGAATCCTAGAACTTGCGGATGAAGAGGCTGTGAAGGCAGCGATGACTATTTTGCTGCTCGCGCCATCCCCACCCTTGCTTTTTATGGGAGAAGAATTTGGTGCAAGAACGCCGTTCTTATTTTTCTGTGACTTCGGCGGCAAATTGAGATCTGCGGTAACTGAAGGCAGGCGGGCTGAGTTCGCTCGGTTTGCCCGATTCAGCTCAGTTGAGGAACAGGAGCATATTCCCGACCCCAACTCACCAGAGAGCTTCGCCCGTTCCAAGCTGGATTGGAGTAGCTTGCAAGGGTCGTTGTGGCAGAACTGGCTGGAGTTCTATCGTCATCTGCTTGCGATCCGGCAGAGCGCGATCGTTCCGTTTCTGGGCGGGACGAAATCCAGCGCCAGCTATACGGTTCAAGAAGATGGAGGCCTCAGGGTTGAGTGGCGATTCGGACACGCGATAACTTTGACCCTGGTCGCGAATCTGAGTGCAACACAAACGACAGTGACCACCCGTCCGACTGGCCGGCTCATTTACGCCAATCGCGCGGGCCTGGCGGAAGATTTGGAGCGGCATCAAGCGCAAACCGAAGTGCCAGTGCTACCATGGTCGGCCGCGTGGTTTCTCCATCCATGAGATCGCCTCGCATTCCGCTTGCCACCTATCGGTTGCAGTTCAATCGTGATTTTACTTTTGTGCAAGCGACGGAATTAGTGCCTTATCTGGCTGCGCTAGGTATTTCCCATTGCTACGCTTCCCCATTTCTGAGAGCGAGGCCCAACAGCACACACGGTTACGACATCATCGATCACAACGCGCTCAATCCTGAGATTGGGACCCAGGAAGACTTCGATCGCTTTGTCGAAGTGTTACGCGAACACGGCATGGGCCAAATTCTCGACATTGTGCCCAACCATATGGGCGTCATGGGGAGCGACAACGTGTGGTGGATGGACGTCCTGGAAAACGGCGAAGCCTCAAACTACGCGGAATTCTTCGATATCGACTGGCAGCCGCTCAAAGAGGAATTGCAGGGCAAGATTCTAATTCCGGTGCTGGGAGACCAATACGGGATCGTGCTCGATCAAGGTGAATTGAAACTTGACTTCAGCAAGGAGAAAGGCGAATTCAGCATCCTCTATCATCAGCATCGCTTCCCGGTGGATCCGCGAGAGTACTCCCGCTTTCTCGGATACGGTCTGCCGCGGATGGAACAAAGCCTGGGCGCCCAGCATGAGCAACTCCTCGAGCTTCAGAGCCTGATTGCAGCTTTCAGTCACCTGCCAGCGCGGAGCGAGACGATTGCAGAAAAGCGGGAGGAACGGATACGAGACAAAGAAATTCACAAACGGCGCTTGGCGACGCTGTACAACAAATCCAAAGAAATAGCCGACTTCATCGACGAGAACCTTCGGCAAATAAACGGGACACCCGGCGATACAAAGAGTTTCAACGACCTTCACGAACTCATTAAGGCGCAGTCTTACCGGCTGGCTTATTGGCGAGTCGCTGCGGACGAGGTCAACTATCGCCGATTCTTCGACATCAACGATCTTGCCGGCCTACGCATGGAAAACGAGGCGGTCTTCGAGGCTACGCATCACTTTGTGCTTAACCTCGTCCAGCAAGGGAAAGCAGATGGTCTCCGCATCGATCATCCCGATGGCCTTTACGATCCAGCGCAGTATTTCCGGCGACTGCAGTCCGGCCTGGATCCGGAGAGGCCGGTCCGACACGGGGAGTCAGGATCATCCGTCTACGTCGTAATCGAGAAAATCCTTACAGGGGATGAACAACTGCCGAAGGATTGGCTTGTCCAGGGGACTACCGGCTACGACTTTACGAACTTGGTCAACGGTTTGTTTGTCGATCCGGCCGCTCTCAGCAAGATGAATCGTATCTATCGGACGTTCGTGGAGCATCCGGTCAGCTTTGAGAACCAGGTCTACCGCAGCAAGAAGATCGTGATCCACACGGCGCTGGCGAGCGAACTGAACGGACTTGCGAATGCGCTGAGCCGCATTGCGCTTTCCAACCGTCATACCTGTGACTTTACTTTGAACAGCTTGCGGGATGCCATTAGCAGAATCGTTGCTTGTTTCCCGGTCTATCGCACGTACATTTCAGAAAATCAGGTTTCCCAGGCTGACCAGGCATATATCGACGAGGCCGTTGACTGCGCCAAGCGGATGAGCGCAGGTTCTGACACCAGCGTGTTTGACTTTACTCGCAGCGTGTTGCTCGCGCGAGCCGTGAACGGACAAGGAACAACTTTCAAAAAAGCGGCAATCCGGTTTGCTATGAAGTTCCAGCAATTTACCAGTGCGGTAATGGCTAAGGGGCTGGAAGACACCTGCTTTTACCGCTACCACCGCCTGGTCTCACTCAACGAAGTCGGGGGAGACCCGCAGCGGTTCGGCGTGGCTCCGGAAGTTTTCCACGACAAGATTCAGGAGCGGGCAAAGGCCTGGCCTCACCGTATGCTGGCTACGTCGACTCACGATACCAAGCGTTCCGAGGATGTTCGGGTGCGCATCAATGTGCTCTCGGAGATTCCAGCCCTCTGGCGCAAGAAAGTACGTAATTGGAGGGTATTGAACCAGGACAAGAAGAGCATGGTCGCTGGCGCCGAGGCGCCATCGCGAAACGACGAATATCTCCTCTACCAGACTCTTATCGGGTCCTGGCCGCTTGAGGAAGCCTCTGCAACGGCGCCGTCCTTTTGCGAGCGAATCAAGCAGTACATGCTGAAAGCAGTGAGGGAAGCGAAGGAGAAAACCAGTTGGGCAAATCCGAACGCCCCCTATGAGGAGGCGGTAAACGCGTTTGTTGAAGCCATCTTGGCTCCCGGCCCTTCCAAGCAATTTCTCGAGGATTTCTTGCCACTTCAGCAGTATGTCGCAAAAATGGGGATGTTCAATAGCCTGGCGCAAATCCTCATCAAGCTTACTGTGCCAGGAGTACCCGACATCTATCAGGGAAACGAGCTCTGGGACCTCAGCCTCGTAGATCCTGATAATCGGCGGCCGGTAGACTATGCGCTCCGCCAGCATGTTCTTGACGAGATGCAGCTGTTTGGCCTTCAGACCTGCGGCTGTCTGAAGTCCCGCGTTCGACAACTGACCGAAAATTGGAACGACGGACGAGTGAAGGCGTATTTGACTTGGAAGACCCTGACCCTACGAAAACGCCACCCACCCTTGTTCCAGGAAGGGGAGTACCTGCCTTTGGCCGTCCATGGCGCGAACGCCCGGCACCTCGTCGCCTTTGCTCGGCGCCATGGAGAAACTTCGGCCATCGTGACAGTGCCACGGCTGTGTGCTCAATTACTCAAGGACACCACGGCATCTCCACTTGATCCGGCGGTTTGGAAAGAAACTCAGGTGGAACTATGCTTTGGCAGCGACATACGAACCTACCGCAACGCGTTCAGTCTGGAAACCGTTGTGCCTGACAGATCCGAGGGAAGCACATTTGTCCCGGCCTCCACATTGTTTGAGGACTTTCCCGTAGCCCTCCTAATCGAGGAAAACAGTCGCGCCCGCAATCAATAGCCCGAATTCGCGCTCGATCTGATTCCTCGCAGTTGACTTGCTGTTTACCGCGAAGTAAATGCAGCATTTACCTGATTGTGCCATTTATATTGCTGATCTCGAATGACAATGACCCGGATAAGGGTCTGATTCGACTGCTAAGTGCGGAGGATGGAACTATGTGCCATAGTTCTCTATCCGAATCCGAACGAATGCGGAACTGGAAAGAACTGTATATAGTTGCCTTGTTTGAGAGCGACAAGACGATCATTCCAGAGAAAATTTCCGAGGCTCAGCGTGCGATTAGACTGCGTAGACGCCAACTGCTCGAAGAACCTGGGTGCGACGCTCAAGAACGGCAAGCGCTGGACAATGCTCTTTTCTCGCTCCAGGCCTTGAGGGCTTACCTCGCGATATCCACGAATGCGGCCGCGTAATTGTCCGGTGTAGCTGAAGCCAGCGGTCTCCGTTACACAATCATCTTTAACTTGTGGCGTGCGGTGCTAGGCTGCCTTCCGCGTGGTATGGCTGCCTCCGCCTTTCTTGGTGCGGACTACCTTCATCGCGGTAAGGTGGCGGGCGGCAGCGCCTCGTTTACGGGCGGCGCTTCGCGCCTGCCTGGAGAGAGATTGGCTTGAGGCGGCGCTGTGCCCTTTTTTCTTGAGCGCGGTGCGGGTCGCGCGAGAACGCGTGCTGGAGGTCTTGCGAGCCGATTTATTCTGCCCTTTGCGATAGTCACGGCTGGCCTGCTGCCTGGTTTTTGCGGAAGCCTTGTCTCTGCGAGGCGCAGCCAATTTGACGCCCGAGCGGCGCGCTTTTGAAAGTCCAATCGCGATGGCTTGCTTGGTTGAGGCGGCGCCGTGCTTACCCTCTCGCACGTGATGCATCTCTTCTCGCACGAATTCTCCCGCCTGCGTGCTGGGTGACTTACCTTCCCGGGCATCTTCCTGAGCGCGCTCGATAGTTTCCTTTTCCGGCATACGAACCTCCTTGCGAAGTAACGTAGATCGCGTCGCAATCATGACGGAATCGAATAGGTTCTGTAGTCTTGCCAACTGTTTACTGTAGTCTGAACCGGGCTCGACGCTCTCCCACAGCGATTGTGTGTCCAGCGTCTATGCGACTTGTTTTTTGTTGCCAATCGGGCAACTTGCTTAAGGTCGTTTACGAAAGCGCGCATCTGCTGGCGACGAGACTCAGTGTCGGCTGCGCGCAAAATCGAGGAAGAATGGACAGTTGTCGTCGCATATGGAACATTTCGGCTGACTGTGAGGAAGGCATGCATCGCGGTTGGCGAGAATGCATCTCAAGCCGCGAAAAGGAGGACCATGACAAGTCAACGCGTGCCAGACAAGAAAAAGCGATGGGTAGCAAGTGTGAAGACGGACTCTACTCACCCTCCTGAGGGATTATTTACCAAGAGTGCTACCCCCATCTCCAGGGTTCTGGCTTCGAAGAAAGTGTCGCCCAAAGGCCCAGGGTCCGGCATGCGAATGCTCACTTACTTCATCAACCGGGCGGGCCGAGGGCTCTCCGCCGAGCGACGGGCAGAGCTGAAAAGAGCCAAGGTCCTCCTTTCAAAACGGATCACGGAAGGTAGAGAGTAACTCAAGCCACGCAGCCGAAAGGCCAGGAACGCTTCCCATTAGGCTCGACTGGCTCTTGCACAATTCGCTTGGCGGCTAGGC
>CAVSNS010000037.1:0-9586 GCA_963729325.1 uncultured Acidobacteriota bacterium
GAGAGTGGAAGCGCTTCGAGAGCTTTCCTCACGCGCTCACTTTCCGCGCGAGAAAGTAGCTTCGCTTCCGCATTTTCCGTCGTCGTTTCGCCACTGTGTATGGTCTCGTCAAACTCGTCCGCCAGTTGTGCGGGACGGTTCTTCCGTACCCAGGAATAGCTCGTGTTGCGTACGATCTTAAGAAGCCAGGCGCGACTATCTCCGCCGCGAAAACCGCCGAAAAACCGCAGTGCCCGGAGAAATGCCTCCTGCACTATATCCTGGGCGTCGGTGGGGCTACCTACAAGCCAGCGCGCAAGGTTGTAAGCCGCATCCAGATGCGGTAGCACCAGCTGCTCGAAACGCTCAGGCATCTCCCCCAGTTCTCCCATTTTTGTCGGCCGCTGAGGCGTTTGCGTTCTCGCTGATAAGACTCCAGAGCGACTGTTTTTATTCCCGGTTTATTTCCGCTCTTCCGCTCGATTTTTGCTCGATCGCTCTTCTCGGCGTAATAAGGAACGCTGCACGAAGCCGTCAACATTCTAACTGTTGCGCCCTCATCAAACGCAACCATCGCGCACCAGGAATAAAAAACATCGAGCCAAGGTCTCCATATTCGCGCCAGCGGGTGCATCGCTGATCCGCGTTCCGGCGCCGGCTCTTTCTCTGGCCACTGTTAACTGACCGCGGGCGGAGAGTCGTACTTAAATTGTCGAATTTAGGTAACGGCGAATTTGGAAATTTGTGACGTTGCGGTGACAAGCGGCTCCTCATTAAAAGTCATGTTGACTTGCCCGTCCACCTGATCGATGAGGTCAAGTGCAAAAACCACTTTTTGTGTTCACGAAAGACAAAGGAGAAAAGATGAAGCAATCTGAAAGCTTTAAGAAGGAGAACGGAAGTCGGCGGTCATTTCTAAAGAAAGGTGCCTTCGGCGCAGGAGCAGCAGCGATAGCCGCAGGCATGCTTCCCGGAAGGTTGGCTGCATTCGGGCTAGCGGAAGCCGACGGCGCGCCAGTTACGAAGGGCGACATCGCCATTCTGACGTTCTTAAGCGCTCTCGAGCAGGTGGAAGCCGATCTATGGATTCAATACGCGGAACTAGGCGGCCCAAACCCTAAAGTGCCCGGCGCCCAAGGGCTCTCCCCGATCGATTTGCAGCTCAATGGAAAGTCCATCAGCACGGGGCTTGCTCCAGATTACATTATCGCGCTTCAAGTGCTGGACGGTGACATGCCTCAGTACATTGCCGACAACACCGACGACGAGATCAGCCATCATCGATTTCTCAACAATTATTTGCAGTCCAAGGGCGCGAAACCCATCGACCTGAGGCAGTTTGCCATCCTGCCGCCGAGCCGAGTAACGGGCGTGCCGCAAAACGGAAGACTCACCAACCTGAAGCATCTGACCGTGGATACGAAGTTTTGGACCCGATACCGCGACGCGAATCAGAATCCCGACTTCGGAGGCAGCTTCGAGAACGCAGTGCCCGACCTAGCTAGGGGGCAGCATCCGGCCATTCCCCTCAGCAATGATGATCTTGTGTTGAATGCGGACGGCACGCCATCGAACCATCTGCAGGCGATCGCCAACACGGCGGGATTTCACTTTTGCTTCATCGAACAAGGCGGCAGCAGCCTCTATCCAGCCCTGGCTCAGAAGGTCACAAATCTGGAAGTACTCAGAGTCCTCTTGAGCATCGGCGGATCGGAGATCATGCACTTTCAGGTCTGGCACGACAAGGCAGGCAATGCACCCAAGCTCACCGACGGTAACCTCTCCTTCCCGGATCTGAACAGCGGGAACGACCCAAATACTGGGGCTTCGGGCTCCGCCGATGAGTTCCAGACCAATCTGATCATGCCCGAGCCAACGTTGTTTCTTAGCAAGCAGTTCGGTCCTGTGTCCATCATCCGCCCGACATCCACAGAACAGGGGGGCGCCGTAGCCTCTGTCGTCAGCTTCGTTGAAGACGGGCTGTTCTTCGACCCGGCGACAAACAAGAACACTGGGATTGTCGACGTTCTAATGCGCCTGGCAGCAGCGGCGGATGAAGCCAAACGCCAACTCTAATTCAATGAGCACAACAGCTTAAATAGCAGACAGTACCCGACATGATGGAACGGGGGAGGATGGGGTTAAGCCGCGAGCCGAGCGTCTCTGCTTACATCACCATCCTCGTACCATTTACCTGACCGGCGTGCGCCGGGTGGGATGAGGTAAATCGGGAGCGCTTCGCAGGATAGATTGTGAAGCGACCACAGTCTGATAAAGGTTGAATTTGTGCCGTAATGCGCGAGCTCGCATTTACGGAACCAGAACGATCTTGCCGTAGGCGCCGGGCTCCAAAACTTCTTTATGAGCGCGGGAAGCCTCAGCGAGCGGCAACTCCTGACCGACTACCGGCCGGAGCGTGCCATTCTCAATGCCGGCGATCAATCCAGCATGAATCTCCTTTTCTTCGGATTCGGTGACGCCCCACAAGGTAACGGCCTGAATCGCGCCTCGTCGACTCATCAAGTCGCGCGGCGTAATAGTAGCGTCACCTCGGCTGCCAATCACGACGACGCGCCCCTGAGTAGCAAGCAGCTTCAGGTCTTGGCCGAGATTTACATTCGCAAGCATCTCCAGGATTAGATCGACACCGTGCCCCCCGGTCGCTTTCTGAATCTCCTGCAAATACCCAGGCTGAGAATGATCAAAGACGTGGTGCGCTCCTTCACGCCTGACCAGTTCGAGGCCTTTCTTGCTGCCGGCCGTACCAAGAACTGTCAGGCCCATGGCACGGCCAATTTGAACAGCGGCGATGCCTACGCCGCCGCTCGCTCCGTGAACGAGCAGAGTTTGGCTGGCGCGTGGACGCGCGCTCTGATACAGCGCGTGGTATGCAGTGCCATACGGTACCCAGACAGCCGCGCCCTGAGCATAAGTAATCTTCGCCGGCAATGGATGAACTTGGGTCTCCAGCGCTAACGCATACTCCGCGTATGCTCCAGTCAGGGTCTTTGCGGTGTAAACACGGTCGCCCCGCTTAACCTTGCTCGTGCCCTCGCCGATCGCTTCGACGTCGCCCGCCGCATCGGAGCCGGGCGTGTAAGGCAATGGTGGCTTGACGGCGTATGTGCCATTACGCATATACGTGTCGTATGGATTCACGCCCGCGGCGCGAACCCTCACAAGCACTTGATTAGTCGCAGGACGCGGCGTCGGAACGTCTTCGAGTTTTAGAACTTCAGGCCCGCCGAATTCATGAACGACAATAGCTTTCATCGTCTGACCTCGATCGCTTGCCGCTTATGAGTTCTGGGACGGGAAGCACTGCCCAACCACTACGCCCGGTTTCTTGTTGTCATGCTAAATTGAGCACAGTCTTGGAGCAACGCTCCTATACCGCTGTCTCCCTGGCGCCAATCCGCCGCAAAATGATTTTGGCGTGGTCGATCTCGTCTTGATTGATCGTGTGTGGCAAACCAGGATAGCGTCTCAACGTTACGGCGGCGCCGAGATCCGAAAGCATGGCTGCCGATTCCTCGACCCTCTTCCATGGAACGTGGGGATCACGGTCACCCGCGCCGAGGAAACAGGGCGTGCCCGCAAGGTCGCCAGAATAGACGAATTTAGCTCCGGGTGGACCGATAAGCCCGCCAGTAAATGCCACGAGACCACCGTAACGCGCCGCGTTCCTCGCCACGAATTCTGTCGCCAGACACGCGCCTTGAGAAAATCCAACGATAGCGACGTTCTGCCGCTCGATCCCGGCAGCGATGGCACGTTGAACCGTTTCTCCCACCAGCTTGAGAGCTGAGTTGAGCCACGGCTGATTCTGTTCAATCGGTGACAGAAATGAATATGGGTACCACGTGTGTTCGGCAGCTTCCGGAGCAAGATTGGCCAATTCCGGGAGGTCAAAATCCTGTGCGAGTCCCAGAATATCGTCCGCCGAGGCGCCTCGGCCGTGAAGGAACACGACAGCGCCTTTTGCGGAATTAAGCGGTTCCCCCCGCTGGAGAACCGGCTGGTTGCCGTGGGGGTCGTCCGCATTAGATCTCATCATGCTTCTACTCTTTTTGCTGGTTTGTGCAGCTCAATCGGCGGAAGAACCTGTTCAATTCTCTTTCTATTTGGCTCCAGCCATGGCGGCAGCTTGAGGGCTTCACCCAGCTTTTCTGGCGATTCGTCAATAGCGAAACCGGGAGGGTCCGTGGCCAATTCGAACAACACCCCACCGGGTTCGCGAAAATAGATGGAATGAAAGTAGCAGCGATCAATCACGGGCGTGACGTTCAGGTGCTTGTTGACGAGCCGGGTCCGCCAGGATTTCTGCGCGTTGTCATCGGCCACTCGCCATGCGACGTGATGAACAATTCCTACAGCGACGTTCCCGTAAGAGGCCTCCGAGGCGCACAAAATATCGAGCCGAGCACTTGCGCCTCCCTTGCCGACTTCGAAGCGGAAGCGGTTTCCTTGCTCGCCAACTTTCCTGAATCCCATCGTTTCGAGTACTTCAACCGTGCTCTCGTATCCTTGCTCGCACAGCGTGACAGAATAAAAGCCTCGGATGGCGTGCTGT
Organism: uncultured Acidobacteriota bacterium; assembly: GCA_963729325.1. Taxonomy (GTDB): domain Bacteria; phylum Acidobacteriota; class Terriglobia; order Terriglobales; family Acidobacteriaceae; genus JABCYV01. Next base: position 4,553 of record CAVSNS010000037.1, read on the forward strand.
GCAGGGACCGACGCGTCTTTCCACGCCCGATTTGCGCCAACAGGTTGGGAATGGGCTACCATCTCTAATTTCAGGCCATCGGGATCGGCGAACGTTAACACCTCTTCGTCAAAGCGTTTTCCCGACCGTTCCACAGGGACTCCTGCGGAGAGCAATCTCTGTTCCCAGTAACTCAGAGATGGTTCAGGAATACTGAACGAAGTTATTTCCACCTGTCCCACTCCAGGACTGCCTCGTCGCGCCATCGGCCATGCGAAAAAAGTCAGAATGCTGCCCGGAGATCCGGCTTCGTCGCCAAAGTAGAGATGATAGCTGCCGGGGTCATCGAAGTTTACGGTGCGCTTTACGAGTCGCAGCCCCAGCACTTCAGTGTAAAAGTCCAAATTCCGCTGCGGGTCCGAAGCAATCGCCGTAACGTGATGAATTCCTGAAATCGGTTGTTCCAATTCTTTCTCCCTTTAGAAGAAGTTCTCGGGCACGGCTGGTTGACTGGTGGTGGGATATTCCCTGATGAGCACCTACTTTACTCGTACCTTGGGTTCAACGGACATGCCGGGCCTCAAGAGGTGCTGCGGGTCCTGGCCCTTCTCGAATACAATTTTCACTGGGATGCGCTGCACCACTTTTACGTAATTGCCAGTGGCATTCTCGGGTGGCAACAAGCTGAAGCGAGAACCCGTCGCCCCGCCAATGTTGAGAACGTGTCCGTCATAGGACCGGCCGTACGTGTCCACCGAAATCTTTACGGGCTGACCCGGCTGCATATAGGTCAACTGGGTCTCTTTAAAATTAGCCGTAACCCAGATGTTCTCGCTATCGAGGGGAACAATGGTCATGAGTTGCTGACCGGGCGAAACGTTCTGACCCGGTTGCACACTTCGCTGACCTACGATTCCACTTACAGGCGCTACGACGGTGGTGTATTGCAAATTAAGCTGAGCTTGTTGCAGTGCGGCTTGCGCCTGCTCTGCCTGAGCGTCGGCAGCCTGAGCCCGCGATTGTTGCAAAGAGATTTGTTGTGGACGAGTCTCCGCGTAGTGCAGTTCGGCCTCGGCTTGCGCGACGCGAGTACGCGCCCCAGTCACGGCCTGCTCGGCGGCCGCCGCCGATGCGCGGGCGGCTTCAATGGCCGCAGCAGTGGCCTTTTGAGTGTCTACCGCTTGAGTGTATTGCTGCTGCGGGATTTCGTCTTTTTCGGCCAGCGGTTTGTAACGTGTCACGTCGTCCTGCGCCTTGAGATCATTTGCTTCTGCCTGCCGCAGCGTGGCTTGCGCCGCTTCAAACTGTCGCTCTGCAGCGGCCAGGCCCGACTGGGCATTTTCCACGTCCGACTGGGCCGACGAAAGCTGGCTGGAAGTGTTCACCGACGTGAGCGGCACGTTGATACGAGCCGCCTCAGATGCGGCTCGGACGTTGGCCCAGGTTGCCTTCGCGTTCACGACGGCCACGTCATAATCCTTGGGGTCGAGTTGGGCCAGCACGGTGCCCGCCTGCACAAACTGATTGTTGTCCACAGTGACGCGCACCACGTAGCCAGTTACGCGCGTACTCACCGGGTAAATGTAGCCGTCGATCTCCGCATCATCGGTCGATTCATAAGAAGCAAAGTAACGATAAAGCAGGATGCCACCCGCGATCACGATAAGGCCGATCACGGCAAACAACAGGATTCTGCGCGACTTCTTGCGTCGTGCGTATCGTCCTGTGCCGGATCCCGTCGTGCCCGTGCCGACTGATCCGCCGCGTTCAACGCTTTGGGATACTGTATCGGTAGCCATATCAATATGCTCCCAAGTACTGCAGTGCTGACTGCTCGGCGATACCGATCGCTTGAGCCAGCGAAACCTTCGCCACGTTGTAGGAGTACACGCTCGCAATGTAAGACTGCTCGGCTGAGGCGACTGACTCCTGCGCCTGGACAACCTCCAGGTTGTCCGCAACGCCAGACAAAAATCGGTCTTGCGCCTGCTTCAATGTCTCATTGGCAAGATCGACGTTGCTTTTGCCAACGGCGACCAAGTCCGACGAGGACTTCAAGTTCAAAAACGCGGTCCGCACTTGATCGTCAATCTTGCCTCGCAAATCTTCCAGTTCGGCTTCGCGTTGCCGCAAGGCGCTGTTCGTCTGCAGCTTGTCTGCCCGCACGCGCGTGCCTTGAAAAATCGGCACATTCAAGCTCGCCTGGAAAGTGAACACTCCATGCGAGGTAGCAAAATTCGGGCTGCCCGCATCGCCGAAATCTCCATAAACAGACAGTGTCGGGTAGTTCTCCGCAGCTGCTGCTTGCAGCGTAAGCTCGGCAGAGCGCACTTGTTCCTTGGCGCCGAGGTAGTCCGGCCGTGCCGCATACGCCTGTTGCAATGCTTCGATGAGACTCATTTCGGCCAGCGGCGCGTACGGCACCGAGTCCATCAACTGAAACTCTTGCCCGTTGGGCAGTCCGATCACCCTGGCTAGAGTGAGTTTGTCGATCGCAAGTTGATTCTCGGCGGCGATCAATCTCTGTTGCTGGTTCTGCAATTCAACCCGCGAGCGAAGTTCGTCGATAGTCGCGACTACCCCAGCTTTGTGCTGGTCCGACGTTCTTTGGAAGAGGACCTGCGCGGTATCGACCTGTGCGCGAGTCGAATCCACCGTAGCGGCATCCGCAATGACAAGCAGGTAGGAATTCACCGCGGTCAGTACCACCAGATCACGGTCGTTCTTGTAGGAATGCTGCGACGCTTTTTCGAATTCGTTGGATGCCTTGACACTTTTGATAGCGGACCAGTTGAATAGTTCCTGGGTCAAAACGAAACGTGCGTCGGCGGCTCCAAAAGGCCCGACGATAGTAGGAATGTTGATTCCAGGAATATTAACCCTGAATCCCAGAGTCCGCAGATTGATCTCCTCGACGGTGCTGGTCACGCGCGCGGAGAGATTCGGCAACAGCGTGTTCAGATTGCGCAGGCGCGCGGCATGCGCGGCACGAGTGTCTTCATTTGCCTCGATCACGCCCAAGTTGTAATTGAGGGCTCGGTTAAGCGCGTCTTTGAGCGACAGAGCTAGAGGTGTAGACGTAGCTTGACCTGTCGGTACGCTGCCGAGAAGTGGATTCTGTGACAGCGTGGGTGGTGATGCACCGGGCTGGCTGCTTTGCGCCGCGCTTGGCTCCCGAGCACAGAGCAAAACCACCAAAATGATAGCCAATGAATGTACGAACTGTAAAACGCCCCAGCAACGAGCCATTACGCCTCCAATTACTGAAACGACGATGCGGATGAGATCTGCCGGTTCTGAAACGAGGCGGCGCCGTTCAGGATTGTCTCCACCGCCAAGTCATCGCCTAAGTTGGAATTGATCATGAGATGGAAACGATGGCGGTCCGGCCACTCGACGCCGAAGTGCTGCTTGATGAAATCCGCCCGGTCGCGATCCACAGTCTCCGCAAGTTGAACGGCTTCATGCTCGCTATTGCCATCTTCTTGCAGCCGGCGCACCTTGCTCTCAAACGGAGCATAGATAAACACGTGAAACGCATCCGTGCGAGGTTGAAGGTAATAGGCAGAACCGCGTCCCACAATCACGCAGTTGCCCTCGTCCGCAGCGGCTTTGACGACTTTTTCCGCAACCTCGCGGATGCAATCCGCGTCCACGATTTTCAGCCTCGGAGCGTTCAGACTTCCTTCGTGACTGCCACGCATAAAGGCCCGAAAGAGCCGATAGACGACGGGATCGAGCTTTTCTTCACGCTTCTCAACAGTGCCGCAGTCGCACTCCAGCAGCCGGGCGATTTCGTTGGTCAGCAACTGATCCCACAACTTCCAACCTAAACGCTCTGCGACCTTTTTCGCGATGACACCGGCGCCGCTCCCGTATTCCCGATCGATCGTAATCACTCGAATCATGACTCTCGCCTTGACGTCCGTTTAGAGCCGGAACGTCTACCTGCACCCAACTGGTGTGACCGTCTTGAACGCTCCTACTCCATCGAGACGCGGCCTGCGCCTAGTTGGTTCCTTCTCAACGTGAAGGACAACACAAACATGATTGCAGCTCCCATGCCGAGGATCGCATAGGTATCAATGTACGCTAGTGTGCTGGCTTGCCCGACCAAACTCTGATAGACGAGACTGTAGGCTTTCCTCCCCGCCAGTTCCGCATCGAAGCCGGCGACAAAAAGCCGGGAAGTCAGGGCCGCAACAGCTTGAGTGAAAACGGGCTGCCCGGGCCCGGCATGGGCCACCAGGTACATTTGGTGAACCTGCGATCGGCGAGCAATCAGAGTGGTCACCATCGACGTTCCCACGCTGCTGCCAATATTACGCATAAAGTTCACGAGGCCCGCCACGCTGTTGCTTTTTTCCAACGGCATGCCGACGTAGCTGGCGAGGTTGATGGGAACAAACAGGAAACCGAGACCGAACACTTGGATGACACGCAAAAAGCTGGCAAACCCAAAGCTGATCTCCAAATCGAGTCGCCTGCTGGAATACAGCAGGGCCACCGAGAGCGCCAGCCATCCGAAGGCAATCAGATAGCGCGCTTGGATCTTGCTGGCAAGTGTTCCAACAATCGGCATGAGAACGAGCAGTAAAAGGCCGCCGCCCGAAAGCACCAATCCCGCCGACTCGGACGTGTAGCCCAGAAGCGTCTGCAGAAAGAGGGGCATCATGACGAGGGTGGAGAACAGCATTAACCCCAGCATGAAGAGCATCGCGTTCGCGCCGAGGAAATTGAGATTCCTGAAGAGCTGGACTTCGATAATGGGCGTTTTGTGAAACCATTCCCATATCACCAGGGAGACTAGACATACGGCGGCAACAATAGCGAGCGTGAGAATGAAGTGCGAGCCGAACCAATCGTCTTCCTGTCCCTTATCGAGCATGATTTGAAGTGCGCCCACGCCGAGCACCAGCAGCGCCACGCCGATGTAGTCAATCTTGATTCCCGCCCCCTTGGCGCGCTTGACCCACGGAGGATCCTCGATCAGTCGATACACGAGAAACAAGGTGACAATACCTACGGGCAGGTTGATAAAGAAAATCCAGCGCC
>CAVSNS010000038.1:0-40159 GCA_963729325.1 uncultured Acidobacteriota bacterium
CGAAACGGGTTGATCGCGGCGGCGATGACTACGCAGGCCGATGGCCGAGCCGAACGCGATGCGGCTCTATTGATGTTGCACGAGTTGACGCGGAAACGAAGCGGTCAGATCACGACGGGAGCTGACAAAGCCTATGACACGCGCGATTTCGTAAGCACGGTGCGCGAGCTGGGTGTGACGCCGCACGTGGCCCGCCGACAGCACGGTGCGATCGACGAACGAACGAGCCGGCATCCGGGGTATGCGATTAGTTTAGGCAAACGTTGGTTGGTGGAGAAGCCGTTCGCATGGCTGAAGAAGATCGGACCCCTGAAGAAGGTGAAACTACGCGGACTGGCGAAGGTGGACTGGTTGTTCGTGTTCAGCTGTGCTGCCTTCAACCTGATCCGTATCCCGAAATTGCGGGCGCAGCGCGCGTGAGGAAGGAATGGACCCAACCCTCGGTTGCCAAGTGGCCATCGGGGGCCGATCCGAAGCTCAAGAAACACAACTCAGTCTGAGCGTTCGCTTCATAGAATGATAAGAACGCCGCGTGCAGGGTATTTTCAACAAGCTCTTAGATCCTTGATTTGAGGTTATCGAATCCCCAAGTTGTACATTGGCACGCCATATGCCTCCGGATACACGAACAATGCTTGCGGCGAGGAGGTCACCCCCATGGCCAGCTCACGCCCAGTCTGTGACAGTCACCCCAACTTGCAAATGATCCCATGCTCGCTCAAGAGGACGACCGGGCAATCTCATGGCTACGTCTGCCCGGTTCCCAGTTGTGGTCGTCACCGCGACGATGAGGGGCCCTCCCATGTGGTCTGAACCAAACCTTCACTGGACGGTGGCAAACCCCCCCAAAAAAATCGGCGCGACGCAGCCCGAGCCGCAATCATGAAGGCGATCCAGGAACGGCCGCGACCGCCGATTCTCCAAGGCAAGCAAACTTAACGCTGCTGGAATACCGGAAGAGGCACCCTTTTTCTTGGAGCGCTTGCCACGAATCTGGGTCGCACTCACCGGTACTGTTCCTGTTGGTCACGAGCGATGTCTCGTCCATTCCTCGGTTATAGATTCAAACCAAGGCTGCACACGACCACCCGCCCGTACCCAACGACATGAAGGCGACAGCCACACCTCCTGGGGGAAGAAAGACTACCCAGCAGTTGTGATCGAATGACGCGCTGTTATCCAGTGACCCCAGGAACGCGGCTCGGCTAGCTGTTCATCTTCCCACCTCGTAGCGGGTCCAAACGATGCAAGCGATGCTTAGCAAGGAAATGGCTATGAGAACGAGTGACCCGATGGACACCCAGTCATGTTTCCCTTTCTTTTCCACGGGATCGTGATTGTGCTCAGTGTCTTCTGGCATCATGGTGACCTCCCTCCCGGTCGGTCGCGCGAGGGAGCACGCTCGCCAAGGAGCAATCGGAATGCCAGTTCGCGGCCGGACATGTGAAGACGCGAAAGCGTTGAGAACACCGCGAAACACGCTCGTTTGGGAACGGACACTCGAACCCGAGTCGATTCGACTCGGACGTGTGTCCTGCGATGCCGCGGCTCCGGTACGGCTCTGATGAGTCGGGACGCCGGTGCCACTCGGAACAGGTGCTCAATCCCCGTCAAAGCACAAGGTCGCTCTCACAACCAAGGTGGATGTGGCGAGAAGGTTCCCCATACGGTCGCCTTCCACTCCCGCCAACATTCATGTGAGTCGACATGCCCGCGCTCAACGCCCTTGCGACTAGCCCTGGGTGCAGGAATTTTCGCGCCTCCAATAGCTATCTGCGTCAACTACGCATCGGTCAAGATAGATCTCCAAGAGTTTCAGGTGGCGGAGCGCCTACCACCGAGGGCGTGATGAGCCCTCCGCAGTGCGCACTTTTAGCGGGCGGAACCGGATCATCCCGCTCACGAAGCTCGCCTATTGAGAGCCAGGGGGAGCGGATGTCTCGCTATTGCGCTCGTTCTCGACCGCCGTGGTAGCTTAATTGACGCCTAATACGAGTACGCTGCTGTTCCCTCCGCTTGTGCAACCCAGGTCTGCGGAATTCCCGCTCGGAGTGTGCACAGTAACGTTTACGGTGCCAGGATCGGAGATCACACCGGTCGTAAGCGTGACTTTCAACTGCTGAGCGCTGACAACGGTCGTGCTCAGAGCCTTCCCGTTGATGACAACTTCAGACGACGAAACAAACTGGCTACCATTCACGATGAGCACAGAGCCGAGCTGCACCTCAGCAAAACTCATGGTGCTTGGCGAGAGTGAACCGATAAGCGGCGCGGGCCTAGCACTACCGCATAAGGGGTTCAGAGTGTTGGTGCAACCTGGAAGGAACAAGAGAGCAAGCAGGGCGGCGAGAGACAGACCGCAAGTGCGGGAGACCATGGAGATGCTCCTTTTTGATGAGTCTCCCCGTCTAGACTCGTTGAGTGGTTCGCGTACGAACACCCTAATCCGGGGCAAAACTCAGGGCTCTGCTGTGTGGAACCCTGGGGAGAGAGATAAGTTTCGTCGAACGGGAAATCTCACCGATTCGTGAACCGGAAACTGCTGAGTTGCTTGTGCCTTTGTTCTTAACGGCTTAGTCAGGGATAAGTTCCTTGCGTGGATGACCGAGGGCCGTCCGGGCGGTAGTGGCGTCTAGGGCGGGTCCCTTTATGACCATCATCGCCAATAAGGCTGCGCCAGCGAAACAATCGTCGTGAATTGGTACTAGGAGTAGCGGCGAGGTCACGAGCAGCCAAGCAAGAAGAGCACTTGAGCTTGACAAATCACGGGCCCGGACGCACAATCGGCCCTCTCGCCGGGGCGACCAGCCACCCTCCCTGCCAAGCCCCGACCCGAAGGAGGTGGTTTATGGCCACCCTTTCCGAACTTTGGGTAGACGATCAAGGTCAAGACATCGCAGAGTACGCCGTGATGCTCGCGGCCATACTTGTGATAGTCATCGGCACGATACGGCTAGTCGGTTCAAACGCTAACAACGCCTTTTCAGCAGTCTCCAGTTCGCTTGGATACGAGGGCTTCTGCTGGCGTGCAACGTTGAGAAGATTGAGGATTCGCGCGCTTCCGTGCACCGAATGTGGTGTGGAGTGCCCCGTCGTGTCTCGATGAAAGGTTCCAACCAGGTGACGATCGTCGTACGGCAACTCATGAACCAGCCTGGCAGCAGCGCGGGAGCGATTCGAGTGGGAATCGCCTCTCGTAGTAGTACTGACGTGTGCGGTTGCGTTCCCCACGGGAGGGCAATGTGCGAGACATCTATGAAGTGCTGAGGGAAAAAGGGACGCTATTGAGCGGGTCCGCCGAGAAGTCGAGGCACTGCGCTCAGTGAGTTTTTTGCTAGATGACGAAACGGGAGCTAGATCGAACATTCCTGCGCCGCCAGCCGCTCGCCGGGAGGTGAGGACTGAGATGGTCAGCCAACAGAGAGACGCGCTTAGTACAGCAGTTCCGCTTTTTGCAGACGAGACGGACGACGCACTCGCTAAAATCCGCGCTCGGCTAATCGAGGCTGCGGAAAACGATTCCAACCTGGGGAGATCAAAAAATATTTCGCGCCGACTGAGACATATCGCGGCACCGTTGCTGGGTACCAGTCTCAGGTAATTTGCCTATGCAACTCGTTCGCAGAGTTCTTCGCAGCACTCGCGGAGAACTCTGCATAGCTCTGCCCCGGCCTTTTCAATTTCCTCAAAATCCTGTGCGGCTCTGATCCGAGCGCACAATTGCCGCGCTTGATCTTCCCAGTTTCCGCTAGAGGCGGAACCTAAACGGCACCAACCGAATAGTTCACAATAAGTTCGCCACGTTTCCGCCTGTACAACATATAACGAGGAACCGCGCGTCGGTTGCTGAACGCTCTTGTGGTTGAATGGGAGGTTAGTTCACGCACTACAGCCCTAAAATACAGGGAAACAAGTAGTTACAACGAATGTATACCGAGCCAGCAAGGTTTCTGCCCTTATGCGGCCTGCGAGAGCGCTAGTGCTAGCGGCCCCTGAGCCTCGTCACAGAGTCGTCCTAAATCACAACTCCGGAACGACCTCCCCCAAGGTCCGCCAGCTACCGAGAATGCTATTCGGTCATTCACCCTCAAGGAATAGCACTGGGGTGCACAGTGCGTAGCACGAAACGGGGAGTTATTCCTTAACGCAACCGGGGGCATGGTGCTCAAGACGTGTTTCCCGTGGTCACCGAACGACCGACACAATTTTTCTAACAATACCTTGTATCGTATGCGGCTCATTGCCGACCGGCGCCCCTTCGAGCGTGTAAGAACGCTCAAACGAATTCGGACCGGTAATCTTCATCTCCCACCGATCATTCGCTTGCGACCCGCCGATCAAAGCGCGCCAATCCCCTGGGCGGTCAGAAAGCGCGTGTTCAATCAGCGCACCCACCTCCGCCCGCACGTCCGGAGCACAACCCGTGTGAATCATCTCCACCATCACCGCCATAGAGCAGCAGTATAAGCCTAGTCCGATCACTCCGGCCCGGCCAGCAAATTGCCGCGTGGCTCTTTCGCTTCTATGATGGACGTTGCAGCCGGGCCCCATGGGGAACGATGACAGCCAAGATCGGGAGCGCGCTGTTCGCGACCGCATAGCGAGCTTCATGCAGGCGGACGAGCAGGTCCAAAGCAAACAGCCCACGAATGTAGAGCTCGAAACGCTCCGCGTCGCGGCGTGGCGTCTCGATCAACTGTTAGCGGACGCCGCGGCAGACGAGCAAGCCCGACGCAAACGGGCGACACAAGAAGAAGTCCAAGCGCTCCGGGCTGCACTCACACGTCTCAACCAACTGCTAACGGAGATCGCCAGGAAGGAAGCGGCACCCGAATTGAGGCAGCGAGACGACATCAAAGACACGACCAAGTGACATGCTACGCCCCGCCTCTGGCCGAGTTTCCCGTCAAGATCTGCTACGCCTCCCTGCGCGGAGAGTTGGGACCGGAACCGGAGACCGGACCCACATATATCGATCTGCGATATATCAACCCCTTCATGTAATCTGAGACGTTGTCTGCTTAAAGAGATTCCTCGGATTGTTTTGAAAAGTGAGCAATTCTAAACCGTCACACCATTGCGGAAACAGTATTGTGCAAGCTACTCTGAACGCGGCAGTCCGCTGAGAAGGCGGACAGCCCTTAAGCGGGCAGGCATGGGTTAGTGTCGGCCAGGTTGGCGACGTTCGGACCCTCACGCCTGCCCCAGTTTTTGCGGCAGGCGGTCGGAATCGCAAAGCCGCCACAGTCAGGTCTCATCCTTCGATACGATTTATCAACAATTGGGGGAAGTGAAAAAATGGCCACTCAACTATGCCAGAAATGCAAACAAGCCCATCCCGGTCGCGTCTGCGATTACGACGAAGACGGTGAATGCGCCGAGACGATTGGCGTCAATGAGGTTGCTCAAGCATGCAACGAGCCATCAAGAGAAGAGGAAGATGGAGGTTCGTTACGATCTGGAGCAAGTAAGCTCCCCCTATGACGAAGGGCCGTATTTCCGGTAAAGTGGAAATCGTTCGAGACGACGGAGGGCGGGATCGACACCTGGACGTTCGACAAGAACCAGGCGAGCGCAACGCTTAATGGCGGCAAGACCGCTGAGATCAAGCTGAAGCGCTTTCAAGGCATGACGGATGAACCCGCGGTGCTCAAAAACGTTAAGTACTGGGGGACGCCGCGCAATGACGGCTTTGTAATGATGCCGAATGAGCTTGAGACCTACCGGGAAGGCCCGGACGCCTTCGAGTTCAAGGGCACGAACGGATTCATGCTCACCTTCGAAATGACGTCGAAGGACGTTCCGAACAACAAAACCTCGACGAGCTACTGACAAACGAATCGTCTCGATTATTGGGTGTTGCGCCGGAATAGTTCCGGCGCATTTCTGTTTCTTGTGAGGACGACCAGCGTCTTTGGTGAAGAATCGCCATCGTCATATCATCTCGCCAGCCCCTCCTTACTGATCTGCCTCGGTCCGGAAGCGGCGACGGTAGTTTCGAGACTCGCAAATACCGTGGAGAAGAACTGGTTTGCCAGGCTGCCGGCCCGGATTTTCAGAAGGCCATGATTCAGACGGCGATCCTTGGGCTTTCTCGAGGATGAAGCGGCCGACGAGTGGAACTGACGACCCCTAGCGTACTCTTGGGAGCAGCGCTTGTGACGCTACTTTTGCTTTGACTGTCTTAAGCGGCGAGCCGCGTCACCGAGTGATTCTGGAGGGGGTGGTGGACCCTTCTTTTCGAGCGCCCCGCCGTTGTCGACGATAGTCACGCCGCGGATTGTGCCCAGCTCCACCGAAGCGACTGGCGCTGACAACACCGCGTATGACGAGGCCGACGGTACTGAAGCCTGAGCTGCGACCGCGGCAACTTTGGGTTGCCCTTTTGCTGCAGGTACAGCCGACACGGGTGCGACCGCTACTGCAACCGGGCGCTCCGCGGTCGGTGCGGGAGTTCCAACTGGCACAACCACGTTATTCGCTTGAGGTACCGTCGCGGCCGGCAGGCGCGAAACGACAGCGGGAGCGACGACTGCGACTGGGCCCTGCGGGGTTGCAGAGGTCCCGGCTGATCCAGCCCGGTGCGCGGGATGTACAGCTTGTACTGGTGCAACAGACACGGGTACAACTGGTGCCGCCGGTACTTTGGCGGGCAATGCAATCGTTTCAACTCGTGCTGCTGGAACCACTACTGGGACTGCGGGCGCTGCCGCCTGTTTCCCTTCAATCGCAGCACTGACTGCGTCGGTCACGTCCTTGCCAACCCGACGCTGGCCATACTTTCCGGCCACGCACACTTGATCCCAGAGCCATGAATTGTCGACCCATATGAAGTCTTTGTCCGTCTTGTACACGGCAAAGCCCGAGCCGAATCCACCGTTTCTGCGTCGATATTCAATGCAAACGCCCTTGTTCGTGACAATGGCGCTGGAAATTTGGAGGCTGCCCGGATCACGCATGCTCTCCTGCAGGCGAAGGGCGCCCTTGATCGCGTGAGCGGTATCGTCATCGGAGCCGGTCCGTCCAAAGCACAAAGCGGCGGACAGCAGCATCAACAGGATGGGGAGGACTTTGGGTTTCATGGTGCCATTGAGTGTAGTAAAACCAACGCAACCGCTCAGCGTTACGAAAGGGATTGACCTAGATCCTGGGCAACAACTGCACCGACATTACCGTGTTTCCAGTCAGCCATCCGGAGCGCTGTCGACTCGCCCACGCCCGGAACAACAGAAAACAGCGCAGAGAGCGGCCATCCGGCGCTGTTCGGCGGGGAGAATACCCCGGGGGCCTAGTAAGGTTGGTCGCGTTTTCTCGTGCACCTCAAAGCGTGATGAGATTGTGTTCGATCAGACAAATCAGCATCTTTGCCCGGGCGTCAGCCTCGGTGTCGGCGTATGTCGAACTTGGCTTTCCTTCATCCTCCGCTCTGGAGGCCTTAGGAGTGCGATACCAATGGCAGATCCACTTCTTGTCGGGCTCTTCCAGCGCGGTATGGCCGCTGGGATAACCGGCCGGCAAGAGGTCCCCAAGCTCTGCGACGGTGAAGGCTGCATAAAACGTTCTGTGCTCTGCACAGGAGGTCAGGCCCGCACAATCACGAAACCGGAAGGGTCCGCTGTCGTTTTGTCCCGCAAGTTCGATCTGGACGTCCCCCTCATACCGCTCTTCATACCAGGCAAAATAGCTCTCCTGCTTGACTCCCAACTCTTTCACCTTTTTTGCCAGCGCGAGGCTCACGATTTGTTGGCCTAGGTTCATATCTTCTGTCAATACCTTCACGTCTCTTTGCAGGAACCGGCGGAAATCGGTTGACGGCGAGGTGGCGCGCTCTTCAGAGCAGAATGTTGCACCTTCAGGGAAGTGTTGTACAGACAAACGCGATTCGGTTAGACGTGTGCTCTTTCGCGCTGGACCGCCGGGACCAGATCAACATATATATCGTATTACGATATATATCCGAGATAGACCTTTGCGGCGCGCCGGCGAATCTCTTCGATGTCAGTCAAACGAACGTTTTCGTAGCTCTGCAGTTTTTGACGTCATCGTTCTCGAGAGTGTCTAACCCTCGGCTTTGTACGTCCGGTAAGCCTCTTTGCCTGCGTCGATGGCTCCCGCGACGTTTTCTTTCCCTCGGGTAGCCAAATCCGTGACCTGAGTACGAACTTTTTTGCCTGCGGATGCGACCTGCTCCAGTCCGCCCCTGAGTTTGCCCGTGAGTAATTCCTGTGTGTCTTCGCCCGACCGCGGGGCAAGCATCAAACCCGCAACTGCGCCGACACCCAATCCAGTCAAGAATGCCCATCCTGTTCTCATCTTCAAACCTCCTCTAACTTGTAGTGGGCGAAGCACAACACAAGCGATGTTTCAGACACGCAGCCCCGCCATGCAAAATGAAGAATACCGCGTGAACATTTGGGGCGTCTGCTCAAAACCGCTCATTGCACAATCTCGGCGTGCGCGGAGGCCGACTAGTTCCTTTCCGTCCTTTTTCGTGCCATCCGGAAAGCCGGATGGCGTCCCTTGGCTCGGGTCGGCGCCATTACTGTTGCTAAATCCCTATGCCCCCATCGACCAGGTCGAAATCTAGGGAACCGCGCTCGATCACCGATGCGGCCGACGAGGTTTCGGCTGTGGTTTCGGTTTTGGCCGGGGCTTTGGCCTAGGTCGCGGCGGTTTCCGAGGTCCCGGCACGGGCACCGGAGTTCCTCCGCCTCCACCGCCAGGCGCGGTTGACGACGGAAAATTCGGTGGCGCGAGCGGCGCTTGCGTCGGATCAAAGCAATCTGACATATCATCGGCCGTATCGAGTCGCGGATTGACGGACTGAATGCCAAACAAGATTTGGCAGAATTTCACCAGGCTGATGTGTGAGCGTTGCGTCGGCGAGACAAATCCCTTGCGAGCGTATGGACTGACCACAAGACAAGGAACGCGAGAGCCGTAGCGAAACTGCTGGCCATCAAACTCCGGATGCGCGTCGCCCGGATACTGGGCGTGCTTGCTGTCCCACTGTTCGACATTGGGGGGAACAACGTGGTCGTACCATCCGCCCCAATCGTCCCATGTAACAAAGATAACGGTTCGCGGCCACAACCCGCCATCGACGATGGCCTGAATCTGCTGCGCAGTCCATTGCGAACCGAGGGTGATGTTTTGTGTCGGATGCTCGCTATAGGGGGGATTACCGTCGCCATAGACCCAGGAGACAGAGGGTAGCTGGCCTGCCGCTGCTTGGTGGGCAAACAAATCGCGGGTGTGGTTACCGGGAAGTGCGGCTAGCTCGCGGATGTAGTGAAAAGCGTAACCGCCGTAGTTGCCCCAGGTGAGTCCCGCTTTCTGCAAGGCGAGCGGAAATGATTTCAAATCGTATAAATTCTTGGGCGTCGAACTGAAGGGCGGATTGTTGATTACGGGAGAATCCGCCGTGATCAGCATCAGGTGGCTGGGAGTTGAAGGCCCCGCCACTTCTGAAAAAAAGTGGTCACAGAGCGTGTATTGGCGCGCCTGAGCAAAATAATCGGGAACATCCGCCTCGGAGTATTGCACCCGGTACCGCTGCTCGGTGTCACGTTTCATCCACGTTTCATGGCGATGGTCCGGATCGCCGGGCGGAGGATTCTGCGCCTTCCCCAATTGGCTATCGCCCTCGGAGTTCGGGAAGGTGCCGAAGTAGTTGTCGTAAGTGTGGTTTTCCTTGACGATGATGACCACATGGTCGATTAACGGACCCAATGATGAAACGGTACTGGCTGTCGCTTTCATCTTTTGCCTTCCTCCAAGTCATCGAGTGGGGACAAAGGGACGATTCTTAATCGAGTCTTGCCGACCGGGCCGGAATTCCTTTTGGCCTCAAACGGCAGCAATATTATCCCCATCTCGCCTGCTCGCGACCTTGTGAAACGATTTCATCTGGATTCCGCACTCGCCAGTGCATTCGGAAACGAGGAGGGACTCAGTCGGACTCATTGCCTCGTAACGCGGAACCTGGAGAGATCTCGGGCGGGCAGAAAATCCATCGGCAAAACTCAATACCGTGTTGCCCATAATAACTCTTGGATCGTGCTTGGGAGGTAGTTTTGGTGCCGAGATGTCGGCAATCCGACCGGACGGATTGACAATGCCAATCGTGTCGTTACACGACCCAGCGGGAATAACCAATGAACTCTTGGGGAGCCTAAAGCCTCTAGTCGATGATGTCCAGCAGGGCCTACACGCTTACACCCGCATTAAGAATCTGGATCATTTGCTCGACGCTAATCCCGGCATGCTCGCCCACCTGGGCAAGTCGTTCGATGGCTCGTGCCAGTACAGAATCCCAAGCTCAAAATCACAATCTACCTCCGGTGGGGAATACCGGGACGAAGCAATTCTCGCTGGAGCCGACACGTTCATTCCGAAGGAGGACCTTTTCAAGGAACTGATCTGGACGATTCGCGGGCTCTTCCCGCACCGATTCAAGTCGGCAAATGTAGTACTCTCAGGTGCGGTGGAGGCCCGTAATGTCTGACCGCCTTAGGGAGTTGCTGGTCGAACTGCGGGCCGTTACCGTCTGGGACCGCGACTACATGAGTCGTAGGACCCACGACGGAATCGAACGGGCAGCATGGGATGCGCGGCGCATCAGACTGGACGAGATTCAACAGGAGTTGAACGAGCTTAGGACCGCAAAGAGACTAACGATCCAGCCCCAGCGGTGCGGTTTCCCGAAAAGAGCTTTCCGTAGACTCGCTTGAAGTGGACCTTGAGCAATTTGTGGCGGTAAAAACGAAGAGGCGTATCGCGCCCTCGCGCGAATGTCTTCCACACGCACGCCGATATGATCATCTAAGCAAGGGCCTGCCGGAGATATCCTGCCACGTCGCTAACGAAGCGATGCACCGACACCTCTGCGATGCGGTGGCCGACGATCGCGTTCATGGTTCTTCCCACGGCGCCGAAAGGTGGTTCGTAAACGCCGGAGAAATCCAACTGCGTTTCGGTTGAGGTCAGCGGGTACACGGAAAGCTCGCCCTTCATGAGCGGAAACAATCCCGGCATGGTCGCGGCCTCCCATTCCAGCTGCAACCGCGTGGTGGGAGTTGAAGTGGCATCAACGATCTTTTCCTCAATGTTTTTCACGGAAATATTGATGTCGGTCTTCACCCCAATACCGCCAAAGTCGACGTGCAGTTCAGCGGCGATTGATTGCGCCCGGGAAGCAGCCGCCTTCGTAGCCGACTGGAACACCGTGAGTGCGTTCTGCCTCAACGCATCGCGGACGCGCTCGTAGGGACGGTTCACATAGTCGTAGCTGCGAATCTCACGTCCTGTACTCATCGTTCCGTCCAGCGGGACGGCCAGTCTTCAAACTGGCGGTCACGAAAACTGTACCATAGCGCGCTCGTACCGGAGGTTGATTGCGTGCGGCGTCCGTGCTCTCGGGCTCATTGGTGCTCCACCGTTTACTTGAGGCATCGTTTCCGAAAACAATGACAATGAATTTCGCTGTATCATGGCTACCGCCCGTATTCAATCGCAATCAGGCTAGCGCTTGATAGCGGATGCAAGGTCAGCACGAACGCGTGAGGAGGCTCGATGTCTCAGATTGACGTCCCATTGTCGCGCGCGGGTTTCGGACAGACGCAGCGAGCTGACAATTGGTGGGTACAGCCGCTGGTTGTGTTTCTTGGTTTGTCGGCATTCATCGTTTACTCCACGTGGGCTGCTCTGCAGGGGCAGCATTTCAGGTTCGGACCATATCTCTCACCGTTTTATTCGCCCGAATTGTTCGGCCCCGCCCATGAGGGTTGGTTTGGTCCAAACCCAAGCTGGATGCCTGTTTGGGTTACAGGAGCGGTGCTCATTCTGTGGGCGCCGGGCGGCTTTCGAGTGACGTGCTACTACTATCGCGGGGCGTATTACAAGGCTTTTTGGGCGGATCCGCCTTCCTGCACCGTGGGCGAGCCGCGGAAGACATATCTCGGCGAACGATCGTTTCCTTTGATCCTGCAAAACGTCCACCGGTATTTTCTTTATCTGGCCCTGGTGTTTCTCGTCATTCTGGGGCGGGACGTGTGGGATGCGTTCTGGTTCGACGGCCGGTTTGGCATCGGCGTCGGCACTCTCGTCTTGTTGACGAACCTCGTGCTGCTGACCTCCTACACTCTGGGATGCCACTCCTTCCGTCATCTGGTCGGCGGTTTTCGCGATCGGTTGGCGGGGGCGCCGGCCCGCAAGCGAGTTTACGATTGCGTGAGTTGCCTGAACCGGCGCCACATGCTGTTTGCCTGGTGCAGCCTCTTCTCGGTAGCGTTTTCCGATTTGTATGTGCGGATGTGCTCGATGGGTATCTGGACGGATTGGAGGATCGTCTAGTGGGCGAGTACATCACGCATGAGCACGACGTTCTGATCATTGGAGCCGGGGGCGCCGGTCTGCGGGCTGCCATCGAGGCCTCGGCCGCCGGTGTAAAGGTCGCGGTCATTTCGAAATCTCTTCTCGGCAAAGCGCACACCGTCATGGCCGAGGGTGGCGTAGCCGCGGCGATGGGAAATGTGGACGACCGGGACAGCTGGCGCGTTCACTTTGCCGACACCATGCGCGGCGGTCAATACCTGAATGACTGGCGGATGGCGGAACTGCATGCCAAGGAAGCTCCGGCGCGCGTGCGTGAACTGGAGGCCTGGGGCGCGCTTTTTGATCGCACCAGCGACGGCCGAATTCTGCAGCGGAATTTCGGCGGCCATCGGTATCCTCGGCTCGCGCATGTGGGCGACCGCACCGGACTGGAGATGATCCGCACTCTTCAAGACCATGGAATCCATCTCGGTCTCGACGTTTTCATGGAACACACAGTCGTCACGCTGCTGAAGGACGGCGGTCGCATCGCGGGCGCGTTTGGATACGATCGCGAGCGCGGCCGATTTCACGTGTTCCGCGCCAAAGCCGTGGTGCTGGCGACGGGAGGAATTGGAAGGGCTTACAAAATCACCAGCAACAGTTGGGAATATACGGGCGATGGCCATTCGCTCGCCTACCATGCCGGTGCGGCGCTGATGGACATGGAATTTGTGCAGTTCCATCCTACGGGAATGATTTGGCCACCAAGCGTGCGCGGCATTCTGGTCACGGAAGGAGTGCGCGGCGAGGGAGGAGTGCTGCGTAATCGGAATGGCGAGCGATTCATGTTCAAAGATATTCCGCCGCTGTACGCCAACCAGACCGCCGATACGGAAGAAGAAGGCTGGCGATACACGCAGGGAGATAAGAACGCGAAACGCCCGCCCGAGCTGCTGACCCGCGACCACGTGGCCCGCTGCATCCGGCGGGAGGTGCGAGAAGGGCGGGGCAGTCCTCACGGCGGTGTGTTCCTGGACATTGCGTGGATCAAGGAGAGAATTCCGAACGCGGCGGAGCATATAAAGAAGAAGCTGCCCAGCATGTATCACCAGTTCAAGCAGCTTGCCGACATTGACATTACCCAGGAGCCGATGGAAGTGGGTCCTACGACCCACTACATGATGGGAGGCGTCAAGGTGGACGCTGATTCCCAAATGTCAGACGTGGCTGGCCTGTTTGCAGCGGGAGAGTGTGCGGCAGGTCTGCATGGCGCCAACCGGCTCGGCGGGAATTCACTTTCCGATTTATTAGTCTTCGGCAAGCGAGCCGGAGAGTACGCCGCGGCCTATGCAAAAGAGAACTCGCTGGGCGCGGTGAATACGGATGAACTCGGATCAGCGGAAAAATGGGCGCTGCAGCCCTTCGAGCGCAAGGGCTCCGACAATCCATACGTCGTACAACATACATTGCAGGACGTGATGCAGGAACTGGTGGGGATCGTACGTCAGGAACAGGAGATGCTGCAAGCGCTCGAGCGCATTCGAGAGTTGAAAGCTGCCAGTCGAGCGGGTCAGCGTGGATGGAAACCGGGAATACAATGCGGGCTGGCACACGGCGCTCGACCTGCACAGCCTGCTGACCGTATCGGAAATTGTTACCCGGGCGGCGCTGGAGCGGAAAGAGAGCCGCGGGGCGCATTTCCGCGATGATTTTCCCGCCAAGGACAAGCAGTACGACGGCTTCAACATCGTGGTGCGAAAAGGCGCCGGTGGAGAAATGCAGCTCACACGCGAGCCCATTCCCCCGATGCGAGAGGATCTGCAGCAAATCATCCAGGAGATGAAGTAATGGCGACGGCCACGTTTCGGATATGGCGCGGGGAAAAAGGCCAGGGGAAGTTCCAGGACTACACTGCAGAAGTCTCAGCGGGCATGGTGGTCCTCGACGCCGTGCATCAAATACAGGCGGAACAGGCCGGCGATCTTGCGGTTCGCTGGAACTGCAAGGCGGGGAAATGCGGCTCGTGCTCGGCCGAAATCAATGGCATGCCGAAATTGATGTGCATGACGCGGCTGAACACGCTCCCGCTGGATAGGCCTGTGACCGTCGAACCCATGAAGGCATTTCCGCACATGAAGGACCTGGTCACGGACGTATCGTGGAATTACGAGGTAAAGAAGCGC
The DNA here is from genome assembly GCA_963729325.1 of uncultured Acidobacteriota bacterium. Taxonomy (GTDB): domain Bacteria; phylum Acidobacteriota; class Terriglobia; order Terriglobales; family Acidobacteriaceae; genus JABCYV01. Next base: position 14,502 of record CAVSNS010000038.1, read on the forward strand.
ATCCCGAAGTTCCAGCCGCGGCAGCCCGACGCGCCCGATGGCACCTGGCGCATTGCCCAGGAGGATGTCGAACGGGTGCAGGAGTTTCGAAAGTGCATCGAGTGCTATCTCTGTCAGGATGTCTGCCACGTCTTGCGCGACCATCACATGCACGAACAATTCATCGGCCCGCGATTTCTGGTGTATGCGGCCGCGCTCGAAATGCATCCGTTGGACGTGGGCGATCGCGTTGAAGATCTGAGAAAGCAATTCGGCATAGGTCTCTGCAACATCACCAAGTGCTGTACCAAAGTTTGTCCTGAAAGCATCACGATCACCGACAACGCGATCATCCCGCTCAAGGAGCGCGTCGTGGATCGCTTCTTCGATCCGCTGTCGAAACTGTTCCGGGTATTCAGCAATTCGAAAAGATAGGAGATGTTATGCATTTCGAACTGAAATCCATTTCCGAGCAGAGTATTCCCGAAGCGCTGGCGAAGGTGGAGCGCTACAGACTATTGAATGAACCCAGCCTCGCGGAGAGCATTTGCCTCGATATTCTGGCCATCGTGCCCGACCATCAGCAGGCGCTGATTTCGCTTCTGCTCGCGCGAACCGACCAATTCCACTCGCATGTGCATGCGAAAGCCGCACAGGAGGTTCTTGCACAAATTAAGGGCGACTACGAGCGGGCCTACTACGAGGGCATCATCTGGGAGCGTCTGGGGAATGCGCGCATTCGCCACGGCGGCGCTGGAGCCGGCGCATCCGCATATCACGCGCTGCGGGAAGCAATGGATCATTATGAGAAAGCCATGAATTTTGCGATACCCGGAAACGACGATGCCATTCTGCGATGGAACACCTGTGCGCGCGTGATCATGCAGAATCCGGACATCCGACCGGTCCCCGAGAATGAGCCTGCACAGGCGTGGGAGCACGACGAAGCCGGCTCCAGAATCGCAGACGCTTAGCATCAGAGGCCATTGGGAACATGCGAAGCTTGGCCAACATTTGGATCGGATGTCGGGCAATCCGGACCTAATGCCTCTGCATTGCTACCGATAAGCGCCCTTCTTTAGACCGAGCCATTGCTGTCGACAAGCCGATATCTCGGTACTAATCCCACTTTTTCTTTGTAGCGGGGTTTAATGTGATTCAGGACCAAGGGGCTTTGGGCGCCAAGCGCCACTAGAAGACTTCTGAAACACCCAAAAACCCGAGCTGCCTCGGGGCTCTTTATATTCTCCTTGACTCTTGCACTATTCTAGGGGCACAATCCGCCCGGCTCGCTCGGTAACCATAAGGGACAGTGGCCATCATCCCGTACTGAATGAACTGGCGTGTGAAGTCTGTTCTCCCGTTTCTCGTGGTAACTTGCTGACAGGGCAAGGATAGGACTATGGCATCTTTCTTTAGACGGCTTTTCTACGTGTACACACATCGGTTTGCATGGCCACGTATCAGTTCGATGGTCAGCACTATCAGGTTTGTCTACTTTGTGGAGCTACATACCAATATGACTGGACGACAATGCGACGGAGTAGCCGGCTGATGCGAGGAGATTCGCACCAGGTCTAATAGGACACAAACGGCACGGCGCGAAAGCATAAGCCCGGATGGATTGCTGCATCTCTAGCGTCAAGGAGTCACGCCATGGCTGCAAATAACACCAAAGACTGGAGTGATCTTTTGGATGTTGTATTGTTTGAGGCGGACAGGGTCAACCTGCAGCGTCGCATGGAACACGCGACGGAAGCGATCCACAGGAGAATGGAAGAATTGCACAAAGATGAACATCCGGGCAGCATCTCGGAACGCGTTGCACTCCGCAACGCGTTAACAACCCTGGCTGATCTTCAAAGGATCGCCTATGCCCGAAAGCCTAACGGGAGGGTCAGGCGCGAAGGTGGTCAAGCTATACGTGGTTAGGGTCTGATCGTAAGGGACGCCAAGCGCTCGAAGAAAAGAAAGCCCCGATGCCAGATCGGGGCTTTTTATAATTATGTTGACTCCAGCCCCTTCTCGGCGCAGACTTTGGCCGAATCACCTTCCTCAAAGGGCGTGCGCGTTTCGGGGTGTCGTATGTACCGCCCACCACTTCGTGGCCGCCGGCTTCTTCCGACAAAAAAGTTCTCCTCATCGACCGCTGCCAGGCTACCCGCGAGGTGCGCGCCGCCGTCCTGCGAACTCACGGCGTCGAGGTGCATGAAGCTGAAGAGATCTCCTCCGCGCGATTTCTCTGGCAACCTCATGTCTACGATCTCCTGATGCTAGACCTTCGCAGATACTCCCCGGCAGAAGCGCTCGAATTCTACGAGCAGATTAGGGCGGCGGCGCCACGGCAGCGATTCGTCTTCCTCACTGGACCCCCAAAATACCTCTCGCATACATGGCCCGGCGAAGTCGCCGGCGATGACACCTCCCGCGGACAGTGGGCGGAAACAGTGAAGAGGTTTGTGGCCGCCGCCTGAACACCTCTTCGCGCGGCGACAACCTCGGTCTAACGAAACTAGGTTTGGCTTTCTTCGGTATTTGAGGAGCAAAATGACACCACGATCCTATTCGCTCGTCGCCGGGATTATTTTTTCACTCGTTGCCTTGCTCCATGCTCTGCGCCTCCTTCGCGGTTGGCATGTCGTGATTGGGGACCTTTCGGTGCCCGCTTCGATCAGTTGGCTCGGACTTGTGATCGCGGGATATCTCGCTTACCAAGGCTTTAGGCTAAGCAGAGCGCGGTCGTAGACGAAGTAGCACCGAGTACCCTAGATGCGCTCATAGCAACCTTCTTCTGGCCAGACCCAAATCATACGCCGAAAAGGCACGATCCTGCGCCATCGGTTGGGGGCGAAGCAGTTTAGTTACTTGGCCTCTTGAAGATTTCATGGGAAATTGTCACAAGATTGTTGCGCAGTGCACTTTCGCGCTCCACCCTCCAGTTGTCTGCCCTCGCCTCCCGGGCGGAAGTGCCTGCTCAAGACAACATCAAGAGGTACATCCATGTCGAGACGCATGATTTGGGCTGAGGATGAAAGACTCACAGGCTGGTGCTGCTCTCAGTGCAGTGGGGTGTTATCACCCCTCGCCTCGAGAGCGCCATTGCGGCGCTTGCATTTAACCGGGTTGCTCAAGAGAGCTTCGAGAAGCACGCCTGCCCACACAGCTCCGAATCGTAGTGGCACACATCTCTTCCTAACGACCAACGCACCACAACTGCCCGCACTCGCGCGCCCTAAAACCCACGCAAAATTCACAAAGACCCTAACGCTCGTCGACTATGAGGAAGGCGGGGTTGTCTGCCCGCATTGCGCCAGCCACGACGTCGAGCAACGCTGGTCCGCCTTTTCCGTCATCACCTCGAAAAAGAGCGCCTGAGAACTGAGTCCGGCACTGCACCAAAAGTGGTCATTGACACCGGTCCCCTCCGAGCCTAGCGTGGTGATGTCTCATTGGCCACTGCCAAAACTCAGTCGCACCTCTCCTACACAGCGGCCCAGCAGCGGTCCTGACCCGCGAGAAAATTCGGGAGTTGAGATTTCCATCACACCTTACGGTCGTCTCCGATGACGGTTTGGGCCCGAATACCATGGTGGTCAAGCAGCTGGTCGCAAGACCGACTCCACCCAAGTGACACACCACCGCAGCCGGTCAGCTTCGACCGGTAGCTCGAGCGTCGCCTGTTCAGAACAAGCGCAAGAGGAGTGTTTCCATGTTTACACGAACTGTCGAAGTTACAGCCAAATCGGGAAAAGCAAGAGAACTCACCAACACCATCAATGAAAAAGTGCTGCCGATCCTGAAGAAACAGAAAGGCTTCGTAGATGAGACCGTTCTCGTCTCAGACACCGAGGACAATCGTGTCCTGTCACTGAGCTTTTGGAACAGCAAAGAAGATGCCGAACGGTACCAGCGGGAGCAATATCCCGCCATCCACGAGATGATACGGCATTTGCTTGAGGTAGAGCCCGTAGTTCGGACTTTCAATGTTGATAGCTCGACCACGCACAGGATCGCCGCCGGCAAAGCCGCATAACGAGCCTCAATGCGAAAATGCGAGCCAACTGGCTCGCATTTCTTTTATCCCACACTTGATCGAGCTCGCAGCGGCAGAGAAGCCGTTATCGCAGAGCCACACAACCTTCCTTCCACGCCGCATCATGGAGGGCAGCGCGTCATTCTAGCCGCTATCCAAACATTCCTTGGATGCAATGGTCCTTCACCTTGCCGACAAGACGAGCGCCAGTACAACCAGCGCGGCCAACAGCATGCTCGCTATAAGCGAAAACGTCGCCTGCAACGGGTGCGCCTGGAAATGGCGGCCTCGCTCCGTTAGGGTCCGCATGGTAAGCCTCCCTGCGGGGGACAACGGGGTTGCTCAACACAAGCTCCCGCCCCTGCGATACAAACTCCCTGTTTATATTAGACTCCAAATCTACAAACATTAGCAGCAATAACCGTGCCTTCCAGGCTGGTTGCGGAGATCAGCGGCACTACCCTGTGGCGCTGGCTGAATGCGGATGCCCTTCGTCCTTGGCAGTACCGCAGTTGGATCTTTCCCCGCGACCCAGATTTCGCAGCCAAGGCGGGACGCGTCCTGGACCTCTTATGAACGCCTGGCGGTGGCCCATTGCCCGTCCGAGGCGTGTACCACCGTACAGAATTTTGGCGAGGCGACAGCTACCATTTTGGATATGTTTCCAACAGGGCTCCCGCTTCATCGGCGGTCACCGGTTTGGAAAAGTAATATCCTTGTGCGTATTCGCACCGGAGTTTCCTCAATATCGCAAGTTGTTCGGCCGTCTCCACCCCTTCGGCAATCACATTGAGCCGTAGACTGTTGGCCATGGGCAAGATCGTCCGCACGATCTCCATGCTATCTCCTCCCTGGCCTATTGCTTTAGTGAAGGAACGGTCGATTTTCAGCGTGTCCAGCGGAAAGCGGTGCAAGTAGCTCAGCGAAGAATAACCCGTGCCGAAGTCGTCGATGGATAGCTGGACGCCCAACGATTTGATTTGCAATAGCATTTCTACCGCTGCCGAGGGGTCCGCCATGACGGTGCTTTCCGTGATTTCAAGCTTCAAAGTATCCGGAGGAAGCCCAATCTCGCGCAGCAACTTTCCGATTTCCCCCACCAAGTTGGGTTGCAGAAACTGTTTAACGGAGAGATTGACGCTAATGGTGAGGGGAGGACTGTCGTTACGGCATGCGTTCCAAGCGCTAATTTGCCGGCAGGCTTTCTGCAAGTTCCACCAACCGAGTTCGCGAATCATGCCGGTTTCTTCCGCGACTGGGATGAAATCTAACGGTTGAAGCAGGCCGCGAGTGGGATGCTGCCAGCGTAACAGAGCTTCGAACCCGGTGATCCGGCCGGAATCGAGGGAGACAATCGGTTGATAAAAATTCCGAAATTCTTCCCGCTCCAGGGCGCTCCGTAAGTCCGTCTCCAACTGCAAGCGCGCTATCACGCTCGCCCGCATATCCAAATCGAATACTTCGTAACGGGCCTTGCCGAGGGATTTTGCCCGATACATGGCCGTGTCGGCATCTCGCAGCGAGATCTTCGGGTTTGTCGTATCCTATGCTGCTCAATGCGATCCCTATGCTTACAGAGGTGAATAGCTTTTTTCCATCCAGGCTGAAAGGCGCTGCCAATGCGTTCATGAGCCGCTCTGCGACCAGGGTGGCGTCGCTCGGATCTTTTACCTGATCGAGCAGGATCGTGAATTCGTCTCCACCCAGCCGCGCTATCGTGAAAAGCGTGTCGATCCGCGTGACCGTATCGCTGACCCGCAGGCACTTTTCCAGCCGATTTGCCACTCCAACCAGGAGTTGATCTCCGATCACGTGGCCCAGACTATCGTTAATCATCTTGAACCCGTCGAGGTCCAGGAACAGAACCGCAAATAAATAGTCTTTGTGGCGTTTCGCATGTTCGATCAGTCGTACCAGCCGATCAATAAACAACAGCCGATTCGGCAAGCCCGTCAGTGCATCGGCTACTTTTCCTCCGGTGATGTCGGTCTGCGATCCGGCCATGCGCAAGGCCTTTCCCGAAGCGTCGTGAACCGCCACGCCCCTGCTCAGCATCCAGCGAAAGCTGCCGTCTTTGTGCTGCACGCGGTTTTCACTCTCGAAGTGAGGCGTCAGTCCTCTCTGATGAGCGGCGATCTCATCCTTAACCCGTTCACGATCCGCGACATGGATTCGGTCCAGCCACTCTTCCGGGCGGTTCCCGATCTCGGCTTCCTGATAGCCCAACATGATCTTCCAGCGCGGGGAGAAATAGATGACATTGTCCAGCAGATTCCAATCCCAAAGCCCGTCGTTAGCGCCTCGAGCCGCCAAGGCATAGCGTTCCTCGCTCTCTCGCAATGCCTCTTCCGCCTTCTTGTGCGACACCTGCGTACGGATGCGCGCCAAAGCGACGGGGAAATCGATTGGCTTCGTAAGATAATCGTTGGCGCCCAGGTTCAGTGCCTTGACGATGTCCTCGCTCTGGTCTTTCGCCGTCACCATGATGATCGGCAATTCAATAGGAGAGTAGCACCCGCGCAGCGTCTGCAGGGCGTCAAGACCGCTGATTCCCGGCATCTCGACATCCAGGAGCACCAGATCCACAGGCTCTTCCTGGATGCGTTCCAGCAAAGACCGCGCGCCCTCCGCCACTCGAATCACATAGCCTTTCCGTTCCAGCCGGCGGGCAAGCATGTCCCGGTTCATTTCGTTGTCATCTACAATCAGAATCCGGCACGGCCGAGAGTTCATAGCGGCTATTTCTCCCCCAGTAAATTCCCGATCTTTTCAGTCAGGCGGCCGAAGTCTACTGGCTTGGTGTCATAGTCGTCGCAGCCCACTTCAAACGCTTTCGCCTGATCGCTTATGAGCACACGGGCCGTAAGCGCGATGATCGGAATATCGCGGGTGTTCTCGTCCGCCTTCAACAGGCGGGCAACTTCCCAGCCGTCCATCTCCGGAAGCGTTATATCCATGAGGATCAGGTCGGGCGCTTCCAGGCGCGCCAGCGAAAGTCCCTGCTCGCCGTTTTCGGCGGTGACGATGTGATATCCCCTCCGCTGCAGGCGCCTCGAGAGCATATCCCGATTCATTTCGTTATCTTCGACCAAGAGGATTTTTGGCATGTGGTTTTCCCGGGAAAACAGCTCGGAACTATGCTTCCTCGCTGCCTGCGACATCGGTCGTGGCCGTTGCCTTCAACTGCGAATCGCCCACTCGGGAGTGGCCGCCGCCTTCTCCCCGGACGGGTCGGGCTAACCGGTACTGCTCGACCAGAACCGCCAGGCGGTCACGATTAACGGGTTTGATGAGATAGCCGGAAGCGCCCAAACTAACGCCCATCGGCTCATTGTCCACGACGGTGACCATGATCACCGGGATCTCCGCCAATCCGGGATCCGCTTTGAGCTGTTTGAGGACGCGCCAGCCATCCATTTCAGGCATCATGACATCCAGCGTAATCAGCAGGGGATCAACTTTCTTCGCAAGCCGCAGGCCCTCCGCGCCATTCTCCCCGGTGACCACATGGAATCCCAGTTTCGTCAAGAATCGAGACATGAGGTCGCGAACCGCCGGGTCGTCGTCTATGACCAGAATCGTGTCCCGGTCGAGTTGAACGGGTTGAGACGCCGCCGGAATGGCGACGGGCAGTTGTGACCGTGCCGGTTCGCCGCTCTCCAGGTGACTTCGGCGGGGAGCTGTATTGTGAACGTGGAGCCCCGGCCGGGCTGGCTGTCGACCGTAATGGTTCCTCGCATGATCTGAACAAAGCGATGAGTGATGGCCAGGCCGAGGCCGGTTCCGCCATACTTCCGGGCGATGGAAGCATCGGCCTGAGAAAACTCCCGGAACAGGTTTTCCTTCTGTTCCGCGGTGATGCCGATTCCCGTGTCCCCGACTTCGAATTGCAGCCAGTCGCGATGATCGATGGTTCTTCGATCCACATTCAGCGAGATGCTGCCGTCGTCGGTAAATTTGCAGGAGTTGCTCAGCAGGTTCAACAGAATCTGCCGAACTTTGGTGAGGTCGGCGCGCATCTGGCCCGACGTTCTTTGCCACGTCAACTTGAAGGGTGTTGGTGTTTTTCGCCACGGCCGGCTGAACGGTGCTTGCGATCTCTTCGATCATTTGGGCTACATCGAAAGTTTCCAAATGCAACCCCATTTTGCCGGCTTCGATCTTGGAGAGGTCAAGAATATCGTTGATCAGCGCCAACAAGTGTTTGCCGGCCGATTGAATTTTTTGGAGATCCCTCACAACGGCCACTTTCCCTAATTCCTGCGTTTCCTCCTCCAGCATCTCGCTATATCCAATGATCGCATTGAGAGGCGTCCGCAATTCATGACTCATGTTTGCGAGAAAAATGCTCTTCGCGCGGTTCGCGTCCTCGGCGGCCTGTTTTGCATTGAGCAATTCTTCCTGCGCCCGTTTGTGCTCCGCGATGTCCCGCATGAAGCTGCTGAATATCCACTGGCCTGCGAACTTGACCGGTGAGGTCGCCACCTCGACGGGGAATTCGTGCCCGTCGCGGTGCAGCGCCGTTATTTCTGTCCGTTGCCGCAGCATCATCCCCTCACCCGTCCCGAGGAAACGTTGGAGGCCTCGCTCGTGATCCTTCCGATACCGTCGCGGCATGATGATCTCGGATAGCCGCTGGCCCAGCGCCTCCTGAGAAGACCAGCCGAAGGTTTTTTCGGCCTCCGAGTTCCAGTTTGTGATCAGGCCTTCCGCATTCATGGTGATGACGGCATCCAGGGCCGTATTGATGATTAAGCGAAGCTGCTCTTCGCTGGATTCCAGAACCGAGAATCGACGGTCGACCACCGAAGTCAGCACGGCGAGACCGAGGACCATGAACGTAACTATCGTTATTCCGGTGATTCCGAGCGAGGAGACGCTTACGGCATGGGATAGGTCCGGCGCCTCACCGGTAAATGTAAAACCGGCGGCGGCCATGCCGGTGTAATGCATGACCGGAATCGCCGCTCCCATCAACACGGCGCTCGCTATTTTGGGCAGCCATTTCCCCTTCACGTCATTGCGGAAACGAAACGTCAGCCAAAGAGCTACCAGAGAGATCACGATCGCGAGTAGTACGGAAAGCGTAACCAGAAAGGAAGAGTAATGGCACATCGCCGGCAGCCGCATCGCTGCCATGCCGGTGTAATGCATGGTTGCGATCCCGGCGCCCATAATGACGCTGCCCACCATAGCTGCCAGCAATCCCATTCTCTGGCGGCTCACGACGAACAGCGCAATGGCGGAGGTAAAAACAGCAGCCAGCAGGGATAGCAGTACCGTGGGCCAATCATAGAGCACCGGAATCGGCAAGCTGAAGGCCAGCATGCCAATGTAGTGCATTGACCATATCCCGGTCCCCATCGCCGCGGCGCCCCCCAAAAGCCACGCGAACCGGATCCTGCCGTGTGCGGCGGTTACCCTGGCGGCCAAATCAAGTGCGGCGTAGGAGGCGAGCACCGCAATCAAAACGGATAGAGCAACCAGACGATAGTCGTAAGAGCCGGTAATTGCCACCTCAATGTCAGTCATATGTTCTCCACAACCTTACTCAATGCCGCCGAAAACCAATCCTCTTCAGCATTTCCGTGACTTAATCCTTGGGCATCCTGTCGCCTTCTCAAGATTGTGTCCGGTTTTCATCAGTCTTGCTACGTTACTTTCGTGACGCAGAGGGCATCGTCCGATAGGCCGGACTTGACCTTTCACGCCTTGGTGTGGACTAGGTCAGGCGTGTCAGATGGACTACGGATGTCTACAACTTCTGAGATGGAATGAAAGGCCGGGGCTTCAGCGGTGTACGATAAACTCCCGGACGCATTCGAAATGCAAATAAGGCCTTAAATTATTCCCCCTTGCCTGTTCTGAGGACTTGAGGGTATCGTTGCGAGGGTTGCGGAAGGGTATTGAAGACAGCCAACCCGCTACTTCTTACATCAAGGTTAAGAGCCCACTCCGGACCGGATTGTTCTCAAAAGAAGAAAGTTCGGGACAACCTGGCCTTCAGATAGAAATCCAAAGTTCGACATAGCGCTCCAAATTTCTGACGAAAGTCAAAGGTGCTCGCATGAAGAACGTTTACGAGGTTCTGAGACAAAAAGAGCTTGAGGTATCGAGGCTGGAAAAAGAAATTGAGGCGTTGAGGGTGGCAGCCCCTCTTCTGTCGGAAGGCGAGGAAGCAGGAAATGACAACAAACCGAGATTGGCCACTTCGATTGCAGTGAACGCCACGCCCCAACCGGACCGCGCTGCTGAGTGGGAAGACCGAGCCAAACGCTGGCCCTAGCTTAGCCAACAAGCCGATGGTGGCCCGCATCTGTGCCTTGGAGCGGCGGACAGTACCTCGGGCGTATGGAAGGGTCTGGCTGTAAACTTCCGGTGTTCCTGGCATTATGGCAACGCATACCAGGCGCCACGACCACCGCCGCGCATGACCAGTTGGCGCTTTTCTAGGAGTTGGCGGAAGTGCTGCTTGAGCGTATTCCGGCTCGTGCCGGTCAGCGTGACCATGTTGCCGATGGTCACGCGTCCGTGTTCGCGTGCATATTCGATGATTCGCACGGACAATTCCGGCATGGCTGACAGGACAATTTTCTCTCTCTCGACTTTCTTGGCCAGTCCTTTCATCTGCTGCTCGAGCGCACGCAGAAAGAACAACAACCAGGGCTGCCAGTTGGGCGAGTCGGTCCTGATGGTTCCTTGCGTCTGGCGCAAAGCGAGGTAATAGCCTTCCTGACTACGTTCAATCACGCTTTCCAAGGAGCTGTAGGGCACATAGGCATAGCCTGCATGGAGCAACAGCAGCGTGGTCAGAATGCGGCTTAGTCTGCCATTGCCATCCTGGAAGGGATGAATTTCAAGAAATACAACAATCAAGATCGCCGTCACCAATAAGGGATGCAACTGCCGGGTTTCGAGCGCGTCGCTCGCCCAGCCAACGGCTTCCGTCATCCGGCGCGGCGTGTCCAATGGAGTAGCGGTTTCAAACACGATGCCGACCTGTTTCCCGTTCTCGTCGAAGGCGGCAACATGGTTGGGCTGTGTTTTGTAGTTTCCACGATGATGCGCGTCCTGGTCGCTGTATTTGAGCAGGTCGCGGTGTAGCTGCTGGATGTGGTTTTCGCTCACGGGAATCTCGTTCCACGACTGGAAAATCAGCTCCATGGTCTCGGCATAGCCGGCCACTTCCTGTTCATCCCGTGTATGAAAGGACTTGATTTCAAGATTCGACAGCAACCGTTCGACTTCCCGGTCGGAAAGCTTGCCCCCTTCCATGCGTGTAGACGATCCAATGCTCTCAATAGTAGCCACCCGGCGGAGGGCAGATAGGCGTTCAGGTGGCAGTGCGCCCGATGCCAGCCAGGCTCCTTTGAATTCATCGAGTTCCGCGACAATACCGAGGATTTCAGGGGTGATCTGGAGAGTGCCGAGCTGAATCACGACACCCATTAATACACCCAATTACACCCAATTGCTTAACTCGAAAAGGCACCCATTTACGCCCATTCCTGCCAGTCGCCTTTCCGCAACGATCACCTGCAGCGCTTTGTAGTGGCTCCCGTTGCCGTGCTGGCGGCTTCGCCACAAGTTCCTTGAACTCCGGGCATACTTATCATTCAACTCTTTCGAGGCCAGCGATGTACCGTTGTATTGGTATCAACTTCAGGGCCGCAGGATACGCGGACCTAGGAACCCTGTACACGTCTGCGCCGTTCTCACACACCCCCACATGCATGCGACCTGTTCACTTTGAAGCAAGTCTTTGGATCGCTTTGGTTCGCAACATGTCCATGCGCCCGGGGAACAACGGGCCGCTCCGTATCCACCCGACGCAGCTTGGAACTGAACAACCAGGGAGACTATCCCTTGATCCAGCCTCTTTGCCGCGGACTCTGCGGCGCTTCGCGTTTGCGCTTTGGCCACAGCACTGACGCCCCGCTGAACTTCCTCCGCTCTGATGCGCAGAGCTCTAAACATTTGGACCCCGAAGGGCTGGTGGCGCCTTTGGTATAAACGCTCCAGCCCACCCGCTACGAGAACGATTCCAGCGGCTGTGGAGTTCATATTGCTGGAAGTCGTCGTCCGATGCCCTGAATTGGCCGCTTCGCTTCGAGAACCCACCTGCACTGGATTGAAAGCCGCGTTCAAAGCCTCCTGCTGCTGCGCCAGGAGGGTCAGCTTAGTGTCCAGCATGCGAAAGCTGCGGAATGGTTCCCCGTTAGAGGTTTTCGGGCTGTGCGGGATGCTTTTCGGTGCAGCGACCAAAGTCGTCGATAAAGCCGCCACCGTAAGCCATGCCATCAGACGCTTCGAGTCCATCATTGACGTTTCGGCTTTACGCCTCCCGGTTTCCGTTGAAGTTGATCCAGAACAGACCTGAAGGGAAATCGGTCGCCGGGACATCTGGTGCTGGAAATGTCACTATGGCGGACAATGTGTTGCAAGGGAATGTGGTAACGGTCTTTCAGGCGGCGACAGAGTTGAATTAGGGAGGCAATCTGCTTCGCGCTCGGTCTGATCGGCCCCTTTTTCCCGGTTGGGTTATCTTCGCTGCTGAAATCACCCACGACCGAAATTCCCAGGTATGAGTTGTACCCTTGCGCATGCGCTCCCTCACACCTTTCGGGTCTGCCCGCTTGCACACTGCCGTTGGGCATAATGAGGTAGTGATAGGCCACATGGTAAACGCGACCGAAACACAAGATTTCGAAGCCGCGCGCCTGATGATATTTGTCGATATCGCGCTCGCTCCGGGGCACTGTATTTTCGCCCGGAATCACCGCCGTGTGGTGAATCACGATCCCGGTCGGTGTGATCGTGTTAAAGAAAGAAACGACCGATGATAGATATTTCTCAATCGTTTGTCTCGGTACTGCGTTGTGGACCGCGTCCGAGATGCCCGCGTCGCGCCGAATGACGCCGCTGGCTTCACTGCTAGAGAGCACGCCCGCCGCGCCTTCATAGGTAAGCGACTCGGCGCTCAGTTCAACCTGGGTGGTAACCGGAGTTGTACTCACGAGAGGCGCGGCCGCCCGTTTCCGTCCTCCGATCTGCAATTCGCCAGACCGCAATGCCCGCACTCCCGTGTCACTCAACACAAAAACCAGCACATCAGTACGCTGAGCCCGAATACCACGCCCGTTGAATTTGACGAATGCAGGAGCGCTCCAGCTATCCGCTGCTTCACGGCAGCTAGCCACTCCGCCAGCCCTGACATTCACAGTTCCCCCCGTGATCGATGGAATCACCACAACGCACTTCGTGCTGTTCAGGACCGCATCGGGGACCGCATTCTGAGATTTCTTGGAAATTTCGTCCAGCACACGGGCTGCTCTCCCTATACTTAACAATGCTGCGGATTTTACATGCTTGGCTGGGTAGGCGCTCCCGATTGAGCTGGCTACCAGGAAAAGAAGCACGACTTTCTTCGCGCAGCGTAGCAAGGGCGTTTGGTCATCCTTTGCAGCATCGATTCACGTGAGATTAACGCACCAGGCTGCGCCACGGGAGTTCAGCCAAAGCTCGGGGCGCAAGGACTACCCGAGGTACGCGGCTTACGGAACTGACTTGACCAGAGTAGTAGACGGCTAACGGCTGTATACTAAACCATCGTGAAGGTGTGAGTATATGTCGAGCTTTCCCTTGCCGGATAATTCAAGTATTACCAGCTCTCCTGAGAAGCCACCGACAAAACGTTGAGCACAGCACACTCCAATTCAGTCCAATCACGACTTCTCGAGGCAAAGAGTCGGTAGGCCCTGAACCCGAACTTCAGGCCATTTTGGAGCAGGCAATGGAGGGAACAGGGGCAACCGGAGCGGCTATTGTGCTCAGCACAGAAGACGCTGTGTACTGCCGAGCCTCCACTGGTGCCCCCGCTCCAGAAGTTGGGACGCATTTGCATGCGGGCACCAGCCTGACCGGGCTTTGTCTCCGTACCGGCGAAATCCTGCTCTGCAACGACACGAATACCGATCGGCGGGTTAACCCCCAATTATCCAAAGAAATGGGCATCCGGTCCGTGCTGATATTGCCAATTAAGCAGAATGCCAAGGTGGTGGGAGTGCTCGAAGTACTGTCCATCAACCCGAATGCGTTCAATCAGCATGACGCGACCGCGATGACTAAGTTAGCCGATCGGGTATTACCATTGCCTTCGGAGTCCGCGACCATACCGGATCGATGCCTTGATCAGCTCCCGAGCGAGGATATTGAGGCGCTAAGGGATCCCCAAGAACTGTTGGCCCTTGCCGATTTGCTCAAGGAGCACAGCGACCGCCTACCGACCACGGACGCGGCTGAAGCGCCCGAATGGAACGGGCACTACATCGGATCACAATTACCTGATCAGCCGGTGACGATGACGATCCAGGAAAATCCGAGTAGGGCTCGCTGGTTAACAACAGGACTAGCCATGCTGCCCTTGCTCTGGCAATCTGCGGCTACGGATATTACCTCAATCGTCCAAGAGTAGCAACCAACGTCGCCATACTTCCGATTGCGGCCGCGAACCACAAGCCGGCTATCCCGGACCAGCAGCATATGTCGTCGGAACAAGACAAGAAGACCAATGGGCTACCGAAAGCGTCGGACACTGTACTAACAGCCACCAGGCAAGAGCTCATTCTAGCGATCCAGGAAGCAGTTCAGGGCACGGATGTGAATCGCATACTCAACCGAGCAGATGCGGGTGATTCCATTGCTCAATACGAAATGGCTCTGCGATATGCTGATGGTGAAGGCGTGCCGCAGAACTACCGGGACGCAATGGCATGGTTCGCGAAAGCGGCGGCAAACGGTAATGACAACGCGCAGTGGAAGCTCGGGCTAGGCTATATCAAAGGAATAGGAGTGCCACATGATGAGCGCAAGGCAGTGGTGTGGTTCAAAAAAGCTGCAAACCACGGCGATATCCGAGCCCAGAGTGCTCTCAGTGACCTTTACTTGAGCGGTCGAGGCGTTCCAAGAGACTACGTACGTGCGTATACCTGGGCCAGTATCGCTACAGGATTGCGAGGAAACGACAACGACCGATTGAGGGTCATAGGATCGCGAATGACAGCAGCCCAGATTGCGGATGCCCATCGGCGGATATCCAGTTGGCGGGAGCGCCAGACCCTGAAAGCTGCCCCGCCGGTCACTTCCCAGAGAATTGCCATGCCAGATGTATCAGACAAGTGAAGATAGTTCGAGCGAAACAGCATGATCTTAGACGATCGCGTTTTTGCGCCGAAAGATCTGCGCCGATTGCAGACCGGCTCCGAGTCATATCGCCATTCGGCGGATACGGTCGCCTGGAACTGCTTATGGAAGTTCGTTCACAGCGTGGGCACCTCCGCCCTCCGCTTTTATCGATCTGACTTTCCCCGGTTCCGGTTTCTCCCTGTCGGGAGCGGCTTCCTCCACGTAACCTTTGACCGCTTGCTCAAGGTCGCTCTTAAGAGTTAGCAAAGTCTCGTCGCCCACGTCCAAAAGGTTGCGCAGTTCCGTGCTGGCCCTCATAGCTTTCTGATACGCGTCGCGAGATTTCGTTAAGAGTGGAATGCATTCGATGAACTTTTGGGCGCTTTCCGTGAACGCGAGCAGCGCTTCCTTATATGTCGCCAGTGTACTTGGCGTGGGTTCAGTGCTCACGTCAGTGTTTTCTTTCCACATATACTTCATATACTACGCTCCTTGACCTCTTAATTCCGTTAATTCAGTGGCACGACGGTTGGAGATGCGCATTATGAACTTGTTGGCAAGAAGGGTCAAATGGGCCCGCCAATGTGGGGAATTCCGGCTTTGTAGTGGGTGACCGATCTCGGGATGCGACAATCTGTGGATGCAAGATGGTGAACGGTACCCACAGATTCTGGAAGTTGAGGTGCCCTGGTTCGTCCACGAATCCGGCCTGTTTCTTCCTCTCGATGGTACCCGAGTTCCAGGTGCGGGTCAGGCGGCGGATTGGAGCACACCAGCCAACACTTCGCTGGTGGTGAGCAGGCGACCGCCATGCCGCCGGACATGCTGGATAGTGGCGTGGGCACGGTGCGAGTCGAGGTGACGGACGGCGTCTTCGACCAGATGGACGCGGTAGTCACGCAGGATCAGGCCGCGGGCCGCGCGATCGACACAGATCTCCGTGACCACCCCGTAAAGAATGATCTCGCGGTCGCCCAGCAGTTTCAGAAGAAAATCTGTGTTGGGATTCGCGAACACGTCAACAGTCTGCTTTTCGAGGATGATCTCCCTGTAGCAGCCGAGGTCCCTAGGCAAATCGATCTTGCGGTTTGGAATGATGTAGTGGTGCAGGAAGAGCGTACCCTCAACCTTTTTCTGGCCGGGCGTGCCGGCGAGGCAGTGGGGTGGATATTGGCTGAATTCGGGATCGGTCTCGAGGTGGGCGTCGGTCGAGGCGACGATCGGGATGCCGTGCTGGGCGGCGAAGGCGGTGAGGCGCTGGAGGTTCGAGATGATTGTTTCGGCGCCGGGCACATAGAGTTTGCCGGCCGGGTGCATGAAGTCGAATTGCGTGTCGACGTCCCAGAAGAGGAGGCTCGACGGCATGGTCGTGACCTCGGGGGAGCTCCCCGATTTCAATTAGATTCCTTTGGTACGGTGGTTACAAGAGATCGACCCTGCTAAGCTGCGCTCGGCCGGACAGCCGAGGGCGGTCGTCGCTGCGAGGCGCTCATGTGCACTTCTTCGCGGCGAGTTGAGTGAGACCGTGGCGGAGGTCTTCGAGGAGAGCTTCCAGCTCGCGGCTGAAGCGAACGGGATAGGGTTCGGGGTTTTGTAAGCGACGGCAGGGTTCGGGCAGGCGGGAAAGCTCGCGACGGGCGCGGGCGCGGATCTGAACGAGGTTCGGTGAGGGCACGAGG
The DNA here is from genome assembly GCA_963729325.1 of uncultured Acidobacteriota bacterium. Lineage (GTDB taxonomy): Bacteria > Acidobacteriota > Terriglobia > Terriglobales > Acidobacteriaceae > JABCYV01. The sequence continues at coordinate 31,377 of CAVSNS010000038.1, forward strand.
CGCTTGCCTTCGCGCATGACGGGGCTGAGCAGCAATTCAGCCTCGGGATAGCGTTCGGACTCGCGGGCGATGACGTCCTCGCGAAAGCTGCCGTCGGAGTTGGTCAGGCGAAAGACTTGTTTACGGCCAGGATAGGTGGTCTTTTCTTCGCTGAATTTGGCGCGGTACGAGGGAGCATCCCCGGATGCAACGTCCACAAGCTTGTACACTCCGCCGAGTGCGGGAGCGTCCTTGGATGTGGCAAGCGCGGTGCCGACGCCAAAAGCATCGATCTGGGCTCCGCGGGCAAGCAGATCGGCGATGACGAATTCGTCGAGGTCGCCGCTGGCGAAGATCTGGGTTTCCGTGAGTCCTGCTTGATCAAGCCGGCGGCGCGCCTGGCGCGACAGGTCCACGAGATCGCCGCTGTCCAGGCGGACGCTTTTTGGGCGCAGGCCGGCGTGGATGATTTTTTCGATGGCAGCGAGCGTGTCGTAGGTGTCCACCAGCAGGACGGAATGGTCGGGAAAGAACTGCTGGAAGCGGCGGAAAGCTTCTTCCTCGTCGCTGTAGGCCATCACAAAGGAGTGCGCCAGAGTGCCGAAGGTGGGAATGCCGAAGCGGGCTCCCGCATTCACGTTCGAGGTGCCTGTGCAGCCGCCGATGTACGCGGCGCGTGCGGCGAGCACACCGGCCTCGGGCCCGTGGGCGCGGCGACTGCCGAACTCGACAACGCCGCGTCCCCCGGCTGCGGCGACCACGCGTGCGGCCTTGGACGCAATCATGGTCTGGAAGGTCGCTGTGGACAGCAGGAAGGTCTCGACAATCTGTGCCTCGATGATGGGTCCGGTGACGCGCAGCAGAGGTTCCTCACTGAAGATGGGCGTGCCTTCGGGAACAGCCCAGACTTCACCCGTAAAGCGGAAGGTTTTCAGGTAGTCGAAGAAAGCGTCGTTGACGTGTGCGAACACAGAATGCCGACGAAGGAAGCTGATGTCCTCGGGCCGGAAACGCACGTCTTCCAGGAAGTCGAGGGCCTGCTCGAGTCCGGCGGCAAGGAGATAGCCGCGTTGCGGAGGCAGCGAGCGCACGAAAAGTTCGAAGCTGGCGTTGGCGCGGAAGCCGTTCTCAAAATAGGCCGCCGCCATGGTGAGCTCGTAAAGGTCCGTGAGTAGGGCAGAATGGCGAAGGGCTTCGGACACAAGGGGGCCTCTGGGGAAATTATAGAGGACCTTGGGTGCGGTCATAATGCGGCCATACGACCTTGCCTTCCTGATACTCGGCGGGAGTCAGGGTCTTCGAGAACGGTCTCTTACAAGCGTGGCAGAAGAAGTCGTAGTGGCGCATACAGACGTGCCTAGTTTGATCAACGCTTCGGATCTGGGAGAAAAAAGAGGACGTGTATAGATGGCAGTAGCGAGTGCGACTAGGGCGGAGAAAAACGGGACCCGGGGCTCGCTGGTCTCTTACCTTCATCCTCTTGCCCAATCGCCCGAGAACAGCCCACAATTAAACAGTTACCGATAGGGGAAACGTCGTGAAAAACCTCTTTGTTGGAAACCTGGGTTCTGAGGTGACGCACGAGGAGCTTCGGCGGCTGTTCGAAGCCTACGGACAGGTGGTGCAGGTTCATATCATCGTGGATCGCGACACCGGGCTGCCGCGCGGGTTTGCATTCGTGGAGATGACAAACGACGCTGAGGCCGAGAAAGCAATCAAAGCTCTGAATGGCAGCATCCTAAGAGATCGTACCCTGGACGTGAATTACGCTCGCCCTAGACCAGAACGCCCAGCAGCTTAGGTGAGCGCGGACCGCGACGCCGCGGGCTTCGTGACCGTGTGGGCGAATGTCTCTGGCCCTGCGCCGGGATCCAGGGTCTTCTGGGCCAAATGTGGACGATCACTTTCTTTCTCCATAGATCGGTGGCGAGGCTTGTGTCGTGCCGTAATCCAGGTCGAAGCCAAGCTGGAGCTTGGCCGCATCCGACATGAGGCCGGGATGCCATGGCGGATCGAACACGACTTCAACATGAACTTCCTTGACACCGGGCAACCGCGAGAGCTTGCTCTCCACGTCGGCCTTGAGCACGTTGCCCATACCGCAACCGGGAGCAGTCATGGACATTTTGATATGAATCCTGTTCCCGCCTTGCTCCAGGGGCGCAATGACGCACGAGTAAACCAGACCCAGATCCACGATATTGACCGGAATCTCCGGGTCGTACACGGTCTTCAACTGATCCCAGACCATCTGCTCGCTGAAAGTCCCTTCCTGGACTGCAGGTGCTTGTGCCGTCGCCGCGTTGGAGAGCCCCAGGGCATCCGTATCCTTGGCATCGACACGGTACATGTAGCCGCGATCGGTAGCCACCGTGTAGCCGCTGCCCAGGGACTGCATGATCCTTACGACGGCACCGGCCGGGAGGGTAGCGCGAATCCCACTGGGGATCTCGATGACTTCACAAGCCCGACTCAGCGTGATCGGTTCACTCGCACCCATATAGAACTCCCCTCGTAGCTGTTCTTTCTCCTTACTCTGTGTGGGCGGGCTACTCCGTCGACACAGTGCCCTGTTTCCCTTCCAGCGCAGCGTGCAACGTGTGCCAGGCAAGGGTGGCGCACTTGACCCGCACAGGAAACTCGGAGACGCCGGAAAAAACAGCCAGCTTGCCCAGTTCAGCCCGGTTCCCGTTCGCCGGCGACTGGCCCGTCACCAGCTTGTGGAACTGGTCGAAGAGTCTTGCCGCTTCCGCCCTGGTCTTACCCTTCACGCTTTGCGTCATCAGGGATGCTGACGCCTTAGAAATCGCGCATCCTGAGCCTTGGAAGCTGATGTCGCGAATCGAGTCGCCCTCCAAGTCCAGGTAGACGGTGAAGTGGTCACCGCAGAGCGGGTTATATCCTTCCGCCCTGTGGTTCGCCGTCGCCAGCTCGCGATAGTTGCGAGGCGCCTTGCTGTGCTCCAGGATCACTTCCTGGTAAAGCTCGCGTAGATCAGGCATCAGGCGAACACCTCCCGTACCTTCTGGATGCCCTCGACCAGAGCGTCCACTTCTTCTCTGGTGTTGTAGAGAGCGAACGAAGCACGCGCCGTGGCCGCGATGCCGAAGCGCTGCATTACGGGCTGGGCGCAGTGATGTCCTGTTCGGATAGCAATTCCCTCCTGGTCGAGGATGGTCCCGATGTCGTGCGGGTGGATACTGTCCAGCAGGAACGAGAGCACGCCAGCCTTTTCTTTTGCGGTGCCGATCAGACGAATGCCGGGGATTGCTGAAACGGTTTCAGTGGCATAGGCCAGCAACTCGTGCTCATGCGCAGCTATGTTGTCCATCCCGAGGCCATTCACATACTCGATGGCTGCGCCCAGGCCGATGGCGCCCGCCACATGGGGCGTGCCGGCTTCAAATTTGTAGGGCAGCTTGTTGTAGATCGTCTTCTCGAAGGTTACGGAACTGATCATGTCGCCGCCGCCCTGGTACGGAGGCATGGCATCCAGCAGAGCGGATTTGCCATACAGAACGCCGATGCCAGTCGGACCGTACACCTTGTGACCGGAGAAAACGTAGAAGTCGCAATCCAGAGCCTGGACGTCCACTTTGAGATGAGGCACGGCCTGGGCTCCATCGACCAGCACCGGGATGTTCCCGCGATGTGCCATTTCGATAATGCGCTGGACAGGATTGATCGTGCCCAGCGCGTTGGAGACGTGCGTTACGGCGACGATTTTGGTTCGCGGTCCCAGCAGGTTCTCAAAGTCCTCGAGCAGCAACTCGCCGCTGTCGCTGATTGGCGCAACCCGCAGCCTTGCGCCCTTCTCTTCGCACAGGATCTGCCAGGGCACGATGTTGGAGTGATGCTCCATGGCGGTGATGAGCACTTCGTCGCCGGCGTGAACGTTAGTGCGGCCGTAGGTCTGCGCCACGAGGTTGATGGCTTCCGTGGCGCCGCGAACAAAGATGATCTCGCTCGCATCGGCAGCGTTGAGGAACGATTGCACCTTCCTGCGCGCCCCTTCGTACTCTTCCGTCGCATGTTCGGAAAGGAAATGCACGCCACGATGGATGTTGGCGTTGTCCCGCTCGTAGTAGCGACGGATCGCATCAATGACCACCTGCGGCTTCTGGGACGTGGCTGCATTGTCCAGGTAAACCAGCGTCCTGCCGCGAATCTTCTGCCGGAGGATAGGAAAGTCACGGCGGACCTTCTGCACATCGAACTCCGCACCGGCGTCGCGCACCTGCGGTGGACGGGACTCTGTGGGCAATCTCTTGGCGGCGGTGGTCATCCGATTTCCTCCCAGTTTCTTCCGGTGTCCTCGCGGCGGTTCTCTGTCGACGCACCAGGCGCAGAGTTGGCCATCTGGAACAGACAGCGGTTGATCAGCCCTTCCACGTGCTTCCGGACCGGCCCCTGCTTCATGCGGTCGAGACATTCGCTGGCGAAGGCGAAGAGCAGGAGCTTGCGCGCGGACACCTCGTCGATTCCGCGAGAGCGCAGGTAGAACAGGGCGTCCCCCTCGATCTGGCCGATGGTGGCCCCATGCGTGCACTTCACGTCGTCGGCGTAGATCTCCAGTTGCGGCTTGGTGTCGATTTGCGCGTCGTCGGAAAGCAGCAGGTTGCGGTTGGTCTGCTTGGCGTCGGTTTTCTGCGCGTCCTTGTGCACGATGATCCGGCCGTGAAAAACGCCGTGTGCGTGGCCATCGAGGATCCCGTTGTAGAACTGCCGGCTGCCGCAGCGCGGGCTGGCATGTTCCACCAGCATGTAGTTGTCCAGGTGCTGGTGGCCGTTGCCGATGAAGAGGCCATTAATCAGGCACTCTCCCCCTTCGCCCGCCAGCACCGGGTGCACGTTGTTGCGCACCAGCGCCCCGCCCAGCAGCACTGAGTGCGACACGACATTGGCGCTTCTCCCCTGCTGGATGCGCAGCGTGGAGATGTTGAAAGCCTGCTTGTGCTCGCGCTCGATCATGTAGTGCGAAAGCACAGTGTGGTCGCCGGCGACCAGTTCCGTGACCGTGTTGCAGAACACCGCGCCGCCGTCGAGCGACACATAGTCCTCGACGAACGTGGCCTGGCTGTCTTCCTCCGCCACAATGAGGTTGCGCGGATGGCTCATGGATGGGGCGTCGTCCCCGGTCGAGACAAACAGCAGGCAGATGGGCTCCTCCACTAGCGTGCCTCTGGGGATGTGTACATACGCTCCGTCTTCCACGAAAGCCGTGTTCAGTGCACAGAAGGCATCGCGGCGGATATCAAGGTAGCGGCCGAGGTGCGATTCAATCGCTCCGGGATTGCTGGAAATCTCCCCGGCAAGACTGCTGACCTTCACCCCATCGGGCAGTTTGCCCAGCAACGATAGCTCGCGCGCAAAGCGCCCGTTCACGAACACGAGTTGACAGGCAACGCCGGCAATCCGGTACGGCTCCAGTTCCTGTTGGGACAGCCGGGCGCGGCCGTTCCGGGTGAGCCGGAAAGCAGTCTGCGCGATGGCAGAGACGTTGGTGAACCGCCAGTCTTCGTCGTGAGTGGTTGGGAACCCGACTTCGCAAAAGCGGGCAAACGCATCCTGGCGCAGCTTCCGCAGCCATGGCAGGTCATGGCCGGCGGCAAGCTTCTCGAACTCGCTGAAGCTTTCCAGGTAACTTTCCAACTGCTGAGTTGCCGTGATCACGTTGTTCTTCCCTCGTTCTCATTAGGCGGGAGTAGCATGCCGCGCCTCGGCTTCCATCGCGCCATAGCCCTTCTCTTCCAGTTCCAGCGCCAGTTCCGGGCCGCCCGAACGCACGATGCGTCCATCCACCAGCACGTGGACGAAGTCAGGAACGATGTAGTTCAGCAGGCGCTGGTAGTGAGTTACCACGATGATGGCGCGCTCCGGGTTGCGCATGGCATCGACGCCCTGGGCCACGATCCTCAGCGCGTCAATGTCCAGGCCGGAATCGGTCTCGTCCAGGATGGCGAGCTTCGGCTCCAGCACCGCCATCTGCAGGATCTCGTTGCGCTTCTTCTCGCCGCCGGAGAAGCCTTCGTTCACGGAGCGGTTCATCAGCTTCTCGTCCATGTCCAGCAGCTTCAGCTTCTCCCGGAACATGGGCAGGAAATCCATGGCATCTATCTCATCCAGCCCGCGGTATTTGCGGATGGCATTGAGCGCAGACCGGAGGAAGTACGCGTTGCTGATGCCGGGAATCTCCACCGGGTACTGGAAGGCCATGAAGATGCCTTCACAGGCGGCCTCCTCCGGTTTCATGGCCAGAAGGTCCTTGCCGTTGTAGGACACCTCGCCCGAGGTGACCGCGTAGGTCTCGCGGCGGGCCAACACCTGCGCCAGCGTGCTCTTGCCCGAGCCGTTCGGGCCCATGATGGAGTGCACTTCGCCGGCGTTCACCTTCAGGTCAATGCCCTTGAGGATTTCGTGGTTGTCCACTTTGACGTGCAGATTCTTGATTTCCAGCAAGCTCATTCCCGTTCCTCTCATTGGCTGCGTCGTTGCTACCTGCATGATCTCAGCCTTACCCGACGCTGCCTTCCAGGCTGACGCCCAGCAGCTTCTGCGCCTCCACCGCGAACTCCATGGGCAGCTCGCGGAACACACGCTTGCAGAAGCCGTTCACGATCATGGAAACGGCATCTTCCGCCTTCAGCCCGCGCTGCCGCAGGTAGAAGAGCTGGTCTTCGCCGATCTTCGAGGTGGAAGCCTCATGCTCCATGCGGGCGGTGGAGTTCCTCACCTCGATGTAAGGGAAGGTGTGGGCGCCGCACTTGTCGCCGATCAGCAGCGAGTCGCACTGCGTGTAGTTGCGCGCCCCGGTGGCGCCCTTCATGATCTTCACCTGGCCTCGATAGGTGTTCTGGCCGTGGCCGGCAGAGATGCCCTTGGCGACGATGGTGCTGCGCGTGTTCTTGCCGATGTGGATCATCTTGGTCCCGGTGTCGGCCTGCTGGTAGTTATTGGTGAGGGCAACCGAGTAGAACTCACCCACCGAGTTCTCACCCTGCAGGATGCAGCTCGGATACTTCCAGGTGATGGCCGAACCGGTCTCCACTTGCGTCCAGGAGATCTTCGAGTTCACGCCCAGGCACTTGCCCCGCTTGGTCACGAAGTTGTAGATCCCGCCTTTGCCTTCTTTGTCGCCCGGGTACCAGTTCTGCACCGTCGAGTACTTGATCTGCGCGTTGTCGAGCGCGATCAACTCGACCACCGCGGCGTGCAACTGGTTTTCGTCGCGGATGGGTGCAGTGCAGCCTTCGAGGTAACTGACGTAGGAGCCCTCGTCGGCGACGATCAACGTGCGTTCGAACTGGCCCGTGTTCGCCGCGTTAATACGGAAGTAGGTGGAAAGTTCCATCGGGCAGCGAACCCCCTTTGGCACATAGACAAAAGACCCGTCAGTGAACACGGCCGCGTTCAGCGCGGCGAAGAAGTTGTCGCTATAGGGCACAACCGAGCCCAGGTACTTCTGGACCAGGTCAGGATGCTTCTGCACAGCTTCCGAGAAGGAGCAGAAGATAATTCCCAGCTCGGCCAGCTTCTCTTTGAACGTCGTAGCCACGGAGACGCTGTCGAACACCGCATCCACCGCCACACCAGCCAGGTGCTTCTGCTCCTCAAGCGGAATACCCAGTTTCTCGTAGGTGCGCAGGATCTCCGGATCCAGTTCCTCCAGGCTCGTCAGACCGGGTTTCTGTTTGGGAGCCGAGTAATAAACGATTTCCTGGTAGTCGATCGGCCCGTACTTGACATTGGCCCACTTTGGTTCGGCCTGCGCCTTCTCCAGCGACACCCAGTGGCGATAAGCCCTGAGCCTCCACTGGAGCATGAACTCCGGCTCATTTTTCTTGGCCGAGATCACACGAATGATGTCTTCGTTCAACCCCTTGGGGACCCTTTCTTCCTCCACTTCGGTAACGAAGCCCCACTTGTACTCCCGGTCGGCAAGATCCTGGATGGTGTTCACGTTGGTGCTCATTGCATTCTCCCGGATACAAAACCAATAGTGGGCACTAGGTTTCCGCGCGCATTCCTGATGGTGGTCAGGTGTAAGGGTTGACTGAGATCGGAAAGCATCACCTTCTCCAGTGCCCCGCGCACCGCCTGGCTGATGATCCGCTGATTGTCCTTGATGGGACAACAGGGCTCCAAGTCGCACAGCCCGGAGATGTCAGTGCTGCATTCAGTGAGCGCGATAGGACCCTCGAGTACAGCAATGATTTCAGCCACCGAGATCTCTCGCGGCTTCCTGGCCAGACTGTACCCACCCTTGATGCCACGGTGCGAAACCAGTAACCCACCCTGCAGAAGCTCCTTCAGCAGCTTGCTCACTGTTGGCAGGGGCAGCCGTGACTCGACGGCCAGGTCGCGCGCCGTGTGCAGCAACCGATCATGGTTCTGCGCCATGTGAGTCATCAGGACCAACCCGTAGTCCGTCAATTTGCCTAGTCGGATCATCAGTCAATGCCCCTGTCTCAGAGGTTTCCGAACCGCCATACATAAGCAGATTTAAATAGTACTAATTTGGTACACTTTAATTGTACTGCGCCGATAGCACGGCTGACAAGGCCCGGCAACCGTCCCCCAAGCGGGTGGCTTCTGGCCCAATTGCACGTCGGCTTAGGCTTGGGCAGCCCCGGCGGTGTGTCGGTCCGAATCGGCCAGACCAGCGGGATTACTTATGTTGCTAACTCGGAGAGCGTGTTACGTTCTCCTCGCTGCGCAGCAGTTGGCAGAACACGCTGGCGAGGGTTCGTTCAGCGCTAATGACTTGGCTGACTTCTATGGATTGCCCCATGAAGCATTGGCCA
>CAVSNS010000039.1:0-82440 GCA_963729325.1 uncultured Acidobacteriota bacterium
AAGCCTATGGAGTTGCCGCATGAATTCTAGTGATCCACGTCAGGGACACCGCCAGATGGGTCTGGGTGGGAGTACGGCCTCGGTCACGCTCCTTGATTTGACGATAAAGCCGGAGTTCGCGATCCGCATCGCTGGTGCGTGCAGCCCTTCGATATGCGGACTGGAGTTGATAGTGGACATAAGCGCGCTCCGGATCGAGCTGCGCCGCGGCTTCGAGGTTCCGAATGGCCTCCTCGGTTTTTCCAGTCTCGAGCAGCTCCTTTCCCAGATCGTAGCGCGCTCGCGCGTGATTCGGGTGATCAGCAACCAGCGCCCGCAATATCGTGATCGCCTGGTCCTCCTGCGAAGTCTGCAGCAGCGCATAGGCCAGCCGGTACCGGGTGTCGGGCTCGTCTGGATTCAGTTTGAGTTCGGCTTGCAACTCCGGGATTGCCTCCGCTGGGCGGTCTAAGCGAATCAGGGCGCTCCCCGCATCATCATGAGCTCTCTTAACGGAGGGGTCCTGCTGGGCTGCTTTTCGAAAGCAGGTCAAGCCGTGCTCGTAGTCACCGAGATCATTGTAGACTTCCCCGATTGAGACCAGCATCTCCGCAGGCATTTGCCTCGACGTTAGCTTGTTCAGGATCGCGCTGGCTTGTTTCGGATGGTTGGTGTGTGCCAGCGAAAACGCCCAAGCGTAAGCCATGTCTGGATCAGTCATTGCTGCATCGCCCAGCACAGCGAAAACTTGGTCGGCATCGGTGTAGCGCTCCGTGGCAAACAGTGAAATCGCCAGGATGGCCGCTGAGGCCTTGTCCTTGGGATCATGCTTCACCACGATCTTGAGCGCCCGCGACGCTTCCACGTTATCTCCAACTTTGGCGGCCGCCAGTCCTATATTTCGCATCAGGCCAGGCGTGGAGGCGCTCCATCGCTCCGCCTCGTGAAAATGAATCAAAGCCTGCAGATATTTCTGCTGCCGCGCCTCCGCCGCTCCCCAGTCGTTGTAGCTGGTACTCAGAATCCGTCGCAGACGTGTCTCTTGCAACTTACCCTGCTGCAGTTGGGCGGGAGTAAGTTTCGCGGACTTAAGCACGGACATTGAGGGAGCAGCGGCGGGATCAATGCTTTCAAAATCCTCCGGGACGACGGCGTCCATGCTTGGCCCGCTCTTCAGCAGCAGCTAGATCAGCACGGGTTTCCGGGCTGTCTTCCAGCAATAGGGAATCTCGATAGAGTTCGATTGCCTGTGGGTAGGCTTTTTGCTGCGTTCTCCATTGGCCCATTTGACGTAGCGCCAGAGCAGCCAGCTTCTCGCTGGCTTCGATGATTGCAGGAGGGTTAGCCGACTGCAGGGCGGCACGCTGGTCCTCGAGTCTACGCTGTAGCTGCGTAGGGACCGTCTTGGCATCGACCGGACCCGTGCGGCTGCCCTCGCACAATACCGAGCCCGGCACAGACAACACCACCGCGACCATCGCAAGGCAGTGAATTGCAAGCAGGCGGCCAGACCAGTATACGGCTTCAGGTGGCCGCAACCGAGAAGGAGAAAGGGACACAACCAGATCCGGTGGTTTCCGAGAGACAAGGTAGCGGCAGGACCTGAGATTGTCAAGTCCTGCCGCTTGGTTTCCGAAAATTGCACGATCAGCGCAGCTAGAAAGTGATCTTCAGCCCGTACTGGAGTTCGCGGTCATTGTTGGGAATGATGGATGACAGCTTGAGGCTAGAACCCGCACTCTCAGCTGTAATGACGTTATTGGTTGGGCTGCAAGCGTTATACAGGCCGCCGACAGCCGGTCCACAATTGACCGCTCCAATTGGACTGCCAGGTGCGCCGCCCGGGTATCCGAAATTGGGATGGTTGAATAAGTTGAAGGCGCTCAAGCTGAACTGCAAATTCGCGCGCTCTCCCATCTTCCAGGTCTTCTGAATTGTGAGGTCGGTGTCCACATATTTCGGACCGTGACAGTAACCGGTTGGTTCGGTGCCGACCTGGCCTATGTGATGTCCGACCAGGGTGAAGGCTGCTGGGTTAAAGACAGATGGACCTTTCTGTCCCGCATTGCAGTCCGTACCGGTGAGGTCCGGTCGGTGGTTGGCGCCAGGATTCCATCCAGGACTGTCAGCTCCTGTACCGTATGCCGAATTGACCGTCCCAGCATTCGGATCCGCCGGATTGAGAAGCAAAGTCTTATTCTCCGATATTGACCCCTGGAAGATAGTCGTAGATGGTCCAGACTCAGCCGTGAAAATACTGCTGATCTGCCAGCCTCCCGCTGCTCCTCTGACAAGGGCGTTGCTTCCCCGCAGTAGAGGTAAGGGCACGATGACGTTGCCAACGAAAATCTGAGGACGATTGATTTGCGTATTGCCTCTATCGAAGCCCGGATTGAAGCCGCTGGTGAGAGTCTGATAGTTGACCGAACCATTCGCTTCATCCAGCGGCACATCGCCAATGGAGTGGGACCAGGTATAGGACAGGTTCACCAATACGCGGCTCAACCGACTCTTGAGTATTGTCTGCAGAGCGCTGTAGTGGGCATCGCCAAGATGGGCCCACCAGGTGAGGAAGTCGTAGTTGCTGTATGGACGCAAGGATTGGCAACTGCTGCGGAAAGCGCAAGCAGTCCAGTCGCTTTGCGGTACTTCGTTAATGTCGCTCGTGGTGACTTGATGAATCGCCCGGTTGCCTACATAGGCGATCTCCAGACTGGTGTCCTTGGCGAAGCTGTGCTCGATAGCAACGTTCCACTGCCACGAATTGGGAGTGGCATTGGAGGGGTCCTTCCCGCCCGTGGGAGAACCCGCAAGACCGGAAATCGAACTCAACGAGGCGCCGTCGAGCGTGCGGGGAATGTTGCTTGCACTGAACGAAAACGGAGCGTTGGCGGCGAGAATGTAAGACGTTCCTCCCACTTTATCGCGCTGGAAAAATTGCCCAATGCCGGCACGAATTGCGGTGTTTCCATCGCCAAACAGGTCGTATGCGATTCCCAGCCGAGGGGCAATGAGATGATAATTCTCGTTTGCCAGGTACTTGTTCGGCCCGGGCGTACCGGAACTCAGATTTAACCCGAAGATCTTGTTCGCCGTACCGCACGGATTGTGTCCAGGAACCACCCACAACCCGTTGCAGGCATCGGTTGCGGGCTTGGTCGGGTCGTAGAGGCCGGGCTGAAAGTTCGTGGCGTTGCCGGTCGGCACGTAAGGTGTGAAGAGCAGCGAATAGCGGAACCCGTAATCAAAGGTCAGCCTTCGGTTCACCTTCCACGAATCGCCGGCATAGAATTCATAGTCGCGCCAGCGCATGTTGATGTAGACGTCTGTGGAATTTTCGCTGAGGGGATATTGATTTCCTGCAATCATTGCATTGGCGAAGGCCATGCCCGTCTTCGCATCAGTGCCCGTCGCCTGCACATTGCTGTCCTGCGTATTCGCGCTGAAGCGTTCGGCGCCGCCACCGCCGTTGAATTCGTTCTTCCCGTTGAATCCCAGGAATACGCCGAACTTGAAGGTGTGCGTTCCCTTTACCCAGGTCAGATCGTCTCGAGCGCCAAACAAATCTTCGTTGTTGCTCCAAGGGGCAAGCAGTTGGGGTGGACTGGCACCCTGTCCCGTGGCCCCCGTATTAATGATTGGCAATCCCAATGGGTGGGTCTTCACGGAAGCGGGGAAAAGAGTGGGGAAGGCGGAATTGATTTGAGCCAACAGCCCCGCGTCGGTACCGCCCGCGGTGACAAGAATACGATTGTTCGAATACGAAAATTCGGCGTCGTTGACCAGATGGGTGCCGAGTATGGAGGTCAGTCTGCCAACGATTGATTTTGAAGGCTGGGACCAATTGCTCTCCAGCGTGGTAAAGCCGTCATCTCCCCAATAGCCGGCATTCGGAGCAGGATTCACCCAACTGTCCTGCGTATAGCGAAACATGACCGTGTGCTTTTTCGTCATGTTGAAATCACCGCGAGCATTCTCCTGGCGCCAGTTAAGATGAGTGCCGGGGAATACTTGCCAGTTCTTGCACCCACTGGAATTACCGTAGCGGCAGTGCCGGCACCAGCCGGGGTAAGAGTCACAGGTTTGGTTCGGCGTAGGATACTGCTGCATGTACGTCTTAATAGCGGGGAGGATCTTGCTGGGATCAATTACATACTTGTTTCCGCCCAACTGTAATGCCGCTGGAAAACCGGTCGTGATGACATCACCGCAAGTTACTCCGCCGGAAAAGTCGCCATTGAGTTCTGCGGCATTAGGGACGCAGCCGGTTCGAGGCACGCCACGAACTTCCTTATTCCACTCCTCGCTCCAGAAGAAAAACAGCTTGTCTTTCTTTACCGGGCCGCCAAGCGAGTAGCCATAGTCGTTGCGCCGCAGAATCGGCTTGTCATTGTTAGGATTGGAGTAAACCGTGCCCGTGGCGGGATGAATCACTCCTGCTGCCCGGTCACTGAAAGCTTGCGCTGCGGCAAACCAGTTATAGGCATTCAGCACATCGTTTCGGCCCGCGTAGAAGACGCTGCCGTGCCAGTTATTGGTGCCGCCCTCGAGTCACAATGTTGATGACGCCACCCGACGCCTGTCCGTATTCCGGACCGTAAGCGTTTCGCAGCATCTTGAATTCGGCGATGGATTCGAGGGAGGGATAAATAAGGATCGTTCGGTTGGAACCAATGTCGTTGTTGTTTGCGCCATCAACCAGGAACAGGTTGTTGGTCATCGAATTCCCGTTCACGGCGAAGTCGACGCCGCCCTTGAGCCCTTTTCCTACCGCGTCAAAACTCTTGGCAGCGGAAACTCCGGGCTGCAACTGTGTCAGCGCTACGAAGTTTCGGCCGTTAAGGGGTAACTCCCTCACCTGCTGACCGTCCACAACGCCGGCGAGCTGGGAGCTGTCGGTTTGCACCTGGATCTCGTTGGCCTCCACTGAGACCTGTTCGGTTGTACTTCCCAGCTGAAGTGTCACGTTTGTAATTGCGACTGCTGGACACGTGCAAATCAACGTTATCGGTGATCGATTCCTTAAAATTTGCCTGCTTGACGCTGACCCGATAGACGCCAAACGGCAAGTCGGGAGCTGCGTACTCCCCAGCATCATTCGTGCTGACCGTGCGAGTGAGGCCGGTTGCCTTATTAGTAATATTCACGGTTGCATTCGCAACCACCGCACCCGAAGGATCCGTGACCACGCCCTTGATTGTTCCGGTGACTTGTTGGGAAAAGAGAGGTGAGGATACGGACACGAACAATAGGAGACTAGTGCCAACAACAGGGCTCTACGCATATTAGCCTCCAGGAGACGCTCGACCCACGAAACGCAACCCCAATCTCAAACTAATGGTTTTATGCTATATAGTAGAGAGAGGACGACCGTCAAGCGAAAAATTCGGAAAATTGTAAAATCTACATCAACGCGACCGAGGCAACAACTCTATAGCGGCCTGATGATCTGTTCCACCGGTCAACCCGCGCTCCTCTACGAAGGACTGTGGGGGCTTATGGCCAATATTCAATTATTGCAATAAAGTGCTGAAGTATAGGGCAGTAGCCGCTTTCGCATGAGGATTCCAGAGCGGGGCTAACCTGATTATGCTGGACAATAGCCGAAAGGCGACTCTGGGTGGCGTGACACAAGCTCTATAGCGGAGTTCCCGTCGAATGCGCTCTCGGCCTGGTAGAAAAAAGCTCGGACTTACATGAGCTCTATGGCACCTTTATAGTGTGTTGGAGAAGACGACAGCCATGGCACGAGCACAAAACCGCCGAAATGGAACGCCAGCTTACCAAAGAATCCAGGGTGGGATTCTGAAGCGCATTGAGACCGGACAGTTGAAACCCGGAGACGTGGTCGATTCCGAACGGGAACTGGCGAAAATCCACCGTGTTAGCCTGATGACGGCGCGTCATGCCCTGGTGGCCCTGGAAAAGGAAGGCATGGTCGAGCGTCGCCGAGGCGCCGGAACTTTCGTGGCGCCCCCCAAGATCCACTTCAACAAGTTGATGAGCTATACCGAGCAAATGGCTGGCCGGGGCTTGTCAGCCACATCGAAAATCCTGACCTTCAGTGTGCTGGAGACCGAGCCTGAAATTGCGGCGCGGCTTTCCCTACCGGCGACGAGCCGATTGATAAAGCTGGAAAGACTTCGATCTGGAGCTGACGAACCATTCGCTGCAGAGACATGTTATTTGTCAGCCGACGAATTTGCCGGTCTCACTCAGGCCCCGGTGGAACGCGGGTCGCTGTTTTCAATCCTGGAACATGATTACGGACTGGAGATCGCGCACGCGGACGAGGAGATTGACGCCACCCCCGCAGACCCGCACACCGCCCGGCTACTGGGTATTCCGCACGGTCTGCCGCTACTCAGGATTCGCCAGGTGATCTACTCGACGAAAGGCAAGCCAGCTATCTACGTCACCGGTTTGTATCGTTCAGATCGGCACAAACTTTTGATACGAAGATTCCGATAGGAATTCTCAAGCTGATTGGCGCAGCTCTTCTCCCCCTCTGTCTCTCTCGCTCGACCCGTCGCCGGCATGGCTGCTAATGAGCGCCTGACAGGCAGCACCCAAAACCGGCGCATCCTCATTTATTACGACGACCACTGGAGTGCGGGCCAGCACCGAGGCGAGCTTGCTCTTGCCGCAGAAAGCGCGAAAAAAGGCGCCGTCCTTCAGCTTCTGTAGAATTTTTGGGGCATTCCGCCCGCCACGTAAACACCACCAATCGCCATCGTTCGCAACGCCAGATTTCCAGCCTCCGCACCATATATCTCCGTCCACATCTCCAGTGCCTCGACGCAGGCGGAACAGGATTGCGCGAGCGCCAGTTGCGTGATCTCACTTGCCGCATCGCTCTGGGAAGAGTCGAAAGAGGGATGGCGCACGGTGGGGTTCAGAAATTCGTGGATCCTGCGGAAACCTCGCCCACAAAGAATCTCCTCGGATGAAACATGGGGCAACCGTTTGTTCAAGTGATTGAGTAGGTTAATCTCCCGCTCAGTTCGTGGCGCGAAATCCGCTTGCCCGCCTCCGAGGGCGCAACCTGATATTGTTGACCGTCCCAGAAAAGCATGGCCTCGCCCGAACCGGTTCCGGCGGCAATTACCGGCAGAATTAATCACGGAGCGCAGAACGACACGCCGAATGTCCTTGTTTTTCAGGCGTGGAGCGTCCATTGGACAATGGCTTCCAGCACAGCCTTTTGCTCTTCTGAGTCAAGGTTGGTAATGGCTTGGAAAATTTCAATCAGAGTTCGATTCGTGCCCTTGTAAGAATAGTGTATGGTCATCGAGTGAAAAGTTTTGCCAGAAATCCAGCAGTCATGGATCAAGTCATGTCCGTTTCGCCACGAGGTTACGTGCCAGCCGATTTCCCTATTGGGACCTTCGTACCTAAACCCTACGACCGTGTAATCTCCAAACACACCCCGACGATGAGCTCTCTTCTCCCAATTCATCGTTAAATCCTCGTTCATATGTTCTTAGTTCCGACTTCCCATGCCCAACGCTCTTGCCAATCGCCACCACGAATTTCAGAACAGTAAAGACTTAATAACCTCGGAAGACTGCATCAGCTTCTATCACACTCCTCTCCCCGCCTAGCTTTTCCGTTGTCGATTATTTCCAGGGTGAGTAGCCCCGAGGAATCGCACCCCGAGGCTCTCGCAGAACTGTACGTGCGCCTCTCGACTCATACAGCTCCCATCATGGAGCCACGCCGCGCCCCCATCTGCCAGTGGGCGAACAAGGCCGGAGCGCGGCGTGAGATGCACGCGATCCAGTGTTTCGCTTTACGAAGATGGGAACGCAGTTTCTTGTATTTCCTCTTGGCCCACAGGGCCAGATCTCGGTTCAGTTCGCGCATCGTCGGGTAAAGCGCCGAGTGATAATATCGCCCGTAGTATTCATCGGGCTCCTCCCATCGCTGGTTGGCTCATTGAATTCGGCTCCTTGATACAGCGCCTTCGCTCCATCCCTTTGTCGGGGACTTCTCGGCTACTACACGCTGTTCCGCCCCTGAGTCTCCGCTTCCGTACTCTCGCCCTTGTGGTTCTGCCACTCGTCGCTTCTCCGTTCGCATCGGAGTCTCAGGTTCCCACGTTCCGCTCAACCGCCTCATTGGCAAGCTCAGGCCACCTCCCATGCCGGATGCCACTCCGCCCGTAAACAGGTTTCGTCGGAGCTTGGTCCCGCAGTAGCAAACCCCCCGCGGTTTTGACATCATCTCTTGCCTTCTTGACTTTCGCCACTTCCATAGTGGTTCCCTTGCGGTCGTCTTCTTGCCTGTCACCTGACCTGGTCCTTGCCAAGCCTTTTCCTTCTGTGCTCACGACCATGGCTTTTGACCACAGCCGCCGAAGGCGGTTTGGAACCTGTCCCTGTAGACCGGTTCCGAGGGGCCTACCCTCATCAGTTAAGCAGTTACGCACTACTCAGCCTTTCAGCCTTTCAGCCTTTCGCGCTCGTGGCGCACGTTTGCCCGTCATCCGCTCAGGATCGAGGCATCTCGTCAGTGGCACCCGTGCGGGTAGCGGACGTTAAGGAAAGTGGTTCGCAGACGGCTGCTACTACCCGCCCGCCAATTTCTTTCTCGCTACCGGACGAGCAAACGCATTCGTCGGACCGTGTCCGTTATTGGCCATCACCTCGCCGTAGTACTCCTTCGCACGCGCCGCGTCGCCCGCTTTCTCATATGACTGCGCGAGTAGAATCAGGATGAACGGGTCTTCCTGGCTCGCCTTCCCTAGTTCAGTGATCGCCGTCTTGTAGTCGCCGCCATAGAACGCTACATATCCGGTCAGATACGGAAAGAACTGTGCCTGGTCCGGATTGTTATTCTTCTCGAGCTCCGCTTTCGCCGCGGCAACCTGTTTCTGTGCTTCGTCGCGCTGTCCGCGGCGCGCGGCAATACGGGCCTGGGCGTGCGCCCAGCGGAATGCCCACAGGCTCTTGTCGGAGTCCTTCATGTCCGGCTTGCGCATCGCGGTGTCATAGCCGGTCTTGTACCAATTCGCGGCGCCGTCGATGTCACCCGATTCGAGCTTGATGCGCGCAAGCTCATTGGCCACTCCGGCCGCCGCCTCAAAGTCCGACTTCGCCATCAGCGCGTCAAACACCTGCTTCTCGTATTTCTCCGCCTCCGCCGCATTGCTCTCGAACGCATACGAAAACGCCATCACTCGCAGTGCGCGATTCTTCTGGTCCGCCGGAGCCACCTCGATCGCTTTCTTAAGGTGCGCGCGCGCGGCCGCGTAGTCGCCCTTCAGGTCAAGCGCCACGCCCGACTCCAGATGCGCCTCGTACGAATTCGGAGACATCTCGAGCGCCTGCTTGTACAGCTTCAGTGCCTCATCCTGTTTGCCTTCGCTATTGAGCTTCTGCCCCTGTTTCACCAGCGCCTGCGCATCGTCGGACGGCGCCGTCTGCGCCCATGCCGCTTGCCCCATGCAAGTCACACCCACCACAAACATAGTTAAGAGAATCGAAACTCGACGATAATGGGATTTCATGCGCGCGATTATAGCGCTACTTGCAGTGTCTCAGCGTCTGCCTGACCGAGGCAGGTCGATGAGGAGAGGGCTCAGACGTATGGCGTCCAAAACGCGTTCGGTTCGCTTCTTGCTTCTGGCTGTTGCTTCCGCGTGGCCCCTTGGCTTTCTCCTAGCGCAAGCGCCTGTGCCACGGCTGGACGATCCCGCAATCGAGCAACGGATCAGCAAATTGCTCGGCCAGATGACGCTAGAAGAAAAAATCGGCCAACTCGTGCATTTCGCCGATAGTTCCACTGGACCTGGTTCGCCCCATGCAGACTATCGCGAGCAGGCTGCCCAAGGCCATGTCGGCTCCTTCGAGAACATCACTGGCGCGGCGGAGACGAATGCGTTGCAGAAGCTTGCCATCGAGAAATCCCGCTTGCACATTCCACTCTTGTTCGCATTAGACGTAATTCACGGATACCGCACTATTTTCCCTGTACCGCTAGCGATGGCCTCGACCTGGGATCCCCGGCTGGTCGAACGAGCCTCGCGTATCGCCGCGAAGGAGGCCACCAGAGAGGGCATCCGCTGGACGTATTCGCCCATGGTTGACATCGCGCGAGATGCTCGCTGGGGACGAATTGTGGAAGGAGCGGGAGAAGACCCATACCTGGGTTCCGCCATGGCTTCTGCTTATGTCCGCGGATATCAAGGCGCTCGCCTGGACGATCCTCAATCCATGCTGGCTTGCATGAAGCATTTCGTTGGCTATGGAGCCGCCGAAGCGGGCCGAGACTATAACTCGGTGGACATGTCTGAACGCTTGTTGCGTCAAGTCTATCTGCCCCCCTTCCATGCTGCCGTGCAAGCCGGCGGCGGGTCGGTCATGAGCGCCTTTAACGCCCTCAACGGCGTGCCCTCTACGTCGAACTGGTTCACCCTGACCCATGTCCTCCGCCAGGAGTGGGGTTTTCAGGGAGTGGTGGTCAGCGACTATGGATCGATGAGGGAAACGATCGCCCACGGCATCGCCTTGGACGGCAAGACAGCGGCGCGCAAAGCCATTCTCGCGGGGCTCGATATGGACCTTGAAAGCAACTTGTTTTCCCAGTACTTGCCGGAATTGGTGCGATCCGGAGCCGTGCCGGAAGAGGCCGTGGATCGTGCAACTCGCCGCGTGCTCACGATAAAATTTGCCCTGGGATTGTTCGATCACCCGTATGTTGGGGAACCCGCGACCGGGGGCAAGCCGCAACTCGATTCCGCCGACGTGGAATTTGCCCGCACAGTTGCGGAACGTTCATTCGTCCTTCTAAAGAACGGAGAGCCGGGAGGGAAAGCCGCGCTCCCGCTGGGCCCGGAGGTCGGCACTATTGCCCTGATCGGCCCTCTTGCCGATAGTGCTGCCGATATGTTGGGTTCCTGGCGCGCGAGGGGCAACGCGGCGGACGTGGTGACGTTGCGGGCGGCACTGACGTCGCGCATGCAACAGGCGGGCCGACAGGTACTCTACGCCAAAGGCACGGAAATTCTAACCGTGGAGGACGGTGGCTTTGCCGAAGCGGTTGCTGACGCCAAACAGGCGGATGTAGTCCTCATGGCGCTTGGAGAAGACTCTTTGTGGATGAGTGGCGAGGCAGCTTCCCGAGCCCATCTCGGTCTGCCGGGAAACCAGCAACAGCTTTTGGAGGCGGTGGCCGCGACGGGGAAACCGATCGTGTTGATCGTTTTCAGCGGCCGGCCACTGGCCCTCACTTGGGCCGCGGGTCGCGTCCCGGCGATTTTGCAGGCTTGGTTTCCAGGAGTGCAAGCGGGGCCGGCGCTCGTACGAACACTTTTCGGCGATGTGAGTCCGAGTGGAAAGCTCACCGTTTCCATGCCCCGCAGCGTGGGCCAGGAGCCACTGTACTACGACGCACTGAATACCGGGCGTCCTGCGGACGGCGTTGATCTCAGTCGTCCACCCGGCAACAACAGAGAAAAATACCATTCGCGCTATGTGGACGAACAGAATGCAGCGCTCTTTCCGTTTGGTTACGGACTCAGCTACACCAAGTTTACTTACTCTTCTTTGGAGTTGAGCATAACTCAGATGAGTGCTAGCGGGCTCAACGAGAAGACAGGGCAAGCGCTGCATGTGTCGACCACGGTAAAAAATTCTGGATCGCGCGCTGGCGATGAAATTGTAGAACTTTACATTCGCCTTCGGGGAACCAGCGTCGCTCTTCCGATAAGACAACTGGAAGGATTTCGAAGGATTGCTCTGTCGCCGGGAGAATCAAAGCGGGTCGAATTCGTCGTGGGCCGCGATGAACTTGCCTTCTGGGACATTGATATGCAGAACCTGGTTGAGCCGGCAAGAGTCACCGTGTGGATCGGCCCCAGCTCCGCAGAGGGCGAAAGTGCAGATTTCGTCATTGCTAAGTAGCCAGTCTTTGACAATTCATTTAATGTATAGGAAAAACAAAAATCCATTTCAAATGGACCCCTGGGCTCCGCCTGCGCTGGCGGGGTGGTCTCACTGACAGTCGGAATGGCCGTTAGTCCAACTGACGGGAAAATGCTTGTGTTTGAGGAGAACTGAATTAACTCAAATCCAGGGCTGTCATTGAAAGGGGGTATGGGGGTCAATCTCTAGAAATCGAAGTCCGGCGTCCGTCTCGCTGTTTCTCGCGTTTTCGCGAAAAAAGTTTTTTCTGGGAATGGTGACTTTCTTCAAGGTTTTAGGATCGGAATCGAGTGAACACGGCCACACTCGAACCAAGTCGTTTTTCAGAGTTAAGAACGTGTAACAAGAGCCGAAATTGCGCGCGTTTTAGAGCTGTTTCGTCGCAGCGGTGAAAGACACTCTCGTTATAGGCTTCCCTAGTGCTGAGCAGATGGTAAACAATCCGAGCGAGTTTGTGAGCGGTGGCGGTGATTGCTTTGTAAGACAATGCGCGGCGCAATGAGTAACGCATTGTTTCTTAAGAACAGCGAACTCATCATGAAGAGGACGACGCCCGTTTCAACACGGCGCCGAGTCCGCAGAAAAACCGCTACTCCCAGAAATCAACGCCGTACTGCAACCGAGTATCGTCCACTGTGAGGCCACAGAGTCGTGCGGCGCAGCCCGAACCTGAGAGTGGAGCGTCCTCCGGCGTGGAATCATGTTTCCGATCTCAGACTATTGTGGCAATGTAGACGGATGCCGAAAGCCTACCGAACTGACGTAGTCGGCCATCAGAGGTTTCAAGGAGAAATTGGGAAGTCAAAGAATGCTCTCAGATCAGAGCGCGTGCGATGTCCGGTTGGTGGTTGCGAATGTAGCTATGAAATGTACGGTTCCCAGTCCTCGAGTCGCGACCGCGACATAACGACTCTCCAAGAACGGCTTAAAGGAGAACATCCAAGTCACACCAGCGAAGTGTTGGCTGTGAATGCATTCCGCAGGGTTCCCCGGTGAAGAGAGGCTTTGCGGTCGATTGCGTGAAATAGCGATTTTACGAGAGCTACCCCGTTTGTTCAGTTATCGAAGGGCCGCCCAGCGAATACGGCTATTTGACAGGCACTCCGGCAGAGGCGGACAATTGCGACCGAATGGAGGGGAAATGAATACAAGAAAAGGGGCTTTGGCGCTCGTTCTGGCGTTTAGCTGCTGCGGGTTGGTGCAGGCGGCGGCACAAGATAATCGTGACGAAAGGCGAGATGACCACCAGGAACATCAGCGCGATCAGAACCGGGATCGAGATCACAACGACGAGAGTAGCTTCTACGGCAACTCGAATTATCAGCGGGGCTGGAAGGATGGCCAATACCACAAGCACAAGAACAAGAAATGGAAGAACGATGCCGATCGCCAAGCCTATGAAGCTGGGTACGCCCACGGCGATCATGGTGAACGTTGGCAAGATCCGAACCAACGTCGAGACAAATGACAACAGAAAGTGACCCCGCAAGCCTTGCTCGCGGAACGCAACGGTGCGCGAGTTTGCTGCCGATTTGTTCCTGCTATCAGCGTTTGCTTAGGGCAATTGCTCTAGCTGGGACTACTATCGACGCAGTGGATATCAGAGTTAAAACGACTGCTATGGCGACTTGTGCTTTGGCGTCTTCGCGTTAAGCGTCGAGATAAGGCCCTCTGCTGCGGGAGGGACATGCGTCTCGTGAGCAATTACAATATCCTTCGCCGAGATTTTCTCCCCGTAGATTCTTTTGTTTGCATCGTTGTCAGGTCGGATGGTTGAACCCTCGAGCGAAATGCCTGCAAATAAGCCGCGCGCGCGTGAATAGCTCAATATTTCAGCACGCATCGAGACATCGGTTTCTGCCGATGCGTTACGACCGACTGGTCCTGCTGCTACCGACGCATCTGCTCCGAGTTTCACTTTGCTGCTCAAGATTCCATTCGCACCGCGGTCATTCATCACGAGAAGGACGAAGTCAGTCGCTTGCCCGCCGATCTGAAGGCCTACGCTGCCACCCTCAAGGGCCATCATTGAGGGCGCGCCCCAGGGGCCGTTGAAATTTTCGCCCTTGCGGCACGTCATCGCACCGCGGCCATAACTACCACCGACCACAAACGCAGCCTTGAGGACCGATGGAAAAACAACCACGCAGTCGGCTTTATCGAGGGGATCTTGAGGAATGTTGTCTGGAAGATTCAGAATCTCTGTCAGTACCGTGCCGGCATTCTTCAGACGATCCTCGTCCTTTTCTTTGTCGTCTGCCCAACTGCAGATTGCAAGCAACAATGCGGTCATCGCGCACGCGAATATCCTCTTCTTCATGACGGTCTCCTAGAACGGATATAGTTTTAGACGCTTCCCGTAAGTTACGTTGTAGTCAAAGCCGAGTCTGAGCAATAGGGATCATTCCGACGAAAGTCGGCGTTGCTCCCCAGGCCTTACATGCGCTATGCAACGATCCTCCCATCGTTCTGCGGGCCTTACAGGTCGTCAGCATTGCCTACATTGGGCATTGCTACTTCCGCACGGGCGCGATGGCCCGTCGCGTCTCGCAAGCAGGGCTGGGGAGCATTACCGGTGAAATGGCGATTTTTCGACAGTAATCGGCAGTGCCCCTTGCACCTTACCCTTGGGGTAAGCTTTACGGTATTCAGAGGCGAACCATGCGACAGGCACTCAGCATCTCGGCCCTCGAGAAAAGCGCAGGCATCACAGCGAAAACCCTGCGGTACTGGGAAGGGACGGCTTGCTGCCAAGAGCGAACCGAACTCACACCGGGTACCGCATTTTCGCCCCCGTGGTCGTCCACTACATTGACTTCATCCTGAAGGCGAAAAGCGTTGGCTTGACGCTGTCAGAAATGAAGCGGGTGGTCAAGCTTGCTCATGATGGCAAGAATCCCTGCCCGGAAGTCGTGCAGTGGATTGATGACAAGGACAGGGCGCTGGAGCACCAGATTCGCACACTCCAAGCTCTGCAACGAAGGTTGCGGCGGCTTCGCCGTGGGTGCGCATCGTCATCTGTGATGAACTGTGCCCGGGAAGGTGAACTGTGCTGCCTGATCGAAGATTTGCCAAGTCCAAAATCGGCGAAAGGAAACGGTGATGAGAAAACTGTACTCGCTTGCGCTAGTGTTGTTGATCGCACTCGGAGCTAAGGCGGCAACAGTCATAGCCGCGACGTGCTGTGGCTGCCCACCTTGTCCACTCTGCAGATGATTCAGCAAGGGGGCTGCAACTGATGGCAGCCCCCCTAACTTGCGCTCTCATTCGCCGGGATAATCAATGCAATCAAGGCCATTTCACTCAGAACCTCGCTCGGTAGTGGCTACTTTGAGGAAAGCGCATGAAGTAAGTATCCCGCAGGAAATAATGTGAGACCGAGAACAGCACCCCCTAAATCTACGTAGTGACCTGCGCTGTGCTCAAGGCCCCAACGCATATTCGGAAACAAGTGAAGCGCCTCGCAAACATGCGTAAGGACCACTATCACTATGCATCCCGCTCCGAAGAGTTGCATGAATAAATATAAAGTCTTTCCTCGAAGGAACAGGATTGTCGAACCAAAGAGCAGCAGACTGGCTGGGAACAACGCGCCTAGCGCCCTAAACAATGCGACATTCATAGCGTAGTGCCTTTATGCGTACAGAATAAGCGCATCGCGACTCAGCTGTCGAGAACAGGCGTTAGCACTCAGAACTGGGTTGTTGGCGAAATGGCGATGTTTCGCCAGATACACAACCACGACAGTGAGAGGTCGATCAGTGCGGTCTGAATGTCTTGCCCGTTTCAAGCAGTGTTTTCAAGCGGGAGAGAATGCGCGGCCATCCGTCAGAGCAAAATGCGTAGGCCGGATCCCCTTCATCCCACTGATCGTGGCTGATCGTGAGCTTCGTGGCTTCAGTCTCTGGCTCAAGTTCGACAGTCACTCGAGATTTCAATGGACTTTGCCCGAGCTGAAAAGTGTACTGAAGCAATTTGGGCGGTTCAGACCGCAGGATCTCGCCCTTCACCAAGGTAGCGGGCTTGCCATCGGCTCCCGGCCCGATCCACTTCATCGAACCGCCGGGTTTCAGGTCCGCCTCAAAGTCAGCGCCCGTAAAGATGATGCGGTTCGACTCCGGTGAAAACAGGCCCTCCCAAAGCTTTTCAGGCTTCACCGCAAAATAGAAAACAAATTGTAGAGGGGGGCGCATAGTCCTCCTCAATAGGATGCTTCGTTGACGAACGATTGTGAACAGGCGTTAGCACTCAAAACCCCAGCCACAGGGTCAATGAGTGATATGGCGATTTTTCGCCAACTACGAACCTGTGGTGTGCTGAAGGCGCAGTAGGGCCGATTTAGCCTCGTCGGTCCACTTCTCTGTGCGCGGGAGCTTCTGCGCAGCGTTGTATGCCCTCTATTGCCTGCGGAAACCGACCGAGTTTCTCAAGCACTCGCCCCAACCGAACATGAATTGCAACATCTCCCGGTTTTCCTTCCAGTGCGTCTTCGTAGCGCATTAATGCCCCGTTATAGTTCTTTTGTCCGAAGTACTGATCGCCAACATCGGCGTTGTGAGCGGCCTCAAGCGCCATCTTCATCGCTGTTCCGCACGTCTGAACGGGAACCGTGTCGGAACTCGTTGTGTTGGAATTCGTGTTCTGGTTGTCGGTCGATCCCACTCGCGGCGCGGGTTCTGGAAAAGTTGGCGGTGTCTTTGAAACATCGATGCACCAGCCCCAGCTGCAGTGGATGGTCGGGGAAGGGTCAGCATTCCGGCGTTTCCTTTTGGATTGCTCCTTCCGCACCTCAGCAATGATGTCATCAACCGGGCGGTCTGCGGGACACCCAGACGGTAGTGATTGTGCAAACATTGTTGCACTCACGATAACGACCGCCGTTGCCCGTCCTATTTGCACCGACTCATTGTAGCGCCCTGCATACCGCGCAACTGTCGCAATCAGATGAGATGAGAAGGTCGATCCCCGATCACGGATGGCGTTAAGCTACCGTTGATCAACGCACTCAAAGGTGCAATCAGAGAATAAGGAGATCGACCTTGAAGAAGCATAGCAAGTCTTGCCAGCGGAGTGAAGCAACCTTGAAGCGGACGAAGTCGCGGGGCCCGGTGCAGCGAGAGGCGAAGGAAGTGATGGCGGAGGTACTGGAGAAGTTGACCGGGAGAGGAGCCCTGGATGTACGGGCGGTGTCTGTGAGCGGCAAGAAAGATCGCAGGGAGAACACGGTTGGCCCCAATCGGGATCGTCTGACGGTGGGAGTGGATCTGGGAGACCATTGGAGTCAGTACTGCATTTTGGGCTTGGAGGGAGAAACGCTGGCCGAAGGACAGTTGCGGACGACGCAGGAAGATATTGGGGAGTTTTTCCAGGCATTAACGGCGGCGCGGGTAGTGATCGAAGTGGGAACTCACTCGGCCTGGGTGCAGGACGTGATCACAGAGTGGGGGCACGAGGTGTTGGTGGCCAACCCGCGGTTAATGGAGGGGTCGAAGCGGCGCAAGCGCAAGAGTGATCGCATCGATGCCAACAAGTTGGCACGATTGGGGCGGGTCGATCCGCAGTCGTTGTACCCGATTCGGCATCGCAGTCGGGAAGTACGCCAGGACCTGGTGGTGCTGCGAGCCCGGGACGCATTGGTGTCGGTGCGGACGGAGTTGATCAACACCGCGCGAGGGCTGGTGAAAAGTATGGGCACACGACTGCCGCGGTGTTCGAGTCCGAGCTTTGGACAAAAGGTAAAGGATGCGATTCCGGTCGAGGTACGGGAAGCACTGCTGCCGTTGGTGCAGTTGGTAGAGACGGTGAATGATTGCATTGCGAGGTATGACGAGAACATTGAAGAGTTGGGCCGGAAGAAGTATGGGCACACGACATTGCTGCGACAAGTAAAGGGTGTGGGGCCGATCACCTCGCTGGCCTACGTATTGACCCTGGAGAATCCGCAACGATTCGCCAGCAGTCGCGAGGTGGGGCCGTATCTGGGGCTGGTGCCGAAGCAGGAGGATTCAGGGGACAGTCAACCCCAGTTAGGAATCAGTAAGGCAGGAGATCGAATGTTACGACGGTTGCTGGTAGGGAGTTCGCAATACATGTTGGGAGCCTTCGGACCGGACACGGACTTAAGGCGGTACGGACTGCGATTGTGCGAGCGCGGAGGAAAGAATGCCAAGAAGCGCGCGGTGGTGGCGGTGGCCCGAAAGCTGGCCGTTTTGCTCCATCGCCTGTGGGTGACGGGGGACGTCTATGAACCGCTCCGCCAGGCTGGGACAGCACAAACGGCGGCTGCATAAGCCGGGCCCAACAATATTCCATAGAAGTTAAATGATGCAATCGCTGAAAGACAGAACCCCAGTGAGCAGAAGAATAGTTTGATCACGTGAAGCCGATTCGTTATGGGAAAGGTTTGCAGCAACGAGATCCACTCGCCTTGTTCGGGTGACTGCGGGCTATCGCCAGATCCATCGAGATCGCCAATCAGATGGCAGCACCCAACAACCCAGGCCCCATCACTTTTGTGATAGGGCCTGGGTTAAGATCGAACCCCAACGTGCACCGGGCCCCCATGTGGCCCCTTGAGAGTGCGGATAGAAGCCGGGTAGGAGTGGTGGTTGCAGGCAAGACTTTGAGAAACGCAAAGGTGCGAAGCGCCCGATCAACTTACTTCTGCGAACGAACGGAAATGATTCGAGGAAAGCAGTTCGGAAGCGGCCAATACGAACTGAACACCGAATCCACTAAGGATGAACCGACGTGCAGAGCTGTTAAGGGTCCAGACGAACGTCCCCTGCGGGACGCCCTTGACAGCTCCCCAAGTCACCACCGGAGGGGTTATGCAGATGGAAAGCAATTAATAAGGAAGGCCGCCACGTCGGGCTTGACTTTTATGACCTTCTCTGTCCTAGCCACGACTTGATCTGACATTTCCGATAGAATGCGCCGGCTGGCGCAGAGAGGAGATGTCAGAATGAGCACCGATCAGAAAATCATCAAGAACAAGGTGGGGTTGTTGAAGCTGGCTGAGATGTTGGGCAGCGTTTCACAGGCCTGCAAGATGATGGGCTACTCACGGGATAGTTTCTATCGTTTCAAGGAGCTTTACGACAAAGGCGGCGAACTGGCGCTGCAGGAAATCAGCCGCCGCAAGCCCTGTGTGAAGAACCGCATCGAAGAGCACATCGAGAAAGCGGTCGTGGAGCTGGCGGTGGAGAAGCCAGCCTACGGACAGGTGAGAGCGGCCAACGATCTGGCCAAGCGCGGGATGCTGATTTCGCCCGCCGGGGTGCGCTGCGTTTGGCTGCGCCATGATCTAGAAACCTTTCGCAAACGGCTCAAAGCGCTGGAAGCCAAAGCCGCCCAGGAAAATCTGATCCTTACCGAAGATCAGGTGCGGACCCTGGAGCGAGCGCGGGAAGAGAAACAAGCCCACGGGGAGATCGAGACCGAACACCCAGGCTATCTCGGCGCCCAGGATACTTACTACGTGGGAACGATCAAGAGCATCGGCCGCATCTACCAGCAAACCTTCCTGGACACCTATTCGAAGCTGGCGTTCGTGAAGCTCTACGACCGCAAGAATGCGCTGGTGGCGGCGGATCTGCTGAATGATCGGGTGCTGCCGTTCTTGGAGGAACAGAACGTGCCGCTGCTGCGCGTGCTGACCGACCGTGGTACGGAGTACTGCGGCAACCGGGAATGCCACGAGTATCAGCTCTACCTGGCCGTGGAGAACATCGACCATTCCCGCACCAAAGCCAAGTCGCCGCAGACCAATGGCATCTGCGAGCGCTTCCATCGCACCTTGCAAGAAGAGTTCTATAGCGTTGCGTTTCGCAAAAAGCTCTATCGCAGCTTGGACGAGCTGCAGTCGGATCTGGATGTTTGGCTGGGTGAGTACAATGAAAAACGCGAACACTCCGGCAAGTACTGCTACGGGAAAACACCCTGGCAGACTTTCCTGGATTCCAAACAGTTAGCGCAGGCGAAAATGCTCGACTCTCTGACAGTTGCAGTTTCGTCCGACGTCGAGGGACAGCACGCGGAGCCGGAGCGTAGCCCTGCGCAGCGAAGCGGAGGCGGAGCGCAAGAAACTGCCGCCTAACATAGGTCTTTGTCAGATCAAGTTCCAGCTAGAACACCTTCTCATAGAAGGCGATAGCACTCAGAACCCCTCAATGAGTGCAATCGCGATGTTTCGCCAACAATCGCCTTAAGAACTGCCCAATGTCCCTGCATTCATTGACCTGCATATTTTGTCCACGTAAGATTTCGCGTTAGTGATCGGCCAAACCATTTCGCGCTACCGCATCGTCGAGAAGCTTGGCGGCGGTGGTATGGGCGTGGTTTACAAGGCCGAGGACACCGAGCTTGGTCGTTTCGTTGCGCTCAAGTTCCTACCTGATGACGTTTCCCGAGACCCGCAAGCCTTGGAACGTTTCCGACGTGAAGCTCGTGCCGCCTCGGCGCTCAACCATCCCAACATCTGCACGATTTACGACATCGGCAAGAGTGGCGAGCAGTCCTACATCGCCATGGAGTTTCTGGACGGCGTGACGTTGAAGCATCGCATTGCTGGGCATCCGATGGAAACCGAGGAGATTCTCTTGTTGGCCATCGAAATTGCCGATGCACTCGACGCTGCCCACATGAAAGGGATCGTTCACCGCGATATCAAGCCCGCCAATATTTTTGTCACTGAACGTGGCCACGCCAAGATTCTGGATTTCGGGCTGGCGAAGGTCGCGCCCGCTGGCAGTTCACCGAGCCAGATCGCCTCGGCCAACACACAGACGCGCGCGATTGATGAGCCGCACTTGACCAGTCCGGGAACGGCGGTGGGAACGATTTCCTACATGTCACCAGAGCAAGCCAAAGGCAGAGAACTTGACGCGCGCACAGATCTGTTCTCCTTCGGCGCCGTGCTCTATGAGATGGCGACGGGCACGCTGCCCTTTCGCGGAGATACGTCGGCACTCATCTTCAAAGCCATATTGGATACCGCTCCGGTAGCTGCTGTTCGGCTGAATCCCGACCTGCCAGCGGAATTAGAACGGATCATCAACAAGGCTCTGGAGAAAGATCGAAACTTGCGCTATCAAGGCGCAGCGGAGATGCGAGCAGACCTGCAACGCCTAAAGCGCGATACTGACTCCAGCCGCCAAGTGCCGGCGGCACGTGGGGAGGAAGCAAGTGACGCACTAGCAGGCCAGCTCGGGCATGCCAGTAGCAGTTCCGCCGTCGTGGCCGTCGCAAAGCTGCACAAATTAGGACTCGGCATCACCAGCCTGGTTGCGATTCTGCTGGTCGGGGCGTCTGCCTATGGCATCTACGCGTTCCTTTCGCGCTCCCGGCCTGCTGCCTTTCAAAACTTTTCCGTCAGCAAGATAACGGAGACTGGCAAAGCCACGCTCGTCGCGATCTCGCCCGACGGCAAATACATTCTCAACGTCATGGATGACAACGGCCAGCAGAGCCTATGGCTACGCAACATTCCGACCAACAGCAACACGCAAGTCGTGGCTCCTGCGCCCGTCCATTACCTGGGCCTGCGCTTTTCTCCGGACGGCAATTATTTATATTTCGTTCGTTCCGAGATCGGCAGCCGCTCCCTGCATTACCTGTATCGCGCTCCGGTGCTCGGCGGCACTCCGCAGAAGCTGGTCACAGATATAGATTCCAATCTGAGCTTATCTCCGGATGGCGGGAAATTCGTCTACATGGTCGCGAACAATCCGAAGGTCGGCGAATACCGTCTGATCGTCCACTCGCTGGAAGGGAGCGAGGAAAAAACCCTGGCCGAAGGTCCCATGAACGAGCAGTTGTTCGATCCCACTTGGTCTCCGGATGGCAAAACCATCGTTAGCCCGGTTGTTCAGCCGGGAGACGTGCTCTCCGGTCTGGTTGCCATCGACGCGAAGAGCGGCAAACGGAAGTTATTCGTGACCTCGAACGACAGGTTCTTTGAGCGGCCCGTCTGGCTGCCGGACGGCAGCGGGCTGCTGGTTTTGAGTGCCGGTCCCTATAACACGCAGATACAGATTGTCTTCGTTTCGTTTCCATCGGGTAGAGTCTCTCCGGTCACGCGCGATACCAACTCTTATGGTGACCTCAGCCTGGCGGCCGATGGCCACGCTCTGGCGACCGTCCTGAGTCAGACCCATCTGGATCCTTTCGTGACGCCCGATGGCGCCAGCAGTACCCAAGCCCGGCAACTCACCACCGGCTCATCGATCAGCTATGTCTCCTGGACTCGGGACGGCCAACTTATGACCTCTGCCCCCGCTGCCGGTCTGGCCCTGCTCAATCCCGAGTCGGGCGCCAAAACTCCTTTCCTCTCGCAGATCTCTTTCCCAAATGTTGCCCGTGCCTGTTCCGACGGACAGATTGTCTTCTCCGCCGCGGCCGCGGGAAAAATGCAAAACAACATCTGGCAAGCGGATGCTGACGGTGGAAACCCCAAGAAGCTCACCAGTGGAAAATTCGATTTTGTTCCCTCCTGCTCTCCCGACGCCAAAACTGTGTTCTACGCGGACGCGGACGGAAAACTGGAGAAGGTTCCGACGGGGGGCGGAGCTTCGCAACGGATTGCCGACCTCGCGGTTTTCAGCCGCATCGCAATCTCCCCGGATGGAAAGCTTGCTGCTTTCGTCAGCTTTCGCCTGGGTGACCCCAAAGAGAAGCTGGTCCTGCTGCCTCTCGATTCCGGTGAACCGCCTCGGTTCCTGGAATTCGAACGGCCCCGTGAGTCGTCCCTTGCGTTCTTTGCCGATGCACCAATTCGCATTGCCGGCGAAGGGAAAGGTGTTGTCTACCCTGTGCGCGATGGCGACAAGGACAATCTCTGGCTCCAGAATCTCGACGGTTCGCCCGGAAAACTGCTCACTGACTTCAAATCGGAGCTGATCCGCGATTTCGACTGGTCCTTTGACGGCAAACAGCTCGCGGTCATCCGCGGCCACAGCGACGCCGATGTCGTTCTCATCCGCGATTCGGAGAAGTAGACATCGGGCGTACTGTGCCGCCCATCGCCCGGTTCGTCTGGCTGAGCAATTCTCAACTGTTGTAACCAGGCGTTAGCGCTCAAAACCGCCCGGCCATGGGTCAATCAGTGCTATCGCGATTTTTCACCAACAATCTGAGATACCGCTAACTCCAGGGCTTGCATTGACTTGCCCGCGCAACGCCTCAGCGCCAAGCAAAATTGCCTCCGCGCTGCGTATGGAAAGTGCGTGCGCACTTATTTTTGTTTTTTACAATCTGCTGGCCTTCGGCGAAAACTCTGGCCCGATTGCGACGAGTAAGGCTCGCTCATCTTCCGCCTCAGAACACTGCCAGATGCACGGACTTGAATGCGCTGTGCGTGCACACGCAATTACTTTCGTTACTTGCGCACAACTTTGATCGCATTACCATTCACCAAGAAGAAGTTGGATGGGGATGTCCACAGCTGTCAGATTTGCGTTGTTGTCTGTGTTGTAGCTCGCCAAAATCCAAGGTGCACCTCGAAGGCGATCCTGAAGAGAGTTTCCTGACACGAGATGGGTTGAGTCCGAGGGCGCAGATGCTGACTCGGAGCCAGGGCTCCTTATTACTGGGTGAAGATGTCACACTCGTCTCAAGATGGGTAAGCCAGTGGAAATCGACGGATCTCAGGCCGCGCGGTCGTAGCGATGGTGCAAACCGCCCATTCGCGCATGGCAGATCACCGGACCGGTGGCTGCAGAACGGATTCTGCGGCCAGGAGTTTCCTTGCGGAGGCCAAGATGGGTGCGGTCGTCGTGATAATAAGACGTGTACGCGGCGAGAAGCCGCTTGAGGTGGCGCTCGTTCAGGGCGATGACGTGGTCGAGCAGATCGCGCCGGCAGCTGCCTACCCAGCGTTCCGCAACACCGTTTTGCCAGGGGCTTTGGATTGAGGTTTGCACGGCCGTGATTTGCAGGGAGCGAAGGGCAGCAGGTACTTCCAGACCATATTTTTTGTCGTGATCGAAGAGCAGGAATCTGGGAGCGGATTCGTAAGGAAAGGCTTCTCTTAGCTGTTGGGCGATCCAGGTTTGGCGAATGACAGGTGCGGTTCCGGCGAGGCCTCGTACAAGGCCGGATCACGCCGCTCAAAACTGAGGCCTCCCGGACAGACTTGTCATTGCCAGAAGATGTTGTTGATCTTCTGATCCAATGGCGCTCGATCACTCCATACAACCAACCGCACGATTGGGTGTTCGCTTCGCCGTTCAACAAGGGAAGGCGGCCGTTGTGGTCTTGCCAAGTGCTGAAGGATTACGTGCAGCCGGTAGCAGTCAAAGCCGGTCTTCCGAAAATTGGATGGCACAGTTTTCGGCACACCGTGAGCGCCTGGGGCAAGGAAGCCGGGTTTACGCTGGAAGAAGTGAAGACTCTGCTTCGGCACGAAAACATCGCCACCACCTCCCAGGTGTATGGCGCACCGCAAATGGAAGCCAAGCGGGAGTTGCAACGGCGTTTAGTGAACTTTGTAAAGCAGAGAGCCGAGCAGGAAGGCTGGAAACCGGAGAAAGATGTTTGGGTCGAGTGCCCAACGATGACAACTTCGGTTCAATAACGCGTGTTTGTGACCCTTATTTGACCCAGATGGAAATTGGTGGATCCCGCTAAGACACTGAAAAGGTTGGTTGCGGGGGGTGGATTTGAACCACCGACCTTTGGGTTATGAGCCCAACGAGCTACCAGACTGCTCCACCCCGCGTATTCATCATAGCAACGTGATCCTGTAGCGTCAAACTTCAGTGGTTCAATTTATGGCGCTCGCAGGCGGCGACGATCTGCTTGGGATCGATCGCGGCTTTGTCGACTTCTTCTTCCAGTATGGTGCCGTCTTTCCCGATCAGGAAATTTACCCGGCGAGCGGCTTTGTACTTATCAACGTAGACGCCGTATTGATGGGTGACTGCGCCGCCCCAATCACTGAGCAACGGGAAGGTGACTCCGATCTGGTCGGCAAAGGCTTTATTGGCGAAGGGGCTATCCATGCTCACACCCAGGACCTGGGTGTCGGTTGCTTCCAGCTTCTGCAGATTTTGCTGGAAGTTTTTCATTTGCTCGGTTCAACCGCCGGTGAAAGCAAACACATAAAAGGCCAGTGCGACATTTTTCTTGCCGCGATACTGGCTGAGAGTGACATCTTTTAAGTCGTGGCCGTCGAAGTATTGCAGTTTGAAATCGGGCGCGGCGTCGCCGACTTTCAAGGAGAGCGGCGGTTTATTTTCTTGTGCCAGCATCGGAGTCATGACAGCCGCGGTCAGAAGGCAGGCCGTCAGCACGGTTAATGCGGTATTGGGCATTGAACGTCTCCTCAGGAGATATTGTTTAGAGCGTAGAACGGGTTTGCTAAATAGTCAAAGAATGGTAGCGGCGCCCTTTGGGCGCGTGAGAGGTGTTCCGTTCTAAACCCCGGACTTGCGTCCGGGGCTGCACTATGTCGCTCCTCCGGAGCTGCTATTTCCAAGAATGGTGTAGTGATGATAGGGATGCTTCGCTTCGCTCAGCATGACAGAGCGATGCGTTGTATTTTACCGGAACCGGCGGATGAGCTCTCTCGCAAGATCCCTCGCCCCGCTGGTAAGAACGCGGGGCCTCGGGATGACGCATTTTTTCATTCAGCTTTCTCAACGACCTCAGAGGCTAAGGCCCTCAACTGATCTCACAGAATTGATCGCAGCGCTGAAGCGCTGCGCCACCCAAATCCGGCGGCGGCGTGTGCCGTGCCCTTCTGCAAACCAGTTATGAAATCGGCGTGAGCCTGACTCTGGAATCGAGGGGGTCAACACCGAGTACGATGAAGGTTGGATAATCTTCCGACAAACAAGTACATTCTTGACAGAGATGTAGACGGTCGCTTTGTGATCTGATGAATCTTGTCGCACAATATTTTTCTTTCCCTCGCCTCGGGAGAGCTTCCCCTGGCATGAGTCTCGAAACTCTCAACGATATCTTCTTTACGGTCGCGGAGCGCAACCATCCCCGGGTGATGCTGCACCGGCAAGCTAATCAGTGGACGGCTATCTCTGCCCAGGAGCTATACCGAGGCGTCGCCGGTGTGGCTGGCCAGCTGCGGCGCTGGGGCATCTCGCGCGGCGATCGGGTGGCTATCCTCTGCGAGAACCGTCCGGAGTGGGCGATCGCGGACTTCGCTTCCCTGCTTCTGGGGGCGGTAACCGTTCCAATCTATTCCACACTTACCGCCGAGCAAACTGCCTATATGCTGCGCGACTCCGGAGCGCGTGTGGTTTTTGTTTCCACGGAAAAGCAGCTGCAGAAAGTTTCTTCCATCCTGGCGGAGACGCCAGCAGAAAAAATCGTAGTCATGGATGCGGTGGAGGCGGCAGACGCGACGCCGATGCGGCAACTGATGCAGGAAGGTCCAGGAGAGCGCAATCCGGAGCTTGAAGCCAGCGCTCGCAACGTCGGCCCGAATGATTTGGCAACCATTATTTATACGTCGGGGACGACCGGCACTCCGAAGGGCGTGATGCTCACGCACGGAAACATGGCGTCAAACCTGGTCTTCTCGCTTTCGGGGTTCCCGGTCCGTGAGGGCGACGTCAGCCTTTCGTTTCTTCCTCTCTCGCATGTGACGGCGCGCCACGTCGATTACGCCATGTTTTACCACGGGGTCACGCTGGCTTACGTTCAGCTCCTGAGCCATTTTCAGAAGGCGCTGCTTGAGGTGCAGCCGACGATCTTCGTCGGCGTTCCGCGAGTGTATGAAAAAATTTATGGGCAGGTAGATCAGAAAGCCAAAAGCTTTCCCGCGATTTGGATTTACCAGTGGGCTCTGTCGGTGGGACGGGCACACAGAGCAGAAGTGCTGGCGGGCCAGCAGCCTGAGTCGGCAGCGTGGCAGCTCGCCGACCGGCTAGTCTATTCGAAAGTACGAGCCGGCATGGGAGGCCGTGGCCAAATCTATATTTCCGGCGGCGCGCCGCTGGGGCGCGAACTGGCGGAGTGGTTCGCCGACATCGGCATCCGCATTCACGAAGGGTATGGGCTGACAGAGACTTCTCCGGTGATTGCGGTGAATTCGCCGGGCGCGCACAAGATCGGCACAGTGGGAAAGCCGCTGGCGAATCTTGAAGTGCGCATCGCCGAGGACGGAGAGCTGCTGGTGCGCGGTCCTTCTGTGTTCAAGGGTTACTGGAATAAACCGGAGGAAACGCGAGATGCCTTTGTGGATGGCTGGTTCAAGACTGGCGACATCGGCAAGCTCGATGCGGACGGATTTCTCTCTATTACGGATCGCAAGAAAGATCTGATCAAAACTTCGGGAGGGAAATTCATTGCGCCGCAGCCGATCGAGAACTCGCTCAAACACAATGCGCTGGTTGCGGAAGCAGTGGTTCTGGGCGACAAGCGCAAGTTCCCTGCCGTGCTGATTGCCCCTAACTTTTTAGTCTTGGAGGATTGGGCCCGGGCGAACGAGCTGGCGTTCTCTTCGCGTGAGGAGCTGATCGCCCATTCCAAGGTGCGAGTTTTGTACGAAGGTATTGTCGAAGAACTGAACCAGAGTCTTGCTCGCTTTGAAAAGCTGAAGCGAGTGATGCTGGTGCCAGACGAGTTTTCCGCGGAGAACGGATTGCTGACCGCCAGCATGAAATTGCGACGACAAGTGGTGGAAGAGCATTATCGCCAGGAAATCGAAGAGATGTACGCGCAGGCGGAAGAGGCGGGTCCGGTGGGGAAGGGGGAGTAGGGGGTTCGCTTGCCGCGGTGGGACTTGAGCTTGGTCTCCAAGGCAGTACTTAATATGAAAAACATGACAGCCGCCTGATCAAACGGCATTTCGACATATGTCTCCCATTCCCAATGGAAGCCTCGGCAGGCGGTTCGTCGCGTCCTTTAGGGCTGAAAGGTTGCTCCTGGCTTCCGTCTTTTTCGGGGCCATCCTAGCGATTCTCGCGTGCATGCCGCTAATTGGCAGTCCTTACCAAGTTGACTACGGCGAGGGTTTGATGCTGGATGGCGCACTGCGCATCCGGCACTCTCAAACGCTCTATCCCAATCCGTTTGCTTTCCCTATAGTTCTCCACGTTTACGGCCCGGTTGCCTATGGAGCTGCAGCCTTGGTTCTGCCTAGTGGGCATGCTTCGTTTCCACCCGGCAGGTTACTGATACTGACATGTTCCGTTGCGCTCTCATTGCTCCTCGGGACTATTCTGCGGCGCCTGACAGGTTCCTGGTGGATTGGTCTTTCTTTTGGATTTCTGCTGCTGACGCTTCCAGCTTTTAGGTTTTGGCTCTACCTCTTACGCGCGGACGTTATCGGCATTTTCTTCTCCATGACGGGAGTCGCCCTCTACCTTTTTGATGAGAAACGGTGGTACAGGATCATACCGTTCTTTGGGCTCGCGATATTCTGCAAGTACACTCTGGTCGCAGCCCCTGTTGCAGTGTTCTTACATTTGGTTCTGAACCGAAAGTTAAGGCACGGTCTTGGATTTGCTATGGGGCTAGGCTTTAGCCTGCACCCTTGCATTTATCATTCTCCAGATCAACACCGATGGATGGTTTGCCTTTCACATGTTTTCAACCCATCCCGATCGGTATTCGCTAATGCAGTTCTTCGCACTGGCAACGCTGGTGTGGCTAAGCGCGCCGGTCGTAACAGCGCTTGCAGTGTGGTGCGTCGCCCACGATTTTCGCGCCAAAGAGTGGGGTTTCCCGCCCCTCTACTTGGCTGCAAGCTCCATTACTGCTCTCACCGCTGGTAAGCTTGGATCGACGACGAACCATTTCGTCGAATGGATGGCCGCATGCTGCTTATGCGCTGGCCTAGGCTATTCGTTGTTGCTCTCGAGGCATGCTGCAAGATCAGTGCCGCTGACGGTGCTGCTGAGCGCTTCGATCTTGGTTGGGGTGTTCGCGCAGAATCGTCGCACCTTACAGTCGTCTCGCGAGTTCGCGGGATGCGACGAGGCGTACCTCTATGTGAGGAAGTCGCCGTCAGCCCGAGTTCTATATGAGAGCCTTGGGCCACTGCTTCTTGCCGGAAAGCCAATACTTGTTTCCGACCCGTTTGTATTTGGCCAGCTCGTCCAACATGGCGTGTGGCCGGATAAGCAGGTCGAAGGGATGGTAGATAAGCAGTATTTTGGCCTGATTGTTATGTCACGAGACCCATTTCCTGAGCCGGGCGGCTCCGACGCATTGCCCAGAGTCCCTCGTGACTGCCATTGAGCGGAACTATCGAACTGTGAATCGGTTTACGTGTCGCGATGCTGGCGTCATGCTGCAGCCAATCCCAAACCATCAGGCTCAGTAGCGACCGTCGGGAGTGTCGGACTGGCGCTAATTACAAGCCGGGTGCCCAGGTCTCGCGGTTTTCGAGACCTGGGATTCCACGGTCGTTTCAAGCGTGGGGTTTTTCTCCCTTACCACCTTTCGCGGATGATTCGAATCGGATCGGAAGTCTCCCTCCCACTTCTCGCAAAAAACGGGAGAAATGGGGCACCCGGTGCTCACTGTCGTCGAGGGTTGCCGGTCTGCACGCCAGATCCCTCGCCCCGCTGGTGAAAGCGCGGGGCCTCGGGATGACGCCAGTGCGGAGGGCTGGGTGGTCCACCCTTCGTTTGTTGAAGGGTGGGATTCCACGGTCGTATCAAGCCTGGATTTTTCTTCCCTCATCGCCCAGCCTGTCGCAGATGACTCGAATGGGATGGGAAGCCTCCGCACCCACTTCTCGCAAAAAACGCGAGAAATGGGGCACCCAGTGTTGCGCACGGACGAGGACGCCCGCGCTACACCTGAACACAAGGTCCCTCGACTGCGAGTGCCGATTCGCCAGCGAATCGGCATCCTCCGCTCGGGATGACAAGACTGAAACCGCAGAAAATCCCCGCCCAAGCGAAGCTTGGACGGGGCACCCTCGATGGACGATTCCGCAGGTATAAATCCGAATTATTCCCTTGACCTCACTTTTGGATTGGAAGATAAGGGAGTATGGGGTCATTTGACGATGCCTCGGCAAGCGGTAACTCGTTTGTTTTCATTATAGTTATAAGATGATTGCTAGTAATAGGTGAGGAATCATGGCAAATCAATCCGGCGATCCAAATGCGGCACTAATTATTAAAGACGCGGAAGGGCTGAAGGAACGCAACACTAAGCGAACGGGAGAGCTTCGGAAGCGGCGTTTTTGCACAAAGCGGTGGGCCTGGGTTTCAAGGTGACCAAGCCGTGGGGAGATAGCGAACGCTATGACTTCGTCGTGGATTCGGGCGGGCGGTTGTGGCGGGTGCAGATCAAGTGCACGGCGGCGATCCGGGCAGGGGGATACCATATCCAGCCGATCCACTTTGTGTATGGAAAGAATAAGGTGGTTTACACCGCCGAGGACATTGATGTTCTCGCGGCCCATATCGTTCCTCTGGACGTGTGGTACGTGGTGCCGGTACAGGCGCTGGCCCAGGGCAGGAGTCTGCGGCTTTATCCGGATGGAGGATGCGAACGAGCGCGTTTCGAAAAGTATCGCGAGGCATGGGATTTTTTTCGTGGCGGCGAAGCGGCGGGCGTAATGCCGGTGGAGGCTGCGGAAGAAGAGGATGAAGAGCCGGTAGAGGAGCGCTCGATGCAATGGATCATCCGGCGTCCCATTTGGAAGCCTCACATTATTCGCATGCGGTAGGCAGGTCCGGCGGGCACCCGCAAAAAATCCCCGCCCAAGCAAAGCTTGGACGGGGCACCCTTGAGCGTAGATGGGTTCGGCATAACAAAACAGGTGTACAATGTCCGCCGTTTTGGGGGACGAAGACAAATCCGATTGGGGGAGGAAAAATGCGGAAAACGATACCAGTCGTAGTTCTTCTTATTGGGTTGCTGAGTTCAGTCCCGGGTGTGGGCGCAAAATCCGAATTACGATGTTGGACCGGTGTGGCGGGTCACGTACATGCATTTGAAGCCGGGTATGGGGGATGCTTTCTGGAACGACTTCCGACAACACATAAAGCCGGTGCTCGAAGAACAAAAGAAACAGGGATTGATTTCAGACTATAAGACGTTCACAAACCCGACTGCCAGATCGCCGAACGACTGGGACGTGGCGTTCGGCGTCCTGTATGCGAATTGGGCGGCGCTTGACCAGATCGACGCAAAGGCGGCGTCGGTCACGGTGAAACATTATGGATCGCGCGAGGCGGCTTTTGAGGCGGCGCGCAAACGAGCCGAGCTTCGCGAAGTGGTTGCGAGCCATTTGGCTCGCGAGGTCATGACGAAGTAAGCGCGTCAGAAGTTCGGGTGTTGCAAATAGGCGGGCCGGGTGGCCCGCCGTTCGTTTGGTGGAGGGGCCAGCTAAAGAGCAAACACAAGGTCCCTCGACTGCGAGTACCGATTCGCAAGCGAATCGATACTCTTCGCTCGGGATCACAAGACTGGAGGGGGACGGGCAAGGAACAAATCATCTCTCCAACCGACCCGGATCGCACGGGCGGGGGACGCCCGCGCCTACATCCACTGCTTGATTTGGATTTAGAACTGCAGATCCCCTTCGACCGCGCTCAACGCAGGCTTTTCCTATGTTGCGCTTACAGCCACCCGCAGAAAATCCCCGCCCAAGCGGAGCTTGGACGGGGCACCCTCGCGGATTTTTCTTCCCTAACTGCAGATCCCTCGCTCCGCTCGGGATGACAACCAAGTGGGAGGACGCGAGCCGCCCGGGCGGTTCAAACGGAGGATCCCCGCCCATGCAAAAAGGCAAAGATAGGGCACCCGCCTACAAATGACCTTCGGGTGTCGTGCCCGACAGTAACGTTGCCGGCATCTAATTTAAGAGGCAAGATAGGCAGCGGTGCTTACGCCTACAGAAATCACGGTGGAGGCGATCGCTCGCGGGCGAGCGATTAAACGGGTGAACGCACTGACCGCGGTCTTATGCGGCGGCTTGCCCGCGGCCGTGCTTGGCATTCTTTTTTCCCGCCTGACTTGGCAGGTGGGTCGCTGGTTTTGTCGTGGGACTCTTATGGGCGAGCTTATTTGAATACTCGTATCACCGATTCCTTCTTCACCTGCCGGGAACATTCTTCGCGCGGCGTCACCTGGAACATCATGCAACCGTGGGGACGGCGACTGAGGCGGAGCACGTCAACCTGGGCGGATCGCCGGTCTGGGTCGTGGCGATGTTTGCGATTAACGGCGTGCCCGTGGTGATTTTGGACGCACTGCTCGGACTACGGATCGCGCCGGGAATGCTGATTGCGTTCTCGGCTTACTTTCTTACGACCGAGGAATTTCATTGGCGCATTCATCTGGGCGAATGGCTGCCGCCGGGCTTTCAAGGAACCAGAGCATATCACCTAGCACACCACACGCGCCCAGATGCGCGGTTTAACATCTTTCTGCCATTGTGGGATTTGATGTTCAGAACTGCAGGGAGCTAGGCACTCTTCCAACGCGGTGGGCGTTGCGCCTTACGGCGCGAATAGGACTTCCCTGGGTCCGCTGGGGCTTCGGCAAAAACGGGCAGGCTCTCGATTCCGGATGGTGATTCGCGGGCACCCGCCAATTATGCGGTGACGAGAAAACTTCAGATCCCTCGACTGCGGATGGCGATTCGCAAGCGAATCCGCATCCTCCGCTCGGGATGACAATTTGGTAGTTACGCACCCTTCGACTTCGCTCAGGGCGGGCTCTAGAAGCCGTGGCCTTCCCGATTAAAGCGAGCACTCGGCGGCGGTGAAGTGGCGATGAATGGGTTGACGCTACTCCCAGGTCTCGCAAAAACCCCGAGACCTGGGGCACCCGCGCAGCCCCGTCACCCACCCTTTCGCAAAGTACGCGAAAGGGTGGGGCACCCGGCTCCATCGAGATGTGATTTTCATTACAATAGAACCATGAATGATCCATTAATCATTGCTGGCCGCGAGTTCCGTTCCCGGCTCATCGTCGGAACAGGAAAGTACAAGTCGTTTCAGGAGACGGCGCGCGCGCTGGAAGCAAGCGGCGCGGAGATGGTCACGGTCGCCGTACGGCGGGTGAATCTGGATCGTGGCAAGGAATCACTGCTCGATTACATTGATCCGAAAAAATATTTTCTGCTGCCGAACACGGCCGGTTGCTACACCGCGGACGAAGCCATCCGGGCCGCGCGTTTGGGACGCGAGGTCGGGCTGTCGGATTGGGTGAAGCTGGAAGTCATCGGCGATCAGGCGACGCTCTATCCCGATGTGCAAGCGACGCTGGAGGCGACGCGGGTGTTGGTGAAGGAAGGCTTTACGGTTCTTCCTTATACCTCTGATGATGTGGTATTTGCCAAGCGTTTGCTGGAGGCGGGCGCCAGCGCAGTCATGCCATTGGGGGCGCCGATCGGCAGCGGACTCGGGATTCAGAACGCAGCAAACATCCGCATTCTGCGCGAGGTGATTACCGGAGTGCCGCTGATCCTGGATGCCGGCGTCGGCACCGCGTCGGATGCGACCATAGCAATGGAACTAGGCGCGGACGCAGTGTTGATGAATAGCGGAATCGCTAACGCTCAAGACCCGGTGCTGATGGCGGAAGCCATGAAGCATGCGGTGATGGCGGGAAGGCAAGCTTATCTTTCAGGGCGCATGCAGAGAAAGCTTTACGCGACTGCCAGTTCTCCGTTGGAAGGCGTGCTGCGCTAAGCGGATCCAACAATAAAAAAGGCGACCGCTTGGGCCGCCTCCGAAGCTGTCCAGCGTTTCGTTCACAACATCTTTACGCTGTCCACGTGGATGGAATCAGCCTTAACGTGTCCGGTCACGGCGACGTGATGTGCGATGTGGTCCTTTAAGGCGTCCGGGATTATCCACGGTGAGAAGTTTCTGGTCCCCGTCAGTCACCACGACCATTTTCTCTCCCGCGGCTAGGCATTTCTTGGTGCAGGCTACCGCCCTGGTTTGGCATTGGCGCCCTTACGCCGCACTTGGCGTCGGCGACCCAACCCTTCACGGTTTGGGCTTTGCCCATGTCGTCGGCTGATACCACGGCTACGAGTAAGAACAGTACGGAGAGAAGCAAACAAACCAGCAGTACTTTCTTCATAGCGACTCCTTGAGTTTTTAGGCGGCCGAAGCCGCGGATTTTGCCGAGAACCAAACTCCAAGGCGAGGCGCTTCCGCTGCAAGCGCTTTCAAGAAATCAAATCTCCTGGAGGCGGCGACACAGTGTAACTCAACAGCGCTGGCTCACTGCTCGGCCCTGGCACCTGGAATTGCCGCAAATATACCACACTCGCGCATGGGGCAGACTGACGTCCAGCGCTATTTTTTGGCGGCTTTGGTGTCGGGAGATGGGATTGGGGCAGGAGGGGGCGCGACGTAGACGACTTCCCCGGGGCGGGTGTAATGCAACTGTTCGCGAGCTTCCTTCTCGATGGTTTTAGGATCGGTCTTAAGAGCTTTGACCTGCTGCGTGTAATAGTCGTTCTCTTTCTGTAGTTCTTCCAGTTCCCTTTGCAGATTCTGGTATTCGGCACGCTTCTGCCGGTAGACCACCATGCCATTTGCGCCCAACATAACATGGAAGAACAGCCAGACTGTTAGTATGGCGACTGCCGCAGTGGACAGTCGGCGACGCGCCCGATACAGCCAAGCCAAGGCGGGACGAAAGCGCTCCATGACCCGCTCGGCAAAAGCTTCGGCTTGCGGAGCGCGCTCGACCAGCGCCCGGAGTCCCTGCTCGGGCTGGGACAGTGCGCGAATTTTGGGGAGTGGCCCTATTCGAAGATCCATTTTTTAGCGGCTGCGCTTAGCTTCTGCAATTTGTCCATGCTCCCAGCCTCAGAATAAACGCGAACCACAGGCTCCGT
This sequence comes from uncultured Acidobacteriota bacterium, assembly GCA_963729325.1. Classification (GTDB taxonomy): domain Bacteria; phylum Acidobacteriota; class Terriglobia; order Terriglobales; family Acidobacteriaceae; genus JABCYV01. The sequence continues at coordinate 34,699 of CAVSNS010000039.1, forward strand.
GCCTGACAGGCGATAACAGACCCAGGAACCATCCGCGAGCACCAGCTTCAATCCGTCGGTGCGAACCACATCGCTCACCTTGAGGCCGAAGAAATCCTTCGGATCAGTCTTCAGCTTCTCAGTGAACTTCTCCTTCACCTCCGCCGTCAAGCGGAAGTTCTCACGGATGGGGTAGAAGGAACCAACTTCGGCAAATAGCCTTTTCAGCTGTTGACCCAGGGTCTGGCCGCGACGGGCTACCATTTCGCAACACAACAAGCCAGCGAGGACACCGTCCTTTCTCCGGGACATGATGGCGAATCGAGAGCCCGGCACTTTCTTCGCCGCCGATGGCGATCTTGTCTTGCTTGATCAGTTCGCCAATGTACTTGAAGCCCACGGGAGTTTCATGCAGCTCGACCCGGTAATGCCGGGCCAGGGCGTTGATCATGTTGGTGGTGGCTACGGATTTTCCCACTCCATTCTTCCAGCCGCGGCTCTCCACCAGATAATCGAAGAGAAGGGCGATGATGTAGTTGGGCTGGAAGAAAGTTCCGTCTTGATCGAGGATGCCGAAGCGATCGGCGTCACCGTCGGTAGCGATGCCGATGTGCGCATTGGTTTCGCGCATCTTCCTGCGGAGGTCTTCGAGCAGGTGATCGTCTGGTTCAGGAGCATGTCCGCCGAAGAGCACGTCACGATAGTCGTGGACAGTCGCCACGTTCACGCCGGCGTCGCGCAACAGCGCGTCGGGATATCCGCGCGCCGCTCCCCAGAGTGGATCGAACACCACACGTAGTCCTGCTTTCTTGATGATGTCGAGCTCAACGATCTCGCGCAGCCGCGCCAGATACATGCCTCGTGGATCTAACGCTTGGCTGGAGATTTGCCTCTTTTCTATCGTCGAAGCGCGTTTCGGGCCACCGTTGAGGCTGGCAATTTCTGCCTCAATCCGCCCGGTGACGTCGGGCAGTGCGGGGGCGCCATCGGGCGTAGAAAACTTGATTCCGTTGTACTCGGGAGGGTTGTGGGAAGCGGTGAAGTTGATGGCTCCGTCGGTCTTTTCGTGAATCACAGCATAAGCAATGGCGGGGTGGGGGCGGCTTCGGCGATCATCAGCGGAGTGATGCCATGGGCGGCAAGAATCTCGGCCGCCATCGAGCAGAAGGCTTCGCCCAGAAATCTGGGATCACGGCCTACAATCACGCGCGCGCCAGCCGGCTTCTGCGAAATCACGTAGCGCGCAATTCCGGTCACAGCGCGCCGCACATTGGCAAAGGTAAACTCTTCCGCCATTACAGCCCGCCATCCCGAGGTGCCGAACTTGATCTGCGCTGGCATCGTTGTCCTACCTCCAGTGTTACTCTTGGATGCGGAAAGCTGACGGCTGACCAGTGATTTTATATGACGGATAAGAAGCTGGTTCTGACTACTGCTTCATCGAGCGACGAAGCTCGAAGAATCGCACGGGCGTTAGTCGAACGGCGCCTAGCCGCCTGCGTGAATATCCTTCCGCAGATTGAGTCGGTCTATCGCTGGAAAGGAAAGGTAGAAGAAGCGCAGGAGTGGCTGCTCATCATCAAGACGACGGCTGCGGGTTTCGAACGGGTGCGCGATGTCATTCGAGAGCTGCACTCGTATGAGCTGCCGGAGTGCGTTTGCGTTTCGATTGAAGATGGAAGTCCGGAATATTTGAAGTGGATTGGCGAAGCGGTGGGCTGAGAAGAACTCCTAGCGTTGCGCCTGACGACGCGGGTGAGAGGTTTGGGAGCTTGGCGGCACCCTTCGACTTCGCTTAGGGCGGCTCCTTCGACTCCGCTTAGGCAGGCACCTTCCGACTTTGCGGCACGGCAAAAGCCGTGCCCTTCCCAATTTAATTAATGATGGGAGGCATGGAGCTCGGCGTCTGCTCGGGTTCGCACGGGCGAGGACGCCCGCGCCTACATTAAGAAGGAAGGGCTAGATCTCGATCTTCTCGGGGAAGCCATCGAACGTTATTTCTGTCGTCGAGCGCGCGAAGGATCTTTTCAACCAGTTCCAGAAGCTTCTTTGGGTCCTTCTCTTCTGCTGCCAATTCACACAGTGCACGCCAGCCCATTCGAGTATTGTCGGTCACAGGTTCCCTCCTTAACTGCATCGACCTAATTACTCCATTTCTCCGGCTTGCCGTTCGAGTGACACCAGCTTACCGTGCAAATCCGTCACCGAATCCCAAAGTGCCCGGACCTCAATCAGTTACGCGGCTGGGAGGAAAGTGTTTGCATACCTGAACACAGGGAAAAAATCCACCGTTCGCGTAAAACTCACCAACCCCAAAGTGAAAGTGAGACAGCCAAAAGCTCAGGTTGCCTGTTTGGCTGCATTGACTCCGGGATTCGGCCGCAGCCACAGATTCAAGACGCATATACTGCGTATATGCGAAAACGACTCATCACTCCAACTCGGGAGAGCATCGCTACACACGACGAGGATTGGCTGGATGTCGAGCGCACAGCCGTGGTTGAGGTCACATCCGAAGACGAGGACTGTCCAGTCGAGTCCGCCTTCGTCTTAGGAAAGGAAACGCGAGGGTGGCGTGCGGCAACACCGGGGCGTCAGACTATTCGGCTGCTCTTCGACGAACCACAAAAGCTGAAAACCATATCGCTGGTGTTTGAAGAAGATGAGGTTGCGCGTACGCAAGAGTTTGTTCTGCGATGGTCTGCAGACGGCGGGACCTCGTTTCGAGAAATTGTGCGCCAGCAGTGGAATTTCAGCCCACCAGAGACGATACGCGAGGTCGAGAAATATGAAGTTGCGCTTTCGAACGTCACTGTACTGGAATTGATCATTGTGCCCGATATCAGTGGCGGCACCGCTCGCGCGTCGCTCAAGAACTTGCGTCTATCTTGATCTCCCGGTGTGCAGGGGGCTGTACACCCTGTCATGTTTGGTGCGTCTTGACTACTAGGAGTATTCTGCCAACGACTATCCTGTCCGCTTGCGGTGCTGCATGCTTCGTCCCCCTCGCGCCAAAGAAACTCCCATTGAGCGAATCTACCGCGAAGTAAACGGCGATAAAATGCCTAGTGCTGTGAAGCGCATTCTTCTGAGACCACATAAGCCAAAGCAAACCCAAAGCACCTAGAGCCCAACCGCCGGCACGCAAAATCTGTGGCGGCGGAATCCCGACATCTCGCAAAGGAGATGTTGCTTTGGATAAGAGCGAAGGGACAGGAGAGGGCCGACCGTTTGGTCAAACCCTGTAGGCCAGCGGCTTGATACCTTTATGGGGGAGATAGATTTCAGCCTGGCCGCGATATCTGCCACATGAACACATGACAGCAGGATTGTCCCCGAAACACGGGGGCAATCCGGAAATAGTGCCTCCGGATTGGTCCCGAGAAACGCGCCTGGGCCAGCCCTAATACTGTTACACACATTGGACCAAGTCGCGACTCTTTGGACACCAACACGTCAAAGATCAAATCGCCATTCAATAGAGGGAACGAAATGAGTATCTCGGCACGAGCAAATGCATCTAACCCATAAATCATGCAAAATCTTCGTGCTCTTCTTCCCTTGATGGTCATTGCCATCTCAGCGGTGAGTTGTACACCTTCGCTGTTGGCACAGACTGCAAGCTGCCCCCGTTCCGCTGGCGCTCCTGCGGAGGTCACACTACCGGACGATCCATCAGTGACGCAGGCCACGACAAGTGCTGCCGTGAATCCGTCCACCGCCGAGGGCCAGCAAACGAAACGCATTCTTTTCATTATTCCCAACTTCCGCTCGGTCTCGGTCGACGCAAAGCTGCCGCCGCTCTCCCCTGGAGACAAGTTCAAGTTGATGCTTCAAGACAGCTTCGATTACTCGTCATTTATCTACGTAGGCATTCTTGCGGGGGTCGCCCAAGCACAGAATTCGTATCCGGAATTTCACCAGGGTGCGGCTGGCTATGGCCGCCGTTATTGGCACAGCTTCGCCGACAATGTGGGCGGAAACCTGATGACCGAGGCTATTGTGCCAACGCTTACGCATGAGGACCCTCGCTACTACACGCTGGGCCGGGGCGGGTTTCTGCGTCGTACTACCTATTCCATCTCGCGTCTGTTGGTCACCCGAACTGACAGTAATGGCCGTTCGCCCAACATCTCCGAAATCGTGGGAAACGGGGCAGCGGCCGGAATTGGAAACCTCTACTATCCCAGTCAGGACCGTACCTGGACGAAGACCGGACAGCGCTGGCTCACCCAGATCGGCCTCGACGGCGGCTCGAACTTGATTAAGGAATATTGGCCGTTCCTGAACTCAAAGCTCTTCCGTAGGAAGCGTTAGGTTCCAGGAGCAGAAGCGCCCGGACTAATCAGTGGGCAGTGGCTAGTGGTCAGTCGTTAGTGCCAGAAAGCGAGTGCTTCTGAATTTCACTGGCCACTGACCACCAGCCACTGGATAGGTTTGTGTAAAGGATGAAAAACAATGCAAAAACGCAAACTCGGAAAAAGCAATCTTGAAGTTTCAGCTCTGGGGCTCGGCTGCATGGGAATGAGCTTTTCTTATGGTCCGCCTAAAGATAAGAAGGAGATGATCTCTCTTCTCCATGCCGCCGTGGATCGCGGCATCACATTCTTTGACACCGCCGAAGTCTATGGGCCGTACTTGAACGAAGAACTTGTGGGCGAAGCGCTTGCTCCCTTTCGTGGGAAAGTAGTCATAGCCACCAAGTTCGGGTGGAGGATAGACCCCAAGGCGGAGCGAGGTTTGGCTGGGCTGGACAGCCGGCCAGAGCACATTAAGGAAGTCGCCGAGGCTTCACTTAAGCGGCTCAGGGTTGATGCCATCGATCTCTATTATCAGCACCGTGTGGACCCCGAGGTTCCGATCGAAGACGTCGCGGGAGCCGTGAAGGACCTCATTCAGCAAGGCAAGGTCAAGCACTTCGGCATGTCGGAAGCAGCCGTAAAGACGATCCGTCGCGCACACAGAGTTCAGCCGGTCACCGCTGTCCAGAGCGAATACTCGCTTTGGTACCGGAATCCTGAGAAGGAAGTGCTGCCGACGCTTGAGGAACTCGGAATCGGCTTCGTTCCATATAGCCCTCTGGGGAAAGGCTTCCTCACAGGAAAAATCAACGAAAACACTTCGTTTGATAGTACCGACTTCCGCAATCAACTCCCTCGTTTTAAGCCGGAGACTCGGAAGGCGAACCAGGCATTGGTTGACCTGCTCGGCCAGATTGCACAACGGAAGAAAGCAACTCCTGCTCAGATTGCGCTCGCATGGTTGCTGGCGAAGAAGCCGTGGATCGTTCCAATCCCTGGCACAACTAAACTGAACCGGCTCGAAGAAAACGTCGGAGCAGTTTCAATCGAGCTGACGCCTGAGGATCTCGGTGACATCGAAGATGCCTCCTCAAAGATCATGGTGCAAGGGGCACGGTATCCCGAACACATTGAGCAGATGAGCAATCGGTAACGCGTAAGCTCATGTAGAATTCGTCGCAATTTTTCGCATTAGCAAACGGGGTGGATATGTCGGACGCACCAGACCAACGCCTGCTTGAGGCTCTGCTGGACTCCTGGGACCGGAACAACACCATCCTGCTCAACCTGCTCCGCGCCCTGCCGGAGGGCGGGCTGGAGGCCAGGGCGATGGAGGGCAGCCCATCCATCGCGGAGCTGTTCACACACATCCACTATGTACGACTTGTGTTCGTCTCCGAGGACGCCCCCGAGTTCGCCAGAGACCTGCCCAAGGAAGAGTGGGTGGCCGAGCGAGACCCTGGTCGCATCGCGGAGATGCTGAACGACAGCGCCAAGGCGGTGCGGGACGCGGTAAAGGGCAGGGTGGAGGCAGGCCGCGACATGAACCTTCACTACGACCACCCGATCCTCTTGCTCCAGCACATGCTCTGGCACGAGGGCTACCATCACGGTCAGATCAAGCTGGCCCTCAAGATGGCGGGCCGCCCAATGACCAATGAAGAAGCCGGGCCGGTCACGTGGGGCGTCTGGATGCGCAAGACGTCGAGGTAAGTTGATTCAGCGGTCAACTAGGGAAGTTAAAAGGAACGGGCCAGCGCTGAGGTACTGGTTCAGGATGCCTTAGCGCTGAGGTTGAGACGCCAATAATCTAAAGAAAAAGGAGGATCGTCGGCGGCGGCTTGTTCGGTAAGGTCGGCGACAAAGCGGGCGCGCAGATCGGAATCGGGCAGGCATTCCAGGTGCGTCCGGAGAATGATTGCCGGCAGAAATTCGGAGTATTGCGTCGAGTCATCCAGAATTGTAAATGCGGACTCCAGGCCGGCTTCTATGTCGAGAAATCCTGCACGCTGCAAGGTATCAGCTGCGGTTTCGGCGTCGGCAAAAACCCAGGGCTCACGAAAGTCGGCAAAGAAAGATGCATAGGACGGAGTGGTCGCGAGTTTATTCACGCGAGTGCGAAGCTTCAGCAGATTCGGGCCTCCGCCGCACTGAGCGTGCAACCATCCTGACGGACGCAGGGCTCGGCGCAAGCTGCGAAACAAACGGTCGTGATCCGGGACCCAATGAAAGGCCGCGGTGCTGACAATACCATCGAACGCATGCTCAAAAGGAAGCGCCTGCAGATCGGCGACGACCAAATCCACGCGCTGACCAAATTTCGGTTTCAAGTGATCACTTGCGGTGCCCAGCATGTTTTGTGAGATATCCACCCCGACCACACGTCCCTGGGGCAAAGCCTGCAACAACTCGGCAGTGAGGCGTCCAGTTCCGCAGCCGGCGTCGAGCAGTAGTTCATCTCCGCGCAACTGGAGCCGGGACAATAGTTTCTTTCCCCAACTGAGCTGGGGGTGGGAGAGACGGTGATATTGGGACGAATTCCACTCCCGGGAGGAGTTCGATGATGAGGTCAAGAAATTCTCCACCGGCTCTCAAGGGGTGAAAACGGGGATTCTCCGACCTCAGGGGCTAAAGCGATACCGATTTCAGAGCATGTATCGCAGCGCTTAAAGCGCTGCGCCACCCAAAACGGCTTTCTTGCCTCTTTCCAGTTCGGATCCACCCAGTCGTCATATTTGCCACCGCTTTCGCCATGTCTGCGATCATCAACGGTGAGCGTGTTGATTCCAGCCGCCACCACGTTCAGTCAATCAAGGGTTCTTACTCTTGTCCTTCCTCCTTACATAGTGGCGGTCCGGTTAATCTGATTTTCCCCGACTGGCTGGCGGAACAATTCCGTTCATCCGCAGATACTCGACCATCTGTCCATAATGATCAAAGGCGTGGGCGACGCCAAACGTGGCCAAGCGCAGGCGGGACGATTTGCTCTTCTCCGGGGTCTGCAACATGTTCTGAGTCGTCAGCGTAGCCGCGGCCTTGTGACCCAGGGCAAAGGAGTCCTTCAGGAACTTAATGATGTCGGCTTTGGTCTTCAAGTTCTCAGGACCGTTCCCGTCCTTTATGCTTTCCGGCACCTTATCTCCGGTAAGCGGAGACCATATGAAATAGTTGGACGCGGCGACATGCTTGACCTGCACGGCAAACGTGCGCACACCTTTGTAGTCGGCGCCGGGAATGTTCAGGCTTTCGGGAGAGAAGTTGTATTTATCTTCCGGCATAGCCTCGGCAACTTCCAGAATTTGCTTTTCGACACCGCTGATCTCGCGATCCACGGTTGAAGCAATGGTTGGCGCCGGCTGTGACTGTTGCGCCTGAGGCGCGCTCGGGGTTGCGGCGCTGTTTGTGGCCTGTCCCTGTCCCAAGGCGATCACGGCAAAGATGAGTACTGCCGACAGCAAGATTCGTATTTGTTTCATTTGACTCTCCTCAGTTTGATTGAACAAAAGATGTCCGGCTGAAAGTTGAAAAACTTCAAGAGCATTATCGCCGCGAGTCGGGCGGCACCAGGTTGTTCGCGCGATAATAGACCACAAGCTGTCCATAGTGCTCAGCCGCTGTGCTCGATGGCGGACGTCCAGATGTAGGAGTTGTGGGCCAGTCGGTTGCCGAAAAATTTCGTCGTTTTGTCCAACCCCGCATCGCCTTGCTGTTGGATCACTTTCGCTCCGTCGGCGACTGCCTGCTGCACGAACTTCACCACGTCGGCTTTGGTCTTGAACTGGTCGCGCGAAGGGATTGTCGCCCTCGCCGAAGTCGGGCCCGACGTTTGATCCGGAAATCCTGCGTATCAGGACGTAATCGAGCGCGGCGGCGTGCAGAAGATTTAGTGCAAAGGTGCGCTCGTCTTTCTGCAGCTTGAAATCGTACTTGTCTTCGGGAAAATCCTGAGCCATGGCAATGAGTTTGTTCCCGATCTCGTTCCACATATCCAGCATCTCGTCGGCGCGGGAGAGTGCAGGATGCGGGAGCTTGATTCTGGGTTTGCGCCTGACTGTAAAGACTCATTCCGACAATGGTCAGCAGGGTGAGCACAACGATGCGAACGCAAGACCGCTTCGAGATCGCTTCATCGTCAGATCTCTCCTTTGGATTGAGATTGAGTTGTTTCCGCAGTAGAGCTTGCGCCTCAATGCGAGGCAAGCTCATTCCTGACCACTTGGCCGTCCTTCATGACAAATCGGACTCGCTCCAGTTCGTGAACGTCGGCGATCGGATCGCCGGAGACGGCGACCAGATCGGCAAATTTGCCAGGCTCGATCGCGCCGATGCGGTCTTGCCAGCCCAACATCTCTGCGGCGTTCGTGGTGATTGCACGAATCACATCAAGCGATGGCATTCCGGCATCATGCAAAGTCGGAAACGTTGGTCAGCGACGCGTTTGCCCGCGAGTTTTTCCCGGATAGAACCAGCCATGTCAGACCCAGCCGCAAACTTCACTCCCGATTTCAGAACCCGCTGGAACCAGACTGTTGTATCGTTGGTTCTCGCGTTCGTCGGACTCATCGGGAAACTTCGCTCCCGACTTCAGAAGCTGAGCCAGATCGTTGTACCGCTGCCGGGTGCGCTGATCGGCATCGAGACGCTCAGGTCGCAGCGTTAAAGACATCGCAATAGTTCCCTCGAAAATCCTAGTAAAAAAGTCGCCATAAGAAGTGGGTGTGAAGTCGAAAAATATCCCTTTGTCCCGCATCTGCTTGAGTTGCTCGTCGGTTACTTCATTGCCATGCTCGATAGAATCTGCGCCGGCGTCAATCGCAGTTTGAATACTGGAGGTGTATCGACGGCGTGGACGGCGACTTTCAGATGCTGGCGGTGTGCTTCTTCGACAACCGCCGTCAGTTCAGGGACTGAGATATCGTCGCCGACTGTAACCTTGATAACATCGACGTTATAGAACACGTTCTGTCGTACTGCCTGCCGTGCTCATCTGGGCTGTCTATCGGCAGAAATTCCTGTTGAAGGATCGCTTCGGCAAGCGCGGGATTGAGATTCTGAACATAGGTACCCAGCGCCATAAGCTTGCGTCCGGACGCCAGGATCCTGGGGCCGGGGACGCGGCCGGCATTGATGGCATCGCGCAGCTCGGCATCGCCGTCAATACCGGAGTGTCCAAGATTGCGCACCGTAGTGAAACCACTCTCCAGGTCTTCGCGAGCCATTGCGCGCCCAGCAATACGCGTTTGCTGGGCGACTCGGCGATCGCCAGCAATTGCGACGGCGCAAAGCTGCCATTGCAGCGGCGCGCGCTCTCGGCTTCCGGCGGCGACAATCACATCGATAAGCAAGTGCGTGTGGCTGTCGATGAGCCCGGGCAAAAGCGTCGCGCGTGCCCAGATCAATGACTTTGACGCCAGCCGGCGCATGCGCTTGCACTTGAGCAGGCGCGCCAACTTCCTTGATCTTGCTGCCTTCAATCAGCACGGCTGCGGGCGAAAGCACATTCCCAGTCCGCGGGTCGAGCAGGCGGCCAGCTTTTACTAGAGTCAGAGAGCAGGCGATTGGGCGGGGAGCTGCCCGATTGAAAACAAAACGAAAAATAATGCCGCCAACAGCGTGAACTGCTTGTGCATACGCCTCCGTCCTCAGTATCAGCGCATTATCAATCTTCGGCATGGCTTCGGCAACTTCGACAATTAGCTTTTCGATGGCGCTGATCTCGCGGTCAACGGTTGAGGTTATTGTTGGCGCCGAGCTGCGCTTGTTGTGCCTGAGGCGCGGTCGCTGCAGCACCGTGTGTGCCCTGTCCCAAGGCGGTCAGGGCGAACATGAACACTGCCGATAGCAAAAAGAGTTCGGCTCCAGGTCATTTTATGCGATCTCCTGCGGGATTACTTCCTAGCAATGAAACAACAAGCGGTATGCGCTACCGTTCCAAAAATGCCACCAAGGAGTGCCGTGCCGAACGCTACCGTCAACAGCGCGCTTGCTGTGCTGTACCTCCGTTGAGGCTGAGCAGTCAGCCGGGCAAGGCGATGGCTTATAAACGAGGAAGCTGTCGCCTGCAGCAAGAACGCCTCTTCTGGATTGGCAAGTTTGGCTAACGCGGAAACCAGGTCGCCACCGCGGGCGCTCTGAATAACAGAGTCGTCACAGGAGAGCTCTCGATACAAAGCAAGGCGAGAGCCGGTGATCCAGACGAGCGGATGAAACCACAGCGCGCAAAGTCCCACTTCGTGTAAAAGGCGTATTAAGTTGTCGCGCCTCCGCGCATGCGTCAGCTCGTGGATGAGGACAGCGTTGAGTTCATGTTCACTCAACAACCGGTCAATTCCGTGCGGAAGTGAAATATGGGGACGCAGAACCCCATCCACAGCTGGAGCTTGTCGACTCCCATCGAACCTTACCGGTACGCCATGAGCGAGGAAACTCGGCCTCGGGTCGAGAACACTTTGACCGGCCGTGGCCTGAGCAGCGCGCCGCTCAGCGCGTATCCGCAAACAAAGGCGCGTCAGCATCAAGGTTGTGCCGAGCAACCACACCACGCAGAGCACCGCGGCGGTCGGACCTCGAGAGATGCTATTTGCCACGTCGCCGATGACGCCTAGCGGCGCGGCCCACGAGAGGTGGGACGCCCAGACTTTGTCGAGCACTGCGCCCAGCGGGAAAATGAAATTGAGCGATGTGGCCACCCAAATCCAATACTTCGTGGTGGCACTGCCCCGCCGGATCGATGTCAGAACCCAAGCCGCGAGCCAGACAATTGAGGCATACAGGAGGTGAACTTCGAAGTAATACAACCCGCGCGCGATGTGCTCATGCATAGCCTTTTCCTCCACGGCTGCGGCTGCTCTTGCTGCTTGGCGCCGCAGTTTGAAGAGCCCGTAAGTCCTTCAGCGTGAGCGTGCCCGTTTCGAGCAGATTAGAAACCAGCAGCCGAGGGGACCCGCCGAATAGATCCAGGAGATCTCGCATCAGTCCGATTCGATACTCGCTCTGGTTAATTGACGGCTCGAAGAGTTGCGCGTTACCGATCTTTTTTACCTTGCGCAGAGCGCCCTTCTGCTCGAGCCTATAGACAAGCGTCTGAACAGTTGTGTAAGCCACGCGCTCATCTTCGGGCAAGCTTTCGAGAATCTCGCGGACAGAGCAAGTTCCCAGCTTCCAGTACTGCTCCAGGATTCGTGTCTCGGCTTTCGACAAACGCATTTTGTTCATATCTCCTACTTGTCTCGGTAATGCTACTACAATATCCGTTTACTGGACAAGAGAACTATTCTTTTCGATTTATTTTGAACCAAAGATTCTAGGGTGACGGTACGTTAAGGCACGCTGTTCTCCGTTAGCGGGCGGGGATGGCGGACCATCAAAGCGTAGTCCGCGCCAGTGGTCGGCTCCGTGAATCGCGCCTTAGTAGAAAAGCCGAGGCGCTCGTAAAACGAGAGGTTTCGGGGACTGAACGTCTCCAGGTAACAGGTTGCGTTGACGCGATCGGCTTCGGCAACAGTCGGTTCCAGTAATTTGCGGCCGAGCCCCTGACCCTGAGCTGCTGGGATCGACAGCGACAATCGAGAGATACCACGCATCATCGTCGACCACGTTCGCGGCCTTCGCGCGCATGAAACTGACGATTCGATAGTAATTTGCGCAGCCTTCCGCATCGAGCGTCGACTCCAACAGCACACGCTTGTTATGTGCGGCGCGTGATTGCACATCGGGAGCCTGAGGCAGCAGCCATACGGCTACGCCGAGCGTAGGGTCGGCGAGATGAACGCAGCGCCCGATGTCTTGCCCTTCCTGGATCGAGTAGGCAAAATACTGCGTCAGGACTTCTCGGCGGCGGACGGGGCCGCGCACATATCCGCCACAGATGCAGCGGTAGAAGGGGTCATTCTCGAGCGCAGCGACCGCACTCGCAACTGCTGGATCAATTGTCAGCACGTGCTTGCTCGTTTTGAGTCCTCAGGGGCTAAAGCCTTCATTGTGCCGAGGCAGTTATCGCAGCGCTGAACGCTGCGCTACCCAAAACCTGAGTTTTTCGGCCGTGGCGCCACCCAAAGCCAGATTTTTGGCGGTCGCGAAAAGCCGTGCGCTTTCCTGACGGGATTCCTCGATTCTTGGCTTCGGGAGTGCAAATGATTCTGCACGGGCGGGACGCCCGCGCCTACATCGCACCAGCTAGATTGTCGCTAGCGCCTGGTCGAGATCATCGATGATGTCCTCGACGTTCTCGATTCCTACGGAGATGCGGACCATGCCGTCGGTAATTCCGATCTGCTCTTCTGCCCTTCTCGCCAAGAGCGGCGTGGGTCATGGTAGCGGGATGGGAGATGAGAGTCTCCACTCCGCCCAACGATTCAGCCAAGGAACATACTCGCACTTTTTTCAGCAGCTTCTTGGCATTCGAAAGCGATCCGGTTTCGAAGGTGATCATGGAGCCGAAGCCGCTCATCTGCTTCTGCGCCAGTTCGTATTGGGGATGCTCTGGCAGTCCGGGATAAAAAACTTTCTTCACTTTCTTGTGGCGCGCCAGGAATTCCGCTACAAATCTTCCGTTGCGATCGTGCTGCTCCATGCGCACGGCAAGAGTCTTGACGCCGCGCAGGATCAGCCAGCATTCGAACGGCGAAAGAATCGCCCCGGCAGCTTTTTGCACAAAGGCCAGCTTCTCGGCTTGCTCCGGAATGGTGCATACAACGACTCCGCCCAAGCCGTCGCTGTGGCCGTTGAGGAATTTTGTGGTGGAGTGCACAACCATGTCGGCGCCCAGCGCGATCGGCTGCTGAAAATATGGCGACATGAAAGTGTTGTCGACTACCAGTTCTACTTTCTTGCGGCGGCAAACCTTGCTGATGGCCTCCAAGGTCACTGAGTGCCATGAGGGGATTGGTCGGAGTCTCGACATAAACCATGCGGGTGTTTTTGCGGATGGCGCGTTCCACATTTTTCACATCGGAAGTATCGACGTAGGTGAATTCGATGCCGTAACCGGCGAGCACCTGATTGAAGAGGCGCGGAACTCCGCCATAAAGGTCGTTGCCGCACACGACGTGGTCGCCGGACTTGAACATGGTGCAAATAGCGTTGATGGCAGCCATGCCGCTGGCGAAGGTGCGGGCGGCGATTCCGCCTTCGAGCGCTGCGAGGTTCTCCTCCAACCGAGTGCGGGTGGGATTGGAAACGCGGGCGTACTCGTATCCTTTATTCTTGCCCAGTTCCTGCTGGACGTAAGTGGACGTCGGATGGATGGGGACGGAGACCGCGCCGGTTTCGGCGTCAGGCTCCTGGCCGGCATGGATGGCGCGAGTGGCGAAACCGGGTTGTCGGTTCTTGGGCATGGTTGAGGAAAAGGTGTCAGGTTTCAGGTCTAGGGTCTCGGGTCTCAACTCCCAGTTCTCGGTTCTCAGTTCTGAGTTCTCGGCGCACGCTTCAAATCCCACCCTCAAAGATTTTCTTCGAGAGATAGCGTTCGGCGGAATCCGGAATCATGGTCACGACCCGCTTGCCGGGACCCAACCCTCGCGCCACTTTCAAAGCCGCAAAGACGTTGGCTCCGCCGCTCGAGCCCGACAGCACGCCTTCGCGAGCCGCCAGTTCTTTCACCATGGCAAAGGCGTCGATATCGGTGACCATCACAATTTCATCGCAGACGGAACTGTCAAAGTTTTTGGGCACGAAGCTCGATCCGATGCCTTCCACTTTGTGAGGACCGGGCTTGCCGCCGCCCAAGGACCGAACCCTGGGTCTCTACGGCAATGGTCAACACCCGTGGGAGACGCTCTTTCAGAAAGCGCGCCACGCCGGTGAAGGTGCCGGAGGTACCGACGCCGATTACCAGAGCGTCGATCCGTCCTTCCATTTGCTCGAAAATCTCCGGGGCTGTGGTGTGGTAGTGAAACTCAGGGTTGGAAGGATTTTCGAACTGGGCGGCCATGAAGGCTTTGGGATCGCGAGCGGCGAGTTCTTTGGCGCGGGTTATTGCTCCCTGGATGCCCTCGGCGTCCGGAGTACGTGTGACCTCGGCGCCGAGGGCCCGCATGAGCATGACTTTTTCCTCAGAAAAACGGTCGGGAACGAACAGCGCCACTTTATATCCGCTATTCACCCCAATTAGCGCGAGCCCGATGCCGGTGTTTCCCGCAGTTGCTTCGACGATAGTGCCACCGGGTTTGAGCAGGCCTTGCTCTTCGGCACGCCGAATGATGCCGATCGCGGCGCGGTCCTTCACACTTCCACCGGGATTCAAATACTCCAGCTTGGCGTAGATCTCAGCCGAATCCGGAGGCACCAGCTTTTTCAATTGAAGGAGAGGAGTTTCGCCGACCAGTTGAGTAATGTCGTCGGCGACGCGCAGGCGCGTGCCCTCGATTGTCTTGGTTCGCACATTACAGGGTACGGAAGCGAGGCGGAGGCGTCAATCGAGCTTTCAGGAAATCGCAGCCGCCTTACTGCGCACCGGAATCCTAAGCTGCAACAAGGCGAGCGGCTGTTTAGTCGTCGGTGTCGCACCGGGCTTCTGATCGGATTTTCTCGCCGAGCAGAGTTGCGACAGAATTGAGATCCTTGGCGAGGGCCAGCCGCCAACGTCCAACGGAATGCTGCGCCAGTTCTTCCATGGTTTGTTCGAAGGCTTGCATGGCCTCTGCTACTTTGACCTTTAGTGATTCGGAAATGGAGACTTCAATTTCTTTTTGGATGTTGTTTAAGCGGCCACGCGCTTCACCGACTTGATTTGCAAGCTCATTAGCTCCATTTGCTTTGAGTTCTTTGAGGACCACACCGGCTGCGCTCTGGAGGTCGGTTTGTGCAGCGGAGATGATTTCGCGCGCGACCTGTTCCAGGTGATCGTCAAGGTTCGACTCGAGCCGGCGCACGGATTGGTCCAGATTCCCGGTGCGGCTGTCCAGATCCGCGAGTTGCGCCTCCAGGCGCACCGACTTCGACTCTACTGCCGCCTGGACTTGGTCCATTTCCTTGCGGTACGCCTCGTGCTCCTCTCGCAAACGCAGCTGCAGGGCTTGCAAGTTTTCCTCGCTGCGCCGGTCGAGACGGCTTCCCGCATCCAAAGCCTGCTGCTGAAATTTCTCTAGCCCAACGCGGAGCTGCTGCCGCACTGTATCGCTCATATCCAGCGAGATAGCTTGCGCTCGTTGTTCGACAGCTTGCAGGTCTTGCAGGGCGCGCTGCCGAAACTCCTCCTGGGCGGTATTTATTTTTTCTTCAATGGTTGCTTTGGCTGCGCCTAGCACCTGGGCGGATTGCTCGCGGGTTTGTTGCAAAGCTTGTGTTTCCAGGTCACGCTTCAGGCGGACCCACAACTGCTCTTCGAGCTCGGGAGGAATCTGTGACAGCGACACTTCAAATTTGCTGCGCTTTGATTCTCCCCGAGTCAGTTTTTCTCTGATGTCGGCTACTTCCGTGTTCAATGGCTTCACGAGTTCGGCGAGGATGGTTTTCAAATGGTCGTCCGAGAGTTGCTTCTCAATTTTGTCGAATACAACTTTCAGCGTGGGCGCGTCCGGACTTAGCGGCTGATGTAGGGCCTCGGGATTCGCCATCGACAGTTTTCGAGACGGACGCGCTGTGGTGGACGCGGGCATCTCCAACAGTCCTAACCATTGTTCCGGACACGGTTTTATTCCCCAGAAGTTTTCCGGACGGTCCAGCTTCACCCCCAGCTTCCAGCCCGGTTGATGAGATCCCAGCGGCTGGCAGGCGACAACGTGGGCCATGGTTTCGCGGCCTTCTTCGCTTTGAAAGCGCACCGGAACGCCGGCTTCGAGTTTCACCGGCGAACGCAAGGCACAACCATGGGCGTTGACGACCAAGGTCTCACAGATTCCAGAGAAACGGGCGCTCGGCTCTAAGCTGGTAACGCGGATCGGGAGGGTGATCGGTACCCTCGAGCTGCGCCGTGGTGTGTCCGGTACATTTGCACTATGCATGGTTATCCTCTGTTCCGAAGAGTGCGCGCTATTCCCGATTTGGGACGGGTTATAGCTGCAGTAAAGGTAACGCCAATTCCGCCGGTTGGGCCTCACCCAAGAGTGTCTTTCGGTGTGTTCGATTGGGCACTGCCCGTTGGTAATTTGCTGCGTGGCTCAATTGTGGTGCGCGGCGTAACGGTCTTTTACTGAGCGGGCGAGCGAAATTCGACACTATTATTGCGGCTTGCCATTCTTACTTGATTGCGGCAATGACCGGGTAATGAGACTACATACTGGCCATCAGCCCGCCCCGAATGGACTAAGGAGTAAGCCCGATTGGGGATTTTTTGGTATAGCTTGAGACCTACCTTAGGTTCGGAGCTATGGAGCACAAAACTGGCATGACCGCACCATTCATAAAGCGTCTCTTGCAGAAATGTTGCCCGCATCGATTTTCCTGGCCGCACGCCGGCGCCTACGGCCAGGACTATCAGATTTGCCTCATCTGTGGAGTTGCCTACGAGTACGACTGCACAACCATGAGCCAGACTGGCCGATTGGCAGTAATGGACGCGCGAGACGAGCTCTTACGTGAGAAACGACCCTCACGGCTGGTCGAGTGAGAAGGTTTAGTTCCCGCCGCCGATGGATTGTTCCTGGCCGGCGTAGTAACCGCTGCGCGTCCTCACGGTCAGTTTGCCGTAGCCCTTGGCGTGCGCGTCCACACGAATGGTGCGATAGCCACCGGCGCTTCTCGGGGTAGTGGGTTTGTAACCGATGGTGTATTGGCTGCGAATGTCGTGAGCCACGGTGCGGCTGATTTCATCCACTTCACCCAGCGTGCGGGGCAGGAAGGCGATTCCTCCGGTGCGCTCGGCGAGCATTTTCAGAGCGCGACGGGCCCGCCTTTCTCTCTCTTCTCCCAGCAGTCCGATGGCATAGATGGTAGGGCCATTCTCTTGCGATAGACGCCGTACCGTGTCTTCAAGAGTTTCACGGCTTTCGTTGTCTTCTCCATCTGTAACTACGAGCATGACCTTCTTCTGCAATTTGGCGTTCTTTTTCAGGTAGTCGTCCCAGGAAGCGACAAGCGCGTCGTAGAGGGCAGTTCCTCCCCGGGCTTCGACCTTCTCCAGGGCTTCCTGCAACTTCTTTATATCGGAGGTAAAGTCCTGGTCCAGGTAGTACTCGTCGTTGAAATTGACGATAAAGACCTGGTCCTGGGGATTGCTGGCGCGGACCAAGTTTAGAGCTGCCTTGTTAACTCGTTCGCGCTTTTCCCGCATGGAGCCGGAGTTGTCGATCACGATGCCCAGAGCGACCGGAATATCCTCGTGCCGGAATGAGGTGATGATCTGCGGCTTACCGTCCTCGAATACGGTGAATGCGCTTTTATCGAGGCTTGTCACAAGGTGCTGCTTGTCGTCGACCACGGTGGCGTGCAACAAGACTTCCTGCACTTGAGCGTGGAAAACAAAGCCGCCAGCTTCAGGCGCGGGTGGTTGTTGCTCTTGCGCAGGCGCTTGCCCCTGCGCAGGCGCGGGCGGCTGTCCCGGCGGATTGTTGGGAGGCTTTGTAGTGGGTGCGGATTGCGCCGGAGCAGCGCAGGCTGGAGGATTCTGCGGAGCAGAATCCTGGGCTGGAGTTGTTAGGCTTGAAAAAAGCAAAACCACCAGCAGGGCCGGAACCCAACTACTGCGTAGGTGCATAGTATCCCGTTTTGGCATACACACGGAGTGGCGGCAGTCCCTTGGGGGGAATTAGCTTCACTTTTATCTTACGCCACTTCCCATCATGCGTCGGGTTCTTTGGACGGTATCCGAGCAGGTATTGGTTGCGTAGCTCAATGCCTATTTTTGTGGCCACGTCACCCAGGTCGTTGGGGTTATCGATGGTAAAGGCGCGGCCGCCAGTCAGTTCGGTAACGTCGGTCAGCAGGGCCGGTCCCATTTGCTCTTCTGGGGTGGGCATGTAACGGTCATAAATTCCAATGGCGTAGATCAGTACGTCGGCCTCTTTCACCAGAGACTTGATTTCGCCCTCGGTGTAGCGGCTGTGATTGTCGCCGCCATCGGAGATGATGAGCAGCGACTTTTTGGGATACTTGGCCTGCCTCATCTTGCTGACGCCCAAATAGATGGCATCGAGCAGGGCGGTACGGCCCTTGGGAACGGTGTAGATCAGCTTGCCCTGGATGTCTTCGACCGACTGGGTGAAATCGGAAATCTCTTCCGGCTTGTCGGCGAAGGTGATCATGAAGAACTCGTCCTGGGGATTCGCCGTCTTGAAGAACTCGACTACGGCTTCGCGTGCCCGCTCGATCTTGCTGCTCATGCTGCCGCTCATGTCAAAGATGACGCCCAGTGAGACCGGGGCATCTTCGCTGGAAAAATGCTTGATCTCCTGCTGGTCCTTGCCTTCGAAGACGCTGAAGTTATCTTTGTCCAGGCCGGTCACCAGGCGGTTCATGGGATCGGTGATGGTGACTGGAACCAGAACCAGATCCACATCCACCTTATAGGGCTTGGTGTGGGTCCTGAACGCAGGATCGAGGATTTCATTCGCTTTAGGTGGCGATGGAGGTTCGATCCTGGGAGCGACGTGAACTTCATCCGCCGGGCTCTGCGCCCAGGCTGCCGGTACGGCATAGAAACTCGCCGCGATCATTATTAGAAAGGTTGAAAGCGCGATGCTACTTGGGCACGAGCAATCTACGGCGGTTCCAGGGATGGGCCGAGTGGAGGGTCCGGGCTTGGGTCAGGCAACCGAGTGACCCGCGCCCTTGAAGGCGGGCCATAATTACCTCATTGACGGAGATGCTATCACAGCTTTTCAACCGGAATGTCACACGTGCATCGCCAGCAGCGCCCGCGGCGTCCGCTGCCCGGAATGCTGCTGCACATCGACGGCAGCGAGCATCGCTGGTTTCAAGACGAGCGCTGGTACGACTTGCTGGTGATTATGGACGATGCCAACAGCGAGATTTATTACGCGCAATTGGTGGAAGAGGAAGCGACGGTTCCGGTGCTGACGGGGCTGAAAGAAGTGGTCGAATGCCGGGGCGTGTTTTGCGCTTTGTACAGCGATCGCGCCCGTCATTTCTGGCTGACGGCCAAGGCCGGAGAGGCAGTGGAGCACGACCGTCTCACGCAGGTGGGGCGTGCGCTGCGCGAGTTGGGGGTGCGCATGATTCCGGCGTACTCGCCACAAGCGCGCGGCCGCAGCGAACGCAGCTTCGGCACCTGGCAAGGCCGGCTGCCGCAGGAACTGCGCTTGCGTGGGATCCGGACGGTGGTGGCGGCGAATGCCTTTCTGCGCGAGCAATACATCGGGGAGTTCAATCGTCGCTCACACACTTTTTATTCCCCGCCTCACCTGAGATGAGGTGCCATGGGCAAAGGTTACCAATCCGCCGTCCGACTGGGTTCGACCTCCAAGCCATCGATTGTTCTTGTACAATTTCAAGTCTCTCCCGGATATGGCACACATTGCACCCTTCCGCGCGCTGCGATATGACCCCACTCGGGTTCAGCTATCCCAGGTTGTGACCCAGCCTTACGACAAGATCACGCCGGAGATGCAAGAGCGCTACTACGCGGCCAGTCCTCACAACCTGGTGCGCATCATCCTGGGCAAACAGCAACCCACCGACCGTGTCGGTGAAACTACGTACACTCGTGCAGCGGAATTCTTTCGTGACTGGCGCCGTCAGGGCATCTTTCTACAAGACAGTGAGCCCGCGCTGTACGTTTATGCGCAACGTTTTACGGCTCCTGGAGGAAAAACCGAGCTGGAGCGGCGTGGCTTCATCGCCCTGGGGCGGGTGGAGGACTACTCGGCTGGCATCGTTTTCCGCCACGAGCAGACCCTGGCGAAACCCAAGGCCGACCGTTTGGAACTATTACGGGCGACACGCGCCCACTTCGGGCAACTTTTCATGTTGTACAGCGATCCGGGCGGGGAAATCGACGGCCTTCTGACTTCAGGCAGGGATGCCGACGTGGAAGTCCGCGATGAGTATGGCGTGCAGCATCGGGTATGGAGGATGGCCGATCCCGGCTTGATCGACCTGATCCGGGGCAAGATGCGCGATAAGAAACTGGTGATCGCTGATGGCCACCATCGGTACGAGACCGCTCTTACCTATCGCAAGGAGCGGAGGGCCATGGCGGCGTCCGCTGTAGCCGGCGGAATTCCGCGGGAGCATTCCTCAGAAGAGGCGCTGGATCGCAAAGGTGGGGCGGAAGATGCACCCTATGACCTGGCGATGATGACCTTCATTCCGATGGAGAGTCCGGGGCTGGTCATTCTGCCGACGCATCGCGTGGTTCACGGTTTGTCTTCTTTTTCCGCAGATAACTTCCGGGCGAAGGCGGGCACGTACTTCAGCGTGGAGGAAGTCGATTCCTCCATCGATGCGGTCCGGGCCAGCGCCATTCTGCGGGAGAGTGGGCGTTCCGGTACGTCGCTGCTGGCGGTCACAGCCGAGCGCATTTTTTTGCTCGACCGGCCAAAACCGATTTCATACAACCTTCTGGCCGAGTTCTCGCTGCGCCAGCAATCACTTGACGTAGTTCAGTTGCATAAAATTCTTCTGGAGGGCGTTCTGGGGATTTCCCAGGAAGCGATCCGCGACCAGCAGAACGTCCGCTACATCCGCGATACCGACGAGGCACTCAATCAAACGCGAGGCGGAGAGGCGCAGGTGGCGTTTCTGACCAATCCGGTACGCATGCAAGAGGTGCGAGAGATTGCATTGGCGGGTGAAGTTCTGCCGCAAAAATCCACAGATTTCTATCCCAAACTGCTCAGCGGTTTGACGATTTATGCGCTGGAGTAGCCGTCCCTATAGCGCCGCCGGTTTCTTTTTCTTGGTATTGTTCGGCATCTTCACGTTCATCTTTCTGTCGTTCCTTCATCTGGAATCCGCGGAGGAGAAGAAGATTTCCATCTACTCCAGCGCGGCGAACTACACTCTTTCCGTTACCGAGCGCAACGGGCAGGACTACGTTGGATTGTTCGAAATTCTCGAACCGCTGGGAACGGCGAACGTCAAGACAGATGGGCTGCACTGGAAGCTGCGCTATAAAACTGTAGCGGCTGAGTTCACAGCTGGCGAATCGCGGGCCCGCGTCCAGGGGCGGAATCTTGATCTGCCTGCGAGCTTTCTGCTGGAAAACGGTCGTGGTCTGGTGCCACTGGCGTGTCTAAGTACTCTTTTGCCGCGGTTCTTAGCTACCCCAGTGGCGTTTCATGAAACGTCCCGCCGGTTGTTCATCGGCAACGTGGCGGTGCACTTCACTGCGCAGATCAATAAAACAAATCCTCCCACGCTGGTGATGAACTTCAGTTCTCCAGTGAACCCGATGATTGCCACCGAGCCGGGAAAACTGCGCATGGTGTTCAGGCAGGAACCACTGGTCCCGCCGGGCTCGCGGACGCTGACTTTCGACAGCACTGTGATGCCGTCCGCGAGTTTTGACGAAAGCAACGGCGCGGCCGAGATCGCGGTCACAGGAAGCGCTCCGTTGCTGGCCAGCTTCAGCAACGACGGCCGGACCATCACAATTGCGCCCGCTCCGAACCAGGCCCAGGCTCCAGTTCGGACGTCAAACCCGCCAAGTACCCCGGCCGCCAGCCCGCCTCCAGCCCAGTCCGTAAGCACTGCGCCAGCACCCGCGGTTGAGCATCCGGTGCCGTATTTCGCGGTCGTGGACGCCAGCCACGGAGGCGAGGAGCGCGGTGCTGCTCTCACCGATCAACTGGCGGAAAAAGACGTCACCCTGGCGTTTGCTCGCCGGCTGCGTCAGGAACTTGATGCCAAGGGTCTCAATACGCTGGTGCTACGAGATGGCGATGTCACACTCAGCCTCGACCAACGTGCCAGCTTGGCGAATAGCGTGCATCCCAAGATCTATATCAGTGTGCACGCCGCGTCGCTCGGTACCGGAGTGCGCCTCTACACTGCGCTGCTTCCCCAGGGCGGAGGCGATCGCGGACCTTTTCTCGATTGGGACACAGCCCAGGCGGGATTCCGTTTTGCCAGCCAGAGCGCGGAGGCCAGCCTCTCCGCTGAGTTCGGGAACCGACAAGTGCCCGTCCGTACGCTGATTGCGCCTTTGCGCCCGTTGAA
This sequence comes from uncultured Acidobacteriota bacterium, assembly GCA_963729325.1. Lineage (GTDB taxonomy): Bacteria > Acidobacteriota > Terriglobia > Terriglobales > Acidobacteriaceae > JABCYV01. The sequence continues at coordinate 57,036 of CAVSNS010000039.1, forward strand.
CAACATCGCTGCGCCTGCGGTTGCGATTGAGATCGCGCCCCCTGCCAGCGGAATCACCCAACTAGACTCGGCTGCATATCAGCAGCTGGTTGCGGAGGCAGTTGCGGCGGGAGTTGCCGCGGTGCGTGACAAACTGGGAGCCGTGCGATGATCCCACGGCATTTGCTGATCGGGGTGGCCGCGATGTTTGCAGTTGTATTAGGAATGAGTGTGTATGTGTGGCGGATGCGCGGCCGAGTGGAGCAGGTGGAGGCTCCTGTTGTTGATACTCGCACAGTAGCCGCCCCCGTCTCGGGACCGAGCGAGCAGGTGACTTTGTATGTCGCCTACGACGAGCCCGGCGTCCTTCGCGCCCAGGCAGCTCGCATCGCTCTGCCGTCGGGGCGTCAGGAGCGTGCGCAGGAATTGCTGCGGGCGCTGCTGGGCATGTATCTCGACAAATCCTCCTCCCACCCGCTTGGCCCAGGCGCAGAAATCCGAGACGTCTACCTGGTTGATCCTGGGCTGGCGGTGATTGACGCGAATGCTGCCTTCGCCGACACTCATCGTTCGGGTGTGCTGGTCGAAGAGCTTACGGTAGCTTCGCTGGTGCAGACGCTCGCCGTCAACATTCCCGGGATTACGCGGGTGAAAATTCTGGTGGACGGCAAGCAACGCGAGGCGCTCGCCGGTCACGCTGACCTAACAGGGTTCTACGATGTATCCGCGGTCAATGAGCTGGCGTCGCAGATGCGGTAGGAGTCTTGTCATCCAGAGTGCGACGAGGGATCTACATTTCTGAACTACCGATTCCTCGCTTCGCTCGGAATGACAAATCAGGACGCCTCTGTCTAAATTTCCACTAACACTCACAACCGAGATTCCATACAAAAAGGAAAAGGCAATGGCTAAGACAATGAAAGTCGCACAAGTGCCGAAGCCGGGCGCGGACTTTGAAATCGTAGAGCGTGAAATTCCCACGCCTCCTGCCCAGCACGTGAGGATTCGCGTGCACGCCTGCGGAATATGCTATGCCGAGCACTACGTCAAGGACGGCTTTTGGCCGGGCGTCCAATACCCACGGGTGCCGGGTCACGAGGTAGCAGGCGTAATCGATGAGGTCGGCGCGGGCGTGACCAATTGGAGGGTTGGGCAGCGGGTAGGCGTAGGCTGGCACGGCGGACACGATGGAACCTGCCTGGCATGCCGGCGCGGAGATTTTGTCAATTGCCCCAATCTGAAGGTATCTGGAATCAGTTTCGACGGCGGATATGGCGAGTACATGGTGGCTTCAGTGAACGCGCTCGCATCGATGCCGGAGAGCCTCGATCCTGCCGAGGCTGCGCCGCTCCTGTGCGCTGGCATCACTACCTATAATTCTTTGCGACACGCCGGCGCTCTTCCCGGCGATGTGGTCGCCATTCAGGGAATTGGAGGGCTGGGGCATCTTGGGATCCAGTTTGCGAACAAGTTTGGATACAAGGTAGTGGCGGTGGGGCGTGGGTCGGAAAACGCTAAGCTGGCCAAGAAACTGGGCGCGAGCGCATACATCGACAGCTCCGCCACCAACCCTGTCGACGAACTCAGAAGTTCGGGGGAGCGAGCGTGATCCTGGCCACAGCTCCGAGCGCGAAAGCCATGTCGTCGTTGTTCGATGGACTGGCGGCGAACGGAAAGATGATGGTGGTGAGGGCAGACATCGGGCCGATCGAGGTTTCCCCGAATCAGTTGCTTCGAGGTAAGAAGAGCATTCAGGGTTGGGCCTCGGGGATTCCCACGGACAGCGAAGATACATTACGCTTCGCCGAGCTCACGGGCGTGCGGCCGATGATTGAAAGGTTTCCACTGGAGAAAGTGAATGAAGGGTATGCGCGCATGATCAGCGGGAAAGCGCAGTTTCGTGTGGTATTGACGATGTAAGTTGGAAGGCCTGAGTTCAGAGGCGCGCGGAAGAGCTTCGAACGGTTGGTCTTGTTACAATCGGAGCTAATGTTTTATCGCTCCGATAATCGCACGCCCGACCAGATGCGCCCGGTCAACATCCTGCCGAATTTCATCAGCACGGCGGAGGGTTCGGCTTTGATCGAGGTCGGCAATACGCGGGTGATTTGCACGGCGTCCATCGAAGAGATTGTTCCCCAATTCATGCGGAACAGCGGCAAGGGCTGGATTTCCAGCGAATATGCCATGCTGCCGCGTTCCACTTTGACTCGCACCACGCGTGAAGTGAATAAAGGCCGGCCCAGCGGACGGACGCATGAGATCCAGCGGCTGATCGGACGCTCGCTACGCGCGGTCACTGATCTCGAACGACTGGGCGAGCGCACCATCTGGATTGATTGCGACGTCATTCAGGCGGATGGAGGGACGCGCACTGCCTCCATCACCGGCGCTTTTGTGGCTCTCGGTTTGGCGCTGGAAAAATTGGTTGAGGCTGGCACTCTGACGTCGGTTCCACTACGCGATTTTGTCGCAGCGGTAAGCGTTGGGATGGTGGATGGCGAAATCCTGCTCGATCTCTGCTACGAAGAAGATTCCCGCGCCGATGTGGACATGAATTTCGTCATGACCGCAGGATACAAGTTCGTCGAAGTGCAGGCCACGGCGGAGCATCAGGTATTCGACGAGCAGCAACTCGGAAAGATGATCGCGCTGGCCCGCCAGGGAGTGCAGTCACTGATATCCAAGCAGCAGGCGATTCTGGGAATGCTGACGTTGAGGCAGTAGCACGCCGGTCGAGGGTCGCTCGACTCGACAGCCGCGGGCGGCTGTGCCCACGCGATACGGGCGGATCTTGCAGAGCCACGGACCTATGTATATACTTGATGTATATACGGACGAGGTGGAACCATGGGCACCGCTCGGGTATTCCGTTCGGGCAACAGTCAGGCGGTCCGCTTGCCGAAACAATTTCGTCTGAGCAGCGACGAAGTCGAGATCTTTCGCCGCGGGGATGAGATCGTCCTGCGGGAAAAAGACCGGAACATGGTTCGGGCGTTCGATCTTCTGGCTGGCTTGCCTGATGATCTTGAACTCGCCGGGCGTGAGAAGGATTCTCCCCAGAAACGCAAAGGCCTGTGATGGAAGCTCGCTACCTGCTGGACACCAACATCTGTATCTACGTCCGCCAACGGAGACCGGAGGAAGTCTTGCGCCGGTTTCGCAGGCTTCGCCCAGGAGAAGCGGCCCTTTCAGTGATTACCTATGGCGAACTGCTCTATGGGGCAGCCAAGAGCGTCCAGCGAGCAGCGGCCCTTGAGCAGCTGCGGGAACTTATCCATTTGTTGCCTGCGCTTCCTCTGCCCGAGAGTGCCGCCGAGAGCTACGGAATGCTTCGCGCCGATCTGGAGTCGAAGGGTGAGATGATTGGCAACAATGATCTCTGGATCGCTGCTCATGCCCTGGCAGCAGGGTTGACTCTGGTCACCAACGATGAGAAGAAGTTTCGCCGGGTGCGCGGGCTGAAGGTGCAAAACTGGACGAGGTAAGGCGGGTGGCCAGCCTTTTCGCGCACTCTGCGAAAAGGTGAGTAAAGAAATCATTGACTACTCATCGAGGTCTCTGGGAACGAGTGGACAACCCCAGCCTTCGCAAAAAACGCGACAGGCTAGGCCACCCGCGGATACATTCTGAATCTTCCTGGTGGCCTCAGCAGAACATTGACCTCGCGATCCAATACACAGGCTATCTGAGGTTCAACGGAGCCGGCACGAATTATGACGGCGCAGGCCGCAATGCAGGGGCCAACAACTCCACCTATGTGCTGGTGCGATTTGTTTTCTGATAAAGTGAACGGCGTTTCAGGTTCCCAAGGTACTTCCTGGCCGATCACGCTCTGCGCTATTAGAGGAGAAAACATGCGAGGAATCGTTTTGTGTTTCGCACCTGGCATTTTGACTTGTCTCGTAATTCTAGTAGTCCCGTCCCGCCTTCATGCCCAAAGCAACGCGGCCAAGGTCTACAAGGCAAACTGCGTGCTGTGCCATTCGGATGATGGGAGTGGTAGTTCGCCCACAGGCAAGGCACTGAAGGCCAGAGATCTAAGGTCAGACGAAGTGCAGAGCAAGAGCGACGCAGAGCTGGCCGAGGTAATCACAAAAGGCAGAGGCAAAATGCCAGCTTTCGGTGCGAAGCTCAAGCCTGACGATATAACTAAATTGGTGGCTTACATTCGAGAGCTGCCGAAAAAGAAGTAGCGCAAGGCTGGAAGAATTCGACGTGAAAACGGAGAGGAGATTTGAAAACGTGACCCAGAACTTGGCAAGCTCTGGGGTGGCTCTGGAAAACAGACGCTCTTTTCTTGGGAGCGTTGCTCGGCGCTGGGCTCCGTCTTTGTAGGTACTCTGCTTTCGATTCCCCTCATTCGCTTTGCTCTTTTCCCCTTGCTCCGCCGCACGACCGAAATTGAGACGTTCACCTGTGGGGGAACTTAGCCAGTTTTCGTCCCTGCCCGCCCCCGTGATGCGCACTATTCAGATCGAGCAAGTAGACGGTTGGCGCAAAGCGATATCGGAAAAAGCGGTTTACGTGACCAAAGATAATAAAGGCCAAGTTGCGAGTGCTTTCCTCCATCTGTCCCCACCTCGGTTGCACCGTGCCGTGGAACAAGGAGAAGAACCAGTTCATCTGTCCCTGCCATGGCGCCACTTTTGCCGCGGATGGAACTCGCGTCAGCGGACCCTCGTTGCGCGGGATGGATTCGCTGGAAACATCGGTTCAAGGACGGTCAACTGCTGGTGCGATTCCAATATTTCCGGCAACTCGTCTCCGACAAAGAAGTCATCGGCTAAACCGGGAGTTCTCAGGAATGCATTCGGAGCCTCAAGGCGAAAGTGACGCTATTCCTCGGAGTGGGACAGGATTCTGGGGATGGCTCAACCACCGCACCGGTCTGGATGATTTGCTTCGAACTGCTCTTTATGAACCCATTCCCGGCGGTGCGCGGTTCGCCTACATATTCGGTTCCGGGCTCCTGTTCATATTTCTCTCGCAAATCATCACCGGGGTTTTTCTCGCGCTTTACTATGTTCCATCTGCCGACCACGCGCATACGACTGTCGCTTATATTACGAAAGCAGTTACCGCTGGCTCTTTTCTTCGCAGCCTTCACGCCTACGGGGCCAGCGCGATGGTCATCGTCTTACTTCTGCACCTGTCACAAACTTATATCTACGGAGCCTACAAAGGACGGCGCGAGCTGCTTTGGCTGTCCGGATGCGTGCTCTTCGGGCTGGTCATGGCGATGGCGTTCACTGGGTACCTGCTCCCTTGGGATCAAAGAGCATATTTTGCCACTGCAGTAGGAACCAACGCGGTCAGCGAAGTTCCTTGGATTGGCGAGAGCATCAAGCGCTTATTACGTGGTGGAACGGAGATGGGGACGCTTACCATCTCACGATTTTTCGTGGCCCATGTGTTTTTTGATTCCGGCGCTGATCTTCGCGCTTGTCGCTTCTCATCTTTTTCTATTTCGCAAAGCTGGGGCCGCAGGACCATTCAATCAACATCCCGATCATCCAAAACAGGAAACGGAACTCTTCTATCCGCGCCAAGTGCTGATGGATCTCTCGCTCACGGCGCTGCTTATCATCGGGCTCGGCGTGCTGTGCTTTTTCGTACCGATAGAACTCGGTCCACCGGCCAATCCGGCCGACACGCAATACATCCCACGGCCCGAGTGGTATTACCTGCCCATATTCCAGTGGCTGAAATACTGGCACGGTGCGGCCTCAATCATCGGCGTCCTTGTAATTCCAACCATCCTCGTCCTGGCGGTTCTGGCGCTTCCTTTTCTGGATCGTGGCGTCGAACGACGCCCCTGGAAGCGGCCGGTAGCCATGGGAGCTTATGCATTCGTGCTTTTCTCGCTGGTAGGCCTCGGCTTGCGCAGCCAGTATTTGGACAGTCACGACGCTGGCATCGCCCAACAACTCGCCAAGCAGAGAACCGAAGAAGCTGAATACATGCGCAAACCATTTGAGCCGGAGCTTTCCTCCGCATCGTCTGGCTGCCGAGAATGTGGTGCTTGCCGACCCGTTAGCTGCGAAAGGGAAAACCATCTTCGAGGCCCAATCGTGCAACGCCTGTCATGGCGATGGCGGAGTTGGAACGGCCGCCGCCCCAGCGCTGGTCGGCATAGGAACAAAACTTTCTGCCGATCAGCTGGCGGAGCTTTTCAAACATCCCACCGCGTAAGATGACCGCTGGCGGAATGCCCCCAATCGATCTCCCGCCGGATGATTTGAAGGCGTTGATCGCGTATGTCGAAAGTCTTAAATAGATTACGAATTGCTCAAAGTTACGAAGGAGAAACAACCTGCCGGCGCCCCCCCGCGCTCCATACGCCCACGCACGTCCTTGTGTTCCTCAACACTGGGGTGGCTGGATTTTCCACCCCTCTATAGCTATCCCGACATCGCGTTGACTTCTCTCCACAGCATTCCTAAAATGGCTGCTCTGGGTGCCACGCCCCCGGTTTTCGAAACGTTTCCCCCATCGCTTCCTCCCCATCCCCATGGTTTACAATTGACGCGAATCAGCACTCATCGTGGAGGAATCCCATGAAGCTCACCCCTGGAAAGCTGGCTGGTCTTAAGAGGGTATCCAACGAACGCGGCGTGATCGCCGCCGCCGCTATGGACCAGCGTGGTTCGCTGCAAAAATCCCTGGCCAAAGAAAAAGGCTCTGAAGTCGGCGACGCCATGATGGAAGAGTTCAAAACGCTGGTGACGGAAGTGCTCACCCCGCATGCCAGCGCAATTCTGCTCGATCCCGAGTGGGGTCTGCCGGCGTCCAAGCGGCGCGCTAAGAATGCTGGCCTGTTGTTGGCTTATGAGAAGACGGGATACGACAAGACTGGGCCGGGCCGCTTGCCCGATCTGCTGGACCATTGGTCCGCTCGCCGGCTTAAGGAGGCTGGAGCGGACTGCGTCAAGATTTTGCTTTACTACTCACCGCTCGATCCTAAAGGGATCAATGACCGAAAGCATGCGTGGGTGGAGCGTCTGGGCGATGAGTGCCGCGCCAATGACATTCCTTTCTTCCTGGAATTTGTCGGCTACGAAGAGGGTGTCGACGAGAAAGCTTTGGCCTATGCGAAGAAGAAGCCGCAGATCGTGATCGACAGTATGAAGGAATTCAGCAAAGAACGCTACGGCGTGGACGTTCTGAAGGTTGAGGTTCCGGTGAACATGAAGTACGTGGAAGGCGCCAAAGCGTACGGTGGGGAAAAAGCTTACAGCAAGCAGGAGGCCATGGATCTGTTTCGCAAAGCCGCGAGCGTCGTCAGCAAGCCCTTTATTTATCTTTCGGCAGGGGTGAGCAATTCCGAGTTCACCGAGTCACTTGAGTTGGCGGCGGAAGCAGGAGTGAAGTTCAATGGCGTTCTGTGCGGCCGCGCTACGTGGAAGAATGGCATCCCGGTGTATGCCAAACAAGGGGCGGAAGCTTTTCGCAAATGGCTGCAGGACGAAGGCGTGAAGAATATTAATAATGTGAATGAGCGCCTGAAGGCAGCTACGTCGTGGTACTCGATCTATGAGGTCGAGCCGGTCATGGTGGGCGCGTAGGCTTTCGCAGGTATTTTGAACGGCGTGCCAGGATGATGGTACGCCGTTTCGTTTTTACCCCGGCGGGTAGACGCAGCTCAGGACTCAAGCTCATTTTCCTTTCTTGCGCTATACACATAGTTGTGAGATATTTACACATCAGGATGTGCCAGCGTGCGGACAAATATTGACATCGACGATCGCCTGATGCGCCAAGCGATGCGGCATAGCGGAGCCCGCACGAAGAAGGGAACCGTAGAAGCAGGTCTGCGCTTGCTTGTCCAGACGCATGCCCAGCGCGCTATTCGCCGGCTTCGCGGCAAGGTGCAATGGGAGGGCGACCTTAACCAGTCACGTCTGGGACGGGTTCGAGCGTAGGCGGGAGGATGGTGATCATCGACACGACCGTCTGGGTCGATTATCTGCGTGGCGCCGACAATCCCGAGAGCCGTTGGCTGAATCAGGCGTTACACCGACAGCGACTCGGGCTGACCGATCTCAGCCTTTGCGAAGTATTGCAGGGGATCCGGAGCGACAGCTCCTTCGCCAAAGTCCGTGACGATCTCCTAAAGTTCCACATATTCGAGACTGGGGGCGCCGATCTGGCAATCGCAGCGGCGATGAACTATCGGGCTTTACGGCAGCGCGGCCACACGGTACGTAAGACAATCGATTGCCTGATTGCGACTTTTTGCCTCGAAGCTGGACACGAACTGCTGCACCGCGACCGCGATTTTGATCCCTTTGAGAAAGTGTTGGGGTTGCGAGTGGTGCATGCATGATTCGTCTTTTCCGGTCAACAGTTTTCATGCTTCTTTGCAATTCGAGTGGCCAAGGTTCGTTTCCGCTGAGCCTTGCTCGTCCCGACGGGCGTAGCGCAAGGTCCATCGACTCCACAGACCGTTCGTTTCACGAACGGTCTGCTCCGCTCGGGAGACAACGCGAGCTAGCACTAACACCGCGCCCTACTCCCACTCGATGGTGCCGGGCGGCTTCGAGGTTACATCGTAGACCACGCGGTTGACGCCTTTCACTTCATTCACGATCCGGCTGGAGATCGTCTTCAGCACCTCATGCGGCAGCGGCACCCAGTCGGCGGTCATGCCATCTTCGGAGTGCACGGCGCGAATCGCGCAGGTGTAGGCGTAGGTGCGCTGGTCGCCCATTACTCCCACCGACATTACCGGCAGCAGCACAGCAAATGACTGCCAGATTTTGGTGTACAGGCCGGCGTTCTTGATCTCGGTGACGACGATGTCGTCACATTCGCGTAGGATCGTCAGCCGCTCTGGCGTAACTTCGCCGATAATTCGTACGGCCAAACCCGGGCCGGGAAAGGGCTGGCGTTGCAGAATTTCTTCCGGCATGCCCAGATCGCGGCCAATTTTTCGGACCTCGTCTTTGAAGAGCTCTTTCAGCGGCTCGATCAACTTGAGCTTCATTTTTTCGGGAAGCCCGCCGACGTTGTGGTGTGACTTGATGACCTGCGAAGGTCCGCGCACGGAACGAGATTCGATGACGTCGGGATAGAGCGTGCCCTGGACCAGCCAGTCGACACTTCCCTGCTCTTTCTCGACGCGATGCGCTTCTTGATCGAACACAGCGATGAACTCGTTGCCGATGATCTTGCGTTTGGTCTCGGGATCGGTCACGCCCTTCAGCTTGTCGAGAAATCGATCTGTAGCGTCTACTGCGATCACGCGCAGGCCCAGCTTGTCGCGAAGGTTCTGCTGCACTTTTTCGAACTCATTCTTGCGAAGTACTCCGTTATTCACGAACACGGAGGTCAGCCGGGAGTTGCCTTTTTCGTCGCGCAGAGCGCGGTCCACCAGCGTGGCGGCAACGGCCGAGTCGACGCCTCCGGAGAGAGCGCAGAGGGCGCGACCATTGCCGACGGTCTGGCGTACGTTGGCGATGGTGGCATCGATGAAGTGTTGCGGAGTCCAAGTAGGTTTCGCGCCGCAAATAACCAAGGCAAAGTTGCGCAGAATTGCCGTGCCGGATTGGGTGTGATGCACTTCGGGGTGGAACTGCACTGCCCACATCTTTTGTTCCGGGGCTTCAATGGCGGCCACTGCATTCGGCGAACTCGCCACCAGGTGGAACCCGGGAGGAAGCTCGACGGCTTCATCGCCGTGGGACATCCAGACTGAAAGCTTCTCCGGCAAGCCGCTAAATAAACACGAACTACGCCTCACCTCAACGTTGGCATGGCCATATTCGCGCTTGTCGGCGGCGCGAACTTTGCCTCCGAGCGCGTGCACCATGTATTGCAGCCCATAGCAGATGCCGAGCACGGGCAGGCCGAAGCTGAAGACTCGCTGATCAGCGACGGGAGCATCGTGGTCGTAGACTGAACAAGGACCGCCCGACAAAATGATGCCGACAGGAGAGTAACTGCGGATTTCTTCCAAGCTGGCGTTGCAGGGCAACACCACTGCGAAGACGTTCTGTTCGCGGATGCGACGCGCGATGAGCTGCGAATACTGCGCGCCAAAGTCGAGGACAACGATGGATTGGGTTTCCACGGATGAGTTTCGCAGATTGATGGGAGAGTGTAAAGGGGAGATGGAGCGGGGTGGTAATTCGATTCCTAACGGCGGTAGCGGCGCCCGCAAGATCCCCTTCGACTTCGCTCAGGGCAGGCTCTCGCTCCGCCTGAAAAGCGGCTGCGCTCGGGATGACGCCCATATGGGTGTAGTGCGGATCTGACCTAACGGCGGCAGCGATGCCCGCAAGATCCCCTTCGACTTCGCTCAGGGCAGGCTCTCGCTCCGCCTGAAAAACGGCTACGCTCGGGATGACGGCTATGAGTCAAAGGGAACCCTTCGGGCCAGTTCGCGCATAGCACGATAGTGCCCTTTGTAGGGGGCAAGCGCTTCAAGTAAAATTTATGTTAAGCATGGGCGGGTAGGTCTACTGCTGCCGCCTCCTCGACTTGGACAGCGAGTTTCGGAGTAAACCCGGCGGTCATAAGATAGCGCCAGATCAGGGGCCGATTGCGGCGCCTATCATTTGTCACAAATAAAATTCCAGGCAAGCGATAATCAGAAATGCAGCAGCACACTGTAAAGTGGTTTGACGCTGACGAAGCCTTGAGGTCGGAACCTAAGGCTCGGCCCAAGCATAAGCCCGCGCCCCAGCTCAAACTGCTTTTGGAAGTGGAGCCAGCCCACCGCGTCTTCCTGGGCAATCTCGCCGACACGTTCTTGTGGCAATCGCCGCTCCCGGCGGTTCCCGCCTCCACGCTCGGGCGTTTCTGGAGCGACGTATTCGTCACTTCTCGCGTGCCCTGGTCGTCGTTCCTGGAGTCAATGCTGTGGCACAGTCTGGTGATTGCGGCGATATGCCTGGCCCCAAGCTGGATGCCGAAAGAACGGGTCTGGCAGCGGAGCGCCTTGCGGAATTCGTCGCCAATCTACTACACGCCATCGAAGTCCTTTTCGGCAGCAAGAAGCGCTCCGCCGCGCACTCGTACGCGGGCCAAGACGCAAAGGCCGTCTGCAGGCCAGAAGGCAATGGTGGTGCCGAGGGAGCACCATGGCATCGTAACGCCGCCCGACCTCAAGCAGGTTTTGGCAGCGGCGCGACCGAATCTGGGAGGAGCGCCGAATCCGGCCTTGCCCGCGGTGCCGCTCTCCGCCACCCAGCCCTCACGACTCACGGTACCAGCGGGGCCGACTGCGGTTGTGGCGCCGCCGCCCAGCGTCAATCAAGTTATGGCAGGCCGGGCTGGTCTGCCACAAGGCTCGGTAGTTGCTCCCCCGCCTGATGTTGCGGCGGTTTCCGGACGACGCGGAATAGCGGGGCTTGGGACGGGTGCGACGGCGGGCGCGGGCGTAATCGCGCCGCCTCCTAACGTGCCAACCGGAATGCGCCGAGGCGGAGACGTCAACATCGGCCACTCTGCGGTGGTCGGACCTGCACCCCGGTTGCCCATGCATGAGCAGTCGGCCGGTTCGGGACTGACATACACGATGCTAGGCAACAACACCGGTGGTGGTTCGCAAGTAGTGCCCCCACCACCATCAGTTGACGGAACTGGGATTCCTGATGGACATGGACGTGCCAACTCACTGGCGAGTGCTGGCGCGAAGGTTGTTCCGCCCGCACCGTCCGTTGAAGGTGGGATCTCAGGGGGGCGTGGGAGCTCGTTGGCCGGCACTGGTTTGAAAGTTGTCCCTCCGGCACCGACGGTTGAGAGTGCGGGGATCTCTTCAGGGCGTGGACTTGGGAGTTCGTTGTCCGGCAGTGGTTCAAAAGTCGTCCCACCCGCTCCCTCAGTTGACGGCACCGGCTTTGGGCGTGGAAGTGGTAACTCGCTGTCCAATGGAGGTTTGAGAGTAGTGCGTCCGGCTCCGTCGGTTGAGAGTGCAGGAATCCCTAACGGACGCGGACGTGGAAGCTCACTGTCTAGCGGCGGTTCGCAAGTGGTGCCGCCGCCACCCATAGTTGATGGCGTAGGAAACGGGACGGGAGGCGGACGCGCAGGCTTGATGGCTAGTGCGGGATCGCAAGCGGCGCTGCCTCCGCAACTCTTGCCCGGTGAGGAGGCAGGTTACGGTTACGCTGGGTCAGCAGACCATCCCGCGGCGCCGAGCCCTGATCCGCGGGCCGGAATGTCACCATCGGCTGTCACCGACCAGGCCGTGGCCCAGGAAATGCCGTTGCGATTGATCGGGTTAGCGCTGGCCTTGCCGAGGTCGTCGTATTTCTCCAACTATGAAGTTTTCCTCGCGGAAATACGGCAGGGCAAGGAAGCAACCCAACTGGTAAAGCTGGTTTACACTTTCCTTCCTTATCAGCGCAGGCTGTCGGAGTATGTGCAAAGCAATGCGCGAGTGTATAAGCTTCGCGTCAGGAGGGATGCGACCTGCGACGAAAGCATACTGCAGATGAGCCAGCCCGAACCCGATCCACCGGGTGACGAGCCGTCGTCATCTGATCCGCCAACTGTTCCCCCAGCCGCTCCCGCAGCCCTGCCTCCGGAACTGAGTTTCATCGATCGAAATAGCGTGCTGCCCTGCTATCGCACCACCGCGGATGACTACCGGAATGCGCTGGAGCGACCCCACTGAAGAGCTCATATTTGTAGTATGCTGCGCCGACGGCGTGGCCATGAAGGTCCGATGGGAATCGCAGGCTTCCAAATCCGCAACGCTGGTTCCGGAGGGGTTCTTTATGGGAAGAACGAAGCTCCGCCTGGCAGCACTGCTTTGCACTTGTGCGGCATACGCTGCTGCCGCAGGTAGCCCGGCACAGCTGATGTCCCTTACCGTGTCCCCCATTTCGTTCGATCATAAGATTGCGCTGAGCCAAGCATTAGCTCAGCTGGGGATACTCGTGCGGGATGGCTATGTCCTGTTCGGAATTGACATTCGCACGAGTCCTGAGCCCGAGGTGGATTTGAAGATAACGGCTCCAACGCCTCTTGGAGTTGCGCTAGCTCAGGTTGTTGGACAGGTGAGGGGGTATGGATACCAGCCGATTTCGTAACACTTAATCGATGTGTACTCAACGCAAGAATCGATGGATCCGACGGACATCTTGAATCTACGCGTCAACGACTTCATCGCAAAAAAGCGAGCCAGCGGCGAACATTTTTTCCCGTCCGAAGAAATTCATTCCTGAGCTCAACACATATCTGCTTAAGGGCAAGACGGTGCAGGCTTGCGGGAGTATCGGACCAGGCCTCAGTTCGACAGGGCCCGGGGTTACCCTGGATCTGCACGGTGCTACCGTGCGCGAGATTCTTGATTCGGTTGCGGAAGCCGACGCGACTCTTGTTGACCACGCCATAAGCCACGATCTGCCAGTCGGTTTCACAAGGTAGAAACGAACGCGGAGGGACAGACGGCACACACTTGGTCTTTTCTCTCGACCGTTCCTCGCGACTGGGGAAAATATGTCCCACTTAAACCGAATCTGGGACGGGCGAGGAGGAACCAGTGAGCTGTGACCGAGGGCGTCACGAATTCCTTGGGGGCATGGATTGCCGTCAACACCAACGTGAAGTTTCTTTTTGGGAGGTTAGGCGGTCAACTGGTCGCACTCGGCACGTCGCTCAGAATCATCTCCTCGGGATCAACGCCGGCTCCGGGCTGGATCAGCGCGGAATATTGACTGCGATCAGGCGGAGAGGGCGGGGTGGGTGGTAATGGCACCGTCACGTCAGGTTGCTGAACAATCGTCAGGTATGCGGCCAATCGTCCCATGTAAAGAAAATCAACCGCCGCGAAGTACAACAGTGCAACCAGCAGGACACCGCCAAACACCGCACTCCCAGGAACCACTTCCGCGAAGCCCAAGGGAAATGCAACTGCCGAAGTGGCCATGAAGAAAACGACCAGGTGAGCCAGGCCGAACCACCAGCTTGCCGCTATGACGGGTCCGAAGCGAGTCTGGCAGAGATGCACCGCAGACGCGACGGCGTTGAAGGTATCCTGCCCATCTGCCACCGCAAAGACGGCGGCCAACGAGAGAAACCAGTTCAGCACCAGCCAAGCCAGTCCGACAAAAGTAACCAGGGCGAATACGATCAGCACGGCATCTCCGGGCGATGAGTTGCTATTCCGGGACGCAACTCGGGCGAGAAGAATCGCTCCGAGACAGCCGAGGGCGGCTGCAATGGTGGCCGACAGTCGAAAAAAGTGCAGTCCGATTAGCGCACCGAGGTGCGACGTTCGATCCGATCCCACCCATGGCGGAGGCTCGGTGAGCCGTCTCCCCGGAAATATTCCAGAAGCGCCCTGAGAGTAGCGGCACGTCCGAGCGAAGCAATCGCCATCCACGCGAGTGCCAAGGCGAGCGCGAGAACAAGAGTCGCCAACACTGCGCGCAGCGCGCTGCCGCGGAGAATTTGGTCGACTGCCCGCGCGATCAGAACTGGCTGCCGGGTCCGCAACAACAATAGCTCGCCCGAAGTTACGGGCAAGGTGTCCAGATATTCAACCGCGGAAAACGCGAATAACAGAGCGGCGGCCCCGGCAAAGCTCCAACGCCATGCCATCTCCGCTAGCCCGAGCGAGGGTTGGCGGAAGATGGTTCGGAAACCTTCGAGGGTGGGTGAGCGCAGCCTCAACGTACGCTTAAGGATAACCCAGGCGGCCGTTACCAGGATCCGAACGGAACGATTTTGGGGCCCACCGGAACGCAAGAGAACGGAAAGCTATGTTTATGCCCGGCGTGGTACCAGACCACGACATCCGCGCCGTCCACATTTTCTCCGTTCAGAAACTTGTCAATGTGAATGGCGTCACCCAGCGGGCCAGAAATTGCGCCGCCGTCATCCTCCTCGTTGGAATGGTAGTTCAGCACCCAGCGATCCGCGTCACCAAAGGTGTCGGCGACACCGTCAGCAGGATTGTCCACGATGACGTATCCGCGCCCGGTTGACTTGTTGCGTACGCGCCAGAGGCCGGTGTTCGAGAACGGACTAGAACGTTTATCAGAGGTCTCGGTCGTGATCGGGGTCCAGCAGCATGGGTCGGTAATGAGGTGCGGCCCTCGGTCAACTACATCGTCAGTGAAGGTATCGATGTCGAAATCCAACCGCCAATAAACGTTATGAGTGTGAAGGTGGTAAATACACGCGCTGTTGAACGCCGTAAATGCGAAGCGAGGCGAGAAGCTTCCGTCGGGATAAAAGATCCACTTCTGGATGTAGCGGTACCATCCGGCGGCCATTTGAGTGGTTAAAGTAAGGCTGTCTTTGCCCTTCTGAATGGCGACTCCGCTGAAGGAACCTCCGTCAGTACCGGGGTGGTTGCAGGTCGTTACGGGTGCGGTTGTCGGTTCGGCGACCCCGGGCGAAATGACGTTGTTGGCTTGAAATGGCCAAAGCTCCGAGGCCCAGTCGCGATAGGAAAAGTAGGGTCCACCACAACCGCCTTGGTCATAAAGTACATTTAAGACAGGAATGTTCGCCTTATGGAGGACTTCCTGACCCTTGTACTGAACATCGTGAAGCTCAAGTCCGGAGCCGTCCGGGCCCGAACTTAAATCGGGGGGGACCCAGCACATGCTCCAGACGGGATTGACGTCGGGCCAGGATAGGGGGTTGCAGGTTTGTGCCATGACCGACCCGCTTAATGAAAACACAATCAGCAGCAGAACCAGCAAAGCGAAGTGGGATCCTCGCATCTCTTCTCCTTTATTCTTTCGGGCACGGAAGACACAATCTTCCTGGTGGTAAGATCCACCGTGACGACGCGCACAAAGTTTTGGCGGTCGGGGGAAAGCATCAACACTTGCACAAAGCGGTCGCGCTCAGAAATTCCGGGAGGACCGTCGACCGCAAACCCTCCTTCCAGCACGTCTCCGCGGCGAGTAACTTGGCATGCGCCGCATCGGCGCGTATCAGGCTGTAGACTTCTTTTCTTTCCTCCATCGACGGCTGGGGACGCCCGGACAGCAGTTCACGGCTTACCACACGCTTCGCGGTTGGCTCATACACAACGCGGTAGGCTCGACCCTCACCATAACTAAATACGATGATCGTTACCGCATTCGCCCCAGCAGCGGGCTCTCCTTTTTTAGGGAGAGAATAAGAAGTAACGGAAATCGTGCGCAGCGGTCCTTGCGCCGCCAGTGGCTTGAGGTCCGGATTCTCGAGGACTTCGCGCGCGATACGATCCCGCTCCTGCTGCTGCAATGGAGGATGGGACGGCGCCGCCGTCTGAGCGAAGGTGCCGACTGCGAGAAACAACAAACCCGCGATGACTAGAAACCGCTGCGACCGAAGCAGGGGAGTGGACGGTGACAGTCGAGGAACTTGCATTGCACACACCTCCGTAATTCAAAGCGGCAGACGCGAGATAAAGGGATCGCTAGATCGCGCAATCTTATCAGCGGCCGCAATCGTGGGTAAGTATTAGTCCAGTTACGGAGTGCATTCGATCAATCTGTTGTCCAGTCCCCTATCTCTGCTCTCAGCGCCCATTCCGAGATTTAGCTGACCGGCCGCACCGCCAAGGAATTCTTATCTGTTTTGGAGAGTGCAAAGGGTAACCAAAGTAAGTGGGGACATCTTTGTAGCTCAAGGCCACGCCAGCCCAGCCGATCAGACCTGAAGAGGGCTGAGTGGCTCGCTTAGCACCAGGCCGAGGTTCGCATCTTGAAAAAAAACACGGTGCTTCTGGTTGAGGACAGCAAAGTCCAGAAACTGGCAAACGAAAGAATTTTGCACAAGGGCGGTTACCTTGTGATTAACGCGGGCGACGGTGAGGAAGCGGTGCGGGTCGCACGGGAAAAGGTCCCTGATCTGATTCTGTTGGACATGTTGCTGCCCAAGTTGAGTGGTCCGGAGGTGCTTCAAGCATTGAAACAAGATCCCGCCACGGCACGGATTCCGGTCATCGTGCTAAGCAGTCTTCCCCAGTGCAATGAAGCCAAGCTGGCGCAAGAAGGGGCTGCGAGCTATTTCGAGAAATCACGGTTGTTTGATAACGCCGCGGGCGAGGCATCGTTTCTGGAGATGATTTCGAAAGTCCTCTGCAAGTCAAGCGAGGGGAGAGCTTTGGCCGCCGGAACCTAGATTGGGGAATTGACCGACAGAGAAAGAAGAAAGGTAACGCTTATGTTTGGCCAAGAAGCAAGGACTTCATCCTTGCGAAAAGTCAGGTCGGGATGACAGCCACCAACATGGTGTTGGGTGCCTAACGAAGCTTGCGCATTTGTGCTTCATTTCTATCCTCGTCGTGGTGACTACGTGCGCTGAGAGTTCGAGTGACACACAGTTGATTGGAGTCGGTGGAACCTTTCCTTTGCCCGTCTATACCCTATGGTTTGAACATTATGAGATAGCTCATCCCGGCTGCCGGTTCCGCTACTTGCCCTCGGGCTCAGGCGTAGGTGTAGATCAAGTAAGCTCTGGTGCAGCCGATTTCGGCGGTACCGATGCCCCCATGACGGACCGGGAAATGGCTGCGCCAAAATCAAAATCTTGCACTTCCCGAGCGTTCTCGGGGCCGCGGTCCCGATCTACAATCTTCCCGGAGTAAACGGAAACCCTGAATTTTACGCCGCACGATTCTGTCTGGAATATTCCTTGGCACCATCAAGAAATGGAATCATCCGGCTATTTTGGCGGCTAACCGCGGAGTCGCGCTGCCCGAAGTCGAGATCGTCGTGGTGCATCGAGATCGGGCCAGCGGCACGACCTATATCTGGACCGATTACCTGAGCAAAGTCAGCGCGGAGTGGCGAAGCCAAGTGGGCAAAGGGACTGAAGTAAATTGGCCAATTGGGCGAGGTCCGTCGGGCAGCGGTGGCATGGCGGAAACAGTTGCACGAACCCCTTATTCCATCGGATACACGGAACTGACATTCGCCTTGCTAAACCATGTGCGTTACGGGCGGGTGCGCAATGCCGCTGGCAAATTCGTAAAAGCAGACTTGAAGAGCGTCACGGCCGCGGCTGCGGGTGCTGCCAACACCATGCCGGGGGACTTTCGCGTGTCGATTACAAATGCGCCAGGTGCAGAATCTTATCCCATTTCCAGCTTCACCTGGCTGTTGATCCCTGCAAACCTCAACGGGACCAAGCGGCCGGTGTTAACCGGATTCCTGCGCTGGATGCTGACCACGGGACAAACCACATCCGTCGAGTCCCTGGGCTACGCTCGGGTGCCAGAATCGGTCGTTCGGCGGGAACTCCGAGCCATCGATCACATCCATTGACCGCTCGGGTGGTACTTTGGAGCAGAACCCTTCATGTCATCAATTCCCTCACTGGGAAAGGGCTGTGATCTGGCCGATCCAGTGCGGAGTAACCTCCTCAAGCTCGAGCTGGTTCCGCCGATTACAAGCTATGGCAGCAAAGCGGTCCGAACCTAGGTGCCGATCGGGCCTTTGGTTACCCGGAAGGCGATCTTGAAAGCCACCATTCTTCTAGTTGAAGACAGCAAAGTCCAGAAACTGGCCAACCAGAAAATTCTGATCACAGCCGGATACCTGGTACTGCTGGCGGCCGACGGCGACGAGGCAATTCACCTGGCGCGGGAAGCGAGACCCGACCTGATGCTGCTGGATCTGGGTTTGCCCAAGGTCAGTGGCTTTGAAGTGCTCCAAACCATGAAACGAGACCCCACGACTGCGGCAATTCCTGTGATTGTCCTTAGCCAACTTGCCCAGGAGAAGGAAGGCGAACTGAAGCGTGCAGGGGCAGTGGGATATTTTAAAAAGTCGAAACTTGTCGAAGGCGCTACCGGAGAAGCAGAGCTTATCGAATTGATCGAACAAACTCTCGGTCAATCCCGCGATAGGCAAATTCTGCTGGCGCGAAGACGAGCGGCAAGTCATTTTTAATAAAGCTGGCGCTCAGCGCACGACGATGTTGACGAGCTTACCGGGGACGACGATCTTTTTCACAATCTGCTTGCCGGCGATTGCGGCTTTGAGTTTCCCGTCCGCCAGCGCGCTCTCAAGGACAGAATCATCCGCGGCGTCCGCGGGAACGACGATGCGACCGCGCAGCTTGCCGTTAACCTGCACCGGAATTTCGATTTCTTCTTCTTTAGCGAGTGCGGGATCGTACTTCGGCCACGGCGCGCGTAATAGGCTTCCCTGCTCGCCTAGCATTTCCCACAATTCGTGCGCAAGGTACGGAGCAAAGGGCGCGAGTAGGAGCACGAGAGTGCGCTGGACCTCAGCGAGAAGCTGAGTCGGCACCGCTTCCGCGGGCGAGGGCGCCCGCGCCACATGGTCTTCCAAGAGATAGAGTGCGTTGACCAATTCCATGATCGCGGCGATGCAGGTGTTGAAGTGCCAGCGCCCCTGGAAATCGTCACTAACGCGCTTGATGGTCTGGTGCAGTTTGCGTTGAATGGAGCGTGCTTCTGGGGACAGTCCGGCTGGCACAGGCTTGCGCCATGCAGGATGGTATGGCCGCGCGTTGCGCACGAAGAATCGATACACCCGCCCCAGGAAGCGATGAATGCCTTCAATGCCCGAGTCCTGCCAGTCGAGGTCGCGATCGGGCGGGGCGGCAAACAAACTGTAGAGGCGCGCGGCGTCGGCTCCGTAATGCGCCACCATCTCGTCGGGTGAGACCACGTTGCCCAAACTCTTGGACATTTTGGCGCCATTCTTGATCACCATGCCCTGGGTGAACAATCGTTCTATCGGCTCGTCATGACTGACCATTCCCAGGTCACGCATGAACTTAGTCCAGAAGCGCGAGTAAATAAGATGCAGGATGGCATGTTCCACTCCGCCGATGTACTGATCGATGGGAAACCAGTAGGCGACGGTTTTGGCATCAAACGGCGCCTGGTCATTGCGGGCATCGGTGTAGCGATAGAAGTACCAGGACGAGTCGACAAAAGTGTCCATGGTATCGGTCTCACGGCGCGCCGGGCCGCCGCACTTTGGGCACGTGGTATTGACGAACTCAGGCACTCGGCCCAGAGGAGAGCCACCGGTCAACGTGATCTCGACGTTCTCGGGCAAGATGACTGGCAAATCTTTTTCGGGCACGGGGACGATCCCGTCTTTCTCGCAATAAAGCATGGGAATCGGCGTACCCCAATAGCGCTGACGGGAGATGCCCCAATCCTTCAAGCGATAGGTGACTGTGGCCTTGCCGAAGCCATGCTTTTCGGCGTACTCGGACATCTTTGTGATTGCGGTCTTGCAATCGAGGCCGTTAAAGGAACCGGAGTTCACCAGGGTTCCATCGAGTGTTGTAAACGGGACTGCGGGCTCAGCGACGGTCTCGTCGGGATCGCTGGAGTTGGGCACGATCACCAGCCGAATTGGCAATTTATATTTCTTGGCAAATTCGTAATCGCGTTCGTCGTGCGCAGGCACGCTCATGATGGCGCCGGTGCCGTAATCCATCAAAATGTAGTTGGCTATCCAGATAGGAAGCTTCTCACCGTTGTAAGGATTCAGCGCGTACCTGCCGGTATTCACGCCGTGCTTTTCGATCTCGCCGATGTCGCCCACTTCTTTGGCTGTGCGCTGCTCCGCGATCAAGCGGTTCACATCGCCGCGCAGCAGGTCGTTCTTGTCGGTAAATTGAGAGACCAGCGGATGTTCCGGTGCGAGCTGAACTGAGGTGGCGCCGTAGATCGTGTCCACGCGGGTGGTGAAAACTGTGATGGATGTCCGGCGCACCTTCCAGCTTGAAATCGACCAGCGTGCCTTCACTGCGCCCGATCCAGTTGCGCTGCATGGTGCGGACTTTTTCTGGCCAGCCTTCGAGCCGATCGAGACCTCGGAGCAATTCCTCGGCGTAGTGAGTGGTGCGCAGGAACCACTGCTCTAATTCGCGTTGTTCTACCACGGTATCCTCGTGGCGCCAGCAGCGGCCGTCGATTACCTGCTCGTTGGCCAGAACGGTGCAGCACTTCGGACACCAGTTGACTTTGCTCTTCTTGCGATAAGCCAGGCCACGTTCATAGAGCTTAAGAAAAAACCACTGATTCCAGCGGTAGTAGTCGGGGAGACAGGTGGTGACCTCGCGTGCCCAGTCATAGGCGAAGCCCAAACGCTTCATCTGGGACTTCATGCTGGCAATGTTGCGCAAAGTCCATTCACGTGGTGGGGTGTTGTTCTGAATCGCGGCGTTCTCCGCCGGAAGGCCGAAGGAATCCCATCCCATGGGATGTAGCACGTTGTAGCCGTTCATCCACGTGTAGCGTGCCAGGGCGTCACCGATGGAGTAGTTACGCACGTGTCCCATGTGCAACGCGCCCGAGGGATAGGGCAGCATCTCCAGCACGTAATACTTCGGCTTAGTGGAGTTGGGCTCGGCCGCGTAGAGCGATGGGTCCTGTTGCCAACGCTCGGACCACTTTTTTTCGACGCGCTGGACGTCGTAGCGGGCGTCATCACGAGAATCGGCAGCACGCGCGGAGTGCGTTTCGGCGCGGGTCACCGTGGTGTTTTCTTCTTGCGGCATGGAGAGAAACAGTTGAGTGCCGGATAAACTTTAGATTTTACAATAGCGGCTGGTGTGGCGCGGACGTTTGCTAGAATCCTGCGCATGCCGACTGTGCTTCGGTCTGGCCCCTATCGCTTTTATTTTTATAGTCACGAACCAAATGAGCCGCCCACGTCCACGTAGATAGGGGGGACGTATCTGCCAAATTCTGGCTCGACCCAGTCCAACTGGCGCGTAACTCTGGCTTTCGCGCTCACGAGCTCGGCGCGATACAATCAATCGTGTCGGAACACAGGAACGAACTTTTGGAGGCATGGAATGAGTTTTTCGGCTTCCAGCGCGGATGAACGAGTGCTGGACGTGCAATTCACGGATGACACGCTGTGCGTTAGCCTGCGCGACGGCCGCACTATATCGGTGCCGTTGGCCTGGTATCCTCGCCTGCTCAATGCCACGGCCCAACAGCGGCTAAATTGGACCATAGCTGGCGGAGGCTATGGTATCCACTGGCCGGATGTGGATGAAGATCTAAATACAGACGGCCTCCTGCGTGGCGCACCCGCCCCAAAATCTACAGTGCCCAGCCAATAGGTACAGAACAGCGGATTCCTTTCAAGCTCGGGGAATTCCACCGCGGATTCAGCAATTTCGGTAATTTCGCTGTTCCGGGTCGCGCACTCTGTAAGAAATCGTTATAGTTTCTGCCTTGGCCAACAAAATTAGTGTTTGGGGGAACAGGCAATTCATGGTGGCATTGTTTGTTTTCTTTTCGGTTTCTGGGTTCTGCAGCATCCTCTATGAAATCATCTGGCTGCGGCTGGCGATGGCGCAGTTTGGAGTGACCAGCGCCCTGGCCTCGATAGTGATTTCTTCGTTCATGGCTGGCCTGGGGCTGGGGTCCTGGGCTAGCGGCCGTTTGCTTCGCCGTCGCGGGAGCGCGGGAGTTCCGGCGCTTCGTCTTTATGCAATGACTGAGCTGTTGATCGGGACTTCGGCAATTCTGGTACCGCAGGAACTGTTGTGGGGAAGGCTCCTGCTGGAGCGCACGGGATGGTCGTCGTCGGCTGCGTACTATCTAGGGTCGGGAATCTGGATCGCGCTGACGCTGGTGCCTTGGTGTGCGTGCATGGGCGCGACGATTCCATTCGCTATGGAGGCCATGAAGAATCTGCAAGCGCGAGATGCGACCGGATGGGCTCCTGGGACTTCGCCAGGGCAGCCTTCTTCAGGACGATCTTATTCAGATCGGGCTTTCAGTTATCTGTATTTAGCAAATGTGCTAGGAGCGCTGGCGGGCGCGATCGTGCCCCCGTTGCTTGTAGAGCTGCGGGGATTTCACGCCACGCTGATGATTGGCGCGGGATTGAATGGCTTGCTGGCGATGTCAGCGCTCTTGCTCAGCCTGCGAGTCCGTGATCAAGAAGCAGCCGCCACGATGACCTCCGATGCTGCAAAAGTCTCAGGGATGCCGCCTATGAATCGCTGGCCGCTGCTACTGCTGTTCGGTACTGGGCTGACGAGCATGGGAATGGAGGTGGTGTGGATACGCCAGTTCACCCCCTATGTCGGCACCATGGTTTATTCGTTCGCCTGCATTTTGGCGGTATACCTGAGCTCGACCTTTCTGGGCTCGTGGTTTTATCGGTATTGGAGCCGGAAGCGCCTTCCAGAAAATCGACGGGAAGGAAGATGGGTTTGGGCATGGTTGGGATGGTTGGGATTGCTGCCGCTGTTTTTCGCCGATCCACAGATATCCATGTTGACAATTGTCAGGGTGGTGTTCGGTCTTGCGCCATTCTCAGCGCTGTTGGGTTTCTTGACTCCAATGCTGGTAGACCGATGGGCTGGAGGCGATCCGGACCGCGCAGGGCGAGCCTACGCGCTCAACGTAGTGGGATGCATTATTGGTCCACTGCTGGCTGGCTTCTTGCTTCTGCCCCTATTTGGTGAGCGCTGGTCGTTGCTCATACTCGCAATGCCGTGGCTGGCCGGCGCGCTGGTGCCAGGACAACAGCCGGCGGAAGCGTATGGATCCGCAACTATGAGGGGAAGACTGGCGACCCTGGCGGTGCGTGCCGTTGACGGTGGGACTGGTGATCACCACGCATGGATTCGAGGACCAGTTCGCGCATCGGGAGATCTTGCGCGACAACACCGCTACGATTATCGCTATGGGAGAAGGAATGGAGAGGCACTTATTGGTGAACGGAACCGGGATTACGTTTCTGACTCCGATGACCAAGGTCATGGCGCATTTGCCGCTGGCATTTCTCAACCATCCTCCGAGAAACGCGCTGGTGGTGTGTTTTGGCATGGGAACTACTTATCGCTCGATGCTTTCCTGGGGCATCCCAACCACGGCTGTGGAGTTAGTGCCTAGCGTTCCCAAACTGTTTTGGTATTACCATGCCGACGGTCCGCAGTTGCTAAAATCGCAACTTTCGCGAGTGGTCATTGATGATGGCCGGCGCTACCTGGAGCGAAGTCCGGAACAGTACGATGTGATCGCGCTGGACCCGCCGCCGCCGGTGGAAGCAGCAGGCTCGAGCCTGCTGTACTCAAAAGAATTCTACGCAACGGTGCGGAGCAGGCTACGACCGGACGGAATTCTGCAGCAATGGCTGCCTCGCGGCGATCCTGCGGTGCATGCGGCGGTCGCACGCGCGCTGCAAGAATCGTTTCCTTATGTTCGCGCGTTTCATTCTATCGGGCCTTGGGGAATCCATTTCCTGGCGAGCGGTCAACCTCTGCGAAACTGGAGCGCGGAAGAACTGGTGCAACACATGCCGACTTCGGCGGCGAAGGACCTGATCGAGTGGGGGACCACAAGCGACGCCAGAAGGTCAACTGGTCATGGTCCTGAACAACGAGATCTCTCTGGACAACTTGCTCGCGGAAGATCCCTCGGCGCCAGCGCTGCAGGATGATCGCCCCGTCAACGAGTATTATTTACTTCGCATGAAAAGGTTCCGTGGTGGGCAGTGAAGCGCTGCGCTAAGCGCTTGGGTGGTCATCTGATCTTTGTCGCCAGTGTTTTAAGTGCCACTACATTCCTCTTATCGTCTCCCGGTGCATCAATCGGGGTCTCGGCTATGAAGGCGGCGTGGGCCAGGCGCGAATCGTTCAGCAATCGGCGAAAGGGCTCCCGGCCGATACTTCCCTTCCCGACGTGCTGATGACGGTCCAGCTTCGATCCGCGGGCGGCTTTGGCGTCATTGCAATGCCACACGCGAACGTTTTTCAGACCCACCGTAGCGTCGAGATGGGCAAGCGTGTCGCGCATGCCAGCTTCACTCACGATGTCGTAACCGGCAACGTGGGTGTGGCAGGTGTCGATGCAAGCAGCAATCGGAACCACACCGCGCAGGCGATCGAGGACCTCGGCAATTTGTTCGAAGGATCCACCGAGCGAATACTCGGCTCCGGCGGTATTTTCGATCAGGATGGTCAAATTGCCCTTGACCAGGTCGAGTCCCTGGGTTACGGCCGCGATGGCTGCCGCGGTTTGCAGCAGACCGGCTTCGCGATCCGCGCCGCGAAACGATCCAGGATGTAGCACCAGATATTCGGCGCATAACGCCAACGCACGCTCGACCTCACCGCGAAAGGATTCCACCGACTTTTTCAGAAATAGTGGCGTGGTGCTAGCCAGATTGATCAGGTAGTTGGTGTGGATGACCAGCGGCTTGAGGTCGTAGTGGTCGCGGAGACGCTTCATCTCGTCGCATTGCGGACGACTCAGCTCATAGGGCGCCCATTGCCGCGGACTGGAAGAAAAGATCTGAAAAGTATTGCAGCCGAGTCTCCAGGCGCGCTCGGCGGCATTGTGCACTCCACCAGCGCTGGAAGTATGAATGCCAATTCGGCGGGTTGCCGGACGAAGCGAGCGCTTCCTGGAGGGGAGCTTAAGGAGATCTTGTTCGCGCGCAATTGAATTCGGCACTTTAGTAAAGTATAGCCGCTACCAACCATCATCCGAGCATAGGGTATT
>CAVSNS010000040.1:0-35988 GCA_963729325.1 uncultured Acidobacteriota bacterium
AGAACCTCGCGGATTTTTCGGGCCAGGATCTTCAGGGAAAAAGGTTTTTGCAGAAAACGCGAGGTCACATCAATGGCGCCGTGCCGCAGCACGGTATTTTCCGCGTAGCCAGAGACGAACAGCACCTTCGCTGGCCGTTCCGTCTCCAAATACCCGCCAGCTTTGCCCCTCCCATGCTGGGCATAACCACGTCGGTGACCACCAGGTGAATTGGCGGAAGGTAATCCCGGGCGAAGCACAGCGCATCTTCGCCGTCTTGGCCTCCAGAACGATGTAGCCGCTCAGCATCAGGAATTCGCGGGCCGACTGCCGGACAGCCAACTCGTCTTCGACCAGCAGCAGGGTTTCGCAGCCCTTGGAAGCAACCTCGATCGGCTTTGAAGGGTGGATCCTTTCATCCCTTCTTGCACCAGGGGCAGGTAAATCTTGAAAGTGGTTCCCAGCCCAGGCTCGCTATATACCCAGACAAATCCACCGTTCTGCTTCACGATGCCATAGACGGTAGCCAATCCCAGTCCGGTGCCTTTGCCTTCTCCCTTCGTAGTGTAGAAAGGCTCAAAGATGTGAGCAAAATGCTCCGAGGCGATTCCTTTGCCAGAATCCGAAACCGCGAGAAGACGTAATCGCCGGCGGGCACGATCGAGTGCCCCTCCACATAATCCTCGTCAAGCTGGACGTTCGCAGTTTCGATCGTGAGCTTGCCACCTTTCGGCATGGCATCGCGCGCATTGGCCGCCAGGTTCATGACAATCTGCTCGATCTGCACCAGATCGGCTTTAACTTTGCCTAGATTTTGTCCTGGAGCAAATATCAGCTCAATATCTTCACCAATCAGACGTGGCAGCATCTTGTTGATCTCTTCGACGATCCAGTTCAGATCGAGGAGTTGAAGGGACTGCACCTGCTTGCGGCCAAAGGCCAGCAATTGCCGGGTAAGGTCGGCGGCCCGGCGCGCGGCGGTCATGATCTCCTGCACGTTGCGACGCAATGGGTGCTCGGGCGCCACCGAGTCCAACATCAGCTCGGCGTAGGCGCTGATTACCATCAACAAGTTATTGAAGTCATGAGCGACGCCGCCCGCCAGCTTGCCGATGGCATCCATTTTCTGGGCTTGCTGGAGTTGGGTTTCCAACCTGCGCCGTTCCGTGATGTCGCGGTCATTGGAGATAAAGTGAGTGATCTTTCCCTCTGCATCGCGCAGGGGTGTGATGGTTTTTTCCGCGAAGAAGATCTCTCCGTTCTTCTTGCGGTTTGCCAAAATCCCACGAAACACTGTGCCCGAAAGAATGGTTTGCCACAATTCCTTATAAATCTCGGGAGTCTGCTCTTCAGATTTGAGCATGCGGGGCGTTTGTCCGATGGTTTCCTCACGGGAGTAGCCGGTGAGAACTTCGAAGGCAGGGTTGACGTATTCAATCACTCCATCGCGGTCGGTGATTATCACCAAATCCGCGGATTGCTCCACCGCGCCCCAGAGCTTGCGCAAGGCGTCTTCTGCTTTCTGGCGCTGGCGCTCTTTGCAGTAGACCTCAATGGCGTGGCGGATATCGCGGGAAACGGACGCCACGTCTGACCCAGGTTTCCGGCAACAGCGGCCTGCTCCGGTTCTAATCGCGGCCTCAACCGTTGCCTCGTCCACAAAATCGCTGAGAAAGATGACTTGCGCCCCCAAGCCCTGTTCGCGCAACTCGTGCAATAGGCGAAGCGCCGCGCCGTCGCCAGACTTGTAGTCGCACAAAACCAGGTCATAGGTTGTCTGTTTCAGGAGTGCAAGTGCTTCTTCGAAGGAATGGGCGTGGTTCAGGGCTATTTGTTCCTCGCCGGCCCGAACTAGCAAATCACGCAGGTAGGCGAAATCCTCGTGATCTCCTGCCACCAGTAGTATCTGCATTTGCCTGCTGCCGATGGCAACATTAGTCAGACTGTTCATGACCGCACCCCGGCTAAGTGCTACATCGGGGGCCCATGAGGGAAGCATCGCGGGTAACGGTGTGGTTATTGGACGAAGCTGCTGGCGAGGTGTCGGTTCAGGAAGAGGGGTCGTTTCAGGAAGAGTGGCAAAGAGAGTCGGGTGATAACAAAGGCGAATCAGACCAGGCATCGACGCCGGTCGCAGAATCCAGCACGCATCCCATCTCATCCTTTATGCTAGTAGTGTAGCTATGGCAACGCAGTCCAAAATAAGCACCGAATCGGACCCCGGCAGGAGTAATAGACGCTCCCAATGGAGAGCGTGAGCGTGTGTTTGACGCATTTCGCCGCTGGGGATATCTGCAAGCCGATCTGGATCCGCTCGGTTTTCTGGCTCCCGTGCCACACCCCGATATGCAGATTGAAGGTGAGCTGGCTCGCGAGGCGCGGCGTTTGTACTGCGGCACCGTCGGCGCGGAGTTCATGCATATCGACGATGCTGAACGCAGGCGCTGGATACAGGAGCGCATGGAAGGCGACCCGGCTGATGTTGATCAGGAACGAGTGCTTGATCTGCTCATCCGGGCGGACCTGTTTGAACAGGTTCTGCAACAGCGGTATCTGGGCACCAAGCGCTTTTCCCTCGAAGGTGTAACCGCGCTGATCCCGCTAGTGGACGAGATTCTTGAAGCTGCTGGAGAACGCGGGGCGGTCGAGCTGGTGATGGGAATGAGCCATCGCGGACGACTGAACGTAATTGTGCATGTCGCCAAACGCGCCGCCGAAGAGGTATTCGCCGGTTTCGAAGATGTCGATCCCCGCAGTGTTCTCGGCGGGGGTGATGTGAAATACCACATGGGCGCAACCGGCGAGTACACGACGCGCAGCGGAGCCAAGATCCACATCCATCTGGTTTCTAATCCCAGCCACCTGGAGGCCGTGGATCCCGTCACAGTCGGCCGCACTCGCGCTAAGCAGGACCGCGCCGGCGATGGAGGAGCGCAGAAATATGTCCCCCTGCTAGTCCACGGCGACGCCGCGTTTGCCGGCCAAGGTATCACCGCCGAGACTCTCAACTACGCCGACCTGAAAGGTTATGACGTAGGCGGTACCGTCCACCTACTGGTCAATAACTTGCTCGGTTTCACCACGCTTCCCGGAGAATTACATTCGTCCCGATTTGCGGCGCAGCTTGCTCGGCGGCAGTCCATTCCGATTTTTCACGTGAATGGGGAGGACGTGGACGCTGTCGTACGAGTAGGCCGCATGGCGCTTGAATATCGCTACGCCTTTGGCAGTGACGTGGTTGTGGACATGATCGGCTATCGTCGTCACGGACATAGCGAAGTCGATGATCCCACAGTTACGCAGCCGCTGCTGTATAAAGCGATCAAGGACCATCCTCCGATTTGGGAGATTTACGCTGAGGATATAGAAGCAGAAAACGCTCCGGCGCTAGTAGAAGAAATCCGGCGCGAACTGGAAGCTGCACAGCAGAAAGCCGGCAGCATCACGAAGAAACCCACGCTGCGCGATTTGCCTAGCTATTGGGATAACTATCAGGGTGGACGATACAAGGCGCAGTACGAAGTTGACACGGGAGTGCCCACGGAAGAATTGCGGGAAATTACCGAACGTCTCACGACTTATCCTGAGGGATTCCACATCCATCCCAAGGTCAAGAAGTTGCTCGATCAACGGGCTGAAATGGGCGCGGGAAAGCGCCCGGTGGATTACGGGATGGCCGAGGCGCTGGCCTTTGGCAGTCTGGTAAGGGCCGGTATCCCAGTCAGGCTGAGCGGGCAGGACACCCGCCGCGGCACTTTCAATCAGCGTCACTCCGTGCTCCTCGACGTAGAGAACGAACAGGAGTATGTGCCGCTTGAACATATAGCAGCCGATCAGGCACGCTGCGAAATCTACAACTCCACTCTGTCGGAAGCGGGCGTTCTTGGATTCGAATACGGTTATAGCCGCGACTATCCCGAGGCTCTTGTGCTCTGGGAGGCGCAGTTCGGAGACTTTGTAAATGTCGCTCAGGCCGTAATCGACCAATTTATCAGCGCGGGCGAGGACAAATGGGGGCTTCTCTCCGGGGTGGTTCTACTCCTGCCCCATGGATACGAAGGCCAAGGGCCGGAACATTCGAGTGCCCGTATCGAGCGTTTTTTGCAACTGGCCGCGCGCGACAATTTCCAAATCTGCCAGCCCTCAACTGCAGCGCAGTATTTCCATTTACTGCGTCGTCAGGCGTTACGCTCCTGGCGCAAGCCGCTGGTGGTTTTTACGCCGAAGAGTATGCTGCGCCATCCGGACGCATCTTCCCCATCGAGGATTTCACCCACAAACGCTTCTTGAATGTTTTGCCGGATGCGGAAGTAACTGATGCCAGCCGGGTTCTGCTTTGTACCGGAAAGATTGGTCATGAACTGCGCGCCGAGCGCAAGAAGCGGAAAGACACTTCGACTGCCATCGTTTTTGTCGAGCAACTCTATCCTTTTCCCGAGGACGAACTGGTGGCTGCGATTGAGCAGCATCCATCAGCGCGGGACATCGTTTGGGTGCAGGAAGAGCCGGCCAATATGGGTGCGCTCTTCTACATGCTGCCGCGTCTGCGACACATCGCGGGCGAACGCTCCGTCCTTTCCGTGAAACGCTCCGCCAGCGCCAGTCCGGCGACGGGATCGGCGAAAGCGCATGAAGTGGAGCAAAAGACCCTGCTGGCGTTGGCATTCAGCAAGGCTTAGGTTAGGTCCAAGTTACTTCCCGTTCGGACGCTCTGTAACGGGTTCGGCGCCGGAGCCGGGCAACGGAGTTTTTGCTCCACCTTGAGCTTCTCCTTTGAGCAGCGCATCCAGAGAATATAGGCATAAATTGTTGGCGCATGATTTTGCATCAACCCACCGGTATCAGCGGTAGGGCCGTAATTGCTATGCAGATCACATCCTAACATTCGGAGCATTGCCATCAGTTGCCCGCGGTGATGCGAGGTGTGGTTCATTCGACGGGTCATAACCCATGCCCGCGAGCGCTGAACGCTAAAAAAAGTTGTTTGCCCCTCCCACCAGGGTTCGTTCTTTCCTTGCAGAGCGGCAAGGCGTTTGCCACTGTCTTCCGCGTAGCGTTTCATAAACTCCAAACGGGTTTCGGATTGCGGTAAAGGCGGCGCGCCTACATCAATGCCCAGCATGTTACGAAACCAGAGATCTTCACTGACACACTGATGCACCATTTGCTCGTGAACGCTGCGTCCACGCGGATCGCCAGAGCGAGGGCGGACGGGAAGGTCCGCATCCTTGAACTCGCTCCAAACGCTGATGACCTTAATTCGTTCGGTTTCGTAAGTCTCAATCAGAAAGTCGTATTTCATGAGCATTTTCTCAGGATCGTGAGGTTGCTTTCGAACTTGGCATTCGGCGAATCCATGGCGATTCGGAAGGGTTAGGGCGTCATCCCGAGACCCGGCGCAGTTCAGCCGCGGGAGGGATCTCGCGTGGACCTTCACCGGAGTTCTCTATCCTGGCCGCCAGATCCCTCGCAAAGCGAGGGATGACGCCAGTGTGGCTAAAACCGAGCCACTACCGCAGGTCACCTTCACCATAAGCTCGTCAGCAAATGGTACCCTAACGTTCCAGTTTCATGCCCATGCGGCGCCGTTCACGAACTCAACCACTTTGCGTCGCCATTGACACCGGTGGCACCTTCACTGACTGTGTCTGGATTGATCGTGGACGCATTCGCATGCTGAAAGTATTTTCCACCCCATCGGACCCTTCACTGGCGATCGTCGAGGCCCTGGAAAGAATCGGCGTAAGCGGTCCTCTGACTCTGCTGCACGGCACCACCGTGGGCACCAACACGCTGCTGCAGCGCAAAGGCGCGCGCGTGGCTCTGGTCACCACTGCTGGTTTTGAGGATGCCATCGAGATTGGACGCCAGGCCCGACCCAAACTTTACGATTTCTTCTTCGATCGTGTGGACCCGCTCGTATCCCGCGATCTACGCTTCGGTGTGGATGAACGCGTCGGCAGCGACGGTGAAATTCTAAAGTCGCCGACGCAGGATGAGATTCGGTCGCTCCTGGATGCAGTCCGCAAGAAACATCCGGAAGCGGTTGCAATATCTTTGCTGTTCTCCTTTGCCAACCCACGGAACGAGCTCGCCGTCGCCGCCGCTTTCAAGTCTCTGCAGGTGCCACTGTCCATCTCTCATCAAATCCTGCCCGAATTCCGCGAATACGAGCGCACTAGCACAACTGTCGTGAATGCTTACCTGCAACCGGTCATGCAACGCTATTTTGAGCGGCTCCATGAGAGCCTCAATCGGCGGGCACAAGGCTCAGTGACATCTCGATCACCGCAAGACCAGGATCTTTGTCATGCAGTCCAGCGGCGGGATCACGCCTCTGAACTCAGCGGCTCGTGAACCGGTGCGCACGATACTGTCCGGACCGGCGGGCGGCGTGGTGGGCTGCCGCTGCCATGGCGCGGCATAGCGGGTTTGAACGAATCATTTCGTTTGATATGGGTGGGACTTCCACCGATGTCGCGCTCGTCGACCGCGAGGTCCGCGCCGGAAGTCAGGCTGAGATTGCCGGCCTGCCGGTCGGTGTACCCATGCTGGATATTCACACGGTTGGCGCTGGCGGGGGGTCCATCGCCCGCTTCGACGCCGGTGGAGCACTCCGTGTTGGCCCTGAGTCTGCCGGGGCCGATCCAGGACCAATCTGCTATGGTCGCGGCACAGAGCCAACGGTCACCGATGCCAACCTGATCCTGGGACGCTTGCAACCAGACTACTTTCTCGGCGGAGATTTCATTCTCGATATCGAACGCACGCGGCGGATCGTTGCCGAGTGGTTGAAGCGGCATCGATCCAAACTGACGCTAGAACCGTTCGCCGCCGGAATCATTCGAGTGGTAAATGCGACTATGGAGAAGGCAATCCGCGTAGTCTCGATTGAACGAGGCTACGATCCGCGGGAATTCGCGTTGGTAGCCTTTGGAGGCGCGGGTGGATTGCATGCTTGTGATCTCGCCGAGGCTCTCGGCATTCCCCGCGTGATTGTGCCGCCACTGCCGGGGGCGCTTTCCGCTTACGGCATTTTGATGAGCGATGTGGTGAAAGATTATTCTCGCACAGTACTGTGGCGGCTTGCGGAGAAACTTCCCCGCGAGCGCCTGAAGGAAGAATTCGCTGCCTTGCGCGGCAAGGCGGAAAAGGATTTCCGTAATGAAGGCTGGCAAGGTGCCGTCCGATATCAGCGCAGTGTCGATGTTCGCTATCGAGGCCAGGGATACGAGCTGCCGATTCCCTTCACTACTAACCTGATCCGTGACTTCCGGCGCGAGCACCAACGTCGCTACGGCTACAACTATCCGGCCCGTGAGTTGGAACTGGTGACACTTCGGCTGCGAGCCATCGTCAAATCGCCGCGACCAATTCACCGCTTATGAGGGGACGGCCGTCCTCCCAAGCCGAGCGCAGCTCGGCTCTGGCGATGGCAAGAAATTCTCGGTCGCCGATCGAATGCCACGCCACACCCAAGTTTTTTTCGACGGCAAGAAACTGCCCACTGCGATTCACACTCGTGACTCATTGCAGACGGGAAGGATGTATTCCGGTCCAGCCGTAATTAGTGAGTACAGCGCGACGACGATTGTGCCTCCGCGAACGCGCTTTCGGATAGACAAAGCAGGAAACTTGTTAATCGAAACTCAAGCGCCGCGAAGATGAATCCGAAACTAGGTACTCCGCCTTGGTGACCGCTACAATGTCTGCATGAAGCCCAGCATCTTTGTGGTCGAGGACGATCCGGATATCTCGCGGCTGGTACGCCATCATCTGGAAGCAGCTGGATTCGCGCTCAAGGTGTTCCCCACCGGCGCAACCGTGATTAGCGAATCTGAACGGCAACGGCCCGCGTTGTTCATTCTCGACATCATGGTGCCCGGCAAGGACGGTCTGGAGCTTTGCCGCCAAATCCGGCAAATGCCGTCGCTGGCCCCGACTCCCGTGATCTTTCTCACCGCCAAGAGCGGCGAAGCGGATCGCATTTTGGGACTGGAACTGGGGGCAGATGACTACATTCCCAAGCCTTTCAGTCCGCGCGAGCTGGTAGCTCGGGTGAAGGCAGTTCTGCGCCGTTTCGAGCGGCCGCTGTCGCAGGCTCCGCTCAAGGTTGGCGAAATCGAGATCGATCCGGGCGCGATGACGCTGATTGTGCGCGGCAATACGGTTACCACCACGGCTACTGAGTTTCGTCTGCTCGATTACTTCGCCCGCCACCTCGGCCGGGTTTTCACCCGCGATCAGCTTCTCGATTCGGTCTGGCGCGATACCGCCTATGTGACTCCACGATCGGTGGACGTTTACGTGCGGCGCATTCGGGAGAAAATCGAGCCAGATCCGGAGAATCCGCGCTACCTAAAGACCGTGCGGGGCGCGGGATACCGCTTCGAGGCGCCGAAGTGAGGAATCGGATTTTCATCAAGTTGGTGGCTGCCTTTGCGATAGTAATTGCAGCGGCAACCATAACCCTCGATATCTCCATTCGGCGCGCCTGGGAAACTTCACTTCGCAAAGAAATCGAACGCAATCTGCGGCAAAAAACCGTGATGTTTGCTCATCGCGTCAACACTGACCACTCATACGCTTTGACAGATGTCGTTTCCCAGGAGGGACAGGCCTCGGGCGCGCGAGCCACAGTCATTGACGCCCAAGGCAAGGTCTTGGCGGATTCCCAAGCCAGCGCTGATGCTGCAGAGAACCAAGCCCATCAACCCGAATTCGTCGATGCACTGAAGGGAGAGGTGGGTAGCGCTACTAGAAGTACCAGCAGCGTTGCTGTGCCTATTCAGTATGTGGCTGCTCCTGTCGCGGGAGGCGCGGTCCGGCTGGCTTATCCGCTCTCAGATGTCGAAGCCGCGATTGCACTCGTGCACCGCACGCTGCTGTGGGGGGCGCTGGTGGCCTTCGCAGTTGCAGTGGTGATGTCCGCGATTGTGGCGCAGTTGACCGGACGACGCCTGCAACGCATCGTCGAGTTTGCCAGGAGGATTGCGGCTGGCGATCTGACGGCGCGCGTTACTGGGACGTCCGATGACGAGATCGGACAGGTCGCGGCTGCGCTCGACAAAACCGCCCGGCAACTCGAAGAAAACTTTGCTGCGCTTGAAACCAGCCAGCGTCAGCTTGAAACCATGCTCAACAGCATGCAAGACGCCGTCATTGCCATCGACGCAGATGACCTTGTGCAGTGGGCCAACCAGCGCATGAACAAGCTGGTTCCGCAGCATACACGGCTAAACGCGCCGGTGGTTGAAACTGTCCGCGACCCCGACTTTCTGCGGGCGGTGCGCGGGGCCAGCGAGTCACGCAAGGTGTACGCCGCCCGCGCTGCCTCAATTCTCCCCGGTCGCACCTTCGATGTGACTGCCGCGCCCATGCCCGGCGGAGGGGCCGTAGCCGTTCTGCGTGATCTTACCGAAACTGAGCGGGTGGAGAAGACCCGGCGCGATTTCATTGCCAACGTCTCGCACGAACTGAGAACTCCACTGACTTCCATCCAGGGTTATACCGAAACTCTGCTCGACAGCGCACCCGAAAACAACCACGTTCGCGACTTCCTGGAGATCATCCGCAAAAATGCCACACGCATGTCACGCCTGACCGAAGACCTGCTAACCCTGGCTCGGGTGGAATCAGGGGAACAACGTTTTGCTCTGCAGTCGGTCATGCCAGGGGAACTACTGCAGGAGGCGGTACAAAGTTTTCAGGAGGTTGCGCGGTCGCACAATATCGAGTTGGAAGTAGAAGACCATGCCGCGGTTGCAGTCAGCGCTGACGCCGAGGCCATCCACCAGGTCTTCTCCAATCTGGTGGATAATGCCCTCAAATATGCAGCTTCAGGTGGGCGCATTGTTCTGGGGGCACGACCTTCAGCGCGCGGGGTTGAGTTTTACGTCCGCGATTTCGGTCCCGGCATTCCTTCCGAGCACCTGCCCCGTCTGTTCGAACGCTTCTACCGAGTGGACAAAGCCCGCTCCCGCGAATCGGGCGGGACCGGCCTGGGGCTGGCCATCGCCAAGCACATTGTGCTCGCACATTCCGGCACCATCCGTGCCGAGAGCGAATTGAATCACGGTTCGACTTTTCTGTTCACCTTGCCTTTGACCCCAATCCCCGAAAAACGGGCCTGATTCAGGGATTTTTGGGTCAAACCAGCGCGAAAAATTCATCCCACGTTAACCAAGTTGTTGAAAAAACAACCTATCCTCCTCTATTGGTCATCCATCCAAATGAATGGCAGACTAACGAAGCGCAAGGAAAGACGTGAGCGAACGCGGCGGACGATCACGCTACGAAGGGACAGGCGCATGAGTACAGCCAGCACCAAGAGTCCACAACCGGAGTCTTCCTATCCGCACCTGGTCAGACGGACCGTCGAAGCTTGCCGGGTGGCCAAGGAGGCCGCGGCAACTGCCGCGGAAGGTATCGCCACCGGATCCTCTCCTTTGCTCAATACGCTGCGAGAGCGCGAAAAGCAGCTCGATGAAATGGACATGGAAATCGACGCCGGGGTGACCTTGGCCATCACCCAGGTCAGCGAGACCGAGGCTCGCGAGCTGCTGGCCTGCATGAAGTTCATGATCAGTCTAGAGCGCATTGGAGATCTTCTGCTCAGCTTTGGGAGCAGTGCGCAAGCGGCGGGTCCGCGGCTCGATCCGCAGGACACGCGCGATCTCACTCACATGGCAACGGTGCTGGAAAAAATGTTGAGCGATGCGGGCACCGCTTTTTCCACTCGAGACGTCAAGAAGGCAGTGGATGTACTCCGCGCCGACGCCGAGATGGATCGCCTGCGCAACCTGATTTTCCTCCGCCACATCGAGAACCCGGAAAATGTGCAGCGCCAGGCTAGTCTGCAAGTCATTTTTATGACCCAATCGCTGGAACGCGCCGGCGACCACGCAAAGAACTTGGCCGAGGAAGTGTGCCACTTTGTCAGCGGCCACACGGTCCGACACGTCCTCATGGCTTACGACAAGCCCGTGGAGCAAATGTTCATAGACTGGCTTCGCAGCCGCGACGAAAAGCACTAACCAGAACCACCACCTGTCACACAGGCTTGACTGGAACCGGCTCGGCGTTTAGCTTGGTGAGTAATGCGTTTAGCTAAGCCATTGTTTCTGGTGATCCTCGCAGTCGCTCTCGGAGCGTACGCATTCGACTGCGGGGCCGCGACAACTTCAGAACAAGCGATGCAGTGCTGCCATTCAATGCATTGCTCGTCGCACGGCCACCAAGGCATGGACTGCTGCAAGACCATGCCAACGATGCACGCTCCTTTTGTGCAGTCCTCGTGCGTGCATGGGACTTCCTTGTCCCATTCTGCAGTCGGACTGATCCCAGCGTCTGCCGAATCTTATGGCTTAGATTCATCAGCTAGCACCGTCGCGTCGCAATGCCACGCCCCGCCCGGCTTCTGCGTACCCTCTACCCCGCCACTTCGCATCTAGTCTGACCTCCAGTCGTTTCCCGGCTTCAGGCATTGGTGTACCTGAGTTCATGATTTTGCTGGAGGAAAACTCGTGAGATTCCAAAAGGCAACACGTCTTAGTTGGATGTGGGCGTGCCTCACGCTCATCCTACTGTTTTGTGCTTCAACAGCCAGAGGGCAAGGGCCAGCACCCGAAACAGCTCCGCCGTTGTTTCCAGGCGGCGCACTCATCTCCTACAATTCCATCTTCACCACACACGCTCTGATGCCGGGAATATCGAGTGGTATTCCCGTGACTGCCCGTCCTACCTTCTCGCATGAGGGCGATTTCAACTTCACATGGGGGTTCTACCACGATTTTGATTTGACCGTTCTCGTTCCGGTGGTCACGAATCACTTTGACAGGCCGGGGAGCCCTGTAGCCGAGGGCACTGGCCTCGGCGATGCAATGGTGCTCGCGAAGTACCGGTTCTACCGGCGAGATTCACCGCGAGGAACCACACAGGCATCGGTCACGCTCGGTCCCAAGATTCCGACGGGCCGAACCAACCTGGCTGGCGCGAATGGCGCGCGCCTGCCTTCAAGTTTGCAACCGGGCTCGGGTTCCACCGATTTGTTTCTGGCAGCGAACTGGACTTACACAGGGCTTTTCAACCTCAAACGTCTGGTGGCTGATGAGGATTTCCATTCCCTCATCCGCTCACAGGGGACGCAGCAAACTCGGCTCGGCAGCGACCTCGAATCACGCTTCTGGCTCTCGTACCGACCCTACGAATCAAAGAATGTGGCCCGTGAGTGGTTCATTGGTCCAGTGCTCACCTGGCTGCATTCTCAGGACGACCGTGTCGCAGCTGTCACTCAGAGAGGCAGCGGTGGCGACGTGTTGCTGGCTGGAGTCACGACCTACGCCGGCTTACGACCCGGAATGCATCTTTGGCTTGGAATGGATTGGGACGTAGCGCATTCAGCAGGCGGATCGTTTATGCCTGTGCGGCGCCACTTCAGCTTTGGGGTTACGCAGCAGTTTCGGCTGCACCTTTAAGAAAAGGAGGAACGATGAACACGAAAAAGTTGGCGCTACTTCTCATACTCGGTTCTATGGTTGTTGTGCCAGTGGCTCAAGCGCAAATTAAGCATATTGAAATGCGCGTCGAAGGCATGACGTGAAATTTTTGAGCCTACGGGGTGAAACAGCACCTCGGGCGCCAGTCTGGCGTTCAAAACGTAGAAGTTAGCTTGCTCGACGGAAGAGTTGATGTCACTCCCAAAGAAGATGGGCAGATTGACCCGGCTCAGCTTCTGAAGGCGACATACGACAGCGGTGTAACCGCAGCGGAGATGGATATGACCGCGAGGGGCAAAATTGTGAAGGGCTCTTCGGGCAGCTTTGCCATACAGGTCGCACCGAATCGGTCGTTTGCGTTGGTGCCGAATGACCTATCAAAAGGGCTGGAACTGCTCGCGGACTCACCGATGATGGTCACGGTTCGGGGCCAGCTGTACAAGAAACCGGCAGGGAAAAAGAAGGCGGATTCGTCGGCTCCACTTAAGTTGCTGATTCTAGAACTCCAGAAGAAGGAATAGATGCTAAGAAAAGGTTTGTTACTTCTAACCCTCGCTGCAGTTGGACTCGTCGGATGTAATCAGCATACGTCGAGTCCGACTCAGCCGAGAAAAAACGCAAGCGCGCCAGGCGAGATTGGTTCACGGTTGCCTGACTTCTCCGCGAAGGACTTGCAAGGACGCGATATTTCCTCGGCTGACCTTCGCGGCAAGGTGCTGCTCGTTGATTTTTGGGCGACGTGGTGCCAACCGTGCGAAAGAGAGATGCCGGGCTATCAGAAACTTGTGGACCGCTATGGCTCTCGCGGATTCGCAGTGGTCGGGCTCAAATTCGACACCATGAAAGATCTGGAAGACCCAATCCTGTTTGCGAAGAAAATCGGAGTCCGTTATCCGTTGGCCGTCGCGACTGATGACTTGAAGCAGAAGTTTGGTGGTATTGAAGGCTTACCGACCACGATGCTCTATGACCGCCGCGGAATACTCCGACAAAAAGTCATCGGGTTTGAATACACGAATATCATCGAATCGGAACTACAGCCACTTCTCTGAAACCTTAGTAATCGGAGAGCATTTGCGTTCTTCATCGGGCCTCGCCGGTCAATGCTGAGAGCTGTCTCGCTGCATCTGACGCTACATTGACAACGGGACCGTCAATGAATACGGGCGCGGAATCCCACCCGGCATTCTTTGGATAGACCGCCACCACATCCCAGAGTATTCCGGCGCGGGAGCAGCAGCTAGTCGTCAAGCCGGGCACATGTCCGCGCAGTTCCTTTGCAACTAGATGGTTCTTGTCCCAGAACTGCATGACTCGTGGGTCCGGGACTCGCGACTGGATGAACCGACTTGGGCTAGACCAGTCGGAGGCAAGCATCGGCTCCCAGATAACGAACACTCTAAGATGTTCCGAGTGATTCTGCTTCAGGATTTGTTCTGTCGCGGAAGCCCCCCGCAAGCACGTCGGTCAAGTCGGAGAGAGGAGCAACAGGATACGCTCGTCATTGGCGGCGCCATCAAACTGCTGGACAAACTCGGAGAAGTTGCCCTCGTTGAGAACGGTCAACTTGCCCCCTGCTGGACCCCAGAAATACCAGCCGACCAACAGCGTGGTGATGACTGCGGCCAGCGCGGGCGCGTACTTGATCTTTGCAGTTTCCATGTCTCACCGGGCAAGCACGCTGGCGATCATCTGCGGGAAGAGGATGACCACAAGAACGATTGCGGTGGCAACCCACAGCATGGCCATGCTCAGCGGACTGCGTTTTCTGCACTGGTTGCGCCCGCGATACAGCTGAACGAAGCCGCCAACCAGCAGAACGACCGCAAGACCGAGAAACCAGCTATGGAAACTCTGCGCCCAGACACTCAGCCCCGCCAGCCCGACCGCGCCAACAAAGCCAACTGGCAGGCAGCACGCCAAGGTAGAAAGCGCAGCGATCAGGGCTGCGACGGGAGTTGCTCGTTCCGCGATCCTCATGCCAGTTTCACTCCTTCTTCTTCGCTCTTGAAACCGCCAGCCGCAGCATCTCCTCCGAGGGGACTCCGCTCAGGTTGGCGTACAGACGACACTTCAGACCGGGGGCAATCGTCTCGGCGGCTTCGACATCCTCACCGTCCACGCGGATTGTGGGAGAGCCAGGGAACATCAACTCTCTTGCCTCGGCATCTGTTCTTACAGCTATCGACCGGATCTCCGCCGGCATAGATTCGGAGGACAACACCCGCTTGACTTGCTCGACTACCGGGAAGTAATTAGGGCACCCTGGAGAATAAAGGATTTCTATTTTCATTTGAGCCCTGCCTCTGACGTTTCCAGTACGGGACATGCGCTGGATGCGTGCCCCCGCCGATGTTCCAGTTCTGCGTTGCATCTTCGCAAGTCCGCAGCGAGTTCAGATTTCAGCCGCTCAAGGTCGCGCATCTTCGTTCGCACTTCAACCATCTTCGCGGTCAGCAGTTTCCTTACCGATTCGCACGCGTCTACGCTGCGGGCCCGGAGGTTTCCCAATTCTCTGATTTCCCTGAGGGAGAAGCCGAGTGCCTGCATTCGCTGGATGAAACGTATGCGCTCGATGTCTTCCGCCATATACAGCCGGAAGCGACCTGTGGTTCGCATCGCTCTCGGAAGCAGTCTGCGTTTTTCATAAAAGCGAATCGCATCGACCGTCAACTCGGTTCGTTTTGCCAGCTCGCCGATTTGTAGAATGGGAGTTGAAGCCTGATGATTTGCCACCATAACTGAATCATACAATCTGGAGCATGGTCCAGAGTCAAGAGGAAAAAGACAGCCCGGGCTGCGGTGCGACACTTCAACAGCCCGGTGTTTGGCGGGATGCAATGGTTTCCGACCACAATCGTCTGTGACATCGGTCACTTATGGCCGGCGCCCTTTGATCTAGAATTTCAGGGTCTGTTCGAAGTGGTGCTTATGTCCGGTCGTATAACCCAAGCCACCGTCCGCGCGCTTGATTGGATAGCGCAAGAAACTCTTCCTCCGGATAGCAGTCCCGCTCACCAGCAGACCGGACGACGAGGCGAAGAAGAGGCTTACTTTTACTTAAGAAGGCTTGGCTACATCATGGTGGCCCGCAACTTCCGCTCTGCGCGTCGCAAAGGCGAGATCGACCTCATCGGATGGAATAAAGATGTATTGTGCTTTATTGAAGTCAAGACTCGAAGCACGCGAGACGTCAAGCCGGCCGAGGCGGCGGTGGACCGCCGCAAGCGCCACGAACTAATCGCCGTCGCGCGTGAGTACTTAAGGCACCTACCACCTTCGTGCCAGTGGCGCTTCGATGTGCTGAGCGTATATTAT
Organism: uncultured Acidobacteriota bacterium; assembly: GCA_963729325.1. Lineage (GTDB taxonomy): Bacteria > Acidobacteriota > Terriglobia > Terriglobales > Acidobacteriaceae > JABCYV01. The sequence goes on from CAVSNS010000040.1 coordinate 15,795, forward strand.
AAGGAACATTCCAGCCCACCACAGTTCGAGTTGTTCCAGAATGTTCTCCCCTTGGCGTAAAATAACGATTTGGCCCTCAGCCTACTGAAAGGATTTAATGCTTGCCTGAGCTTAGAAAAGACCCGATTGTTGGCCGGTGGGTGATTATTTCGACCGATCGTGCCAAGCGTCCGACAGATTTCGCTCGCGAGGCGGTCAAAATTAAGGGCGGCTTCTGCCCTTTTTGTTACGGCAATGAATCAAAGACTCCTCCGGAGATTCAGGCCTATCGTCCCAACCCGAATGGCGGACCTCCGCCGCAACGCGACAGCCCGGGCTGGACGGTGCGCGTGGTCCCTAACAAGTTCCCAGCACTTGGAATTGAGGGCAACCTGAACCGTCAGGCCGAGGGCATGTTTGATCGGATGAATGGCATTGGCGCGCACGAGGTCATCATCGAGACCCCCGACCACAACGCTACCCTGGCCAATCTTCCTCCTAAGCGCATTGAAGACGTGCTCTGGACCTTCCGCGACCGCATTCTCGACCTGAAGAAGGATCGCCGCTTCAAATATATTCTGATCTTCAAGAATCATGGCGAAGCCGCTGGCGCCTCGCTCGAACATGCCCACTCGCAGCTCATTGCGCTTCCCATTCTTCCCATCTATGTGACGGAAGAGATCGAGGGGGCGAAGCAGTACTACATCTACAAGGAGCGCTGCGTCTTTTGCGATATCATCCGGCAGGAGACGGAATCCGGCAGCCGCGTGGTAGCTGAGAACGCAGACTTTCTCACTCTGGCTCCCTACGCTCCACGTTTTCCGTTCGAAACCTGGATTCTGCCCAAGCAACACGAGTCAGCATTCGAGAACTCTTCCTCGCACATGTTTGAGAATCTGGCCAAAGCCGTCAAGACATTATTGACGAAGGCTGACCGTGTCCTCGACAATCCGCCATACAATCTGGTCGTCCACACCTCACCGGTCCAGGATCCCAACAATGATCATTATCACTGGCATATCGAATTCATGCCTAAGCTGACCAAGACGGCGGGATTTGAGTGGGGAACCGGCTTTTACATCAACCCGACGCCGCCAGAGGAGGCTGCCAAGTTTCTGCGCGAGGCCAGCGTGGAAGAGGCGGTACCCGCCACCGCGGGCTAGAGATCGGTCGATTGAAGCAAGAAATGGCACAGCGCAAGCCGTGCCTTTTTAATCGAAGCAGCACTATCCCTGGGTTCTATCCAGGAATTCCGCGTGCCATGCCATCTGGATGGCTTCCAGTTTGCCCTCGGTGGATTTCTTGGGATCGTCTTTGAATTCCGGCAGTTCGGTCACGTAGCGATGCAACTCGGTAAAGCGCACTCCCAGCGGATCGGTCTCCGGATGCTTTTCGGAAAGCAGGATTCCGATGTCGTCCGCGTCGTCCCAGGTGAGCTCGTTCGGCATGCACGCTCCTTGCAGGGTGTGTCAGGTCAGCTTCTTCGGGTCTCAGGTCTCAGGTCTTAGGTCTCAGGTCTTAGGTCTCAGGTCTTAGAGGTCTCAGGTCTCAGGTCTTAGGTCTCAGGTCTCAGTCTTAGGTCTCAGGTCTTAGTCTTAGGTCTCAGGTCTCGGGTCGTAGGTCTCGATCACATGCATCCTTCAATCGCAGCTTCTTGACACCAGGTACCTGGCACATGCGACCGGTCCACTAGTGTTCCTCGGACACGTAATTCCGGTTCCAGGCAGGGATCTCGACTACGACCTTGCCGGGCTTAGTAATGACAGCTTGGCAACCGAGACGGGAGTTTAACTGTAAGTCAGCAGCCATGTCCAGCCGGTCAGCCTCGTCGTCGTCCATTTCTGAGAGATTCTCAGCGCCTTCTTTCACCCAAACGTGGCAAGTGGTGCAGGCGCAGTTTCCGCCGCAGGCATGGTCCAGGCGGACGCCGTAGTTTAGGGCGACATCCAGCAGAGACTCTTCCTTGCCATGATCTTTGTACGGCAGCTTGCCGTGATCGAATTCCACGGTTTTCCCCTCTGGCAGGAAGGTTACTTGAACTGTGTTTTCCCCAGGGGCGTCCGCGGTTGCCGCGCCCACGCCGTGTGTCTTTTCTTCAGCCATTAATACTCCTGTGCCACCGGTGTTCGGTTCGACTATTCGAACTCCGCCTTTGCCACGGGATGGGGCGCCTCAACATCCTCGCCCCGGTCGGCCTGCTCCATCGTCTTACCTTTCAGGGCCGTGGTGACAGCGGTGTCCATCATGAGTTCTGCCAGTCGCATGGTGCCCTGGTTGAGCGCATCAATCGCGCCGCGGATCGCTTGATAATCGCTCTCGCCTTTGATCAACTTTAGCGCCTTTTCCAGCTTGCTGATCTGCTTTTTCTCATCACCAGTGAGCTGATCCCAGGCCGGGCTCTTCTTGCCCTTGTCGAGTGCCGCGAGGATTGTCTCCGTCTCATTGCGGGCTTCGATCACCTGGCGCTGGCGGAAGTCTTCTTCCGCGGAATCGAATGACTCCAGAATCATGCTCTCGACCTGTTCGTCAGTCAGGCCGTAGCTGGGTTGGACTTCGATTTCAGCCTCTTTGCCACTGCGTTGCTCACGCGCGGTGACGTGCAGAATCCCGTTCGCGTCGATGAGAAATTTTACTTCCACCCGCGGCATGCCCGCTGCCATGGGCGGGATCCCCCTCAAGTCAAAACGGGCGAGGGAGCGGCAGTCTTTGGCAAGTTCACGCTCTCCCTGCAGAACATGGATGGCGACGTTCGCTTGCCCATCCACCTGTGTCGTGTAGTGCTGCGTGGCCGAAGCCGGAATCGTGGAGTTGCGCAGGATGATCTTGTCAGTCACACCACCGGCGACTTCAATTCCCAATGACAGCGGTGTCACATCCAGCAGCAGCATGTCCTGAGTGGCTTGGGAGCCGCCGGAAAGAATGTGAGCCTGCACTGCCGCGCCCAGCGCAACCACTTCGTCGGGATTAAGGTCGGTGTGGGGTGTGCGCTGGAACATTCGCTCGACCAACTCTCGAACCTTGGGGATGCGTGTCGAGCCGCCAACGAGCACGAGCTCGTTGATCTGCTCGGGCTTTAGAGCAGCGTCTTTCATCGCTTGCCGGCAGGGACCAGCCGTACGATCAATGATCGGCTGAATCAATAGTTCAAACTGTTCCCGCGTAATCTCCCGCTGATATCGCTTGCCGCCGAGCAACTCAATATCGAGCTTAGTACCTGGCTGCGAAGAAAGCGCAATCTTGGCTTCAATCACAGCTCTGCGAATGGTTGCTACTGCTTCACCATTTCGCGACACATCAAGACCGAGGTCGCCGAGAATGTCATCTAAGGCTATCCTGATGAGCAGATTGTCAATGTCGTCGCCACCTAGGTGGGTGTCGCCGTTGGTGGCAATCACCTCGAAGATTCCATCATGAAGCCTGAGAATAGAGATATCGAAGGTACCGCCTCCCAAGTCGTACACAGCGACAATGCCCTTCTGCTTCTTGTCGAGCCCGTACGCAAGCGAAGCGGCGGTGGGTTCGTTGACCAGTCGCAAAACTTCCAGTCCCGCGATGCGCCCGGCGTCTTTCGTGGCCTGTCGCTGAGCGTCATTAAAATACGCTGGTACTGTGATGACTGCCTTGGTGACGGGTGCGTTGAAGAAACGCTCCGCGTTGCGCTTGAGCTGGCGCAGGATGAAGGCTGAAATTTCCGGCGGAGTGAATGTCTTTTCTCCCAGTTTGATTCGCAGCACTTCGCCCGCCTGGAGATCCTCTGCTAGACGAAAAGGAAAGAGCTTCAATTCATCCTGGATGTCCTCAACCCCGCGTCCCATCAGGCGCTTGATCGAGTAGACGGCGCGCTCCGGCGTCTCGATCAGATACTTGCGCGCGGCGTTGCCGACGATGATGTGGTCCTGTTCATCGAGAGCGACGACGGACGGCACTAAATTTAGCCCATCCTCCCCCGGAATCACGACAGGGCTTTCCCCTTGCATGAAAGCCACCAGGGAGTTCGTGGTTCCGAGATCGATTCCGACGATGCGATCGTTTGCCATGGTTCAGATTTACGAATTGTCGGACTTACTTATTGTCGAATTCAAAGATTAAGTTTTTGAATTCGTCAATTCGAAAATCCGTCAATCGTTCAATTCTCCAGCACCTCATTCACATCCCTGACCAAATTCCTGATGTAGTTCCGCCGGTTCAGCAGGTCTATCATTCCGTCTCGCACTTTGCGACGATCTTCGTCGCTTTCGCTGTCCACGGCTTTATCCCACTCTTTCCAACGAGCTTTTAATTGTTCGACGAGCGCCGCGTGTTTTTCTTCGAGCTCTAGTTTTTGCCTGCCTATTTCTTCGACCAGCGCAGGATCGTCCTCGCCGAGTTTTTTCTGCGCACGCAGCTCTTCCAGTTGCATGTTCAAATCGAACACCTCCTCTAAAAGATCCGGAGGCACGACTTGCTTTTTCATCTCGCCGGTCGCGCGAGCTTTATCGGTCGCTGTCTTGGACTGCTCTTCAAGTTCCACGCCTTCCAGCCGCAGCACGTATTCCGTGCGCTTGATGGGATCCTTCAAGGTGCGGTAAGCATCGTTGAGCAACGAGCTTTGCTGCAGGCTCCATTCTTGCTCCCGCGCATCCCCGCGGGCGTAGAGGTCGGGATGCAACTTGCGGCTGAGCTCATAGAAAGCGCGTTCCAGGCGCCCGACATCGACTACCAGCTTCTGGGGTAAGCTAAAGAATGTGAAGTAGTCCACCGGAACCGGCGGCTGAACTTTGCCGCAGGCATGGCAAAACTGCGCCGCGCGCATCTCGCCGCAGGACCAGCAACTTGCAGTTGCCACCGGATTGGAGACTTCAACCGTCATGGACTCCATCGTGGCGGTGCGCCCCGCCCGCGACCACCTCACATACCAGCACACGATCTCAGGGAAGTTCGATCAAGGGAGCGGAAACTTCGACCGGAGAAAGTGGAGCGCAGAAGACGCCGCTCCAGGCTGAGCGTGGAGCGCCCTCACCACACGATTATCCCGAAAACGACGTGCCGCACCCACAAGACTTTGACGAGTTCGGATTGACGAACACAAAGCCTTGCTGCATGAGGGTTTCCTGATAATCCAGGGTCATGCCGTGCAGATAGATAAACGACTTTGGGTCCACAAAAACCCGTACATCGCCGAACTGGAACACCCGGTCGCGTTCGCGGGGCTGAGTGTCAAAGCGGATGTTGTAACTTAATCCTGAGCATCCACCCCCCTGCACTCCCAGGCGTAACCCACCCTGCTCGGGAGAGATGCCCTCCTTGACAACAGCCGTACGAATCTTGGCCAGGGCCTTGTCAGTGACGGTCACGCCTTTAGCTGGAGCGCCGGTCTTAGGGGCCGCTTCTGTCGCAATGGTCATTACAACCCTACCTCGCTTCGACAGTCGCAGGCTTCGAGACGTCCTGCTTCTTCTTCCAGTCGTGAATCGCGGCACGGATGGCGTCCTCAGCCAGCACCGAGCAGTGGATCTTCACTGGAGGCAGTGAGAGCTCCTTCACGATTTCCGTGTTCTTGATCTGCAGGGCCTCGTCAACCGTCTTGCCCTTCACCCATTCGGTGGCCAGGGAGGAGGACGCGATGGCCGAACCGCAGCCGAAGGTCTTGAACTTCGCGTCTTCAATGATGTTGGTCTGCGGATTGACCTTAATCTGCAGCTTCATCACGTCGCCGCACTCGGGCGCGCCCACCAGGCCAGTACCGACTTCCAGGCTACTCTTGTCCAAGGAGCCGACGTTGCGCGGGTTGGAATAATGATCGAGAACCTTATCGCTATATGCCATTTTGACTCTCTCCTGTAGAAACTAAATTCTTGTCATCCTGAGGCAGCCGCTTTTTGCTGCCGAAGGACCTGAGTGAGCGACCGCGCGTCATCACGTCTGCGATGACAATAAAGCGCGACGCGAACATCCCTATTCAGCTGCCCACTTCACGCTCTTCAAATCAACACCTTCCTTCGCCATCTCATAGAGTGGTGAAAGTTCACGCAGCCGGGACACCGTTTCCACTACGCGCTCGGCCACATAGTCCACTTCGGCTTCGGTGTTAAAGCGTCCGATGCCAAAGCGGATGGAACTGTGCGCCAGATCGTCGCCAGTGCCCAGAGCCTTCAATACATAAGATGGTTCAAGCGTCGCAGAGGTGCAAGCTGAACCGCTTGATACCGCAATATCGTTGATGCCCATCAGCAGCGATTCGCCTTCCACATAGGCGAAGCTGATGTTCAGGTTCCCAGGCAGCCGATGCTCCCATGACCCGTTGATGTAAACCTCGTCCAATCCCCCCATGATCTTGTCGCGGAGGCGGTTACGCATTCCGGCGAGGTGACAGCTTTCCTTGGGCATTTCTTCCATACAGATCGCACAGGCCTTGCCCAAGCCGACAATGCCGGGCACGTTCAGCGTCCCGGAACGCATGCCGCGCTCGTGCCCGCCACCATCAATAATGGCGGAAATCTGCACTCTCGGATTCTTGCGCCTTACGTACAAAGCGCCGACTCCCTTGGGCCCATACATCTTGTGCGCGGAAATCGACATTACATCGATGTTCTGCTTGGTCACATCGATGGGAATCTTTCCTACGGCTTGCGTCGCGTCGCTGTGGAAGATCACACCGCGCTCGCGACAAAGCTTTCCGATCTCGGCGATCGGTTGCAGCACGCCGATCTCGTTATTGGCCGCCATGATCGTAACCAGGATGGTCTTGTCGTCCATGACGCGCTTGAGTTCATCCAGATCGACCAGTCCATCTTTCTGCACCGGCATGTAGGTCACACGGTAACCGTATTTTTCCAGCCGCTTGCAGGTGTCGAGCACAGCCTTATGCTCGGTGACCGCGGTGATAATGTGGTTGCCTTTTTCCTTGTACATCTCGGCGACGCCCTTGATAGCGAGGTTGTCGCTCTCGGTTGCGCCCGAGGTGAAAATGATCTCTTTCGTAGTGGCGCCGATCAGCTTGGCAACCCGTTCACGCGCGGTTTCCACCCCTTCCTCGCCCACCCAGCCAAAGGAGTGATTGCGGCTGGCAGCGTTGCCGAACTTCTCCATGAAGTAGGGCAGCATCTCTTCCAATACCCTCGGGTCCATGGGGGTGGTGGCATGGTTATCCATGTAAATGGGAAGCTTGATGCCGTTGGCGGAGGTGGTCTGCTGCTCGAATTTCTGCCGCTCTGACTTCCGCTGTTGTAGTTTCTCTTCTCCCAGGGGGATCGACTTCACATCCGTGCTCATGATTGCTCTCCTCAGAACCTGCAAAACCTATCGTGCGCTTGTTGCGCTCACGCGCCTCGGCGACCAAAAACGTTACGTAATCGTCACCAACTCGGCGGAAACTTTCGCCTTCACGGCCTCGCTCTGCGCGTCTTCTTTCATCTCCAAAATCGTGAGGCGACGTAACACTTCTTCGATGCTATGACTCACCCGGCGTAGCGGCTCCCGGATGCTGCAGCGATCGGTCTGATCGCACTCACCCCGCACGGTCACGCACGAAGTGATGAACAGCGGCCCGTCTATGGCCCGGATCACCTCAAATGCGGTGATCGTCCCCGGGTCGCGGGCCAGGGTATAGCCACCATTGATTCCATGCTGCGAATGCAGCAACCCGGCCTTTGCCAGACGCTGCAAAATCTTGGCTAGCGCTTCCTGGGGAATGCCATAACACTCGGCAACATCCTTGGCGCTGCATGCTCCGCGGTCCCCGTGCTCCGCTAAATGCTTCATCGCCATCAGGCCGTAGTCCGCTTTCTTGGTCAGCTTGAGCATCGGTATCGTAAAGTTAAATCCGACCTTTTTAGTCGGACATATCTATTCTAGAGACTGCGGACTAGAAACACAACCCCTTGCAGGCACCGGTCGAAATCGACGGCTAAAGTGTAACTCTCCGCTACTTAATGGCTTAGATGGGCGGTAAGCGGGTCGGGGTTCCAGTAACTTTATCCGCTTGATACCAAGTCCCGGCTGGATCTTGACCGGCTAGAACGAAACGTCTGATAGGGGCTTGACAAGCTAGCGGGTGGGGCTAAAATACCGCCAACTTCCGGCGACATTCAGCCTGCCCGCTCGGGTCGGCAAACCATGCCGGATTTATGACCCCAATCCCACCGTTACCAGCCCCCGAGATGAGAAGCCATGGCACAGTGTAAGCATCCGCGTGTCCAGATCGTGGCTCGCGAAGAAGACGCCGAATTCGTCGAATGCCTCGAATGTGGCGAGATCTTCGAAGCCAGCGAATTCAAAGACATGACGATCGAAGACGCCACGCCGACTAACGAACCCTGAATCTCTCCATGCCGGTTTGGCTCAAACGAATTGGCGCACTCGCGTCCTGATCCGGGTATCAACTGTAACAAAAGTAACCGAGGCTGATTCCTTTGTCCTTGTCGCCAACTCAACAGTTTGTTAGTGTCGGCGCGGGGTGACCCTTGTCCGCGGAGAAGGCAATGCCACTCGTGGCTTTGGTGGTCGACGATTCCATGCTGATCCGGCACACCGTGTGCCGCTTTCTAGAGGAGCGCGGTTTCGCCGTCAAATCCGCCACCAACGGACAAGAAGCTCTTGAAACGCTCAAGCAGATCCATCCCGACATCATTGTCACTGACATGCAAATGCCGAAGATGAGCGGCAGCGAGCTGATTACGGCACTGAAGAGCGAATCCGTCACCGCGAGTATTCCGGTCGTGATACTGGCGGGGAAACAGAGCGGCTTTGATGAGAAGAAAGAAAAGCGCGCTGACTTCGCAATTTTCAAAGATATCGATATCGAGGTTCAGCTGGGCAAGGCGCTCCGCGCCATCCTCGGTAACCGCGCCGCTAAGGGTAAGGGAGCAGGACGGTAAAAACAGCTCTTGGTTTTTTTTGGCTCTTCGCTTTCAGCTCCCTGCCGTTCGAAGCCCAAAAATATTGAAACCTAATAGCTAGGGGCCAAAAGCTGAGAGCTGCTGCCCTACCTCAGCGCCATCCCTGCCTCTGCTGAAAAATCCATCGGTGCAAAATCTCTGGCGAGGAATTTGGGGAAAGCCGCAGCCGCGATCATAGCTGCGTTGTCAGTAGACAGGGGACGGGACGGGAAGTAAACGGGAAGGCCTTCCACGGCAGCGTCTCGCTCAAAACGCTGGCGCAGCTCATGGTTGGCAGCTACGCCTCCAGTCACGAAAAGGGTCGCAACGTCGTAAGTGCGGGCTGCTGCCAACGTTTTGCCGACGAGATCTTCGACCATCGCGCGCTGAAATGAAGCGACGAGATCGAGCGTCTCCTGGTCGGCGTGGGCCAGGTAATCTTCGAAATTTGGCTTGGTAATTCTGGCTAGCGCCTTCCGGCGGGCGTCGATCGACACTTGCAGGTTGTGAGTCTGGACGTAACGGAGCACGGCCGTCTTGATTCCGCTGTAGGAAAAATCAAAATGCGGCCGGTCTTCGGCTTCGGACTCGCGTTTGTCATTCCGGTCGCGATGCTTCATCTGCGAAGGTGGGAACTTAACGGCTGTGGGGTCACCATGGCTCGCGAGTTGGTCGATAATTGGACCACCTGGATACCCCAACCCGAGCAGCTTGGCTACTTTGTCGAACGCTTCTCCCGCGGCGTCATCGCGGGTGTGGCCGATGTTCTCGTATGACCAGCTCTCACCTCGCTGCTCGGCCAAGTACAGATGCGTATGTCCGCCAGACACGACCAGCGCCAGCACGGGAAAATTGATCTGCCGATTGCCCTTCTGCCGTTCCTCAAGCAGGACGGCGTGGATATGCCCTTCAAGGTGGTTGACTGCGATCAGTGGTTTTTCCAGGGCGAAAGCGAGAGCCTTGGCATAGCTGATACCGACAAGCAGCGCGCCCGCGAGGCCGGGGCCCTGGGTGACAGCGATGGCGTCGATCGACTGATAGGTTTGTCCGGCATCGGCGAGCGCCTGACGTACCACCGGAACAATCGCCTTCAAATGCTCGCGCGAAGCTAACTCTGGGACCACACCCCCGTAGGGTTGATGGGTAGCGATCTGCGAAAAGACAACGTTGGAAACGACTTGCTCACCAGAACGCACCACAGCCGCAGCAGTTTCGTCGCAAGAGGTCTCGATGCCGAGGATGAAGGCTTCGGGCATGAGCCTATATTATCTGCTAAGAGAATCCATGGGTCCGTGCTGAAAGACTTTGCTATCTCGATCATCCGGCGTACTGCGCGAGGCAGGTTACCAAGCCTACCTCGTCGGGGGATGCGTCCGTGATCTTCTGCTCGGCCGTGAGCCGGCGGATTACGATGTCGCGACCGACGCTACGCCGGACGAAGTCATGCGAATCTTCCCTGAAACTTATGCGGTTGGCGCCCAGTTTGGCGTGGTGTTGGTGCCAGTGCCGGACGAAGAACAACCGCAGATGCCTCGACTGCGGCCGAACTTCGCCGAGCGAGGTTCCGACTCCGGTGGGGATGACAAAGGGTTGGGTGCAACAACTTCGAAGAGCAATGTCGTCGAGGTCGCGACATTTCGTAGCGATGTCGGTTATAGCGACGGCCGGCATCCCGATGAAGTGCGTTTCACCAGTAATCCGGAACAAGACGTGCGACGGCGTGATTTCACCATCAACGGCATGATGCTCGATCCACTAGTTAATGATCCGCTGAAGGACGGTGTGCTCGATTTTGTCGGCGGGCGAAAAGATTTAAGAGACAAGATTATCCGCGCGATTGGCGAACCGGAGCGGCGCTTTGCCGAAGACAAACTGCGCATGCTGCGTGCCGTTCGCTTTGCTGCCCGCTTCGAATACACCATCGAGCCGGGCACTTTCGCTGCGATTCAGAAGTTGGCGCCGCAGATCCACCACGTCTCCCGCGAGCGAGTCCGCGATGAACTGACCAGGATGCTCACCGAAGGCCACGCCCGGCGCGCCTTCCTGCTGCTTGACGAAACTGGCTTGCTGCGGGAAGTCCTGCCCGAGATTTCAGCGATGAAAGGAGTGGAACAGCCGCCACAGTTTCACCCGGAGGGAGATGTGTTCGTACATACGCTTTTGGTGCTCGACAAATTGCCGCAGCCCTGTCCGCCCACGCTGGCTTGGGGCGCGCTGCTGCACGATGTGGGCAAGCCGGCCACGTTTCGGGTTGCACCGGATCGCATCCGTTTTGACGGACACGTGGATGTTGGGGTCAAAATCGCGGAAGAGATTTGCCGGCGCTTACGTTTCTCTAACGACGACGCCGAGCAGATTCTGAGGCTGGTCGACAACCATATGCGCTTCGCGCAGGTGGATCGTATGAAGGAATCTACCTTGAAGAGATTTCTGCGTTTGCCCCGTTTTGAGGAGCATTTGGCGCTACACCGGGCTGACTGCGAGGCCAGCCACGGCGATCTTCGTTCCTATAATCTTGTGCGCGAAAAGATGGGCTCCATGCGGCCAGAAAGCATCCGTCCAGCGCCGCTCGTCACTGGCGACGATCTTATCGCAGCCGGTTACGAGCCCGGACCAAGATTTAAGGAAATTCTCACCGCAGTGGAAGACGCACAGCTCGAGGGGCGTTTGCCCTCGAAGGAAAGCGCGATGGAGCTGGTGCGTCGAGAATTTCCGCCAAGTTAAGGGTGCAAAAAAGGCGCGAATCCGTTCTGGCGCGTTTGGTTGTCAAGCCCCCAGCCGCGAATCGGCGGGGTCAAACTCCTGAATGCAAACCGAATATATTGGCACTAATATACTTGACTGACTTTTCCTGCTAAGTTGTTGATGACGTGACAGGCCGCAGCCAGAACAAGTAATGCGTTTTCACTAGCACATAGGTGGCCCACCTCGCTAGGGCGGTTGAGCCATTCACGGGAGAGCAGAGAAGCAGATACTGTTGCCACGCTGGCGGATGTCGTTTAGCCGCCGATGGAGGGGGCGCGTCTGCCGTCCCGGGTGGGGATTGGGCGGCAGAAAGGGGTCGCCCCTTCTTTTTAGGGCGTAAGCGATTAGTTCGCTTCGTTGCAGGCATTCCTGGCATCTCATTAACCATGGAGAACCAAAGTAACCGCTGCGAACAACCCCCCGCAGGGCGGGCGTGATTACTTTGGGGTAACGCCACCTCCGTGCTCTGGTGATGGAGTGAATTCTGCCCTAGCATTCGGAGCTTGACACCCTCAGAGATTGGAGTGTAACGTGGCCGCGCAAAACAAAGTCGCCGGGAGTCAAATGTCGAAAACAGCAGGTAGTGTCGCCGAGAGAATGCAGAGCCAAATGGTTGAGATCTCAGAGACTGAATACAACTCTCTAAAGGCGGCGGTGGAACTGCTAAGGCATCCGGATGTTCTGATACGTACCCTCGAGGCAGTCGGTCGAGATCGTGGTCAGTCACTCGAAGATGCTTTTGGAAACATCGGGACCCATCGGTCTTCAAAGCGTCGTGTGAGCAAGAGCGCCTAAACGGGCAGCTCCTCTATGCCACGTAGGATATGGTTCAAAGAGGGTGTGTTCGCCAATTTCGCAAGCGGCTGCAAGTCCGACGACTCTACTGATGCGAAAATAAGGCTTGAGCTAGAAACTCTCATCGAACAGCCCGAGCGGGGCTTAAGAATTCCTTTCTCCAAACCTCTTTTCTACCAGCTCCCAATTGAACTGTTCGTTGCGCATTATCTCTTCAATGAGAGAGAAGTCGAGATCTTGTATCTTGGTATCCCTGGAAAATGCTGATGGCCTTAACCGCCGCCATTTTGACCCTACTGGGAGTCCTCACTGGGGTTTATGGCACGTATCTGATGACGATGGCGTATCACCCGTTCGATAACAAAGGCGTCGTCCGTAATTTCTCCCGCGTCCTGTTCATGTTTGCGACCTTTCGCTGGAAAAGTGCGAAGGAGATGATAGGGAAAGCGGCATTCTTTGGTGAGATGAACAAAGAGGACCGCGCTCAGTCGTTGATGGGCATATATGTGCTAGCGTTCAGCTTTCTTCTACAAACAGTGGGATCTGGATTTGCAATCGCAGACGTTCTCTGTAGCTCACATGAACGGTTGCAACAGCATCAGAATGAGCAGCGCAATTGAAACCGTCGGTTTTTACCGACCTTTAGGGGTCTTTGCGGAAACAGGCCCGACCCCGAATCGGGCCTTTATTGCGACCCATTCAAGTCGCGGATGTGGGCGCTAGTTCGGTCGCCAACCGGCGCATGAATCCACGAATGGCTTTCGTAATTTCTTCAGCTCTCCGCGAAGGTTAATCGCTTGCCGACGATTTACATTGCCAAGTGGAACCTGTCCGAATCGTTCAACGGATATCTTTGGTCGCACGGTTGTTGTAGGGAACACTTGCTCGTCTACATAGCGAACAAATGGAACGGCTCTACGGCCACATAGGTGCATACAGTCACGCTTCACAATGACAGAAGTTTTCCAGCGTTAGTGTGATGCGGATTGACATAGCTTCTAGGTGATCACACTTCATGGGTGTACTTTTCGCTAGAGCATCTTGTCGTATGCGACAGCTTGGTCGGTATAAGTTTCGAGCGTGCTCAATCTCACTCAGGATGCGATTGCAAGTCTCGCGCTCACATCGGCACAACGGTTGCGCGAACTTGCGGGCTCCGATAGCTCCATGACGGCGGTTTGCCAATAGCGGGCGGATACGGTAGCTGTGAGCGCGCTTCTGACGCGCTTTGGCGAGACGCAGCGCGGCTCTTGTGCATAGTCACTTTGCGCCGACGTCGCTGTCTACCGATCGCTATCAGGGCGCCAATTGGCGAAGACGACGCATGGCAGACGACGATGCAGCTGACATGCGACTGGTTACGCCGATGGCCGATGCAGCATAACTGCTGACGTGCAGCACGCAAGCAGACGCGGAGCATTGTAGACACGGGGACCACACGGTGGATCCAGCGAGATGCAGGTGGTCGATAACAGCGATACAGACGGGTTGAGATAGCTAACTGCGGAGCAGAGGGGAGCGCCGACGACTAGCAGCGGACGGACGATGAACTGGCGGAGTTTCGTATCGCTGAAGTGCTGGATGTCTTGGAGAGTTTTGCTAGTAGATAGATTTCACCGGACATGTCCCATTTGCTGTGTTGAAATTGCTATTCTGGATGTAGAGGGTCAGTTTCCCGCAGTCAGGTGAGCAAAGCCAAATGAAAGTCACAGAAAAGGACGTCGCATATGTGGCCGACCTGGCCAACCTCGAGCTCACTGTCGAGGAGCGCGTCTGCATGCTGCAAGATCTCAATTCGATTCTCCAACACATTGATTCGTTAAACGAGCTCGATACGGCGGGTGTCCAGCCCATGGCGCAGGTGTCGGATCGTTATGGGATGGACGAGTCCAAGCAGGGGAGCGAGCGCTTTGCCTATGCTAGCCGTGAGGACATTCACGAGGGGCTGCGAAAATCGCTGCCACACGATGTCGCCTTGCAAAACGCCCCTGATTCGGACGGAATTTTCTTCAAAGTTCCCAAGGTGATTGAGAGATAGCGGCAAGTGGCCAGTGATCAGCGGCCAAGGGCCTCACGTTTACAGACCTGATCACTGACCACTAACCACTAATTATGGACTTGAGCTGGCTTACAATTGATGCGGCTCGCTCCGCAATTCAAGAGCGTAAAACAACGGCCGTGTCTCTAGCGGAAGCAATGTACGACAAGATCGAGAGAGACGATCCCACGGTCGGAGCGTTTCTGACGCTTTCCAAAGAACGCGCGCTGGCGAAGGCTTCGGAAATGGACGCACTGGCCGCGAAGGGAGAGAAGCTACCGCCTTTGGGCGGCGTGCCCGTCGGTATCAAAGATGTATTGGTGACAAAGGGCGCGCGTTCAACAGCAGGTTCGAAGATTCTAGGCAATTACATGCCGCCCTACGATTGCACGGCGGTGGCCCGACTGGAAGCGGCAGGCGCTGTGGTGCTGGGAAAAATGAACTGCGATGAATTCGCTATGGGTTCGTCCAACGAGAATTCGGCGTGGAAGCCAGTACATAATCCGCGCGATCTGAGCCGCGTGCCGGGCGGTTCTTCGGGAGGGTCCGCTGCGGCGGTGGCCGCGGACATGGCGGTGGCCACGCTCGGTTCGGACACCGGTGGTTCGATTCGACAGCCCGCATCTTTTTGTGGTGTGGTTGGGTTGAAGCCCACTTATGGACGAGTATCGCGCTATGGATTGATTGCATTCGCTTCGTCGCTCGACCACATTGGCCCCCTGACCAAGACGGTGAAGGATGCAGCGATCGTTCTGCGGATGATCGCAGGACGCGACCCGATGGATTCGACTTCCGCCGAGATGCCCGTCCCCGACTACGTCGCGGAACTGGAGAAGCCAATCTCCGGCTTGAAGATTGGCGTGGCCAAAGAGTACTTCGGCGAAGGACTTGACGCGGAAGTTCGCAAGTCGGTGGAGGCGGCGATTCAGAAGCTCGCTGATCTGGGTTGCGAGATCATAAAACTTTCTCTGCCGCACACGAAGTACGCGGTGCCGACCTACTACATTGTTGCCACCGCGGAAGCGTCGTCGAACCTAGCTCGCTTTGATGGCGTGCGCTATGGGTACCGCGCGGATGGGGCGCGCTCGCTTTCGGAGATGTATCGGCGCACCCGCGACCGGGGTTTCGGCACAGAAGTCAAACGCCGTATCATGCTCGGAACCTATGTTTTGAGTGCCGGTTACTACGATGCTTACTACTTAAAGGCACAAAAAGTACGCACGCTGTTGACTCGCGATTTCGACCAGGCTTTCAAGCAGGTCGACGTGATCGTGACTCCGACGAGTCCCACGGCAGCATTCAAGCTAGGCGAGAAGGTGAATGATCCGGTCGCGATGTACCTGGCTGATATTTACACAGTGACGGCGAATTTAGCGGGCATCCCAGGGATTTCCATCCCATGTGGACAAACGCGAGAGAAATTGCCGATCGGGATGCAAGTGTTGGGGAAACATTTCGACGAGACCACGATTCTGCGCGTGGCGCATGCGTATGAAAATGCGGCATGAGCGAGAGTCAGAGCCTAGCAAGGTTAGGATGTCAATTCGTAATAGCTCTCTCCCGCACAGCCGCGGCAGAGTACTTTTCCTTCGCGACGAACTTCACGGCGAAAATTAATCCCTTCGCCACAAATTTCACAAACAATGCGCTCCCCTTTGTATCCGGGAAATTCTTCCGGAGGAAGCTCAACTTTCACCCATTGAATGGTGAACAAGTCTTCATCTGATATTTCACGATAGGCCAGCATTTGTTGCTGGTTCTTATTCTCCAACTCAGGGTGCATTTGGCGGGCGAGAGTCTTAGATGACTCTTTGGCTGCGATGCGCACCGCCTTGCCGGTGCTCACATCCACAAATGTGGCCGCGACCTTGCCCCAGTCGCGGAACTTCAAGGCGCGCTTGCCCAGGCGGCAGCCGGTGACCACGGCAACGGCGTCGGTGGCGCAACGGTCAATCTCCACAAAAGTAACCAAACGCTTGCGGTCCTTCTTGTGGGGATCTTCGATCCCTAACATCGCAAGCCCGAGCATGGCCAAGCGAACGCCGAGAACTTGTCCGGCGCAGAGATGACCATGGGCCTGTTCGGCGTCGCGAAGATACTCGTCAAGAGACTTCATACCAGGCCAGGAAGGCCGCCTCTCACACGGGGGGTCTGCAAAAGCCCAGTTGTCAGTACGCAGTTCCCGGTTCTCAGAACTGCCGCAATTGTATTACGAAAAAAGGAGAAACACTTATGCACTCAAACTCGAAAGCCAAAATTGGCCTCGCGCTTGTGTTGTCACTGTCGATATTTGCCACCGGCTGCAGCGCGCAGTGGGTGAATGTGGCACTAGCGGATTTGCCGGTGCTGACCCAGATGGCTTTGAACATCGTCGCCATGGTTGCCACACTGCAATCTGGCAAGCAAGCCAGCGCCGCCGAGTTGGCGGCTGTACAAAACATATCAGCCGAGGCCAGCAAAGACTTGACCCTGCTGCAGACGTTTTACAACGACTACAAAGCTAGGCCTAGCGCTGACGCGATGCAAAAAATTGAGAACGTGATTGCAGATATCAATCAAAACCTGCCTGCCCTGTTGCAAGCCGCGCATATCAGCGACCCGACGCTCGCGGCGAGGGTGACAGCGGGAGTCAACTTGATCCTGACGACAGTGAGCAGCTTCGCTTCCTTGATTCCACAGCCTGCGGCACCGTCCACGGCCCGGAAAACGCGACAGAACATTGTCATCCCAAAGGCTGAAGCGTTAAGGAAGCAGTGGAACCAGCAAGTCTGCGCGCCGACCGGCAACTCTGCACTTGACGCTGCGCTTACGACCTGCGCATTGAGGTAAGAGCTGATGAGCGTTCCGGTCATCGCGCTAACCAATGCCTCTACTTGCCTCAGCGACGCGCAAGTAGAGACTGTAATGCCATCTTTGCAGCGTCAAGTGAGCCGGGATTTTTGTGCGTATTGGGACATCGATTGCTCGCTGACCTTTTTGCCTAAAGCTCAAGCGCTTGTTGCAGGTTGGTCGCAGATTGTTCTGACCGACGATCCCGATCAGGCTGGAGCGCTCGGCTACCATGAGATGAGCAGCAATGGCACTCCCTTGGGCAAAGTCTTTGCCGGACTTGACGCGGAAAGCGGTTCTTCGTGGACGGTGACGCTGAGCCATGAACTGCTGGAGATGCTTGCAGACCCGTGGATCAACTGGTGTGCTCAGGGTTCTGACGGAAGAATCTATGCGCTGGAAGTCTGCGATGCGGTCGAATCAGACAGCCTGGGATACGAGATCGATGGCGTGTTGGTATCGGACTTCATCACGCCCTCATGGTTCGAGCCGACACAAGCTGATCGCATCGATTTCAAAAAACGAGTGTCGAAACCGATGGAACTCGGCCCCGGAGGATATGTTTCGGTTCTCGATCCGGCGAGGGGCTGGACCCAGATCACTGCGGAAGGTGCCGATGGGCCGCCGGCGCCAGCCGGTAGCCGGAGGCATCGGCGCAGTATCGGGAAGGCGAAGTGGAGAAGGAGTATCCGCTAGCGGTCTCTACTTTCGCCGCCAGCGGATACCATCTTTCGTTTGTTCGATGATCAGACCGGCGCTGGTGAGTTCGGCGCGAACGGCGTCGGAGAGCTGAAAGTTGCGAGCCCGTCGAGCGGCTTCCATGGCAGCGACCTTCTTTTCAATTTCGGCGTCGGAAACGCTTTGTGAGCCGACGGCAACCAGCAGTTCCTGGCTGATGTCTTTCTGGCGGTCTTGCGCCTTGGCCCAATCGAGGATAGCTTTCATCTTGGGAGCGTCGTCATCTTTGAGGACGGCAAAGATTTCGTCGAACTTATCTAGCGCAGCGAGCAGTGGCGGCACGTCGTCTTTTTTGATCCGTCCGGAGTCTATGGCGGCGTTGGCTTTGCGAACCATGTCGAGAATGGCGGCCTGTGCCTGGGCGGTGTTGAGATCGTCTTCTAGGGCGGACTTCATCCTCTCAACCGTATGGCTCGCTAGTTGCTGCATTTCATCGCTGACGCCGGCAGGAAACTGGCCAGCAGTCAGGCGCAATTGGAAGTTGCGCAGTTTGTCTACATTGCTGGCCATTTGCTTCAGCCCGTCGAAGGTAAAGTTGAGCTGATGACGGTAGGGGACCGAGGCCAGCAACAGGCGGATCGAAGACGGCTTATATCCCTTGAGCACCAGATCGCGCAAGGTTAGAAAGTTGCCCAGGCTCTTGGACATCTTTTCACCTTCGACCAGCAGAAAACGCGCGTGAAACCAGAAGCGGGCAAATGGCTTCCCGGTGAGCGCTTCCGATTGCGCAATTTCGTTTTCGTGATGCGGAAAGATGAGATCTTCCCCACCAGCGTGCAGATCGAAGGTTTCTCCCAACTCTTCCATCGACATGACGGAACACTCGATGTGCCAACCGGGCCGGCCACGGCCGATGGAAGTTTCCCAGAAAGCCTCGCCAGGCTTCGGTGCCTTCCAAAGGGCGAAATCGCGCGCGCTGTCCTTGTCATATTCGTCCAAATCCACGCGAGCGCCATCTTCCATCCCAGCAAAATCCTTTTTTGAGAGTTTGCCGTAGCCAGGAAACTTGGCGATGCGGAAGTAGTAAGAGCCATCCTCAGCCCGGTAAGCAAATCCCTTCTTCTCCAACGCAGCAACGAATTCAGCCATCTCAGGAATGTGATCTGTGGCGCGGACAAGAATCGGCTGTTCGATATTCAGAGTCGCAGAATCCTCCAAGAAAGCCTTTTCGTATTTTTCCGTGTATTGCTTCACGCTCACGCCATCGCGCGCGGAGTTACGAATAATTTTATCGTCCACGTCGGTGATGTTCATGACGTAACGTACTTTATATCCGCTTTGACAGAAGAAACCGGCGCAGGATATCGATGGCGACAAAGGTACGAAAATTTCCGATGTGTCCGTAGTCGTAAACCGTTGGCCCACAAGCGTACATGCGGACCTGGTTATCTTCGAGGGGGTGAAACTCTTCGAATTTGCCCGGCAGCGTATTGTAGAAACGCAGCGCCATGTTCAGTTGAGCTTTGCGGACAGAATCAATGATTCTAGGGGGAAGAAAGAAAAGGGGTCAAATCCCGCGCACTTGTTCAGAGGCGCACTTACAGTTGCCATGCACCGGCAGGCTCATTTAAGATGCCGCCGTTGTATCCGAGCCCCGTCACTCTACTGATCTCCGTCTCCACAATGAACGAATCCGCATTGTGCCCGAGGTGCAAGAAAACGTCGATTCGAAGCGTCTACAAGGAGAACTTATGAAGACATCGTTGATCGTCATGAGCCTGATTTCCATGCTGGCGTTGCCCGCCTTCGGGCAGAAGAAAGAAGAGGAGAGAGTTGAAAATGCCGGGACGGTGGTGAAGGAGATTATGGACGTTCCCGACGACGTGCCGCAGAGCGTAATTGACAAAGCAGACTGTGTCGTCGTGCTGCCATCGGTGATCAAGTTTGCCATCGGAATTGGCGGGAGCTACGGCCGCGGAGTGATGACCTGCCGTGGCGGCAAGGACTTTCATGGTCCCTGGGGTGCACCGACCATGATGGCTCTTGAAGGCGGCAGCCTTGGCTTGCAGTTGGGCGGACAGGCAACCGATTTCGTCTTACTCCTGATGAGTCAAAAATCAGCCACCAATATTCTCAACAGCAAGGTCAAGCTCGGCGGAGACGCCTCCGCAGCGGCTGGACCGGTGGGACGGAATGTCTCTGCCGAAACCGATGTGACTATGCGGGCTGAGATCCTGTCTTATTCTCGGGCTCGCGGACTATTCGCGGGAATATC
>CAVSNS010000041.1:0-9213 GCA_963729325.1 uncultured Acidobacteriota bacterium
GTGGTCGGAGAGGTGGCGATTGCGCACGGTAACCAAGAGCGCCGATCGGATCAAACCGATCGAAAGCCTTTTGGCGGGATCGCTCTCCAGCTTTCAAATCACCCGAGCGAGCCTGATCAACCTCGACCACACGGACCAGCCTTTCGGTTTCAACTACACATTCCAGTCCGACAACTACGCGAAGATTGCGGGAAATCTGCTGCTGGTGCGGCCGCGGGTGCTGGGAAGCAAATCGTCGGGCGTACTGGAGACTAAGGATCCGCGCAAGTTTCCGCTCGAATTCGAAGGGCCGTCGCGGGATACCGACAGTTTCGACATTGCGCTGCCTCCGGGTTATGAAGTGGACGAGTTACCGCCTCCAATGGATGTGGACTACAGTTTTGGCAGCTACCACAGTAAGACGGAGGCGAGCGGGCAAATGTTGCACTACACGCGTGCCCTGGAAATCAAGGAGCTGAGCGTTCCTGTCAGCAAGATGGACGATCTGAAAAAGTTCTACCGCATGATCGCTGCGGACGAGCGGAATACGGCGGTTCTGAAACCGGCCGGGGCGGGGAAGTAGGCGGGGGTTGGGAATTGGTCGGGGCGAGCGGATTTGAACGGCGGGCCCTAGCGCCTCAGCGGCTGAAGCCGGTACTGAAAAGAAGCCTGTGATCGCGGTGAACCGCTGCGCCACCCAAAATCAAACTCAAAATGAGGGTGAGAAGGCGCTTGGCGGCTTCCAGAACCGCCTCCTTCCCTGTCATTTTGGGGCTTTCTGCCTTGCCAGCCGGCCCATTGGTGACCGTGGTCACATGGACTGTGGTCACATGCACTAACGTGTTTGTCTTCGGCGAGATCGTCTGGCTAGAATCACCGTACTCAACCTAGATTAAGCAGTCATATGTGAAAGCAGCAAAAACTGGGACAGATCATTTTGCGGCATTCCACATGACCTGCGAGCTATTTGAAGGAGTTTACATTGCGCTTCAAAGCTATTATTTTTACCAGCATCTTCCTATGGGTTGTTATCACAGCTTCGGCCGGGGCTTTCGCTGAGGCCCAAATCGCGGCGTCCGGTTCCATCAGTCATCTTTACCGCATGCAGTCCACGGGGCAGACCGTCTCCGGCACGTGGCGTGGAGCGCGGTTGGAGAGCGCGACCAAGCTGGCGTCAACCCCCGGAGCCGGATGGGTGTTGATCGGCGCAACGGCAAGCGATCGCAATGGCACGAAGAGGCTGGTCTATTCCGACAAATCAAGCGGCGCCCTGGCAGTCAATCTCTACGGCAAGAATGAGAGCTTTCTGGGAACGGTTTCCCTGGCCACGCTTGGAGCGGGATGGACGGCTCGAACGGTTGCCGACTTTGGCGGCAATGGCAACCTGGATGTAATCGCCGTGCATGAGAGCACGGGACAAGTTGCTGTGCATTTCTTTGGCGGTGCTCAAGGAACTACTCTCCTACGAAGTGAAACTGTCAGCCCGCTATCTGCAATGGGATGGAACGTGATCGGAGCCGCTGATCTTAACGGTGACGGTCATCCCGATCTCCTCCTGCAAAATTCTTCCACGCGGCAGGTTATGGTCGCTTATCTGGGAGGATCGAGTGGTACCACCGTTACGGCCACGCAGGAGCTGAGTAGCAGTAGCTTCGGCGGGTGGACCGCGGCGGGGATGCAGGACATGAATGGGGACGGTCATCCCGACCTGATTCTTGTCAATGACGCGACCGGCGAGAGTATCGTCAACTACTACGGCGGAGAACTGGGTGTCGCTTACCTGGGATCGAGCTATTTGGATCGCTCCGGCTCGCCCGATTGGAAGCTTGTCGTGCCGAGCCGTTCTGCGCCGGCGGTGGCGGGCACGACGAACTCTGTCGCGTCTGCCCCTGTCGTTGGCTTTGCGGGCTCCGATTCGGCTGCGCAACAGGCAAATGGAAATGGAAGTACAACTCCAATCCTTATTTTCAATGGGACGGGCACCAGTTCCAGCGACGTGACGGCGGTCGAGAACGTGGTTAAGGCGAACGGGCTCGCTTATCACACCGCAAATTCCAGTCAGCTCGATTCCATGAGCCAATCTCAACTACTCGCGTACAAGTTGTTCATTGTGCCGGGCGGGAATTCGATAACAATCGGCAAAAATCTCTCGTCGAAGGCGACCTCAACGGTCCGTGGCGCGGTTGCGCAGGGGCTGAACTACCTCGGAATCTGCGCAGGCGCGTTCTTCGGAGGACTTTCCGACTACTACAACGGATTGGACTTGACGGCGGGAGTATGGTTTAACTTCTATGCGGATCACAACAAGGGAATTAACAAGGAAGCGGTAGCGATTTCATTTCCTAGCGGGACTAAGTTGGATATTTATTGGCAGGATGGTCCTCAGCTCTCAGGTTGGGGACAAGTCGTCGGCAAGTATCCCAATGGCACACCGGCGATAGCTGAAGGATACTGGGGGCAAGGATTTGTACTTCTTTCCGGCGTGCATCCGGAAGCACCGGCGGGCTGGAGATCTGGGATGCAGTTCTTTACCCCGTTGGACGTAGACCTCGCCTTTGCGGGCACGCTTGTGACCTCTGCACTGAACCGGGTGACGTTGCCTCACTTTTAAAGCTAATAACGAACCGGCGCAAGATGCGGTGGAGCGACGCGTCTCACCCGTCAAGCGGTTCGGTGGCCGGGCGAGGACGCCCGGCTCTCCACTGGATCGTGGGGTTGGGGGAGGGTCCCGGTAATCTTCCAGGTGTTCTCGATGAGGAAGTCGCCGTAAGCGATTTTACCGGGCTCTACGCGAAGGGTTGCGCAGCGTTGCTGTACATCGATCTCCAGGCCTTTCGATTCGATTGCCAGATCGACACGGTAGAGCCCAGGTACCACCGGCAGCGTGGGGCAGTGAAACTCGATGATGCCCGTGCCGGGCTCAAGTTGGAAGCCTCCGCTCAATGACTCGGTTGTGAGTTGAGCGCATAGGTATCCGCTCGGCCAATAAATGGAGACTCTAAAGACCGCATCGGGGACATTCTTAAAGGCTTTGTAGGCAAGCCGCGCTACGAGTGGGTAGCCGGTTCGAATCCCTTCGGGAGACTCGGGTGCGGAGAACGAGATGCCGGTGCACCTGGCCGGTACTCCGTTGTCGTCGTTTTTGTCCTCGTCCTCGGTCATACCTTGGTCGGCGAAGGTCATCTGCTGGTATTCGTCGATCACTTGCCGCGGAGGGCCGTCCGAGAGGATGGAGCCGTGGCTGAGCAGCAGTGCCCGATCACACAGGCGGTAAACGGCGGCGAGATCATGAGAAATGAAGACCATGGTGCGGCCGTCTTTTCGTAGTTCGGCAATCCGTTCGAGGCATTTTGCCTGAAAAGCGGCATCGCCCACGGCGAGAACTTCGTCGAGCAGGAGGATATCGGGATCGAGGTGGGCGGCGATGGCAAAACCGAGGCGGACAAACATACCCGATGAGTAGCGTTTGACGGGTACGTCGATGTACCTGCCGACTCCTGAAAAGTCGACGATGCTGTCGAGTTTTCGGCGTATTTCGGAGCGCCGCATCCCTAGCATCGCCCCGTGAAGATAGATGTTTTCAAGACCGGTAAGTTCAGGATGAAACCCCGAGCTTACTTCGACCAGCGCCACCAGACGCCCACGGATTGTAATTTCGCCTGCCGTGGGCGCGGTAATGCCGGAAAGAATTTTCAGGATGGTAGTTTTGCCGGCGCCATTGTGGCCGACTATTCCTAGCGCTTCACCTTCGTTGACCTGAAAGCTGACGTTGCGCACGGCCCACATCTGCCCTGCCTTCTTTCTCCCTGGAAAGCCTCGCCCGTACCAACGCTTCGGAGAGTCGCCGTTGGCTCGGATGTTGTACTTCTTCGATACGCGGTTAAATTTGAGGTCGATCATTTCAGGTCAGTTCTCAAATCACATCCATTCATATCAAATCCGCCATGGTCGCTTCCGACGACTTGAAAAAGGCATAGGCCAGCGGCAGGCTCATGATGGTTACGGCCCCGGAAAGAGCCAGGGAGCGAAAATCGGGCGCCGTACCATGGATCACCACCAGGCGGAAACCTTCAATCAAGCCCGCCACTGGATCGAGCAGATAGAGGCTTCTGAACCGCTGCGGTACGGACTGCAAGGAGTACACAACCGGAACGGTGAACATCCAGACCTGGAGCAGAAAAGGCATGGCCAGACCAACATCACGAAAGCGGACTTGCACTGCCGAGAAGAACAGAGCGATCGCGGCGGCGAAGCCCGCCAGGATGACAACGATGGGTATCGCATAGAGCAAATGCCAGGTTAGGGGAACTTTGTAATAGACCATCAACCCACTCAGAATGAGCGAGGCTATGCAAAAATCCGCCAGGCTCGCCACCAGGTACGACAGGGGGATGATCTCTCTCGGGAAATACATCTTCGTAAGGAGGTTTGGATGGAGAACCAGGCCATTCGCTGCGCTGGAAATAGTACTGGAAAAGAATATCCATGGCAGCAGCCCGGAAAAGACGAACACCGGGTAGGGATCTCCGCCCGTCGTGACGGTCGTGACTCGAGTGAAGATGATCGTGTATATGCCCATCAATGCGAGGGGTTGAAGGGCGGCCCAGGTCCAGCCAAGAGCCGACTGTTTGTAGCGGACGCTAAGGCGAAACAGGCTCAAGGTGTAGAGCAGATCGGAATATTGGATCAATGTGCGCAGGCCGGTTGAGATTGTGCCGATGGAAAAGGCCGGCGGACGAATGACTTTGACGGGGCGGTCGGGAGTGCGCGCCATTCCAGTTGATGTTTCCCATGTGGTCGGATGTGCCATTGCCCCCGCTGACGCTGTCATTTGCGAGGCGCCTACGGATTCCGGAGTCGTTCTCATTCAGATTGCATGGCTCCTTGCTAGGCGGCGGTCTCCGCTCGCGTTCGAGAATCAAACAAGTTGCGTGGATCGCTGGATAGCTCCCATAGCGCGGAGTGCACCTTTTGCTGGTTCCTTATCGCTTGCAACCGGTTCCCGATGGTTTGACCAATGAGGCGGACGTGTGGTTCCCGGAGCATTTCGAAGTGTCCGCATTTGAGTTCACAAGTTTCGACGTTCCCCATGGAGCGCGATCCCCAACCCATTTGGAGGTCTCGAACGTAGAAATACGGTTGTCGTGGCCGTTTGAATAGAAGTATTGGAGCCCAAAACCGAGGTGGCTGGAAGTCCTTGTCCGGCCAATAGGCGCGGTTCGAGCCGTTGCCGGAATTGGTAACGCTTGGAGCCGTTATTCGTTTGAAGACTCGGCGGACAGTCGCGAATTGTTGGTCGAAGGATAAGGCTCGAAAACTTTGGAAGCGTTGCATGTAATAATCGACAGCCCATAGAGAGCGTATTCGGGAATTCTCGAGGACCCAGGTATCGAAAATGGTGAAGAGTCCTACCTCTTGTCCTTCCGATTCCAGTTGGAGAACCATCTGTTGTGCAATCATGACCCCTTCGCACATAGCGCCCAGGCAGTAGGGACCGTGAGGCTGCTCAGATCTCATGGCTTTTACATACTGACTCGCTAACGCTTGCAGTTCCTCGTGCTTGAGGTGGCGGCCCAACACAACTGGAGCGGAGGCTTGCAACTTGTATGTCGATTGGTTCGGTGGCAGGTGACGGGCCAGTTGCGCGAACCCAAACGTGTCCACTCCGGGGGCAGCGACAGCAAAGAATGGGATCGCGTCGTTTCCGTCGCCTTTATGAACTCCGGTATGAAGTTTCATGGCGATGGGATCGGGCTCGGCGAGCAAGTCATCGCGAAGCAATTGCGCGAAAGCCCGGATGGTCGGGGCGCGGAAGACGGCGGAGACTGCGATCTTGCGTCCGGTGGCACTCTGGACTTGCGCGATGAGTTGGGCAGCAAGAAGAGAATGGCCGCCGATGTCGAAAAAATTATCGTCGATGCCGACTGCCGGCAGGTGGAGCAGATCCCTCCAAATGCCGACCAGCAGCTTTTCCTCCGCCTGGATCGGCTCGTCTGGCCGTTGGGGCTTTGGCGCATGGGAGGTTGATGCCAGGGTCAGCGCCTTCCGCTTGGAGCTAGTCTTTGAAGGTAGAGTCTTTGAAGCTAGAGGGAATGAGCATTCCGGGGTTCGATCCACAGCCGCTTCCGCGATGGAAAGATCCTTCATCGGAAGATCGGTGATCCGTGTTTCAGGACTGCCAATAATGGCTTTCAGAAGGGCTGAGTAATCGGCGAGCATTCGGCTCACGTCTTCGGAGCGGAAGAGGTTGGTGTTGTGGTCGATTTGAGCCCAGAACTGGCCGCCTTTCCCTTCGATAATCGTCATGCTCAGATCCAAGATCGACTTAGTTGGAGCTACCGCGTAGGAGAAGGCAGTCAAGTCGCCGAAAGTGTCGGATTGCACGGCGGCCTTGATCATTGAGAACATCACCTGGAAAATCGGGTTGTAACTGAGGTTGCGCTTAGGCTGAACAAACTCCACCACCTTCTCGAAGGGAACGTCGGCGTTGGCAAATGCCCGGAGGGTGGTTTCGCGGACTTGTGCCACCAAATCCGGAAAAGTCGGATTGAAAAAGAGATCATCGCGCAGGACAAGCGTGTTTACAAAGAACCCGACCAGACCTTCGGTCTCCACCGAGTTTCGACCCGCAACTGGCACTCCCACCAGCAGGTCTGGCTGCCCGCTGGCGCGGTACAGAAGAATCTTGAAAGCGGCGAGAAGCAGCATGAAGGGGGTCGCTTGCAGGCGAACTGCCAGCGCCTTAATGCCGGAAGTGGTCTCGTCACCTAACGGGATTTCCTGACTCGCGCCTTCAAATGTTTGTTCGGAAGGGCGCGGCCGTTGCGTCCGCAATTCCAAAACAGGAGGTGCATCTTCCAGTTCGTCTTTCCAAAACTTCAGCTGCTGTTGAACTTTCGCGGTCTTAAACCATTTACGCTGCCACTCGGAATAGTCACCGTAGGTGATCGGTAGTTCGGAAAGCGGGGATGGGCGCTGAGTAGAAAACGCACCATAAAGGGCCGACAACTCCCTGGCCATGATCTGCACCGACCAGGAGTCGGTGACAATGTGATGCATGGTGCAGAGAAGAACATGGTCCGTGGCGGTGACGCGAAGGACCCGGGCGCGAAACAGCGGTCCCTTGCTAAGGTCGAAGCTTTTTTCCACCTCCGCCTTCGCCAGCTGATAGTGGTCACGATCGGGATTCGCGGAGCGGGTGAGATCCGTGACGGGAAGCCTCACGGCGAGACGGCTAGCGACAACCTGTACCAGTTCGCCGCGTTCAAGTCTGAAGGACGTGCGCAAGCTGGCATGGCGATTGGTCAACTCCTGCAGGCTGGACTGGAGCGCCTGTATGTCGAGCGGTCCGCGCAGCCATAGTCCGAAATGCACGTTGTAAGCGGCGCTTTTGGGCCCCAGTTGGTCGAGAAACCAGAGTCTCTGTTGAGCGAGAGAAGCAGGATAAACCTCGGTCTGAATCTCCGTCTGATTGGACTGCAGAAGCAATTCAACAAGCAGTCTTTTCTGCTGTGCAACCCCGACCTCTGAAGTTTTGACGCTGGACAGCATGGATTCAGAATCTCCTGGAGTCAATCCCGTGATTTGGTTCGCTGGTGCAGTCAGATGGGAATGGTGGTGGTAGTCCGCTCAGGAGATCCTGAACGGCGACAGTCAGCGCTACTGCGGGCACTTCGGCCGACACTAGTGGCGAGAGCGGCATCTGCACTCCTGAGCAATCCTGCAGTTGAGCGGTCCTGCAGCGCTGAAACCCGAGGGTGCAACCGTTTTGCACATCGAATTTCGGGTACAAAGCGACAATTAAGATGCCGCTCCCCCCCGTTTGGTTTGCGGGATCCAGGATTTCTTCCGGGAAATATGGGGTCGGGTGAATGCAAAATTTCGATGCGACGTGTGGCGCCAGAACCGGCTACGGTAAATCCTATGAAATCGCCCCAACCTTTTTCCTGTCATTGACATCCCATCTCCGCTACCGATTCTGGCCGATCCCTCAGGTGGCGGAAAAATACGTCTAAGGAACACAAACATCGATGAGTGCAGCAGGACTGCCAGCTTCCTTCGCGCAAGATAGACTTTGGTTCCTCGACCAGCTGGAGCCGGGAACGGCGGCTTACAACCTGGTTCGCGCCTTCCGGATCACCGGTCCCTTGAACGTCAACGCCTTGACCTCAGCCATTGGGGCGGTCATCCGTCGGCATGAGTCATTGCGCACGATTTTCGAGAGCGTGGACGGCGAGGCGAGACAGGTGGTGTTGTCCGACGTCGATGTTCAGGTTCCGATCTTGAACCTGGCGGCTCTTCCGGAGAGCGAGCGTGAGCCGGAGGCGCTGCGGATTGCGAGCGAGGAGGGCAAGAAGCCGTTTGATCTGACCCGGGGCCCGTTGCTGCGAACCGCGCTGCTGCAAGTCAGTCGAGACCAATACATCCTGGTGCTGGCGATGCATCACATCATTACGGATGGATGGTCGATCTCGATCCTTTTCCGCGAACTGGCTCATTGCTACGAGGCTTATGCGAGCGGACGGGAGCCCCAACTTCCCGAACTCCCGGTTCAGTATGTAGAGTACGCACAATGGCAGCGCGAATATATCACCGGCGAAGTGCTGGCGAAGCAGGTGGAGTACTGGAAACACAAGCTGGCCGGTGCGCAAACAATTCTCGATCTGCCCACGGACCGTCCGCGCCCGACGACGCACAGCTGGCACGGAGCGACCGAGGAACTGATCTTCGAGAGCCAGGATCGGGCAGCGCTGAAGGAATTTGCGCAGAGCGAGGGCGCCACCCTGTTCATGGTATCGATCGCGGCTTTCCAGGCGTTGCTCTGGCGCTATACCAGCCAGGACACCATTCTGGTTGGTACTCCTACCGCGGCCCGCAGCCAGATCGAAATCGAAAACCTGGTCGGGTTCTTCGTGAATACGCTGGTCTTCCGCGCCGACTTTACTCCTGACATGACCTTCCGCGATCTGGTTCGACAAGTCCGCGCATGTGCCCTGGAAGCCTATGCGCATCAGGACGTTCCGTTCGAGAAATTAGTCGAAGAACTGGTCCCGCAGCGCTCGATGAACACTAGTCCGCTGTTCCAGGTAATGTTCACGTTCCAGAACATCCCGAAGCAAGTGTTTGAAATTTCGGGACTGAAAATGAAGGAACTGGAGTTCGAGACCGGCATCGCCAAGTTCGATCTGGCGGTGGAAGCGTTTGAAGACGATGATGACGATGAGTTCCATTGTC
>CAVSNS010000042.1:0-74502 GCA_963729325.1 uncultured Acidobacteriota bacterium
AATCCTTTAGAATCAAGAGCACCGTTTCCCAGGAAAATCTGAACACAGGAAAGCCGAGGAGAAATGAAGCGACTTCTACTTCTGTGGGTTGTCACCGGTCTGGCCGCAGGCGGGTTCTTGGCGGCAGATGAAAAATCCAAAGACAGCAAGGCTGTAGATCGCGTCCAGGCAGCGGCTACAGTTCTGGACGAAATCGAATCTGCCCCCGACCAGGGCATCCCTGAAGAGGTACTCGGATCAGCCGAGTGCGTGGCCGTGGTTCCGTCGATGCTCAAGGAGGATTCATTTCGGCGCTCGCTATGGCCGAGGAGTTGCCAGTTGCCGTACACCCAAGGGTTGGAGCGCGCCTGCGTTCTTCAGCATCAAGGGAGGTAGCTTCGGACTGCAGATCGGCGGCCAGGCAGTCGACCTGGTTATGCTCATCATGAACGACAACGGCATGAGGAACCTGCTCAACAGCAAGTTCAAACTGGGGGCTGATGCCAGCGTTGCTGCAGGCCCAGTCGGCCGCCACGCTGCCGCTGACACGGACTGGAAGCTGCGCGCTCAAGTGCTCAGTTATTCCCGGGCGCGGGGTATTTTCGCTGGCCTCGAGCTGAGTGGCGCCGCGGTCGGCCAGGACAAAGACAGCACCAGAGAATTTTATGGCCGCATGGTGCCATTCAAGACGTCGCTAACCGGGCAGATTGATCCTCCGGCTGGCGCCTTTCCGTTTCTCAACAGCTTGGCCAAATGGGCCAAGTCAGCATCGAGCAAATAATCTTGTTGTCATCCCGAGCGGAGCGAGGGATCCCTATTCCCGGCACGGAATTCAGGAGTAGGGATGCTTCGGCTGTCCTGGCCTGCCGCAAAGCGACAGGCGACGTTCGCTCAGCATGACAACGATACTGGGTTCTGGCGACAGAAGTTTGACAGAGAATTTTCCCGGGTGTTACCGTCACCAGTCCCTACATGCGTCAGCGACTTGAGTACGCACTTGCGTGGCTGATCATCAAATTTGTGGGCGCGCTGCCCCGTTCTTTGGCGCGAGCAGCGGCCATCCTTCTTGGCTGGGCAGTTTACCTGCTGCATATCCGGCTGCGGCATGTCGGCCGGCGCAACTGGCACTGGCGTTTCCGGAAAAAAGTCAGCACGAACGCGCACGAATCTTGCGAGGTGTGTTCACTTCATTCGGTCGCCAGCTAGCTGAGGTATGCCTGTTTCCAAAGTACACGCGGGAGAACGTCAGTGAAGTTGTGGTGTATGACGGTTTCGAGAATTTCGAGCGCGCCCTCGCTCGCGGCAAGGGAGTGCTGTTTCTGACCGCTCACCTGGCGGCTGGGAGCTTTCCGCCTTCGCCCATTCTCTCTATGGACATCCCTTGCACGTGGTCATGCGGCCTTTGGACAATATTTATCTCGATCGTATGACTCGCCGGTATCGCACCATGCATGGCAACCAGATGATCGACAAAGATGACAACCTCCGCGGATTGCTCTCGGCGATGAAATTGGGGAGAAACCGCGGGCGTTCTCATGGATACCAACATGACCCCGCCGCAGGGAGTATTTGTAGATTTCTTCGGTATTCCGGCCTGCACCGCGAGTGGTATGGCGCGGATTGCGATGCGCACCGATGCGGCCGTCGTCCCCGGGTTCACCATCTGGGACCCCAAGCTGCGAAAATATCGCCTTCGTTTTGACCCCGCACTAGACTTGATTCGGACTGGCGATGACGATGCCGACATCGTTGCCAATACGGCCCGTTTTACGAAAACTATTGAAGAGTACGTGCGCCGTTATCCCGATCAGTGGCTGTGGGTGCATCG
This sequence comes from uncultured Acidobacteriota bacterium, assembly GCA_963729325.1. GTDB lineage: Bacteria > Acidobacteriota > Terriglobia > Terriglobales > Acidobacteriaceae > JABCYV01. The sequence goes on from CAVSNS010000042.1 coordinate 1,808, forward strand.
CCGCTGGAAAACCCGGCCGCCGGGGCAGCCGGGGTTGTATTACGGGCTATGACTCTGTCTAAATATTCTTATTGATGGGCGGATATTACGCGAAGAAAGGTGACCACTATCTATCTAACGGTCTCACTCATAAAAAAGACCTGAATGGATAAATTAGTCGGGTTAAATATAAGTTATTCGATCTAACAGAGGGCGCCGGCCGCGCCGGTCCGGTAAATGGCTAACCCGGAACGAAAAATGTAAATAATGCCTAATCTAAAGAGGGAATCACCAGGATCATCCCGGGGTGACGATGCTCCTCCGACGGATGGGAAAGCGCAATGCTCGAAGAGCATTTCGCGCCTTCGGATGCGAGAGGGGTAAAGGCTCAAGTCCGATACGGTCCTGTATCGCGCGCGAGTACTTATTCAACATTCCACTGATATCGCGAAGACGCGAACCCCCAGAATCGTGGACGTTCGACCGCCTACGATCGTGGCGCTACCAAAAAACGATAACCAGCCCTCTTGGCTCAGAAAATCAGCGGAGCAAGAGTTTGATCCCGGCCAGATCGGACTCGGGGAGGGACACGCAAGGACTGGTCTGCCATAGGACACGGCGGATTTCTGACATGCTACAACAATGTTACGCTCGTGACTCGGGACCCGCCGGCGAAGTCGAGATTTACGGTTATCCAAAGGAAGGCACTCCGGCGAACCGATTTCCACACAACTATAGTCGGTCGGGAAGGCCGAAGCATAATAACGCGGACGCTGAATTTAATCTCGGTTACCATGAACGACCGCACGGCCAAGGAGTAGAACAGGACCTCTCAAAGGCTCGACCTATCGCAGTACCACATCGCTGCGGAACACGACATCTGCCGAAATGCTCTGAGTGCTGGATCTCTCTACGAGCACGGCACAGGAGTACCTCAAGACCAAATCAAGCATAAAGGTTATACACCATAGCTGCTCGAAGTGCATTTCAGAGGGCAGAACGACCATGCGGGCGCATACTTAACAGGCAACGAGCGTTCGAGGAAGATGCAACGCGACCTGAAATGGCATGCGGCATCGCCGCAGCGCCACACGGTAACCGCAACTGGCAGAATGTAATCTCGCTATTCTGTAGCAGGACAACGGGGTTGCCGCAAAGCTACACGGATGCGCATCGGTTCAGAAGCGCGGAACACGCATTCCCCGAGACAGCACCAGCCTCGGTGCTCATCTGATGGGAACGGCCAGGAACGCACGAAGGACTTATTAAAGGCTTAGGGGTGGCAGTGTCCTTGGCTCAACGAAGGGATACAAGGACATCAACAAGGCCGTTGACTGGCTGAAGCCCGAGATGACTGCCGGCAAGTCCTGGCAGGCTCGACGTCTGGCCGAAGCGGGCCGGTACGAACGCCGAAGCCACCGTTCGCGTCGGTGCATTCTTAAGTAAATGTAGCTGTTCCCACTCCAGAGGTGCTGTTGGCCGTGACGACGGCCCAAAACGCGAGCTTAGGCTTAGAACCAGTCGCTGCGATAGGCGATCCACCAGCTCACAAAACCTATCGGGATGGTGGCCAGCAGCGCCCACCAAAGCGGGAATATGAAATCAGCCGCAAGGCCCAGCACGGTGAAGCTGATCCAGAAAATCTTTCGCTCCATGTCCTGATTTTAGTCCTCGGGTAATTACTGCAGTTTGACGAAGGATGTGCGCCTTTCGTGCTCCCCTTCGACTCCGCTCAGACGGTCCACGAATCGGCGCGCCCAGATCCCTCGCTCCGCAACTGGCGCGTGCTCGGGATGACAACTCAAACTGCGCCTTCGCCCCAGCTTTCCTTTCGCCCGGCAAACGTATAAAAAGGGTGCCATGCCGCGTTTGGCCAAAATGAAAAAGCGTTCATTCCGCGAGATCGCCGAATTTGTCCATGCGCGACTGGTTGGAGATGGAGCAGTAGAGGTCACGAATATTTCCAGCATTCAGGCGGCTACGCCGGGCGATCTGGTTTTCGTCGAAGACGAAAAAAATCTCCGCCTGGCTTTGAAATCGCGAGCCTCGGCAGTAATCGCTGGCGAATTTGCCGCGTCGAAGAAAAACGCAAAACCATTGCTGGTATCCGCCACAGCCCACGGCTGGCATTTGCCCGGGCGGCGCGATTTCTTTGCCCGCCGGCAGAACGGCAACCGGGTATTCATCCCAGCGCAGTCGTAGATTCATCCGCCCGACTGGCCCAGGGCGTGACCGTGGAAGCGCGAGCGGTCATCGGCGAAGGCGTCGCTGATCGGCGACAATACTTGGATCGGCGCCGGATGTGTGATCGGCGCACATGTGAGCATCGGACGATGATTGTGAGCTGTATCCGAACGTGACCATCTATCCCGGCGCGCGTCTTGGCGATCGGGTGATTGTCCACGCGGGGGCGGTGCTGGGCAGCGACGGCTTCGGCTATGCCTGCGATCAATCGACCGGCAGGTATGAGAAATTTCCCCAGATCGGCCAACTCGAAATTGAGGATGACGTCGAAATCGGCGCCAACACAACCGTGGATCGTGGCGCACTCGAAATCACTCGGATTGGCCGTGGCACGAAAATCGACAATCTGGTTCATATCGGCCATAACTGCCAGATTGGTGAAGATGTGGTAATTGCCGCGCAGACCGGACTCTCCGGCAGTGTCGTGATCGAGAAGAATGCAGTGCTGGCCGGGCAGGTCGGCATCGGGGAGCACGCGCGCATCGAAGAAGGAGTGATACTGGGCGCACAAAGCGGAGTTCCCTCCAATAAAATATGTCGTGGGAAGGGAATCGTGTTTTGGGGGACTCCGGCGCGGCCGATCCGTGAATACTTGAAACAGCTCGCGGTCCTGGCGCGCTTGGCGAAAAAGGAGTAATAGTTGGTGTGGCGCGGCCTCCCCCGGCCGCGCAAGTCAGAGGATTTAATGGCAGTCGTCGTCATCGGCGGACACTCGCGCAGCGTGGGCAAAACCAGCGTGGTCGCTGGCTTGATTGCCGCCCTTCCGGAATACAACTGGACGGCGATGAAGATCACGCAATATGGCCACGGCGTATGTTCGATGAATGGCGAGACGTGCCACTGCGCGACGGAGGACCACACTTGGGCAATCTCAGAGGAGAAAGATCGGTCTGGGAAATCTGATACGTCTCGCTTTTTGGCATCGGGTGCGGCGCGGGTATGGTGGGTACGAACTGAGCAGGGAAGACTGGCGGAAGCTGTGCCCACAATTCGTCGGCGGTTGGCCGAATCGAAGAACGTGATTCTGGAGTCAAACAGCATTCTGAAGTTTGTGCGTCCGGATATTTACGTCACGGTGCTCGATCCAACAACCGCGGACTTCAAAAGATCAGCCCAGGAATTCCTCGACCGAGCGGATGCCGTCATTTTGCATGAGATGAAGGCCACAATCCCCACGTGGAGCGGCATCTCACTGAAGCCCGTGGCAGGGCGTCCCGTTTTCCACATTCAGCCGCCAGACTATGTGACGGAGGAAATCGTCAGGTTTGTACGGCAACGAATGAGTCTGCAGGAATGAACCTGTCATTTGCCCGAGACGACGCAGCCAGTTTGCTATTCTTCCCAGGTGCTGCGGATTGATAAGAGTGCCTGGCTTCTGGTCGTGCTCTCGGCGGCCCTGCAGATTCTGATCTTCCCTCTACCCAATCTCTATATTCTTTGCTGGATCGCGATTGCTCCGCTTCTGGTCGCACTGTTGCGAGCGCGGCAACCGGATACATTGCAGATCCGCGCTGGAATCAAACTGCTGCCGGCGCGTCCTCTACAGGCGTTTCTTCTGGCGTATTCGTGCGGAGTTATCTGGTACGCCGGAACCTGCTACTGGATTTACAACACCATGCGGCAGTACGGCGGAGTCAGTGCGCCTGCGGCGGTTGGCATTCTGATTCTTTTCTGCCTGTATCTGGCCATCTACCACGGCGTCTTCGGACTGCTGATCAGTCTGCTGGCGGGAAGCAGTCCGTTCAGCCGCCGCGCTTTACTATTGGCTCCAGCCATGTGGGTTGCCGTGGAACTGGCCCGCACCCGGATTACTGGATTTCCCTGGGACCTGCTGGGAATCGCGCAGGTCGACAACATCCCTTTGGCCCATGTGACCACGTTCACCGGCGTATATGGTTTGTCATTTGAGATCATGGTGGTGAACGCAGCCTTGGCTGCAGCCTTTCTGATACGGCGCGAGCAGCGCAAGTTTCTCTTGCTGGCTGCTCTGGGTTCAGCCGTTGTACTCCAAGCCGGGCTCTGGCTCGTGCCGCCAATGCTGCCCACCGACCATTCTGCGCGTCTGGTGCAGGAAAATATTCCGATTCTTCAAGGGCCCGAGTGGACGAAGGAGTACTTCGACGATACCCTTAGCGATTTGACCAGAATTAGCTTGAGTCCAGGCCCCAACCAGCAACGACTCCCCGATTTGATGGTTTGGCCGGAGTCGCCGGCGCCCTTTTACACGACTGATCCCATTTTTCGCGAGGCTGTCAGCAACATCGCCCGGAAGGCGCAAACCTGGGTGTTGGCGGGAAGTGTGGGAACCCGCAACGCTGGCCAGTCGCCCCAAGGGGTCACTCAATCGTATAACTCCGCCGCACTGGTGAACCCGCGTGGTGAATGGGTTGGCCGCTACGACAAGATGCACCTCGTCCCCTTCGGCGAATACGTGCCCTTCAAAAGTATTTTTGGCTTTGCCGGAGGCCTGAGCAAGGAAGTCGGTGATTTTTCTCCGGGAGAATCACGCGCGCCGCTGCAGGCTGACGGGAACAGTCTGGGAGTTTTCATCTGCTACGAGTCCATCTTTCCGGATGAAGTCCGCCAGCTCGCGGCAAATGGGGCCCAGGTATTGGTGAATATCTCCAACGATGGTTGGTATGGCGACAGCGGCGCTTACGCCCAGCACCTGAAACAAGCGCGTATGCGGGCCGTGGAGAACAACCGCTGGCTGCTACGTGATACCAACACCGGAGTCACCGCCTCGATCGATCCCTATGGACGAATCGTGGCTAGTGCTCCGCGAAAGATCCGCACGGCAGTCGATGCCCCTTACGCCGCGTCGAACGTAACCACGTTTTACAGCCGCCATGGGGACTGGTTCGCCTATCTATGTGCGATAATTTCCGTAGGGGCGCTGCTCGTGCGCCTACCATTCCGCGTCAGGACAGAGCCATAGATGATCGAAGAATTAGAAAAAGAATATTCGCCGCTGCAGCATAAGGTCCACGAACTTCGGGAGTACCTTTGACACCAGCAAGCTGCGTCCGCAATTAGCCGAAATTGAGAAGCAGGCTTCCGAGCCGAATCTCTGGTCGAATCCCCAGAAATCTCAGCAAGTAATGCGCGAGAAGAAGCGCCTCGAAGACATGCTCTCCACCGAGGCTGAATTGATCCGGCGCGCTAACGATATTTCTACGTATTTTGATTTGGCTCGCGAAGGGGAGAGCGTGGATGCCGACCTGCGCCGCGAGATTGATTCTTTGCGCCAACTTGTAGATCGCCTGGAAACCGAGACTCTGCTTTCCGGCGAAAACGACGCGCGTAACGCCATTGTGACCATCCATCCCGGCGCCGGCGGTACCGAATCGCAGGACTGGGCCGACATGCTGCTGAGAATGTATCTGCGATGGGCCGAGCGCCAAGGTTTTCAGACAGTGCTCTATGACTACCAGCCGGGGGAAGAAGCCGGCTTGAAGTCTGCCACTTTCGCGGTGAACGGGGAGTACGCTTTCGGCCTGCTGACCAGCGAAATAGGCGTGCATCGGCTGGTGCGCATCTCCCCCTTCGATCAGGCCAAGCGCCGTCACACTTCGTTCGCCAGCGTGTTCGTCTCCCCCGAAATTGACGACACTATTGAGGTAGTCATCAAGCCGGAGGACATTCGCATCGATACCTATCGCTCCAGCGGCAAAGGCGGACAACACGTCAACACCACTGACTCGGCGGTCCGCATTACTCACATTCCCACCGGACTGGTAGCGGCCTGCCAGAACGAGCGTTCGCAGCACAAAAATAAAGACCGCGCCATGAGCATGCTGCGCTCCAAGATCTACGAGCATGAGTTGGAGAAGAAGCGGGCCGCTACCAAGAAGATCGAAGATTCGAAGCTTGACATTGATTTCGGATCGCAGATCCGCTCGTATGTGCTTCAGCCTTACCGCATGATCAAAGATCATCGAACCAAGCTCGAAGTCGGCGATGTGGACCGGGTGATTGATGGCGACTTGCAGCCGTTTATCCGAGCTTATTTGCAGATGCGACGTGGGGAGAAGCAGCCATGAACACTCGCGAGGCCATAGTCGCGCGTGGACTTCGCCTGGAATACTTCACGCTCGGCTGGAACTCGCTCGAGGCGTTGATCGCACTGATTTCTGGGTTCGTCGCGGGTAGCATCGCTCTAATTGGCTTTGGCCTGGATTCTGTAGTAGAAGTATCCTCTGCAGCGGTCATGCTCTGGCGCTTACGTGCTGACCGCCATGCTCCGAGCCGCGAACGGGCTGAGAAAACGGCGCTGCGGGCAGTGGGAATCTGCTTCCTGGTGCTTGCCGCCTACGTCTGCTTCGAGGGAATTAATACGTTGCTCCGACGCGAAGCCCCGCAGCGAAGCTTGCCGGGTATTCTGTTGGCCGGCGCCTCGTTGATCGTCATGCCCCTGCTGGCGCGTGCCAAACGCAAGATTGCGAGCGGAATCAACAGCGGCGCCATGCAGGCCGATTCCCGTCAGACTGACATCTGTGCTTATTTGTCCACGATTCTGCTAGCGGGACTTGTTCTCAATGCCAGCTTTGGATGGTGGTGGGCCGACCCGATCGCCGGGTTGGTTATGGTTCCGCTGATCGCAAACGAAGGAATTGAAGCGGTACGCGGAAGAACCTGTTGTGACAATGCCGCCAGGATTTGCGGCGAAATACACTGAAACGTTGAGAAGCGCACGAGGGCGGTTTGTTCGGCAGCGTCTGCTGACGACGAGGCGGGTTATGACCATAACTGGGATCTTTGCAACATGGCGCGGATGATCGATCTCATCCGTGCATCGGCTTTGCCTTCCAACCTCATGCAGGCGGCCGCCAAAGGATCCCTCTCCGTTCCCGCTGGCGAGATGATCGAAATTCTGGTGTATCTCGCGAATCACAATAAAGTCTTCGGTGAGCAGGCCAAGCTTACTCTGGCGGGCTGGGACGAGGCATTATCACAAGCTGCGGCCGCTGATCCGCACACTCCCAAAGAAGTGCTGGATTACATGATTTCTGTGCAGAACCTGCGCCCACCGCTGCTCCCGGCGCTGCTTGATAACCCTGCGGTCAGCGAAGTGTCGTTGATCGAACTCGCAGCAACTGGACCGCGCGAGGTGGCTGAAGCGATGCTGAACAGCGGACGCGTAAGCCGTTCCGCTGAAATTCTGCATTCGTTAAGCTCGAATTCAAATGTGAGCGGAATCCAGTCCGCAAGAATTGAAACTCAACTTGCGTCCATAGCGCCTAAGGTTTCGATTCCGGCCTCGGAGACTCCGGCCACCGTTCCCCTAATCCCACGGTCGTACCCTGTCACGGAGATCCGAGAAAACTTGGCAGGAGCTCCACCAGAGTCGGAAATCTCTGAGCCAGATGACCCACCGGATGAAGGGCTGCTCGCTTACCTCAGCGACCACGCGAGTGAAATCTCAGAGGAGGCAGAGAAACCATTCCAGCCGATTGGCGGCTTTTACGATGACTTTGTGCCCGGTGCAGACGAGTTCGTGCCCAGTGCAGAAGAGCAGCCCACTGAGGCAACAGTTGAGGCCGAAACCAGCCCCGCTCCCGCGCCAGAAACGTCACGCCACGAAGAGGGCGGCCGTTGCCAAGAAATCCTTCCTCGGCGCCGGACATGAGCGGGGCAGCGCACTCCAGAAAATTGCCAAGTTGGACATCAAGGGCCGCATTCAGTTGGCGATGAAAGGTAACAAGGAGGAGCGATCTTTGCTCATCCGTGACGGAACCAAGGTGGTGGCCTTGGCGGTGCTGGAGTCGCCCAAGCTCAGTGATAGCGAAGTCGAACGGTTTGCCAGTCAGAAGAACGTGCTGGAGGCTGTGCTTCGCGGCATCCCAATGAAGCGCCGATTCGTCAAGCACTATGGCATCGTGCGCAACCTGGTATTCAACCCGCGCACGCCGTTGGACGTCTCTCTGGGCCTGGTCAAGCATCTGCTGACGCAAGATCTGCGTCACTTGTCGGGCAACAAAGAAGTCTCGGAGACGGTTCGTAAGCTCGCCACCAAGATGTTCAAGCAGAAACTGAGCGCCAACAAGAAAGACTGATTGACGCTCGGCCGACACGGCCTGATAGCTGGCTTCTCCATCATGGCGTCGCTACAATGTTCTGGTCATGTCTTCACTTCCGCAAGCGGACCCGATCGCGGACCTGCTGAAACGCGCTAAAACGATCGCAGTGGTGGGACTCTCCAATAGCCCGTTGCGTCCGAGCCATGGCGTGGCGGCGTACATGCAAACGCAAGGCTACCGAATCATTCCAGTGAATCCTCGGATACATGGGGCCTTGGGGGAGAAGTCTTACCCTTCGTTGCTGGATGTCCCGGAGAAGATTGACATCGTAAATATTTTCCGCCGCCCAGAGTATGTGGAAGAAATCGTGGATCAGGCCATCCAACTGAAAGTTCCCACCGTCTGGATGCAGGAGCAGGTAATCAACGAGAAAGCGGCCGAGAAGGCGCGCCGCGCAGGCATTTTCGTCGTCATGGACCGCTGCATCCTGCAGGAACACCACGCGCGCTTTGGATAGGCGCGGTCAAAGCATTCAAGCTTTGACGAAAATCACGGTGGCGTCGTCCCTCAAGCAGGCGCCATCGACGAATGACCGCACATCCTGAAGCACGGTTTCCGGGCATGCTTCAGGCTGCATGACGTGGGCTTCCAGGCGCAGGCGGCCATATTCTTCTTGCCTGACATTCTCCGCCTCGGTAATTCCGTCGCTGTAGAACACCAGGCGCGAGCGCTCGGGTAGCGGCACCTCAACTTCAGAGAAACTGCCAAACCCCAGGCCGAGGGGCATTCCTCTGTCAGTGTTTGGGCATTGCACTTTCTTGCCGTCAACCACCAGCAAGGGCAACAAATGCCCCGCATTCGAGAAGGTCAAAATCCGGCTCGCGGGATCTAAAACCCCATAAATCATGGTCACGTACTTGCCGTGAGGAAAATCCTCAACCAGCAGGCGATTCAGACGCGTCAGCACTTCGCCGGGGCCATAGTTAGTTTCAGCCAGCGAGCGCAGCATTCCACGAGTGGCCGACATCAGTAGCGCAGCGGCCGTGCCTTTGCCCGAGACATCGGCCAGCACCAGTCCCCAGCGGCCGTCGTCCAGTGGAATAAAGTCATACCAATCGCCGCCCACGGCGCCAGCGGGAACCGAAAGGCCGGAGATGGCAAAGCCCGGGACATAGGGCGAACTTTTGGGAAGCAGAGCCTGCTGGATGGCGCGTGCTTCGTGTGCCTCGCGGCTCATCTTTTCGCGCTCGCGCCGCTCCTGCTGGAACAGCCGCGCATTCTGAACCGCCACGGCAACATGACCGCACAGTGCTTCCAGAAGCCTCAACTGCTCGACGGGAAATCGCATCGAGCTCCGGATGCGAAGCAGTAAAGACTCCCACCAATCGACCGTCGACATGCAGGGGGATGGCTACCTCCGAAAGCGTGGACGCCTCGCAGGCGATGTAATACTGATCCTTGCGCACGTCGGGAGCGTAGCGCATCTGGCCGGTGCGCGGCCACGTAGCCAACCATGCCTTCCTTGCCGACCTTGAGCCGCTGCCCTTTGCCGTGGACGCTGCAGCCGCAGCATCCCGCGATGCACCAGCTCCCCGCGCTCTTCTTCGTGCAGATAAATTTGCGCTTCCAGGCATCCGAAGGAACGCGCGATATCGGTTACTACCTTGTCGATGAGTTGATCCAGGTCAAGGATCGAGGTGATCTTTTGCGCCGCCTTCTGCAGTTTCAGCAGGTCTTCTACTTGCTCGATGTGCAGTTGGCTGACGCCAACAGAATCAGCGATTCGCGGGCTAGTCGCCACGGGCAAGCCCTCCTTGGAGATACAAACGGTAGGCATCTCATTGGATGCGTAGCCCTAGGCCTGAGATTCTGTTTTCGGGAGCCCCCGAGCGCCCTTCTCAGCCTGTGATCGCCTACGTCTGATGTTCTCTAACCGCTCCCGCATTTGCTTCTCTACACCTTCGTTGGTGGGACGATAGTAAATCTGGTCGCGAAGATTATCGGGCAAACACTGCATGTCAGCGATCTTGCCTTCGACGTCGTGCGCGTACTGGTATCCCTGACCGTAGCCCAGGCCTTTCATCAATCCCGTAGGCGCATTGCGCAAATGCAATGGAACTGGCTCGGCCGCGGTTTGCTCCACATCTTGTTGCACCGCGGAGTATGCGGTATACAGGGCGTTCGATTTGGGCGCCAACGCAAGATAGACGGCTGCTTGTGCTAGCGCGAGATTCCCCTCGGGCATGCCGATGAAGTCCACCGCATCGCGGGCCGCCATACACAGTGAGAGCGCGCCAGGATCAGCCAATCCAATGTCTTCCACCGCCATCCGCACCACCCGCCGTGCAATGTAGAGTGGATCTTCGCCCGCTTCCAGCATGCGGCCCAGCCAGTAGAGCGCAGCGTCGGGATCACTGTTCCGGACCGATTTGTGCAGCGCCGAGATGAGGTTGTAATGCTCCTCGCCAGCCTTGTCGTATAGCAGGACGCGCCTCTGCAAAGCATCCTGGATAAGTTCATCGGTAATTTCCGCGCCCACTTCCTTGCCCGCGCGTCCTCTAGCTAAGGTGGCGGCGACTTCCAGTACGTTGTAGGCGCTGCGAGCGTCGCCGCTCGAGTAGGACGCAATCTTCCGCAGGATTTCCTCTGAGGCGCGCAACTTCATGGCTCCCAAACCGCGTTCTTCGTCGGCGAGCGCGCGCTTGAGCAGCAGTACGATTTGATCCTCCGTTAGCGGCTTAAGGACGTAGACGCGGCTACGCGAAAGCAGCGCCGAGATGATTTCAAACGAAGGATTCTCGGTAGTGGCGCCGATCAGCCGGATATTGCCCTTTTCTACGTGGGGAAGAAATGCATCCTGCTGCGCCTTGTTGAAGCGATGGATTTCGTCGATGAAAACAATGGTGCGCGTGCCATATTGTTTCGCACGCTCTGCATCAGCCATCACTTGCTTGATTTCCTTGATCCCAACCAGCACGGCGGAGAACTCGATAAACTCCGCTTTCGTCATGCGCGCAATGATCTGGGCCAGCGTGGTCTTGCCCGTGCCCGGTGGTCCCCAAAAAATGAGCGAACCGGTGTCGTCACGCTCGATCTGCGTCCGCAGTGGCTTGCCCGGACCGATGAGATGTTCCTGCCCGACGAATTCATCGAGCGTACGTGGGCGCATCCGGTCGGCCAGCGGACGAGTACGATCGCCTGGATCGTCACGGCTCGGCATGTTCTGAAACAGGCTCATGATGGGGCCTACGATCTCCGGTGAAAGCGCTCACCACGAAGTGGCACAAAGTTTCACGAAGGCAAACCGTAGCGTGTTCGCCTTCAATTTTGCTCGCTTCCTTCGCGTACCTTCGTGCCCTTTGTGGTCATCGGTTTTTGCCGGGATATCTCATATAACACAATGCTAGCCGCCACGCCCGCATTCAGCGATTCGACTCTTGGAGAGTGCGGGATCGCCACTACTTCATCCATCTCGGAGATCAAGTCTCGTGGCAACCCTGCGCCTTCACTTCCGATGAATACGACCAGCGAACCACCCAGCTTAGCCTCAGGCAGGGGCGTGCCTTTGTGTGAAGAGGTCGCAATCAGACGCAGCCCTTGTTTCCTCATGCTGACAATTGCAGCCGCAAGTTTGGCCCGTACAGTAGGAAGACGGAAGACTGATCCAGCCGAAGCACGTACCACTTTAGGATTGAATGGGCTGACCGTGCCTTCCCCTAGAAGCGCGCCCGCCGCCCCGAAAGCTTCCGCCGAGCGCAGAATCGTCCCTAAATTCCCCGGATCCTGAACCCCGGCAATCGCCAGCAGCGGTCCCGCCTGAGCTTTGGCCAGGACAACGTCCAGCGAGACTTCTTTCCAACGCACCAAAGCCGCGACGCCTTGGGGGGCTTCACTCGGAACGGCACTGGCGAACAGCCGATCGGGCAGCATTACAGTTTCTACGTGAGCGCCGAGCTGTGGCAGCAGTCTCTCGGCCTTCGTGGCTGCGGAGCTGCTGAAAAACACCGCGCGAAACTTCAGCCCGCTACGGATGGCTTCTTCCAGAATGTGCAAGCCCTCGACTGCGCAATAGCCGTCTTCGGTCAACTCGCCACGGGCGAAAGCCTGCCGGAGTTCCTTCACCAGCGCATTATGCCGGCCGTCGATGCGGCGCAATCGGCTTTGAACCGCGTGATCGTTAGGGGTGGGGGTTTTTTTCACGGAAATGCTGGCTCGGTGAGATGATACGCGTTCCGGTGGTGGTGCAGTTTGATTGTCATCCTGGAGCAAGCGCTCTTTGCGCCGCGAAGGATCTGGGCGAGCCGTGCGAAGCGTCGCGTCCTTTGCGACGCAATATCGCACGCTTGTCCTCTACTGCCCAGTACCCCCGTTCCTCTCGGCTTGCAGCGCTTCCTCATGTTATGTTAGCTTTCGCGATTTCAGGACACACTCGGGGAAGGGATGTGTAGTGCGCGCTGAAATTCTCAAGATCAGTAACGATAAACCGGAAGCGTCACTAATCCGCTATGCGGCTGACCAGATTCGCGCCGGCGAAGTGCTGGGCATGCCGACCGACACCTTTTATGGCTTGGCCGCCGATCCTTTTAATTTGCGCGCCGTCGATCGCGTGTATGAGATTAAGTCCCGCTCTCGCCATAAGCCGCTTTCGCTGCTCATTGAGAGTGTGGAGCAGGCGGAAGAAATGGCGCGGCCTTTGCCGGAAGAGTTCGAAGCCCTCGCCCGCAAATTCTGGCCGGGCCCGCTGACCATCATTGTGAAGGCTTCCTCGAGACTGCCGCTGAAAGTGACAGCCAATACCGGCAACGTCGCGTTGCGTATTCCCAACTCTCGGATTCCGCTGGCCGTGGTGCAGGCCGCACAGATTCCCATCACTGCGACCTCTGCTAATCTGAGCGGGGAAGCGGAGTGCACCACCGCGTTGGCAGTGCGCGACCAACTCAAGGATCGCATCTCGATCATCGTGGATGGCGGCACGTCCCCGCGCGAAGTGCCGTCGACTATCGTCGATCTCACCGATGAAGACGCACGCTGGCGTATTCTGCGGGAGGGCGCAATCCCGGCTCAGGAGATTTCCGAGTTCTTCGCTCAAGGATGAATGACGCAGCAGCCAACCGGCGTCGGCGGAGCCACTGGTGGTTGTGGCTGCTAGCTCTGGTTGCAGCGGCTTCAGTAGCCTGGGTCAGCGCAATCTGTGTCCAGGTTGTCCATCAAGCCTCGCTGCAGGAACTCCATCACGCGGATGCCATCGTCGTCTTCGGCGCCGCCGAGTACTCCGGACGGCCTTCCCCTGTCTTCCGGGCTCGCTTGGACCATGCCTTTGAACTCTTCCACCGAGGAATTGCCCCCGTGGTCATAACCACAGGCGGCGCGGCGGCTGATCCTAGTTTCAGCGAAGGTGGCGTGGGTCACAAATACCTGATGCATCGTGGAATTCCCGATGCCAGCCTCATCGCCGAGACGCAAGGCTCCGATACTGCGCAGTCGGCGCAAAGGGTTGCAGTAATCATGCGAACCAACCACATGCACAGTTGCGTCGCCGTCAGCGACGAGTATCACGTGTTCCGCATCCGCAAGTTGCTGGAACACGAAGGAGTGCAAGTCTTCGTCGCGCCGCGTCCGGATTCACGTCCGCGGGCTGAGTGGCAGCGGGCTTGGGCCGTGCTTCGGGAGGCGCTAGGCTATGTGGCATGGCGAATGCACGTCCCGGGATAGCCTTCCGCCTCTGTCATCCTTCGACTCCCCGGCTGTCGCGCTTCGCGCAATAGCCACCGCGCTCAGGATGATAGGAACGAGAAAGCAGAAAACAATCACCAGCCCATCTTCTTCCTCAACTCAGTGATGTGCGCTGTGTGGTGCCGTCCGTGCCAGGCATAGAGCGCCAAATTTTTCTCCAGCGATACCACCCCTAGTTCCGGATGCCGGAAGGTTCGTTTCCAGTCTTCTGGGCGGAAAGTACGTAACAAGCGGACCCAACGGTTATGCAGCGAATCGAGAAGTGCCAACGAAACCTCTGGCGGCGTAGAGGGAACGTCGGCGAGTTCCGCCCATCGATCCTCCATATAGGGCTTGATGGTCGGTTCGTCTTCGGTCAGCGCCAGCTTGAAGCGGATATACGCGTTCATATGACTTTCCGGAACGTGATGGACCACCTGGCGCACGGTCCAACCCGCATCACGATACGGCGTCTCAATCTGCTCTGGTGACAGGTTTTTAACGGCGGTGCGCAGCGAAGCCGGTGTCTGCTCAATATCGTCGATGAACTTTTCCCGCTGGGCTTCGTTCAAAGAACCGTCAAACGTGAATTTACCGATCGGGTATCGTGGATCGCTCATTTTGCCTCCGCTCTAATTACAGCATAGGAATGAACCGCAACCTGCCATGAAAAGTCGTAATCAAAGCGAGAGAAAACGCTAATCGCAAAGGATGGGCGAGAGGTTCGAGTGACGCTTAAGACTACTTCACAAGAGCGAGAATCCGGACCGGGCCTCCGGAGCCGCCTTCCAGCTTCGCCGGAGCGACCACGACAGTAACGCCGCTCACGGGCACCCGGTCAAGGTTGGCCACGTTTTCCAGATGATACAAACTGTGCGCCAGGGCGTAGTGATGCACGTCGAAATCTTGGGAAGGACCGTAATCCACGCTTAGGGTATCGATGCCCAATCCAAGCACATTGCGGCCTTCCACCAGGAACTGGGCGGCATCCCTTGAATACCCGGGAAAGTGCATGATGCCTTTGGCATCGGCATTGCGATAGCGATTGGGTGAGTCCCACCGCGAATCCCAGCCCGTGTGCACCATTACCACCGCTCCCAAGGGAATCTGGCCGTTAGCCTGCTCCCACCGGGCAATGTCGTCGACTGAAATCTGATAATCAGGATGGTTCTTTGCGTTTGCGCTGACGTCGAGTACAACCATTTGCGCAATCAGCCGCTCCGGTGGAATCTGATCGACCGTCCACAAGCCGCGCGCAAAGTGGGCCGGAGCATCGATGTGCGTCCCGAAGTGTTCTGGCAGCGAAATTTTGCGCGCGAAGTAATGGTCCTTTTCGATTGTCGCGATCGTCTCTGCTTGGTAGGCGTCCTTGCCTCCGGGTTCGAAGGTAGGAACCCGCTCGTTGATCGTGTGGGTCAGGTCAACGACGGCACGAAACCCCCCAGCTGGCGAGGCTTGGGTATGATGCTGCGCAAATACAAGCAGGGCCAAAGCGAGCACATATCCGGCTACAAAGGTACGAATCTTCATTACGCCTAAGTCGTCTTTCCTGGTCTTATGGTTCGTCCACTAGGCTCGTCCAGAATTAGATGCCAGCTCCTCGAGTAGTGGTGCGGTTCCATTCTCCGATTTGGTTACGCTGCCTTCAACGAACCTGTGGACATGACCTTGGGAATCTGATGGTTCAGCGCCAAGGGTCAAGCTAGACGAGACGCGATCACGGCTGCGATCAGCGTGCCTACGAGGTTTACTGCGTCATTGTTGAGCCAGTGCCGACGCTCCAACCACGCGCCGAGGAAACTGTCCGCGATCATACCGATGACCGCCGCCGCCACGGAAATTCCCACCCATCTCCACCGTATTAGGCCAGTAAGAGCGCCGACTGAGCTCACCAGGACCGCCGCGGCGATTCCCGCCAAAGTCCCCGCCAGCGTTATACCGCCGTCAGTACCCGCTGGCACCACTTCCCAAGTGGTGATCAGTCGCGCTTGCCGACTGTTGGCCTGGCCAAATTCGCTTGAAACTGTGTCAGCAGCCGCTTCTGCGAGACCTGCAGCGATTGCGAGCAGGAAAACGCCGTTACGGTAGCGCGCATAGAGCGCCGCGCAGCCTA
Organism: uncultured Acidobacteriota bacterium; assembly: GCA_963729325.1. Taxonomy (GTDB): domain Bacteria; phylum Acidobacteriota; class Terriglobia; order Terriglobales; family Acidobacteriaceae; genus JABCYV01. The sequence continues at coordinate 17,876 of CAVSNS010000042.1, forward strand.
CGGCAACTCCCAGATTCGCCAAAACCTGTGACGCAGTCCTTCCCTCACGCCTTTCGGCCGTTCCAAGCCTTAACTTTTGTTGATACCCGAGGCGAGTCGTGACCCAGGCCAGCACGAAAACACAGACTAAAGTGGCGAATGCGCCGGGACCGGCGCTTGTGTACAACAGAAAACAAACGACGGCTCCCGCCACTGCTCCTGACGTGCTGACACCTCGCAGCAGGCGCGCCAGGGCGGCAAATCCAAGCGTTATTACTATCGCAACCCAAAGCGGGCTGCCCGCAGGTGTCATCCTGGCCGTCCAGGTATTCATTGACGTGCCGGAATCAGGCATGGCGAATTGCATCGTGAGTTAGAGTGCCGCAGAAATCCGCAGCCCAATCTGCTTTGTGTCCAGCCATGCACTACCATTCCGAGTACCCGATATTGGAACACACTACATATCGCGCTTTGAGTTTTGATTACCGGCGCAATCTGGGTGCATCAAATGCCCGGTTGTAGTCTAAACTCACTACCCTGGCGCATGGTTTGCGCCATTCCAACAACGGGGTGAACATGGCGGCTTCGGTTTGGTCTGGATATCTTACCTTCGGCTTGATTTCCATGCCGGTTCGACTTTTCTCCGGCGCCCGGAGTTCCGGAATTTCCTTCAACATGCTGCATCGCGATGATCTTTCTCGCCTCAAGCAACAGTATGTCTGCCTGGCGGACGGAAAAGTCGTAGAACGCAGCGAAATCGTGAAGGGCTATGAGTATCGCAAGGACGAATACGTCGTCATCGAGCCGGATGAGATCAAGAAAATCGAGCCCCAGACTGCCAAGACTATGGAAATCCTGGAATTCGTCAAGTCCAGTGAGGTAGATCCAGTTTTCTTTGAGTCGTCCTACTACATGTTGCCCGAGGAAGCCGGCCGCCGGCCCTATGCACTCCTGACCAAAGCCCTCGAAGAGAGTGACTACGTTGCCATCGCCAAGCTCACCATGCACAACCGCGAGTACACGGTTTTCCTGCGGCCGCATGAAGGTGGGCTCATGCTGCACACCATGTACTACGCGGAAGAAGTTCGAAAGGTGGAAGGCTTTGGTGCGCCCGATGTCGAATTAAAAGAGGCGGAAGTCAAAGTAGCGCATCAGTTGATCGAGGCCTTGGCTGCCGACTGGGATCCAGAAAAATATCAGGACAGCTTCCAGGAGAACCTAAAGAATCTCATCCAGACCAAACTCGAGGGTGGCAAGATCGCGGAAGTGGAAAAACCCAAGAAACTCGCTCCTGTGGTCGATTTGATGTCTGCTCTAAAGCAGAGTCTCGCGGAGATGGAAGGCAAGAAGAAACCTGTGGCCACGGCAGGCCGAGCGGCGGCCTCTGGCAAGAGATCCCGCGGACGAAGTTGATATTAGCCGCTGCCAATTGCTGGTAAACACGCCGGATTCCCGTGTCCTGCCTTTGCCCGATTTTCGGCTGAGGCCGGACATTCTCTTCCACGCCTTGAAGCAACTTTCCGCTCTCTCTTCGACACTAACCTTAAAAGGCTGATTCCCAAGCGCCAGATCGCTAAGTGGATGGCTCTATGGCGCATATCGCGTTCAACCGTTAGAATAAAAAATTCTCTTCGAGACCACTGCGAATCCATGGATCCATCCGTTGGGGTGTTGCTGACCTTGTTGCGTTTGGCCCGGCCAGTGGTCGTGCTGTTTCTTATCACAATCTGCGTTGCTTGCGGCGACACCTTTCGACCGGTCGCGATCCCCATCGTCCCCGCGCCGCCTAGTCCAGCTGCTTCTCATTTTGTTCTGGTCATAAACGGCGATGGCTTTGGGACCAACGGTAATAACACCTTCAACCAGGGCACCAGCACACGAATAGATGTGTCTGGCGATACCAATGTGGGCGTTGCCCCGCTCGGACTCGGCCCGGTGCACGCCGCCCTCTTGCCCAATAGCAGCCAGTTCTACGTTGCCAACTTTCTGGAAGATACGGTTTCGTCGTTTGCCCCAACGGGCATTGGTCCGATGACAACCACGAGTCTGCCTCCCGGCTCACAGCCATCTTTGTAAACACCACAGAGAACGGCACAGTCTACGTCGCCAACTCCGGAACCAGCACAGTGGCGGCGATTTCAACTGCCAACAACGTAGTAATGAATTTCATTACGGTCGGTGCGCCGGACAACAATGGGCTTATACATAGCTTCACTCCAAACACGCTCGCCGAAACACCCGATGGAAAGAAGGTGTATGCAGTTGGAAGCGATGGCTCTGGCGTCGGGTGGGTGGTCAGCATCAATTCGGCCGACAAGACTCTGAACGAAGCGACCACCGGACAGATGATTCCGAATGTTACAACCCTGCTTGACGCGCATATCATCGCGCCGGCATGGGCAGTCGCTCGAGCTGACAGCGCCAGAGTTTACGTGCTCAACAGCGGCAGTGGGACCGTCTCCGTGATCGACACGACAACAGATACGGTACTGAATAGTGTTCCGGCCGGCCCCAGCGTAAATTGCGTTGGCCAGCCTCAGGCCTGCGGGTTCATGCTATATGACAAAACTCGGACGCGCCTCTATGTGACCAACCCTGCTTCGACGAAAGTGGTTGTGCTGGATGCCTCTACCGATGCTCTTAACGCATTGGCTTCCGTCGATCTGACAACCGCGCCGAATTCAGTTTGCGTGGGTGGATGCTTCCCGGTGTCGATTGCAGTCCTCCCCGATGGTACTCGCGCGTACGTGGCGAGTTATCAACTTGGCACAGACCCCTGACTGGCAAAGCCGTCGATCAGCGCCGGCGTGACCGTGTTCAGCACGACGGCGAATACGATCACAGACACGATTGCACTAGGATCGACTGATATCGACGCGGCGAACCCGACCGGTTGCGGCCCCACCGTTCCCCCTCTTACTGCTCCCCCGATGCGCTTCCGGTTGTCAGCAGCAGCATCAGCAGACGGTACCAGAGTTTACGTTTCGAGTTGCGATTTGGGTAACACATCCATTATCGATACCTTCCCCGGTACTGCGAAGGCCGACTCCCTGGGGCTGCAATGCCGGCTTCGGCGAGCGATTTTCAGCCGTCAACTGTTAACATCTCGGCGGCATCGCCAAGCGGCCCTAACACGACATACAACTACAACTTGATTTCCGTCTCCCTCCCTCCCCTCCGGGTTGGCATGAAAATGGTGGTTACCGGGATGACAGATCCCGCCAACAACGGAACATTTTCGATCACTGCTGTAGATCCGAAAACATTCACCGTCGTCAATTCAGGAGTGGCGGCCAGCGGGCAGAATGGAACTGGGATCGCCACCACGCCGCAGAACCCCGTTTTTACCCTGGCAGGGCCGTAAGGAAGGTTTTGTTATGGGTGTTGCTTTTTAGCGCTTCTGGAATGTGCCTAGCGAAGGTTTTCGATCGGCAATCGAAAACTAAGGTCAACGGCTCCGTCTGTCTCTATGCCCCTGCCGCCGCTAATTCATGGTTGCGGTTATAGCGCAGCGCGATGTTCATGAAGACGTTCCCTACATTGGTCTCAAAGCACATTACCAAAGCTTCGGTGTCCTCGCTGCTCTGGGTGCCGTGTTCGGAGGTATGCAGCGCGGGGGGATGGACCCGGAAATGGAATCCCTGATCATTCAGAGCGGTGATGGCGTTGCCGGCAACCTGGTTCGCCAATTCGCAAACGGTTTCCTTGATCAGTTCGTCAGACTCGGGCAATTCTGCGCCGGCGAAGCGGCTGGCCACGCGCAGCGCGGTCTCCGCATCCAGATCAAAGATAATTCGTCCCTCAATGTCTCCCGTCAACGAGACCAGGGCAGCCACGCCTTTGCGGCGATAGGCTTCTTCGTCCATGCTGAGGCTCCCCATTGCCATGGGACACTGCAGCCCTTGAGCCAGCACGGCGTCGGCGGCGTTGATGAACGGTTGGATCAGTTCCATTTTCACAGTTAGGCCCCCGCGCCCGCAGCCTGAGCCACGGTACCATCCTCGCCCAACACGTATTTGATCACTTCGTACAGCACCTCCGGTTTCACCGGTTTCTGTACGAAGTGGCGCGCGCCACGCTGCAGCGCCGCCACGATGTTCTCCTGATAGCCAACGGAGGACACCATGACAATGCGCGCTTCAGGGTGCTGTTTCACGATCTTCTCAGCAGCCTCAATGCCTTCCATCTGCGGCATGGTGATATCCATGAGCACGATGTCGGGCGTGGTTCGTTCGTACTCCGTGATTGCGGTCATGCCGTCACCGGCTTCGCCAGCTACTTGTCCACCGAAGGTCTCGATGATGCGAGCCAGGTTTTTGCGGGCGAAAACGGAATCATCCACTACCAGGTAGCGAATGGGCTGACCATCCTTACTGCGTCGTACTGGGGCAAACGGCTCCATAATGCAACCTCCTCCTGCTAAATCCAACGCCCGGCATCCTATTCTTGCCTGCCGGATTAAAAGTTAATCTCGTCCTGCGCCAGCAGCCTTGCCACCATCGGCTGGTTCTGAAGCGAGCTCGGTCCTGCGATCTTGCGTGCACTGGGCCAACAAAGTTTTGGCTAACGCGTCGAGTCCAACCACCCGTAGTGCAAAGCCACGATCAATAGCGGCCTTGGGCATGCCAAATACCACGCAAGATTCCTCATTCTGGGCAATGGTCATGCCGCGTGCCGCTCTTACCATTCCCATGCCATTGGCTCCGTCTTCGCCCATTCCTGTCATCAGGACGGCGATGCTTTTGGCACCGAATTCCTCGGCCACGCTCTTGAACAAAACATCCACGGACGGCCGATGACCGTTCACATGGGGGTCATCATTCAAGACCGCTACGTCGCCTAGCGGTAAGCGCTTCACCTTGAGGTGCCGGCTGCCGGGACAGATCAGAGCGCGGCCAGCCAGCAACAGATCACCTGACTGGGCTTCCTTGACTCCGATGGCGCAGATTTCATCCAGCCGCCGGGCAAACATTTCAGTGAAGCCCTCCGGCATATGTTGCACCACGACAATAGTTGCCGGAAAGTCCCCTGGTAGCTGAGAAAGCACATGCTGCAACGCCTGTGGCCCGCCGGTAGAGACGCCAATGGCCACAAGTCTGCTCGGTAGTCTCTTCGGGTCAAGAGCGAGCTTGGTGGACCTCGGAAAGATATCGGGAACCGGCCGCATTCTGACGCCTCGACTCTGGGCTGCAGCCTTGATCTTGGCAATCAGTTCCGCCGCAATCTGCGGCATGCGCGCCGAAACGTCGTGTGGCTTGGCTACAAAATCAAATGCACCCAGTGATAGCGCTTGCAGTGTGATCGACGCTCCCTGGGTGCTGTGCGAACTGACGACGATCACTGGCAGCCGGTGCCGGCGCATGATTTCCTTCAGCATGTCGAGGCCGCCCATACCCGGCATCTCCAGGTCGAGAGTCACCACTTGCGGTTTCAGATCCTCGATCTTCTTCAGACCGAAGTTCCCATCCATGGCGGTTCCGACTACCTGAATCGAGCTGTCCTTCTCTAAGATCTGCGGAATTAGCTTCCGCATCAGAGCGGAGTCGTCGACTACCAAAACGCGTACGGGCGCGGTTGTCATGGCTGCACCCCCGTTGCTGGCTGGGAAGGTCCGGCCACGCGATCCGGATGCTGAAGCAGAATTCCCGAACTAACCTTGCCGGTTCCATGAGGCCGCGACCGGCCGTGACGTTCAATAATGGCGGCGAGATTCACGATCAGTACAACGCGGCCATCGCCCAGGATGGAAGCGCCACTAACTAAGTCTGTCGCCACAGTTTGATCGTCGAGTGCCTTGATGACTAGTTCTTCCTCGCCTTCAAGAGCTTCGACGATCATCCCAAGTTTCCGTTCACCCAAAGCGATAACCAGTACAAAGATCTTGCCCGGGGTAGAATCCGCCCGTTCCTCCGGCGGTCTTCCTAAACGGACCAGAGGCAATACCTGATCGCGCAATTGCAGGACCTCGTAGCCGTCTACCCGGTGCAGATCGGATTCGTGGGCGCGCGCAATTTCTGCCACTCCATTCAAAGGGACGGCGTACAGCCGCTGCTCCACCCGGAACAAGAGAGCCTTGATGATCGCCAGTGTCAGCGGTAGCTTGAGGCGGAACGTGGTGCCTTGACCGGGGCGAGTTTCGATATCAACGCTGCCCTTCAGCCGATTCAGGACGGTTTGTACGACGTCGAGGCCGACACCCCGCCCCGCGATCTCGGTGATTTCATCGGCAGTGCTGAAGCCTGGCCGCAAGACCAATTCCAGAACATCGGCTTCGTTCAACCGGCCAGCTTCCTCGGGCGTGACCAGGCCTTTTTCCAACGCTTTCGCCTTTACCTTCTGAGCGTCGATGCCACGACCATCGTCGCTCACTTCTACCACCACCTGATTGCCGTGATGGTATGCGGTCAGGCGGACGGTGCCATGAGCGGGCTTGCCTTCGCGTCCCCGCTCATCAGGATTTTCAATACCATGGCTCACCGCATTTCGGACCAAGTGGGTCAGAGGTTCGGCGATCGCATCCAACAGACTCTTGTCGAGATCCGTGTCCTGTCCACTGAGCACCAGTTCCACTTCCTTGCCACACTGTTTCGCCACGTCACGGACCATGCGCGGGAATCGCCGGAAAAGCTGTTCCACCGGCACCATGCGGATCTTCATCACTGAGCGCTGCAGGTCGCTTAACACACGGGTCTGGAAGGCCATGGCGTCGCTGAAACGAGCGCGCATGGCTTCTTTGGGAAAGCGTCGGGTGAATTCGAGAAAGGCTTGTTGCAGCATGGATTTCCCGATAATCAACTCGCCTACCAGGTTAAGCACACTGTCGATCCGCTCGGCGTCGACTCGCAGGATGTTTTCCGGCACCGTGGTTGAAAACGCCTTGGTAGCCGGGGCAGCGTCTTCCGAGGATGAAACGACCTGGGCTTCAGGTTCCGCTGCGGGGAGTGCAGGTTCGTCCTTTTCGGTGGATAGTGGTGCGGGTACGGCCTTCTTCCCCTTCGGTGCCTTCGACTGCAACGCTTCTACGCTGACCTGGCTGATTACGCTGGGAATGCGGCATTTGGCGGTAACCTGATCGGCGGATTTATCGCTGGCGACAAGCAGCTCGACTTGCTTGGCGGCGTCGCGCGCTCCTGGCTCAGGCCGGGTCGCGATAATTTCGCCCATCGAACTCAGCGCATTCAACAGAAGTTGCCGAGCCGCTATCGGCATGGCGCAGTGCGGATCGATCAAGGTGATGACGTGGTACACCCGCTTACCCTGACCCAGCGCTCCTTCCGCGGCGAGCGTCTCATACTCCGTCCAGGCGGTCTGGGCCGCGATCTTGGAGTCTTTCGAGACTTTTTTCTTGCTTCGCTTATTCGGGGTGTCTGAAGTCTCCGTCAGTTTACGAATCAATTTTCGTAGCGGTTCTGGGGATGGCGGTTTGGCCTTACCGCGGTAGGCAGCCACCATAGCGTTAAAAGTGTCGGCAGCGGCCAAGGCCACCTCGGCCAGAGTTGCTTGGGATGATGCCTTCTCGAGGGCCAGCGCATCTTCGAGTTCATGCGCGGAATTACTCAGTTCGCGGAATCCGCAAGTGGCGGCGTCACCTTTGAGAGTGTGTACGATCCGCCGGATAGTGCGCACGGTCTCAACATCTCCTGGATGTTTCTCCAGCTTGAGCGCCTCGTCGTTCAGTGCTTGCAGCAGTTCCTGGGCGCTCTCGAAAAAGAGTTCCTTCAATTCCGCGCCACGGTCATCGGAAAACTGGGTCACGCTGTCACCTCAATCTTCTGATAAGCGGTTCCGCTGTTTCGATGGACCATGGAGAACTTGTCAGTCAATCCCAACAGGCTTTCGGCATGCCCCACGAAAAGGTAGCCTTCGGGATTGAGGCAGCGCGCGAATTTCTCAACCAGCCGCCTCTGCTCAGCTTCATCGAAATACATCATGACGTTGCGGCAAAAAATCACATCGTAGCGCTGGGGCAGGTACTCGGTCTTCAGATTATGAAAGTCGAAATGGACAATTTCTTTCAGCGCTTTTTTTACTGCGTACCGCTCACCCACCTTGTCGAAATAACGCAGGCGATAGCTGTAGTCCACCGACTCCATCTGGGAATCGGTATAGGTACCTTCCTGACCCGCCCGCAATACCGAATAGCTGATGTCGCTGGCCAGGATTTCGACTTTCCAAGGTGGAGGAATCAAGGGCTTGGGGGAGGGCATCTCAGTGGGAAGCGGATTGCGCAGAAGGTGGTAGGCCAGTGCATCCGCAATTAGCATGGCCAAGGTATACGGTTCTTGGCCGGTGGAGCAACCGGCGCTCCAGATGCGTAGAGAAAAGTCGCGCCGCGCTTGCTTGCGCCGAACCAGGTCGTCGAGCAGATGCTTGTGGAACAGTTCCATTTGCGACTTATTGCGAAAGAAACTAGTTTCGTTGACCGTCAGGTTCTCCACCAGCAGGCTCATTTCGTTCTTGCCTTTGTCGCTGACCAGCAGGCGGTAATAGCTATAGAACGAATCTAACTGGCATTCCTTCAGACGCCGCTGCAGGCGGTCCTGCAAGAAGTGCGCCCGGCGCTCGTCGAAGTGCATGCCGCACTCCTGGTAGACGAGTGCCTGCAACAGCTTCAGTTCAGGTGCGGTAAGCTGTGCCGGCGCGCTTGATAGTCCCATGAGTCGTCTTTCGTCCACTCCTATTTCGTCGCGGCCGCGCCCCGGGCTTCCGCGGCCGGCTTTTGCCGTTCACCACTTGAAGCCGCCTCGCCCTTTCGCAGTCCTTCGCTGTAGTCCAGTAATTTGGCCGGATCCAGCAACACGATCAGGCGTCCACGAAACTTGCCCAGTCCGGTCACGCAATTCAACCCGCTCTCTTGAAACACCGTGGGGGAAGAGTCGACATCAGCGGCGGGAATCTTCAGAACCTCGGAGGCGGAATCCACGATCAGACCGGAGAGCCGCCCGTTGTGTTCCACCACCAGAATCCGGTTACGTCGGCCGGCCTGGATATTCTTCTCGCCAAATCGCTTGCGCAAATCGATAACCGAGACAATCTTGCCCCGCAGATTGATAACCCCTTCCATGTAGTCGGGTGCATCCGGCACCGCTGTGATCTCGGGTACCCGCACGATCTCATGCAACGCAGTAATGGGCACGCCATAAGTTTCACGTCCCACCTGGAAACCGACGATATGCAATTCGCGATTCATGAAGCTCCCCGATTTCAGCTACGGGCACCGGCCGCTGCGTGGCGAACGCTGCCTCTGACCCCGGCTCTTTCCTCATAGTGCGAGGTCGCCCGTTCGATTTGCTCCAGCGCGAACCGATCCATGGAGTCCAGCAGCTCGCGTGACATCTTTGACATCTGTTCCGCTGAAGCGGCGAGCTCGGTTGAGCCTGACGTAGTTTGCTGCACCAGTTCGCGCATCCGTTCCATGGCTTTGACCACAGCCTGCGCGCCCGACGCCTGTTCTTCCACCGCGGAATTGATTTCGTGGGTAATCTCGTTCAGCCGTGTGGTGGCTCGCGCGATCTGCGAAGATCCATGCGACTGCTCATTGGTGGCCGCGCCGATCTCTTGGGCGAACTTGTAGACCTCCGTGACCACATTCGAAATCTTGCGCAGAGCGCCGTTCAACTCTTGGCCTAGCCCCAGCCCATCGTTCACGATGCCGGTGCTCCGTTCCATGTTCTCCACCGCTTTGCGGGCTTCTTTCTGGATACTCTGGATGAGCTCGGAGATTTCCTTGGTGGACTGCGCCGATTTCTCCGCCAATTTTCTGACTTCGTCGGCGACCACGGCGAAACCCAGACCATGCTCTCCAGCGCGTGCCGCTTCAATCGCGGCATTCAGCGCTAACAGGTTGGTCTGCTCGGCTAAGTCGTCGATGACCTCGATAATTTTTCCGATGTCGTCGGCTCGTTGACCCAGAATTCCGATGATTTCGCCTGACGAACGAATCGTCGTGTTAATCCGGTTCAACCCATCAGTTGCTTTGTCCATCGTAGTGATGCCACTGTGCACTTCTTCCCGCGAGCGGTTGGAGATGTCCAGCAGCACCTTGGCCGTGTCCGCTACTCGCTGGATCGAGGCCACCATCTCATCAATCGAAGCCGAAGTCTCGCTGACGCTCGAGGCTTGGGTCTGCGTGCTCTTTACCATGTTCTGCACGTTGACGCTCATCTCGTGCATGGTGCTGGTGACTTCGTCGATCGCGGAAGCAGTCTGCAAGCTGATTTTCGCCGATTCGTCAGAAGCCCCGGCTACCTGCGTGGAAGAGCTGGCCACTTGCGAGGCCGCATCGCGCACATTTAAGACCAGATTTCTGAGGCCGTCGATCATGCGGATGAAGGCATTGCCCAGTGTGTCTTTCTTCGATCGGGGTTGGACCTTCACGCCTAGGTTCCCGCCTGCGATCGCTTCAGAAACCGACGCCATCTCCTTGAGATAGGTCACCATCTTGGCAAATGTGCGAGCAAGCTCGCCAATCTCATCGTTGCGTTTGATATCAATCTCGTGATCCAGATCCCCTTCGCTCCCGATCTGTTGAGCAACCTTCATCAAGTTGTTCAGTGGCTCGGTGATGGACTTGGCCGTGGTGAAGGCGATTACCACACCCAGGATCAAAGCCACCATGGTGCTAAGGGACGCCATCACGATGGTCGCGGTAGCCGCGGTTTCGTCTGACTTACGCCGTTCCTCGAGAAGTTTTTTGTTTTCCTGATCGGCCGCATCTAGGTACTCGGTTGAGGTTTTCACCCAAGAACCAGCGTCCTTCTGCAGGTAAAAAATTTGCAGTTCCGCCACCGTGGCGTTTCCGCTGTCTACTTCCTTTCGTTTTTCCACCAGCGGCGCGGCGAATTCCCGGCCCCAGTTCTGTTCAGTCTGCTTTACCTTCTCCAGAGCCGTTCTCTGCTGTTCCGATTCAGCCAGGTTTTCCGTGCTCTGCAGCTTGTCGGTCAACATGCGCAAGCCGTCGTTCATGCGCTCTACTTCCCGGCTGTCGCCGCTGAGCAAGTAATTGCTGAGGTAGAGGCGGTTCTGCATCATCTGAAACTTGACTGCGTCGGTAGCGTCCGCCAGTCCCAACGCCTGGGAGGCCGCGGCCTTGGCGCTGTGCTCACGTCGTACAGCAATGAGGTTCACCAGGAAAAGCACCAAAACCATCGCCAGCACGGCCCCGAAATTTACATAGAGTTTCTTGCCAATCTTCATTGTTGCTCCTCCGCTACGCTACTTTCAGGCTGCCGTCCCCTCTGGTCTCCGATTGCACTTTCTCGGATCTGTTCCGTTAGTCCTGAGGCTGAAATTTGAATTCGACGATCCCGGAACTCTCTTCGATCGCCGATTCGAATTTCCACTTCTTGATCGCATCCATAGCCGCATTCACCAACACGGGATGACCCCCTACTGCTTTCGAACTCTTCAGGGTGCCGTTTGGAGCTACTATCACCATCACCTTGACCGTGCCAGTGATGTTCATGCGGCGCGCAATCTCCGGGTACACCGGAGATACTTTGTTCTTAACCTTCCTCGTCAGTTGATCTTTGTCTGGGAGCGGGATCTCTTGAGCCAGCATTCCCAACGGAGGGAGTGCTATAGCCACCCCCACCAGGCTTGGCAGAGCGAAAAACACGCCAGCCAAGATGTGCCTTGCGGTTGCAAAAGACACAGCTCCTCCTTGGTGTCATATGCACTAAATGCAACAGCCATGCCAGCATTCATGGAATTGGGGACGAGTCGAGATATTAGTGGTAGGTATATGTTGAAGAATGACTTACATGGCATCACCAGTGGTCGCCCTGGGACTTGACCACGGTAAGACGCGTCTCAGTTAGGGGCCTTGCTCTCATTTTGAGACGGAAGGTGCCGATCAATGGGATTTGCATATCTCGGCACCTGCGCCCTTTTCCCTTGACTCAAATTGAGATTGCAGGCTAGTTTTCCTGTATATTCAATTACTTGTGGTCGAAAATTGCGGTGCCAAGCATCTGCACATGGAATCAGGAGAAACGACCGTACTGGAAGGGCCGGATCCGCGATCGGATGAGGCTTTTCAAAGGCTGCTTCTACGATTTTCCACCGCAGCTTCCCAAGGGATTCAAGCCACCGCTCTAATCCGGCTGTTCTGTCAAACTACCCGTGAGTTCTTTCAGGTGGATGGGGCGTACTTGTGGCAATTCTCTTCCGATCGCGAAGAACTGGTGGCTGCGGAAGCCGATGGCTTGATGGCAGATCGTTTTCGCGGGACTCGGCTGAGGACCAGCCAGAACGCCGTCATGACGGAAGCGGTTCGTCAACGTAACACGGTTTATGTCAACCGCTTGGACCCCGCCAGCTATCCTCTGGCTGCCGAGTTTCGGGCCAAGTCCCTAATGATTGCGCCCTTGGTAGCCGCCCAAGAAGTGATTGGAGCGGCCGCATTTCTACACAGCTCCGACCCAGATTTCTTCAGCGACGACCTAGCTGCCAAGGCCACGATTTTGGGTGGTCAATTGGGTAGTTTGTTGGAAGCGAGCCGCTTGGCCTCGGTTGCCCTGGAGAATGCGCGGTTGTTTACCCGGATGGATCAGGCGAATCGGCACTGGATCGAGATCTTCGATGCCATCACAGATTTCATCGTCGCGCACGATCACGCTGACAATATCCTGCGGGTGAACCGGTCGCTGGCGGAGTTCATCGGTGCGGAGCCGCAGGACCTCATCGGCGTCAACATGTGCGCCTTGTTGGCCATGGGAACCGAAGCGCCATTTCGTTCCTGTCCATTTTGCGGTCCGACCAACACCGCCGCCGACGAATACGTTCATCCCGTCCTGGACCGGACCTACCTAGTATCGACTTCCCGCGTACATAGTGCCAGCAGCGAAGGTCTGCAGACGATCCACGTTCTCAAGGACGTCACCGACCGGCGCGAGGCGGAGCGCCGCTACCGGGAATTGTTCGACAACATCCAGGAGGGATTGTTTTTCTCCACGCCCGAGGGTCGTTTCGTCGAAGTCAACGACGCATTGGTACGTATGCTCGGCTACAGCGCCCGTGGAGAGCTGCTGCAAACCGACATTCGTACCCAAGTGTATTTCTCACCCGGGCGGTACCACGAACTCGCGGAACAGATGCAACAGCATGGCGTCGTACGCAATCGCGAGGAGACTCTACGCCGCCGCGACGGGTCTCCGGTCTACGTGCTGATCAACGCTTTCGCGGTGCGTGACACCCAGGATCGGATTGTGCAGTACCGCGGTCTCATACTCGATGTAAGCGGTCTCAAGACGTTCCAGGCGGAATTGCAGCGGGAGCGCGACTTCTCGGGAAAGATTCTGAACAACACGCAAAGCCTGATCCTGGTCGCGGACACGGCCGGTCTGATCAGTTACGCGAACCGCCGCTGGTCCGACATGGGCTACGAGCAGAGGCAGTTGGTGGGGCGCCCCATGGAGGATCTCGTTACACCTGCCCGCCGCTCCGTCTTGACCGACGCCATGAGCGCCACGGTGGCCGGGCGTCAGGTAGACAATCTCGATCTCCAGATCTTGCGGGGCGATGGCCGCGTCGGTCAGTTTTCCGTCAATCTGAGCCCGATGCGCGATGAGCAGGGTGGTGTTACCAGTCTGGTCGTAGTCATGACCGACGTCACCGACGCCGCTACGCTGCAGTCCAAGCTGATGCACGCTGAAAAAATGGCGGCGGTTGGCCAACTAGTTTCCGGAGTCGCCCATGAAGTCAACAACCCCCTCACCGCCATTCTCGGATTCGCCGACCTGCTCATGGAAAACCCAGAGTTGCCTGAGAGCGCGCGCAAGGACATGCGGGTCATTCTGCAAGAAGCGCAACGCACAAAGCAGATTGTGCAGAACTTGCTCAGCTTTGCTCGACAAATGCCGCCGCAGCGCAGGCCCGTACAATTGAACACTATCCTGCGCCGCACCCTGCAATTGCGGGCATATGACTTCCAGAGCCACGGCGTAGAAATAATCGAGCAACTTGATCATGAACTGCCGCACGTGGTCGGCGACTCCCACCAGTTGCAGCAGGTGTTTCTCAACATTCTTAATAACGCTTACGATGCGGTCCGAGAAACTGCCCGTCCCGCGCGTATTGAGATCATGACCGCCGGTATCGGAAGTTTTGTCGAGGTCTCTTTTCGTGACAATGGCCACGGCATCTCCCACGCCGAGCGCATCTTCGATCCGTTCTTTACCACCAAGGAGGTGGGAAAAGGGACGGGTCTGGGCTTGAGCATCTGCTATGGGATTGTGCACGAGCACGGAGGAGAAATTCTTTGCCATAACAATACGGACGCAGAGGGCGCCACGTTCATCGTCCGCCTTCCTGCGACGTTAGAAACGGCCTCGGTTGGGGCCGCTGCTGGAGTCGTACAGTGATGACACTTTCCGCAACCAAGCCCGTCACCTTGCCAGTGTTGCTGATTGAGGACGAGCCCGCCGTCATGGCTTATGTTCGTGCCACCCTGGAGCGCAACGGCTACGCCGTCGTCTGCACTGAGTCCGGAGCCGAAGGCCTGCGCCTGCTCGAGGGCGGAGAATTCCTGGGCGTGGTTTCCGATATGCGCACTCCGGGGGGCGTGAATGGCGCTGACGTCCACGCCTGGGTCGTTCGGAACCGTCCTGAACTGGCGTCCCGCATTATCTTCATCACTGGGGATATTGCCAACGAAGAGACCGTAGCCACCCTGCGCGATACCGGCGTGCCGTGTGTGGAGAAACCATTTCGCGTCCAGCAATTCATTTCAGTGGTGCAAAAAACCATGGGGAAAGCACTGTGAGCGATGACCTGCGCATCCGCCTTTTGATCGTTGACGACGAGCAGAGTATCCGCAAACTCTGCATGACCGTGGGTGAGGCCCTCGGATTTGTCTGCATGGAAGCGGGGAGCGGCGAATCCGCTCTCGCCTTGCTGGAGGAGCAGCCCGCGCACATTATTCTCACCGATATGGTCATGCCTAACATGTCCGGACTTGAGTTTCTGGAGAGAGTGAAAAAAATGCTCCCGCGCGCCGAGATTGCCGTGATGACCGGTCACGGATCGGTGGAAACCGCGGTACAGGCCATGAAGCTCGGCGCCTATGACTACATCAGCAAGCCCTTTTCGCCTCTGGAAGAGCTGCGTCTGTTCCTGCGACGGATGGCGGAGAAAATTCGCCTGGTGGAGGAGAACCAGTTCCTGCGGGAGCGCGTAGATACCGACGCCGAGCTGCATGGAATTGTGGGTGCCTCTGTAAAAATCCAGGATGTGCTGCGCATGATCTCGCGGCTGAAAGATACCCGCACTCCGGTGCTGATCACGGGCGAGAGTGGAACCGGAAAAGAACTGGTGGCGCGCGCCATCCATTTTCGTGGGTCGCTCGCCAATCGTCCGTTTGTTGCCGTGGATTGCGGCTCGCTCGTCCCCACATTGATCGAGAGTGAGCTTTTCGGCTACGAGAAGGGCGCCTTTACCGGAGCAGTGAAAGCCAAGGTGGGGTTATTTCAATCGGCCAACGCTGGCACGATTTTTCTTGACGAAATTGGTGAGCTGCCGCCGGAGATGCAAGCCAAACTGCTTCGGGTCTTGCAGGAGAAGGAAGTTCGCCCCGTGGGCAGCAATCAAAAAATAAAAGTCGATGTCCGCGTGATTGCCGCCACCAACCGCGATCTTGAGGCGGAATATAGAAATGGTACTTTTCGCAAGGACTTGTACTTCCGCCTCAACGTTGTTCCTGTGCACCTGCCCTCGCTCCGTGAGCGCCGCTCTGACATTCCCATGCTGGTGCACTGGTTCCTGGAGCGTCACGCCAAGGGAGACTCAATCCAAGTCACAACCTCAGCGATGAAGTCTCTGCTGCAGTACGACTGGCCGGGCAACGTGCGAGAGCTCGAAAACTGTATTGAGCGCGCGGTTGCTTTGGGAGACCGCCGGATAATCGATATCGGCGATCTGCCGCCAGCCATCGTCTCAGCCTCGTCCAACCAGGATTTGAGCGGGGAATCCACCTCGTCGGGGCTTTCCACCACCGACCTGGAGGATATCGAACGAGCGACCATTCAGCGCGTATTCGAACAAGTGAAGGGAGACAAAGCTCTTGCCGGCAAGATGCTGGGGATCAGCCGTGCCACTCTTTATCGCAAGCTCAAGCGCTACAACATCGGTGCGCGCCAAGACCTGCCGCGGAGCGCAGCTCTGCAGTAAACCCGCTGTGTCGCCTGAGACAGCGTTTCATTGTGAGACAGAAACGCCTCGGCGAGCTGATACACCTGACCTCCCGATCGCGCATCCCTAAAACAATCAATAGCTTAGATATCGCATAACTTTGGTTGCGCTCGTGCATTCTTCCCTGCGATGCGGTCTGGGTGCCGAAGCCATGCTAACCGGCAGGCCCGGGGACCCAGGTCGCGTCGACCCTGGGAACCCGAGGTATTTTAGTGCCTACAACAGAGGCGGCAGGTCGAGCCCGCTCGCCCCGCGAGAGCTCTACCGCCAAACTAGCCAAGTTCTTCCCTGCAGCCAGTCCGGTGCGCATTCCAATTCGTCTGACTCGGGTTGCAGGTGATGGCGACGCGTTTACGGAGAGCACCGTAATCGAATTTGGCACGTCGCGCGAAGTGCTTTTCGTCTCGACCTTACCCCTGGAATTTGCCGACATGTTGCGGGTACAGAATTCCGACGGCACGCTGGATACCGAAGTTTCAGTCGTGGCGCTGCAATATACCGGCGGGCGTACCGCAGTTGCGGCGCGCTTTACCCAAGAAGTAACGAACTGGATTGTCAAACCATGACTGCCACACCTCAAGACTTGAACGCGGAGTGGCGCGCTGCGCGCCTGCTCCATCCTTTGTACGTAGCTTTGGCTCGGGAATTCGTGATTGATTTGCCTGCTTGCAGCGACCTGGAGTCGGGCGTCGACGCGCCGCCGCAAGAATCGGTTGAGTTGGCCCGCCAGTGGTTCCGGGAAATGGACCAGCGCATCCAGGTGCATCAACTGCGACAGTTTCTCCAAACCACCACGCTAACCAGCGAGGAAGCTTTGCGGACGCTGCTCGAGCACCACCTGCATAAGGAACAGCGTAATCCTTCCGACCGGGACAAGATCGATTTCCTGCTGGTACAGTTCTTCTCGCATTGCACTCCGTCGCGACTGGAAGATGGGGATGTGGACATCGAGTATGTAGCTCAGGTACTCGATCCGGTGCTCGCCCGCCTCGGACTTAACGATACCGGAGTGGCTCAAACCGCTGGACACGTTCCTACAGTCCGCAGACAGTTGCCGCAGCTTGAATGAGCTGCTGGGCGGAGGCATTCTGGAGAAGGGAAGAAAGCTCAAAGTTTCCTGCGGCGAAAACTACTTTCAGCCAGCCGCCATGATCGCGTTTGCTCGCTTCAGTTTTTTGATGCGCAGGGTCTTCTTCCGCCTGATGCATCAGGACCTGAATGCCATTCTGGATGGATTGCGCGACCTGGAAGCTCGCGGCGTCAGTACTCTGGATTGCCGTGCCGCGCAGTTTTCTGCCGATGAACCAATCGCGCGTTTACGCATGATCTGCCAGTCCTGGAAGGTAATGTTTCACGCCGAGTACTCCTCAGGCCAGCCCCTGCGAATGTTGGTGGACCTACGCAATGTGGTCGACGCGGCCTTGGCGCGGAGCGCCAAGGGCACTCTACGCAAGCCATCAGGAGCAGCGGTTCCACAAGCGCGGGCGGCTGCCGCCAGCGCCCACGCCGGCCCGGCCCGTGAGGTGACTGAATTCGAAGTTTCCGCGGGCGCACAGGAGTGGGATCAGAACGCCTCGGCCGAACATCCAGGATCTGAGGACGACGGCAAGAATTAGAGCGCCTCATGAAAACAGAGAACGAAAGAGTGGAGCAGCCCACCGTACTAATTATTTCAGACGACCGCGAGTTT
Source organism: uncultured Acidobacteriota bacterium (assembly GCA_963729325.1). Lineage (GTDB taxonomy): Bacteria > Acidobacteriota > Terriglobia > Terriglobales > Acidobacteriaceae > JABCYV01. The sequence continues at coordinate 35,733 of CAVSNS010000042.1, forward strand.
TCACGTTCCGTAGTGGGCCGATGGCAGGCTGAGCGGAGCGTGCCGCCGTTTACTCTGATGAGTAGCGATCTTTGCCAGGACCTCGCCGCAGATACATTCGAACTGGCGATCGTAGGTGCGCTGCGTCCCGAAGTTTTTCCCGCCGTACTCCGGGCGCTCGATCCTTCCCGCAAACCGGTTGTGTTTGTGTGCGAAGGAAATCAATCCGCACAGGCGGTGCGCGACGCGCAGCCTCGGATCATGGTGCTGCGGCAGCACGAAGGCTGGCTGGACGCTCTGGTGCTGGTCGGGGTCGAAGCTCTTCGACTTTGCGAGGTTATGGGCCGCGCCCATCGCGCCGAACAAGCCAACAAATTACTGGAGCGCCAGGCAACACTTGGCCGCTATGTGCTTGAAATGCGCCACACCTTGAATAATGCGCTCACGTCGGTGCTCGGGAACTCTGAGCTGCTGCTGCTGGAATCGGGATCGTTTTCCGCAGTGGCGCGTTCGCAGATCGAAACCATTCGCAACATGTCGGTACGCATGCATGAGATCCTGCAGCGGTTTTCCTCTATCGAGAAGGAACTGAACGTTGTCGAGCGACAGGCGGAGAGAGATTCCGGAATGAAGTCACAGGCTACCGCTGCCAGCTTGTAGCGGCCGGTGAAGATAAGACCCTCCCCAGGAAGATGCCGGCAAGAACCGCGCCAATGCAAATGGAGACTGCTTCGTTTTGGCGACGGCAGTGTCATTCATGCACAAACCTTCCACGAACGTGGCGATTCTGGAGCACGAACTTTCCGAACTCCGCCTCCTTCTGGAGAGGAAAACTGGCGTGTTGCTCGATACGGAGACGGAAACTCTTGTCGCGGTCGCGGGAGAGTTCCTGGAATCGCAGCATCTGGCATCAGCGGAAGAGCTGTTAGCGCGACTGCGTGCGTCCGACGCGGAATGCGAGAGCCTGGCTGGGCGATTACTGGACGGAAAGACCGGATTCTTTCGTTATCCCGCCGCACACGAATCTCTGGTCAAAATGGCCCTGCCGGACTTGCTGCAACGCCGCAAGAGCGACCATCCGCGGGCAGTTCGCATCTGGAGCGCCGGATGCTCTAGCGGGGAAGAGCCTTACTCGATCGCCATATCGGTCTGCGAAGCGATGAACGGCAATGGTGGATGTAATGTGCACGTTGTTGCCAGCGATATCCGCCAACGGGCTCTGGAAGCGGCCCAGCGCGGCCTATATCCCGAGCGCGACCTCCAGCGAGTCCCACGTCAACTGGTGCAAACCTACTTTGCCCGGGTGGGTGAGCATTTCCTGGTGAAACCGCGGCTTCGGAATCTGGTGACATTTTCCGCCATGAATCTGGCCCAGCCGGCTTACCTCGGGCAGTTTGACTGCATTTTCTGCATGGACGTTCTACCCCGCTTTTCCGCCACCCAGCGGATGGCGCTCAGCCAACGTTTGCACCTCTATCTGCAGCCCGGCGGATTTCTTTTTCTGGGACAAGGAGAAAAACTTCCGGCCTCGGATGTACCCTTCCACTCCCACAAGAACAAAGACTACGTCATTTACCAGAAGCCCCTGGCGATTGCAGCAAAGAGTGGACGGTAGGAAAAAACGAGCGCAGCCGAGCGCCTTGTCTTATTTGTCCATTTCATCTATTATAGATAATGCGAGCGTGTCCGCCACCGATGCCAAACAACGTCTCGCGCGCTTCTCGACGCAGCCAGCGCGAACCAGTCGTCATCCGGCGTCAGAATCGGGATGTAGCTGTAATAATGTCCGCGGAAGAATACGAGAGAATTCGCGATCTCAATGCCGAGGCATTCCAGCGTTTCTGCGATCGCGTTGCCACTCAGGCCGAGGCTCGAGGTCTCAACGAAGAGTACTCTGAAGCTCTCAAAGATTGATGCGCCTACGGGAGCGTCTTGTCACCGACACCAATGCACTTATCAGTCGCCTGCTCCTGCCATCTTCTATTCCGGGTCAAGCTGTTCGCAAGGCCGTGGACAATGGCCTCCTGCTTGTCTCCGAAGCCACAATGGAAGAACTCGCCGACGTTCTGGCCCGCCCGAAATTTGACCGCTACATCAGCTCGAAGATCGCCAACAATTCTTGCGGTTGCTAGGACGCTTGGCCGAGTTCGTACCGATTGTGTATCCGGTCCGTGCCTGCCGCGATCCTAAAGACGATAAATTTCTGGAGGTCGCTCTAAACGGGAAGGCTGCCGTGACTCTGAGCGGCGACTCAGATCTGCTGGGCTGCATCCGTGGCAGGGCATACCGATTCTGTCGCCGGCGGAGTATCTGAAGCGCTGAGGCGGGCGACCTTCCCAATCCGACTACTCCCTGTCAGGCAAACAAAAACTCCTTCGTCCTTAACTCCTTGATCGTGTCTCTCAACTTGGCTGCCTTCTCGAATTCAAATCGCTTCGCTGCCTCGCGCATGTCGCTCTCCAGTTTGACGACGTAGGCGTCCAGCTCCTCCTGTGATTTGAATTCCGGGACGCCTTCGGCTTCATCTCCGGTCAGGTCGGCGTAATCAGCCTCAACGATGCGCGCCAGCGACATCTCCAGCGGCCGCACGATGGATTCCGGCGTAATCCCGTTGGCGTCGTTATAGGCTTGCTGAATGGCTCGCCGGCGGTCGGTCTCCCCGATGGCTTTTTTCATCGAGTCGGTCATGCGGTCGGCGTAGAGGATCGCTCGTCCGTTCAGATTGCGGGCGCAACGGCCAATGGTCTGAATCAGGGAACCGCCCGAGCGCAGGAAGCCTTCTTTGTCCGCATCCAGAATCGCGACCAGCGAAACCTCGGGCAGATCGAGTCCTTCGCGCAGCAGATTGATCCCGATCAGCACATCAAACTCGCCTTTGCGCAAATCGCGCAGGATCTTCACTCGCTCCAGGGTCTCGATTTCCGAATGCATGTAGCGGCACTTCACCCCAACTTCGCTGTAGTATTCGGCCAGATCTTCCGCCATTCGCTTGGTGAGTGTGGTCACCAGCACGCGCTCCCCGCGCGCGACGCGTTGCCGGATTTCATGCAGCAAGTCATCAATTTGTCCCTTGACCGGCCGCACCTCGGTCGGCGGATCGACCAAACCTGTTGGCCGAATAATCTGCTCGACAACCACTCCCGCGGATTTGGTCAATTCGTACGGTCCAGGCGTCGCAGAAACGTAGATCATCTGATTCATGCGATGTTCGAACTCTTCGAAGGTCAGAGGACGATTGTCCAACGCCGAAGGCATACGGAAGCCGTATTCCACCAGCGTTTCCTTGCGCGAGCGGTCGCCGTGATACATGCCGTGCAACTGGGGTACGGTCTGGTGGGATTCGTCAATGACCATCAGAAAATCACGCGGGAAATAATCCAGCAGCGTGGGCGGAGGCTCTCCTGGCAAGCGACCGGTAAAGTGCCGCGAATAGTTTTCAATGCCATGGCAGTAACCCATGGCCCTGATCATCTCCAAGTCATACATGGTGCGCTGGTGTATACGTTGCGATTCAACCAGACGGCCTTGCTTCTGCAGTTCGCTCTCCCACCATGCCAACTCCTCCTTGATTGATTGGACGGCTTTATCCCGAGTCTCCGGCTTCATTACATAGTGGGTTTTGGGATAAATCGGCAGGCGCATGTATTTCTGCCTAACCGTGCCGAACAGTGGATCAATCTGTGACAGCGACTCAACCTCATCGCCCCACAGTTCCACGCGATATGCCATGTCGTCATACGTGGGAAAGATTTCAATCACGTCGCCGCGCACCCGGAAGGTGCCGCGCCGGAAATCGCCGTCCGTCCGTTCATAGAGAATTTCCACCAGCTTGCGCGTGATGTCCTCGCGCTTGATCTTCTGCCCTTTTTCCAGAAAGAGCAGCATGCCGTAGTACGCCTCCGGCGAGCCCAAGCCATAGATGCAGCTCACTGAAGCTACGATCAGGCAATCACGCCGCTCAAAAAGCGACCGGGTCGCCGAGAGTCGCAGCTTGTCCAGCTCATCATTGATCGTGGCTTCCTTCTCGATGTAGAGGTCGGCTGCTGGGACGTATGCTTCAGGCTGGTAATAGTCGTAGTAAGAGACGAAGTATTCCACCGCATTGTGCGGGAAAAAGCTTTTGAACTCGTGATAGAGCTGGGCCGCGAGGGTCTTGTTATGCGCCATGACGATAGCGGGCCGGTTCACCGCCTCGATGACCTTCGCCATCGTGTAGGTCTTGCCCGAACCGGTAACGCCGAGCAGGACCTGGTGTTGCTCGCGATCGAACAGACCCCTGGATAAAGACTCAATGGCCGTTGCCTGATCACCACGCGGCTTGTAATCACTGACTAGTTTGAAGTCCATAATGCAGCCCCTAGCTTTCGGCTCTCAGTTTCGGCCCGTGTTGCCCTCACAGACGCGGATTTCAGCCACCGGATATCTCTTCATTATATCGCGACGTTACTATCACCCTTCGCGGGGACACGAGCACGATTGGAGATAAAACAAAAACGGCGCGGAAATAATTTTCCACGCCGGCTGACTTTAGCTGAGCTCTAGTCTAAGGAAGCTTGAAGATCACGGTGACCTGGGTTTGGATTTCGATCGGCTCACCGTTCAACACGTAAGGTTTGTATTTCCACTGCCGAACAGCGTCCATGGCGGCGCGGCCCAGGACAGCATCCCCGCTCAGCAGCTTAACGTCGGTAATGTTGCCGTCCTTGCTGATATTCGCCTGGATCTGCACCGAACCTTGAAGGTGCATCTGCTTAGCCGTCATCGGATACGTGGGCGCTACCCTCTTCACCAAAAGTCCCTGCGAGACACCTTGGGATAGTTTTATTTGCTGCGAAACCGGCGCGGGAACATTCACCGGAGCCGTGCTCAGCATTCCGGAGATGGCGTTGTCATTGGTATTGGACGCAACGACTTCCGGGGCTGGCGCCTGAGCATCCGCGGAAGCTGGCTCGGAAGAAGTTGACTTGGAACGCTGGTTCTTGACCACGATGGGTTGTCGAACCACAGTTACTTCGACGTCGTCAGCGGCAGAAGTGGACGTCGTCGAATTGGGGCTTGGTGCCGGAATAGCTGCCGAAGGCTTGGCCGAAGGAGTCTTTGTCGTCGGTGCGCGTTCCTTGCCGGGCGCTTCGACCACCTCCGAGGGGGATTGCAGATCGATCGTCTGCGCACCGGACTGCTGCTCTGGACTAGAAGCCTGCGATGTGGCAGTCGGTGCCGGGGCTACCTGTTGCTGTGCCGCCGGAGTACCGTTGGCGGAGTGCATCTTGGTCCAACCGAAGTATCCAGCGACGAGAACTACTGCCACGGCCGCATATAGAAATTTCTTCTTGCTGCCCCCCGCGTCGGTGGTTTTTTGATCTTCGCTAACCTCGAGCGACGAGAAACTCGGCACCTCGACAGCTACTTCTGTACCCCAGGCTTTGGCGGCGGCCGACTCGGATCGTTCCTGTTCCCTCTCACGCGGAGACGCTGGAGCGGTTGGTTTCATTTCGAAAGGCTTAACGCCTGTGCGTGGGGCCTCCTTGGCGGGAGCAGGAGCTGTAGCTGCGCCCAGGCTGGATGAAAAACCTCCAGCAGGCCTTTCGCTTCCTCGGGATGCGTCGGAAATCTTAGCGGGTCGAGCGGAGGCAACGGGCTGCCCGGCGGTTTCGGCAGCACGGCGGAGGGCTGAGGCCATGGGTTCTGAAAGCGGCTTGGAGACTGGCTGCCACGGATATTCTTTCGTGCCGCCGGACGAAGGCGGGGGTGGCGTAGGAGAACTGGGAGTTGTCGTCGCGGCATCAGGCATGTATTCCAACAGTGCGGCTTCGGCCGCGTCGGGTTGCGGAGCGGGTTCCACGTCGAGTTCGAAAGCAGAGGTGCTCGCCGCCGGATTCGGGCTCGTCGCTTGCTGCGCTGGAACCGAAGCGGGCACGGGTTTCTGCACGGGGACGCTGGGAACGAACTGGCGCGTAGCGTTAGTAGTGACCGCGACCACGGTGGACTTTTCCACCGAAGACGAAACCGGTGCGGGTGATCCCAGCGGCTTTACTGTTTCAGCTTTGCGTAACAGACCCCGCGCGACGCGCAGCGTGCCCTTGGATTGTTCTACGTTAATCGGCTTGGTGAGGACGAGGTTAGCCCCAATTCGGAAGGCTTTTGCAACTCCAGCCTGGCCCTCAACCACGGCTACTGAAAGCGAACTCTGATTTGGTCCGGAGTTACGCGCGCTCTTGAATAAGAGGGTAGCGTTTTGCTCGTTGTCGCAGTCCACCACAACGGCATCGAAGTGCTGGGCCATCAGCCTCTTGACTGCTGCAAAAGGCTCGGAGCAGGGTTCAACGGTGAATTCCAGTTCGCTCAGGACTTGGGTCACTACGCGAGCGGTCTTGTCGTCTGGGCAGAATAATAGCGCTTGGTAACTCATACGTCGCATCGTAGGTAGTGTGGTAAGACCCAGCAAGTAACGAAAGTAATTGGCCGCGCTAAAGAGTTTGCGGATCAAGCCGAAAGCTGTGGTGGTTGAGAGGGAACGCCACAGTTAGTGAGAAGAGGCTTGGAAGCGTACTGTGACCTGCGTCTGGAAGACGACCGGTTGGCCGCTGGCATAATAGGGTTCGTAGTGCCATTGCTTAACCGCTTCGACTGCGGATGGCGCTAGTTGCGTGTTCCCACTGAGCACGCGCACCGAGCCGACGGTCCCATCTGTATTGACCGAGACCATTATAACGACGGCACCCTCAACGCCTTTTCGACGAGCCGCGTAGGGATAAACCGGCTGCACGCGGTATGAAACGTGCCCGTCGGCGAGATCCTCCGCGAGAACCACCGGGCCGTTATCGTTATCGCCTTTGTGAGCAGGGGCGGATGTAGGAAGAAGAACAGCAGGGGCGGAGGTAGTCTTGGTGGTGTCTTTCTTGAATCCCGAAGTAGGTGCAGCCGGGGCTGGCGCGAAGCCGTCAGCGACCGTATTGCCTGAGGATGACGGAGCGGTCGACAACGGTGCTGAGCCTGTTGCTGCATTCAAGGGCTGTGCCGACGCAGAGGCAACGGTTTGTGTTGTCACTGGCTGAGCCGGTACCGCGGCCGGTGTCGATAACGCGAGTCCCACTTGGCGCTTCGCCGGGGTTCCGGTGATGAGAGCGTGCAAGTCTTCATATTGCGACACGACGATGTTGTGGAATGAGGGCAGCATCGTGAACGCGGCGTAGAAACCGGCCGCAGCCAGAATCATGAAAACGCCCGCCAGCAGGTACGGGCTGGTTTTCCGTCCGGGCCCGTCCAGCGTGCTGAATGACGGCGGTGTGCCTGCTGCGGGAACTTGGACGTTCGACCGGTCGGCTCGCAGTTGCATCCTCAGCCTCGGTCGAAGCAGGTTGGGGTCGTGACAGCGTAAGCGGCGCTCCGAGAGTCAACTCTTTTGAAGAGCGGCCTTTGACGGGTGCTGAAGGAACCGCTGGAACCGCACTAACCTTGGCAGTAGCGGACGGCAGCGCGGTGGCACTGTCAGCGCCAACTGGCTGGGCTGGCGGTGTGGAGGGTTGCACTACGTGGGCTTCTTGCGCCTCGTTGACCGCCGTTTGACCGACGCTCGCGTCCTCCATCTGTGTGGACGTTGCATCGGCGCCGCGCGCGGCAGCAACCGGCACCTTGCTGTCGTGCATCTCTTTTCTCTGCATTGCGAATGCGTTGCGGAGCGTGCTCCTCGCGCCCTCCAGAGAAACTGGTTTGGTCATGACCAGCCGGGCACCTAGGCGAAACGCGGTGGGCACTCCTGCCTTGCCATCGACAATGGCGATTGTCATGGAGCTCTGGTTTGCGCTGGACGTGCGTGCGCTCTCCAACACCAGGGTGGCGTTCGGCACGTTGTCACAATCCACCAGAATCGGATCAAAGCGCTGATTCGCCAACCGCTTTGCGGCGACGGCGGGATCAGAGATTGTCTCGAAATTGATTTCTAACTCGCCGAGAACTTGGGTGACTGCCTCGATCGCTTTCGCGTCGCTGCAAATGAGGAGCGCACGTGGGAGCATGGCCGATGCTACGAAGCGCTGGCCGGTCGAGGCAAGTTACCGTAGTAAGCTTGGGCCGCGCTAAGAACCGCTTTCTTTGGCCTTGCCGACCGTCGCTGAGCCAGGCGGAGGATACGGAAGCGAATTGCTGAGCCCGGCAATATCCGAGGCTGCGAAGTCTGGGAACGGCAGCTTGCCGGCTTCTCTCCACTCCTGTACCTCATGCGCGGCTGCCGCCGTCTTTTCTTTGTCCAACCCCGAATCGCGCCCCAAGTACAACGTGCTTGCAGGGAAAGCGAGGGCCGTACCGGATGCATTGGATGATGTCCATCATCCGAAGCAGGAGATCTTCCTGGATTGCCAGGTACTCACCGCCGAAATCCCGGGTAAGCACATAGCAGAATATCTCCAGGCTGAGTGTCCCGGCGTCGAATCCGATGAAACGTATCCGCGCGCCGTTCGTTTCCACCTTGGGATGCTCGTAAAGCAGACGCCGAATCTCAGCCAAAGTGTAGCGCAACTGGTCAGGCGAAGTTTCGCCGCGCAATGCCAGCTTTGTGTTGAAGAGAATCTTGTCACGTCGACTGAAGTTCTCCACGTTCATGGTGGCCAACGAACCATTAGGAATGTAGAGCTCAGTGCGATCATTCGTCCGCACCCGAGTCGAGCGCAGGCTGATGTCTTCCACCGTGCCCACGCGGTCGCCAAAACGGCAGAAATCGCCGACGCGGATTACTTCGTCACCCAGAACTGATACGCCACCAAACAGATTTTCCAGCGTTTTTTGCGCGGCAAAGGCAATCGCAATTCCGCCGATCCCAACTCCGGCCAAAGCTGTAGTCAGGTTGAAGCCCAGAGTGGCGAGTACGGCGAACACCACGATGATGACGATCAAGGCTTTGAGTAGGCGCTGTCCCAGCAGCATCAGCGAGCCCATGCCTATGCGTCCGGAAAGGACGGCGCGAGCACGTACGCCCTGCATCAAGCGCTCGGCCATCCGCGACACCAGCCAACTGAACGAGATAATCAGAACCACTCGGGTCACTTGCTGGTAATAGTGACGGTGCAAGAGAGGCATACCCAGAAACGCGACCATCGCTCGGTGGATCCAGGTACCAACGAACCACCACAGCGGCGTCGAAGCTGCCACCCATCCGGTAAGCTCGGCGTGTCGACGGTAGCGGGACCAGAACCTCTTGGGCAACGCGAGTAGTTGAAGGAGCAGCCACGCCAGCCCGGCGGCGATGGGTACCGCGGCGAGAAGCGCCAGCCACTGCCAGAGCGGCATTCCCAGCAATACGGTATGAACCAGAACCCGCGGAAGATGGACCTCCATCTGATGCACTGCAGCCTGGGCATACAACTCGGGAACTTTTGCTAACGTCTCCGAGGAGATCAACCAAATCCGCTTTGCGTTAGCATCTGTGACCCGGACTCAGAATCAGGTCGACCTCAATATCCCCCGCAGCCAGGATTCCGACTTTTTGCTGCCCCGGAGGAACTCCCTCTTGCGGAATGCCCTCGGGTTGGTCGCTGATGCGCGCCAAGTTGCCGACAAATGCCCGATCCTCGACCGTTTTCAACTTGCGGGCAAGGTCCTCACCCTCCACCTGCCGCTTGGACGCGCTCATTTGCAGATACTGCGCCGCGGTGGAATAGTTCCCGTCCTGGGCCGCATGCAGGAAACCGAATAGCGTTCCACTGGGCGTCTCACGGCCAAGCGGATCGGGGGGCGTGTTCGGCTTAGGCGTCTGCCCAGGGGGAGTCAGGATTTGCTGGGCGAACGAGCCCTGTCCTGCAGCTGGCAGACAAAGGCTTAGGCAGACGACAAACAAGAGGATTCGCTGCGGGTTCAACCTCATTGGTTCCTCCTGGATGAAAGCGGTGCGTGCCAGCAGGATGGACGCCCGAGTACCAAAAGAAATAAGCGGAGCAGAAGCATCATTGTACCGGACGGTCAGGAGCTCACCGATTTCAGCGGGGTTTCGGCCGATAAACGTGCGTGCTGGTGCCGAAGAAGACTTCGGCGGATTCCATCAGCGTTTCCGAAAGCGTGGGATGGGGATGAATGCTGAGGGCGACGTCGGTAGCGGTCGCGGCCATTTCAACTGCCAACACGCCCTCGGCGATCAATTCGCCGCAGCCAACACCGACAATGCCCACGCCCAGCACTCGTTCTGTCTCCGGATCGAAGATGAGTTTAGTCATGCCTTCGGGGCGGTCGAGTGTGACAGCACGCCCAGATGCCGCCCAGGGAAACCTCGCCACCTTGATCTGGCGGTTTTCCTTCTGCGCCTGCGTTTCGGTGAGCCCGCACCATGCAATTTCAGGATCGGTGAAAACAACGGCCGGAATGGCGTTCGGCTCAAACGCGACTTTGTGTCCGGCGATAGCTTCGACCGCGGTCCGTCCTTCGTGCGAAGCTTTGTGTGCCAGCATGGGCTCGCCAACCACATCGCCAATGGCGTAGATCGCAGGATCATGCGTCTGCAATTGCTTGTTGACCTGGATAAATCCGCGCGGGCCGACTTGGACTTGCGTTTTTTCCAAGCCTGGAATCTCAGAATTCGGCTTGCGTCCGACCGAGACCAGGACTTTGTCGAAAACCTTCTCGCGCTCTTTGATCTCTTGACCTTCGAAAGTCACCCGGATACCGCCGCCTTCTTCTTTCATCGCGGAAACTGTAGTGTTGAGAAGAATCGAATCAAAAATCTTTTCCACTCGCTTATGCAGAGGAAGCACCAGATCGCGGTCCGCTCCGGGCAACAGGCCGGGCAGCATTTCGACTACCGAAACCTTGGAGCCGAGAGCCGCGTACACCGTTCCTAACTCCAACCCAATGTAGCCCCCGCCGACCACCAGCAGCGTTCTTGGCACGTCGCTTAAGTCCAACGCCGCCGTCGAATCCATCACGCGCGCGCTATTCAGTTTGAGGCTGGGAATGATCGCAGGACGGGAACCGGTGGCGATGATGATGCGGTCGAAGGAAAGGCTCTCTTCGGCACCGCCGGTCTTGGCCACACGCAAAGTAGTTGAATTCTCGAACGCCGCCTGCCCCTGAATGTATTGCACGGATCGAGCTTTCGACAGTTGACCGAGTCCGCCTGTCAGCTTCTTCACCACGCCTTCTTTCCAGGAGCGCAGGCGAGGCAGATCAATCTTCGGATCGCTGTATTCGATTCCCCAATTTTTCGCTTGGTGAGACTCGTCAATCACCTTCGCCACATGCAGCAATGCTTTTGACGGAATGCAGCCGCGGTAGAGACAAACCCCGCCCGGATTGACCTCGGGATCGATCAGTGTGACTTTCATTCCCAGGTCAGCAGCGAGGAAAGCAGCGGCGTAGCCACCAGGCCCACCGCCTACCACCGCAATACTCAGTTTGGGGTTGTCTGACATTCGTATGTTTTAAGAGAAGAAGCCAAACATGATCATCAATCGACAATAGATAGATCTCACGCGCTTCCCTCCCGGATCTCCATACGCCGGATGAGACCGTCTGTAATCAGGTAAACGTGCTGAACGATCCGGTCCACGAGCACAGTCCCGACTAGGTCCCGGACGACTTGGTGGACATCCACTATCATCCGTCCAGCACCATCAGGTTCAATGCGAATGGGTTCGACATCCGGGTCGAGCAAGCTCCACTGGCGCTTCCAATAGGCACGCACAGCCTCATGGCCGTGGAGCCATCCACCTTCCATCCCGTTTGGCCATTCGACCTGCGGATGCATGACGGCGAGAATCGAATCCACTTCGCGCCGATTGAAAGCCTGATAGACAGCAAGGAGTAGATCGCGTTCCGCACCAACGTTCTTGGCTGTGATCTCGTTCATCCCTGCACCGACAGCAGGAACGGTTGTTCGAACGCTTCCGCAATCCAGCGCAGAAAGCGAGCGGCGTCGGCGCCATCAATCAGGCGATGATCGTAAGAGAGCGAAAGTGGCAGCACTCGCCGGGCCTCGAACTTCCCACTGAGCCAGACCGGCTCCATGCTTGAGCGCGATAGCCCGAGGATCGCGACTTCGGGATGATTGACGATGGGCGAAAATCCCGTTCCTCCAATGCCGCCAAGATTCGTAATGGTAAAGGTGCCGCCTTCCATTTCCGTGGGCGTGAGTTTCTTGTCGCGTGCCTTCTTGGATAGCTGCGTGAGCTCGGCGGCCAGTTCAACGATGTTTTTCTTGTCGACCTCACGGATGACGGGAACCAGCAGACCGCGGTCCGTGTCTACCGCTACTCCAATGTTTATGTATTGCTTATAAATGATCTCTTCCTTCGCCATGTCGATGCTGGCGTTGAATTGGGGAAAAACCTTTAATGCTGACGCGCAAACCTTGAGTGCGATGGCGGTCACGGTCATCTTGCCGCCGGCTTCTTCAGCCTTTGGGGCAAATCGCGCGCGCAACTGCTCGAGTTCGGTAATGTCCGCCTTATCCTGCTGAGTCACGTGCGGGACGGTGTTCCATGCTATCCGCAAGTGCTCGGCGGTTTTGCGTCGCACCCCGCGTATGGGGACGCGCTCGATCTTCCCCCACTTCGCGAAATCGGGAAGGGCGGGCTCCTCCAAATAAGTTCCGGGAGCATGCGCAGCGGCCGTAGCAGAAGTCAGCAATGCCTTCGAGTGGGCTTTGACATCGTCTTCGTTGATGCGGCCGCCAGGGCCGGAGCCCTTGACATCGTGAATATCAATGCCAAGCTCCCGTGCCAACCGCCGAACGTGCGGCGCTGCCGCCACCGGCTCGCGGTGCTCCGTGCCTGCCACCTTGCCCAGCTGCTCGGGCATGGCGAACATCGGAGCCATAGGTCGAGGTTGATCGGGTGGAAGCGCCTGTTCTTCGCGTTTTACCCTCGGCGCGAATGGCAGCCTGGAATGCTACTCGGGCCTCATGCTGTCCATCGGCGTGTTCTACCGGAGCATGCTTCGCTCGCTCTGGTTGCGGAGCTGCGCCGCCTTCGAGGGTGAAAATAACTTGGCCGACCTTGACCTTCTCGCCTTCCTTTACTCGAACATCTTTGACCACCCCGCTTACGGAAGATGGAACTTCCACCACAGCCTTATCGGTTTCCAATTCCATCACCGGCTGGCCTTCTGAGACTTTCGTTCCCGACGAAATCATCAGCCGCACCAGATCGCCTTGATCGATATTTTCTCCAAGCTCGGGCAATCTGAATTCCGTTGCGCCAGGCGTTGCGGGAATTGCCGCAGCCTGAGGTGCGACGGCTCTGGCGTTCGACTGGATCGGCTTTCTGTCTTGGGTTGAGCTACCGATTGCGCCGGAGTGTCAGAGATTTTTCCTGCTGGGGCTTTGGCTTCAGCAGCCTTCGTTTTGCCGCCCGCGCCATTTTCGACCGTGAAGATTACCTGGCCGACCTTAACCTTTTCCCCTTCTTTAACTCGAATCTCCTTCACCGTTCCAGCCACCGAAGATGGCACCTCAACCACGGCCTTGTCCGTTTCCAATTCCATTACGGGCTGGCCCTCGGTGATACTGGCTCCTGGCGATATCATCAGACGAACTAGGTCGCCCTGGTCAATGTTTTCGCCGAGTTCCGGTAGTTTAAATTCGGTCACGTAACTTTTTTCTCCCTTACTCTTGTTCTGTCATCCTGAGCGAAGTCTGCCGCTTCGTAACGCGAAGCAGCGGCGGAGTCGAAGGATCCCTATAGCAACCAAATCTATGATCGAACTTTCCGCCGCCGTCACGGCGATCCTTCCTCTCGCCAGCAAGCCCGGTCCACTCAAGACGTCGGCGCCTTCTCAGCTAATCGCCGGATTCGGCTTCCCCGCATTGATGCCGAGATCTCTAACCGCCTTCTGCACCACCTCAATCTGAATCTGCTGATCGCGCGCCAGCGCGGTGAGCGTGGCCAGCACGATGTGTTTTGCATCCACTTCGAAAAAAGTCGCGCAGTGATGCCCGACTCTCACTACGGCCAAAGCCGTCAGTACCCAGCGCCAGAAGCGGGCGGGGGACCCAGCGCGCGATTGACTCGGGCAAAACTTTCATGTAATCGGAGGCGGCGACGAATACACCGGGCGCATCCTTCAGACTGCGCGATACAAACGGCACGCGCGGAGTTTCGCCGGGATGCAGCATGTTCCAGCGTTCGCAATCATTTCCGTCGCGATAGAGCTGCTTGTAGCTGGTCACACTCCAAACGTCGGCTGCCACATTGTATTTTTCTTCCAGGATTTGTTGCGCTTTCAGCACTTCATACATGATGGTGCCGCTGCCGAATAGTTGGGCATGCAACTTTGCATCCTTCTTCGTCGAAGCTCGGAAGCGATACATCCCTTGGAGAATGCCATCGCGCACCTCCTTGCCATCAGGCATCGCCGGCATGGGTAGCGGTTCATTGGTAACAGTCAAATAATAAAAGATGGATTCCTGATCCACATACATGCGCTTGATGCCATCTTGAATGATCACAGCGATCTCATAGGCGAACGCCGGATCATAGGCCATCAGGTTGGGCACCGGCAGGGCGAGCACATGACTATGGCCGTCCTGGTGTTGCAAGCCTTCACCGGCCAGGGTGGTTCGTCCCGCCGTGCCGCCAATCAGAAAACCCCGGGTTCGCATATCGGCGGCTGCCCAAATCAAGTCGCCAATACGCTGGAATCCAAACATGGAATAGTAAATAAAAAACGGGATCGTATTGATCCCGTGATTCGCGTAAGCAGTTCCGGCTGCGATGAACGAACATACCGAGCCCGCCTCGGTGATACCTTCTTCCAGAATCTGGCCGTCTTTCGCTTCCTTGTAGTAAAGGAGCGTGTCCATGTCGACCGGTTCGTAGAGCTGGCCAACCGTCGAATAAATCCCGACTTGGCGGAACAACGCCTCCATGCCGAAGGTGCGCGCTTCGTCGGGAATGATAGGGACAATCAGCTTGCCAATTTCCGGATCGCGTAGCAACTTCGCCAGCAGCCGCACGAAGACCATCGTGGTCGACGCTTCGCGTCCCTCGGTGCCTTTGTAAAACTCCTCGAAGTGCGATTCGGAAACTGGATTGATCGGTTTGGATCGCACTTTGCGCTCTGGCAAATATCCGCCGAGCTGCGAACGGCGCTCCTGCATATAGCGGATTTCAGGGCTGTCGTCGTCGGGACGGTAAAAAGGCGCATCGTGCAGTTGCTCATCGGGAATCGGAATCCCGAAGCGTGAGCGGAACATTTCCAGCTCGTCATCATTCAGTTTTTTCTGCTGGTGAGTGATGTTCTTACCTTCGCCCGCTTCGCCCAAGCCATAACCCTTGATGGTCTTGGCCAGAATGATGGTCGGCGCTCCCTGGTGGTCGACCGCAGCCTTGTAAGCCGCATGCACTTTTATGGGATCGTGACCGCCCAGCCGCATGCGGGAGAGTTGCTCGTCCGAAAGATGCTCGACCATCTTCAACAGGCGCGGATCTGTGCCGAAGAGGTTGTGGCGGAAATAAGCTCCGCTTTCCACGAAATATTTCTGGTATTGGCCGTCGGAAATTTCGCCCAGGCGCCTGACCAGTAACCCATCACGATCATTGATGATGAGATTGTCCCAGTCGCTACCCCACACAACCTTGATTACATTCCAGCCGGCGCCGCGGAAAATCGCCTCCAGTTCCTGAATAATCTTTCCGTTCCCGCGCACCGGCCCATCCAGCCGCTGCAGGTTGCAGTTGACCACGAAGATGAGGTTGTCGAGCCGTTCGCGGGAGGCCAGCGTGATCGAGCCGAGCGACTCGGGTTCGTCCATTTCCCCGTCGCCCAGGAAGGCCCAAACCTTGCCCCCGGTCGACTTTTTCAGTCCGCGATTCTCGAGATAGCGGATGAAGCGTGCCTGATAAATCGCTTGAATCGGCCCCAGTCCCATAGAAACTGTTGGAAACTCCCAAAAGTCCGGCATGAGCCACGGATGTGGATAAGAAGACAGACCACCGCCGGGCTTCAGTTCGCGGCGAAAGTTCTCCAGTTTCTGCTTGGGGATCCGGCCCTCCAGATAGGCTCGGGCATACATCCCGGGTGCAGCGTGACCCTGGAAATAAACCAGATCGCGGTCACCGCCTTCGATTTGGGCGCGCAGAAAATGATTGAACGCGACCTCATACAACGTGGCGGCTGAGGCGTAGGTCGAAATGTGGCCGCCGATTCCTTCCTGAATTTTGTTGGCGCGCACCACCATGGCCAGTGCATTCCAACGCACCAGGCTCTTGATGCGGCGTTCCATCTCCTGGCTACCGGGAAATGGCGGCTGCTGCCGCGTTGGAATCGTATTCTGGTAAGGGGTCGTCGCGGTAAATGGAAGGTTGACCCCGGCGGCGCGCCGAGCATGCAACGAGAGCTGTTGCAGCAATCTTCCGGCCCGCTCCGCTCCGCCCTTGGACAAAACGTAATCGAGAGAATCGAGCCACTCCCGAGTTTCAAGCACTTCCATCCCGTCGGTCTGAGTCTCAGCCACGTCTCATTCTCTCCATCTTGTGCGCAGTTACTTAATGATAGTCAATTGCGCGGAATTTTGCTGACCCCATGCGAGGACGAGACAGAAGCTTGCGGCTAATACCGCACCGGGCCGCAACGAACTATAATCAGAACTCAGCGAAACCCAATGACCTTGAAAATCATCTAGAACCTTAGGCGTCAATGAACTTGACGACGCCATTCGGCCCTATATCCGCAAATTATCGGCAGCCAGCGTATTTCAAAACAGACCACCAGCAAAAAAGAGGAGAATCCCAATGCCCAAGAAAACAAGCAACGGAAACCATGGCAAAGTGAGTGCTCAGCCTCGCTTTCACCAAAGAGCTCACGAAATTCAGGAATACGGCACCGTCAACCTCGCGCTTCCCCTGGAACTGGAAGAACCGGTTCGATTGGAGATGACCGAGCAACTCAACCAGATGCTTGCCGACACTATGACACTCCGCGACCTTTACAAGAAGTCGCACTGGCAGGTCGCGGGCCCACCTTCTACCAACTTCATCTGCTTTTCGATAAACACTTCAACGAACAGTCCGAACTCGTGGACGCCATCGCCGAACGGATTCAACTGCTCGGTGGTTTGAGCATCGCCATGGCTCATGATGTCGCAGAGACCACGCAGATCGAGCGTCCACCGCGGGGCAGGGAAGAAGTCCCGGTGCAACTCTCGCGCCTATTGGAGGGTCACCAGATCATCATTCGCCACTGCCGCACACTGGCCGACCGGGCCTCCAAGCTTGGCGACGATGGCACCAACGACCTGGTCGTCAGCGACGTCCTGCGCACTAACGAATTGCAGGTGTGGTTTGTCAGTGAGCACCTGGTGAACATGCCTCTAGTCGAAGCTGAAGACTGATCATCCAGCCAACTCCGTCAATCCCGACGTTCGCGCAAAGGACCCGCCGTGGCGTAACAGCGGGTTTTTTGTTTAGTGCAAAAGCTCGATTTGATTTTCACGGCTTGTTTGGGGCGGCAAGGCATTAATCGTGACGAAACCGCTGGCAGCGTATAATTAAGTCAAGCTTGGTGCGGTTCTTCTACCCTCAACCAAATCCGAGTATTCAAATCGATCAGTAACTTCTATGGCCACTAACCGGATCGCATTGAAAAACTTGAAACCAGATCGTTTGGCTCTTGCGTGGCGTGATTTCTGGTGCACGAACTACTTTTTCCCCGAACCAAGTGTCACTGTGGCGGGTTACCGGCGCAGATGCTCCTCTTTGGTTCTTACCGGTGCGGCGTTAGTTGCACTGCAGCCGGCTCAGGCAGTCGCCCAGGATTCAAATCAAGGTTCGGCGCAGGCGGGCCTGACTACATCGCAAGTGGTTGATCGAATAACAGAGAAGAATGCTGAGCGATCGAATGCATTGGAGAGCTACACCAGTCGGCGGTTTTACCGGTTCGACTTCGTTGGCTTTCCTGAAAATCTGCACGCCGAAATGACTGTCGACGTAAGGTTCAGAGCGCCGGCCACGAAAGAATTTACCGTCCGCTCCCAGAGCGGCTCTAAGTGGGTCATCAGTCATATCTTCAAGCGCTTGCTCGATTCCGAACATGAGGCTCTCGACCCGGGAAACCCGGAACGTATCGCCCTCAATAGCCAGAACTACAATTTCACCATGCTCGCGGATCAGACTGCTGGAGAAGCATGCCCGTACGTTCTGGCGGTGCAGCCGAAGGTGTCCAGCAAATTTCTCTACCGGGGACGTATCTGGGTGGATGCCAAGGATTTCGCGGTTTGTAGAATTGAGGCTGAACCCGCCCAGAACCCTTCTTTTTGGATCAAGAAGACCGAGATCCATCACGCCTATTTGAAGACCGGAGATTTCTGGCTCCCCGCGGAGAATCAGAGCATTTCCACTTTGCGCCTGGGTGGGCGCGCCACTCTGACCATTAAGTACGACGGATACAAAATTGTGGAAGCGCATCCCGTCAACGAGACCAGTTCCAAGCGTAGTTCGTTCACTTCCGCCAGTCCAAAGCCCACCAACTGAGTCGGTTGTTAGGTTGGTAAGGTGCCTCTCTCGTCATTCGCTTCACCCCAGATCCCGGTCTTGGCCACCGGCAGTTCGGTAGTGTTCCAGCACGTCTTGCTGCGAGATGACTCCTTCCAACTGACGAAAATCAGCCCGACTCACCACAGGCACGAGGGGCCAGCGGTCGACATAGCGCAGGGCTAATTCCAAGGCGAGAATCGGGATGCAGGTAGGGAATCTGACGGATGGGCAGAACCGAACTCAGACTAAATGCACCCTTGCCCTCATTGACCATCGTCCTAAGTTCCTGCCGGGTGACGCTGTTCCACCCCGTCGGGCTCATGCGGACCAGCAGAATATCCGTAGGGGATTTCTCCGCGAGTTGCAGCACCCGATCGAGTGTTTCCTGCGCATCCAATACCGGACCCTTCGGCGGCTGCATAGCATCCTCCACGCGCAGGATGTCTTGTTCCCGCTGCTCCTCCATCGACGGTAAATCCAGGCCGTCCTGGCGAGTTAAGACGTCGAAAATCGCAGTAGGTCGCAGGGCGCGGGAAATCACGTACGCGAACGTATTGGCGACGATCACCGGAACGATGACTGAGTAATTGCCGCTTACTTCAAGCACCATAAACACTGATGTCATGGGAGCGCGCAGGAATCCGGCAAAAAGCACACCCATCCCTACCAATGCATAGGTCCCCGGAGATCCTGCGAGATGCGGAAGAAAGATGTGTTCGACTCCACCGATCGCCGCTCCCAACATAGCCCCAATGAACAAGGTGGGAGCAAACATCCCTCCCGGAGTGCCACTGACAAATGAAACCGTGGTGGCAACGATCTTCAATCCAGCGAGAATGGCTAGCATTTGCCAGGTAAATTGTCCGTGCATGGCCTCGTCAATGTACTCGTAACCTGCCCCCATTACTTGCGGTGCGCCCAGAACGCCGATAAAACCGATGAGCAAGCCGGCCAGAGCGGACTGGAAATACTGGGTCCAGCGCGGCCACGCCCTCAGCCGCGGACGTAGCGTGCAAATACTGGCAGAAAATGCTACGGAAGCCAGTCCGCCTACAATTCCCAGAACTGCGTACGCGACCAACTCTTCGGGGCGTTCCACCTGCATGGTGGGAATACGAAAGAGCGGTTCTGCTCCAAGAAACCAGCGCATCACAACAACGCTTGCGACCGCCGACAGCACGACCGAACCAAGAATGCCCGCCGTCCAGCGCCCGATAACCTCCTCGATCACGAAGAGCACCGCGGAAATAGGCGCGTTAAAAGCCGCCGCTAAGCCAGCGGCAGCTCCCACTGGAGCAATCAGGCGCATGCGGTCGCGTGATAGGCGCATACGCCGTCCCAACGCGGAAGCCAGACTCGCGCCAATCTGCAAAGACGGATCTTCGGAACCCAGAGAGTGGCCGGAACCGATCGCCAACGCAGCAGTGACGAACTTGCCGACAGCAGTGCGCAGAGGGATATAACCGTTGTAGATATACAGCGCCGCCTTGGTTTGATTGACGCCGCTGCCTCTGGTCCCCGGGAAAACATGAATCACCAGTACAGCAATGACGAGCCCAGCCAAGCTGGGTGCAAGCAGGAGGCGAAGCGGCAAGGATGTGGCGCCTGATCCCAGCAAATAAATGCGGCACCAATCAATGGCAAAACGAAAGCAGACCACAGCGAGTCCGGAAAAAATCCCGATGAACACAGACAAGATCAGAAAGAAGCGTTCTTCGTGAAATACGGATCGAAACAGGGCGCGAGGGGATGGCCCAGTCGTGGAGATTGCAGACGCGCGCGGGCCGTTCTCCAACAATGTCCCCGCGGCTTGCGAGTCAGACCGGTTGTCCACGGTTTGACTAACTCCCTTCGTGCAGGTTTGAGATGAGAAGCAGTGCGAGATCTGTCCCCGTCGGCGGGCCGCATTCAGTCTTCGTTTGCCGTTCGATGGTGAATACCAAGTCCATCGCCTGCTCGACTAAGTTCGGATTCTGCCGAATGCCCTTTCCGTTATCTTCGGTTTCATTTCGTTCCAACGAGTGAGGAGATCGGGCTGCTGATTTGTATCTGCAGTAGCCCCCTTAGATCCGTCCCCAGGAGCGCACGACTTGAGCCGCTTGCCCGCTGTGTTGAATGCATCGATCACAATTCGACCACGCTCCGTGGCTGATATCTGCCGCCGGAACGGATCCATTTGCAGCACCAGGGTAGTAGTTTTGAGCAGGTCAGCGCTTTGCGCATCGTTAGGATCAGCGGAGACTGCAGACTCCAGATAAGTCTTCGCTAACTTGTACCTGCCAAGCTCAAATGCCGCGCGTCCGGCCGCGGCCATCACGGCCGCGTTCTTTGGATTGAGCTTGAGACTCCGGTGGTACTCCGCGAGCGCGCGGTCATAGTCCTCGGCCTGCGCAAACAGATCGCCCACCCTTGCCAGCAGCGCCGGCTCGTCGGGCAGATCGGCTGCTAGCGCGATTAACTCAGCCTGTGCTTGGGGTCTGGCATTCTCCTTCAGCAGGAATTCAATCAACTCGAAGCGGGCGTTGCGCCGTTTGACGTCCGGGTCATCGTTCCAGATGGCGTAGATCGCATTGTGGTAGTAGCGTAGGGCGTTGTCTCTGTCGCCGTTACGGGCAAGGATACGGGCCAACTCGAGATTCACCGTCCCATTTTCTGGTTGCCGCTCCCAGAGGCTGAGCAAATAAGAATAAGCTTCATTGGTTCGTTGGAGTCCGAGCAGCGCTTCGGCGAGATTGAGCTGGTAGGAGTAATTATCGCGTGAGTAAAGCAGTGCATTGCGAAACTCTGCGACCGCTGCTTCAAAGCGCCGCGCTTTCAAGTCTGCAGTCCCGCGCGCAAACCACCTGTTTCCAAGGAATTGCTGCTGCGCATAGTAAATGCGGGACAAGCCTGTTACTGCCAGGAAAGACAACACTGCTGTCAGCGACAGTAAAGCCAGGATGACCGGCTCATGCGCGAAGTACGACGGAGGACCTTGAGCCTGGTTGCGGGCCGCGACAGTCTCTCCTTGTGCTTCGAGCATGACGAACTAGGGCAAAACTTGAACAGCTCGGCAGTCAGCGCGGGCCGTTTTTATTTAGCATATCCTCTTTGGTCCCGGAGTACGAAGTGGGTCGCCTGGCTTGCAGCTTCTCACTCCGGCCATGAGTGTGCGCGGAATAAATCTGAGCCGGCGGAATTCATCGATATTTCACACAGAATCAACAATCCAGAAACCTTGACCGCGTACACTCTGTGCGAGAGAGGACGCTGGTGTTTGATCCAACCGAAGAACAGCCGCGAGGTTTTTCTGGCCGCCCTTTGGCCGCTCTTCTGTTTGCGATAGGAACCGGCTGCTCGGCATATTACGTGGGCTCATGGATGCGCAGTGATCTAGCTGGTTGTCTCTTTCTTGCGATCATCATGTTGGTCCCAGCCCACCTTTGGAACCGGCGCGTCTGAGATCTTGCGGTTATACGCTTTCAGCGTTCCTAAGGACTTCAATGTAGGAGCTAAACCGTTTGCCTACAGCGGTAAACTCAAAAGTACAATTCTTTTCGAAAGGCTCTTGCCATTCTTGCGTCCATGCGTGACACTATTCCTCGCAGAGGTGGTACCCCCATGAGCCTTCGCCTGATTTTCTGGACTCTGTGTATGGCCTATGCCTGCTTTTTGTTGGCGGGCACTAAAGGTTCTTTCTCACCCGGCATCGCGGTCACTGCGGCAATTCTTGGAGCGATGATGGGATTTGCCCTAGGGGTCGTCTTCGCAAACAGGGCGCACCGCCGACACAACTGAGGCTGACGCCGCATTCTTACTCAAGCTTCAGGACCATCATCTCTACACAAACTGCAGAACCCATCATCGGAGGGCGAGCATGAAAGATAAGATAGACAAAGATGACAACGTAATCGTGAAAGACGCCCTGGTATCACTTTCTTTTCATCCCCGTGAGCTGAAATCCGCATCCATCCGGCAAGAGCGCCAATCAGAACAATCGCGACTGGAAAAACTAAAAGTTCGTCTTCGGGAGAGGATGCAAGCCGAAGGACGAAGCGCGCCCGAAGCCGCCTAACGCTGCCTAACCAGTTCTGAGCGCCTCCCAAAATTACATTTGGGAGGCGCCTAATCCTCCAACAGGTCCTCGCCCACCGACAACTTCCGGACATGCCCCTGCGAACGGCTCAGTATGGGGCAACCAATGGCCCCTCGCCAGCAACTAAATATTTAGTTGACATTCAACGCTTCATTCCGTCTAACAAAAGTGAGGAAACAGCGTGCCGCGCAGGAAGTCTGAAACGCTCACGGAGGCTGAGTTACGGCTCATGGATGTGCTTTGGCAAAAGGGCGCCGCTAGTGTCCAGCAAGTCCTCGATGCGCTTACCCAGAAGCCGCCACTGGCCTACAACTCGGTGTTGACGACAATTCGCATCCTTGAAAACAAGGGTTATGTCGAGCACGTCAAAGAAGGCCGGGCTCACATTTACCGGCCGATGGTGGAACGTGAACAGGCGACGCGCTCCGAAATTCGTCACCTGGTGAATCGATTTTTTGGTAATTCTCACGAATTGCTGGTCTTGAATATCCTTGAAGATCGGGGTCTGGAGGCCAAAGAACTGAAGCGTCTCCGCGCAACTTTTGCAAGCGAAAGAAGAGAAATGACGGCAACCGCGCTTAACCTGCAATCGCTGGCTCAGCTCTCCTCGGAGCGAATCCTGAACTCCACGGTTGAAGGGATAGGGATCGCACTGCTTGCGTGGGTCCTGCTGCGCGCACTCGGCCGGCAAAACTCCGGTACCCGCTTTGCGGTGTGGTTCGCAGCGCTATTGGGGATAGCGGCCCTTCCATTTTTCTACGCATGGAATGTCGAGCGGGGCCGGACTGACAAAGCCGTCGGAAATCATAATTCCCAGTTCCTGGGCGCTTTACATATTTGCCGCGTGGTTGCTGATTGCGTCAGTAGGTCTCATCAGAGTTGGCATTGGCTTCTGGCGCTTGCGCTAGCTGCGCAAAAGCTGCGTGCCAATCGATGTAGCAGCCCTCGATCCTGTCCTGTGGAAGACATTGGAGGAATTCGATTCGCTAAGAGCGGTCAAAGTTTGTGTGTCGGACCAGGTGAGAGTCCCGACTGCGATCGGCTTTGTGCGGCCGCTAGTTGTCATCCCGTCGTGGGCGATGCGGGACCTTTCCGTCGCGGAATTGAACGCGATCCTGCTGCATGAATTGGCGCATCTACGGCGCTGGGACGATTGGACAAACTTCGTCCAGAAGATTCTTGCCGCAGTCTTTTTCTTTCATCCTGCAGTGTGGTGGATTGAGAAGAAGCTGGCGCTGGAACGCGAGATGGCGTGCGATGACCTGGTGCTGGCGAAGACTGCAAGTCCTCGAGCGTATGCGGAGTGTCTGGTTTCGCTGGCCGAGAAGAGCTTGCTGCGGCGAGGACTCTCATTGGCTCAAGCGGCCGTTGACCGCATGCGACACATCTCTCTTCGAGTATCACAAATTTTGGATGTAAGCCGCCCCAGCGCCACACAGGTGTGGAAACCAGCTCCGGTCTTGTTGGCGGCAGCCTCCGTCGTCTGCCTAATGGCGTTGTCTTATACGCCGAGGCTGGTGTCGTTCGAGAACGATGCAGTGATGTCATCTCCGTTGGCGGCCAACTCGGTCGGACCCAGCAGGCTTGACGTAAGTCATGTAGCCGACCAAGGTCTTCACATCATCCAGGCGAAACTTGAGCTCAGACCGGAAGCATCCGTTCCCGTGGGCGCAAGATCTGTTGTTTCAGGATCTGTTGCCCGGAGATCTCTGGTCCCAAGAATGAACAAGCCCGCTGTTATCGCGGCCCAGGCCGGGCCGCCACCAGCGGAGGATCCGATGCCGGTCCGCAGCGCGAGTGCGGCGCGGAGCCGTCACTCCGCAGATTCTGGTTGTCGTGATGCGAACCGAGTTTGTGCAAACTCGACAATCCGAGACGTCGGGTGCGGTGGTTTGGAATCTGTGTGTGTGGCGAGTAACTGTAATCGGTCCGGTACAGAATCGGACAGGGCAGGAAACTATCGCCAAGTCGATTTAGTTTTTTTTGCTATCAACAACTAATATAATTAGTTGATTCAATAAACATGGAGAGAGGAAACAAAATGAAAAACTGGATACAAAACTGGAAAACAACATTAGGCCGATGTCTGGTCGTGCCGATTCTGGCGGTTGCAATGGTCGGTTCGGTCGTGACCTACGATCTCGTGAAGGCGATGCCAGCGAAGGCTGCGATGGCTTCGCCCACGCAGACACCGCTCGATAACAACAGTGTGGGGGCGCTTCTTTCGCTCGACCAGGCGATGGAAACGCTGGCCGCGCGCGTAACCCCCGCAATCGTGAACGTCACCGTGACGTCACGTGCCAAAGCCAACATAGCCGGAGGAGACGCTGATGACATGCAGCAATTCTTTGACCGGCAATTTGGCCAGCAATTCGGTCCTTTTGGCCACTCCTTCGGACAGATGCAACCGCGGCAGCCGCGTGTGGAACACGGACTGGGCAGCGGAGTGATCATCTCGCCCGACGGCTACATCGTGACTAACAACCACGTGGTCGATGGCGCAACGGATGTTCGCGTCACCATGAGCGATCGCAGAATTCTGCCGGCCAAGGTCGTGGGCACGGATTCGCTGACCGATCTTGCTGTCATCAAAGTAGATGCCCACAATCTGCCCAACGCGCCCTGGGGTGACTCGACGAAACTGCACCCGGGACAGACTGTTCTGGCATTCGGCAACCCGTTCGGCTTCCGCTTCACAGTGACACGCGGCATCGTCAGCGCGCTGAACCGTCCCAATCCAGCCTCGGACGATGCCCGCAAGCCGGGCGAGTTCATTCAGACGGATGCTGCAATCAATCCCGGCAACTCAGGCGGTCCGCTGGTGAACGCGCGCGGTGAAGTGGTTGGGATCAATACATTTCTGATCTCGCCTTCGGGATCGTTTTCGGGCATGGGATTTGCCATTCCCACGCAGATCGTGCGGCCTACGGTGGAAAAGCTCATCCAGTTCGGAAAGGTGACACATGGCTACATGGGAATCGGAATATCCGATGTAACTCCGGACAATTCGAAGTTCTTCCACATGACCAGCGCTGTCGGCGCGGTGGTGACCCAAGTCGAGGCTGACTCGCCAGGAGCCAAGGCGGGTTTGAAGGTCGGTGATGTTATCACCCAGGTCGATGGACACGAAGTCAGCGACGCGGGTGAACTCCAGGTGGAAGTTGGAGAGAAGAACCCGGGCACGACCGTCCATCTTCAGGTGATGCGCGATGGCAAAAGCGTTGCCGTGCCAGTCACTCTGGAAGCCATGGGAAGCCGTGACCGGTCAGGCAAAGAAAGCGCGGACGCTGGGCAGGGCAAGCCGCGTTGGGGAATCGGCTTGGCTGATCTCAGTCCGGAAATGCGCCAGCAATTGCGAGCACCGAGCGATCTGCGTGGAGCGGTGATTCAGCGCGTGCTGCCGGGCAGCCCTGCTGACAACGCAGGATTGCAATCCGGCGACGTGATCGTGGAAGTCGATCGCAAGCCGGTGCAGAACTCGGCCGACGTTCAAAAAGCGCTGAGCAGCATTCCGAAAGGAGAGGACGCGCTGGTGCTAGTCTGGTCGAACGGTGGCAGCACCTTCCGCGTGCTGCACTCTGCGCAGGAAAACGGCGAGGATAGTGGTCTGTAATTAGTGGCAACCTAAAGGGGGCGGGCATTCGCAAGGCGCCCGTCCCTTCACTTCTTTAGCCAAGCCCCGCCCGAGAAAGTGGCTCTTCTCTACAGCGCGCTATTCTACGGTCACCGACTTGGCCAGATTCCTGGGTTGGTCCACATCGCACCCCCGCCGCACCGCAATGTGGTAGGCCAATAACTGCAGCGGCACTATTTCGAGGATCGGGGACAACTCCTCCGGCGCGGCTGGGACGTAGAGCACGTGATCGGCAGCTTCTTTGATATCCTCATCGCCTTCGGTGGCCAACGCGATCACCTGTCCGGAGCGGGCTTTCACTTCCTTCAAGTTCGAGATGGTCTTTTCGTAACGCACCATCGACAGCTCATTCTTGGGGTCACGAGTCGCGATAATGACGACCGGGAGGTTCTCGTCGATCAGTGCGTTGGGGCCATGCTTCATCTCGCCCGCAGGATATCCCTCCGCATGGATGTAGGAAATCTCCTTCAGTTTTAGCGCGCCTTCGAGCGCAATAGGGTAATGGATACCACGTCCTAGAAAAAGGAAATCCTGCGCGCGCACGTATTCTTTGGCCAAATCTTCGCATTCTTGTTCACGGGTGAGGAGGTGCTCGAGTTTGCCCGGTAGGCGCGTCAGTTCCTGCATAGCTTCCGTAGCTTGTTCTTTGCTCGTGGTACCGCGCACTTGCGCCATGTACAGCGCGAACAGATAGAGGGCAGTGAGTTGGGCGGTAAAAGCCTTGGTGGAAGCTACGCCGATTTCCGGACCAGCGTGCGTGTAAATCGTTCCCGCGGCTTCGCGCGTGATCATGGAGCCGACCACATTGCAGATGGCTAGAGTCTTCGATCCTTTGGATTTGGCCTCGCGCTGGGCCGCGATGGTGTCGGCGGTTTCTCCCGACTGCGAAATCAGCACGGTAATGGTATCCGGTGGAATAATGGGATCGCGATAACGCCATTCACTGGCGTAATCGACTTCGACGGGAATTCGCGCCAGGCGTTCGATCATGAATTTGCCAGCCTGGGCCGCATGCCAACTGGTTCCGCAGGCTGCGATATTGATCTTCCTGGCGGCCTTTAATTCCGCTTCGCTGATCTCCATTTCGTCGAGGAAAACGTGGCCGGTTTCCTGCGAGATGCGTCCCAGAGTGGTGTCGCGGACGGCGCGCGGCTGCTCGTAAATTTCCTTGAGCATGAAATGCTTGAACCCGCCTTTTTCCGCCATGATGGGGTCCCAGGTGACATGCTGGACTTGGCGGACGATGGGCTGCCCATTGAAGTCCATGAGCTGTACGCCTTCCGGCGAAATCACGGCCAGATCGCCGTCGGCGAGAAAAAACAGATCGCGGGTGTGATACAGAATGGCGGGCACGTCAGAAGCTACAAAGTACTCATCTTTGCCCAGCCCGATCACTGCGGGCGGGCCGTTGCGAGCGGCGACGATCTTGTCCGGCGCATCCACCGCGATCACCGCCAACGCAAACACGCCCGTTAATTGTCCGACGGTCTTGCGGACGGCCTCTTCGAGAGACGGACGATGGCCGTTATCAGTCTTGAGGTAATACTTCTCCACCAGGTGGGCGATGACTTCGGTATCGGTTTCGGTGGTGAATTTGTGCCCTTCTTCGATCAACTTCTTCTTCAGCGTGACGTAGTTTTCGATGATGCCGTTGTGCACCACGACAATACGCCCCGTACAATCTCGATGCGGATGGGCGTTCTCTTCCGTAGGACGGCCGTGCGTGGCCCAGCGGGTATGACCGATTCCGTAGGTGCCATCCAGGGGCTTGAGACGAATTACTTCTTCCAGGTTACGCAGCTTGCCCTCGGCCCGGCGAATCTGCAGGCCGTCTCCGTTGCCGCAGACCGCGATGCCAGCGGAGTCATAGCCGCGATACTCCAGCCGCCTCAACCCGTCAATAATGACGGGTACGACGCGCTTCTTGCCAACGTATCCCACGATACCGCACATGCAATTAACTCCTGGTTTCGGCGGGGAAGACCGCAATCTAAAATCGGACGCCATCTGCAGAGCAGCGGCCCTACTCGCTCGGCGGTGGATCGGTCATTCATCGAGGGAGACTCGACACTCTTCAATCACCGGATTGGTAAGGACTTCGTGGGCGATACGCGTCACTTCCGCCTCCGCTTCCGTTCGGGTCAGACCGCCATCCAAGGTGATTTCGAAGTATTTGCCCTGGCGGACTTCCGCCAGGCCCTTATATCCCATTTTCTTAAGAGCACCCTGGATGGTCTTTCCCTGGGGGTCCAGAACGCTCTTCTTGAACGAAACGTATACGTAAGCTTTCATGGGGGAAAACCGCATTATACGTCAGATGGTCGCAAATCAAGCCAAACCACCGACTTAGCCCAGTCGTGCGAGTTGCTCATCCAAAGCAGCCAAAGCCATTGCGAGCATCTGGCGATGATGGGGGTTTTGAGCTGCTTCGAGTTGCTGAGAGATATGCTTGCGGGACAATAAGAGTGCATCCCGCTGGCGTTTCTGGTCTAGCTGTTCTCGGGTAAGTTGTTGTTTCAATTCAGTCGGAGTACTGGCCGCTGCTTGCTGTTCCTCAACTGACTTACTCTCCCAGCCCCGCGCCATGGGTAAATTATACCGGGATCGCGGACTGGGAAGCTTGGATGCCCATTAGTTAGTTGCATACGAATCGTAGCCTTCATCCCTTGCGGGTAATGGGCATGAAAAGTGCCAAGCAATAAAAACTCTTTGCCCCAGACCCAGTTTGGTTTATTGTTCCGACTTATGTCTCGGCGGGAGGCGCGAACCGCCTGGAAGATGCAGAAGGCGACCGCTGACCGCAACTACGATCCGAGGAAGTCGTGGGTCGTCTTTGCCGCGAAACCCGCATGGAGAACGGACACACGAGGCAAGTTCACTCGCCGCGCAGCACGAGAATGGTTCGTGCATAGCGCCTTGATCAAACTGAGGGGGATCCAGCTATTCTGGCTGCTGGGTTGAATCTACGAGCATCACGCGAGCGGCTCGGCCTCACCATGCGTGACGTCGAAACCGCAAGTGCGCGCATTGCGGAGAGGCATGGCAACGATGAATTTGCTGTCAGCCCCAGCCGTCTGTCCGACATTGAAACGAAAGGTCTGGTTCCCAGCATTTTTCGGCTTTACTCTCTCGCCGTGATTTACCGTCGCGACCTCCGCGACTTGTTGTCGTGGTACGGGATTGATGTCAATGCCTCGGTTCCGGATGTGAAACTCAGCCTTCCGCCCAGATCGCATCGCTGCGAGATCCTGCAAAGTGCTTCTGCGGTACAGATGCCGACTCGGCTAGATCCTGCATTCGACCCGCGCCGTACCGGCAACTTGGGACGGATGGTGGAGCAATGGGGACTCGTTCCGCTGACTTATCTGACTCAATTCGCCAGCGATCACTATTTTTACGGCTACATCGGAAGTGAGGATTTCACTATGTATCCAATCCTTCCGCCCGGTACTTTTCTGCAAATAGATGAGTCACGGAACAAGATTGTTCACGGAATGTGGCGGTCTGAATACGAGCGTCCGATTTACTTCGTAGAAACACGGGAAGGGTATACCTGTTGCTGGTGCACTATGAAGGGAGAAAACATCGTCCTACAACCGCACTCGTTGTCCCCGGCGCCGGTGCGGATCCTGAGACATCCCCAAAGTGCGGAGGTGATCGGTCAGGTAGTAGGTATCGCACTCAAATTGGGGGAGTGGCGTCCTCTGGAGTCCTTGTCCTCTGATGCGAAGCCAGACTCAAAAGAGCGTGCAGTACTGAACTGAAGTGCCGCGCCGATCCGCCGCCGAGATCCTGCGGCAGCAGGATGGGCATATCACCGCGGAGATTCTCCAAGTATTGCTCAGGCTTCGTTCGCGAGTCTTCGCTGGAAATGATCACATCGTTCCGCAGCTCCTTGAGCGGAGTCTGCAGTACTCTGAGGAACAACAGACGGTGTGCTTCGGCCAGCGCCTCTTGCGCCGCCGCCTCGCCATAAGCTCTGCCAAGACCCCAATGGGTGTAGGGATTTCCCCTGGCACGGCGCAGGCGGGAAAGGTATTCCAGTTTCCCGAGAACTCCCGAGACCGCCGCTAGCGTCGTCCCAATCACATCCTCAATAGCCGACTTTAAAGTCATTTTTTTTGCTTTTGTTCGGATTTCCGAAACGCGCCCGATCCGCAGTCCGGAGTCACAGCCGTGCTGATCTGGCACACATTACCATGGTTGAACTGACAGAACCACTCAGAAAGCAATTTCACCCGAAAAGACTAAATTAATTCTGGCCCACCTCGAACGGCGGAATGTTAAACTGCGACCGCTGCGACTGCGATGATTCTCTCGATTAGCCTGGTTGCGATATCGCTGATTTTGCTGTTGCTGTTGTTGCAGACGGCGCGCGGGCAAACTGCGGCTGTGAGCAGCCTGGACGACTTGGCCGGCCGAACGCGACCCGTTGACATTGACGCCTTCCGAAACCTCATGGATCCCGAAGAAGAGGAATTCTTGCGGCTCAACCTCGTCCCTGGCGAGTTTCGCGTAGTCCAGAGGGAACGACTGCGCGCCGCTCTCTACTACGTGGGAAACACAGCCCATAACGCATCCATCCTATTGAGATTGGGGGAGGCAACCGCACGCAGTTCCGATCCCACGATTGCCGCCGCCGGGCAGCGGCTGATCGATAGCGCCCTCCGCTTACGGCTCTATGCCATATTGGCAATGGCGAAATTGTATCTGGGAATCGCGTTGCCGGGCACCCGTCTCTCAACGGGTCGGCTGGTGGACAGCTATCAACGTCTCAGCGATCTCACCAGTCAACTGGCAATCATGGAGCATCCCGCCCGCGCCGCTCGCCTTTCTGCGATTCTTTAAGTTCCAATTTGGCACCCCACATGCTTTGTCATTGAGCAGACGAACCCTCGACTGCTCCAAATGGCGTAGCCACTTGGCGATAGCGCGCGATCTTTGTTCGGAAAACCGAACAAGGAAACATAAAACTGGTTTGCCGTAGTGACTGTGTCACTATCCTTGACAACCGTTAGTGCTGGCGCGATCGTCGGCAGGGAAACTGGCTAAATTACTGCTGTCCTGGACGACTGGTAGGGACAAAGAGAATGGGGCGTGTGAGATTCGTATTCGGTCGAGCCTCACTCACGAAGAAATGGCGCAGATGATTGGATCTTCGCGGGAGACTGTGACCCGTCTTTTGAACGAGCTCAAGAAAAAGGAGTTGATCCGGCTGTAAGGCTCGACTTTGGTAATCCGCAATCGAACTGCTTTGGAAGCGCTGGCTGCGTGACAGGTATTGCAGCCGAACGGCGGCCGGTTTCCTCCTCCGGCCGCCTCCCCTATTTGATCTTCTCTCGTTGAGTTTTGGAAGGACGACCGCCACAGTCGTCCTCCTCCTGATGATCTGCCCCGAGAAGTGGAAGCCCAGCTCAGCAGTGAACGTCCGCGGCGTGACGTAGTGGGTGCCGCTGAAGGTGGAAAGGAAATTGTAGAGTGCGTAGTTGTTGGTCAGATTAATGACCGAAAAGCGCGCACTCCACTTGTACCTCTCCCCATGGAAGACGTTGTCATGCCCGATGGCGATATCGAAAAGGTGACGAGCCGCAATCCGCGGGGGATTCTTGTCGTCGTTTTCGTATTCGGCTTAGGCACATTTAAGAGAGTGGAGCCGAACTGCGATACGGGGCAAGCAAGCACGGCAGTGCCCGGAATGCTAAAGCCGATCAGTGTGCTCGGGGTGGCGCGCTGGGATCCACAGAAAAGCCCAGACTGGAATTCCTGATCAGCGGTTAAGGGAGTTCCGAACGAATCAGTCAGGCTGATGAAGTTTATGCCGCCAACTGTTATCCCTTGCGCGCAATTTCCGCCGAAGCAGGGTGTCTGGCCCGCGACCAGTCCGCTGTCATAGCGCCAGTTGAAGCCGAGCCAAGGGCCTCGCTTCCACGGCTGATATTGCACGTGCGTGGTCTGATTGAACTTTTCATCGTGGTCGATGCGGAAAGGCAGTCCGCTCCGCCCGACGGTTACGCCCAAACCGCTGGTTTGGGGCGGGAAGAAACGGGCGGCCACGCTGGAAAAGACTACCAAGGCGGTAAGCCCGTGAAACTCCGGCACGCTCACGCGGACCGCATACCCAGGAATCTTGGAATTATGCCAGCCAATCGGGAAGAAGATTGGAGTCGCAGCCAGGGTGCTGAAATCATAGCCGGTGTGCGTGTATTTCCAAATGTAATCACCGCTCACCACGGCGTAGCGGCCGATGGCTTGTTGCAGACCCGCATGGAAATCATTGCGATAGCCGGGGTCGAGCGGCACGTTTACGCACGGGATAAGAGCAGAGATGACCGCGGACTGGCATCCGGTAGTTGAAAGGATGAGATTTTCATTGAAGGGAGTCTCCAATGTTCGCGCATAGGAAGCGCGAAGAACCGTGTTAGTCCGCTTGATATTGTAGGCGACTCCGAGTCGCGGCTCCGCTTGACGAGCAACGGTGAGGCCATTGTAAAGATCACCACGGATGCCCAGGTTGGCAGACCAGTTCCCCTTCGTGATCGTGTCCTGGATGTAGAGAGCGAGTTCTTTTACATCCGTGTGGCCATGAAATGGAAAGAGGCTGCCGCCACGCGTCAGGTCGAAGGGCGCGAGGATGGGATTGAACGAAGGACTCGCGGGATCGTTAAGACTTGGGTCCACTATGCCTAGCTTGAAATCTTCAGTGAGAAAGGTCTGCTGATACACCGCTCCCACCTTTACGTGTGAATGCCCTTCACGTAGGAGACATCAGAGCGCAGGCCAGTGTTGGCGAGAGTCCGATTCTGGGAGATTGTTTCCTGCTGCAGATTAGGCGGACCGAGGTCTGCGAATGGATTATTGCTCGGATAGTAGTTAAACGTGTCGCGGCGCACGAAGGCTCCGAAAGTGAAAACCGCAGAGGGGCTGAGTACGCGAGTCCAAGACGGCGCGATGTTGAACGTCTGTATTTTCGAGCGCTGGTCCGCCGGGCCTACGACATTTCCGTTAGGATCCAGCCCTCCGGTTCCAGACCACGCCGTGGCATCTTGGGTATCAAATGAATTGGGTGTCTGAAACCAGGAACGCGTGAAGCCTAAGTTTAGGTGAATGGAATCCGCGGCTGAGGCGTGATAGTCCACACGATCGAAAATGTTCTCTTCGTTGCCCTTGTCGTGGAGTACGGCGAACTCCGGCGGATCAAGGAATCTCCCACTATTCAATCCATTCGCGGAGATAAAATTCCCCCACTTTGCGCCTCCGTAAGAGAGGTCGAAACCAACATTGGATGAGCCAAATGAGCCGTAGGAGGCGTTCACACTGCCATGCGGCGTGGTGACGCCCTGGCCGGAGCGCGTAGTCGCCACGATCACAAGGCTGGTCTTGCCTCCGTATTCAGCGGGAGGGGCGCCGGGGATGACCTCCAGCGACGCAACCGAATCGACGGGAATCTGGTTCGAAAAAACCTTGCTTTGCTGATCGGTGATGGGCTGGCCGTCAACTGAGAACGAATTTGACGCGTGGTCGCCAAGTCCATGAAACAGGCCATTCGAATCGGCGGCGACTCCCGGTGACGCCAGCGTGACCAGTGAACTTAGCGACGATGACTGGCTTTCAAGAGGAATTTTGTCGAACAATGCGCGATCCACGTCGGTATGCCCGGTCGGATCGTTCTCCACCAAGTCCGCTCCGGCCTCGACTGTAACCGAGCTAGAGCTCCCAGCCACTGTCAAACTAACCTTCACGTTGATCGGTACGGCCGAGCGAACCTCCACATCCTGAGCGTTTTGGGCGAATCCGGCTGCGGTCACCGTCATGTGGTACGGGTTGAACGGAACGTTCGGAAAACTGAACTTCCCGGAACTGTCTGTAGTAGTTCATCGGTCAAAGGCGCTGACTGGGTTATGAATCTCAACTGTTGCATTCGGAACCACCGCGCCCGAGGGGTCTAGGACAGTGCCGCTGATAGAGCCTCCGCCAGACTGCGCGGAAGCGTAAAGACACGCGACAAAAGAGAAAAACACTATGAAAGCTGCATGAAGCGACTTCCGGTAAAAAGCCAGCATGATTGCTCCAAAGCGAATAGGGTTGAAGAATTAACCAAAACGGAACCGATCGATCTGGTCTGACCCTAGACTGACGGTGGAGGGCGGATGTGGAGAGACGAGACGAAGCCTGAGGACTTAGAAACAGCGTCAGGAATGACGAACAGCACGGTGCGAACAGAGACCGGGGCGGGCCGGTACAGCGCGCTCGTGATGACTCCGGAGTGCGCAACCGAACAAAGGGAGCACTCGTGGCTCGGGAGTTTGGAGTTCTCGGGATGAACGTGGATAGCCTGGGCAAAGCCGCTTATCGCCACAAGGAGAACACACAGAACATGTAGCAATCGGATTGCTTTGCCCTTGCGGTTCACTGGTGCACGTGCTCCTGAGAGGGTTTCCCGGACGTTGCCATTTTCGGCGCGGGCGTCTTGTGTTCACGGGAGAAGAGTAAATAAGCCAAGAACATTACAACCAGCACCGCGCCGAAGGTACAAACAATGGTGGCCCCGGTGGGCGTGTCGAACAGGACGGAAAAGTACACCCCTAGCGCGGAAACCAATGTTCCCATGGTCCAACCGATTGCCAGCCGGCGCCCGATGCGGTCTGCGAAGAGCATGGCTCCTACCGATGGAACAACTAGGTAGCAGAACACCAGCAGCACACCCGCGATCGCGACCGAGGAAGTCACCACGAAGCCAAACGACGCGTAAAACAGAAAATCCCAGAAGCGAATACTCAAGCCTTTAGCTTCAGCGCGTTCCGGGTCGGTGGAGATCAACAGAAACTGCTTGCGGAAGATGTAGTGGAAAATTCCAATAGCCCCGTAGAGAATCGCCGTCTTGGCCACATCGTGCATCGAGACGGCCAGGATGTTCCCCACCAGCATGTCCTTGAGATGCTCGGTTTCGCCTGTGGCCTTGCTCATCGCGAGAATGGCAGTTGCGGAAGCCACTGCATACGCAATACCAATGAAGGCTTCTTGGGGAATACGTCCGCGGCGGGTGCGGGCGAAGGCGAATATGGCCGCGCCCACGAAAGTGAATACAAGGCTTAGCCAATAGGCGCCTCCACCATGAGGATCCATTCCCATCAGGATGGCGACGGTAGCGCCGAGCGCGGCGATCTGCGCCAACGCCAGGTCCACAAAGATTACCCCGCGTTCCACCACGTGTACGCCAAGATAGGCGTGGATCCCGGTCAGAATCAGACTGGCGAGAAAGGGCGCCAGCAAAAACGGCAGAATCTCCATGGGCCTCCTTATTGAGTCGCCTGGAACGCTTTGGTTAGCAAAGCAATGTCGTAATCGAACAGCTCGAAATAGTTGGTTACCTGCTTTTCACCCCCCACGGATGGCAGGTACACCACTACCTGAGCGCCGGTTTCACGTCCGATTGATTGTGGGGTCTTCAGATCGAAATAAGGTTCTACCAGAACCACCTTGCAATTCTCCCGCTTCATCAACTGGATGATTTCGAGGGTGTGGCTAGGGGTGGGAGGAATGCCCGGCCTCGGCTCCACATAGCCAATCACATTCAGCCCAAAGTGCTTCGCAAAGTTAGGAAATGAGCGGTGGTAAGTGACGACCTTGCGGCCGCGATAAGGCTTCATCTCCGCATCCCATTTTTGCTCTGCCGCCGCCAGCCGTTGCTCAAAATCCTGCAAGCGCTGTTGAAAATAGGCAGCATCCTCGGGATCCATATCGCCGAATTTTCCGGCGATGCCTTTTGCAATGCGTCGCCCGTTATCAGGATCGAGCCAGTAGTGCGGATTGCCCAATGGATGTACATCGCCCTCGGCACGCGTGACCGTTCCTTGCGGAATATCCAGGATTTCCGCAAACTGTGAAGCATCCAGGTAGCCCGACGCACCAACCTGAATTTTTGGGTTGCCGCTCTGCGTGATAAGGGGTGGCAACCAACCAATCTCCAATTGCAGCCCGACCGAGATCAGCAGGTCGGCCTGGCGCAGTTTCAGCAAAAAGCTGGGCTTGGCCTCGACGAAGTGCGGGTCCTGATAGCCCTTAGCGATGGATTCAACATTAACTTTGTCGCCGCCCACCTCCTGTGCCAGCGCGGCCATATCCGTGGTCGAAGTCACCACGTTGAGTTTTTTGGCTGCCGCGGCCGATGGTAAAAGAACGACCTCCACCAGCAGTCCCAGGCCCAGCGCAATGGTGAAACGAGAAAAACCGGTTGCTGGTTTCATGTAACTCCTAAAACGGATGCGCGCCGTGCGCGCCCAATGAGAACTGCACCTGCATGAATAGCTGATTCGTATCGATATTTGTACCGGCATAGCGGGTAAATTCATATTGTCCACGTATCTGGCTGAACTCGCTTGGCCAGTATGTGAGCACGGCTGAGACCCCGTCATCAGTCAGTCTGGCACTCCGAGCCTCACCCGCACGGTCGTAGCGTGCGCCAACAAACCACCGCCGGCCCAACTGGTAGTCGCCTGAGGCGTAAAAGCCGAAAGCGCGCTGCTCAGACGGAAGTTGCTGTCGTTGGCTCCAGATCAATTCTCCTCGTCCCACGAAAGAGTGGTAGATGGAGCGGCGCAACGGCTTCCAGCGCAGGGTGCCGTCAATACCGTAGAGCTGCGTCAGGAGATTCGGGCCAGCATCATTATGTCCGCGCGAATACGAGGCCCCGAGATCGATGTTGGTCGATTCGGTGATGTCCTTGTAGCCACGCAAATGTCCGACGGCACTCACGTCGCTGTTATTGAGTGCTTGATAGAGGGGATGCTGCTGGTCGCCGGAATCACCGCGGAAAACCTGCCCCACCAGCTCCATAAATATTCCTTTGGGGGCCGGCAATATGCGTTGCACCGAGACGCCAGCGTCATCGATGCCGTCTTCGCCCGCAACCAAATTGTTGGTTACGAGAGGCCGGTCCACCCATGGCAAAACGTGGTTGTGCATCGTGTTCACTTTGCCAAAAGCCCCCGGAATTTGCCCACTTTTGCGACGAACCCGGCGGGCAAAGCTGTGAGCGTGATGTACCCTTCTTCGAGAGTCACGCCTTCCTCTCCGAACGACAGAAAGAAGTCGCCGCGAGCGTAGGGATCAATGATGGCCTGAACGCCCAGTTCCGACTCATGCATCTGAAAGGATGGAGACGGATTCACCGGGTTATGTCCGGCAACACCGATGAAGTCCCCGATCATACTAATATCGGGGTTCAATGCCTTAGCAGCGCTGCCTCCGGCCCCGCCTAGGGTTGGCTCCTGCAGCGCCCTTTCCTGGGTAGGCGCCGTCGAAACTTGGGGCGGGCCAGGATCTGGGCTCCAGCGCCTGCCGCAGCTGCCGAGGTCGTCGCAGATGCTGGCGGCTGACTCTTCAACTGCCTAATTTCCCCTTCCATTGCAACGATGCGATCCTCGAGATCGAGGATCTTCTGCATTAAAGCAGCGTTATCGGGTTGGTTCGCCGCCGGCAGTCCGCCTGCCTGTTGGGCACAAAGAGGAATCGCCAGAAGAGCTGCTTGAACTAGCAAGGTCAGATAATGTCTCATTCGAAGATCACCTCGACGATCTGGAGATTGGACCTCCCCCGGAAAGCCCGGATCGCCACCTGTTAGCCACGGATGTATAAGGCTCCTGGTATGGCATAGCGCCCGGCTTCGGGGAGTTAGCGAGACTTGCTAGGCTGACGGTGGAGGGCGGATGTGGAGGGACGAAACGAAACCGGACGACTCCGGGAATGCAGGTGTCGGAAGAACTAAGGGCGCACCGTTGAAGACCGCATCCGGTTGGAACGTAGTGCTGCTGAGTACTCCGGAATGCGCTACCGAGCATATGGAGCATTCATGGCCGGGAAGCTTGGAATTCTCGGCATGTACGTGGATTGCTTGTACGACGCCGGTAAAGGCCACCAACCAGATACATAGCCAAGACAGGGCCGCCACATGCCTGCTCCCGCGTGACTCGTATCCAATTGAATTCAAAATAGAATGCCCCAAACTCCCAATTTTGTTATAGCACGCTTAACGGGTCCGATGCAGTTCGTAATCAATGAGTTGCCAACCAAAGGTCACAGCCCGAACAGTTCCCGAAGTCGCTTGGTCTGGGCGCGGCTGACCGGAATTTCGCTTTGCTTCTTATCATCCATGCGCAGTTGGTAGGAACTTTTGAACCAGGGAACAACTTCCTTGATCCGGTTAATGTTCACCATGTAGGAGCGGTGGGCGCGCCAGAAAAGATTGGGATCGAGGCTATCCGGATTCTTCGAGCGTGCGGCAGTTCGACTGGCCTTCCATTCCGTTGATCCCGCTGGTCACGACCGAGATGACGCCCTCCTCGATGGAAGCAAAGCAGATATCCTTCTGATTGACCAGGAACAGCCGTCCCCCAGACTTGAGCAAGACTTTCGATGTCTGCGGCTTCTGCGACTCCAGCATGCGCATCAGCGTCTCTAATTTGTCCGCCGAGTTACTGGTGGATTCAACTTTAGCGCGCGCTTTTTGCACCGATAGCGCGACGCGCTTCTTGTCGAAAGGCTTTAGCAGATAATCAACCGCATTTTATTCGAATGCTTTGACCGCATACTGATCGAATGCAGTGGCGAAAACGATCTTGGGAAGTGGAAACT
>CAVSNS010000043.1:0-23515 GCA_963729325.1 uncultured Acidobacteriota bacterium
TTGTCATAGACTTGCCACGAGTTCCAGTTGTACTCCGCCGGTGTTTGGGTACTCAGTCCTCCGGTAAAAAAGGTCAGCCCTGGTACGCCAATAAATCCTACGGTGTCTCCCGGAACGTATCCGAGACTAGTATCGGCCGCAAGTGGATTGATGGCCTTGCTTCCCGACGGGGCGGCGGCATATTCGCGATGATAGCCAAGACGGAAGGAATTCATCAGGGAGGAACGGAAGACGTGGTTTTCTTCCAGACTAACCAACTGTCGCCTGGTCTTAGTGAAAATAAGTTTGTTGTTAAATTCGTCGTTCTGCGAGGACGGAGAGTTGTCGTACATGTAGCTGCCGGCCAGGTTGTCTTTCTCCGAGAACCTATGGTCAAGCCGGGTCGTGAAGTAGTTTTCGGTAGTAATTGCGGAACCAGAAAAGCTGAAGATGGCCGTGTCTCCACCGCCGGTTGGACAACTGTTGAAGGGACATATAACCGCCCCGTTGGGCTGGGATAAAAATTCAGATATGGCGCCACCAGTGGGTCCACGCCGACGTTTGTCAATGTTGTGCAGTCGGGAGCATTGCAGATCATCCCGTTGCGAGCGGTGAGCGAAGGTACGTTGTCGACCATGCTCAAACCCAGTGACTGGCGTAGTCCTTCGTAGTCACCGAAGATAAAGGTCCTATCTTTCTGGATGGGGCCTCCCGCTGACACCCCGAATTGGTTTCGACGGAAAGGCGCGATGGTGGGCGGGTCAAAGTAATTGCGAGCATCGAGCGCGCTGTTCCTCAAGAACTCATAAGCGCTGCCATGAAATTGGTTGGTGCCGGAGCGGGTGATGGCGCTGATGACTCCGCCCGACGTCCTCCCGTACTCAGCGCCTTGATTAGTGGTCAAAACATTGAACTCCGAGACCGCATCCACTCCGAGGTTGCCGCCTAGGATGCTGCCGGGAGCCTGGTTGGTGTAGTCATTGATGCTGATCCCATTCAGAAGGTAATTGTTCTGTTGGGGGCGTCCGCCGCTGACCGATAACTCGACCCCATATCCGCGGCCCAGACGGTCGGTGCTGGAGACGGGCGCCATGGCCCGGATGGTGGAGACGCCGGGCTGAAGCTGGGCCAAGTCTGTCCATGATCTGGCGTTTAGTGGTAGCTCCACGATAGTTCTTGAGTCGGTGACGCCGCTGATGGTTGACGATTCCAGTTGCAGGTCCGGTGGCAGGTCCTTGACTTCCACGCGTTCATTGATCGTGCCCACCTTCATGGTGACGTTTGAGACCGTTTGTGAGCCTACATTCAGAATGATTCCGTTCCGAATCGCAGTTTCAAAGCCCATTGCGGTGATCGTTTGCTGATAACTTCCCGGCAACAAGTTGGGTAAGCTGTAGAGCCCCTGGGTGTTGGTGGTTACGCTGGTAGTGACATCTGTCGCCAGATTTTTCAAAGTCACCGACGCGTTGGCGATCGCCGCTCCAGAGTTGTCGACAACCGCGCCGGAAATGGTCCCTCCCACCACTTGCGCCTGGAGAAGGCTGGAGTTGAAAGCACCTAGAAGTAGCAGCACTGCGGAAAAACAAACGAGAAATTTCCTTGAGTCATTCGCGGAACCCATTGCCCACCTCCTGAACTTTGCAGGCTAGAAAAACCGGGCTGCGTTCCTTCCGCAGATTTGACCCAGGTTCTGCGGAAGATTCTTGGTGTAGGACGGGAAGGAAGTATAGACGAGAATATTAGACCTGCAACAAGAAAATGAACATGTTCTAGCTTTCACAGAGCTACGATTCTATACCCTCCAGGTCAAAAGTTAGCCCGTATTGCCCGACGGCCAAGATGGTCATCAACTTAGTTACGACTGTACAGAAACCGGCGCCTCAGAATCGATTTCCTCAAGGCGCCGTCTTCTTCGGTTCGACCCCGAACAACAGGACGACCAGGATTTGCACGACAAGAAGCCCGATAAGGAATCCTACGACGCCGCCGACGCCATAGGACCTGAACAGAGTGACCACGATGAAGGGCGTCAGAATTGTCGCACCGCGCCCGAAAGTATTGCAGATGCCAGAGGCGCGCATGCGAACCTCGGTCGGGAATAATTCCGGGATGTAGACAGCAAAAAGCAGGGTGACGAGGACGTAGATCGGTATCATCAGACAGGAAACCAACCATCTGCAGCACGGCAGGATGCTTGGTGAAGGCATAGATGCTGCCGATCACGATCGTAAGCAGGGAGGCACCTACGATGGATGGTTTCCGTCCCCACGAATCAGCCGTAAGCGCGCCGAGTGCCGAACCTAGTGGCGCGCCCAAGGAAATGACCAAGGAATATCCAAGCGACGATGCAATGCTGAATCCCTCTCGGACAAAGAAGGTCGGCAACCAAGTGACAAATCCAAAGACCAATGTGTTGACGACGATGAGCGTAATAGCACCCACTATCATTCGCGGCAACAGCACGGGACCAAGTAGCGAGCCGAGGCCGCGGGTATGGACGAATGGTGGTGAGGGGGCGGGTGGTGGAAGCAGAGTGTGATCGCGGGAAGCTTCCCGTTCCGCAGCGCACAAGATAGCGTCAGCCTCTTCGGTGCGCCCAACCGACTCCAACCAGCGCGGGGATTCCGGCAGCGCTTTTCGTAAGTACCAGACAACCATAGCGCCCAGCCCGCCGAGTGCGAACATGGCGCGCCAGCCGAAGCGCGGAATGATGAGCGTCCCCAGGAGTGCAGTCACCGGAGAGCCGCTGACCACGAAGACCGAGATCCAGCCGAGCCATTTCCCGCGGGTTTGCGGGGGAACAAATTCCGTCATAGTCGCATATCCGACAACGTTCTCGGCGCCGAGCCCTACGCCCATGACGAACCGGAGCAATATCAGTACCCGCATCGAAGGCGCGAAGGCAGCCGCAATGGACGCAATCCCGAAGATTGCCAGGTTTGCTTGATAGGTGAAGCGCCGGCCGTAGCGGTCGCCAAGGAAGCCCGTCAGAAATGCCCCCAACATCATTCCCACAAATGTCACGGAGATGAACTCCGCATTTTGATGCATCGTGGAAAAGCCGCTGTGCAGCGTGGCGCCGAGAACCGTTGCGGCTACGTAGATGTCAAAACCATCGAAGAACATGCCGATGCCGATCAGCCACATGATGCGGCGGTGGAAGGAGGAAATCGGCAGCCGATCAAGACGAGCGCCTGCGTTCACAGTTGCGGCCAGTTCATTTCTCCTTTGCGAGCAGGGCGATGCTCCCGGCGGTCAAAGCTTCAAGTGCTGCGTGGCAGTTCTGGTCAAAGGATTTCTGTTGGGCGGCGAGAAAGAATTCCTTGCAGCGTCGAACCGCAGATGGATCGAGCTGAAGAATTCGCTCGACTAGAGCGTCGGCTTCACTCGACAGACGGTCGATTGGACAAACTTGTGAGATGAGGCCGATCTCGAGCGCGCGTTCGGGGCTTATGGGATCACCCAAGAGGACAAGTGGAAAGGCAAATCGCGGCAACGCATACTCACCCAGGTAGGCCATGATCGCCGCAGGGGGAAGACCGGAGTGCATCTCGGGAAATCCCAGGCGGGCGCGCTCTGCCACCAGAGCAAAATCACACAGGATCGCGAGTCCGAAGCCGAAGCCGAAAGCGTCTCCCTGAACCTCTGCCACGCTGATCAAGGGCGAGGTTCGCAACAAGCGCTTGACCTCGATGATACGAGCCGCCTCGGAACGGATGGCTGCAGCGTCACGGCCGGCGCGCTCTCGCCCGGTACAGAAAACTTTGCCTCGGGCACGAATTCGTAACACTCGCGCTGCAGCATGAGATTTTTGGCGTTGAAGCTCGGCCAGCATCGCGTCGAACATCCGACCGGTGACCTGGTTGCCGTGGTCGGCGTCATCCAGGGTGAAGGTAAGGACATCGCCTGTTCGCTCGATGATCAGTCCGGCTACGTTGGAACTAGGCGAGTTGGGTTCCTGAGACGACACGCGGCAACGCTATACAAGGACACAAGCTGTGTCAACAACGGCCAGTGCTCTTTCACCGAAAAGATGCATTACTGGCTGCTCGAAGGCGCGCGCTATATTTGACAATTCCGCTGCGGATGTAACTAATATTTGAAAGGCACCAATTTTGTTAAGAAACGGTCGCGAAAGGGAATGTGATTCCTCCATGGAACAGAATCGCAGGAATTTTGTCCAGGAAGCAGACGCCGGTAGCATCATCTCTGGTGCCAAGGCTGGGACCACGCGCCCGCGTGGCATGGCGCGCAGTCTGACCTTGCTGACCATGCGTCGTTACGGGCAATACCGTCTTGGGATCAAGACTGACAAAGGCATTCTGGATGCGGCAGAGGCAGGGAGACTGTTGAATATGTTTGCGCCCGCCACCATCGACGATCTGCTTCAGGATGAAGATGGTCCGAGCCTGAATGCTCTGGTGGATCCTGCTCTCACGTCGAAGGCCGCGCACGCCGCCTTCATCAGGGAAGAAGAAGTTGAATATGGACCGGTCGTGACTCGCCCCGAGAAGATAGTGTGCGTGGGTCTCAACTACCGGCGGCACGCAAAAGAAGTCAACCTGCCGATTCCGAACCAACCGGTTCTTTTCAACAAATACAACAATGCTC
This sequence comes from uncultured Acidobacteriota bacterium, assembly GCA_963729325.1. Lineage (GTDB taxonomy): Bacteria > Acidobacteriota > Terriglobia > Terriglobales > Acidobacteriaceae > JABCYV01. The sequence continues at coordinate 4,591 of CAVSNS010000043.1, forward strand.
TCAGCCCTCACAAGGGAGCCATCAAGCTGCCTCTCGGCATTGCTAACAAATTTGATTACGAAGTCGAGCTGGTAATCGTCATTGGCAAAACGGCAAAAGATATCAGCGAAGCAGACGCGCTTTCTTATGTCGCGGGCTATTGCACAGGCAACGATTTTAGCGCGCGGGATCTGCAGTTCGATACCGGCGGCCAATGGATGGTCGGCAAAACACCCGATCAGTTTGCCCCCTTGGGTCCGTATCTGGTCACCGCCGACCAGGTCAATCCGGACAGGTTGAAGATCGAGTGCCGAGTGAACGGCGAAACTCGCCAGTCCTCCAACACCGATGATTTCATCTTCAGTACCGCGCAGATCGTAAGCTACATTTCCCGCCACATGACGCTGAAACCGGGAGACATAATCTTCACTGGGACGCCGGAGGGCGTGATTCTTGGTTATCCAAAGGATAAGCAGGTCTGGCTGAAGGCCGGCGACAAAATCGCCTGCAGTGTGGAAAAACTGGGCGAGCTGAGATTCGAATTGATTTGATTGCCATCCTTCTGGACTGTGATGCCGGGGCGGATGTATAGTGAGCCTGCCTGTTTTGTGAACTTGTTCGCTTTTCACTGGAGTCATCCCGAGTGGGTGGGACCTAGGCCATGGATACCAGGTTCATTGGTAAACCGCATGAGTGGGCCCCGCGCCGTGTCTACAGCCAGACGGGGGCGGATTGGCAATATCGTGTCGACTTTGACCGTTTGCGCAAAGATCGCTTGCAGCGCCTCAAGGAGCAGATGAATGCTCGTGACCTGGGGGCATTAGTGTTGTTTGCGGGCGCGAACATTCGCTATGTCACGGCTTCCTATCAGGGCAATTGGAAATACAACATCAACATCCGATATGCGGTAGTGCCGAACGGCGCGCGAGCCAGTGCTTTTCGAGACCGCGGGATCAGACCTGCACTGCGCCGAGATCGATCTTCCCTGGATGGAAGGCCGCATCAATCCGGCCATCACCTGGCAATGGGCCGAGGGCGCGGTTCCTGTCATGGCCGGCAGAATGGCGCAGAGTGTCGTCGACGTCCTGGAGGCCCACGGTGTGCGCAAGGAACGAGTCGGAATCGACAACTTCGATTGGCCGGCGCTGAAAGCGTTCCAGGAATGCGGCCTTAACATCACCGATGCCTGGCCGGCGGTGTCTGCAGCACGCGTCATCAAAACTCGCGACGAGATCGAATTATTAAAACAAGCATCCAGCATCGGCGATGCCGCGATGTGGCGGATCAAATACGAGTGGCTGAAGCCGGGCGTCCGCGAACGGGAGATCGAGGCCAAGGTGCACGAGTTCATGCTCGAGCGCGGTTGCGAAATCATTTATGACATCATCGTGGCCTCAGGTGGGAATACCAGTCCATATCGCCGCTGGGCGACGGACAAGATCATTCGCCAGGGCGACCTGGTGATTGTGGACATCAATGCGGTCGGACCGTCTGGATATTTCATCGACTTTGTGCGCTGTTTTAAGTGCGCGGCGAAGATGAACCAGCAGGAAATCGACCTGTATCGAGAAGTCTACGACTCGATGTATGCGGGATTGGAAAAGCTGCGTCCCGGCAACACGACCGCCGACGTGGCGGCGGCTTTTCCCGTGTACGACGATGACAAATACGGGACGGTCACGTTGCAGCAGTTTGCCCACAGCATCGGCCTGACTCTCTATGAAGGCATGTGGATTTCGCGCGCGTATTCGCTCAAGTTCCCGGCTGAAATAAAAGAAAACATGTATTTCGCCATCGAGACTTTCGCCGGACATCCCGGCCTGGAGCAGACTACGCGGCTGGAGGAAAACGTTCTGGTTTCCGGCAAAGGCCCGGTCGTGTTCACGCTCATGGAGCACATGGAAGAAGCGATGAGATCTTAGGCATGGGGCAATCGCTGGTCAGTGTCGCGGACTCCGCGTTTCCGAATCTCGACCCGGCTCAGGAGGTGCTGGCGAAGATCGGCGCCGACATACGGCTCGCCGAAGAACCCACGCCCGATAGCATCATGAAAGTAGCGCGGCAAGCCGACGCTGTACTCGTCACCTACGCCAAAATCACAGCTGACATGATCCGGCAAATGAGCCGCTGCCGCATCATTGCGCGCTTCGGAATTGGCGTCGACAATGTTGACGTCGCAGCCGCGACCGGCGCAGGTATCGTGGTCACCAGAGTTCCCGATTACTGCGTGGACGAAGTGTCCGATCACACCATGGCTTTGCTCCTGGCCCTCGTCCGCAAGATTCCGTTTGCGAATTCGCTGGTGAATGCAGGCCGTTGGGGAATGCCTGCGGTAGCGCCCATTCATCGCTTGCGGGGAACCGTGCTGGGTCTGGTAGGTTTCGGGAAAATTCCTCAGTTGCTGGCTCCCAAGGCAAAAGCATTCGGCATCAAAGTTGTTGCCTACGATCCCTACGTTTCAGAATCCGTCATGAGCATCGCAGGAGTTGAGCAGGTCGATTTCGCCAAGTTGCTCAAGGTCTCCGACTATGTGTCCATTCATACTCCGCTCCTGCCGGAGACCCATCATTTGTTTAACGCCGATATTTTTGCCCAGATGAAACCGACTGCCTATCTGATCAACACAGCTCGCGGTCCCATCGTGGACGAAGCAGCCCTGGCGCACGCGCTTGACACGGGACGCATTGCCGGCGCGGCGCTGGATGTTTTGTCGTCAGAGCCGCCCCTGACTTCACCACTTTTCGGGCGTGACAACGTGATCCTCACTCCGCATATGAGCTTCTACTCCGTAGAGTCGCTGATCGAACTGCAGACCAAGGCGGCGGAAGATGTTGTCCGTGTGCTGACCGGGCAAATGCCTCATAATCCGATAAATCCGGAGGTTCTGAAGGCAGGGACGACAGCGCGGTGCTGATGCCTGATTCACAGCGCTGGCTGTGACGTAAAACTCGCGAAAGCGCGTGGCACAATTCGCCGAAGACTGGTCAAGGTAGCTTCGCACAATACCGCGGCGCGGAAGGTTCTGGAATGGCCACAACCCGGCAACTCAATGTCAACGGACGCGTCTACACTACCGACGCCGATCCTGAGGCGAGCTCTGCTGTTTGTGTTGCGCGACCATCTCGATCTGACCGGAACTAAGTACGGCTGCGGCGAAGGTCAGTGCGGCGCGTGCACCGTGTTGATCGATGGGAAGGCTCGCCGTTCCTGCATTACCCGGCTGGGTGATGTCGCTCAAAAGCAAATTACCACGATCGAAGGTCTTGCCCGGGGTGACCAGTTGCATCCAGTGCAACAGGCTTTCCTGGACGAGGCCGCGATGCAGTGCGCGTACTGTACCTCCGGCATGATCATGTCGGCGGTGTCGCTGTTGAGCGTTAAGGCGAAGCTATCCGCTGCCGAGATCTCGCGATCGATGGAAGGCAACGTGTGCCGCTGTGGAACCTACGTCCGCATCGTGGCGGCAATACAAAAGGCGGCAAGAGTCATGCAGGAGTCCGGACGATGAGCAACCATCTGGACTTTCAGGCTGGACTGGAACCTGAACGCTACGAACTTACCGCTCCGCCCAGGTACTGTTTCGAGGTCGACCGGCGAGAATTCTTCAAATTCCTGGGAGCAGGGATTCTGGTTGTCTGCGTGTGGAAAGACGCGCACGGCATGCAGGAATCGGGCTCCGACAAAGGCGCACGGTCAATCGCTGCCAAAGGAAATTGGAGCCTGGTTGCACATCGGAGAAGACGGTACGGTGACGGCCTACACCGGCAAAGTGGAGGTAGGGCAAAATATTCGGACCTCCCTCACCCAGGGTATTGCGGAGGAGCTGCATGTGCCCGTGGAAAAGATTCAGATGGTCATGGGTGATACAAAGCTGACCCCATACGACCGGGGGACCTTCGGCAGCCGCACCACTCCGGAGATGAACCTGCAATTGCGTAAAGTGGCGTCGGCGGCTCGTGACATTTTGATCGGCATAGCGGCGGCGCAATGGCAAGTGGACCGCAATCGTCTGGTCGCCAGCGATGGAAAAATTACGGATTCCGCAAGTCAACGCTCGGTTGAGTATGCCGCCCTGGTCAAGGGGAAGCAACTCACAGAGACGCTGCCTGCCGAAGATCCTCTGATACCCGCCACCCAGTGGACGATAGCGGGCCGGTCATTGCCGAAAGTTAATGGCCGTGATTTTGTGACCGGTAAACATCGGCTATCCATCCGATCAGAAGTTGCCGGACATGCTTTATGGCAAGATCCTGCGTCCTCCTTCTTTCGGCGCGACGCTATCCTCGCTCGATACGCATGAGGCAGAAAACATTTCCGGGGTGATCGTTGTCCATGACGGCAATTTTGTCGGCGTGGCAGCGCCGAGCGCGGAGATTGCCTCGCGCGCAGTGGCCGCTATCCGGGCAGAGTGGAAATCCCAAGCCGCAGATTTCGAACAAGGAGCTATTCGAGTATCTGCGGAAGAATGAGGAGCCGGCTGAATCTGGCGGCTCAGGGCCTCCAGGCTCTTTGGAGCGAAGTGATTCGAGCGGGACCGCCTTTCGCACTGAGACAGGCTCGGTGGACAAGGCATTGGCCTCTGCCGACCATCGTCTGCAGCAAACCTATACGGTCGCCTACATCGCGCATATCCCACTAGAGCCGCGTGCCGCTCTGGCTCAGTGGTCCGGCGATAATTTAACTGTCTGGACGGGCACACAGCGGCCCTTTGGGGTGCGGGCTGAACTTGCCGAAGCGTTTCGCATGCCCGAAGAACGGGTCCGCGTGCTCATGCCCGACACGGGTTCGGCTTATGGCGGGAAACACACCGGAGAAACTGCCATCGAGGCTGCACGGTTGGCGCGCGCGGCCAAGCGACCGGTCAAGCTGATGTGGACCCGCGAAGAAGAATTCACCTGGGCCTACTTCCGTCCTGCCGGCGTTATCGAAGTCACCAGTGGCATGCGCAAAGATGGCACCATCGTCGCCTGGGATTTTCATAACTACAATTCCGGAGCCATGGGAATTCGCACTTTCTACGATATCGAGAACCAGCGAATCCAATTCCATGTCACCCGCACTCCTTTGCGGCAGGGGTCGTACCGCGCGTTGGCAGCCACGGCAAACCATTTCGCTCGCGAATCGCATATGGACGAACTGGCTCTTCTCGTCAAAATGGACCCGCTGGAATTTCGCCTGAAGAATCTGAAGAATGAGCGCCTGCGCGCTGTCTTTGAGGCTGCAGCGAAGAAGTTCGGGTGGGGGCAGACCAAAGCTCGCGGGCCACGGCTTCGGAATGGGTGGCGGCTTCGAGAAGGGTGGAAACGTCGCCACGTTCGTCGAAGTTGCGGTGGACCGGACGACGGGCGACGTCAAGGTGTTGCGCATGGTCACTGCTTTCGAATGCGGGGCCATCGTCAACCCCGACGGTCTGCTCAATCAGATCGAAGGCGCGAACATCATGGGCATCGGTGGAGCGCTTTTTGAGGCCATTGAATTTTCAAAACGGCCGGATCCTGAATGGACGACTCTCAGACTATCGCGTACCCCGGTTCAGCGATGTCCCAGTGCTCGAGACGGTACTGCTCGACCGCAAGGACATTCCTTCGGCTGGTGCCGGTGAAGGTTCGATGGTTGGGTGTCGCTCCGGCGATTGCCAATGCCATTTTCGATGCGACCGGTGTGCGTCTGCGCTCGTTGCCGTTGGTGCCAAACGGCTTGAAGGTTTCCTGACCCGATGGCGCGGTTACGCGAAGCAGTCGTGATTGTTGGTTTTTCAGAGAAAGCACAAATACATTTTGGAAAGAGAGGAATGCAAATCATGCGTCGTCCAATCACGGTTGTAATCGCGGCTGCGATTTTCTGTATTGTTGCCGCTTTCTTACTGGCTGACTTTGCCCTGGCCGGCTCCTCGGGCTACCACGTTATAAAGACGATACCGATTGGTGGCACCGGCAAATGGGACTACGATCTTGTCGATAGTGCTGCCCGCCGCGTGTACGTGTCTCACCAAACCCATGTGGTCGTGCTGGACGCGGATTCCTACGCGGTCGTAGGTGATATTCCCAATACTTTAGGGGTTCATGGCATTGCCGTGGCGACTGACCTCGGCCGCGGATTTACCAGCAATGGACGAGCTAACACGGTCACGATTTTCGACCTCAAAACGCTGAAAGTGATCAGCACGGTCAAGTCAAGCGGCCAGAATCCCGATGCCATCTATTACGATGCTGGGTCGAAACGCGTTTTTGCTTTCAATGGCAAGAGTGCGAACGCCACCGCGATCAATGCTGCCGACGGAACGGTTGCCGGGACCATCGCCGTAGGGGGCAAGCCGGAGTTTGCGGCCGGGGATGACAAAGGTCACGTCTATGTCAATATCGAGGATAAGTCCGAGCTGCTGGAGATCGACGCGCAGAAGCTTTCCGTGCTTGCACCGTTGGCCGCTGACCGGTTGCAAAGAACCTTCAGGGCTGGCGTTTGACCAGAAGAACCGCCGGCTTTTCTCGGTTTGCGGCAATAAGAAGATGATGGTCGTAAACGCGGACACCGGCAAAGTGGTGGCGACTCCCGCGATTGGCGAGGATCCGGATGCCGCCGGTTTCGATCCGGATACGCAACTCGTGTTCAGCTCGAACGGTGAATCGGGAGATCTGACTGTGATTCATGAAGATTCACCTGACAAGTACAGCGTCCTGGAAAATGTCCCGACCAAGAAATATGCGCGCACCATGGCGATAGACTTGAAGACGCACAACATTTTTCTGCCGATTGCAGAGTTCGAGCCGGTTGCGCCCAAGGGTGAGGAGGAACCGCCGATGAAACCGAACTAGTTCGGCGTTCTGTTAGTGGCTAAGTAGACCAGGTGGACTTATGAAGCAAGTCAGCATCGGAATTATTGGGACCGGCTGGTGCGGAGGCATACGTGCCGAAACCTGCGCCGCCAGCCCGTATGTGAGCGCGTCTGCACCTGGCGGAGATCAAGCCAGAGCGACTGAAGGAAATCGCAGCCAAGACAAGGCCAGCCACCGCAACCACGGATTACCGTGATCTGCTCGACAACCGAGAGCATCGATGCCATCATTATTTCAGCGACACCGGAGACAACCCATTTCCCGATGGCCAAAGAAAGCCTGCAGGCTGGCAAGCTGTTTTTCTCGAAAAGCCGATCGCGCTCGAACTTTCCGAAGCCGATGAGCTGATCGATTTGGCGCGATTCGAAGGGCTTACTGTTTACGATTGGATACTCGCAACGCTTCAATCCCAAGTTTGCCTATATCAAACGCTCCATCGACGACGGGACGATCGGGCAACCTGTCACGTGCGTTGGTGAGCCGGCACATCACGCGGAATCTGGGCGACAAGATCGGGGGGCGCATCAAGCTGTCGCCCGCCGCTATGGAAGCGACGCACGACATCGACTTTGCGCTCTGGTGCTTCGCGCCGAGAAGGCCCGTCCGCGTCTACGCCCAGGAAGTGCGCAAAATCATGCAGCCCACGCATCATGTGCCCGGATTGCGACTGGATCGTGGTGACTTTGGAAGATGGCTGTGCGTTTACGATTGGCGCAAGTTGGGTGCTTCCGCCTGCGTATCCGAATTTTTCATCTACCTGGATTGAGATGATCGGCACCGAAGGCGCAATTATGGCGGATGATACCCATCGCGACGTTTGCCTTAACACCATGAAGAGGGGAATCGAGTTTCCCATCTCAACCATGCCCGGCGAGAAGGTCGGCCATGTGTATCGCCGGCCCCATGGAAGCGGAGACCATTCATTTTCTCGAGTGCGTGGCAAAAAGACAGCAGCCACTGGTCACGCCGGAACACGCGCGGATGGTCATGCAGGTATATCAGGCTGCGGATAAGTCGGCGGAAGAGGGCCGGCCGATCGACCTCATCCTCTCAGAACCTCCGCCTGATCGGCTAAAGCGACGAGCAGGCTGATCCGATCAAAGATGTTGCAGCCGATCGCACCTGAGAGATGCCGGATACCGATCGCACATTTTTTTCGGAAGCCAATTCCCTCTCCGCGAAACGCATCTTCCAAACCAACCAAGACCCGCTGGCTGGTTCTTCTCCTGATCAGCCTGATGTACATGATTACCTACATGGACCGGACCGGCATCTCGATCGCCGCGCCAGCCATGGCAAGAGACTTTGGACTTAGCCGGACGACGATGGGTATCGTATTCAGCGTTTTCTTGTGGGCCTATGCGATCGGACAGATACCCGGGGGCTCACTCGCCGACCGTTTTGGCCCGCGGTTGATACTGTTGATTATCGTTCCCTTCTGGTCTCGTCATGACGGGGCTCACTGCTGTTGCCGCTGGTGCGGCCTCGCTGATCGTCATTCGTGGTCGTCTTCGGATTGGCAGAATCCGCGGCCTTTCCCACCGCGACGCGAGCCATGCAGCTCTGGTTTCCCAAGGCGGAACGCGGCATCGTCCACGGAGTCACGCATAGTTTCAGCCGGCTTGCGGTTGCAATCGTACCCTTCATTGCAGTCAGTATTATGGTCGCGTTTGGGTGGCGCTGGATTTTCTACATTTTCGGAGCGGCAGGCCTGCTATGGTCGTTAGCTTTCTACCTGCTCTACCGCAACCTTCCTGAGCAGCACCCGAGAGTCAATCGTTCTGAGTTGGCTCACATACGAGGCTTAACGCGGATGGCGCGATCAGCCGGTTGATCTCCATCGTCACGCTGGCCCCGCCGTGGCGAATTATTTTTCGATCGCCCAACATGTGGTACATCGCAGCCGGTTACTGCTGTTTTTACTACGGCACCTATTTTTACATGACGTGGTTTCCGACCTACCTTCATGAATATCGTCACTTATCGCTGAAGGCCGTGGGCACCTTGGCGTCTCTTCCGCTTTTGGCCGGCATGATCGGAGACATTGTGGGAGGAACTCTCACCGACGCAGTGTACCGAAGGACAGGCAAGCTCAGGTTCGCCCGCCGAGTTGTGGCCGCGCCTGCCATGCTGGCCTCAGGAATTTGCCTGATTCCAGCCGCCATGACTCACTCCTCCTGGACAGCAATACTTTGTTTGACGGCATCGCTGTTCTTTCTGGAACTCGTCATCAGCCCGGCCTGGGCCGTTCCCATGGATGTCGGCGGCGAATACAGCGGCACGGTATCGGGCGTAATGAACATGGCGGGCAGTCTCGCGGCATCACTCTCCCCCATCATTTTTGGGTTTCTGGTTCAGCGGGGATTCTGGGTCACACCATTTTTCATTACTGCGGGTGTCCTGTTGACGGGAGCCGTAGCCTGGGCATTCTTCATTGACCCCGAAAGATCCGTAGTCGAGGATACGGCGTCTGCCATGCTGAACCCCGTCGAGAATGTATAGAATTGACGAGTGATGGAAGGTCGGGAAACGTTTCGTCGCAGTCGTTTGCGTTCTCAAAGGTCCGGAAGTGCTGATCCCGCTTCAAGCTGCTTCACCGATCACCAATCTGATCATTTTGTTAAGGTCTCCGATCCGGTCAAAGCAAGAGAGTGGGTTATGTCCCAGATCTGCGCCACGTGACGGCCAAAGGCGGCGTGAAAGAGACGCCCGACGTCGATTACTTGAACGACCAACAAGTCCCTTGCAAGTAATTCAGGAGAGTTTGCGATGAAGACTGGGTTTGCTCTTCCCAACATCGGGCCGGTCGCAACAGCTGAGGCTGTGGTCAAGGTTGCCCAGCGTGCTGAGGCTCTGGCCTACGACAGCCTTTGGACGATTGAGCGGTTGCTTTGGCCGGTCAAACCGCAGACACCCTATCCGGCTACACCCGATGGATTGCTCCCGGAACCGTACAAATACATTCTCGATCCCTTGGACACGCTGACGTTCGCAGCCGCCCACACCAAGACCATTACCCTCGGCACGAGTGTGCTCGATATTCCTTATCATAACCCGGTCACGCTGGGGCGCCGGCTGACCACAATCGACTTCCTATCCAATGGGCGCCTGCGTGTGGGGCTTGGTTTGGGCTGGTCGAAGGACGAAATGGACGCCACCGGCGCGGACATGAAGCAGCGCGGCGCCATGGCGGATGAGTTTCTGCAGGTGCTGAAAGCCATTTGGACCACCAACCCGGTCGAATTTCACGGGAAGTTCTACCAAATTCCAAAGTCCTATATAAACCGGAAGCCGGTACAGAAGCCCCACCCTCCAATCTATCTGGCGGCTTTTGCCCCGGCCGCGATGAAGCGCTTGGCGACAGTGGCCGATGGATGGAATCCGGTGGCGATTCCTGTGGACGGCATGGCACAAATGTTCGCTGCTGTGAAGCAAATGGCAAAGGAGGCGGGCCGTGACCCGTCGTCCCTGGTCATGGTGGTGCGCGCCAATCTGGAGATTACCAACAAGCCGCTGGGCGACAAGCGAATGATTTTTACCGGCACAATCGAGCAGATCGAAGAAGACATTGCCGGATGCAAGCGGATTGGAGCGCATGAACTCTTCTTTGATCCGACTTTCCAGGCGCAGTCGCTGGAAGAGTGGCTTGCACTGATGGAACGGTTTCGCAAATTAGTGTAGGAACCTGAACCGGCACTCCAATCCGTGGGCGAAAGAATTCGCCAGCCATTAAATCCTGCCCCAGGAGCTGATGCGCTCGGGAGTGATCCGGATGACGGGTGCGTCATCGGGAAGCATTGCTGCCGCATACTGCGGATATTTCGCCCGGAGCTGACGGATGGCCTGGGCACGTTCCTGGTGTGCTGACTTCGGAATCAGCTTCGCCTTCCCACGCACCAAGATGTACCAAAGTTGCCCCCAGTCTTCGTGGTACTCGTCGATGATCAGTGCAATTTGTGGCGATGCCTTGATGTGCCGCAGCCGCGCGAGCCTTTCTGGTGCAACACGCTTCGGTTTCCGGTCTACTGCCGAGTAGAAAACCTTGCCATCGTACACAAAACAGACTGGCACGATATGCGGTCCATGCTCCGCATCCAGTGTTGCAAGGCGCGCAACCCTGGCCACTTCCAGTTTCGCCTGGATCGCGTTCGAAATCGGTTGTAATTTGCGCGGCATACGACACTCCGAATCACGTTCTATCCCGTCCACTGCTCCTTGTTAGCCAATGGTGCGAAGGCATTTAGTCGTGCCTTAGGATCTTTTCCTCAATTCCACGTAAATGCCTTCCTTTGGTCGCAGGGTGAAGCTCGGCACAGGAACGATCGGTTGTCCTTCCACTTTGCTCAACCGAAACCGCCTCGCGATTGTCGCGAGTAGGAGTACAGCTTCCATCATCGCGAATGACGCTCCGATGCATTGTCTTGGACCACCGCCGAAAGGGAAATATGCGAACTTTGGCAGTTTCTGGATGTTTTCATTGCTCCACCGGTCTGGATCAAACTTTTCCGGATCCGAGAAGAACCTGGGATCACGTTGCATAATCCATTGGCTCATCACAACGTTCGCACCCGCGGGAATGCGGTATCCACCGAGCTCGAAGTCTTTGATCACCGTACGGGCAACACTCCACGCCGGTGGATAGAGCCGCATAGATTCCTTGATTACTGCTTCGGTATACGTTAAGGACGACACATCAGAAACAGTTGGTATGCGCCCTCCGAGTACACGGTCTAACTCCTGATGCAGTTTGTGCTCAACCTGTGAATCTTGGCTGAGCAGGTGCCATGCCCACGAAAGCGCCAGGGCAGTTGTTTCGTGGCCAGCGAGAAGAAAGGTCATAACCTCATCCCGAAGTTGCTTGTCATCCATGTGGCTGCCGTCTTCATCCCGTGCTTCCATTAACACAGAAAGCAGGTCTCCAGAGTCTCCTTCATTCCTCCGACGCAGATCGATGATTCTGTAGACGGTGTCATTCAATTTGCTTACAGCACGGCGGAGCTCGAACATCCGGGGCAAAGGCAGTTGACGGAAGAACGGCGGAAGCAGCAGTCGGGCACCGGTGCTATTTCGCATCATGATATTCAAGGATCGAGAGATCTCCTCCGTCTCCTCGGCCTCCACACCGAATAAAGCGCGCACAACAATGCGCAGAGTCAATCTCATCATCTCCTGATGTGCGTCGATCACTGTGCCGTCGTGCCAAAGCGATAGCATCCGCTGCGTATAATTCGTCATGACGCTCGCGTACAAAGCGATTCTGTCGCGATGAAACGCGGGCTGGCTGAGCCTTCGCTGCCTCTTCCAATGCTCACCCTCGCTCGTAAGCAGCCCATCACCAAAAAACCAGCGGCTGTTTCTGATCACCCGGTCCTTCCGGAAATTCTGGTGATTGCGAACCAGAACGAATTCGATCAGGTCGGGATGGTTCAAGAAATAAACCTGGATCCATCCTGCGCGGTAGTAGAAGACGTCGCCGAATTCTCCGGCCCAACGAGTGAACACGGCCAGAGGGTCACGACTGGCCAACGGCATATTGCCAATCAGGAAGTGTGGCCTAGGACCAGGAGGACGGGGCAGCATGGGTTTAGCTCGAATAATCACAAAAAACAGTCTACCGCTTGTGCTGTTGCGCGTATTTGGCGCGATGCGCCGGAGTCTGACAATTCACGCTCATCGGCGGCGTCGGGGACTTGGCGACGGACAACGATGCCGCGCGCCTAGCCCGCAGTCAGGCGCCGGTCAAGCCGATCACCACCGGCACACTCTGCCCCCGTGTCGTGTGCTTGTGAGGTAAGGATTTGCTTCTTAATTAGGTTAGATGGTGAGCGCGGAAGGAATCGAACCTTCAACCTACTGATTAAGAGTAGGCGAGTCTGATAGGGTCTTCCACGTCTTACTGCTTTTAAGAATCAATGACTTACCGACAATCAAGCCCGCACGGGAGCAATTTGGTCTGGTATTGAAAAGAAGCAAGTTAGCGCACATGGGATCGAATGGTACGGCACACTTATGGCACACCTGAAATAGGGTGTACCCTTCCGATTGAGACACGTCTACAATTGGCACACTTGGCAAGCCATGTGCACTTGCTTGCTACTTACAAGTTTGCCTTGGCAAGTCGACGCAGGAAGCTCTCCTTGGCGGCGTGTACTTGCCGGATCTTCTCCAGTTCTGTTTGAAATCCTACCGTCTGGCCGCGGCGAACTGCGAGATCATGCAGGTCAGTTAGCAAACTGACCGCTTTGTCATAATCTTTGGGCTGCCGCATCTGGATATGCGTTGCAACTTGGTTCCAGATTTCCGGTTGGCGTCGTCCTACTTGATCGAGATACCGAGCCCGGTTTGCCTCATCCTCTACCCGTCGTTTTGCCGCGTCCGCTATGCGCTGTTCGTTCAGTAGCCGGGCCCTCTCCTTCGCACGCGCATGGGCCGCTGCCAGAAGATTGCCCACCTTACGCCGTTCGCTTGCAAAGGGCACATCAGAGGGTTGCTGTACGTCCCTACGCCGGAAACGCCGCATGAAGTCGTTTCGCCAGCGCTCGCCCTGCTCCACGACCGCAGTAATGAGCAACTCGTTCTTGTCCTTTTCCGGCAGGCCTCGAATCCATGCGGACAGCTCTCTGCGGCTCGGTCCAGCGGCGAGTGGGTTTGAAGCCTGTGCTGCAACGTCGACGAGATCCTCGTCGATTTCGAGGAATTCGATCAGCGCGCCGAGAGGACCGGACAATTCTTGCAGGCCTGCAGGCACGGGCGGCTCCATTTCATCTTCATCAAGTCCTCCATCCTGCGCACTGCGAAGCCAGCCGAGATACAGGCATCGGAGGTCGCCGCGAAGCAGGTCCGAGCGCAGAGGCATCAGGGAGGCCATCCATCCGGTCCCGTCGTCCTCACCATCCCACTCCGACTCACTTCCAAATTCAACGATCACGAATCTCGCGGTTCTTCGGACACGCACGGTCTCGCCTGGGACCATGGCCTTGAGCAACTTGTAGTCAACCGACTCCTGCGGGAGGCGAATATAGAACTCATGCGTCCCCCAGTTCGCGACATAGACAAAAGCGTCAAAGTATTTCTCCAGCAGCTTGCTCGGATCGGCTTTCAGGTCTCCCCATTCGTAGTGGTTCGTGAAGCTCGTGGCGGTGATTGCGGCCCGCGAAGAGATGGAACGGAGTGCTGCCATCTCTTTTTTCGTCAGCGGACGGTCAATTGCGCGGAAATCGTAGTACTGGTATTCGCTCACCAGGTCCCTCGGCGCCAGTGGCGATAAGCGACAATCCACTCCATGCCTGCCGGTGCCGGCGTGGGCAAAGGCAGGTCAAGGATTGGGATCTTCTGGCGCGTTTTGCCTCGACGGCAAATGGCAACAATTTGGCCATCTAGCGTCATGTCGACTTTCTGCACGTCAACATCGACGCCGAGGACTTTCACACGGAACGGCAACGCTAGGTGCTCCTCAATCATGGTGAAAAAACCGCCCACTTGTTCTTCTTCGCCGTAAGCATCCACGATCGCTTGTTCGATCAGTTCCTTCAGCCTCGCCTTGCTGAGCGAAGGGAGATATATCCCAGACTCGCCTTTCAGCTTCCGGAGATGCAGAACCGCCGGGCGACTGCTCCGTTTCGTCATGTTTCTCCGTTAATCAAAGGCTCTTTGGGAGATCGATTTTCAACCCGCTGAAAGAACGACGTTCCGTTGCTGGCGTCCCGGATCGTATAGCCGATCAGGTTGTACCCTTTCAGACGACGCGCGTACATTCGCGCCAGCATGAGGACGTTGGAATCCACGTAATCGTAGACTCGCACAACTCGCTTGGCATCATGAAGTCGGTGGAGACGCCCTACGTATTGCTGTAGCGTTCCCTTCCAAGAGATGGGCATCGCCAGAAAGAGCGTATCCAAGCGGGCGTCGTCGAATCCTTCGCCGATGTAACTGCCGGTCGCCAGAATGATTCTTGGCTCGCACTCTGGCACGGCCGCGATTGCCTCTGCTGTCGATCGTCGTTGTTTCTTGCCCATGCCCCCCTTGAGGATGAACACGTTGTTCACTCTGCCAGCAAGCTCCGCCTCGAAATATTTCAAGTGCTCAGTTCTGCCGGTAAGAAGCAACGGTGAGCGGCTATCACTGCTTGCCTGGATGAGATCGGTAAGGATCAATTCATTGCGGACGCGATCATCAACAAGTGCTGCGTACACCTCCTGAATCGTCATATCGGTTTGCTCAGACGGCAAGAAGAAGTCCGTAAGCCGCGGAACTACTTCGTGCTCGAACGGCGTAGCTGCCGTCATTGAGCGGGCGCTGAGCTTGAATCGAATCGGGCCGCACTGCATATAGATGATGGGATGATGTCCATCTTTCCGTTCTGGAGTTGCTGTCAATCCGACGACATACTTTGCTTTCACCTGCCTCATCACCTGCTCAAAAGTAAACGCCGATAGATGGTGACATTCGTCAACAATCACTTGGCCATACTCTGCCACGAAGTCTTTCACCCCTTCCTTGTCGTGGGCGCTTTGAAGAATGGCAATATCCACACAGCCGCTGCGTTTGGCCACCCCTCCCCCGATTTGGCCGATTGACTTTGCGGGAAGACCGAGAAACATCGCCAATCTTGCATGCCACTGGTCCAGCAACTGTTGACGATGCACCAAGATCAATGTGTTCACCTTCCGTGACGCAATCAACCATGCTGCGACTGCCGTCTTGCCAAAAGCTGTGGGAGCGCAAAGAATCCCCTCATCGTGCTGTGCGAACGCGTCAACGGCATCCTGCTGTAACGGGCGAAGTCGACCGGAGAACTCTACTTCGATCGGGCGACCAACGGACCGTTCGTCCCTAACCATGGGCTTGATGCGGTGCGATTTCAATAGCTCGATGACCTCCGCCAGACAACCACGTGGTAGGGCAATGTGGTCGGCAAGTTCCTCGCCACAGGCGATGACTCGCGGCTTGTTGAAAGTGGGAAGCCGCATTGCTTGCGCCTTATAGAATTCGGGGTTCTGGAATGCCCCAAGGCGAAGCAACCGGTTCAGCATCGCGGAAGGAAGATCCTTCTTTTCGATATACAAGAGGTTGCCACGAACAACTTGGACCTGCACCGGAAAGGGGCCTGGTATTGGACGCTCTGCTCGCTTTCGGGATGGTGGCAACGTCCAAGGATCTTGTCCATCATCTTCCGCAGAGCTGATTCTCACTCCGACAAGATCTCCACTTCTTTGGGCTGCCAGAACAACGGCCTCAGCAGCAGCAATAGGCATCCGTTTCACGCTCGCCAGAAAGACCCATTGGTCACTGTACGGACGAAACTCCGCATCTACGAAGACGCTGTTTCCGTCTGCACGAGGAAGTTTTTGCAGAGGTAGAGCGATTAAGTTGCCAAGCCCTCCCTTTGGCATGGTGTCCTGGTTGGGGAAAAAGCGGTCATACGAATCCAGTCCAAGTTGGTGACGGGACTCCATCGCACGAGTCAGGATTGCACAGCCGAGTCTTCGTGCGGTGCTTGCGGGGAGCGCTTGGTCGAAGAAGATCCACACGTGGCCACCGTTTCCTGAGCGTGAACGCTCTAGTGCCGCTGGCACGTTCAGTTCGCTGCATACGGCCAGAAACGCAGTAGCATCCCTTTGCCATGTTTTCTTGTCGAAATCAACCGCGAGAAACCAGCAGGTCTCATCCTGCAGCAGCGGATAAACGCCGACGGTGTGATCTCCAACGAGGTGCCCACGTACTACCTCGTCGGTCAACGGTCTGAACTTCCGAGTCTGGCGGTCAACCTTCTTGCGGTCCTCGTCCTTGGCGCGAAAGTAGGCCTTCCAGTCCCGATCTGCCTTGGGCATGTACCCAGATCGCCCGTCGGTGTTCTCCCAACGAACGGCATAAACGTCGTCGCGCCCGTGGAAAAGGCTCCGGAACAATGCGATTCGTTGTTCGGCTTTCAAGACAGGAATATGAGCACTTGGCAGTGCGTTCGTTGTGACGGGAATCTCGGTAGTCGACTGCGCCGCCGGAATCTGGATGCCGTGCTCCTGCAAAAGACACCGTAGACGAACACTTTCTTCACGCAAGCGCTGCATCTCTGCAAGAGCAGACGGCAGGTCCGGGAGCTTGGGATTAGATTCGTTCACGTGAAGCCATTGTCGCCGTCTACAATCTGTGACTCGATCAGGAATAATCTCACAGTTTGCGAACCCGTCAGTTGTCGCGTCCGAAGCTTCGTCTGCTAGGTGCCGGTCGCCTGGCACAGCAGCGAGTGGCTTGCTGCGGGGCGCTTGGTCGCGAAAACGACTCTCCGGTCACCCAACGATGCCGTTCTCAATTAACGACCAATATACTAGTCACAATCTTGACTATTATATTATATGGCTAGTATATTAGGCATATTATGCTAAAGCTGCACTCCGTTGGCGCTCAGATCGCGTCCAGACGGAAGGCTCTCGGATTTAGCCAGTCCGCGTTGGCTGACAAGGCCGGCGTGAGTAGGGCAACGATCGAAGCACTGGAGAATGGCCGATCCGGTGAACTTGGTTTTTCTAAAGTCGCCAACATTTTGTCGGCACTCGGCCTAGAGTTGAAACTACAAGAGGCAAACTTGCAACGGCCCACGCTGGACGAACTCTTAGAAGAGGACCGTGATGATAAAGGTCTGGACAGACGCCGCTGAGGCAGGACTGTTGGACAGGCAGCGGGATCGCGGAAGTGCTTTTGCGTACTTGCCAGAGACAGTCCCAAAGCGCGCCGTCTCCGTTACCATGCCCGTGCGGCTTCCCTCCTGGGACGTGTCCTTTGGCCTTCCTCCGATCTTCGAGATGAACCTCCCGGAAGGCGCGTTGCGGGAGCGGCTGCGACTCACCTTTGCGAAGGCGACTGGAACATTCGATGATTTTGATCTGCTCGCCATTGTTGGCCGCTCACAAGTGGGCCGCATACGGTACACCGGCGACAAGGAACGGCTCAACGAGGATGTTCCTTTTCAGTCGGTAGACGAGATTTTGGCGAGTCGTCGCGACGGGGACTTGTTTCGCTACCTCATTGAGAAGTTTGCATCCTTTTCCGGTATCAGCGGCGTCCAGCCGAAAGTTCTTGTGCGCGACGAGAACGCGTCCCTGACACTGACAAATGCGCAACCCCGAATCTCACCGAGCTGTAGGGGTGCAACTCACATCGTGAAGTTCTGGGAGCCGAACGAATTTCCTCAGCTCGCTGCGAACGAGTACTTCTGCCTGAAAGCCGCTGAGCGTTGCGGGCTGGACGTACCGCGGTATCGGCTCGCAGAAGACGGAATGGCCCTTGTCGTTGACCGTTTCGACTTGCGCCCAGATGGTACCTACCGGGGCTTTGAAGATTTTTGCGTCCTCAACGCGAGAAGAACGGATGAGAAGTATCGCGGCAGCTATGAATCATCAGTCATGAAGCGATTTCAGCAGTTCGCAAACTCACCCGCTGTACTCGCGGATGCTGAAAAACTATTCACGCTGATCGTGCTGAATTGCGCACTGCGCAACGGCGATGCTCATCTCAAGAATTTCGGCATCGTCTATGACGACGTGCTCGGTGAAGCTCGACTCGCACCGGTCTACGATCTCGTAACCACTTCCATCTATCTACCGAAGGACAGTCTGGCGCTTACGCTCAACGGAACAACCCAGTGGCCCGACAGCAAAGTTCTCCGTCGGCTCGGCGAAACGCGGATGACTGGCACACCTGCAAAAATTCGCGCGATCCTGGAGCGGGTCTCGGACGCTCTTTCGCAAACCGAAATCGATCTTCGGTCCTACATCAACGAACATCCCGACTTCAAGGAAGTGGGTGAGCGCATGCTGGAGGAATGGGTAAAGGGCCGACAACTCTCACTTCAAGCCGGTTGAGATTCGAACTACGACCCTTCGGTTAACAGCCGGGGACCATACGAAAGAGTACACGTACCCTCAATGATCGATGTTCGCTGAAACTCTGGCATGATCGATTGCTATGAACGCGAGCAACCAAATCTCAGCCGCGGTATTTTCCGCATTCGTTAAATGCCCGATGAAAGCGCATCTCTTGGCGATCGGCGAACCCCCGCCAGGCGCCTTCTTTGTTGACATTGAGGCGCGCATATCGTCGATGTACAAACCGGTTGC
>CAVSNS010000044.1:0-47096 GCA_963729325.1 uncultured Acidobacteriota bacterium
TTGGCTCATTGCGGGCACGGATTGGTTGGAAGCACGCGACGGAAGTCGTTGTATCGGAAAGAGGGTTGTCCGTTCGGTGCTGGATATGCCAGTCGCAATAGCTGTCCATACTCAGCAGTAGAGTTCCCTCCAAACGAGTTTTGTGTCCCCGGCATGAGCGCGCCGCCTACTTGCCAGATGCAGCCGTGCTTACCTTGCGCAGTGCTATAGATGGGATAGAAGGTGGCTCCGACGGGCGGATTAACGCAGCCTTGGCCAGGGTTCGGATCTGCGGGATTGAAATGTGCCGCTGGCACGGAGGATTCGTATTCGTCTCCACACGGGGCAGGTCAGTCTCAAACGCGACCCTGCTGTAGTTCTGTTTGCTTCCACTCTGATTAATGAACAAAGGGCTGGTAAACTGGATTGGCTGCGCATGCAGTTTCTGGTCGCGCGTTAACATCCTTAAATGTGCCCGGCCAGTTCATCTGGTACGGGAACGCCGTCGAATTCGATGTCCGCGTCGATACAACCCCCGATAGGAATGAACCCGAAGGAGGCGGCAAAAGCCGCGTCAAAGCAGAACGTCTCATCGAGCCCGGGCGGATCTTTAATACCAGAGGATATGCAGGCACCCCCTTCCTTAGCTACCGCCCTGCAGTACTCGAAGTGTCCGATCTCGTCAGAGAATGCTATGCCATAAGAGTGGGCCGCCCAGGGCACGCGCGTGTGTGTACTGGAGGTGGCGTACATCGGGTGGAAATCGTAGGGGAGATTGTGCGTGGCGAAGTCGCAGTTGTTTCCGCTGGGGTCGAAGAGGATCTCAGCGAATCCGTTAGCGGCGCTGGCCACCATGAAGCCACTTTGGCCGCTGGTCAGATCATCCACGGTAATTTTCAGCCCGTGCTCTGTATCTTTAAGCGTCACCACCAATTCGTCACCGGGGTCCATGAACAGAGTCTTGAAGTTCGTGGCCACAAGGGGCCCGAGTGGGCTAGGCGATCCCGGCGGGAAGGGCACGCCATCGGTCTGGATAAACGCAAAATTGACGTACTCAATCGCCCCACCGCAGGCCGAGTTGTTGCCTTGGCCGGTGTTGAGGTTCTGCGAAAGGCTGTCGATGTTTAGCGCGGCGGTCCACTGCGTCAGCTGTTGCCGACGAACCAGCCGGGCGGGTAGAACTGCATCTCCATGAACGCGGTGCCCGGGTGCTTGCCGATGTAACTGGCGGATGCCGGGTCCGGGCTGTCGAAGATGTTGGCGTCGGTGTCTGCGTACAGCGCAGTTTGGCGCATGAAGATCCGCGGGGTACGACTGGGATTGATCGTCGCACATCGCCATGCCAACCCAGAACGCCGGGTGAAGCTGGAAGTTGCCGGTGCCGCCCGTCCCGTCCTGCTTGGGCAGCACCGGCGGGTCCTTGGGAAGCCTCAGCACGTAGATGTCGGTGTAACCCGAGCCCGCCTCGTTTGCTGTAGAACAGCAGCGACGGCTCGTCGTGGCCGATATACTCATAGTAGATGCTGTCGTATATCTCAGTGCAGAGAATCCCGGTAGGGTCGTCGCACTTGTGAGTCTGCGGAAGTATATTCGACCCATTTTGTGCCATGGCCATGCTTCCAAGTAGCAACAAAAATCCACTTGTCCAAATCGACGTGCGCATACTGCCTCCTTCTTGCGCTGTTTGCGCGTGATGCGCCTCGCGGACATCTCCTATTGATGGGTGCAGTTGGGCCGAAACTTGGGAAATTACAGCCGAAGTGAGCGCAGAAACCGACCTCGGATTGGGAGAAAGTAGACACGACGGAGTAACTAGTGCAGGCCTTGCCTTCAGCGGGGGATTATCTTCCCCTGGTGGTGGCGAGTCAAGGCGGACTTCACGTCGGATGCTCGGAAAGGGCGTCCGATAGGCAAGGTGACGTAATCAGGCCTTTTACGACTAATCCCGCTGGGTGCGCATTCCAAGATTAAGTCTTTCTGGAAAACCTGAAATTGGGCTGGAAGGATGTTAAGAAATCAAGCGTTTGAATGGGACATTTGGCGAGGGTTTTTGGAGTACGCAGGGGTAATTCAGCGGAGCCCTTCCACCACATGGAGGTCTGAGAGCCGGCGCGTGAAGCCGTAGACATATGTCTGCCCGTCCGGTGTAATGTGGATAGGGTTTAGTGACAGCATTCCGGAGCGGTCCGCCGGTTCTATCTCCTTGAACAATTCCCGCTTCCCCGTATTCAAATCGACTCTGACGACGCGCATGGTCCAGAGCTGCTGCGCGGCTTCACGCACGAACAGTGTGTGACCATCGGCAGCCCACCCTATTGCGTTATCATCCGTATTGAGCTGTGGGACTGGCGAGGGTGCTCCATTGCCGCGCAGAGGGTAACGGAAATACTTCCCTTCCGGATCGCGCACCAGTACTTGTTCCCCGTCCGGCGTAACTCGATCGCCGACGATTCCTTCAGGAGTGATGGGCTTGGGCGTGCCACCTTCCGCGGGCATGATCCAGGTACGCGGTTTCTTGCCCGGTTCGAAGCCGATGAACACGATCCATTTCCCGTCCGGAGTCCACTCTCCAACATCATGCATGATGTTGTCGTGAGTGAGCTGCCTCTGCTCCCCTGCTCCGGTGGGATAAAGCACGTATTGCCGCGTTTTGAAGTCCACCGCCATTGCCCATTTGGCGTCCGGAGAAAGAGCCATTGCCCTTCCTGAACCCAGGCGGATGGCCGGTGAGCCGTCCGTCTTCCGGAATAGACCGTGTAGTCGTGCCCCCCGCCCTCGCCTTCTTCGTCGAAGAGCATCCATTGCCCATCCGAGGACAGTGCCTGGGTACGGGACCAGTCGAACCAGGAGACGTCGTGCTCGCCTTTTTCTCCTTCGCGATGTGCCAGCGTCCCGCGACGATATGAGTCGCTGTTCAACAGCGCCCTGCCGTCTCGCGCGAAAGCGTGGATTGTGAGGCTGCCCGGTACCCGAAGCACCGTTCTCACTTTGCCCGAAGTGGTTACGGCAAACAACGCCCGGCTGATGCCGCTATCGCTCGCCGTGAACCAAACTTGTTCACCGTCAGGCGACCACGCCAGCCCGACCACATCTGACCAGTCTGGAGAAAGCACTGTGGCCTTTTTGTTGCTTTCGATCATGAGTACCGAACCACGTGAATCACCCAGCACAGGGTGCTCGATGAAGGCAACCTGTTTCCCGTTAGGCGATACTCGTACATAATCCAACCAGCCGGGCGTTTCGTAGAGGACATTGCCGATGGGATATTCCAACCGGTAGCTGGTGCCCGTATGACGGGCAAGTGCCAGGCTGCTTCCATCGGGAGACCAACCTGCGCTCTGTACGTCATCCAAGATTTCGCGCGGCGCGCCGCCGGAGATTGCCATTCGCGCCAGCATTGCCCGGCCAGTCCAGCCCGTTACAGAACGCCAGTGTTCCAGGATGGCCATCTCGCCAGAGGAGGAAATATCTACGACTTGGCTGTCGTCCAGTTGCAGCGGCCGGGAGAGTAAATCTCCAATACGCGTGGAAAACATTTCGGGCGTTGGCTTTCCATTCCACATTGCGGAGTAGATCACCGTTTGTCCATCGGGCGCGAAGGCCGCTGATTGGACGGATCCGCGTTGGAAGGTGAGCTGTCGGAATTTGGGTGGCATTCCCGCCGAACGAGCTCCCGCAAAATAGCCAACCAGCAATGCTGCTAAAATTGCCGCCGTCACTGCAATGCGCAGCGACCACCTCCTGAGATTACCTGTCGAGATCGCCGCGGTACGGGCCGCAGAGGGGGTCTGCCCTGAGAGGAGTTGCAGGTCGAAGGCAATATCGTGAGCCGACTGGAATCGCTCAGCAGGATTCTTTTCGAGGCAATGGTGGACGATACGTTCGAGCCCGGGAGGAACATTGCGTGCCCTCTCAGAGAGCTCGGGTGGGTCTTCTTTCAGGATGGCGCTCATGGTGTCCGCTGGCGTGTCTCCAAGAAAGGCCCGCTTGCCGGAGAGCATCTCGTAGAGGATTGCGCCGAAGCTAAAAAGATCAGAGCGAGGATCGGCCGCTTTTCCCCGCACCTGCTCCGGAGACATGTAACCGACGGTACCCATCACCAAGCCCGCATCCGTTGCCACCTGCACTGTGGGTGCCTCGCCCGAGGGTTGTCCCTCTTCCGGGCGCGTCAGCTTGGCCAAGCCAAAATCCAGGATCTTTACGCGGCTGTCAGCGGTGATGAACAGGTTTTCCGGCTTTAGGTCGCGGTGAACGATGCCCTTTTCGTGAGCCGCGGCGAGTCCGCGCGCAATCTGCAAACCGTAGTCAATCGCCTTTCGGCTCGACAACGGACCGGAGCGCAGACGATCGCGCAGGGTCTCTCCTTCCAACATCTCCGAAACGACGTAGGGCGCACCGTTCGCTTCACCAACGTCATAGATAGCGAGGATGTTGGGGTGGTTCAGCGCTGCCACAGCACGCGCTTCCTGCTCAAAACGCCTCAGCCGATCAGTGTCAAGGGTGAACGACACGGGAAGAACTTTGATAGCGACATCGCGTCCCAGGCGCGGGTCACGCGCGCGATACACTTCTCCCATTCCGCCCGCGCCTACAGGCGATTGAATTTCATAGGGGCCGAGTTTGGTACCGGACATGAGGGCCATCAGTGCGCGCTATTATAGTCCCGAGAAGACACGGTGGACCGGGGTTCGACGATTGTGGACGGATGGTCTCCCCAACGAGAGGACTTAAGTTCGAACTACCTTTATGCAGAAGAAGCAGAAAAAGAACCCTAACGCGGTCGCATTAGGCAAGCTGGGCGGCTCCAAAGGGGGCAAGATTCGCGCCGAGCGGCTTACCGCTGAGCAGAGAACGGAGATTGCACGAAAAGCAGTTACGGCAAGATGGGCTAAAGCCAAAGCTAAGCAGAAGAACAAAGAAGAATGAGCATCGCCAAGCGAGTAGCAGATCGACAAAACAGAAAGACTTAAGCAACGGCCGCAGGTCACCCCTCTTATTCAAAAATCGAGAGGCGAGGACTGAAACCGCCGCCATCCAGTTACCGCGCTTGGTGGAATCGCTATTTGGCTGCTTGACCTGTTGCAACATCGATTTCTCCATATCGGGCTATCTCGCAGATAACAATTAGGCGGAAATGCGAACATTTCCGCATTGACATGGCAAGCCGATGATTTAGAATTCCCCTAGTGTTATCGTTGTGGCGCAAGGCCACAGAGGATCGTTTCAATCCCTTCGAATCATGTGTATGAACCTTCGAATCATGTGTATGAGCCTCTGAATTATCTTTCTGGATCTGAACAATCTTTCTGAACGTAGTTGAGTACAAGATCTCCCTTATCAGCCTGGTGCCGATGAGCCGATGGCTGAGGGCGAGCCAGGTCATTTGACTGGTGTACTGATGGAGGGGAACGATGATGAAGCCTGCCCGACAAACTGCCAGAGAGACTTCCGAATCGGGGGACCGCACTATTACCACCTCGGGTGAAATGTTCATCGACGGCTCCTTGATTGAGCTTGTCGCCTCAGCCGACAGCGGCAAGCCAGCTCTACTTTTTTGGAACGGAAAAAGCGTGCGCATCGTGCCGCAGATTGATCACCTCCACCACGTGTACCAGCCACTTGAATTGGATGTGAGCCTCCGTCAGGCGATACGGTTCCCCAGCACCGCGAGGACCTACGGTAGTATTAAGGCACTCTTCAAAGGAATCGCGAGTCAGTTCGAACACTACATTGGCCTTTCTGCACCTGAAGCTGCGATGGTGACAACCTGGATCACGACCACGTGGTTCCCGGACTGTTTATCGAGTCCGCCCACACTGGTCGTTTCGGGGCCGGACATGGGCCACGCGATCACCTTCTTTCGGCTACTCAGGTGCGTGAGTCGTCGCGGCTACTCTTGGCGGAATTCTCGCGGAGCTCATTTCGTTCTCTACCGATGGCTTTGCGTCCGACTCTATTGGTAAACCAGCCGTACCTGGCTCGAACGATGACGTCTTTATTGCGCGCCTCCAATTACCCTGGCCTGTTCGTGCCCGGAAACAGGGGCACCGTTTTGGACATTGCGTGCTCGAAAGCGGTTTATTGCGGAATGGAGGGCGGGGCTGATTTATGGGATGACACCGCCCTTCACCTCGCTTTGCCACCAGCGCGAAGTGGTCTCCCTCCGCTAGTTGCGCGTGAGCAGGATGAGATCGCGAATCGCTTCCAACCTCAAATGTTGATGTACCGTTGTTGCAATTTTCCTCGAGTGCGCGAACCCGGCCCTGCTGCCGACCGACCGACGTTTCCGAATAGCGAGGCTGCTCGCAATTTGGCCGCATGCATCCAAGGCGAACCTGATTTTGCGCAGACCGTGATCCCGCTACTCCATCGTCAAGAGCAGGACGCTCTCGCGCGACGCAGCTGCGACGTCAACAGCGCGGTGGTCGAGGTGGTTTGGGCTCAATCGCACGAAGCAAAGGAAATCGCCGTGAGCCGCATCACAGAACTGACAAATGCGCTGTTGCGCTGTCGGGGCGAGACTTCTCATGTACAGAGGGCAAGAGATCGGCTGGAAACTGAAGCATCTGGGCTTTTTTCGCCACAGAAACAGCGGAGGCATGGTTTTGAGGTTTCGCGCGAGACCCGCCTTCTTGTTCACCAGCTCGCGCGGCACTACGGTCTCACCTTCTCCGCGATTGACGGCTGTGGGGACTGTGCATCCCAAGTGACCTGCCACACAATGACTTTTGTAGATCTTGCAGGAGCTGTAGATATTTCAGATTTTTTTCTAAAGGAGATCACATGCCGAACCGAAGATTCAGCCTGAGCCGAGCCGAACGGGGACGATATCGGTCTGATGCGCAACACTTATGCGCTCTTGGCCTCGATGTCGAAGTCCGGAAGAGGTTTCCGGAAGACCTGCGTGCTCTGGATATCACATTGGTCCACCTTCAGCGAGAATATGCATCTACCAACTCCCAGAAAGGAATTGCTTACTACGCGATCTGGGTACGGATCGTCGCGATGCGACCTAGGGTGATCTTGGACGGATTACGAGATCGACGAGCGATTGGGACGACCAAGATGCTGCTCTTGACGTTGACGAGAAAGCCTTTATTCCTACTCGGGGAGGATTCTTGTATTTAAGGGAGGAGAAGCCCTCAACTCGCGCTTCGAAAAGCCAGCTTTGATTTATGATCAGCGCGAAATGGTGGAAGGCTGGCTGCTAGCGTCAGGTCTTAGGCCGATTCCGACGCATATCGAAACAAGACGCCGTACCGTGGAGGTAAGTTTCACGGATCAGTTCAGGGTTGACTAGTTTCCTCGCCGTATCGCATTGATGAGCGTATCCCTCACTACAAAGCCCCTACGCGGCGGACAGAAAATTCTCGGGCTTGTATGCGCCCAACTTCCGGAGTGCGTCGGATCGGTGAAACCAAGGTAAGCACGCCCGCTGCCCGGACCGAAGATACGGGTCCGGCTGGAGCACCCGCTGTTCGTCGACTTCGCGAGGAAGCGCGGTCGAGGATTTTGCGTGACCACCTCCTTCGTGAGGCCTCGACCGGCAGCTATACCGCGCCATGGCGGAGCTGTACCGGCTTCAGATGCGGAGGAGAGGTGAGACTGGACCTCCAGAAGTGCGAGTTCATCTGACCCGGGAGGTTTAGCGGCAAGAGATTATTACGAAACGAAGCCAACAAGTACTGCGTTTTCAGTGGATGACTTGAATGTGGTGTCAGGAACTTCGCCGCCGCTGCTATATAGTATGCGACGGACAAGCTGATCGCGGCTAAATCGAGCACTGCGCTCTTCTCACCCGTGACAACGCTTTCTTCCGCCGGTACAGTCCATCAGTATTTCCTCCACCCTTTCGCTTTGTCTGACACGGTACCAAGCGAGAGAGACTCGTGGTCTATAATGCTTGGCGGTCGTGTAAGCCCGGATGTTCTGAGAACGCACTGCCGATTGCATGAAGGTATGAATAAGGAGCCAATGAAGCTGACCGAGGGAGACAAAGAGTTGGTAGGTCTCGTCGCCGTCGGCCTAACGGACGATGAGATTGCCACGCAACTCCAAATTCCTAAGCACAAGGTCTTGAAGCAAATTGCACGCCTGCTCGCAAAGCTTGGCGCTCGGGACAGGGTGGAAATTATTCTGTACGCGTATAGTGACCCTGCGATGTACCAGCGGATCACCACTGACGTTATCAATAGGACCACGAAAAACCCCCAGACACAGACCCCGAGAGTGAAGCAAAAAGCCAGTTAAAACTCACAGTCCGTAGCACATGTACTCGTGTTGCCGGAGAACGACCCATGTTCCGAGAGGAGCGCCGGAGCGAGCGTAGATACCCGATTCGGCAACCAGCCTTCGTGAGATTCCAGGGGGAAAGAACGGGTGAAGTCGAGACGGTGGCACAGAACGTGAGCGCCCATGGCCTCCTGCTGCGATGCGAAACGCCAATTCCTCTTCGTTCGAAAATAGCAGTAACTCTGCGCTTTCCTAATGCTCTTCCGCTAGAAGCCGCAGGAGAGGTTTTGCGCGTGGAGCAGCCATCCGCAGGCGGGGCGTTCCTAATCGCTGTTGCGTGTGAAGCACCATGGGAGTTTTCGCGATAAGCGCATGTCCAAGTCGACGATCAGGGTTTAGGTGTTCTGAAACATGTCGCTGGGTTCGGAAGCCTCATTTCCCCCCTGTGCAAGGTATTTCCATCAGTCTCGGAGGATTTTCGGGCAAACGTAATTTCCCGCTTCGCGGTCCGCGGGGCCCGTGCCAAGCACGGAGCTAGCAGTACTCTGAAAGGTTGGGTGAGCCGTGGTGGGTAGTTTTAAAGGGTCGCTCATCGCAGCAGACTGCCACTGCAAAACGATTCGCGCCTCGCCGCTCCAGACGCAGCACTTTGCCGGCAGCGGTTAGGTGGGTGTTTCCCCATGGCGATGGACGCCGCAGAGCAACCATCAGTTTGATGCTGGTCCCTTCAGGAATTGCGGCCTCCGAGGATAAAGAATCCCATTACTACTGATATTCTCTGAAACCGCCATAATCTCGGCGGGAATGTCGCTATGCAGGCTCACGGACACCGGCAGGCGCAAATCATAGCGGCGCTCGCGGCGACGCAATTGATATTCGGAAGCCGGCACAAACAGCAGACTAAGCTGAAGCCTGAATGCGTCAAAGGTCACCTTGGTTGCGTGAGCATTTGCGCGAAGGGACAAGGGTAAGTCCCGTAATCTGTTACCTGGACCCTCCAGGAGCCTGGAAGGAAACGCAATGAGTTTGCAGTTTTGGACCCCATGTACTGTAACGCGGTGATCGAGAAATGGCGGGCAAAATGTTTTCACTTCATTCTCCTCGAAACGACGTCGTAAACAAGGAGTGCGGTGCAAAACTAGCCCTTGCGATTTCCAGTGATTCGCCGGATTGTGCCGCGCGATGCGGCGGTGGAGAAATGAGCGGGGCGAATGGGAGATTCACCGCATCGAGCCCGGGGGATCGTTCACGCTCAGCAACGTCGTGGCAATGTGCGATCGCTATACCCGGGGCTCTCCCGTCGGTCCACTTCCCGGGTTTTGACGGTTACTGTTGTTAACAGGCGTGGGTGTTGAAAAACTCTGCGATTGGACCGATCTTTGTGCGGGCGGGTGTGGATACTGCCGAGTTCTTCTTCTTGTTTCTAGGCGGGGACAGCCAGCGGTGCTGTTGGCTGGCTGAGGAAGCGCACCAGTCGCTTGATGTTCTGCGCAGCCGCTGCCAGGAAGAACTGCTCGCGGACGAATTTCATCCGACGCAAGCGCAGGCGGCGTAGCCCGATCTGATGTTTCAGTTCAGCAAACAAAGCCTCGACTTTCTTTCGCTGTCGTTGTGCCGTGGAAAATTCCGGTGTGTTCGCCAACTCCCGTGCTCGTTGTCGCGCCGACTCATGGATGTGAATGGCGAGATATTTATATCGTCCAGTTGTGCATTGCGCTTTTTGGGAGCATGCTCCGCAGCGTTTGGCGCTGCCGATATAGGCATGGGCACGATTGCGAACGTTTAAGCCGACATAGTTCAGTTGCTCTCCTGCAGGACAACGGTAGCTGTTGCTCTCCGGTACATAGGCAAATCGCTCCGGGCCATAGCCGGGGTTGTTCTTTCTCAGAGCACTGTCTCGCGTGCGCATGTAAGGCGTGATGCCGCGATCCAGCAACCATTGCAGAAACTCCCCATTGCCATAGGTCGCATCCGCTGCTACCGACGCTGGCTCTCGACCTTGCCACTGCCCAAAGCGGGTGATCATGTTTTGTGCCGCGACTGTCTCCTGACTCATGCGTGCCGCTGTGGCTTGGACTCCAACGATCACGCAACTGTGATTGTCGACCAGGTAGTTATCGTAGTACCCCAGGCGAGCCGGGGTGCCACCCTTGGTGGCGTAGGTGGAATCGGGATCGGTAGTCGACACCTGATCCTGTTCATGTACCGGCTCCTCCACCGGGTTCTGCTTTTCGAGCTCTTTCAGATACTCACGCAGCGTGTGATGGACCTGGGCCGCTTCCCCCAACTGCTCGCGCGGAATGCGGCTTTCCTTGGCCGCGTTCGCCTCCACGAAACTGCCATCGACCGACAGGTGCTTGCCCTGCACCAATCCGACCTCCACACACTGCAGCACGATCTGCTCAAACAGCTCCTCGAATAGCTTCGATTCCTGAAACCGTCCATGCCGGTTCTTGGAAAATGTGGAATGATGCGGAATCTCCTGATCGAAGCTGAGACCGGTGAACCACCGCCACGCCAGATGCATGCGTAGTTCTTCGACCAGCTTGCGCTCGCTGGTGATGCCATACAGATAGCCGATCAGCAGAATGCGCAACAGAAGCTCGGGATCAATGGAAGGACGGCCTGTATCGCTGTAACTCGCTTTCAGCCTCTCCCGCACAAAGGCAAAGCTGATGTGCTTTTCAATGAGCCGCAGCAGATGAGTCTCTGGAACCTCATCTTCCAGGCGGAAGTAGTAGAACAGCGCTTCGCTGCGGTCGTGTTGCCCCATCATGATCAGCAGGCCTCCGACGATGAGAATCAAACAGAGCATGGGCAGGATCACTTCCTTCTAACATGCTTCTGCTGAATCCACCTGCTTATCTCAGTGACTTTTTCAACACCCACAGGCGATTACACGCACGACCGGTTGTTGGTGCAATTTTGTTGCGTATGCGGTTCTGGTTGGGCCAAGAGGATTGGCCGCGAAAGCGCCGTCTGACGTGGCATTCAGGGTGGACAACCCCCTGGCGATTTGGCCTTGACGCAAGCCGTTTTGAGCGATTAGACTCTTGCCGCTCAGCCGTACCCTCCTACCTTCCTTCGCAGCGGTTCGACTGAACCGGCCCCTCGGCTCCCAGCCCGCACACACAGGAGGCAACATGAAATCCAGAACATTGACGTGGATTACCGCGATGACGTTATTCGCTGCGCTGGCGCTCCCGGTTCGGGTGCCGGCACAGTCGCTCCCGGCAGAACAGAACTCCGTCGCAAGAAATACGCTGCAAGTGGGGAATTGCAAGGGCAGGACTGGCTCTCCGACCATCTCGGCGGCCATCTCCGCGGTTGCCTCAGGCGGCTTGATACTCGTCTGTCCGGGCACTTATCCCGAGCAGATCGTGATCACCAAGCCACTCACGCTTACCGGAATCCGAGACGCTAACCGTGACCAGGTCGTCATCCTTCCACCAACTGGTTTGATGTCCACCATCTTGCGGGTTGCCAACTTCCCGAATCCAGGACGCCCGACCGCGGTGCAACTACTGATTCGTGATACGGGGGACGTCCATATTAGCAACTTAACCATTGACGGAACTAATAATCAGGTACCGCCAGGCACCGACACCACTTGCCATGTGCCGACGCAAGACACTCCAACCCTTAATGGCATCTATGTGGCAAATGCCTCCGCCACCATCACAAACGTGGCTACCCGAAATCAGATTCTGAGCCCGAGTGTGGACTGCCACGTTGGTTTCGGCATCCTCGCGGAAACCTCCGGTGCGAATGTGAGTCTGACTGTCACGGATAGCAGCATTCGTGCCTACGAAAGCAATGGCATCGTTGCTGATGATCACGGAAATACCGCCACGATCATCGGAAATTCTGTCTTCGGCAACCCCGGGACTTCAAGGATTGGAATTCGGGTGACCCTCGGCGCGACCGGTGAAGTCTCGAGAAACTTAGTGATTAACGGGAATCCGTCTCTAGGCAGTATCGGTATAGCGTGCGATGCCTGCCACGGTACGAAAATTTCTGACAACATCATCGGCGACTCAGACGACGCGATTGTTGTCACAAGCGACGACTCTTCTCCCAGCCCATATAACGGCGATGCGGACGACACGACCATCAGTTTCAACCGAGTCCTCGGCATGAGCCCTGCGTTCGCACCGGACGGAGCCTTGTATATTTGCAGCAACGGCAACGAAATTTCAGGAAATCAGATCAGCGGCACCGCGGTCGGACCAGCGATTATGTTGGACAATACTTGCACTTCCACTATCGTCACGGGAAACAACAACACGGTCGCCGATAACTCCATCAATGAGGCATGCGCCGGCGAGATGAGAAACACCGGAACCACCGGCAATACCCTCAGTCACAATCGGTTTTTCAACGTGGCAAAGAGAACGGCAACCGGCGTTGCATGTGCGTCCCCGCCAGGCGCTTCAGCCGCCCCGAAGGCTCGCTTGCCTGAACTCCGCTGGGTGCTTTTCAAGGCTGAATGTTCCGGCCCGTTACCGCAGCTCGACGCTCTTGCAGGCGACCTCGCGAGTCCACCGATTTTGGCAGCGCAGCAGTTCTGGGGAACCATCGGTTCGTTGAGAGACAGGTGGAGCGGAGAAATGAAAAGAAATGTCAAGACGGACAAGGCAAAGGACATTAACCGCACACAACCCCACCTGAGGATTATCTGAGTCGGGCGGTAGTCAAAAAGCCGAAATAATTGGCGCGATGGTCCAGCCTCGGCAATACGGAGGAACCCACTTGCTTGTGGAGAGCGCGGCAAAGTACCGTAGGTGCAGGATCAAATCCCGACCTGCTCCACCTCACGAACACGCCAGTGCTGAAAGAAGTTGGTTTGGGATACAGTCTAGTCGAAATTTTCTGACGTAAAAATGGCGAGTTGTCGAAACTCGCCATTCGAGGTTTCGACCCTGCTAGCTAGGCTGCCTTCCCCGGGACTATGCGAAAAGTCTCTGCCGCCTCTACATCGAATGAGCGCACAGTGGGAGCTCCGTTCAGGAGGTGTCCCACAGAACCAGCCACTTTCGGGAATACTTCGCGGTGATAGCGCTCGGCTTCGTCCCTGGTCTTCCAAAAACTCAATCCCACTCCAAGATCTGGCTTGTCCGTCCCAAACAGCAGGATCTCGTCTACAAATCCCTGCTGCTTTTTTAAGGTGGGAAGAATCTCGTTATTCCAAGCGATAACGAACTCCGTTTTTCTTGCCTGGTTTGAAGGTTCCTTCAATAATGAGAGTGTGCATGGGGGACTCCTTTCGGGTTGGTTAAATGTGAAGGACAGCCATCGTGTTCCAATAACACGACAGGAGTTTGAGGGTTCCGGGGAAAAGCTACAACCCCCTGACACCGCCGGTCAACAGTCCGAATCAGTCGCTCTGACAAGCGCTATGGGGGAAAGTAACACTTTTGACGCTGACGGGTCACGAAGAACAAAGGTCCCGCTCAGGTTATGCGGCGGCAGCAGTCCGGTCTAGAATCACCGCAGCCTGTCCGGCCTCTGCAACGCCGAAAATAATCACGGGCGTACTGTGCTCGGATAACCCGCTAGGCGTAGTTGATGTTAATCGGCGTCGCCAAGTCGCGATGCCACCCGCGCCAATTCGCCCGGCCGACTTGGACATTTGATTTGAGCGACTTCAGTTTCTTGGTAGTCCACCCCTTCATTGTCCAGGGCTTTCCTCGCCGTGGCTGGGTTGTCCACCACGAAGCGGACCACTGCTTTTCCTTCCGCTCTGACGGCTTGGAATGCCAGAATGTTGACTTTGTGCTCAGCTAGGGCGTGGCAGACTCTTCCCAGAGTCCCCGGCCGATCCTCAAGACGAATCGTCAATTCGTTAGTTGTGGGCATGTGGGTTACCCTCTTTCGTTACAGGTATTGGAACCGCCGCATATTGCGGAACGCGATCATACCTCCGTCACACGCCGGGTTTCAATGCCCTGTGGCTGCAACCAGGGAGTAAAAGGCGACGGCGCGAGACGGGGGAAGGGGAGGGCGTGGCGAGAAGCACACGACCACAGAACCTTGAGCCGTCCCACGCCGTTACCGTTCTGCGGCTGCCCCGGCGAGTCGTGACCGGGGTGAGAAACGTGGCCTCATGGCCTGACGCGTTCGCCTCGGCCAAACCCAGGACGGGAAACGGCAAAGAACAAACCCTTGTGCTGTTCTACGCCCCGAACTGGATCTCAGCACACGTTTCGCGTACCGCGCGACTTTAAGAGGTCAGACAGCCCGGATCAGTCTGGCAGTTCGATCCGATCGGGGTGTTTCCTTGGCTCGTGTTCTTCGGCAAGAACTTTTTCAAGCCACTTTGCTTGCGTGTCTCGGCAACCGACTTGTCCGCCGACGCGGGATGGTGATGTATGAAGAACTCTTCGCCGCAACCGTCACATCGTAGGGTGCCCATTTCCTGAAGACCCGCAGCTTTCTCCCGGATCTGACCTTTCTTTATTGCCACGGCCCTCATCGACTGAACTGCTCCGAGTTCCTCTAACTTGTCAGAGTTATTGTTGCTGCTGCCGCGCCTTCGACGTCAGCGGGCTTAGGGCGCCATACCTTCCTCCATCCATTGTTGGAACAATGCCAGTTGCTCCTTTGGCCAAGGGCCATCACAGGGCATGCTACCGTCTTCAAACGGGCCAAGATCGCGCCTGCCTTTGCTCTCACATCGTCGTAAGATGATAGGTCGAGCCCGAAGTCCTTCATGCTATCGACGTCGGGGCTATCGCGGAACAGTGGCCGAATGTCCGCTGCGAAACTTACCACCATGGGAGTACCCTCCTCCGGTCCCGCTAGAGGGTTTTTCGTGAGCTAACATGAGATCACACGGCCCGGCTGCAACTCCAGGCATTTGCGGCAGGCGCACTTGAAATCGGGATCTTCCGGAATCACTATATGGCCGCACTGATCACAGATAAACCAGACCGGTCTCTGTAACATCGGTCTGGAGTTGTCACCCAGAATGCAGTACGGGCAGCGCACTAGTTTCTCAGCCATGATGGGCGTCTTTCTCCCTAATCATCACTGGCAGCTTCTGTTATTCCCGTTTGCAGATTAGCAGTCGCTAAAAGCCGTAGGAGATACCGAACGCGAACTGATGTCGAGCTTGCAGGTCCACGCCCGGCATGATGTTTCCCAGCCGCTTGTGCAACGCCAAAGTCGATCGTAAGTTTGGGTTCTCCACTCCCCATCCCGGAGTGGCAGCGCCCCCGAAGGTATGATGCGAACTGCGTACGTAAGCGTGGTCGGTATCACCGCCCCAGGCAAGCCTTCAATCTTTCGCGGTTGCTGCATGACCTCAGAGGCCAGAAGGATGGTGCTTCTCCCTGGCCCGGTAAACGCAAAGGCGACCGCACCGAATCCCCGGCCATAGTAGCCGGGAGCATTACCAGCCAGCCCAAGCAAAGACGCGTTCGTGGCCTTGAACCCAGCGTTGAAAACTAACGGCAGCTTGCGGATGCCGGTAAACGTTTTGGTAGCGACGGCGTAGAAGTCCTGATTGGAAGTGTCTTTTCCCTGAATCACGCCGCCTACATTTCGCACCCCGGCGCGTGCCACGAAGCCCACCGACAGGGCAGGGAGCAGACTTCGGCGTTCCCTGATCAGATTCAGCTTCCCGTGAACAATGTTGAAACGGCCGCTCCACAAACTGCTCAAACCCGCGGTGTCACCATCCTGATGGAGGCTGGCTGTGTATCCAAACTCAAGCCGGTTGAAGGCTCCCATACTTATTGATATCTGGTGGAATCTGCCTAGCACAGGACCCGCGTCGAGAAAGTGATAGGAGACTACCGGCAGACTGACCGGGGCTGACCCGGTTGGGACAGAATAGGCCAGCGGAGTGATGAATACACCATCCTGCCTTCCCAATTGAGGCTCTGAGACCAGGCTGTGCTAACAGCGACTCCGGCCACGACAATTGCCATCAACACCGACGCCAGCACGCTTCTAATTTTTTCCGTTCCTGACCCAAATTTATCGTGATGTGATTGGTGACGCATGATGTACTCCTGGGGATTTCCCGGATGTCTCAGGGTGTTCTGCTCTCGCCTGTCAATCGCCAGAGCTTAATGGTCCCGTCTTCGCTTCCCGAGGCAAGCCAGCGCCCATGAGAATCAAACGCGAGGGAATAGACGGGCTGGTCGTGCCCGGCCAAGGTTCGTACTTCTCGTCCTGTCTCTACTTCCCAGATCTTGATGGTTTTGTCCCAACTGCCTGATACCAGCCAACGTCCGTCGGGACTGAAAGCCAAGCTAGTCACAACATTCCCATGACCGGTCAGGGTATGGATCTCACGTCCGCTGTCAACGTCCCAAAGCCTCACAGTCTTGTCTCCACTCGCCGACGCCAGCAAACGCCCGTTGGGACTGAAAACAACTGCGTAGATCGATTTCCGGTGACCACTCAGCTTTCTTACTTCTTCGCCGCTAGCGATATTCCATATCCGGATGGTCTTGTCATCATCTCCGGAAGCCAGCCGGCGGCCGTCTGGGCTGAATGCGATGTAGGTCACCCGCCGTCGGGATGTGGTCAAGTCACGCACCTTGGTTCCTGTGTTGACGTCCCACACCCTCACCGTCTTATCGTCCACGCCCGTCGCCAGCCATCGGCCATCCGGGCTGAAAGCAATGGAATAAACCC
The DNA here is from genome assembly GCA_963729325.1 of uncultured Acidobacteriota bacterium. Classification (GTDB taxonomy): domain Bacteria; phylum Acidobacteriota; class Terriglobia; order Terriglobales; family Acidobacteriaceae; genus JABCYV01. Next base: position 16,861 of record CAVSNS010000044.1, read on the forward strand.
AGTTACTACCTAAAGGTCCCAGAGGCTTGTCGCTTGCCAGCTCACGCAATTCTTGGCCAGTTCTTGCGTCGCGCAGAGTCACCGTGTTTGATGAATTCTCAGTCGCCAGCCAACGTCCGTCCCGGCTGAACGCCAACGCCTGGATCTCCTTGTTCTTTCTCGCCGTGGGGCTCAGTTGTTCTCCGCTCGAGACCTCCCACAACTTGAGGGTTTGGTCCCAACTGCCGGAAGCGAGGCGCTTGCCGTCCGGACTGAACGCCATGGTAGTAACCCAGCCTGAGTGGCCTTTGAGAGTGCGCGCCAGCACGAAATCGGGTGAGGAAATACTTTTGGATATGACGGGTGGCGGAATTGTTGGGGTGACCGGAAGAATCGGTGCCTTCGCGGGCGCAATCAAAGCTGGCAGCTCGAAGGGTTCCAGCTTAGCCACGACCGTAGAAGCTCTGTCCGCCATGTAGATCGACGCCCAGTTCGTAGTCTCGATAACCATCCAGCGTCAAACGCAGGCGGTGTTGGCCCGCCGCAACGGTTGATATTTTTGCCTGACCAGTCAAACTTATTACGCCGGTCAAACGATCATCGACGAAAATCTGCGTGCCCATGGGCGCTCCTTCAATGACAAGCGCTGGTGAAGCCGGGGTGGTGATGACTTTCCTTACTAGGTCTATCTCGATTAGCGTCTTCGAATCGGGGTGGGTGGCCGCGAGGCGCGACGGAAGAACCGGTTCTTCGGTTCCGAGTCTCAACGGCGCGTGGGTTGCCACGGGGTTCTTCGTCGACCTGCGATGGGACAGTCCCAAGAAGAGCAAGAAGAAGAGAAGGGAAAGGACCGATCCAGCAGCGAGCCATGCTCGCGTATCGAGCCGCTGAAAAATGCCGAGAGTGACCCGCGAAGAAATGGGCTTTCCGGCTTCAGCCCGTGCACTCGGCTGTGGCGAATCGATCTGACGCTCGAGAGGACTAATGACAAGAGGCGGACGGGCTGCTGGTTGATCTTTGGCAAGTGGGAACGCGAGCGCTGCGGCTGCGACGCGACCGGCTATAACCCGTGGCTCATCCTGCGCCGGTACCGGACCCAAAATGGAAGACAGCGAATGGGCGATACGTTGCAAGGCAGCAACATCAGCGGTATGAAAGGCGAAAGGGCTCGAAGAGAACACCAAAATTACACCACGCACTGAGCCTGGTGCGAGGATCGGAACCGCCAGGGCGGAACGCAACTGCAAGGTCCTTGCGATCGGCGGCCGAATTCGTGGATCATTGTCGGCGTCTTCACAAAGCACCACCTGACCAGTTTCAAGGCATTCTCTGGTAAACCCGGAGTCAGATAGCAGTCGTGTGTCTACAGGCGGAGCCAGGCCCAGACTGGCTCGGCACGACAAACCCTGTGCGTCGCGCAGAGCAATAGCAGCGCCGTTGGCGCGCGTTAGCCAAAATACCTGTTCGACGATCCTGTTTAAGACGGCGGATATTGGCTCATCCGCTTTGTCAGTGATTTCGTTTTCGGGCTCGACTATCTTTCGTTTCAGGTTTGCCTTTGGCATTGGGCTGTCTCCGCCTCGCCACGATTACGTCTTTCGATGGGGCTGTAACCTCTAGGACTTGACCGGGAGTTGTCGCGGGTGCAACAGCCCGTGTCCCATAGAATGTCCCTTTTCCGCTTCCATGGTTATGGGGCCATCGCCATGGAACGGTCCTGAATACTACGGCGTACTTAGGGGCTGGTCAATTAGGCGAATTCTGTACGTGAGTAGTAGTTAGAAGTAACTAGCCGGTTTTTTTGCACCCGAAGCCTTCCCTCGACACAAGCTGAAGATATGGCCCGCAGCGCTGATCGCGCTCACCTAGATGCTGACGCTGGAAGACTCCCGTCGCATTAGCAGTGCCAGTCGCGAATGACTGATCTGCGGCGGACAGCCCGACATGGACAGCCGCCGTGAGTAGCCCGACATAGTCCGAGAGACCAGAAAACCCGACTCGTCGATCGAGGCTTTTTATATTTCTGTTGACTCCCGAGTCTTCTCGGAGCAGACTTTGCTCGAATCGCCTACCGACAGAGGGCGCGCTCGTTTCGGGAGTGTCGTATGTATCGCCCGCCACCACTTCGTGGCCGCCCGGTTCTTGCTGACAAGAAAGTTCTGCTCATCGACCGCTGCCAAGCCACCCGCGAGGTGCGCGCTACCCTCTTGCGGAGTCGCGGAGTAGAAGTGCATGAAACCGCGGACCTTTCCGGGGCGCGGTTTCACTGGCGGCCTCATGTCTATGATCTGGTCATGCTCGACGTTCGGAGATACTTACCGGCAGACGTCCTTGAATTCTGCGACCAGATCAACGCAAGTCCTCGGGAGCGAGTTGTTTTTCTCGTTGGGCCCCCAACGTACCTTTCGCTTACTTGGCCCGGTGAAGTCATCTCCGAAGATGCCTCATCTGGACAGTGGGGAGAGACCGTCAGGAAGTTCCTAGCCGCGGCCTGAAGCCCTTCCCCGGACAGCGCCTTTGGATTTGAAGACCTCGCCAGCTGCAATTCTTTATCCGACGGAGGTGGGGAATGACCAAGAATCTTTTCCCTCATCGCCACGGCAGTGTTTTCGCTGATAGCTCTTGGCCATGCGATTCGCCTCTTCTTCGGTTGGCATGTGAAGGTGGAAAACGTGGCCGTGCCGGTTTGGATTAGCTGGATCGGACTCGCCGTCGCGGCTTATCTTGCCTACCAGGGCTTCCGGTCGAGCAGGTCGTAGACGAGTGGAGCTAAGAACCGTCGGACAAGGGCACATCTTGTCGCGCAACGTACATAAGAAAGTGTCAAGTAAGACTTGGCTCGTGACTCGGCGAGCGCAAGAACAGGTTCGATTAGGTGACCCTCTGGCCGCAGAATACACAGGGCTTCAACACGGACACTGACTCTGGGCTATACCGGGAAGTTGGATCGATTTCACTGCGTCTTCGGTCGTGAATCTCCCCATCACGATGCCAGCTTACGGTTGAGTGTCATTTGGATGGAAGTCTCATCGATCCGCTGCATGTAGCAACCTGTGCTCACAGGTGATACAACATCCAGTAGACGACAACGCCAGTAACAGAGACATACGACCAAAGAGGGAGTGTCCAACGAGCATTTTCTTGTGATGCTCGAACCGTCCGCGCCATGCCCCGCATAGCGTTGTTAATATCAACGGCACAATGACCACCGCGAGAATTGTGTGCGAACCTAGCAGCTCCACGTAAAGATGACCACTTCTCAAGGGATTCCGGTTGCTGGCTAATCTTCCCTGAGCTCTGACTCCACTTCGTCCCGGAGTGCTAGTGACCTACGCTGGACGGCTTGAATCATTTCGTCGAGCTTGGCATCGGAGTCTGTCAGTGAATCAACACACCGTCGATGAGTGTATGGCCATCATGACCAAGAACCCGAAGGAGCCCGTTCGGGAACTGTTGCCGGTGCGCTGGGGATTCATTCCGTCATGGGGCGAAAGACACCTTCGTCGCCGCGAGACCGAGGCTGCCATGACTACCCGCCGCAAGACTGGGTTTATTCTGGCGGGCATCGCCTGTGCGCTGCTCATTGTGCTGATTTTTCTTTTGCCTATCCTACTCAATGCGGATCGCTACCGGACGAAGGTGATCTCCTATCTGGAAGTGAAGACTGGAAAGAACGTGGAGATTGGGCGACTGGCGGTGACGTTTTCCCCCGGCTAGTGATTCAGGTGGACGATTTCGGGGTGAAGAGTCCACCGTTGTTTCCCCCGAGTTACATCGTAAAGGTGGCGCGGATCAAAATGGATGAAGTTTGATTGGGATCAGAACCGGGGCCAGTTCAGTCGAACTGCATTCAAACGGAAGGATGCTAAATTCGGCTGAGCCAACACACCGTATTCCCCGAGGACCCTTTGCTGCTGCAAGACGATCCAGACTTTGTTGGGCTGTCTCACCAAACCGGAATTGATTGCCGCTCTCGCCGTAACGCGGTGGTGAGGGGCGCAGCAGCTCCTGGTGGGTACGTCGCCAGGAGCCGTGCGCTTGGTTTTTGTCAGAAGAACGCGCCGTTGGTCTCTCGCCCGATCTGGGCGAAGTTGACTTTTGTTGTCGCGCTGGAAACAAACCTGAAACCGTGTCCCGTGCTTTTCTTAGTTGTTGCCGTCACGGCAATAGTCGCCGACGTCTCGAAGAAGTCGCCGGAGAATTGATTAACCGGGTCGCCGAATCCGATAATGCTCCTGGTCACGCCACTCCACTGCATGTCGAGAGAGTCGATAACCGCGCTCACGATGTTTCCCAGAGGGTGGGTGGGAGTCAAACTATTCGCAACCGAGAAGGCATCGAATACCGAACACACGTTCCTTACATGAAGCTCGGCGGTCCCCGCATCCAAGTCACTCTTTGCTCCGCCCTCCGGGATGGGAGTCACCCACATGACCAAAGTTGGCGAAACAGCTGCGTCGTAGGAATGCAAGCCCAACGGGCTTGCTGCCGGTAGGCTGTCAAGTCATATAAAGGCAAACGCGCCTTTATGTGTATTTCCATCGGCGGCGACAAACTGGCCCTTCATGAACCTCATGTCCGTATGGAAACCGTAAGGAGCACTGTCGCCGGTGTTGAGGTCTGTTCCGGTGCCAGTCAGAAGCAGGTCGGCTTCGGCGATGACACCGCTAAAGTCAAAGATGTGTGACGGGTCATGACCTGTGTCGGGGTCTATGCCTTCGACGGGCCCCGGAAAGAAGTGGTGGATGGTTGTGCCGAACGCAGTAGCAATCGCATGCGGAATCGGCTGTGGTTCTATCGGGCATCCCCGGTGGGCGTTTTCAGTTGCCAGCAGCGGCTTCGGGAGAGCGGAGCCAAGCATAAAACCGGTGCCGGCAAGGCCTGCCGAGCTGCGAATAAAGTTGCGTCGGGAGATACTCATGGTGTCCTCCTTAGGCCCAGCGAAGAAGTGCTGGCCATAGAACGGGCGAACCGAACAACGAAATCCTGGGATCGGAACCTAATCTCGGCTAACTGGAAGGAACTGCTGGACGCCCCGAGATCGCCCACCATTTTGTTCCTAAGCGACCCGTATGTCAAGGGATATTTAACGGTCGAAGCGTGTTTGTCCTGCCTCATCACCACACTCTTCCCATCTCCAAGGGCTCGCACGATTCAGCAGCAAACCGCTTATGGTGATTCTCGGGCGCAGCCCGCACTTTTGTTAAAAGGCGTGAAGTCTAAGTACGCCTTTCAGAAGCTTGTACCTCGTTCGACTTCCGCCATCTGAATCCTCGCAGCTTCTTCCTAGCGCTCGCCGGGGTCGGAACCGTTGGCGTCGGGTTTGAGGCTGGCATTAACTCGGCGGACACCTCGGCAATGGCCGTTTCTGGGATCCCCGTAGGTCCACGCCATCTGCTCCACAGCGAATGTGCGAAAAGCTAATAGTTGGATACCCTTTTGCGCGCTGCACGAGGATACAGGCAAGGCCAGTTCGGTACAGCAACCTTGGTAACCTACGTTCCGCAGATCCAGTAAGGGCACAATTTCTGTTATTGAACACCGGCTTTGACTACACATGCCAAGAAAGCGGCGTAGATGATTAGCTTCCTATTCATCTTCACGGGAGTTGTGACTGCCCTAGCAGTATTAGCTATATTGGTGAAAACGTGCGCAGGTGAGCCGAAAAGGGCAGAAAAATGGGAAAAAGGAGAAATCATCAAGCAGCTCGTGGCACTATCTGAGCGCGAAAACAGCACTTCGGTGGCAATCGCTTCTCCTCCCGCTAGAAGTCTCCGGCTTGCGCCAACTTCCGCCACAGGCAGTGACACGTTGCGAAAGCGCACGTATCGGGAGCGCAATTCTAAGCTGAGGAGCTCGCCCCTGGCTCCCAACTCTCCTATTCCACTCAGACCAAACCTAATGGATGCCGAAATCGAAGAGCAAATCCGCCAGCGGGCTTATGAGTTGTATCAAGAACGTGGCGGGCTGGATGGAAACGCAACGGATGACTGGCAGCAAGCAAAGGAGGAAGTGTTGAGCTCCAAAGCCAAAGCAGCCACGACCTCATCTTAACCAGTGTCCATGCTCTTCTCGGCGGCCTAGCGCAGGCGTTTTCCTTTGTAAGCTCGAAAACAGTGGCTCTGCGTGTCACATTGCCAAAAAGCTAACAATTTCAACACGGAGGATAGCTGGTGCCACGGCTAGTGGCATGGACGGCCCGGTGTTTCAGATGAGGCCTTTGCGGACTCTTAGAAGGAGACCCTCGGCATCGGCACGCGCTTTCTCCATGACCCTCGGATCATTGCCGTGTTCGATTGCCGTTTGTTGAAGCAGAAGTTCCACAGCATCCTTCGGTTTGTATCCTCGCATGACGAGCATACCAGCACGCTCTGCGAAAGTGTCAGCATCCCGTTTTATTTCCCGCTTCGCCACAGGAATGCTGGTTTCGCTCTCGCACTTGTGCTCGCGAAACTTCGCAGCCGCTAGGCGGTGGTAAGCACCCATAGCCTCTTCTCCGGTAAGCAGCGTTGGGACGAGGAATCTCCATCGACAATTCGAGCAGGCCCAGCCGTACGCATCGCCCTCGGTCCAGATCAACGAGCGTTCCATATCGGCAACCCGAACTTATAACTTATTACCGTGCACTGAACGCCGACATGATACAGCGAGCAGTCCTGGGGAACCATCGGTTCGTTGAGAGACAGGTGGAGTGGAGGAATGAAAAGAAATGTCCGGGACGGGCAGGGCAAACGACATTAACCGCACACGCACCCACCTGAGGATCATCTGAGTCGGGCGGTAGTCAAGCAGCTTCACCCCCCAGGCGTTCGCTGAAGTCTGAAAATAAACAGATCGATGGCGAAATCAACGGATCTGCGGTGAGCTGATCGTATGGGAATACCAAACAAAGCCAACCAAGCGCTTTGTTTCTAACACGCGAACGGAATTAGTACGGTGGATTTCAAACTTGCGGTGAGGTCACGAGCGCGTGTTTACGAGACCAGCGCGATAAAGGTTAACACTCAAACGATGCCCGGTCCGCATCTAGTCATCGGTCCCTGCCTCTAATCCCACATATGTTACATGCCGCTTTTTTCATGACTACTCCCTGTTGAAAATGATATGACTTTCCATAATTGATAAGACTGCACTGGTGAAGCTTTATTCCGCAAAGGCCTCCTGAGCTTCGGCTTTCAAATGCTTGTCACAATCGCTACAAATAGGTTAGATATTAGCTTTTAAATACTCAGAATTGTTGTTTCGTGAATCCTGGATTACGAAGATGGGCCGTCGCATTCGAGATTTGATCTTGGTATTTGTTGCGTCGCTGCTCTTTGTTGCGACAGCATCACCCGCGCAGCAGCCTGACCAACTATCCGCGTTGGGCCAGATGCCACAGGAGGGGGATTACGTTATCCGGGACTTCCATTTTAAGTCGGGCCAGACACTGTCCGAGTTGCGGCTCCATTACGTGACCTTTGGCAAGCCTGCGCGTGACGCGGCCGGCCGGGTAACGAACGCAGTACTGATCCTCCATGGCACGACAGGGTCGGGGCGACAGTTCCTAGTGCCTCAATTCGCCGGCGTACTGTTTGGGCCGGGCCAACTTCTCGATACGAGCCACTATTTCGTCATCATTCCCGACAATGTTGGCCACGGAAAATCGAGCAAGCCCAGCGACGGAATGCACGCGCGATTTCCTCCATACGACTACGACGACATGGTGGCGTTGCAGCATGAACTGCTGGAGAAAGGATTGGGCATCAACCATCTGCGTCTGGTATTGGGCACTTCGATGGGATGCATGCACTCGTGGGTGTGGGGCGAGACTTACCCCGACTTCATGGACGCGCTCATGCCACTCGCTTGCCTGCCGGTACAAATAGCTGGCCGCAATCGAATCTGGCGCAAGATGGTCATCGATGGGATCCGCCAAGACCCGGATTGGAAGAACGGCGAATACACAACTGAGCCTCGCGCGGGTTTGCAGATTGCCGCGGATATGTTGCTGATCGTCGGAGGCGGACCGGTAGAGATGCAGAAAAACTTCCCTGTGCGCGACGGGGCTGACAAGCATCTGGAGGACTTCACGAAACGGATCACGGCGAACCTGGATGCAAACGATTTTTTGTATGCCGTGAGCGCTTCGTGGAACTATGATCCGTCCCCGCAGCTGGAAAAAATCTCGGTGCCGGTCATGTTTGTGAATACCGCCGACGACTTCATCAATCCGCCGGAGTTAGGCATCGCCGAACGAGAGATTAAACGCGTGAAGAAAGGCCGTTTCGTTCTGATTCCGGTCTCCGACCAAACCCACGGCCACGGTACTCATACCTGGGCAGCCGTTTGGCAGCAGTATTTGAAGGAACTGCTTGAGACTTCCAACAATTGAATAACTATCTGACCCCGATTATTTTTGCGGCGGTTGAGGTGCCTGCGGCTTGTCCGGCGTTTGGCCTTTCTCGTCGCCCTTCTGCACTTCCTTGCCCTCGTATGTGATCTTCACGTTGGATCCGAAGCGCTTGTAGTCCTCGTACTTCACGATCTCGCGAATGTGTACTTCCTGAAGCGAGAAGTGCAGCGTATCGTCTGCCTTAGTGTAAGTGGGAAACCAATATTTTCCATCGAACTGCTCGCGCCAAGTCGTGAACTTGGGGAAGAGGTTTTCCTGACCTTTTCCCTTCTTGTTCAAGTGGAAATCGGGGACGGTCTTGCCAAAGGTCTTCACAATCTGGAAATCGTGGTCGTCAACCCAAACCCGCCCTTGAAAATACCGTTTGTCCTTCTGGATTTCCCTGGGAGCGACATCGAATACGTAGCAGTGCAATTCATCCTCCTGCTGTTGTCCTACGTACAGAATTTGATACTCAGGGATCTCGTCACTCGTCAGCACAAATGGCAGACGATTACGAATATCGAACAGGTCTTCCTTGGACATAGAAATGCCGCCATTTTCGATCGTCGATTGAGGCGCGTACACGACGTTTTCCAGCCGCTTTCCGTCGTCGTTGAAGGTGACATCGAAGACTTCCCTGTACTCGCCGGTGACCGTATCGCCATCCAAAGTCTGCACTCGAACGTCCTGACGGTATGTGTACTGATCGCGTGCCTCCTTGAATTCTTTTTCTTTAGCAGCGAAACGATGAATAATCTGGTCGGCGGTAATGCCCTTTGCTTCGGAAGTATCAAGCGGACCTTCGTCGGCTAACGTATGGAGAGGCAGCGCAATAGCCGCCATTGCAAGCAACGCGAATCGAGCGATAAATCTCATAGACGATAGTGTAACGAAACTGTATTGGAAAGTGGGTTGAACCAACCGCGGTTCCCCTGGCACCCAAACCTCTCCTCGTCAGTCGGCGGGTCACAGGAGAGACCTGATTCTCCAGTTGGTTAGATTGTGAAAAGCCCGCAAAGTTGCAGGAGGCTACTCGTTTGTGTGGGCTTGGTGGGTTTGAGAGGCCGTGTCTCTCTCGGACTTTGCCAGCTTTTGCTAACGTAAGTTTTGTCAGCGCTATTGCAAGTCAGGACGACGCGGGATGGCATGATCGAAATCGGAAGGCAAGCTGAACTGTTTCTGCATCATCCCTTGAGTTACCACTGGCCACAGCGATTGCAAGCTGAACTGCAGCGTGCTGACGCCAGCCGTGGCAGTTTCTAGGATCTCCACGGCTCCGAAGTTTGCGCCGGTAGCAGGCTGCACCGTCGCCAAACCACTAGCATCGGACGGCACTACCGTCTGGGGCGAAGAGACGATTACGGGCATGGGGTTCCGCGTAATGATGATCCCCCCGAGAGAAACCGGCGGCGGAGCGGGGGCTGTACGCGAGATGATCGACTGAAAGGTCACGCTGGCCGCGAGCACGGGGATGAGGGGGCGCGTCGGAATCTGTAACCCGTGTGACGACTGGCTGAAAAATCTGGCCAACAGTGACGATCTGATTGTTACCGGATACTGCCTGCAATCGCAATGCGGCGGTTGGGACTGCGGTGCCGTAGAAACTCTGGCAGGGATTGTTGTTCACTCCGCCTACCCCGTTCGTGCCGACGGCTACCTCCCCAGCCGAGTGATCAACGTCCGCCCAATTAGGTTCACGCGCATTGTGGCAATAGAGGCCAACTGGCATGCATCACTCCTCGCTCATATGCCGGATGGCGTCGGCAAATTCGCGACTACTGATTCGCCCCTTCTCCCGCCAGACAGCCTCCCGGACTGGCTCCAAGGCCAACGCTGCGATTCTTTCTTCCGCCAGGACGATCTGGCCGTTGCCATTTATCGCGAAGTGGCCCGACGCGCCTCCAATTGCGCTGGTCAGTCCTAATTTGCTGGGTGGATAGAGAAATAGCAGAACAGGTTCGCCAGGACGGTAGTGCTCGCCAGACTCCAAAAGGCCCGCCCACTCACGGATCGTGAGCGTTTGTCCGCGATGGACTCCGCGGATCCCATGCTCGACGCGGAAAGTGATCCGCACGGTGGCCACGTTGTTCGGCCGAGTCGCGGCTTCGCGCTCCACCGCCACGACTTTTCCAGCAAAGATGTAGCCTGCGCTGCGGGTCATTTGTTGCAAGCTGGATGTTTGGAGTGGAGCGGCGCGTACTGTCTGCGCGGCTGCCTGCGGTTGAAACTCGCAAGCCCACAATAGAACCAGACTAACCAGCAATAGCTTCCGAAATGAGGATGGCATCGGAGCCTCGTGACGAGATCGAGGCCAGCCGTTGACGGGACAGACCGCACCATCGTAAATGGAGACGGAGACGCCGAGATGTGCTGCTCGTCACAGAGGCGTGTGACGAGGAATACATCCCAAAGGCAGGGATTTTTAACGACCCGCGGATAGCGGCGAGGTCAAATTCGCCGTCGGCGTTGTCGCCCCGCCGACAAATGAGCGCCCGTCAGCAGCAGGAGTCCGGAGAGGAAAGCCCAAAACATCAGGCTTACCGACAAAGCGAACGGACCGTAAACTTCCTGGAAATTCAGTCGAGGTAGAGCCAGAATGTAGGCGTATTTGAGCGTCTCTGACAATAATCCCATGATCACAGCTGTGGGTAACACGGCCCGCGCCGGAACCTTGCCATTTGGCAGTACCCAATAGATCAGAAAGAAGATGGCAATGCTGGCGGCGATGGCAAAAATCTTCATAATGACAAAGCCCGCCAGCCGCACTACAAAAATGCCATGGCCATGAAACGAAGATTGCAGCCACTCAACATTTTCGGCAGTTAGCGCGATCGAGAGCAGGGCCAGCACGCCGCAACCGAACGCCAGGCCCAGCGAGATGAGCTGGTTGCCCAAATAAGATCGATTTTCGGGAAAATGCCAGATGCGATTTAGCGCGACCTCAAGTGGCATAAATACCCCCGTCGAGGTCACGAGAAGAATCAATAGTGACACTAGCTGCGCCCGATTTCGCGCGCCCACTAAGGCGTTCAGATTGCGAATGACGAAGTCCTGTCCTGCGGGAAGAAAATCGCGAAGCAGTTGGACCACGACATCGTACATTACGCGCGAGTGAAGAACGCGGCGAATCAGCGTCATTAATAACAGCACGAAAGGAAAAAACGACAGGATGGCGTTGGCTGCGACCGAAAATGCAAATGTATGAACCTCGGTACGCAACAAATATTTCACCGTAGAGGCGAGTACACCCGAGTGGCGCCCAGCTTCGATCACGTCCGCGCGCTTGGCCGAGGAAGGTGAGGTTGAGGAATGTGACTGGAGGTCAATTTTCTCCATTTTTTCCATCTTATCAGAGGCTTGCGGCTCCTTCCGCGCCCGCCGAGCGCTTGCCGCCTGACCGCGGGCAAACCGCTTAGCAAAAACGTTTCACTTCCTGATTTCTTTTCTTGCCAGAAACCAGGTTCCTGAATATTATCTTCTGCTCATTGCCCAAGTTCAGGGCACAGCAGCGTCAAAAGTTTTGGGTCGATGTTTTGTGTCTCGCGGTCGAACTCGCGCAACCCGATGGGCTCCAAGCTCGACGTCGCCGCTTCGCAGCGACGCCGATCTCCGGGGCCTTTCTTGTGAGCACGACTTCAGCAGCCCAGAACTTCAATTAGGTTGTGCTTCCGCGTCCTTTGAGGGGGTGGTACGAAGCATGCGCTTCACGAAGGGCGAGGGAGTTTAAATGAATAGAAAAAGTAGAGGCGAAAGGAGTGCTTTGTGAGAGAGAAGGGCACAGTAAAGTGGTTCAACGGGGCGAAGGGTTACGGTTTCATCCAGCGCTCTACGGGGGAAGATGTTTTTGTCCATTTCTCCGCCATCCAGGAGAACGGCTACCGCACGCTGAACGAGGGCGAAACGGTTGAATTTGATCTGCTGAAGGGGCCGAAAGGCTTCCAGGCAGCCAACGTCGTCCGCGCATAAAAGCCCCGAATCCAACCACTGGCACCCTCTCAGCTTCCCCTGAGGGGGTTTTTATTTGGGTAAGCTACTGCACCTCCAGCGATACCAGGTCACCGTCCGCTTTGCCCCCAGCTTTGTAATTGACTGATACCGGGCGGTTCTTCCAATCACAGGAAAACGCGTCGGCACCGATCAGCGTAAGGGCCTTGAAATTCTCCGCACGGAGTTTCAAGATTTTCGACCCCGCAGCGACGGTCAGAATGGCCGCAGGCGTTTGTGCGCAATCTACCTTCAGCAGCTTTCCTTTCAGAAATTGCACTTTCCGTTGGTCGGGCAGCGGCTCCGCCGGAGCGGCCGCCGGATGTTCCTGAGCCGAGTCATCTTCTGCTTCGGGATTCTGCGCGGCTGCCGCCGGCTTTGTTTCCGCCACTTGCGGCGCGGCCTCGGCCTGGGGAAGCAGACCATACTTCTTCAAGGTTGGCAGGTCGTTCAAATTTTTCCGCGCGACGCGAGCGATTTGCGGATTCTGGCTGCCTTTGAGGCGTTCGAGCAGCGCCGTCGCGTCGTCCCACTTCTTTCCGGCCATCTCAATCTGCGCCAGGTTCAGCAGATAATTTTCATTACGCGGGCTAAGTTGGATCGCCTGCCGTATCGATCCCATCGCAGAGTTGACTCCGCCGCCTTCCAATCGTGCTATGGCGAGCATGTTGTAGGCCTCGGCAAAATTTGGGTTCCAGTCGAGCACCGCTCGCAAATCCTGGATCATGTTGGAAAGCCCATGCACCTCCTGTCCGCTGGACTGGGCGGCATGATACTTAACCAGCGCCAGGTAGTAGCGCACCCACGGATCTCGCGGATCAAGTTCAGACGCCCTGGTCAGTTCTTCAGTAGCGGGCTCGAATTCTTTCTTCTGCAAGTGGGTCCAAGCCAGCGCACGATGCGCGATTGCATTGTCCAGTTTTGGCTGGTTAACGATCGCGTTCAACTCCTTGACAGCCTGCTCACGGTGCTCTGGCAGGCGTACTGCCATTTCCGCCTGCAGCGCCGCCGCCTCGGGAGGAGTAACCGGGACCACACTGCTTCCGACATCGTCGGAACTGACCGTGGCGGAAAGTTGATACATCTGTCCTCCAGGATCAATCGTATCGCGCAATTTGGCCGCATCTTGCGCCAAGAACAGAGGCGCAAGGGAGTGGAAATAGTCCTTCACCGCCTGTTCAAACTGCGCCACGCTCATGCCGTAGGCTTGCTGGACCGCCTCGTTCCACCGGTAGTTTCTGGTTCTGCACCAGGTCGAAATATTTTCCGGTCTCAGGCAGCTTGTTCTTGTTGAGCAGATAGTGCACGACGATCCAGGACTGAGCATAGAACAACGTATGATGGGTGCCTTCCTGGTAGGTGGAAACATCGTGCTTCATGGTGAACAGATCCGGCATGGCGAGCCACACCGGTCCGCCGAGAAGATCAGTTAGCGACCTAGGCGGATTAAGGATCTCGCGCTGATTGCCCACGAGATCCTTTTCCCACGATAACTTTAGTTCGGGATCACCGCCCATACGCGCCTGTTTGTTGTCTAACTCAAGGCTGGAAAAGTATTCCGCAAAGCCTTCATCGAACCAGCCTGGCGTCGGCGGATAGTTGTAGTTCAATAACCAGTGGGCAAATTCATGAGAAACCGCGCGCCAGCTTTCGTCCTCGAAGAGATTGAGGACGATATAAGTGCGGTCCTCGCCCGGCAGAAAAAATGCCGGTTTGTTGACGAGTTGGCCCTGACGGATGGGCGCAATTTGCGCGAATTCCTTGTCCCCCTTAAGAGCGATGATCTCCAGCGGCTCTGACATGTTCACCCGGGTCTTCATCAGAAGTTGGGCAAAAACGGCGCGCATCTGCTCAAAGCGCACAATCACTTCGCGGCCTTTCTTCTCGCCTGCGTCGGTAAGCACGGAGAAGTGGCCGGAGTTAAGGCGAATCCACTGCGCCTCTTTTTCTGCCGCATGAGCAGGAGGGACGAAAACCGCTACGGCCAGCAAAACGGCGGTAAAAAGGCGTGGCGGGAGGGCGCAAAAACCTGGCATGGTTTGTTGTTTGAGCCGGAGTTTCTGAAACGATGCTACCACGGGCGTGACGAGAGTTTTATCCCTCAGGCCGCGAACTCTCTTGCAATTGCTGCGTCGCCCACCGCGCAGCTTCGGCGACTATCACATCCTCGTCGGCCGCCAACTTTTCAAGCACAGGCAAGAACCGCTGGTCACGGCTATTACCCATCGCGATCGCCGCGTTTCTTCTTAGGCCAGCGCGCTTGGTGCGGCGTACCGGAGAGCGCACGGAACGTCTCCCGGAACTCCTCGGCCGTCATCTCCGCCAGCCATTCGAGCGCCGGATTCACCAGCCCTTCGCGAGGTTGGAATTCCACCGCGCTCGTGACCGGAGATTTCCGGTTCCACGGACAAACGTCCTGGCAGATATCACAACCGAAAACGTGTCTGCCCATGCCGACTCGCATTTCCTCTGCAATCGCGCCGCGCTTCTCGATGGTCAAATAGGAAATGCATTTGTTGGAATCAAGTTGATAAGGTGCGATCAGCGCATGCGTCGGGCAAGCGTCGATGCAGCGGGTGCAGCTTCCACAGCGGTCGGGTGCAGGGAAGTCCGGCTCGAGTTCGAGCGAAGTCAAGATCACACCCAGAAACAGCCATGATCCCAACTTCTGGTTCAAGATGCATGTATTCTTCCCGATCCATCCCACGCCCGCATACTTCGCATACACACGTTCGACCAATGGGCCCGTATCGACGTAGCATCGGGTTTGCAGCGCTGGCCTCTCACTTGTCGTGAATGATTGCCGCAAGCGGTCCTCGACCTTGCCCAGCCTTTTCATCACTGCGTCGTGATAATCCTGCCGGCCCCACGCATAGCGGGAAATCCATCCCTTTTGTGGATCAGTCGTCTGGGTTGAATAGGGCTGCGCCGTGTTGTAGTTGATCGCGCAAACGATCACGCTGCGGGCCCACGGGACCGCCGATCGAAGGGAAGCGCGCTTTAGGCGTCCGGCTTCGTCTTTTGCTTCCATGTATTTCATCTCGCCGGCATAGCCATCAGCGATCCATTTCGGAAAGTGGTCCAGCTCGGAGAAATCGCGCACCGGCGCGATGCCTACCAGGTCAAACTCTGCATCGTAAGCCGCCTGTTTTACCACTGCCGTGATTTCACCGGTCTGACCCATTTTCCTTCCGGACAAGTGTGCGTATATCACTGCAATTGGTGATTCTCGGCACCGCCAAAACTTTCTCTCCCTGTCATCCTGAGCGCAGTAGCGCCTTCGCTCGCGAAGGTGCTACGCAGTCGAAAGCCTGCCTGAGCGAAGTCGAAGGGGACCTGTATTTCTATATGCGCGATAGAAAAACCTATGCCATCTACATCCTAGCCAGTCGGTCTCTGAATTTCTACATCGGAGTGACGAGTAACCTTCACAAGAGGGTTTGGCAGCATAAGAACCACAGTTTCGGTGGCTTCACGGCGCAATACAAAATTGACCGCCTTGTTTATTACGAGACCTTCGATGACATCGGAAAGGCCATACTTCGCGAGAAGCAACTCAAGGGCTGGATTCGTGCAAAGAAAATTGTGCTTATCAAATCCCAGAATCCCACCTGGCTCGACTTGAGCGAAGGGTGGTACGAAAATGCAGGTCCTTCGACTCAGCTCGCCGTTCGCGTGGCGAACAGCAAGCCTCGCTCAGGATGACAGACAGGCTGACGACTAGCAGCTACACTCCGAGCTTCTTGACTTCTTCGTTGTAGTACTTACGGTACAGGATGTCCCACTCCTGGCTGCCTTCCAGGATGGTGCGCTTCTGGTTCTCGATCTTGTGGCGAGCCGCCTGGTCGATTCTTTCTTCCTGATTCAGCAGCTCTTCGAGAATCTTCCGCACTTCCAAGCGGATGGTGTTGCGGTCCTCGACAAAATCCACTTCGTCCATCTCAGCCAGCGCGTCAGTGACTACGTGGGCGACTTTGTTGATTTTGTCGCGGCTGACTCTCACAAGACCGCCTTGTATTTGCGCACCAGTTCGCTCTTCACCTTGCGAAACATTTCCTGATAGTTAGCACCGCTCTTGCGCATTTCCTCAGAATAGGCCTCGAGAATGACGCGAACCTCGTCATTGATGCGGTCCTCGAGCGACATTTCATCGAGCATCGCAGAGTGTACTTTGGTCGTGACCGCAGCCGCTGCCTTGGTCTCGATGAATTCACCAGCAATCAGTTTTTTAGCGACTTCGCGGGCCAGATAGCCCACATATTCTTTCGAAAGCAGCATGGTGCGGGTTGGATGTCCGGAGTGAAACAAATAGTTTAGCATGGCGTCCCTCAGCACTCAGCCATCGAGCAACTGCAGTTCGCACTTTGCGCTTGGTCTCTCAGGGAAACTGGCCAAGTACTGAATGCCAATTACCCGGTGTTAGTCACGCTGAATGCTGAGTGCGCATGATTTCCCGTCCATTCAGGCATACAATGCTGAACGAGCCCTTTACATGTCCTCTGCTCCTGACAATCTGGCCGGTCTCAAGGACGACATGATCGCCTTCATCGAAGGCCACGGCATGCGCCGCTTCCCCGGCTACGTGGATTACGAAGAAGTGCAGAGCGTGATGTGGAAGACCGCAGACAATCCTGATAGTTGGAAAGATTTCGTGGAGCTTGCCAAGGCTGCAGGCGCGCCTTTTCTCACCATGGACGCCTGGCTGCTTCGCCGCGAAGAGCTTGACGAGATGATCGAGCGCATCGGAAGCGCGGAGTTCACTAACGACGAAGATGTGGAAGACGCCCGTTGGTTGCGCACTTATATTGGCAAGACTGGCTTCGTCCAGCTCGGCTTTGCTTACCAGGGCATCATGATGGTCTATGAAGCTTCCACCGAGTGGTATGACCGCTATCAGCGGCTGTTCGAAATGACCGAGGACTTCGGCGGCATCCCTATCGACGGTCCTGATCAGGACGACGAAACCTAATGCGCTATGCTCATTTGTGTAGGTGCGGGTGTTCCTGCACATCCGCCTGAGCCTGGTATGAGGTGGGTAGCCAAAACCGCGGATCCTGATCAAGTACAAGCCCTGGCCGAGGGTCTCCGTTCCAACCCTTCGGTTCATTCCAATCTTAATGCCCAAACCGCCGCAGCTCTTGCGCGCCTGCTGATAATGCGCGGCATCACCGATGCCGAAGCCGCAGAACGATTTCTTCGTCCCTCCCTCTCCCACTTGCACTCGCCTTATCTGATGACCGGCATGAGTGGTGCCGTCGATCGTCTCGAGGCAGCTATCGAGCGCAAAGAATCCATCCTGATTTATGGCGATTATGATGTCGACGGCACCACCGCGATTGTGATTTTGAAGACCGCGATCGAGCTTTGCGGCGGAACCGCCGATTTCCACGTGCCCCACCGGATCCGCGACGGTTACGACATGCGGGACGACGTGATAGAGACCGCGGCGGCCGCCGGCATTCGTCTCATCATCAGCGTTGACATGGGCATTCGCGCTTTTGCTCCGGCGGAAACAGCCCGGCGGCTCGGAGTTGACCTAATCGTTACCGACCACCATCTGCCCGGGACGAACGGTATTCCGATAGCGCTGGCGGTGGTCAATCCCAATCAGCCTGGTTGCGAGTACCCCTGCAAAGCCTGTGCGGCGCCGGTGTGGCTTTCAAACTCGCACAGGGATTGATGGAGCGAAGGCTCGCGTCCGGCGACCGATCACGCCTGTTGATGTCCTTCATGAAGGTGGTGGCGATCGCCACCATCGCCGATGCTGTGCCGCTCACCGGCGAAAATCGCGTTTTCGCCAAGCTTGGACTGGAAGGTCTGCGCTCACCCGTAAATCCGGGACTTAAGGCTCTACTGGAAGTAGCGCAAGTGGGTGGGCGTCCGCTCACTACTGGTGAAATTGGATTTCGCATCGCACCGCGCCTTAACGCTGCCGGCCGCATGGACGTGGCCCGCGATGTCATCGAACTGTTCAGCGTGAAGGATCCTGCTCGCGCTCGTGAGATTGCTAATCGTCTCGACCAACTGAATGCCGATCGCCAGGAAGAAGAGCGGCGAATTCTGGAGGCTATCTACCTGCGTATCGAGGAGGAGCCTGAACTGCGCAACGCATTCTGCATGGTGATCGATGGCGATGGCTGGCACCGCGGAGTGATCGGCATCACCGCCACGCGGGTGGTCGAACGCTACGGCCGGCCAACGCTGATCATCTCTCGCAACGGTGATGAAGCGCACGGCTCCGGCCGATCCATCTCGGCATTTCATCTGCTGAATGCGCTCGAATCCTGTGCCGAAATGTTCAGCCGATTTGGCGGACACGCGCATGCGGTCGGTTTCAGCCTGCTCACCTCACGCGTGCCAGATTTGCGCGCCCACCTGGATCACTATGCCCGGGCCTGCCTAACTCCAGCTGACTTCGAACCGGTCCTTAACCTCGATGACGTACTCCCGCTCGATCAAGTTACGCCTGAGTTGCACCAGATTCTGCAGCGCCTCGAACCTTTTGGCGTGGGAAATCCGGATCCAGTTTTCGCCGCCAAGGCAGTGCGCCTACTTGCGCCGCCGCGAGTGCTGAAAGACAAGCACGTGAAGCTAAAGCTCGCCCCCGCTAGGATGGCGAGCGATGGCAATTCAGATTGGCGTAAATCTCTTACCTTCGATGTCCTAGGCTGGCGCATGGCGGAACGCTTCCAACACGCTCAGCTTCTCCCAGGCGATACTCTCGACATTGCTTTCACTATCGGCCACAACGATCACCCCGAATTCGGCGGATTTGAACTCTCCCTGCGGGACTTTAGGACTCCGGCGAAAGCTGAGGAAGAAACAGAGAGGGTAGCAGCAGCTGTAAAGCGCGCATGACCTCGCCAAGGACGCCGTTCACCACAGATGGTAATAGCCATCGCGACGTCCTATCTCGACCTCAATTCCAAAAACACTTGCCAAACGCTCCGACTGCAGAATCTCGCTTTTGTGACCATCAGCTGCAACCCGCCCATTCGACATCAGGACCACACGTTCGATCTCGGGAACGATATCAGACAGCTCATGTGTAACCAGAATGATTCCAATCCCGGAGTTAGCCAGCAGACTCATGGTTTCTTTTAAGCTGTGTCGAGCGAAAACGTCGAGCGAATTGGTGGGCTCATCAAACAACAAAGCTCGCGGACGGTGGACCAGGGCCCGTGCGATCAGAACCCGCCTGGCCTCTCCGGAAGACATTTCGCAAACCGGCCGCCCTGCCAAATGTGACACTTGCAACTGTGCCAGAGCTGCGTCCGCCAGTTCTTTCTGCTCGGGATCGACGGGATGATGGGGAAAGATGCGGGTGCTGCTGAAGAAGCCGGACAGCACGATATCCCGCCCAACCGTTTCGCCGGTACACGATGACATCAGGTCGTTGGAGACGATGCCCAGCAGCGTGCGTAACTCGAATACATTCCAGCGCTCCTGACCCAAGATGGTTATGCTCGAACGTTCCCGTACAAGGGGATAGCACTCACGAGTAATGGTCTTTATCAGAGTGGACTTCCCACAACCGTTCGGGCCCAGGATAGCGACATGTTCTTCGGCACCAATGCGAAGACTGAAATCATCAAGGACGACCTTGTTTCCCCGCATCACGCGGATGTTTTGCAGGTCTAACAGCGGGGGCGATTTCATCGTCCTGCAAGTTTAGCCCAACCCTGCCGACCGCCGCCCCAGTGCACTGCGAACAGAGAAACAGGGACAGCAGTTCCGGTAGACTTATCCTCAGAATGCCAGCCGAAATATCTCGTCTACGCCGTTGGATCGCAATTGCGGCTATCACTCTCACCCTGGCGGTGGCGGGGATCTACTTCTACTCCCAGCAGCGCGTGCAGAACGCCCTCAACCAAGTGCCGGAGAAAATTGGCCTTGATATTCAGCAGACTGCGCACGGTTTTACGATCTCCAAATCCGAACAGGGACGCACCTTGTTCAAGGTCCAAGCCAGTAAGGCGGTGCAGTTCAAGCAAGGTGGGAAGGCCGAATTGCATGACGTAACCATTACGTTATATGGACGCGACTCCAGCCGCTTTGATCAGATCTACGGAGCGACGTTCGATTACGACCCGCAATCGGGCGCTGTTGTCGGGAAAGGCGAGGTTCAAATCGATCTCCAGTCCAACCCCGAAGGTGTGACCAAGCCCGATCAGTCGCCGCCCAAGGAACTGAAGAATCCCATTCATTTAAAGACCACCGAGCTAGCGTTCAATCAGAAGACGGGGAATGCTTCGACCCGAGAGAAGGTTGACTTCTATATTCCGGGAGCGATCGGATCAGCCGTAGGGGTCGATTATGTAGCCAACACCAGCGTGCTCACGATGCAATCACAAGTGAACATCGTGTTCAGTGGTTCGACAGGGGCGACGGTGACTGCCATCCACGGAACCATCACCAAGGACCCTCACTTGGTGGTGCTTGACCTCCCGCATTTGCAAACCCACTCGCAACAGTCCGACGCTGACCAAGCCACTCTTTTCCTGCGTCCCGACAACACGGTTGAGCGCCTGCTGGCACTCGGCCACGTTCATGTGGAGTCAGAAGGCAAGCAGCCAGCACAAGTCCGGTCAGACCAATTAGAGATGCTCATGGGAGAACAGCAGAATACTGTGCGCACGGCTACCTTTTCTCACAATGTACAAATGGAAGTCTCCGGAACGCAGCCGATGCAAGGTAGCGCCGGCCGGGCGATTCTGCACTTTGTCGGAAAGAACCAGTTGACAACTGTTCACACCGAAGAAAATGTCAAATTAACCCAGCATCAAAAGCCCGCTACATCATCGGCTACAGCCCAGGACCTGGAACTCACGGCGCCGGTTGTCGATTTTTGGCTCGCCCCAGGAAATCTTCTGAAGCGCGCGCAAACTTCCGGCCCGGCAAAGATTACCATCCGGCCTGCGACATCCAGCCCCGGACAGGAAACTCTGATTACTGCTGGCAAGTTCACCGGGCGGTTCGATCAGTTCGGCCAGCTTTCGTCTGTCCACGGTGCGCCCAACGGTCGCATCGTGAATGAGAATCCAGGGCAGAACGAGCGGGTTAGCACCAGCGACACTCTCGATGCCTCCTTCCGCACCGGCGTTGGAATTGAGTCGATTGTGCAACAGGGGCACGTCTTCTACGTCGATGATGAGCGCAAAGCCTGGGCAGACCACGCTCGCTACACTCCGGCCGACCAAATGCTGTTCCTCACCGGCTCTCCCCGTGTAATCGATGGTAGCTCGACCACCACCGCGCACACGATGCGTATGAATCGTGCCACGGGGGATGCCTTTGCCGAAGGTGATATTAGGAGCACTTACAGTGAGCTGAAGGAGCAACCGAACGGAGCGCTCCTGGCCTCTTCGTCGCCGATCCACGTCACTTCCCGAAGCATGACAGGTCATCGAAGTTCGGCGGTTGCGGTTTACACTGGCGATGCTCGGCTGTGGCAAGACGCCAATCTCGTCAAGGCACCTTCAATCGAATTCGACCGCGATCATCGATCTATGGTTGCAGAAGGCTCCCCCACGCAACCAGTCTCTACAACCCTGGTTCAGGTTGATAAGAACGGGAAGGTGACCCCGGTTGCGATCACGTCCGCTCAATTGACCTACACGGATAGTGAGCGCAAGGCGCACTTCGACGGAGGAGTGGAAGCAAAGGGAGCAGATGCAACTATCACATCTGTGCAGGCCGACGTTTTCCTCCAACCCAGGGAGCAAGGCTCTAACAATCAGCCACTTGAAGGGCCCGGCAAGATTGACCACATCATTGCCCGGGAGCACGTGGTTATGACTCAGCCGACGCGACGGGGGACAGGAGATAATTTGGTTTACACGGCTGCGGACGACAAGTTCGTGCTCACCGGCGGCCCTCCGAGCATTTTTGATGCCGAACGGGGTAGGACTACCGGGGTTTCGTTGACCTTCTTTAGAGGCGATGATAGAGTGCTGGTTGAAGGCAACGATACATCCCCCACCGTTACCCACACACGAGTGGCACGATAAATGCGGACGCTGGCCACCGACGATATCGGCAAATCCTACCGTAGTCGGCGGGTCGTAAACGGTGTAAGCCTTCGCGTAGAACAGGGCGAAGTCGTTGGTTTGCTTGGACCTAACGGGGCCGGCAAGACCACGACGTTTTACGCAATCGTTGGCCTGATCCCCCCCGACACAGGCCGGGTGCTAATCGACGACGAAGACATCACTGACCTGCCCATGTATTTGAGGGCGCGGCAGTATGGCATCAGCTATCTCCCTCAGGAAGCCTCCGTATTCCGGAAGCTGAGCGTAGAGGAAAACATTCTTGCGGTTTTGGAGGTGCAGCCTATCTCCTGGCATGAACGCCGGGAGAAAATGGAGAAGCTCATCGACCAATTGGGATTGGAGCACATCCGCCAGAATCGCGGGTACGCTTTATCTGGGGGCGAGCGGCGGCGCGTGGAAATCGCCCGCGCCTTGTGCATTAACCCCACGTTTATTTTGTTGGACGAACCATTTTCCGGGATCGATCCGATTGCTGTCCTCGACTTGCAGAAGATCATCAGCAATCTGAAGGCGAGCGGGATCGGAGTTTTGGTCACCGATCACAATGTGCGTGAAACGCTGTCGGTCACCGACCGGGCGTACATCATCAATGAAGGAAGGATTTTCCGCCAAGGGACGCCGGAGCAACTAGGCGGCGACCCCGAAGTGCGGCGAGTGTATCTGGGCGAGAGTTTCTCGCTGGTTTGAACGGAACTTAAAGAGGCATAGGGGATAGAGGAAGATTTCCTTCGTGTTACTTCGTGTCCTTAGTCGCTATTGATTTTGCTATTCACAAAGAGCGAGCGAACCATGGTTTTGTTACAACCCAAGTTGCATTTGAAGGTTTCGCAGAGGCAGATCCTGACTCCTGGCCTGGTGCAGATGGTCAGTGTCCTGGCGCTCAATAAGCTCGAGCTGCGGGACATGATCACGGCCGAAATGGTGGAGAATCCAGTGCTCGAAGAGCTGGAAGAGTCGGTTCCTCTGCTGGATGACGCTGCTCGGCGCGAAGAAGATCGCGAACGTACTCCTCCCGAAGAAAACACCATCACTGCAGTCGAGAAGAAAGACCCCTTTGAAGAGATCGATTTCGGCTCTTTCTTCCAGGAATACCTTGATCCGGGTTATCGCAGCCCGGGCGAGATGGAAGAGATAGAACGGCCTTCGTTCGAGAACTTTCTCTCCAAGCCGAGCAATCTTTCTGATCATCTGATTTGGCAGCTGGGCGCACTCCCTGTACGCCCTGAAGTACGCGAGGCGGCCGAGGTGGTGATCGGCAATCTGAGCGAGGACGGGTATCTGATCGCGAGCGACGATGAGTTGATGGGAATTGCGCCGCCTGCTCCGCCTGAGGTGGACGCCAATATCGCGGAAAGCGTAGTGAAGGAGGCTGCGGCACTCGGCCTTGAGACGGAGGTGGGTGATCCCGCTGCAGTGCAGGATCATGAGGAGGCCGATCCAGCGCTAGCGCCAGAATGGGATCAAACCGGAGAAGCGAGTTCAGAAATAACCGACAACGCCGCAGCCACTGCTCGTCGCGCCAGCTCTGCAAAAGGCTGTCAGCCGAGCAAACCGCACCCGCTCCAGCACCAGCGCCTGGCAGCGCTCCTCCCAGGCAGCCAGCGTTCCAGCCCACCTATAACCTCAATGAACTCCATGAGGCAATTGAGCTCGTGCGCCAGATGGATCCGCCAGGGGTGGCTTGCCGAGATCTGCGCGAATGCCTGCTCTATCAATTGCGCTATCACCGACTCCACCTGGCCACGACCAAAAACGGCAATGGTGAAGGCACGGCGCAAGTGCTCGCGGATGCGATCGCCATTGTCGACCAGCACCTGCGCGCCCTGCAAAACAAACAACACAAAGAAATCGGCAAGGCCATTGGCCGTCCGATTGAAGCAATACAGCAAGCTTTGGAATACGTCCGGACCCTCGATCCACGCCCCGGTCTACGCTACAACAAGAGCCAGCCCCGTCTGATTGAGCCCGACGTCGCGTTCGTAAAGCACGGCGACGAGTGGTTGGTGATGATGAACGAAGACGATGTCCCGCAGCTGCGCTTGAATCCAGCGTACAAACGCCTGTTGACCCGCGATAACAACGACAAAGACACCCGAAACTACGTCAAAGAGCGCTACAAGAGCGCCATCCAGCTCATCAAGAATATCGAGCAGCGTAAACAGACCATTACCAAAGTCTGTTATGCCATCGTCACCCGGCAGCAGGACTTCCTGGAAAAAGGCATTGATCATCTGAAACCTATGATGATCAAAGAGGTGGCGGAAGAAATCGGCGTGCATCCTTCTACGGTGAGCCGCGCCGTGTCAAGTAAGTATGCGCACACCCCGCAAGGCGTGTTCGAATTGCGCTACTTCTTCAGCGAAAGCGTGAACGGTCCTCAGGGCGGCAACACATCATTGCTCATCCTGAAGCGCCGCGTGAAAAAACTGATCGAGGAAGAGGACCCGGCCCGTCCGCTGACTGACGAGCAGATCACCCGCATTCTGCAATCGCAAGGTATCCAAGTGACTCGGCGCACCGTTGCGAAGTACCGGGAGGACATGCGCATCCCCAGTACTCACCAGCGCCGAGTGAAGCAATGAAGAGAAAGGCGAATACAAATGGGGAGGGCACGACTTTAGTCGTGCCGACCAAGCGACTTGGGTCGAGCGGCTTTAGCCGCAGAGGAACAAATTTCCAAGTTGTAGTGCCCAGTTCGTGAAAGATAAGTACCCGGAGGGGCGCTCATGAACGTGGACTATACTGGCAGGCAATATGAAGTCACTCCCACCATTCGCAAATCCGTAGAGAACGGCCTCGCAAAAATCCGCAAAATTCTGGGCGACAAATTCGACACCAAAGTGATCCTGGCCGTGGAAAAGCACCGCCACAAAGCCGAGATCACAATCAGTCCGCGCAATGGACCGATTGTGGGACTGGCTCAGGCCGGCGACATGAGTTCGGCCGTCATTGAAGCGCTCGAACATTTAGAGAAGCAGGCAGTCAAATATAAGACACGCTGGCGCAGCAAAAAACGCCATCAACAGAAAAAATGGAACGGCCAAGGTGGACAGGAAAGCCTGCAGACGCTAGTCGGCCTTACACAGGCGACCGCCGTCCATGTGGTGGTGCACAAATTTCCTGCTGTGGCGAAAACCACCGAAGTCCACCTGATCCGCTCCGAGGACGCCGTGGCCATGCGTCCGATGACCTTAGAGGAAGCCATCAAAGAAGCTCATTTCCGTGACCGCGATGTGTTCGTTTTCCGCGATCCCCAAGGC
The DNA here is from genome assembly GCA_963729325.1 of uncultured Acidobacteriota bacterium. GTDB lineage: Bacteria > Acidobacteriota > Terriglobia > Terriglobales > Acidobacteriaceae > JABCYV01. Next base: position 42,513 of record CAVSNS010000044.1, read on the forward strand.
AAAGTGATGGTGCTGCATCGCACCCGAGACGGCAAGATGGAATTGATCGAAGCGCCCTGAGACCACCATGAGCACTGGCTTCCGCTTGCTGCTCCTAATTTCCTCGTTGTCGGCGGCCGCGTTTAATAAGGGGCATGCTTGCTGCGTGGACACGACTTTACACCTGTTCGCGGCAGCCCTCCTCTGGGCAGGCAAAGCGGACGATGTTGCGCTGGCGGTCAACGCTGGAAATGAACATAGGTCGGCCGTGTTTGTCGCAACGCGGCTGGTTGGTCGAAACCAGAGGAGGCGCATCCTTGACCGGAGTCACATATCCCAGCGATTCGCTGAAACAGCGGTGGCAAAATTTGTCGGTGCAGCGGAAATATTCGATGGAGTAGTTAAAGTTGTGGGGCGCGATCGAGAACTCCATGGTGCGATAGTGTTGGTCGCACAGAGGCAGGATGTCGATCCGCATCGCCCGAGTCTAGCAAATCTACAACTTCAGACTGACATGACTCGTGCTTTTTCCGCTTGGGCAGCGGCCAGCGCATCGATTGCTGGAACGGATACCGGCACGGTCAATGTGCGTTCGGGTGGCATGGTGCCGGTATGGACTGCCTTGACGAGCATCTCCAGCGCCTGATCAGTGTTGGGCGGCGCGAAGACAGTCGCAGCCAGCAAACCTCTCTTCACCCATGTTTGCCCAGTCTTGGGCAAGCCGTCGCAGCCGGTAAAAGGCAAACCGAGCCATCGGTCCCGCGCCGGTCCGTTTGGCAACTCCTGGAACGCTTTTCTAGCGCCCAGAGCCATGCCGTCATCTTGGGCGGCGATGACGTCGATGCGATATTGATGTGAAGTGGAGAGGCGCAGCCATGAACTCACCGCTCGATACGAGCCAGCCTCGGTCCAATTGGCCCGCATGACTTTTACTTGCACGTCGACCGGTTTGGTCTCGTACATGCCAGTGGTTCGCTGTTTGGCCGCCAGACTTTCCGAGGGTCCCTGGATGTATAAAACCGAACCTCCCTTGGGCATGAGGGCAGCAAACTGGCGGCCCTGGATGCGTCCGATCTCTTCATGGTCGGAAGTGACGGCGAAGATTGGAACACGGTACACCTTGCGCAGCTCGGCGATGTATTCGACATCTCGATTCAGCACTACCCACCCCATTCCGGCAGCTGCCGCTGCGCGAGCTGCCTGGGGTAGGGCAGGTCCACCGACAGGCTCGAAGATGATGGCGTCAGGATGCGCTTGCGAACGGGACTGAATCACTTTCAGAATCTGCTGACTCTGCGTGATGGAATCGTTGTCGGCGTGGACGATCTGAACGTCCACATCTAGCCGGCGTGCCGCTTCCACAGCGGCGGAAGCCTGCTCGATCTGATAGTCGTTATCGTTGTTGGTCAGCGAAACTAAGAAATTCAGCTTTTTCATGACGGTGGGAGTATGGATGCCCGGTCCCCAAATAATACCTCGACGTTTCGACCCGACACAGTGACTCCAGTAACCAAACGTACCTCAAGCAAGCACCCGAGGGGAAGGTTCGAGGAGTGCTAAAATGCGCCGCTCAGGAGAAGGACCGTTATGCGGAATAACGTTGTCGTGCTCATGATGCTTATTTTCTCCACAACTCTCGCCTGGCCTCAAGCCAAGCTCTCGGTGCATTGGGAGGAATTAACCGCCGCTGATTTTCGCACCGCGATCGAACAGTCAAAAGGCACTTGCCTGCTGCCATTCGGCATCCTGGAAAAACATGGCGCGCATCTTCCGCTAGGCACCGATCTGTTGGATGTTCGTTATGCTGCCTTGCACGCTGCAGAACAAGAATACGCAATCGTTTTTCCCGAGTATTACTTTGGCCAGATTTTTGAGGCGCGGCACCAACCTGGCACCATCGCCTATAGCACGCATCTACAGTTGGAGCTCTTACAAGAGACTACGGATGAAATGGCGCGGAATGGCTGCAAGAGAGTCGTCATCGTCAACGGCCACGGTGGAAACGAAAACTTGCTGCCGTTCTTTGCCCAGACACTGTTGGAAAAGCCACATGACTATGTCGTTTACGTTCTCGGTTTAGTCGAGCCCCCAGCTGGCGGGCCTCCGAAGAAGACCTCAGTCGACATGCATGGAGGCGAGTCCGAAACTTCCAAAATGTTGATTGCGAGACCCGACTTGGTCCACCTGGACCGAGCCATGAGCGAATCCGGCTCCGACCAGGCTCGGCTCAAGTTGCCCGATACTCTGTACACCGCTATCTGGTGGTACGCGCGTTTTCCCAATCATTATTCCGGTGACGGCTCAGCCGCAACCCGCGAGCGCGGCGAATTTGAGATGACTAACTGGCAAGCGGCGATCGTGAATGCTATCCGTGCCGTCAAAGCGGACCAGACCAGTCTGCAACTGCAGAATGAGTTTTTCGAGAAAGCGAAGCACCCATTAGACACGCGGCCGTAGCGAGTAGAGTTACGTCCATCGATACGCTGCAGCTGGAGAACAATCAATGACCGAATGGGATGCAGCGGGGTATGCCAAGCGATCGGGACTCCAGGCTGCCATGGCCGACGAAGTGCTCGCCCTGCTCCATCTGCAAGGATCGGAGCGGGTCCTCGAGATCGGATGCGGTGACGGGAGGATCACGGCCGAGATTGCTGCTCGAGTCCCGCGCGGATCGGTCGTGGGGATAGATGCATCTCGCGACATGATCGCTTTTGCGTCGAGCCACTCGGGTTCCGGCATCCTGCCTAATCTTCAATTCGAGGTGGCCGACGCCCACAACTTGTCCTTCCGCGACGCGTTCGACCTCGTGGTCTCTTTCAATGCGCTCCACTGGCTGCCCGACCAAGGCGCGGCTCTCCGCTCTATACGCTCAGCGATGAAATCTGATGGTCTGGCGCAGCTGCGTCTTGTTCCGAAGGGTCAGCGCGAGAGTCTCGAGGACGTGATTGAGGACACGCGACTCTCGTCCAGATGGGCTAGGTACTTTCGGGACTTCCACGATCCCTATCTGCACCTCACGCCTGAGCAATATGCAGAGCTAGCTGAGCAGAATGGCTTGCACGTCCGCCGCATTCACATGGAAGCCAAGGCATGGGATTTCGAATCTCGCTCGGCATTCTTCGCTTTCGGCATGGTGACCTTCGTAGCATGGACGCAGTTCTTACCTGAACCCGAAAAACCCGCCTTCGTCACTGATGTCCTCGATCGCTACCAGTCGGTCGCGGCGGATCGGACTGGGGAGAAAAATACCTTCAAGTTTTATCAAATGGATGTCACGCTGAGCCGGTCTTGACGGAGTTGAGGCGAGATCCACTCGTGGTAAAATCCGCATCCCATGCCGGTCTCAAGCCTTTCGGGTAGTGCGCTTGCTGATGAAGCTAAGCAACCCGGCGATGGCCGTGACCAGCGCCTGCTGGCACTCGATTTGTTCCGCGGCGCCACCATTGCTGGAATGATTCTAGTCAACAATCCTGGCGATGAGCAGACGGCCTACTGGCCGCTCAAGCACGCAAACTGGAACGGATGGACGCCGACCGACCTGGTCTTTCCCTTCTTTTTATTTATCGTTGGCGTTTCCCTGGCGTTTTCGTTTTCATCGCGCCTTAGGCGCAGCAGCGCGTGCACAGCTGTTGTACGTGCTTCGACGCGGCCTGATTCTGTTCGCACTTGGAGTATTTCTGAACGGTTTCCCTGATCAATATCATCTGGGCGCATGGCGCTTTTACGGTGTGTTGCAACGGATCGCGATTTGTTATGTCGTCTCGGCGGTCCTGGTGTTGTGGTCTGACCGGCGCGGCTGGATCATCACCATCGTTACTTGCCTGGTGGGCTACTGGATTTTGATGCGCTTTGTTCCCGTGCCCGGGTTTGGCGTGCCCACGCGTGACATTCCCTTGCTTGACCCCGATCGCAACCTAGCGGCCTGGCTCGACCGCACAATTCCATTTCAGGACGAATACGAGGGCACACGTGATCCGGAAGGTGTTCTAAGCACCATCCCGGCGATTGCGACCAGCTTGCTCGGAGTACTCACAGGGGAATGGCTACGCTCAGAGCGCAGCGCCAGGGCCAAAGCGCTGGGTCTGGCAATTTTTGGAGTGGCCGGATTGGCCGTTGGAAAATTCTTCGACATCTGGTTTCCTATCAATAAGAAGTTGTGGACCAGCTCTTTCGTGATCTTCACCGCCGGATTAGCGCTGGTTTGTCTCGCGGTCTGCTATTGGGTGCTTGACGTCAAGCGCTGGCGAGGTACCTGGACTAAGCCATTCATAGTATTCGGCATGAATGCCATCGCCGCTTACGTCTTTGCGGAAATCATCTCGCACTGGATTGAGCACATGTACGTCCACCTTGCAAATGGACGGTCCCTGAGCTGGCAGGAAATGATTTATCAGCGCGTATTCGCTGGTCTGGTTAGCCCTCCGAATTTATCACTGATTTATGCGCTGGTTTATGTGCTTATCTGCTGGGTAGCGATGTGGATGTTGTACCGCAAAGGCATTTTTCTAAAGATCTGATGGTCCGACTCAACCATCTATGATTTCGCCTGGGGAGGCCGGGGCCGGCTCTTCACCACGGAAAGTAAAGTCAGCACCGCCTCGGACT
>CAVSNS010000045.1:0-16175 GCA_963729325.1 uncultured Acidobacteriota bacterium
ATTTTGACACTGGTCCTGAGAAAAGCGGGATCGGTGTACAATTTTTACGCTTTTGAACTCAAAAAGCAGATTGACGTGTCCGGACTCACGAAATTCAAGGGTGAGGTTTTCCGGAGAAAGGGGAACTGAGACCTGACACCGGCCACTCAGCGTGAGGGCGCTGGCTCGCTTGAGCACGGCGTCAACCACCCACTGGGGGCTATTCATTAAGGAGAAAAATGCGGAAAATGGTGATGTTGTTGTTCGTGATGATCATGTTCTCGGTCCTGGCGGTCCCGGCGTTTGCACAGACGAACGCGGGCGCGGCGGGTTCGACCAACTGGGTGGCAATCACTTCTGGTTTCGCGATCGCCATCGCAGCCGGGTTGGCGGCGCATGGCCAGGGGCGTGCCGCGTCGGCGGCATGCGAAGCGCTCGGACGCAATCCGGCGGCGCGGACTGGCATTCAGGTGGCGCTGATTCTGGGTCTGGCCTTCATCGAGTCGCTGGTGTTGTTCACACTGGTGATTATTTTCGTGAAAGTCGCATAAGCGGTTTTTGCGAGCTTGATTTTTGTAACTTGGTTTGTGAAAAGGCCTCTGCTTGCGCAGGGGCTTTTCTTAGCGGAAGGTATTGATGGGGATGCGATCGCCGGTACTTCATGAAAATCACTGACACCATTGAATCGCTTTTGAAGAGCAAAGGCGGCAATCGGGTCCTGTCCGTAACGCCCGAACAGTCCGTCTACGAGGCCGTTGAGAAGATGGCGGTGGAGAGCATACGTGCACTGCTGGTGATATCCGAGAACAGCTTGGTCGGCATCCTGTCGGAGCGCGACTACGCCCGCAAAGTGATCCTCAAGGGGCACTCCTCGAAGGAGACGCTTGTGCGGGAGATCATGACCAGCCCGGTGGTCTTCGTTACTCCTCAAAACACGGTGGACGAATGCATGGCCATTATGACGAACCAGCGTTTTCGTCATCTTCCCGTCGTCGAGGACGACGTGGTGGTGGGAGTGGTGTCGATTGGCGACCTGGTCCGCTGGATCATCTCCGGTCAGGCGCAAACCATCCAGGAGTTGGAAGGGTACATTACAGGGCGATATCCCGGCTGAGGCGGCCATCGTCTGGCCTTGGCGATCGTTTGGGCTTGGCGCGCCAGCCACCCCTGCAAATTTTTAGCTGTTTTCAGCTTCCTTCCGGAGTACAATTCAGCCCGTGCCATCCGTTGTGGGGCCGCGGGTGGGCCTTCGTTTTACACAATTCAGCACGTTCGGGAGCCTCGCATGGATGCACCGGCCACTGGGACGAAATCTGGGAATCCACAAACTGGTCAGCACGCTGTTCAGCATGAAGATCGCAATACGTGGATTTTCACTTGCTACGCAATTTGTGGGATCGTAGCTTTCGGGGTGCTTGCTTACTACGCTGCGCTGTATTTTGCCACTTAAGGGCGGGCGTGGTTGCAATCGGACGCGACAAGAATCCGCACGGCGGGTGCGCTGGAGTGTATCTCCCTGGGCATTCCGAAGTGACTTCGATTTCAGAGTGAAGCTTATAGCGGTCGAGAATCGTCGTCGAGATTCTGTTCCTGATCACGCTTCCTGCCATAGCGAAAAGCCAGCCCGACGCCCAGGGTCATCACTCCAAGGGGCGGAGTCACCAAGACTGCGACAGCTTTACCGATGGCCCTTTGCCCATCTTTGGAAGTTGCCGAGGCCGTGCTGTAGCACATGGCACAGGCTTGTGCGAAGGCGGGGATCGTCCACAAGCACAGAAGCCCACCCAGCACGGCAAGTTGTATCGAACTCTGTACCGAACGCCTCACTTTACCCCCAACGAGATAATGCGGAACGCATCCGGAAAGAAGACCATCATCATGGCCAGGCAAAACACCAGCGAGCACATGGTGAGGTACTTCATGCGCGACACCTCGTACTTCATGTGCATGAAATACCCGATGATCAGCGCAGCCTTGACGATCGACAGACACATCAGGATCGACAGCATGCGCTTGGGCTCCATGTTCTGATAGCCCAGGTAAACTTCGATTGCCGTCAGAACCAGAAGCACTCCCCACACCCAGAAAAAGGGAGTGACACTGTGATGCCGTTGCTCTTCGGCCACGCGTTGTTCAATTGCCAGTTGAGAAGCGTCTTCCATAACTTATCTTTCCTGGTTCCTAGGTGATCTTGGTCGACATTATGTAGACGAGGGGGAAGATGAACATCCACACCAGGTCCACAAAGTGCCAGTACAGCCCGGCGACCTCGACATCGGCGGCGTCATAAACTTTCGGCTTCAGCCACAAAATCAGGGAGCAGACGAGCGCCGCAATCAGCAGCACATGCGCCCCATAATGGAAGGGACTGTAAGCGGGTGTCGCCAGCCACGCCACCAGCCAAAGCGCGAAAAGAATCGGGATGAACTTACGCCGCAGCGCAATGACACCCAGATAAACCACTCCCAGCGTGACGTGCAGCATGTGCATTCCGGTCAGCCCAAAAAAAGTTGCCGCGAACTGGGGCACCGTTTTTGATACATCGACGAATTCGGACGCAACCTCCTGGTTCGGGACAGCCGGGAAGATGGGTAGGCGCAGACCCTCGGAGATGAGATGGCTCCATTCTTTACCGTGGAGAATGACAAAACCTGTCCCGCACGCCATGGTGGCGAGCAGCCAGAGTCGCCGGGCCTTGTCGTTTCCACGTGCCGCCGCATTGACCGCCAGGACCATGGTTAGCGAACTGGTCAACAGGAACGCGGTCATGATGGTGGCATTGACGATGCTCCCGGAGTGGAACGGCGTTGGCCAATTTGAGATAGAGATGCGTCCGTAGCTGTAGGCATAGAGCAACGCGCCGAAAGTCAGCGAGTCGGAGAGCAGGAACAGCCACATCCCGATTTTCTTCGAATACGTGCCAAACAGCGACGGCTCATAGATCGCTGAAGTATCGATCGCCGCGACATTCTGCGGCACGGCAGCTTCCGCCATGCGTTCAGTCTCCTTGTCTGGCCTGTGTGATCTGGCTAGCGTGCAAACTCCAGCAGCGCCAGAATGTAAATCCACAGCAGAGCCATGAAATGCCAATACCAGGCCGTGACATCAACCACAATCCGGCGCGATGCCAAAGGCCGGTTCAACAAGACGGACACTCCGGCCGCCAGCAGGGCCAGGATTCCTCCGAGCAGATGCACGGCGTGCGCGCCTGTGAGCAGATACACGAAGGAACTGCTGGGGCCCGTGGCGACATAGAACCCGCGCGCCGCCAGATCCCTCCAGGCCAGCCATTGTCCGGCGAGAAAACACAGTCCAAGCACAATGGTCAGCGCCAGCCAGGGAAATTTCCGCTCCGTTCCCAGCGATACTCCCGGAATGGACTGCACGGGTTCAAGCGCGACTTGCCGCGCAAGTTGCCGCCGCGCAAACTCGATGGTTACGCTGCTCAACAGCAGCACACACGTATTGACCAGAAACAAAAGTGTGGGCAGCCGCACGGGGATCCAGTCGTGCACCACGGTGTTGGTGCTTGGGTCGAAGGTCGGCAGCCCCTGACGCACAATGTAGGCGCTGGTAAAGGCAACGAACAACATTCCGATCGGCGTCAGAGCTACCGCCAATCCGAGTCGCGCCCGGCGCAAACGTGCTCCGTAGTCAGGCGAGCCGGGATCAGGACGTCCGCCGTCTCCGCCACCTACTACTGGCGGCAGATCGCCGCGTTTTCCCCGGGAGGTTGTGGGGCGGGACGCCGGAATCGTAGGAGTGAAGCTCGCCATACTTGCTCGCGTAATCTCTCTAGAAACTCATCAATTATATTAGTGTGCTGTCACGGTTGCCGGGTCACTTTGCATCACGTAGTCGCGCGGTGCTCCTGGCACGCTGTATTCGTACGGGCCATTATTGACTACAGGCGTACGTCCTCCGAAATTGTCGTGTGGTGGCGGAGTGGCGGTGGTCCACTCCAGCGTGGTCGCTTCCCAGGGATTATCGCTCGCCTTCGGTCCCTTGAACATGCTCCAGAACAGATTGAGGAGGAAGATGAGCTGAGCGGCGACGGTTATGATCGCCGCATATGTCATAAACGTGTTGAGGCCGATCAGAGGATGAAGATAAGCGAGTTCGGTCAGCTGAGAGTAGCGTCGGGGCTGGCCCGCGAGGCCCAGATAGTGCATCGGCATGAAGACGGAATAGGTGCCGATCAGTGTAAAGAAGAAATGGATTCGCGCCAGCTTCTCGTTCATCATTCGGCCAAACATCTTGGGGAACCAATAGTAGGTTGCGGCAAAGATCCCGAAAATGGCGGCTACACCCATGATCAGATGAAAGTGGCCGGGCACGAAGGCGGTGTCATGCAATGGGATATCCAGCGCCGGCTGAGCCAGAAACGGGCCGCTCAATCCGCCGGAAACGAACAGCGACACAAAGCCGATCGCAAACAGCATCGGCGACTGGAACCGGATACGGGCCTTATGAAGCGTCCCCAGCCAGTTAAAGGTCTTGATGGCGGATGGCACCCCGATCGCCATGGTCATAATCGAAAAGGCAAAAGCCGTATAAGGACTCATGCCACTCATGAACATGTGATGTCCCCACACCATGAACCCGAGCAGGCCAATCGCCAGCATGGCATACACCATCGCCTTGTAACCAAAGATCGGCTTGCGGGAAAACGTCGAAAGTACTTGTGAGGCCACGCCCATCCCGGGAAGGATCGCGATGTAGACCTCGGGATGACCGAAGAACCAGAATAGGTGCTGCCAAAGCAGCGGCGAACCACCTTTATGTCCAGTGAGCTGACCGTTAATCGTGCCGAGCGGCAGAAAGAAGCTGGTACCGATGTTGCGGTCCATGAGCAGAAGAATGCCGGCCGAGAGCAGAACTCCGAACGCCAGCAAACCCAAGATGGCGGTGATGAACCACGACCAGCAAGTCAGAGGCATGCGCATCATGCTCATGCCCTTGGCGCGCATGTCGAGCGTGGTGGTAATGAAGTTGAGAGCGCCCATGAGCGACGCGATGCAGAAAATCGCGATGCTGGTGATCCAGAGGTCCGCGCCCAGGCCCTCACCCGGCCCGGCGGATTGAAGCGCACTCAGCGGCGCGTACCCGGTCCAGCCGTGAAGCGGCGCTCCACCCACTACAAAAAAAGCTGACAGCATCACAACATAGGCGACGAACGTCGTCCAAAACGAAAGCATGTTCAGGACGGGGAACGCCATGTCGGGCGCGCCGATTTGTATGGGCAGGAAATAGTTGCCGAAACCGCCCTGAGGCGCGGTAGTCAGCACGAAAAATACCATGATCGTGCCGTGCATGGTGACCAGAGCGAGATAGGTTTCGGGTTTGATCTCGCCCACCAACGGCAGGACGGCTGTCGGCCAGATGAGATGGATCCTCATCAGCAGGGAGAGAAACATGCCGACGAAAACCGCGGTGAGCGCGAGGAAGTAATACTGCAGACCGATGACCTTGTGGTCGAGACTGAAAACCCATTTGCGGATGAAGCCTTGCGGGGCCGAATGTTGGTGCGATTCCTGGGCAACCATTTATTGTTTCTCCGCCTCCCGAGCCGCCAGCCACTTGTCAAAATCATCCTGGCTGACAACCTTCAGCATGCCGTGCATCTTGTAGTGGCCGAGCCCGCACAGTTCCGCGCAAGCGATTTCGAAGTCACCGGTTTCGGTTGGAGTGAAGTGCATATGGATCGCAAGGCCGGGCACGGCGTCTTGCTTGAAGCGCATGGCAGGAATAAAAAAACTGTGGATCACGTCATGCGCGCGCAAAATGACTTCCACCTCGCGGCCCACTGGCACCTCCATAATGCCCGTCACCACATCATCCTTCGACGCAGGATCCGCCGGGTCCAGGCCCAAGGCCGCTTCCCCTCCCGCGGACGGGTCTTCCAATTCCGGCTTGGCGATTCCAAACTTGCCATCGGGGCCGGGATAGCGGAAATACCAGGCGAACTGCATGGCTGTGACTTCTACCCGCGTAGCATCGTCCACCGCCGGGCGAAAACGTTCCGCCGCCCAGATGGGACTCCCCATCAAGTTCAACCCGATGAAGAGGATCGCGGTGAGAGTGGTCCAGACGATTTCCAGCGTGAGGTTGCCGTGCGAGTAGTCGGCGCGGGTGGCGGAAGAATGGTCGCGATATCTCCAGACGAAATATCCCAACGCCAACTGGGCGGCCACGAAGATAACGCCCATGAGAATGAAGGTTATGGCGAACTGGTGGTCGAGCGCGGCGGTTGAAGCGGAAGCCCCGTGAGGGAACCACCAAGTTTTCGCAATAAAGAAATAAGTGCTGGCAAAGGTAATTAGCCAGATGACGCAGAGAAGAACCAGCCCCATGTATCAAGACCCCCTGCCCCACTCGAATAAATCGGCTTTCCGCTCGTGAGAGCGCGCCGAAATCGATGCGACCGCGCGTGAACGAACGGAAGTGTATCACAGCTCGATGTGATTTACGCAAGCGAGTTCGTGCTCCGTTCTCTGCGAATTGATCTTTTGCGAATTGACGATAGATTTTATTTTGGTGCCGCGCGAACTCCGAGCGGTGATGCATTGACGAACGCCGCGGTTTTTGAGTAACATCGTGTCCACCTCTCTGGGGATCGACGAATGGTGGGGATTTCGAGACGTGTTGGTGTAGTCCTCTTCCAACTCGGTGGACCCGACTCCCTGGCGACGGTCGAACCTTTCCTTTATAACCTTTTCTGCGATCCCGACATCATTGACTTCCCGTTTTCCCGGCTTGGCCGTCGTGCGTTGGCGAGGCTGATCTCAAAGACGCGCGCGAAAAAAGCAGCTCAGCATTACGCAGCCATTGGGGGTTCTCCCATTCGCCGGTTCACCGAGCAACAGGCCGCTGCGTTGGAAGCGCGTCTCATCCTCGATGGTGTCGATGCGCGCTGCGTGGTGGCGATGCGCTACTGGCACCCGTTCACGGCCGAGGCGATTGCACAATTACAGGACGCGGAAGTGGACCAGGTCGTGTTGCTACCTCTCTATCCGCAATACTCCAGCACGACGACCGGCAGCAGTTTGAACGAGTGGCGAAGGCAGTGGAAGAGCGAAGTGCCGACTTCCTGTGTCGCGCCTTTTTATCGTAATCCGCAATACATCGCGGCCGTTGTGGAGAGGATTGATGAGGCGCTTGCCCGTTTCCCCGATCCGCAAGCTGTGCCGCTGGTCTTCAGCGCGCACGGTGTCCCGGTATCGGTGATCGAAAAGGGTGACCCCTACGAGCGGCACATTGAAGAAACCGTGAGCCTGGTGATGGAGCAGGGAGGATGGTCGAATGATCATCGCCTGTGCTATCAAAGCAAGGTGGGCGCCAGCCGATGGCTGGAGCCGTCGTTGCACCAGACACTGCGGCAGGCGGCCTCGGAGAAGCGGCGCGAAGTATGCATCGTCCCAATTTCATTTGTCTCCGACCACGTCGAGACCCTGGGAGAAATTGATCATCATGCGCGGCAGGAGGCCCGGCTTCTCGGCATCGAGCGCTTTGAGATGACGCGCGGCCTCAATGACTCGCCAAAATTCATTCAGGCTCTCGCTTCATTGGTGTCGGCAGCGATCATGTTGCCAGCGAACCTGTCAGCGAACGATGAACCGGGAGCGGAGATTCAGGATCACGAAAGGGAGCCGGCGGCGCATTCCATGCTCGCCGATTGAACCGGGAGAAACAGATTCGGGAATAGATTTAGGAGGAGGATCGAGGATCATGGCAGAAAGTCCGGATGCGCCCAACACACCGCCTGTTCCAGCAGCAAAGGCCACTCCTTATGTTGGTTCGGGGGCGGTGGGTACTTCGAAGGCGGCGGCCGCCGCGGGCGTGGCCGCGGTTGGTCCGGAAGACAATGTCGTCAACCAGCGCCGCCGTCGGCTGGTGTGGGTGTCGGTCACAGCCTTTCTGACGGCATGGTTTCTGGCGTTTTTCCGTTTTTTTCTGCCCCGCACTCTTTTCGAACCCGCCACCGTCTTCAAGATCGGCTATCCCTCCGATTATGGATTGGGTGTGGACACGAAATGGCAGCAGAAGTATCGCATCTGGGTGGATCGCCGACCCGATCGTATCTTTGTCATCTACGCTCGTTGTACCCACCTCGGCTGTACGCCTGACTGGAAGGCCAGCGAAAACAAGTTCAAGTGTCCTTGCCACGGAAGCGGCTATGACGACGAAGGTATCAATTTCGAGGGGCCAGCGCCCCGGCCCATGGACCGCGCCTTCGTGCAACTGGCTCCTGACGGCGAAATCATCGTGGACACCTCCCGCCTTTATCAGTGGCCCAAGGGTCAGCCGAGCAGCTTCAACGATCCGGGAGCGTATCTGCCGTCATGAGTCTGACTTGAACTCGCCTCAAGCGTGAACGCACATTGGGGGACTCGCCAGATGTGCCGGGAGAAAAGAGAAGCAAATGGCTGAAGAGAATAGCTCGAACGAAAAGAACGAAAAGAACGGCAAGAACGGAAAGACAACCGGCATCCTGGAGCGAGCGGCCACCGGGGTGAAGGCCGATTTGCAGTCGCTCAGGACCGACTTGCCGGCCAAGGCCAAGGAACAGGTTGATCTTCTCAAGGACCCGACCAAGACTCAGGTTTTCACCTCCATCTTTCGTCACAAGCACGATGACACCCCGCGCAATCGCGCCCTGGGCGTGCTGTCGAACGTCTTTCTGCATTTGCATCCGGCTAAGATCAACCGCGACGCCGTACGCTACAGCTTCACCTGGGGCATGGGAGGAATCACGTTTTACCTGTTCATCGTGCTTACCTTCACCGGCGTGCTACTGATGTTCTATTACCACCCCACCAAGGTGCAAGCATTCCGGGATGTGCTCTACCTGGAGCATGATGTGCCCTTTGGGAAGCTCTTGCGCAACATGCATCGTTGGGCGGCACACCTGATGGTGATCACCGTCTGGCTGCACATGTTTCGGGTGTTTCTGACCGGCTCGTACAAAAAGCCCCGCGAGTTCAACTGGAATATTGGGGTGCTCCTGCTGGTGTTCACGCTGCTCCTTTCATTCACCGGATACCTGCTGCCCGATGATCAACTCGGTTTCTGGGCGGTTACGGTCGGTACCAACATGGCGCGCGCGACACCGCTCCTCGGACATGAGGGTCCCTTCGGTCACATGTTGGGCATGACTCCCTACAATGATGTTCGCTTCGGATTGTTGGGCGGCTCTATCGTCGACGCGAACGCGCTTCTGCGTTCGTACATCTGGCATTGCATCGGCATTCCTATCGTCGCTTCGGTGCTGATGATCGTGCACTTCTGGCGCGTACGAAAGGATGGCGGCATCTCGGGCCCGGCGCCGGTCGTGCTCGAATCCGAAGTCAAGGAGGCGCGCAAATAGTATGGACTGGAAGCAACTGTGGGAGATCGCCTCCGCTCCAGACAACGTGCCCATCGTGGCGCTGATTCCACTGCTTGCCTTCTATATCTATCTGGCATGGAAGCAGGCACGCGCCAACGATCAGTTGATCACGCAACTGGAAGGTGATGCCGCAGCGGCCAAAACCCAATATCGCAAGACCTGGCCCTTTCAGCCGGGATGGCAGAAAGAAATTCACGTGTGGCCATTTCTTTTGCGAGTGGAGTTTCTGGCCGCCATCATCGTCACCATTATCCTGATGATCTGGTCCATCACGCTGAATGCGCCACTGGAAGAGCCGGCGAACCCGAACTTGACCATGAACCCGGCCAAGGCGCCCTGGTACTTTCTCGGCCTCCAGGAAATGCTGGTGTACTTCGATCCCTGGATTGCCGGCGTCGTAATGCCGACCTTGATCATCATCGGGCTGATGGTGATTCCCTACATCGATACCAACCCGCTGGGCAGCGGCTACTACACGTGGAAGCAGCGCAAATTTGCCATCGGGACATTCCTCTTCGGCTTTGTTGTGCTGTGGGTCTCGATGATCATCATCGGAACCTTCATTCGCGGACCGGGGTGGCAATGGTTCTGGCCCGGTCAAACCTGGGACCACAACCGCCTCATCTATGAGGTCAACCGTGATCTGCCGGACCTCTTCGGAATTACCTCCAACTGGGTAAAGGCGGTCTTCGGAGCGGTGGTGGTGGGCGGCTTTTACGCGCTGGGTGGCTTCGCGCTGCACGCCTTCTTCCGGCGCCAGAACCCGAAGGATTACAAGCGCATGAGCTTCTTGCAGTACTCGATCATGTTTTTCTTCGTGCTAACCATGTTCGCCCTGCCGATCAAGATGCTGCTACGGCTTTTGTTTCATATCAAATACGTGTGGATCACGCCCTGGTTCAACGTGTAGATGGTCAACGTGTAGATGTTCAACGTTTCGGTCGCGCGCAACTCTTAGGAGGAAGTGGTGCCGGAAAAGCCCGTCCCCGAGAATGATCCGCTAGTCCAGAAGTCGATGGCGACCTGGTATGTCGTGACGATGCTGATCCTGACGGCGTCGCTATTCTGGGCGCTGTGGGACGAAGCGTTCGGACAACGTCCATGGAAGGCTTACCAGCGCGAATGGAAAGACCGCTACTCCACGTTTCTAAAGACGGCTCGTTCCGCCTCGGCGCAATCGGAAAAAGATGTCGAGGGCAATAGCGATTACCAGAAGCTGAAGCAGGATTACGAGCAGGCGAATCAGCAAGCGGCGGCCCGGACGAAGGAAATCAACGATCAACTCCGCGCTTTAAGCGCGAAAATCCTGGCGGTGCAGAACGTCTTCACGGATCGCCGCGCCTATGTGAATGCGCTGACCTACGATATCGAGACCACAACCAGCGCGTCCTCGAAACAGAGCAAGCTGAAAGATCTGGACAAGTACAAGCAACAGACGGCGGTAGTCGAGTACCCGGACGGCAGCAAAGCGACCTACACCTACCCGCAACTCGAAGAAACTTACAACGACCTCAAGACGGAACGAGGCAAACTAAGCGCGGAACTGGGCGAGTTGATCAAGCCAGTCAGCGACCAGAAAACGAAGCTCGATGCGTATGTGTCGGAGCACATGGTGAACCTGACGCCGGCACAGATTCGCGGTTTGCAGGATAAAACGGAGGCGTTGGACCCAGCTATCCTGCAGATCAATGTGGCGGAAGCCAATATTGTGGATCGCTGCGAATCCTGCCACATGGGGACCCGCGAGCCCGTCAAGCTGACCGCGGCATCGATGTCGCCAAAAGGGAAACAGCCCGATGACTATGCCCGGGCGTTCACCAGCCATCCCGAGCCGGAACTGCTGAAGACCCATGATCCGGACAAGTTCGGCTGTTCGCCCTGTCACCAGGGGAATGGACGGGCCACCACCAGCGTTGAGAAAGCGCATGGAAATTACGAGCATTGGCTCTGGCCCCTTTTCCCCAAGCCAAACGCCGAGGCCGGCTGTCAGACCTGCCACGCCGCGGACATGGTGCTGGTAAGCGGCGACGTGGGCTGGACTCTCAGTGAGGGCAAAGACTTATTTCGCCAGCGCGGGTGCGTGGGCTGCCACCGTTTCGAGGGCTACGACAAGGAACCGGAAGACCTGAACTCCATGGCACAGCAGATCAAACAAATGGAGGGGGAGAAGAAGGAGAACCTGAAGCAGTCCGCGTACCTGATGAAGCAGGCGGATAACGCGCAGTCAAATGAGGAAGCCAATCATCTGAACGACCGGGCGGTGGCGCTCCGCGTCTCGAACAGCAAACTGGATTTGCGGATCGTCCAGCTCGACCGAACCACCAAGAGCCTGCTACAGGACATGAAGAAAGTCGGACCAAACCTGAAGGACGTCCGGTTGAAACTCAACAAGAATTGGATTCCAGTCTGGCTGAAGAAACCGACCGATTTTCGTCCCACGACGCGGATGCCGAATTTCCGGCTCAATGACGAACAGATTCAGGCGATCTCTGCGTACCTGTGGCAGTCGGCATTACCCGACGCACCGGTGAAGCACAATCCCGGAAATGCAGGCCGCGGCAAGGAACTGTTCGAAATGCGCGGATGCCTGGGCTGCCACTCCGTCGGTGAAGGCGATCAGATGCAGGGTGGGGGATTTGCCGCGAACCTGACGCGCGTTGGCGAGAAGGCAAACTACGATTACCTCGTGCGTTGGGTGCACAA
Organism: uncultured Acidobacteriota bacterium; assembly: GCA_963729325.1. Classification (GTDB taxonomy): domain Bacteria; phylum Acidobacteriota; class Terriglobia; order Terriglobales; family Acidobacteriaceae; genus JABCYV01. Next base: position 12,071 of record CAVSNS010000045.1, read on the forward strand.
CGCGCGCCAGCGCACGCGCCCATATTGTCCGCTGGAGAAGAAGGACATCGGTCCCGAAGACTATGCCAAGAAGGGTTTGCCCTTTGTGTTCGACCTGCAACATAGTAAGTGTCCGAACGATGGCCATGAACTGCAAGTCCAGAACATGACGGTCATGCCCAGCCTGCGGCTGACAGAGCAGGACGCAGCGGACGTAGCTTCCTATCTCGTCACACTGAAGAAGAATGAGCCTAGCTCCTATCCCGATGCTGCATTCATGGACGATCCCAAGCTGAAGGACGAAGGGAAGAAATGGATTCGCCACTTCGGCTGCGCTGGATGTCATGAAATCTCCGGCTTTGAGGATGAAGGAAGGATCGGGACGGAACTGACTTTCGAAGGCAGCAAGCCCATCGAACGCCTGGACTTCGCTCTGTTGACCGAGATGGCGCAGCGCGGAGACGGCGAACCTATCAAGGATCCGGACGATCGTGCGCGTCTTCCGGAGGGACCCGCGAAAGGACCATGGTACTCAAATTTGGGCTTCTTCGAGCACAAGCTTGCAGAGCCGAATGTGTGGGACCAGGGGAAGATCAAGTCGGAGACTGAAAAACTCCGCATGCCAAACGTGCACCTGACCCCGGAACAAATTCGCGCCTTGACCACCTTCCTGATTGGCAGCCAGGAGAGCGCACTTCCGGCGGCTTATCAGTACCGGCCTCTCGACTACCGCCGTGATATCCAGGAAGGCTGGTGGGTGGTGAAGAAGTACAACTGCATGGGCTGCCACCAATTCATTCCGGGCCAGCAAACGGCGCTGATGGGAATGAAGCGCTATCAGGAGGCGCAGGAGCAACTTCCTCCCAAGCTGCTAACGGAAGGCGCGCGGGTCAACCCGCAGTGGCTGCTCCGCTTCCTCTCCAATCCCTCGTTAAGCGAGACCGATACCGATCGCAACGGCGTGCGATCGTATCTCCAGGTGCGGATGCCCACTTTCAGTTTCTCGGAGAACGAACTGGGCAAGCTGGTGCGTTTCTTTGCGGCCCTCTCGCGGCAGCCGTTTCCGTATATTCCGGAGCCGGCAACAACTTTGCAGGCGAAGGAAACGGACATGGCACGCGGCTTGTTCTCCAGCACCGCGGCGCCTTGCCTGAAATGCCACGCGACCGGCGATGCTGCGCATGATAAAAATGCCACGGCTCCCAATTTTCTTCTGGCGCGCGAACGCCTGAAGCCTGACTGGGTTGAACGCTGGATCATTGATCCACAAGCCATCAGTCCGGGCACCGCGATGCCCTCCGGTTTGTTCAAGCGCGAGAACAACCACTGGGTGTTCGCCGGCCCGACGCCGTCCTCATTCCAGGGTTACGATAAGGATCACACCAAGCTGCTCGTGGATTATATTTTCCAGCTCACTCCGGAAGAGCAGCGCCGTGTGGCTGGAGCCATGGGGCGCAGCCAATCCAGCAATAACGGAACTTCTCCCCGGCCAAAGCCATCCGGCGGAAGCGCTCAGGGCGGCGCGCGGTAAAATATGGCAAAGGTCTCATCCCAATTCCAGGAAAGGTATAGGGAAATCATGAATCGAAAACAATGGTTCGTTACTCTCGGCCTATGTGCGGTTGTGGGCCTCGTTCTGCTGACTGCGTGCAGCAAGAAACCGAGCGAAGAAGAATCTGCCGCTCCGGGCACGGCCGCGCCGGCTGCGGCACCGATCGATCCGGCGACCGCTGCCAGTGTCAGCGGCACGGTGAGTCTTGCCGGTGCCGCTCCCAAGGCGGCAAAAATTGACATGAGCCAGGATCCGGCCTGCAAGGGCCCAAACACCGCCGAGACCGTGGTAGCGGATGGCAGCAAGTTGGCCAACGTCTTCGTGTACGTGAAGGAGGGTTTCGGAAACCGGACGTTTGACGTGCCTGCGGCGGCCGTAACCATCGATCAAAGTGGCTGCAAGTATCATCCTCATGTCTTGGGAGTGATGGCTGGACAGACGCTTAAGATCGTCAACAGCGATCCCACGACTCACAATATCCATCCCACGCCGGCCGACAATCGTGAGTGGAATGAGTCGCAGCCACCGCAGTCTCCGGCGCTGGAGAAGACATTCGCCCGCGAGGAAATCATGCTTCCGGTGAAGTGCAACCAGCATCCGTGGATGAAGATGTATGTCAACGTGGTGAAGACTCCGTTCTACGCGGTCACCGGGCCGGACGGCAAGTTTGAAATCAAGGGTCTGCCTCCGGGCGACTACACGTTAGCTTTCGTGCAAGAAAAGATGGGTACGCAGGAGCAGAAGGTCACGCTGGCGGCCAAAGATAGCAAGACGGTGGATGCAACGTTCAAGACGCAATAAGCTGAGTGGGCCGACTTAGCTGTCGGCCCAACGCTTCGTCTCAGACTGAACGTAGGACTGGAAACCATCTGAGCAGTAATAAGGAGGGCTGTTGCTTCCGATGATGCTAGTGATTTCCATTGTCATGGGCATAGTCCCTCTCTTGGGGATTGCCTGGACAATCGCCACGGGTACGGTCACGACGGTGGACGGCTTGTTCATGAGTTTGATCCTATTGACTCTCTCCGCCGTCTTTTTCCTGAATGCTTTCTGGGAACTGCGTGATCGTGGAGCTCTCGCTTTTCTCGACAAAAAGAAAGTGGCCGCTGCACCAAAACCCGCAGCAACGCCCAAAGTGACAACCAACGTAACGACCAAAGAAACGCCGAAAGCGACTGCGCCCGCTGCTCCGGCGAACGCCGCTCCTGCGACCAAAGACCCCAAGCCCGACGAGGCTGAGAGCTAGGGCGGGAAATCATGGCTGTACAACCCATCCCGCTCGGCCTGCGGACAAGACCGCTAACGCCGGGGACAACCTTGCAAGCCCTCACGTCCGCGCATGTCCACGCGCAACCGGCTTCTATTCTTCGTGACGGCGTGGCTCGTCGTGCTCATGCCGTTCATGTTCTGGTGGAGCACCTGGTTTGGCCGCGCGCTCACTACCAAACAGATGGGCGAATACCTCAACGACAACAGCCATCCGCGGCACATCCAGCACGCCATTGTGCAACTCGGCCAGCGCATGAACCGGCACGACCCGCGCGCGGCCCGCCGGTATCCCGACCTGGTGCGGCTCGCCTCAAACCCCCGCGAAGAGGTCCGTAGCACGGACGCCTGGGTGATGGGACAGGGTACCGCAGGCCAAGGTTTCCACGATGCGCTTTTGAAAATGTTGGAAGACTCCTCGATGATCGTGCGCGGCAACGCTGCCTTGTCCCTGGTCAGCTTCGGCGACAGCTCGGGGAGACCGCAGATTGTTTCTTTATTGCAACCGGTCACGATCACCGCTCCCACCGCCGGCCGTGTCATGGATACCGCGGCGGTCGGTACGGCGATCCACCAGGGTGGACTCATCGCGAAACTGCAGGATGGTGACGGCCAGCAGACCCGCGAATTGCGTTCGCCGATTACCGGCCGCGTGCGCACACTTTCGATGGCGACGGCGCCAGTGTAGTTCCAGGAACTGCGATTGCTACCGTCGAACCTGGCGAAGAACAAGTCTGGGAAGCCCTTCGCGCCTTATATCTGATTGGTCAACTGGAGGACCTGCCCGCGATCCGTCCCTACCAAAAAGAGTTGCCCGAAGTTCCGGAGCGGCTGCGTCAGCAAGCGATTGAGACCGAACGGGCAATCCAGGAAAGAGCCCGCGCCAGCAAGTAAGTGCGTTTGGAAATTTGTCGGAGAAGCCGAAGCGTTATTGGCATTTGTACCCCCCCCCCCCCCCCGATTTTTGCTAAAGTCTTCATTGTAAAGGAGTTAACTCCACAGTCTTCATAACAAAGGAGTTACCAGGCCCCGCTTGGGGCCTCGGTCTTTAGAATCAAGGAGTTGGACTTACTAAGCCGCGCAAAGGCCAGATTTCAAAGAACTTGTGTAAAAACTGGGGCGCTGGCCGCACTGGGCCGCTACCTAAGTTCAATTATAACTCTTGTTGTCAAGGATGAAATCTGGAGTTAGGTGGTGGACTAACTCCATTACTAGAGAATTCCGCGATTCAGAGCGGTTGTACGGCCTCCGGCAGCGTAAGGCGAAGTCCGATGGTATCGGCTGTTGGGCAGGGCCCCCCTTCGGCTA